>NZ_JBXVOQ010000003.1:0-523415 GCF_057197605.1 Microbacterium sp. Z11_20 | reverse complement strand
ATAGACCACGTACACCACGAGCCGCCGACCATCCCGAGGAAACACCCCCGGCTGAACCACCCTCGACACCGTCACCGCATCACATCACTCGTTCGTCGGGGCACGCAAAAGCGGCCGGCCCCGCGTGGCCCTCAGCGATACTAGACCGGCTGCCCCTGCGATCCCTGGGCGAGGGCCTTGAGGAGGTAGGAGCCGTATCCGCTCTTCACAAGCGGCTCCGCTCGTTCACGAAGCTCGTCGTCCGTGAGGAATCCCATCCTCCAGGCGACTTCCTCGGGGCAGCCGATTGACAGCCCTTGCCTTTTCTCGACGGTGCGGATGAACTCGGTCGCTTCGCTCAGAGAGTCGAAGGTGCCGGTATCCAGCCAAGCGGTCCCACGTGGCAGAAGCTCGACGCGGAGGCGTCCCTGCTCGAGGTAGATCCGGTTGACGTCCGTGATTTCCAGCTCGCCGCGAGGCGAGGGGCGGAGGCCCTTGGCGATTCCGATCACGTCGTTGTCGTAGAAATACAGTCCCGGCACTGCGTAATTACTCTTAGGGGTCAGCGGCTTCTCCTCCAGGGAGACGACATGACCCGCGTCGTCGAACTCCACGACGCCATATGCCGACGGCTCGTTCACCCAGTAACCGAAGACGACTCCGCCGTTCAAATCGGTGTACTGCCGTAGGCGCGTGCCCATCCCCTGCCCGTAGAAGATGTTGTCGCCCAGAACCAGCGCAACCGCGTCCGAACCGATGTGCTCTTCGCCCAGGATGAAAGCCTGGGCCAAACCGTCGGGGGACGGCTGCGCGCGGTAGGTCAGCGAGATCCCGAAGCGAGAGCCATCGCCCAGAAGACGCTGGAACTGCTCGCTGTCCTGAGGCGTCGTGATGATCAGGATGTCTCGAATCCCCGCCAGGATGAGGGTAGAGAGGGGGTAATAGATCATCGGTTTGTCGTACACCGGCACGAGCTGCTTTGAGACACCGAGAGTGATCGGATGCAGGCGGGAGCCGGTGCCTCCCGCGAGGATGATGCCGCGCATGACAACTAGTCTCGTGCATCGGCGACGCCATACCAAAGCCGCCGGCCAGGGCCGGTAACCTGGTCGCATGGCTCGTCGACTATTGGTTACCGGCGGCGCCGGGTTCATCGGATCGAACTTCGTGCGCCACGTCGTGGAACACACTGACGATGACATCACGGTATTGGACAAGCTCACCTACGCCGGGAATCGCGCATCTCTGGCCGGGTTGCCCTCCGACCGCGTCGAGCTCGTCGTCGGCGACATCGCGGACATGGCATTGGTGAACGACCTGTTCGGCCGGGTAGACGCGGTGGTGCACTTCGCCGCGGAGTCACACAACGACAACAGCCTGAACGACCCGCGACCGTTCCTCGACACCAACATCGTCGGCACCTACACGCTGCTGGAAGCGGCTCGGAAGCACGGGACGCGGTTCCACCACATCTCCACCGACGAGGTCTACGGCGACCTGGCGCTGGATGACCCCGCCCGGTTCACCGAGTCCACCCCGTACAACCCGTCCTCGCCCTACTCGTCCACGAAAGCCGGGTCGGACCTGTTGGTGCGTGCGTGGGTGCGCTCATTCGGGGTGCGGGCGACTATCTCCAACTGCAGCAACAACTACGGCCCGTACCAGCATGTGGAGAAGTTCATCCCCCGGCAGATTACGAACGTGATCCGCGGGATCCGGCCCAAGCTATACGGGGCCGGGGAGAACGTGCGGGACTGGATCCACGCCGACGATCATTCCTCCGCCGTCCTGACCATCCTCGACGAGGGCCGGATCGGTGAGACGTACCTGATCGGCGCGGACGGGGAGAAGGACAACAAGACCGTCGTCCAACTCATCCTCACGCTCATGGGCCAGCCCGCTGACGCGTACGATCACGTCACGGACCGGACCGGACACGACCTGCGGTACGCGATCGACTCCACTAAGCTCCGCACCGAACTGGGCTGGCGACCGCGCTACAGCGACTTCGAATCGGGGCTTGCCGCGACGATCGACTGGTATGAAGCCAATCATGACTGGTGGGCACCGGCCAAAGAGGGCGTCGAGGCTTTCTACGTCGCTAGGGGCCAGTGACCGTGGTCATGAATTTCAGCAAACCTCTCACGGCCACGCCCACCACCATCCCCGGTCTCGTCGTCTACGACCTACCGGTGCATGGCGACGCGCGAGGGTGGTTCAAGGAGAACTGGCAGAGAGAGAAGATGCTGGCTGCTGGCCTGCCCGACTTCGGCCCGGTGCAGAACAACATCTCCTTCAACGACCAGGTCGGCACGACCCGCGGCATCCACGCGGAGCCATGGGACAAGTATGTATCAGTCGCGACGGGGCGGATCTTCGGCGCGTGGGTAGACCTTCGCGACGGGCCCACCTTTGGTGCCGTGTACACGACCGAACTCGATCCGTCTCGGGCCATCTTTGTCCCTCGCGGAGTGGGTAACAGTTACCAGACCCTGGAGCCGGACACTGCGTACACATACCTGGTCAACGACCACTGGTCTCCCACGGCTGAGTACACGTTTCTCAACCTCGCGGACGAGACCGCGGCCATCGATTGGCCCATCCCACTCGATCAGGTGCAGATCAGCGAGAAGGATCAGCAGCACCCTCGTCTCGCCGACGTGTCCCCAATGCAGCGCAAGCGAATCCTCATCACCGGCGCGAACGGGCAGCTCGGGCGCGCCCTGCGCGCGGAGCTCGGTGACGCCCCATGGATCGAGTACGCGACCCGCTCGGACCTCGACTTAGTGGCGCCAGGCTTGGCCAGCGCGCGTCGGTGGCGCGATTACAGCACCATCATCAACGCCGCGGCATACACCGCTGTTGACAAAGCAGAAACGCCCGAGGGGCGCACTGAGGCGTGGGCCGCGAACGTCACCGCCGTCGCCGCGCTCGCCCGCGTCGCCACTGCGAACGGCATTACTCTCGTCCACATCTCCAGCGATTACGTCTTCGACGGTTCGAAGGACGGCGCCTATACGGAGACCGACCCTGTGTCGCCGCTCGGCGTATACGGGCAAACCAAAGCGGCGGGCGACGCGATAGTTTCCGTGGTCCCCAGGCATTACGTCGTCCGCACCAGCTGGGTGATCGGCGATGGGAATAACTTCGTCCGCACCATGGCATCCCTGGCCGAGCGCGACATTGACCCCAAGGTCGTGGGCGACCAGAAAGGACGCCTCACCTTCGCTTCCGACATTGCCGTTGCTATCCATCACCTGCTCGAGACGGCCCCGGAGTATGGCATCTACAACATGAGCGGAGCCGGAGATCCCACCACCTGGTACGACGTCGCCCGCCAGGTCTTCGAAGCGTCCGGGCACGACCCCGAGCGGGTGCACAAGACCACAACCGCGGAATACTTCGCCGGTGCCAGCACGCCCGTCGCGCCCCGGCCGCTCAATGGGGTGCTCGACGGGAGCCGCATCGCTGAGTCGGGCCTCGTCACGTCATCCGAGACTGCCCGCAAGATCAGCGACGCGCTCGATTTGTGAGGTTCACTGGGGTCGGTGCGCCTCGTCCTTCTTAGCCGGGTGCGGGTCGGTCACCCGATCTGCGCCATCACATCCCACCCGATTCCCGCCACGCGGTTACCGCGCCAGAGGCCCTGATTGTTGCCCTGATGAAGGATGAGGTCACCGTTCGCGGCGCGACCCATGACGTCGCTGCCGCCACCATCGAAGTCGCCCGGGCTAAAGACCTGGTCGAGAACTGTCCAGCCCATACCAATCTGGCGGATCGATCCCCATCCCTGCGCCTCGGTGACCGGATACAGCCACAAGGTGCCGTCTGTGCGCCGAGCCACCAGGTCCCCGCGTCCGTTGCCATCGAAGTCGCCTGCGTAGGTCAGCGTGTCGATGACATTCCACCCCACGCCGATGACCTCGCCTTGACCCGTGATCCAGCCACCCGCGCCATTCCCGCGGTATAGCCGCAGGTAACCACTCGGGTCCCTGGCAATCAAGTCTGTTCGACGATCACCATCGAAATCGAGACCTGCGGTGATGAGACCGAACCCACCCCAACCTTGGCCGACCAGTTCGCCGCCTCCGAACGTGCCATCGCCTTTTCCTCGCAAGAGGTAAAGGCGACCGTCTGTACCCATGCGGGCGATGTCGGGGTGTCCGTCGCTCGTGAAATCGCCCAGTGGCACGAACGCGTCGCGACCCCACCGTGCGTCTATCGTCGACGGCCCCAGCCAGCTGCCGGTCCCGTTACCGGGATAGAGCAGGAGCTCCCCCGTACGTGTTCGGCCGAGAACATCAGGTCGACCATCCGAGTTCAGGTCTCCGGAGCCTCCTGGAAAGGCCTTCCGGCCGGCGGGCGCGGGGCCCTCGGCCAAGGCGGCGAGCATGGCCTGCCAGCCGCTACCAACAGCGGAGTCCCGCACGAAACCCCCGCCACCGGTCGCGCGGTACAGCCATAACACCCCGTCCGACTCAGCGGCAAGTATGTCTCCGACGCCGTCTCCCGTGAAATCGCCGGGGCTGAAGATAGCGGACATCGTGCTCCACCCGCCGCCGAGCGAGGTACGCCCAGGCCAGCCGCTCCGACCGTCGCCGCCGTAAAGCCAGAGCACACCGTTGGAATCGCGTGCCAGAAGATCCGGCTTACCGTTGCCATCCAGGTCATAACCCGCAGACATGAGCTCGAGCCCGTTCCATCCGCCTCCCACGACTACCGGGCCGAGGAGCGCGCCGTAGCCATTTCCCCGCCACAGTTGCAGAGTGCCATCGGCGGTGACGGTCAGGATGTCCGGCAGGCCGTCACCGTCCACATCGCCAGCTGAAACGGCGTCGGAGGCTGAATTCAGGTTCGGGTTGAGGCGCCGCCATTCGCCGTTGCCAGCGATTGCCGCGAGCTCCGTCGCCCCATCGGCCGCGACTCGTAGGAGGTCGCGCTGGCCGTTCCCGTCGACATCACCTGGCGTAAGAACTACCCGCGCCTTCGAGAGGCCGTCCGCCACTCGGACGCGATTTCCCCAGAGTTTCTCCTTGAACGGATAAGCCCACGCGACGCCGTCCTTGTCGACAGCAATGACGGACGGGTTCTCGCCATAGACTGGGAGTTTCGGCTGATGGCGAGTCGACCCGAACCAGTCGGTGAAGATGCGCCAGAAGTTGCGATTGCCGTAGGCGGAACAGCGGTCGCCCTCGCCGTACATGTTGTTCAGTGCCGCAGCATTGGGCACGTAGGGGGTGTAGATGTACAGCCCGGCCGTCGCCTGGTTCTCGATGAAGACCCGCTGCGTCCCACAGTTTCGGTCGGCATAGGGCGAGTACAGGATGTTGTTCCAACGTCCCGCCTGATAGCCCCACCAGGTGGGGTTCAGACGGTAGATCTCGTACTGGCGCGCAGCGTAGTAGACCTGGTAGAAGAAGCCCGCCGTCGCCGTGTCACACGGAGCGGTGTCCGGACAGCCCTGACCCGTTGCCTTGGCAAAACGCGTGGCGTCCGGGGAGGTGTGGGTGACGAGCGACTGCTCTTTCTCCAGGAGGACGAGGAGCACCTTCTGGCTGATGCCGCACGACCGGGCCACGTTGTCGATGATCTGGGCCGCGGATTCTCCGGCGCGCCCGGTGTACCCGGCGCAGTACTGGTCCGCCGGTCTGTTGTCGGTGTTCTGCCGGTAGTCCTTCAGACAGGTGAACCCTGCTGCACAATTTCGCACGCGCTGATTGAGGAAGCTCTGAACGGCCCCCGCATCCATGGCGTTGGAGTCGTAGAAGACAGCATCGTCGATGATGTTGCCCGGATTCCAGTCCGCTGCGTTGGCCGCCTGGGCCTGCGGAGCCGGGGCCACCGTGGCGGGAAGCGCGACGAGGAGAGCGACGACGGAGAAGCATGCGGCGAGAACGCCCGCGAGGCTGCGCATGCGGCGGCGGCGAGGACTCATCCGGCGGACTCCACCGTCGACGCGGCGGACTTCGCCCGCGTCGAATCCGAGTTGTACGAGACCTCGAACCGGATGGGGTCCGTCCCGGAGGGGATCGGCACCGCCATCACGCCGCAATACGTCACGTCGTTTCCGGCGTTTCCGCTCACGGAGCTGGTCTCGGTCAGCCCGGCCACTTCCAGAGCGCACGTCCCCCCGGCCTCGCTCACACCGGGGATCATGGCGGTCACCTCGAGTCGGCCCTCGATGACCTCGGACGTCACGATGAGCACGTCGCCGTTGTACGGCGTCACGACGGTCGCCGACTCCGTCGGCGTCGGGTCGGGTGAGGCCACGGGTTCCGTGGGTGCAGCGGTCGGCGTGGAGTCACTGGGGGTGATGGACGGCGAGGGCTGACCCGCCCCCATGGGCGTGGCGCACGCGGCGAGCGACAATGCACCGACCAGGAGCACTCCCGCCGACCATATCCGTACAGCTCGACGTCCTCGACCGGACAGCAGACTCTCGCGCGCGCTCATCACGCCGTCATTCTCATGGTCTTCTCGTCAACCGGCCGTATCCCACGCCGGTGCGTCGCCGCGCCGTTATGGCCGGGGAGCGCCCAGGCGCCGCCGCAGCCGCCGGAGGCGTGACCACACCGGCTGGTGCGAGTCGATGTCGGCGCGGAGCTCCGCGCGCTGCCTTTCGAAGCCGTCTCGGATCTCGCGTCGCAAGTCCTCACGGATCCGGCGTTCGATGTCGGCGAGGTACAGCGGCAGTCCCGCCCCGTTGGTCGCGACCCACGCTCGCAGTTCGCGATCGCGAACGGCGAGGTCGTCGCGGTCGTGGAGATGACCGAGGGCGAACATGCTGTTGCCGTCCACGCCCCCGACTCCCGGCCTCTGAGTCCAGAAGGCGAGCGGCTCCCCGCCGATGAAGCCGAGGCGGGCGACGGCGAGCACGCGGAGATAGAACTCCCAGTCCTCGACCGCGTCGATCGTCTCGTCGTAGTAGCCGACGGTGTCGTGGATGCTGCGGCGATAGAGGAGCGAGATCGGCACGGCCCGATTGACTTCGAGGAGATCGATGAACCGCAGCTCTGTGAGGTCGGCCCAGAACGGCACGCGGAACGTCTCGACCCACCGATTGCCGCGGCGTTCCTCGTAGACGATCGCCGTCGCCACCCCCACGCCGGCGTCCGAGGGATGCTCATCGAGGAATGCCACCGTGCGCTCCAGGAAGGCCGGATGCCAGAAATCGTCGTCGTCGTGCACGACGACGAACTCGGTGTCGAGGGCTTCTATGCCGGTATTGGCTGCGACGCACCGGCCACCGGGCTCACGCGAGTCGAGGACCGTCACGCGATCGGCGACGACGGATTCTCCGACGACGGCCTGCACGGAGGCTCCATCGCCGCCGTCATTGACGACCACGACCCGCCAGTCTGCGAAGGTCTGCGCCGCGAGGTCGGCGAGGGCGCGCGCCAAGAACTCCGGTCGATCGACGGTGCGGACGACGATTCCAACGCGCGCGGGCATGATGCTCAGCCTATGAGAACGTCAGAGCTCGGCGTGCAGTTGCCACACGCGGTCTCCGTGCTCGCGCCACGAGAACGACTTCGCGCGATCCTGCGCCAGAATGCGCAATCGACCATCGTCCAGACCCGCCGCAGCCGCGTCGGCGAATCGGCCGTCGGTCGCATACGAAGCCGCGTCCGCGAGCACCTCGCGGTGCACGGGCGAGTCGGCCGCCACCGCGGGGGTCCCCACGGTGATCGCCTCGACGACGCGCCACGGCCAATCCGCCCGCTCCGAGGGTGCGATGAAGAGGGCGGCGCTGCCGAGCACGGAGGCGCGGTCGAACGGTTCGAGCGCGGCCGGGACGCGAACGCGTGACTCCGAAAGGCCGGCAGCGGCGGCCCGCTCCCGCACCGCCGCTTGCTGACCCTCCGGGCAGTCGAGAACGACGACGTCCCCGTCCCAGCCCGCCTCCACGACGGCTCGGAACCCCGATGAGAGCCCGTCCGACTCAGCGGCGCCGCCGGCCATCGCAACGAACCGCGGCGGCAACTCGAGCGAGCGCAGCCGGCCCGCGACATCCGTGGGCACGCGGAATCCGTCGGGCGCCGCTCCTGCGATGACGCGGATGCGGCCGCTGAACCGCCCGAGTTCCAAGAGCCGGTCGGCCTGGGCATGGGTGGGAACGACGAGCGCATCCGCGTGTTTCTCGGCACGCTTCAGCATCGCGCGGTGCCAGGCGGCCTCACCGCGGCCGAGGGTCTCGGGCGCCTCCCACGCGCGGAGGTCCCACACCGTCGCGACGATCTGATGTGTCTCGTGCACCCGGTCGTGGCGCACCAGGGGCGCGAACAGGGTGGGCGAGTGGATCATGCCCTTTCCCACTCCTGGTGCGATGCCGATCTGCCAGGATGCGGCGAGCTCGCGCCGCGCCAGACCCAGCGTGGAGACGTCGACCAGGCCGTCGAGACGGTCCACCTCGCCGCCACGCGGGACGATGCCGGCGACATCCGCCCCCCGTGGCGCGGTACCGATGAGCGCTCTCGCGAGTTCGCGGGACGCTTCGGCGAGATCGCGCGACGTGGGTGAGACGAGCTGGTCGAGGATGACCCGCAGCGTGGCGGTCACCCGCCCGCCTCCGGAGAAGGGCTCGGCGGGTGCAGCGTCGTGCGGACGAGCTCCTGGATGTACGCGTAGTCGGGGTCGAACTCGTCGATACCGCCCTCGGGCGTCAGCTCGATCGTGCTCACGGGCTGCTCCTTGGCCTTCATCGCCAGGTCGACGAGCGCCGGCAGCAACGGCTGCGGAAGGTCGGTCTGCACGATCGCGGTACCGGCGGCGGCGACGTCTTGGAACCGCGTGAGCACGTTCTGCGGACTCGCCTGCGCGAGGATCGCCTCCTGGAGCTGACGCTGGCGCTTCATGCGGTCGAAGTCGCTCGTCGTGTAGCGCGAGCGGGCGTACCACTGGGCGGTGTCGCCGTCCATGTGCTGCGGGCCCGCCTCGATCCATCCGATCGCCCAATCCTCGGCCGGCTGGCCGGAGTACGCGGGGCCGCCGCCCTTGGGCAGGCGCTGCTCGACGGTGATGTCGACGCCGCCGAGGGCGTCGACGAGAGCGGCGAAGCCATGCATGTCGATGAAGACGTAGTACGGGATCTCGATGCCGAGGATTCCTTCGGCGGCATCCTTCGTGGCCTCGACCCCAGGGGCGGAGCCGTTGGCCTCCGCATCCGGGTAAAGCTGGCTGCCGTCCTGGCAGACCTCCACCTCGGTGCGGAGCTGATTGACACCGCTCCCCCAGCCGCAGGTGCTGTCGGCGTGCCCTTCATGCCCGTTCGGGTATTTGTCCTGCATGGGCCCGGCGGAGAAGGGGAAGTGCGGCATGTCTCGCGGGATGCCAGTGATCGTGACGGCGCCGCTGGCGGCGTTGACCGACACCACGGAGATGCTGTCGAACCGCATGGAGTCGCGGCCCTCGCCGCTGTCGGCACCGAGAAGGAGGATGTTGTAGTACCCGTCGGACGGCGGGACCACCGGCGCCGACTGACCGAAGATCGCGCCGAGCGTGTCGCGCGCGGTCCCCGCGGCCTGAGCTCCCCACACGCCGCCGATGCTGGCGACGACGAGGAGGAGGACGGAAAGGGCAGCGATGCCGAAGCGGGCGGCACCGCCGGTGCGCACCAGCCGGACGAGCCGCAGCGTGTCGACGGTGAGCACGATCCACAGGACGACGTACCCCAGCAGGAGGATCTGTACGAGCGTCAGCGGCACCCAGCGGAACCACGCGAACCACTCCGGGATCCACGCGCCCGACACGGCGGAGACAAGCGCGGTCGGCCACAGCAGCGCGAACAGCCCGGTGAGGATGAGGCCCACCCACAGGGCGAGCGTCGCGCCGAGTCCGAACCGGCCGAGCCGGCGGCTCCCCGCGAGCACCTGGGCCGCCCCGGGGAGCAGGAAGTTCAAGAGCACGAGCCACCAGCCGCGCCGCGTCATGACCTGGCGCGACCCCGCGTCGGGGTGGCGCAGCGGCCTGCTCTCCACGACCGCTCGCGCGCCAGGGCGCACGCGGTCGGCTGCGGCGACGCTCACAGGGAGTCCTTCAGCCGGCGGTTCTTCTCCCCGACCTGCGCTTCGAGGTCGCGCGCGTACGCCTCGAGACGGTCGGCAAGCGCGTCGTCCCCTGCGGCGAGGATGCGCGCGGCGAGGATCCCGGCGTTCTTCGCACCATTGATCGACACGGTGGCGACCGGGATTCCCGCGGGCATCTGCACGATGCTCAGGAGCGAATCGAGCCCGTCGAGCGTCGCCAGTTGCACCGGCACGCCGATGACCGGGAGCGACGTGACCGAGGCCAGCATCCCGGGGAGATGCGCGGCACCGCCGGCCCCGGCGATGATGGCCTTGAGCCCGCGCGCCCGGGCCTCCCGCCCGTAGCGCATCAGCTTGTCGGGGGTGCGGTGCGCCGAGACGACCTCGACCTCGTGCGCGACGCCCAGTTCGGTGAGGATCTGGGATGCGTCGCTCATCACGCGCCAGTCGGAATCGGAACCCATGACGACGCCGACCACAGGCGTCTCGGAGGAATGCAGCGGCCGGGTCACCCGACCAGGCTAGGGCGGTTGTCTGCGAGATCGCCGCAACGGCGCGGCCTCAGTCGAGGAAGAACGCTGCTGCCGCCCGCGCCTGGTAGACGACGTCGTCGAGGTCGAAGCCGGCGACGTTGACATGACCCACCTTGCGGCCCGGCCGGGGGGCCTTGCCGTACGTGTGGATCTTGGCGTTCGGATGCTCCGCCATGGCTGCGGCGAACCGCGTGTCCAGTCCGTCCTCGGCCGGGCCGCCGAGGATGTTCACCATGACCGACCACGGCGCGACGGCGTCCGTGGCGCCCAGCGGAAGGTCGAGGACGGCCCGCAGATGCTGCTCGAACTGGCTGGTGACGGCGCCGTCCTGCGTCCAGTGGCCGCTGTTGTGCGGCCGCATCGCGAGTTCGTTCACGAGGATGCGCTGATCCGTGGTCTCGAACAGCTCCACGGCGAGCATCCCGGTCACCCCGAGCCCTTCCGCGATCGCGACGCCGAGGTCGGCAGCGGCCCGCGCGAGCCGGCCGTCCCCCCGGGGTGCGGGGGCGACGACCTCGGCACACACGCCGCCGCGCTGAACGGTCTCGACGACGGGATAGACGGCCATCTCGCCCGACGGGCGGCGTGCGACCTGCTGGGCGAGTTCGCGGGAGAAGTCCACGAGTTCCTCGACCAGCAGTTCGCCCCCTCGAGCATCCTCGGCGAGCACGGCGAACCAGTCCTGCGCCTCGTGCGCGGCCGACACGACGCGCACGCCCTTGCCGTCGTAGCCGCCTCGCGGCGTCTTCACGACGGCGCGACCGCCGTGGTCGTCGAGGAATTCCTGAAGCTGCGTCTCGTCCGCCACCGCCGCCCATTCGGGTTGCGGCGCCCCGAGTTCCGCCATGCGCCGGCGCATGACGATCTTGTCCTGCGCGACGCCCAGCGCCGCCGGCCCCGGATGCACCGGCACTCCGGCGTCGACGAGGGCGGCGAGGACGTCCTGGGGAACGTGTTCGTGGTCGAAGGTGATCACGTCGACGTCACGCGCGAAGGCGAGCACCGTCTCGGCGTCGTGATAGTCGCCCGTCGCGGTGGCGGCGAGGGATGCCGACATCCCCGGCTCTTCGGCGAGGACGCGGACGTCCAGTCCCAGCTCGACCGCCGGCGCGATCATCATCCTGGCCAGCTGCCCGCCGCCGATGATTCCCACTCGCATCGTCATGGTTCCCCTTCCGTCGCTCCCATCATCCCGCAGCCCGGGCCGCGGCGACCTCAGGCGGACGGCGTCGGGAAGGTGGTGGGCTGCGAGTCGCGGTGCGCGAGGATCTGGTTGACCTCGACCTGGTCGACGAGCACCTCGTGCACGAGCTCGGCGTTGGGAACGTTCCGCAGCCGCAGCGGAGCGTCCATGCCGTTGGACAGGATGAGGGTGCCCGCGCCCCACAGCCGTTGCAGCGGACCACGGCGCACCTGGATCGTGTACCCCCGCATGTGCGGCAGCTCGCTGCGGCGGGTGCCGAACAGCCCCGCGCGCTCGATCACGCGACGCGTCGTGATCGTGTAGGTGTGCGACCACCACACCGCCCACGGCAGCACCACGAGGAGAAGGACGACGACCGCGGCAGCGGTCAGCAGCATCCAGTTCTCGAAGGGAGCCGGGAGGTTGCCGTAGAAGTAGCCGGTCGCGCCTGCCACGGCGATGAGCACGAGCGACGACCAGAACAACCGCCGCGCGTGCGGGCGGAACCGCGCGACGCGCATTTCGGGCGTGGGCGCTCCCGGAGCGGGCGTGCGGGGCCGCCCTCCATAGGTCGTCGGAGAGGTCACCCTCCTATTGTCACCGGCTGCGCCGACATCGCGGCGCTCCCACGCGGTCAGCGCACGTGCACGACGTCGCCGGCTGACACCGGCACCTCGTCGACGCCCGTGACGATCACGAGGCGGCCGTCCGCGTCGATGCGCTGCGCCCGGCCGGCGACGGTCGTGCCATCGGGGAGGGCGACGGTCACGTCCCGCCCGAGCGTCGTGCACAGCGCCTCGACCTCTCCGAGCACCCCGGATGCGGCGGCATCGCCGTGCGCGGCGAGCAGCGCCTGCAGCTGCTCGTCCAGCGCCCGCAAATAATCGGCGAGGAGACGGTCGTCGTCGCATTCCAGCCCGAGGGCGGCGAAGGAGATGGCGGTGGAGACGGGCAGGTCCGTCCGCGTCATGGTGGTGTTCACGCCCGCGCCGACCACGACGGCGTCGGAGTCCGAGGGCATGACCTCGGCCAGGATTCCGGAGATCTTCCCCCCGTCCACGAGGACGTCGTTCGGCCACTTCAGCCGGGCCGAGTTGCCCGTGGCGATCAGCTGCGCGGCCACGGCGCGGGTCATCGCGGCGCCGGCGGCCAGCGGTATCCACCCGCGCGCGTGCATGGGGAGCCCCGGGACGCGGACGAGCACGGAGACGGCGAGCGCGGTGTCGGCCGGCGCCGTCCAGGTGCGGTCGAGCCGGCCACGGCCGGCGCGCTGGTCGGTGGTGACGAGCGCCGACAGGTGCGGCCAGCCGGCCGGGTCCTCCGCGGCGGCGGCCAGCACGTCGGCGTTGGTGGAGTCGGTCGTCTCGACGACCTGGAGGCGCGGACTGACCTGCGCGGCGCGCGGGTAGCCCTTCTCGGGGATCGGCATGGCCCCACCCTAGGCCGCCCGCCGGCCAGGCGTCGGGTCCTTGACACCCTCCCGGGCCCCGGTGTGAGGCAGCCGAGTCGACAGGCGAACGCGCGATGCGTTGTGCGCACCCTCCAACGCCGCGCAACACCGCGCCGATAGGGTGGAACGCGTGACCGAGCAGCACGATCCATTCACCACCGCGGGCAAGATCGCGGACCTTCGCAGCAGGTACCAGGAGGCGGTGGTCGACGCGGAGGAGGCCGCTCGCGTCAAGCAGCACGGGAAGGGCAAGCTGACGGCGCGCGAGCGCATCGAACTGCTCGTCGACCCGGGATCGTTCGTCGAGCTGGACGAATACGTCCGTCACCGCACGACAGCGTTCGGCATGGACAAGTCGCGCCCCTACGGCGACTCCGTGGTGACCGGCACGGGCACCATCCACGGGCGCACCGTCGCGGTGTACGCGCAGGACTTCTCCGCTTTCGGCGGGTCGCTCGGGGAGGTGGCCGGGGACAAGATCATCAAGGTCATGGAGTTCGCCCTCCGCGGCGGTATCCCGATCATCGGCATCCTCGATTCCGGCGGTGCCCGCATCCAGGAGGGGGTCGTCGCCCTCGGCAAATACGGCGAGATCTTCCGCCTGAACACCGCCGCCTCCGGCGTCATCCCGCAGATCTCGATCATCATGGGCCCGGCCGCCGGCGGCGCGGTGTACTCCCCCGCCCTCACCGACTTCGTGATCATGGTCGACAAGACCAGCCAGATGTTCGTCACCGGTCCCGACGTGATCAAGACCGTCACCGGTGAAGACGTGGGGATGGAGGAGCTCGGCGGCGCGTACACGCACAACACCCGTTCGGGCGTCGCGCACTACCTCGCCGAAGACGAAGACGACGCGCTCGACTACGCCCGCACCCTCCTCAGCTTCCTCCCCGACAACAACCTCGACGAGATCCAGGTGTACGACACCCCGTTCGAGTTCGAGACGACGGATGCGGACCGCTCGCTGAACACCGTCATCCCCGACTCAGCGAATCAGCCGTACGACATCCACACCGTGATTTCGCGGATCGTGGACGGCGGCGACTTCCTCGAGGTGCAGCCGCTGTTCGCCCCGAACATCGTCATCGGCTTCGGCCGGATCGAGGGCCGCACCGTCGGCATCATCGCGAACCAGCCGTCGCAGATGGCCGGAACCCTCAACATCGACGCGGGCGAGAAGGCCAGCCGCTTCGTGCGGTTCTGCGACGCCTTCTCGATCCCGATCGTCACGCTGGTGGATGTCCCGGGCTATCTCCCCGGCACCGACCAGGAGTGGACCGGTGTCATCCGCCGCGGCGCGAAGCTGCTGTACGCGTACGCCGAGGCCACCGTTCCGCTGGTCACCGTGATCCTGCGCAAGGCCTACGGCGGCGCGTACATCGTGATGGGCTCCAAGCAGCTGGGCGCCGACATCAACCTCGCCTGGCCGACCGCCGAGATCGCCGTGATGGGCGGCCAGGGGGCCGTGAACATCCTCTACCGCGGCGAGATCAAGCGCGCCGAAGCCGCCGGGGAGGACGTCGCAGCGGTACGTACCCGCCTCGCGAACGAGTACACCTATAACGTCGCATCCCCCTTCCTCGCCGCCGAGCGTGGCGAACTGGACGGCATCATCGAGCCCGCGCAGACCCGCGTCGCGATCGCCAAGGCCCTCCGCGCGCTGCGCGGCAAGCGCGCGAGCCTCCCCGCGAAAAAGCACGGGAACATCCCGCTGTGAGTTCCGCGCACGAGCCGGAGCCGGTCGTCTCGATCGACGTCCGCCACGGGAATCCCACCGAGGAGGAGCTCGCGGCCCTCATGGCCGTCGTGAGCGAGGCGTACGCGGAAGAGGCCGCCGCGGCCGTCGTGCCGGTGGAGCGCAGTCGTTCCCGGTGGCGCGTGTCGGCGCGCGATGCCCGTGCGACGCTGTCGCGCGAGCGGGGCTGGGGCGGCTTCGCCGGCTGAGCTGTCGCGCGAACGCGGCTGGGTCTCCGGCTGAGCTAACGCGCGAACGCGGCTGGGTCTCCGGCTGAGTGTCTCGGCCGTCATCGTGCGCCTGTCCTCCGGAAGACTGATACCGGGTCCCCCGGAATGCTGATACCTGTCCCCCGAAATACCTACAGACGGGGCGTTGCACGGAGCGCATACTGGAGGAGCTGGAACGCATTACGCGTTCGGCCGGGACTGCTTCTACAGCCAGTCCCGGTCTTGCGGACGGTTTTCGGGTAACTGTCCGCCAGGCGAGGGGCGGGCGGCTTCGCCGCCCCTCGCCTCCCCCCGTTCGTCTCGCCGGTCCGGAGCCCTCCCCCGCCGGACCGGCGAGTCGGGTGGATCACCGCGTGCGCAGGATCTCGTGCCAGAGTTCGACGCTGTCTTCGTCCGAGAGGCTGTCGCCGTCTCCCGACCGCCCGACGATCGTGACTGCCACCTGGTCGTGCGGCGAGGTCCGGATGATCAACCGCGTGGACGACGCCGACCGCAGGATGTCGGCCAGTTCGCCGCGGATGCCGGCGAGAGCCGGTTCTTCGAGGTCTTCCAGGCCGCCCTCGTCGAGCATCGTGACGGTGATGCCGCGCCGGCGGGCGGCTTCCAGCTCGGTGCGCACGGTGTCATCCAGCAGACTCGGGCCGCGCAGCTCGTCCCGCAGGCGCCCCTCGGCCAGACGCGCCTCGAGCCGCTCGGCGGGGCGGAGGTTGCCCCCCGTCTCGATCGTGCGGCCGAGGATCGGTCCCGCGATCTGCAGGGCCCGCTGCACCTGCACGCGCCGCTCCCGCTGGCGGCCGGATTGCGACGCCTGCCAGGCGGATGCGGCCTGCTGGAGTTCAGCGAGGCGCACCGTGTCGTTCGCGGCCCGGTCCAGGGCCGACATGAGCAGCTGGGCGGCCGCGACCCACACGATCGAGCCGACCATTCCGAGGGCCAGGGTAGGCAGGACGCCGATCCACAGCGAGACGGAGGCTGCGGCCACGCCGAGTCCGACCCAGGCGAACCACGGCCGCCGACGGACCATGACGATGGTCATCAGGGCGCCGATCCCACCGATCACCCACGTGGCGAACGGCTGCGTCCGCGAGGTCGGCTCCACGGCGAAGAAGATCGCGTTGGGAACGAGTACCGCCACGCCCAGGGCGATCGCGCAGACCCACACCGGCAGAATCCCCTTGCGCGTGGGGATGACCGCGGCGGCACCGGGCTTGTGCCGGCCGATGCCCCAGAAGATCGTGAGCCACGTCACGATGAGATACACCGGCAGCGCGAGGAAGATCAGCCACGGGTGGTCGACGTCGGCTCTGTCCCACCAGAATCCGCGGGCCGCCAGATAGGCCGTGAAGGCGACGGCAAGGGCGGAGACGATCGCACGGACGCTCACCAGCGATCCCCGCTGTCCCACTCGAGGGTGATCGTCGTGCCGTGGGAACCGGATTCGATCTCGGTGCGCCCGCCGACCGCGGTGACCCGGGCGAGAATCGAACCGCGGATGCCGAGCCGGTCTTCGGGGATGTGGTCCACGTCGAATCCGCCGCCGGTGTCACCCACGCGCACGACCACGCCGCCGGGGTCGGCGTGCCCGCGCAGCTGCACGGTCAGCCCCTGCGCGTTGGCGTGCTGCACCGCGTTGGCGACCGCTTGCAGTGCCGCCAGCACGAGGGCGCGCGCCACGCGTCCGGGAACTCGGGGTGTGTCGGGGTCGAACGAGCGCGCGACGAGCAGCTGGACACCCATTTCGCGCGCACCGCTTTCCAGGTCGTCCGCGAGGCGCGCGGCGTCCACCGGCTCGTCGCTGCCCTCCCACGGGTCCTTCTCGGCGTTGGCGAGACGCGTGAGCGCCTCGCGGGCCATGCTCACCGCGAGCGTGCGCTCGCGCGGCGTCGTGGCCCGTTCGGCGGCCAGGAGCGCCCCGAGGACGCTGTCATGCATCAGCGCGGCCACCGCCACCCGCTCTCGCTCGGTGGCGGCAGCGGCGGCTGCCGTTGCGTAGCTGGCCACCGCCCGCGCCCGAGTCTCATCCACGTTGGCCGCAACCGCCCGGTAGGTCCAGCCGAGGACGACGACGACCCCGCCGAGGATCAGCGCGAAGGAGACGTCCAGGCCCACGGGGAAGAAGAACTCCTCCGCGAATCCGGCCTGGATGAGTCGCACGAGGCCGAACAGCAGCGGGGTGACCACCGTCCACACGATCTGGAGCGGCAGCGGAAAGGCAACGACCGTCGCGACGGTCGCGACGTTGACCAGATAGAAGATCCAGGGTTCCTCGGCGGGAACCGGCTGAGCGCCGCCGGTGGTCGCGACCGGCCAGAGGGCGAGGGCGATGACGTAGACGACCGCGAACAGACCGCAGAACACCCGTGAGAACCTGCCGACGACGCACGCGATGACCATGGCAGCCAGCGGAAGGAAGACGGCGAGCACCAGCGGGAGGTGCCACCCGGTGCGCTCGTCTCCCGGGCCGAATGACGCGAACACCGCCTGGGCGCCGAGAATCAGCGACCCGGGGCCGACCAGGAGCTCGATGACGCGCTCGATGCGCGCGCGGGTGAAGGAGCCGAGGGTCTCGGTCGCCTCGCGCGAGCTCGGGAGGCGCCCCCACGCCGCGTCGAGAACGGACCGATCAGCTTCAGCCATCGGTGTCGCCCTCGGGGCGTTGCAGGATCCCGTCTTCCATTGCGCGGCGCAACAGGTCGATCTTCGTCGGGGCCGGGCGACCCACTTCGACGTACTTCACTCGCACGCGCGTGATGTTCTCCTTCGCGGTGGAGTAGGCGACGCCCAGTCGCTCGGCGACGGCCTTCAGCGGCAACCCCGCGGCGTACAGTCGCAGTACCTCGCGTTCGCGCGCCGACAGTTGCGCGTCGGCGAAGGCGCGGTCGGCCTCGACGGCGCTGGCCCACTCGACGTTGTTCAGCAGTTCGCCCATCGCGACGGTGCGGATGGCGCCGAGCACCTCATGGATGGGCGAGGCCTTGCTGACGATTCCGGCGGCTCCGGCAGACAGCGCCTCCCGCACGGCCGCGGGCCGGTCGGCGACGCTGTGGATGATGACGCTCGAGCCGTCGGCGACCAGACGCTCGACGTTCTCCGAGACCGTCGTCCCGTCGCCGAGGGTGAGGTCCAGTACCACCACGTCGGCCGGGGAAGCCGATTGGCCGGTTCGCCATGCCAGATATTCGGTGACCGTGCTCCCGGAGAAAGCGACCGTCAAGCTCTCGTCGTGAGCGATCGCCGCCTCGAGTCCCAGGCGCACCGACTCGTGATCGTCGATCAGGGCGACTCGCGTCATAGTCGTCATGCTATCGGTGTCACCGGCTCAGTACCGTGATCGCCTCGACGTGATGCGAATGGGGGAACAGATCGACGGCGCGGATTCCGCGGGAGGCCTCGTAGCCGGCGTCGCGGAACGTGCCGAGATCGCGTGCCAGGGCGACGGGGTCGCAGGCCACGTACACGACATGTGCGGGGCCGAGAGCCACGATCCCCTCGACCACCTCGCGCCCCGCTCCAGCTCGGGGCGGGTCCAGCAGCACGACGCCGCGGGAGAGGCGCTCACGGTCGCGCGCCGACGCATCCGCCGCCAGTTCCCGCACGAAGCGGTCCACGCGCGCCGTGACCGCCCGCGCACCCACCCACTCCGCGAGGTTCTCCCCCGCACGCTCGGTGGCACGGGGGTCGGATTCGACGGAGGTGACACGGGTGGTTGGTCCCCCCACGTCTCCGAGCGCCGCGGCGAACAGGCCCACCCCGCCATAGAGGTCGAGATGCGCGGCGTCCGGGTCGCCCACCGCCCCGACGGCGCGGAGCTCCTCGGTGACGATCGCGGTGAGGCTGTGCGCGGCGAGGCGGTGAACCTGCCAGAAGCCGCCGGCATCCACCCGGAAGGAACGGGTGCCGACCTGCTCGAGCAGCACCTCGGGCTCCCCCGGCGTCCGCGCCGGCGCATCGGGCCGCGGCACGATCCGCACCCGGCCGTCCGCGGGCTGCACGAGGTCCACACGCCCCGGCGCCTGTCCGCGCAGCCGCGACGCGGCGGCAGCGACGGCGGAGGTGGCCAGCGGGAGGTCGGCGGTGGGGATGACCCGGTGACTTCGCGCGGCGTAGGGGCCGATCCTGCCCTCGTCATCGACGTGCAGGCTGACGCGGGTGCGCCATCCCGTGCCGTCCGGGCTCTCCTCGGCGAGCACCGCCCCGGCGGCGTCGCGGACGGGATGGGGGGCTTCCATCGTCACCGGCACGGTCACCTTGCCGATCCGGCGAAGCGCGTCATCGAACACGCGCAGCTTGAGCTCGCGCTGGTGCGACAGGTCGATGTGCCCGAAATCCGCGCCCCCGGGGCGCTCCTCGGGCGCGACCGACACGTCCGCTGCCGCCCACACGTGCGGACGCCGGTGCGCCGATGCGGTGAGAACCTCCACGGTCTCGGCCCGCCAGAAGGACTTCTTCCGCGTGTCCGTCAGCCGAGCCCGGACGGTCTCCCCGGGAATCGCGTCGGCGACGAAGACGACGCGCCCGTCCAGCCGCGCGACGAAGACGCCGCCGTGGGCGACATCGGTGATCTCCAGTTCGACGAGGTCTCCGGCATCCATTCCTCCAGCCTCCCACGCGAGGGCTAGCGTGAGAGCATGCGCGTCTGCCTGGCCTCCACCTCGCCCGCCCGGCTGATGCTGCTGCGCCAGGCCGGCATCGAGCCGGAGACCATCGCACCGAACGTGGATGAGGACGCCGTCGTGGCCGAGGCGGAGGCCGCCCAGGGCCGACGGCTGCCCGCCGCGGAGCACGTGCTGCTCCTCGCGCGGCGCAAGGCCGCTGACGTCGCCGTCCAGCTGATGACTCTCGACCCGGATTTCGACGGGTTCGTCGTGGGCGGTGACTCGATGTTCGCCCTCGGCGGGGAGATCCTCGGAAAGCCCTACACCGCCGAGGTGGCGACCGAACGCTGGCGCGGGATGCGCGGGCGCACCGGCGTCCTGCACTCGGGGCACAGCGTGCTGCGCCTGTCGCCGGGGGCGCCGGCGACCGGCGCGGATGCCGCGGCCGAAGCATCCGTCACCTTCCGGTCGGACATCACCGACCGGGAGATCGCCGCATACGTCGCCACGGGGGAACCGCTGCACGTCGCGGGTGCGTTCACCGTCGACAGTCTCGGCGGAGCCTTCATCGAGCGGGTCGAGGGCGACCCCTCCACGGTGGTGGGGATGTCGCTGTCCACGGTCCGCGCGCTGGTCCGCACCCTGGGCGGCGAATGGACGGACCTCTGGAACCGCCGGGTCGATTCGTAGACTCCCCCACACCTTCTCCGGCGTTTCTTGTGCAGGTGGCTCAAAAATCGCCCCCGTGCCGTGAGTAGGCTGGCACCCATGCCGAAAATCGCCAAGGTGCTGATCGCTAACCGCGGCGAGATCGCCGTCCGAGTCATCCGCGCCGCCCGCGACTCCGGTCGCGCGAGCGTCGCGGTCTACGCCGACTCCGACCGCGACGCACTGCACGTGCGCCTCGCCGACGAGGCCTACGCGCTGGAGGGCGCCACCAGCGCCGAGACGTACCTCTCGATCGAGAAGATCCTCTCCGTCGCCCGCCGCTCCGGCGCCGACGCCGTCCACCCCGGTTACGGCTTCCTCGCCGAGAACGCCGAGTTCGCCCGCGCGGTGATCGATGCAGGGCTCATCTGGATCGGCCCGTCGCCCGAGGCCATCGAGGCCCTCGGCGACAAGGTGACCGCACGTCGCGTCGCCGAGAAGGTGGGTGCTCCGCTGGCACCCGGCACCCCCGGCCCCGTCGCCGGCGCCGAGGAGGTCATCGCCTTCGCCGAGAGCGTAGGCCTGCCGGTCGCCATCAAGGCCGCCTACGGCGGCGGCGGACGCGGCCTCAAGGTCGCCCGCACGATCGAGGAGATCCCGGAGCTGTTCGATTCCGCCACGCGAGAGGCCGTCACGGCATTCGGACGCGGCGAGTGCTTCGTCGAGAAGTATCTCGACCGTCCCCGCCACGTCGAGACGCAGTGCCTGGCGGATGCCGCGGGAACGGTCGTCGTGATCTCCACCCGCGACTGCTCACTGCAGCGCCGGCACCAGAAGCTCGTGGAGGAGGCCCCGGCGCCCTTCCTCACCCCCGAGCAGAACGACATCCTCTACACCTCGTCCAAGGCGATCCTCCGCGACGTCGGCTACGTGGGTGCGGGCACGTGCGAATTCCTCATCGGCGAGGACGGGACGATCTCCTTCCTCGAGGTCAACACGCGACTGCAGGTGGAGCATCCCGTCTCCGAGGAGGTCACCGGAATCGACCTCGTGCGCGAACAGTTCCGCCTCGCCGAGGGCGAGGAGATCGGCTACGACGATCCGACCCCCACCGGGCACTCGATCGAATTCCGCATCAACGGCGAGGACCCCGGCCGCGGCTTCCTGCCCCAGCCGGGCCCCATCCACGTCTTCAAGACGTTCGGGGGCCCTGGCACGCGACTGGACTCCGGCGTGACCGCCGGGGACACCGTGTCGGGATCGTTCGACTCGCTGCTGGCGAAGATCATCGTCACGGGGCGCGACCGCGCCCAGGCGCTGGAGCGCGCCCGCCGTGCCCTGGACGAGTTCGAAGTCGCGGGGCTCCCCACCGTGCTGCCCTTTCATCGCCGCGTGGTCCGCGACCCGGCCTTCACCGCCGAGGACGGGTCGTTCGGCGTCTTCACGCGGTGGATCGAGACGGAGTTCCACAACGACATCCCCGCATGGGACGGCGAACTCGAGCCGCCCACCGCCCCCTCCCCCCGGCACACCGTCGTGGTCGAGGTCGGCGGAAAGCGCCTCGAAGTCAACCTGCCCGAGCGCATCGCCTCCTCCGGTACTGCGGCGGGGCGCCCCCCCGCAGTACCGCCCTCACGGCGTTCGCACGCCGCATCCGCCGTCGGCGGGGCCACCGGTGACGCGGTGAAGGCACCGATGCAGGCCACCATCGTCAAGGTCGCCGTAGCCGACGGTCAGATCGTCGTCAAGGGAGACCTCGTCGTGGTGCTGGAGGCGATGAAGATGGAGCAGCCCATCCCGGCGCACAAGGACGGTGTCGTCGGCGGCATCGACGCAGCTCCCGGCACGACGGTGGCCGCCGGTCACCTGCTGCTGACGATCTCCTGAACCGCCGACCGGTCAGGCGTCGGGCTCCGGGGCGTCGTTGCGCTCGACGATGTGCATCGCCCGCGTGGCGTCGGTGATGCTCCCCGACAGCGACGGGTAGACCGCGAACACCCGCGAGACCTGGTCGACCGTGAGGCGCCGCTCCACCGCGATGGCCAGCGGGTAGATGAGTTCCGACGCGCGCGGTCCGACGATGACCCCGCCGATGACGGTGCCGCTCCCCTGCCGGGCGATGATCTTCACGAATCCGTCCCTGATGCCCTGCATCTTCGCGCGCGGGTTCGCCGACAGCGGGAGCCTGCGCACGACCCCGTCGACGCGCCCTTCGGTGACGTCCTGCTCCGAGAACCCCACCGACGCGATCTCCGGGGCGGTGAAGATGTTGGCGGTGATGCGGCGGCGCTCGAGCGGGATGACGGTGTCGCCGAGCGCGTGGAAGATCGCGGTGCGACCCTGCATCGACGCGACCGAAGCGAGCGGCACGAAGTTCGTGCAGTCTCCCACGGCGTAGACGTTCGGCACCGAGGTGCGCGCTACCCGGTTCACGCGGATGTGTCCGGAGTCGGCGCACTGCACGCCGGCCTCCTGCAGCCCGATGCCCGCGGTGTTCGGCACCGCGCCGACGGCCATGAGGCAGTGGCTCCCCTCGATGGTGCGGCCGTCCGAGAGGGTCACGACGACACCCTCGCCGGTGTTCACCACGCTCTGCGCCCGCGACTTCGACAGCAGGGTCATGCCGCCCCGTTTGAAGACCTTCTCCAGCACGGCCGCGGCATCCGTGTCTTCACCGGGGAGCACCTGGTCGCGGCTGGAGATGAGCGTCACCTGAGACCCGAGGTTCATGTACGCCGACGCGAACTCCGCGCCGGTGACCCCCGACCCCACGACGATGAGGTGCTTGGGGAGGGCCTTCATGTCGTACAGCTGCGTCCACGTGAGGATGCGCTCCCCGTCGGGTCGCGCGGAGGGGAGCTCCCGCGGGGAGGACCCGACCGCCACCACCAGGGTGTCGGCCTCGACGCGGTCGAAGTCAGCGCCGCCGGCCTCGGTGGACACGATGACGGCGGAGTCGCCGTCCAGGCGCCCCTGGCCCGCGATGATCCGGACTCCCGCTTCCACCAGCGACGCCCGCATGTCGTCGGACTGCTGACGGGCCAGCGCGAGCACGCGGCGGTTGACGGCCGCGATGTTGACGGCGACCTGCGCGGACAGGGGCCGGCCGTCGCCGCCCTTCGCGAACAGCTGCACGCCGAGATCGCTGGCACCCTGCACCGCCACCGCCGCGTCGGCCGTGGCGATCAGCGTCTTGGACGGGACGACGTCGGTGATCACGGCCGCCCCACCGATGCCCTGGCGCTCGATGACCGTCACCTCCGCTCCGAGCTGAGCGGCGGCGAGCGCCGCCTCGTAGCCGCCGGGTCCGCCGCCGAGGATGGCGACGCTCTGGGTGCGCTCGAAGCTGAGGGACATGGCATCCATTCTGTCGCGTACTGGGCCGGGGCAGCGCGCGTGGCACCCGGCCCCGCACGTTCGTAGAGTGGGGGGATGCCAGACATCGCGGCGAACCCGCTCGACGACCCCTCCGCCGACCCCTTCGACATCGCGGCGCAGGCCGCGTCCGACCTCGCACGGCTCACCGGCGTGGAGCACCACGACATCGCCGTGACCCTCGGAAGCGGATGGGGCCGTGCCGCCGAACTCCTCGGCGAGACCGTCGCCAGCGTGCCGGCCGCCGAGATCACCGGGTTCAGCAAGCCGGCGCTCGAGGGCCACGTGGGCACGCTCCGCAGCGTCCGCACCCCCGCGGGCCGGCACGTGCTCGTGATCGGTGCCCGTACCCACTTCTACGAAGGCCACGGCGTGCGCCGCGTCGTGCACAGCGTCCGGACGGCGGCGGCGACCGGAGCATCCACCATGATCCTCACCAACGGCGCCGGCGGAATCCGCGAGACCTGGCACCCGGGGCAGCCGGTGCTCATCAGCGACCACATCAACCTCACGGCCGCCTCGCCCCTGGAAGGCGCCACCTTCATCGACCTGACCGACCTGTACTCGGCGCGGCTGCGCGCGGTCGCCCGGACGATCGACCCGGAGCTGGATGAGGGCGTGTACTGCCAGTTCCGCGGGCCGCACTACGAGACACCCGCCGAGGTGCAGATGGCCAAGGCCATCGGGGGCCACATCGTGGGCATGTCGACCGCGCTGGAGGCGATCGCCGCCCGCCAGGCCGGGATGGAGATCCTCGGGATGTCACTCATCACCAACCTCGCCGCGGGCATCCAGAAGACCCCCCTGAGCCACGCGGAGGTCCTCGAGGCAGGCCGCGAGGCCGAACCGGTGATCTCTTCGCTCCTGGCCCGGATCATCGAGGCGCTGTGAACGGCCTCCCCGACGAGCTGATCGCCTCCGCCCGGGCGTGGCTGGCGCAGGACCCCGACCCCCAGACCCGCCGCGAACTGGAGGAGCTCATTGAGCGCGCCGAGGGCGACGACGCCGCGGCGGCATCGGATCTCGTCGACCGCTTCTCGCACCGGCTCGCGTTCGGCACGGCCGGCCTCCGCGGGGCGCTGGGTGCCGGGCCGAATCGCATGAACCGCGTCCTGGTCGCCCAGGCCGCCGCGGGCCTCGCGGCCTACCTCGTCGAACGCGCGTCCGGCGGGGCGACGCCGCTCGTCGTGGTCGGATACGACGGGCGCCGCAACTCCGACGTGTTCGCGCGCGAGTCGGCGGAGATCTTCGCGGGCGCGGGCCTTCACGCCGTGCTGCTGCCGCGGATGCTGCCCACCCCGGTTCTCGCGTTCGCGGTACGTCATCTCGGCGCTGCCGCAGGGGTCATGGTCACCGCCAGCCACAACCCGCCCGAAGACAACGGATACAAGGTGTACCTCGGCGGTGAGGACGCCGGCGCGCAAATCGTCTCCCCCGCCGATTCCGAGATCGCCGCCCACATCCAGGCCGTCGCCGACCGCGGCGACATCGGAACGATCCCGCGCTCGGTCGGCTACGCCAACGCGCCGGAGGAGGTCGTGGAGGCCTACATCGCCGCGACCGCCGCCGTGGCGCCGGCCGCCGCGGCGGCGGAAGGCCTCGCCTGGGTCTACACCGCGATGCACGGCGTCGGGTGGGAGACCCTCCGCAGCATCCTCACGGCCGCCGGGTACCCCGAACCGACCGTCGTGGAGGAGCAGATCCAGCCGGACGCAGCGTTCCCCACGGTGGCCTTCCCCAATCCCGAAGAGCCGGGAGCGATGGACCTGGCCTTCGACACCGCACGCCGCTCCGGTGCCGAACTCGTGCTGGCGAACGATCCCGATGCCGACCGGTTGGCCGTGGCCATCCCCGACGCCCAGTCCGACGGGGGATGGCGCCGCCTCAGCGGGAACGAGGTCGGGCTTCTTCTGGGGTGGCGTGCCGCGCGGATCGCCTCCGAAGCCGGTATCCCGGGCGCCACGCTGGCGTGCTCGCTGGTGTCCTCCCCCGGCCTGCAGGCGATCGCCGAGCACTACGGCCTCGGCTTCACCGCGACCCTGACGGGCTTCAAGTGGATCTCCCGGGCACCCGGCATCGTCTACGGGTTCGAGGAGGCGCTCGGCTACCTCGTCGATCCCGAGACAGTCCGCGACAAGGACGGCATCTCGGCCGCCATCGCCCTGCTCGCACTCGCGACCGAGGCGCGGGGGCGGGGAACGGACCTCCGCGGTCTGCTCGACGAACTGCGCGCCACCTTCGGCGCTTTCGCGAGCGACCAGATCTCGATCCGCGTGTCGGAGGTGTCGGAGATCGCGCGCATCATGGCCGGCCTCCGCGCCGAGCCGCCGACGCGGGTGGGCGACAGCTCCGTCGCCCGGATCGACGACCTGCTCACCGGCGTCGACGACCTTCCCCCCGGAGATGTCCTCCGCATCCGGCTCGACGACGGCTCCCGCCTCATCGTCCGGCCCAGCGGCACCGAGCCGAAGCTGAAGATGTACCTCGACGTGCACGGCCAGTCCGAACCCGAGGCACAGGAGCGCTTGGCCGCTCTCGCCGCCGGCGCGCGGGCGCTGCTGGACGACCTCCGCTGACCGCCGCCGGGGGTGCGCTGGGGCTGATTCGGTTCCCCGACCCGGCGCGGTGGGCGCCCACCCCGTGCACGTACTCAGTCTGAACCGACGCCGCATCGGTCGTAGCTGCGGAAATCCGCGACCCACGCAAGCGGCACGCGGCAACGAGACTGAGTACGGCGCCGGTGAGGGCAGCCGCCGGGCCGGAGCGTGTGTGGGGCTCGTTCGGTGCTCCGACCCTGGCCGAGCGCGCCCACCCCGTGCACGTACTCAGTTTGAACCGACGCCGCAACCAGCGGGCCCGCGGAAATCCGGGAATTGCGCAGGCCCACGACGGAATGAGACTGAGTACGGCGCGCGGGTGCGGACAGCCGCACGCGCAAGTGCGGCGCAGGGCCCGCGCCGGGGGCGCTGGGCAGGGCTCGCGCCCGGGGGCTGGGGCTCGCGCCGGGGGCCCGCGCCGGGGGGCCGGGCAGGGCCGCGCCGGATGCCCGCGGGCGGGCGGGCGTCCTATGCTCGCCGGCATGGAGTTCGTCGCGCCGGTGAGGCTGGAGAACGCGTTCGTCCGCCTCGAGCCTCTCCGCCCCGAGCGCGGCCCGGGCCTCGCAGAAGCCGCCCGAGGGCTCGAGCACGTCTGGTACACGTCGGTGCCCGCACCGGATGCTGTGACCGACGACATCGCGCAGCGACTGGGCTGGCGCGACGAGGGCACGATGAACCCGTGGGCGGTGATCCGCGATGGCACGGTCGTCGGGGAGACCACGTTCTGCAACATCGACCAGCCGAACCGGCGCGTCGAGATCGGTCACACCTGGCTGGGGCTCAGCGCCCAGCGCACGGCCGTCAACACCGCGGCCAAGCTCCTCCTCCTCGGCCATGCGTTCGAGGTCTGCGACGCGATCGCCGTGGAGTTCCGCACCCACTGGCACAACCGGCAGTCGCGCGCGGCGATCGAGCGCCTCGGCGCGAAGCAGGACGGCGTACTGCGCAACCACCGCATCGGCCCGGACGGCATCCTCCGAGACACGGTCGTGTACTCGATCCTGCCCGGCGAGTGGCCGGCCGTCCGGCGCGGACTCGAGACCCGGCTCGAACGCGAGGTCTGAGAAAGCGCCAGCCGGAAACGGTGTCAGCCGCAAGCCGCCTCAGCCGTCGATGACGGCGACCAGCTCATCGAGGAACCCGGCGAAATCGGTTGCTCGCCGCACGATCCGCTGCACGCTCTCGCGCTCGGAGAACACCTCGACGAACTGCTCGAAGACCGTCTGGAAGGCCTCGCGGTCGGCCTCGGAGAACGCCACGAGCGCGACGACCTGCACGCGCCCCTCCCCCCACGGGATGGAGGGCTCGGCGATGCCGATCGCGATCTGGGTGCGGGTCGCGGTCATCCCGATCGCGTGCGGAACGGCCAGCGCATCGGTGAACGCGGTGGAGGACAGGCGCTCCCGCTCGATCGCCCGCTCGACATAGCCCTCGTCGATCACGCCCTGCCGCACGAGGAGGCTCCCGAGGTGGCGGATGACGCCTTCCTCGCCCGATGCCCCATCGATCCCGCGCACGAACGCGGAGGAGTCGAAGTAGCGCTCCAGTTCGGCCCGGAGTCGCTGCAGCCGGCGCCCGCGGCGGATCCGTGCGGCCGCCGCCTGCACCCGGTCGACGTCGGCGTCGGTGAGGAACGGCTGGATGCGGACGATCCGGTCGCCCGCCAGTGGTGGGTCGATGGTGGTGAGGACGAGGTCGGTGTCGATCGAGGGCCAGTCGGGGTCGACGCGGGTCTCGACTCCAACGACCTCGATCGCCTGCCCGAGGGAGCGGTCGACGCTGGAACGCAGCAGTTCGTGGAGTTCGTAGTAGCCGGGGCACACGATCGTGGCGGTCAGGAGCTGATCGGAGCGACGACTGCGTTCCAGCCGTCCCCCCACGTGCATCGCGACATAGGCGATCTCGTCGTCGAGGATCGGGATCCCCAGGCTCTCGTGCAGTCCGCTGGAGATGAAGACGGCCACTTCGAAGATCATCGGGTACGTGGATTTCAGCGACCGCGTGAGCGGGTTGCGCGACCACGCCTGCTCCTTCGAGCGGTGCAGCAGGTTCTGCACGTGCAGCGCGAGGCGCAGGATGAAATCGTCGTGCGCGATGTCGACGAGGAATTCGGATGCGGCGCGCTCGACCACCGCGCGGACGGCCTGTTCGACATCGGGCTCGAGCCGCGCGCGCGCGTCGTCGGCCGCCGGGGCACCGGGGGCGACCACCCGCGTGAGCACGAGGGTGGCGAGATGCTGCTGGTCACCGGCGCCCAGCCGCAGGCCGAGATGCTTCTCGGAGAGCCGGTCCAGGAGCGCGGCGACCTGCCGATGCGCCGCCGAGGTCTCCCCCGCCGTGCGCTCCAGCGCCCGATCGCGGGCGATGCGGTCGGCGGCGATCGCGATGTGCATCACGACATCGCCGATCCCGTACTCGTTGACGAAGTAGCCGAGCGCCCCGAGCTCCGAGGTCAGCTCGGCCTTGAAGGGTCCGAAGGCGTGGGCGCCCACCGAGCCCTCCCCGAGCGTCCGCCGCAGCACCTCGAGGTCGAAGGACCCGGCGTCCATCTCGTCGTGGGCCAGCCGGCTGAGCAGGCGCCGCTGGGCCATCTCGGTGCCACGCAGCCGTGCGGTGGACGCCGACCGTTCCAGCGTCAGCTCGGTTCCGCCCAGAAGCCCGCGCACGCGTGCGAGGTCCGCCTCGAGTGTCGCCGCGCTGACGTGGAGCGCATCGGCCGTGTCGAAGACGTCGATCCCCTCCCGGCTGTCCAGGAGCGCCCGCACCAGCGTGTGCAGCCGGTCGCGCGGGGTGCCCCCGTCCGCGGCCGGGGCCGCGCGCAGAGCAGCCGCGGCATCCGGGCCGGCACGATAGCCGAGCGGACCAGATTCGACCGCCACACCGGCGGGCACGCGCGCATTCAGCGACGTGACGTAGGACCGGATGCTGCGGGGGGTGACGCCGAGCACATCGGCGAGGGAGGCCGCGGTGGCCCAGTCCCCGTCGCGGGTGAGCAGACCGACGAGCCGGTCTTGGCGCGCCCTCGTCATCATGGTGCCGTCACGATCGTTTCCGCGGCCGGTTCGGCGGGGCCGCCGTCCCAGTCAACCACGGGACGTCCGCCGCGGCGCGGGTGCCGCCGCCACCCGGCCCCCGGCGAGTCCGTGCTCCCGTTCCGGGGGGTGGGAAACAGATGTGGTTGTCCGCGTTCAGCAAACTCACAAGGATGGGCGAGAAGGAGGGTGATCGATGAGGATCCTGGTGGTCTGTGGCGCGGGTGCGTCCAGCACCTTCGTGGCGCAACGCGTTCGACGCGCCGCCCACGAACGTGGCCTGCCCTACTCGGCGGTCGCCGGCACCGCCGGTTCGCTGGTGATCGATCTCGATTCCGCCGACATCGTGCTGGTGGGTCCGCACCTGGCCGCTGAGCGCGAGTGGATCCAGCGAAGCGCCGCCGAGCACGGCGTCGCCGTCGCGGTGCTCCCCGACGACATCTTCTCCGACCTCACCGGCGAGCGGACCCTGGAACTGGTCCGCGCAACACTCCCGTCCTCTTCCAGCGCCAGCCGCTGACCCCCCTGTCATACGAGAAAGCAGAGACAATGCCCCAGGCCACCCGCACGGTACGGATCGGATCGTCCCACGGACTCCACGCGCGGCCGGCGAAGCTGTTCGCGCAGGCGGCGAAGGAAGCCGGCATCCCGATCACGATCGCCAAGGACTCCGGCGCGCCGGTCAACGCCGCCAGCATCCTCGGCGTGATCGCCCTCGGCATCGATCAGGGCGACTACGTCACCCTCACCGCCGACGGCGACTCGGCCGACGCGACCCTGGATTCGCTCGCCGACCTGTTGAGCACCGACCATGATGCCGAGTGACGGGGACGCGACGATGACGCAGCTGCGCGGGGTCGGGATCGGACTCGGGGTCGCCCAGGGCCCGGTCGCCCGCATGGCGGAGCCGCTCCCGGCGCCGGACGACGCCGCGAGCGCGATGTCCACCGAGGAGGAGACGGCCCGGGTGCGGGAGGCCGTCACCGCGGTTGCCCGCGAGCTCGAGCAGCGGGGTGCGCAGGCCGGCGGCGCCGCGCGCGACGTTCTCGAGGCGCAGGCGATGATGGCGGAAGACCCGAGCCTCGAGACCGAGATCGACACGCGGCTAGCGGCCGGCAAGACCGGCGAATGGGCGGTGTGGGATGCGTTCGCCTCGTTCCGCGAGCAGCTGACGGCCCTCGGCGGATACCTCGGCGAGCGCGCGGCCGACCTCGACGACGTCGCGCAGCGCGTCCTCGCCCGGCTGCGAGGCGTTCCGGCGCCGGGCGTCCCCGACCCGGGGCATCCCTTCGTCCTCGTCGCGAAAGACCTCGCCCCCGCAGACACCGCCCTCCTCGATCTCGACAAGGTGCTCGCGCTGGTGACCACCGAGGGCGGCCCCACCTCGCACACCGCGATCCTCGCTCGCGAGAAGTCCATCGTCGCGGTGGTGGGAGCAGCCGACGCGAACACGCTCGTCGACGGCACCACGGTCATCGTGGATGCGGCGGCGGGGGTCGTGATCGCCGACCCGAATCGGGACGAACTCTCTCGCGCTGAGACCCGCGCCTCCCAGCGGGCGTCGGCCGCATCGGCGCCGATCACGCCCGGCGCCCTGGCCGACGGCACCGCGGTGCCGCTGCTGGCCAACCTCGGTAAGCCCGGGGGCGCGGCCCAGGCCGTCGAGCTGGGCGCCGAGGGCGTGGGCCTCTTCCGTACCGAGTTCCTCTTCCTCAGCGCCAACTCCGCGCCGACGGTCGAGGAGCAGCGGAAGGCATACACCGAACTGCTGGCGACCTTCCCCGGCCAGAAGGTCGTCGTACGGGTGCTCGATGCCGGCGCCGACAAGCCGCTGCCCTTCCTCAACGACGCGCACGAGGAGAACCCCGCGCTGGGGCTGCGGGGCCTCCGCGCGCTGCGGGCCAGCGAAGACATCCTGCGCGAGCAGCTGACGGCGCTGGCCGAAGCGGATGCCGCCACCCGCCGTTCCGCGGAAGGCCCCGCCGACCTGTGGGTCATGGCACCGATGGTGTCCACGGTCGAGGAGACGGAGTACTTCGTCGCCCTCGCCCACGACTACGGCCTGAAGACGGCCGGTGTCATGGTCGAGGTGCCCTCCTCGGCACTTATGGCCGACCGCATCCTCGCTCGCGCCGACTTCGCCTCCATCGGAACGAACGACCTCACCCAGTACACGCTGGCGGCCGACCGGCTGCTCGGATCGGTCGCCTCCTTCCAGGATCCGTGGCACCCGGCCGTGCTCCGGCTGGTGCGCGAGGTGGGTGCTGCCGGCGCGGCCGCCGGCAAGCCGGTGGGCATCTGCGGCGAGGCGGCGGCCGACCCGCTTCTCGCGGTGGTGCTCGTCGGGCTGGGGGCGACCAGCCTGTCCATGGCGCCCACCGCGCTGGCCGACGTGCGAGCCACCCTCCTCACCCACACCCTCGACGACGCCCGTCGCATCGCCGAGGCAGCCCTGGCCGCGGATGACGCGGCCTCCGCCCGCGACGCCGCCAACGCGGCTTCGCTTTCATCAGCGCCGGAGGCGGCAGACGCCGCCCCCGCATCACAGAAAGAGACAATCCAATGACGACGACGTCGCCTGAGGTGGCCCCCAAGCAAGGGGGCGCCCGCGTCGCGATTCAGCGATTCGGCACCTTCCTTTCGGGCATGATCATGCCCAACATCCCGGCGCTGATCGCGTGGGGGATCTTCACGGCGTTCTTCATCGACGTGGGATGGACGCCCAACGCCGACCTCGCCACGATCGTCGGCCCCTTCATCCACTACCTGCTGCCGATCATCATCGCCTACACCGCCGGCCACATGGTCTACGGCGTGCGCGGTGCCGTCGTCGGTGCCATCGCCACGATGGGTGTCATCGCCGGCTCCGACCTGCTCATCGCGCAGTTCAACGCGACGCTCCCGGCGGGCGAGCCGCCGCTGGGTGAGATCCACCAGTTCATCGGCGCGATGATCATGGCGCCGCTCGCGGCCTACACCATGAAGTGGCTCGACCGGCTGTGGGACGGCAAGATCCGGGCCGGCTTCGAGATGCTCGTGAACATGTTCTCGGCCGGCATCTGGGGCTTCGTGATGGCCATCGTCGGGTTCTACCCCGTCGCGTGGCTGGTCAACGGCCTCATGAACGTGCTGAGCATCGCGGTGAACTGGCTGGTGGAGACCAACCTGCTTCCGCTGACGAGCATCATCATCGAGCCGGCGAAGGTGTTCTTCCTCAACAACGCCATCAACCACGGCGTGCTCACGCCCCTCGGCATCGCACAGGCGTCGGAGAACGGCTCCTCGATCCTGTTCCTGCTCGAGGCCAACCCCGGCCCCGGTGTGGGTCTGCTCCTCGCGTTCACGTTCTTCGGCATCGGTGCAGCTCGCGCCTCGGCACCGGGCGCTGCGGTCATCCAGTTCTTCGGCGGTATCCACGAGGTGTACTTCCCGTTCGCCCTCATGAAGCCGGTACTGATCGTCGCGTTGATCGCGGGCGGTGCGACCGGCGTGACCACGAACATGCTGCTCGGCGGAGCCCTTCGCGCCCCGGCAGCCCCTGGGAGCATCTTCGCGGTGCTCGCGCAGACGGCATCGGGTGCGTACTTCGCCGTCATCCTCTCCGTCGTGCTGTCGGCAGCGGTGACCTTCCTCGTTGCAGCGGTCATCCTGCGCGCCTCCCGAAAGCGCGACCTCCTCGCCGAGGGCGACCAGTTCTCTGCGGCGGTCTCCAAGACGGCGGCGAACAAGGGCAAGTCCTCCGCGGCGCTGGACGGGCTGCGTGCCGCCGACGGCACCGACCGTGAGGCGGTCCGCGAGGCCGAGGACGCGGTGGACCGGCTCGAGACCGAGCGGGAGACCGGCGGCCGTCTGGAGGGCGGCGTGGTCGCCACCAAGCCGGTGCGCAGCATCGTGTTCGCGTGCGACGCGGGCATGGGTTCGTCCGCCATGGGCGCGAGCGTCCTGCGGAACAAGATCAAGAAGGCCGGCTATCAGGACGTGACGGTGACCAACAAGTCCATCGCCAACCTCGACGACTCGGCTGACCTGGTCATCACGCAGAGCCAGCTCACCGACCGTGCACGGCGGCAGTCGCCGCACGCGGTGCACGTCTCGGTGGACAACTTCATGAACTCGCCGAAGTACGACGAGGTCGTCGACCTGGTCCGCGACCAGCACGACACCGCGCAGTAGAACGACCGCCGCGGGGCCGGGCCGGCGTGATGCCCCCGGTCCCGCGGCCTTCTTCCCGTTCGGCCTGCCATTTGGGAGGCTGAACACATCAACGAAAGGCGAGACTATGGCCCGTGACGTCCTCAGCATCGGACAGGTACGCATCCACTCCGGCAGTGCGACCCGCGAGGAGGCGATGAAAGAAGCCGCCGACATCCTCGAGTCCGCCGGCGCCGTGACCAGCGCGTACTACGACGCGATGCAGCAGCGCGAGGAGACCGTGTCGACGTACATGGGCAACGAGCTCGCCATCCCCCACGGCACGAACGAGACCAAGCAGACCATCCTCGAGTCCGGCCTGTCGGTCGTGCGCTACGACGGCGGTGTCGACTGGGGCGGGGAGCCGGTCACCTTCGTGGTGGGGATCGCCGGCAAGGGCGACGAGCACCTGGAGATCCTGTCGCAGATCGCGATCCTGTTCTCTGACGAAGATGAGGTGGCGCGGCTGAAGACGGTGGAGTCGGCGGAAGATCTGTACGCGGCGCTGTCGGCGGTCAACCGGTGAGCAAGGCCGTCCACTTCGGCGCCGGCAACATCGGCCGGGGATTCGTCGGGCTCTTGCTGCACCAGGGCGGGTACGAGCTGGTGTTCTCCGACGTGGCCGAACCCCTCGTGGAGGCCATCAACGCGGCCTCCCAGTACACGGTGCACGAGGTGGGCGAGGGCGGCGTCGACACCGTCGTCACCGGATTCCGGGCGATCAACAGCGCGACCGACGCATCCGCTCTCGTCGACGAGGTCTCCACGGCGGATGTGGTCACCACCGCGGTCGGACCGACCATCTTGAAGTTCGTCGCGCCGCACATCGTCGCCGGTCTCGGCCTCCGCGACCCGGCGGCGCCTCCGCTGCAGGTCATGGCCTGCGAGAACGCGATCGGCGCCACGGACCTGCTCCGCGAGGAGATGGCGTCCGTCGCCGGCGACGGGTGGGAGGCCATCTCCGGCCGGGCGGTGTTCGCCAACACCGCCGTGGACCGCATCGTGCCCGCCCAGGAGCCCGGTGGCGGGATCGATGTCACCGTCGAGCCGTTCTACGAGTGGGCGATCGAGCGCGGACCCTTCGGTGACACACCGCCGAACATCCCCGGCGCGCACTTCGTCGACGATCTCACGCCGTACATCGAGCGGAAGCTCTTCACCGTCAACACCGGTCACGCCACGACGGCGTACTTCGGCGCGGCCGCCGGCGTCGAGCGGATCTCCGATGCGCTGGCCGACCCGCGCATCGCCGCGAACGTGGATGCCGCGCTGCGGGAGACCTCTGAGTTGCTGATCCAGAAGCACGACCTCGACCCGGCGACGCAGACCCAGTACCGCGAGACGATCCTCCGCCGCTTCCGCAACCCCGCCCTCCCCGACACCGTGTGGCGGGTGGGGCGGCAGCCGCTGCGCAAGCTGTCGCGGCACGAGCGATTCGTCGGGCCCGCCGCCGAGGCGGTCGAGCGGGGTCTTCCCGTGGACGCACTGGTGGGCGCGATGGCGGCCGCCCTCGCGTTCGACGACCCGGAGGACGCGCAGTCGGTGGACCTGCAGCGGATGCTGCGGGAGCAGTCGGCCGCGGAGTTCACGGCAGCCGTGACGGGCCTGGAGCCGGAGCATCCCCTCTTCCCCCGTATCCAGCAGATCGTCCAGACCCGCCAGGCCGAGCTCGCCTGACCCGCGCGGGTGATGTCTCACCTCCGCAGCTTTCCCGCCCGGGTTTCCTGCGCAAGTGAGACATCCCGCGCCGTCAGGGGCGCCAGCCGGCGCGGAGGAGAGCGGAGCGGGTGCGGCCGAGGGCGACGGCTCCGCCACCCCGGAGGTGATGACGGAGCACGCGGACGAGGGTCCAGCCGTTCTCGGCGAACCCGTGCCAGCGGTCGGCGTCCCTGGCGAACTGGTCCGGGTCGCTCGCATGCTGTCGACCGTCGTATTCCACGAGCACCTTCCATCGCGGGAACACCAGATCTCCTCGGCCGAGGAAACGGCCGGCGTCGTCGAAGATGTCGACGTTCAGCTCGGGTTCGGGCAGCCCGCCGCGCAGCAGCACCAGGCGGAGGCGCGTTTCCTCGGGCGACTCCGATCCGACGCGGATGGCGGCCAGCACGCCCGCGAGAGCCCGCTCTCGTCGCGCCCAGGCGACCTCGGCGCGCAGGTCGTCCAGCATCGCCAGCGGGCGACGACGCGCGACGAGGAAGTCTCCGGCAGCGACCATCGCGTCGAACGGCCAGTCGCGGGCCAGCTGTACCCACGCGCGGGAGGGGTCTTCGAGGCGGAGGCCCGCGACCTCACGAACGGCCGCGACGCGCTCCTGCAGACGATGACCGCGGATGCCGCGTGTCCGAGGGGCCTGGTGGGGCCGATGGACCGAGACATGAAGATCGGCGAGCTCCCAGCCGTACGGGGTGGGCGCGCCGTACGCCACCAGTGCCGTGTCATGACTGAAGAACTGCGCCGCCGACATCCGCGGCGCATACTGCCGGCAGCGACGGATCAGCCGGGAACGCTCGTCATCCGCCGCCCCCGCGTCCTTCCATTGCCGGACGCCGCGGAAAGGCGCGTCGAACATCGGGCCCGCCAGCGCTCCACGCCCCAGGCCGGCTGCCGTGCCGGCAGCGATGGAGAACGGCCGGTCGCCGAAGGGGGAATGCCGCGTCGTCATCCGCCCAGCCAATCCCCGCCGCCGCCCTCCCCCGCTCTCTCCCCAGCTTTCCGCCCCCTCTCGCCGGCATCGCACTCCTGTGGAGGACGTATCGAGCCGCGTGATGTCTCAGTTGTGCAGCTTCCAGCGCCTCAGAACCTGCGGAAGTGAGACATCACGCCGGGGGGGTGGGGGGGTGGGGGGGGTGGGGGGTGGGGGGTGGGGGGTCAGGAGGCGAAGCCGTCGGCGATGAGGTCGATGAGCTCCTCGCGTTCCTCCACCGGGAGGAAGGCGCCTGCGGCGGCGTTCAGCTGGAAGGCCTCGAGGTCATCGAGACCGTAGTCGAACGCCTCCACGAGCAGCGCCAGCTCGCGCGTGAGCGATGTGCGGCTCATCGTCCGGTTGTCGACGTTCACCGTGACGGCGAAGCCGAGCTGGTAGAGCAGATCGAACGGGTGGTCCTCCACGCTCGTCCCCCACGCCGCGATGGCGCCGGTCTGCAGGTTGGAGGACGGCGCCAGCTCCAGTGGGATCTCGCGGTCGCGCACCCACCGGGCGAGGTCGCTCAGGTGCACGCGGACCTCGTCGCCCTCACGAGAGACGACATCGAGGCCCTGCGCGATGCGCACCCCGTGGCCGAGGCGGAGCGCCCGGCCGTCCAGCAGGGCCGACCGGATCGACTCGAGCCCGGCCGCCTCACCGGCATGGACGGTCACGGGGAAGAACTCGCCGGCGAGGTAATCGAATGCCGTGCGGTGGAGGGCGGGGAGGAACCCGTCCTCCGGTCCGGCGATGTCGAACCCGACAACCCCGCGGCTGCGCCACTGCACGGCGAGCCGCGCGACATCCAGCGACCGCTCGTGGTGTCGGAGGGCGGTGAGGATCTGCCCGACGCGGATGTCACGGCCGGCGTCCTGCGCCGCATCCTCGCCCTCCTCCAGGCCCTCCTGGACGGCTCCGACCGCCTCATCGAGAGTGAGCCCGAGCGCGAGGTGCTGCTCCGGCGCCCAGCGCACCTCGCCGTAGACGGCCCCGTCCGCGGCGAGATCCTCGACGTACTCCCGGGCGACCCGCGTGAGGGCTTCGCGTGTCTGCGTGACCCCCACGGTCACCTCGAACGTCTTCAGGTACTCCACGAGGGAGCCGGAATCGGCACGGTCGACGAACCAGTCGCCGAGGTCGTCGGCGTCGGTCTCGGGCACCTCCAGGCCGGCGGCGTCGGCGAGATCGAGCACGGTCTCAGGCCGCACCGCGCCGTCCAGGTGGTCGTGCAGCGAGACCTTGGGCAGCGCACGAAGCGACTGCCCCTGGACGCGGATGTCGCCGTCGGAGTCGATGGCCATGGTTCCTCCCGGATCGTGAATTCGTCAGGCGGTGATGCGTTCGCGAACCCGAGGCGGGGCCTGGTGGGCCTCGTCGCCGATCTCCCACGCACCCGTCAGAGCCTCGAGGGCCCGGCCGAACCGCTCACCATCATCGGCCAGGAGGGTGAACAACGGTTGACCGGGGACGACGGTGTCGCCCGGGGCGACGTGCAGGTCGATCCCGGCGGCGTGGATCACGGGATCCTGCGGCCGGGCACGGCCCGCACCCAGCCGCCAGGCGGCGATGCCGAAGGGCAGTGCCTCGAGGCGGCGCACGGTGCCGGCGCGGTCGGCGGTGACGGTGTGGGTCTCGCGGGGCTGCGGCAGCGCGGCATCCGGGTCGCCGTCCTGGGCGCGGATCATCCGTCGCCACACGTCCATCGCCCGGCCGTCGGCGAGGGCGGCTTCCACGTCGGCGTCGGGCCTGCCGGCCAGGGTGAGCATCTCGCGGGCCAGGGCGACCGTCAGTTCCACGACGTCGGCGGGCCCGCCGCCGGCGAGCACCTCGACCGACTCGCGCACCTCGTTGGCGTTGCCGATCGCGCGCCCGAGCGGTGAGTTCATGTCGGTGAGGAGCGCCGTGGTCGCCACACCCGAGTCGGTGCCGAGCGCGACCATCGTCCGGGCAAGCTCGCGTGCGCGGTCGATGTCCTGCATGAAGGCACCCGAGCCGAACTTGACGTCGAGCACGAGAGATCCGGTGCCCTCTGCGATCTTCTTCGACATGATGCTCGAGGCGATGAGCGGGATCGCCTCGACGGTGCCGGTGACATCGCGCAGGGCGTAGAGCTTCTTGTCCGCGGGGGCGAGGCCGGACCCGGCGGCGCAGATGACCGCGCCGATCTCATCCAGCTGCGCGAGGATCTCGTCGTTGGTGAGCGCGGCGCGCCAGCCGGGGATCGACTCCAGCTTGTCCAGCGTGCCACCGGTGTGTCCGAGGCCCCGGCCCGACAGCTGCGGCACGGCCACACCGAAGGCCGCCACGAGCGGGGCGAGCGGCAGGGTGATCTTGTCCCCCACGCCGCCGGTGGAGTGCTTGTCGACGGTGGGCTTGTCCAGCGAGGAGAAGTCCATCCGTTCGCCGGAGTCGATCATGGCGTCGGTCATCACGCGGATCTCGTCGCGCTCCATCCCGTTGAGGAGCACCGCCATGGCGAACGCCGCCATCTGCGGGTCGGTCACGTAGCCGCGCGTGTACGCGTCGATCATCCAGCGCAGGGCCGGCTCCGGGATGCGGCCGCCGTCGCGCTTCGCGCGGATCACATCGATCGCGTCATGGGGCTCGATGGAGCCGGAGGCGGAGGAGGAGACCGTCATCGAGCGACCTCCTCCAGGTCGCGCGGACCGAACGCGTCGGGCAGCACCTCGTCGATCGTGCGGATCCCCGACACCGTCTCCAGGAGCATCCCCGGTATCGCGTGCTCGAACAGCAGTTGGCGGCACCGTCCGCACGGCATGATGGTCTGCCCCTCGCCGTTGACGCACACGAAGGCCACGAGCTGACCGCCCCCGGACATGTGCAGGTCGGAGACGAGACCGCATTCGGCGCAGAGGCCCACACCGTAGGAGGCGTTCTCGACGTTGCACCCCGAGACGATCCGCCCGTCGCTGACCAGCGCCGCCGCCCCCACCTTGAACCGTGAGTACGGCGCGTAGGCGCGCTGCATGGCCTCGGTTGCGGCGACGCGGAGAACGTCCCAGTCGATGTCGGTCACGTCACTCCTTGACATAGGGTTTGCCGGCGGCCTTGGGGCCGACGACTCGGCCGGCCACGATCGCCACGGCGATGAGGGTCACCACGTACGGGGTCATCTGGATGAGGTCGGTCGGAATCTGCGATCCGGCTTGGCCGGCCCAGATGCGGAAGTTGCTGGCGAAGCCGAACAGGAGTGCCGCGATCGCCGCGCCCCACGGGTTCCACCGGCCGAGGATGACGGCGGCCAGGGCGATGAAGCCCTGCCCCGCGCTCATCTCGCGGACGAATGGGCCGACCGCACCGATGGTCAGCGATGCACCGCCGAGACCGGCGATGAGACCCGCGACGCTGACGGTCCAGAATCGCCACACGTTCACCTTGATGCCGACGGTGTCAGCCGCCAGCGGATGCTCGCCGAGGGCGCGGATGCGCAGGCCCGAGGTCGTGCGGAACAGCACGAACCAGGTCAGCGGCACCAGGAGGAACATGATGTAGGTCGTCAGCCGCTGATCGAAGAAGACCGGGCCGAGAACAGGGATGTCCGACAGAAGCGGGATCGCGATCCGCGGGAGGGTGCCGGGGTCGTTCAGCGCCGCGGAGTTGGCGCCGATCACCGCCGAGTAGAGGAAGTTCGTCACGGCGGTGACCAGGCCGATCAGCACGACACCGACCACCACCTGGTCGACCAGGTAGCTGATGGAGAACCAGGCCAGCACCATCGCGATCAGCGCGCCGGAGATCATCGCGGCACCGAGGGCGAGGATCTGGTTTCCCGTGACCGATGCCACCATCGCGGCCGTGCAGGCACCGGCGAGGAGCTGCCCTTCGATGGCGATGTTCACGATGCCGACACGCTCGCCGATGACCCCGGAGAGCGCGCCGAACACGATGGGGGTGGACAGGGCGATCGCGCCGGTGAGGAGGAAGACCACGGGCACCGATCCCCCCGCCCCGACCCAGGCGACGAGGGCGACGAGGAATCCGAGGCCGACGACGAGCGGGAACCAGACGCTCACCCGGCGACGGCGGGCGGCCAGTGCGAAAGCGCCCACGGCCGCGGCGACCGCGACCACCCCGGACACGACACCGGCCGCACGCGCCGTCGTGACGAACGGGGCGAGCTGGACGGCGTCGTCGCGTCCGGAAAGCTGGAACGCCACCGTCTCGTCATTGCCCAGCAGGCCGAACGCGATGAGAGTGATCGCGGCCAGCGCGCCGAGGAGGATCGGGGTGCGCCAGACGCGGGGCGGGAGAGCGGGGGTGGGAGCGATTTTCTCGGGAACGGCGACGGCGGTCATCACTCGTCTCCCTTCGCCTCGAGCTGCGGCTTTCGACCGGTGTTCAGCTCGGTCACTTCCCGCGGCGTCGGCAGGAACCGGAAGATGGCGCGCACCAGCGGCGGCGCGGCGATGAACAGCACGATGAGGCCCTGCACGACGCCGAGGATCTCCGGTGCGACATCGGCCAGCTGCATCGTGGGGCCGGCGGCACGCAGCATCCCGAACAGGATGCCGGCCAGCAGCACGCCGCCCGCCCGCGATCCGCCGAGCAGAGCCACGGTGATCGCGTCGAATCCGATGCCGGAGTCGATCGAGGGGCCGAAGTTGCCGTCGCGCCCCAGCGACTGGTTGATGCCCGCCAGGCCGATGAACAGGCCCGACAGCACCATCGCGACGATGTACATCCGCTTCACGTCGATGCCCGCCGTCCGCGCGGCGTCGGGGTTCAACCCGACCATGCGCAGCCGGAAGCCCAACGACGAGCGCTCCATGAGCCACCAGTAGACGCCGACGGCCACGATGCAGAGGACGAAGCTCCAGCGGAGATCGAAGCCCGGACCGAAGATGCGGGAGAACACCGCGGTCGGGTCGGGGGGCCGCGTCGTCGGGTTGTTCCCCGACTCCATGTCGTGCAGCACCGGGGTGCGCATGAGGAACGTCGCGAACGACACCGCGATGTAATTCATCATGATCGTGACGATGACTTCGTGGGCGCCCGTCGTCGCCTTGAGCACCCCCGCGATGCCGGCCCAGATCGCGGCGCCGACCAGCCCGAACAGCACCGCGACGACGAGGTGGATGCCGTAGGGCAGGTGCAGCTGGAACGAGGCCCACGCCGACCAGATCGCGGCCATGACCATCTGGCCCTGGCCACCGATGTTGAACAGGCCGGCGCGGAAGGTCAGCGCGACACCGAGGCCGGCGGCGATGAGGGGGCCGGCGAAGCGGAGCGACTCCAGGAGGGGCCGGAACGCCCGCTCGGGGGACTCGGCGGAGAAGTTGTAGACCGATCCCCGGAAGAGCGCCGCGTAGGCGTTCCCGACCGCACGCCCGGCCTCCCCGAGGAAGTCCGTCGGGCGGGAGAAGAAATACGGCAGCGTGCGACCGACATCTTCGTTCGTGAAGATGATGAGCACCGAAGCCACGATGAGCGAGAGCACGATCGCGGCGATCGTGCGGACGATGCCGCCGGAGGCGATGTCGCGCAGCACGTCGCCGAGCGTCGGGCGGCTCCCCGGGGGCGGATCCGGCGTGATGACGTCGGTCTGCGGCTGGGTCATTCGTGCACTCCTGCCATCAGGCGGCCGAGCCGCTCCCGAGGCGTGTCGGCGGGAACGATGTCGATGATGGCGCCCCGGTACATCACGGCGATGCGGTCTGCGAGGGCGACGACTTCGTCGAGCTCGGTCGAGATGATGAGGACGGGAATGCCCGAGTCGCGGATCTCCACGATCCGCTCGTGGATGAACTCGATGGACCCCACGTCCACGCCCCGCGTGGGCTGCGAGGCCACGAACAGTTTGAGGTCGCGTCCGAGCTCGCGGGCGAGCACCACTTTCTGCTGGTTACCGCCGGAGAGGCGCCCGACCAGGACGCCGCGGTGCGGGGTGCGGATGTCGAACTCCTCGATGGCCTCGTCGGCGAAGCGGTCGCGTTCGGCGAAGTCGATCGCGGGGCCCTTCGTGAAGGGGCCGGAGAACGATCGGTCGAGCATCAGGTTCTCCGCCACGGAGAACTCCGCGACCAGCCCGTCCACCTTCCGGTCCTCCGGGACGAACCCGACGCCGCTGTCGAGCACGTGTCGCACGTGGGCGGAGGAGAGTTCCTCCCCGTCGAGGCGGATGCTCCCCTGCATCTTGTCGCGGAGACCGACGAGGGCCTCGGTGAGTTCGGTCTGCCCGTTTCCCTGCACGCCGGCCACGGCGAGCACTTCGCCGGCGCGGATGGTGAAGGAGACGTCGTCCAGGAGCCGCTCGCCGGCGGGCCCGAACAGGGTGAGGTTCTCCACGACCAGCGCTTCCGCGCCGAGCTTCGGCGGATCTTTGTGGACGGTCAGCCCGACCGCGCGCCCCACCATGAGGGCGGCCAGTTCGTCGGTGGATGCGCTGGGGGCGGCCGACCCGACGACCTTGCCGAGCCGGATGACCGTGATGGTGTCGGCGACCGCGCGCACCTCGCGGAGCTTGTGCGTGATGAAGACGATGGAGGTGCCGCCGTCGGCCAGGCGACGCATCGTCGCCATCAACTCGTCGGTCTCCTGGGGGGTGAGCACCGCGGTGGGCTCGTCGAGGACGAGCACACGGGCATCCCGCGCCAGCGCCTTGATGATCTCGACGCGCTGCTGCGCGCCCACGGGCAGGTCACCCACGACGGCGTCCGGGTCGAGTTCGAAGCCGAACCGGTCGGAGATCTCGCGCACGCGGCGGCGCGCCTCGGCGAGGTCGAGCACTCCGCCACGGCTGGGCTCGTGGCCGAGGATCACGTTCTCGGCCACGGTGAAGACAGGGATGAGCATGAAGTGCTGATGCACCATTCCGATGCCGGCGGCCATGGCCCGGCCCGGTCCAGAGAAGTGCTGGGGGATGCCGTCGAGAAGGATCTCGCCCTCGTCGGGCTGGTAGAGCCCGAAAAGCACATTCATGAGGGTGGACTTCCCGGCGCCGTTCTCACCGAGGAGCGCGTGGATCTCGCCGGCTTCGACCACCAGGTCGATGCCATCGTTGGCCACCAGCGGTCCGAACCGCTTCGTGATCCCGCGGAGTTCGAGTTTCATGGTGCGACCCATCCTGCCGGAACCGGCTCGAAACGGCACACGCCGAGGCGGACTGTGCCGCCCCGGCGTGTGCCAGGGGTGTGACTGTGCCAGGGATGGGACGAAGGATCAGGGGCCGGCGAGCGGGTCGATCGACCCGTCGATGATGCCTGCCCTGATCTCTTCGAGCCGGTCCTTCACTTCCTGCGGGATCTCGCTGTCGAACACACCGAAGTCGCTCAGCGTGGTGCCGTCGTTCGCGAGCGTGCCGACGTACGGGTCAGCGGTGAACTCGTCGCTCTCGATGATCGTCGTGATGACCTCGAGCACGGCCTGAGTCATGCGCTTCTCCACCGAGGTGAGAGTGATGTCGGCGAGCTCGGGCTGGGTGACGGCGATGTCCTTGTCGACACCCAGCATGACGCCCGACCCTGCCTCGCGGATAGCCTCGGCGGTCGCGGTGAAGAGGCTGCCTGCGACAGGGAAGATGACATCCGCGCCGGCGGCGAGCTGCCCCTGCGAGATGGTCTGGGCCACACCGGTGTTCGCGAAGTCGCCCACGAAGTCACCGGTGTTGGCTGCCGGATCCCAGCCGACGATGGTGATCGGCGTACCGGTCTCCTCCTCGTAGTACTTCGCACCGTTGTAGTAGCCGGTCATGAAGGAGGTGACGGAGTCGATCTGGTCGCCACCGTAGGTACCGATGATCTTGCTGGTGGAGAACGCCGCGGCGAGATAGCCGGCGAGGAAGCTCGACTCCTGCATCGCGTACGTGATCGGCTTGAGGTTCTCCTGGCCCTGGTTCCACCCGTCGATCCACACGATGCGGGCCTCGGGGTTGGCCTCGGCGAAGTCGAAGATGACGTCGTTGATGGAGAAGTTGAAGCCGACCGCGAAGGTCACGTCGCACCCGGCGTCGACCATCTGCGTGAGGTTCGGGGTGAAGTCCTCTTCGCTGTTGGACTCGGCGTCGGCGATCTCGATGCCGAGGTCGGATTCCGCATCGAGCAGGCCCTGGTAGGCCGACTCGTTGAAGCTCTTGTCGTTCCAGCTGCCCTCGTCGGACACGGCGCAGGCGAGGAAGTCGCTGTCCTCTGCGGAGCCGCCACCCTCCTCGGGAGCCGGTGCGCACGCCGACAGCAGCAGGCCGGCGGCTCCGATGAACGCCATGGTGGCGAAAGTCCGCTTACGGGTGGGTGCAGTCACTGCAGTCCTCTCTGAACAGGTTCGGGCGCGGAAAACCGCAGCGCCCGGCCGGGATATTTCTGAACGTTACGTCGGATGGCGCGAGACCACCCACTCTGGTCGGCCCTCAGGCCCGAAGAGTTACCAAGTTGCGATGCTTCGGGGCCATCAGAGCACGTCGCCGCGCCCGGTGAGCTTGAGGGCGTCGACGACGCCCTTGACGCGCTGGGCGTGCTCGCTCGTGGTCACCAGCAGCGCGTCGGCGGTGTCGACCACCACGATGTCCTGCACGCCGATGAGGCTGATGATCCGTTCGGTCTGCGACACCACGATCCCGCTGGAGGCGTCGGCCAGCACCCGGGCATGGCTGCCCAGGATCGCCAGCTCGTTCTTGCCCCCGTGGGAGTTGAGCTTGGCCAGGCTCGCGAAGTCGCCGACGTCGTCCCAGTCGAAGTGACCGGGGATGACGGCGAGGCGGCCCTTCTCCGCGGCCGGCTCGGCGACGGCGTAGTCGATGGCGATCTTCTTCAGTGTCGGCCACACCCGGTCAACGACCGGACCGCGGCGGTCGCGGTCATCCCACGCCTCCGCCAGTTCCAGGAGCCCGGCGTGCAGTTCGGGCTCGTTCGCGGCGAGCTCGGCCAGGAGCACGTCGGCGCGGGTGATGAACATGCCCGCGTTCCACAGGTAGTTGCGGTCGGCGAAGTAGCCGCGCGCGGTCTCCAGGTCGGGCTTCTCCACGAAGCGCTCCACCATTGCCGCTTCGGGTGAGCCGTCGACGTCGAGTTCACCGTCCTTGCGGATGTAGCCGAAGCCGACCGACGGTTCGCTGGGCTGGATGCCGATCGTGCAGATGTAGCCGGCGCGGGCGACGGCGACGGCCTGCTGGACGGCGAACTCGAACGTGCGCGTTCCGCGGATGACGTGGTCGGCGGCGAACGAACCGATGATGACATCCGGCTCTCGACGGTGCAGGATCGCCGCGGCCAGACCGATGGCCGCCGACGAGTCACGGGGCTCGGACTCGAGGAAGACGTTGTGGTCGGGGATACCGGGCAGTTCGTTCTCCACCGCCGCGCGGTGGGCGCGCCCGGTGACCACGGCGATGCGGTCACGACCTGCCAGCGGCTCCAGCCGGTCCCAGGTGGCGCGCAGGAGCGTCTGGCCGGACCCCGTCAGGTCGTGGAGGAACTTCGGCGCCTCCGCGCGCGAGAGCGGCCACAGCCGGCTGCCGATGCCGCCGGCGGGAATGACGGCGTAGAAGTCGTCGATGGGATCGTGGGACATGCGAACAGGCTAGCCGCGCGCGGGCTGGCGGCAGGTGTCGGACGGATGACCGTCGTGGAACGGGGCATCCGCGGCCCCGCCGGATATCTCGATATCGAGACAGTAAGGTCGGCCTAATCCCCGGAATTACGCCCCCGGTCGTAGGATGATCCCGCGCCCGTGTGACGCAGAAGCCATTGGTGCTTCTCGGGGCAACGGACCGCCCGCTCAGCCGTGTTCGATCAGGGAGGACGATGGTGTCTGCACCAGCGCGCATCACGCCGACGGTGGCCGAGACCACCTCGAAGGTTCCACGCGGGACGCTGTACCGCGGCCGCGAAGGCATGTGGTCGTGGGTTCTGCACCGCATCACCGGCGTCGCCATCTTCTTCTTCCTGCTCGTCCACATCCTCGACACCGCGCTCATCCGCGTCTCGCCCGAGGCGTACGACGCGGTCATCGGGACGTACAAGAACCCGGTGATGGGCCTCGGCGAGGTGGCCCTCGTCGGAGCGATCGCGTACCACGCGTACAACGGGATCCGCATCATCCTCGTGGACTTCTGGGGCTGGGCGACGCGCCACCAGCGTCAGCTGTGGTGGATCGTCCTGGGCGTCTGGGCCGTGACGATGCTCGGGTTCACCCCCCGGCACCTCATCAATGTCTTCGCCAACGTGGGAGGGGGGCACTGATGACCGCCCAGATCGCTTCGACAGTGCCCGCACCGCGCACCCGCAACAAGGGCTCGAACCTGGAGAAGTGGGGCTGGGTGTACATGCGCGCCTCCGGCGTGCTCCTGGTCGTCCTCATCTTCGGGCACCTGTTCGTCAACCTCATGACCGGCGACGGCATCCACCAGATCGACTTCGCCTTCGTCGTCGGCAAGTTCGCCTCGCCGTTCTGGCAGTGGTGGGACGTGCTGATGCTGTGGCTGGCCATGATCCACGGCGCCAACGGCATGCGCACGATCGTGAACGACTACGTCGCCTCCCCCACCGTGCGTCGCGTGCTGGTGTGGGCGCTGTGGCTGTCGGCGGGTCTCCTGATCCTGCTCGGCACTCTCGTGGTCTTCACCTTCGACCCCTGCATCGGCGTGACCGAATCCAGCTCCCTGTGGGACATGTGCCAGGCCGCCTGACCTTCCGACCGAACCAGTAGAGGCATCATTCCGTGAGCACCCAGACCAGCGCTGATTCCGTCGTCCGCGACGGCGTGCACTACCACCAGTTCGACATCGTCATCGTCGGCGCCGGCGGCGCCGGCATGCGCGCGGCGATCGAGGCGGGCCCGGGCGCGAAGACCGCGGTCATCTCCAAGCTCTACCCGACCCGGTCGCACACCGGTGCGGCGCAGGGCGGCATGGCCGCCGCGCTCGCGAACGTCGAAGAGGACTCCTGGGAGTGGCACACCTTCGACACGGTCAAGGGCGGCGACTACCTCGTCGACCAGGATGCGGCGGAGATCCTCGCGAAGGAGGCCATCGACGCGGTCATCGACCTCGAGAACATGGGCCTCCCCTTCAACCGCACGCCCGAGGGGAAGATCGATCAGCGCCGCTTCGGCGGCCACACCGCCGACCACGGCAAGACCCCCGTCCGACGCGCCTGCTACGCGGCGGACCGCACCGGCCACATGATCCTGCAGACGCTCTTCCAGAACTGCGTCAGGCTCGGCATCAACTTCTTCAACGAGTTCTACGTGCTCGACCTCATCACGGTGAAGGATGCCGACGGCGGCACCCAGGTCGCCGGCGTGGTCGCGTACGAGCTGGCCACCGGCGACCTGCACGTCTTCCAGTCCAAGGCCGTGATCTTCGCCACCGGCGGGTTCGGCAAGATCTTCAAGACGACCTCGAACGCCCACACCCTCACCGGAGACGGCGTCGGGATCGTGTGGCGCAAGGGCCTGCCGCTGGAGGACATGGAGTTCTTCCAGTTCCACCCGACCGGCCTCGCGGGGCTCGGCATCCTCCTCACCGAGGGCGCCCGCGGAGAGGGCGCGATCCTGCGCAACGCCAGCGGCGAGCGCTTCATGGAGCGATACGCCCCCACGATCAAAGACCTGGCCCCGCGTGACATCGTCGCGCGATGCATGGTGCAGGAGGTCGCGGAGGGCCGCGGCGCCGGCCCCCACCGCGACTACGTGCTGCTGGACTGCACGCACCTGGGCGCCGAGGTGCTGGAGACGAAGCTCCCCGACATCACCGAGTTCGCCCGCACCTACCTCGGCGTCGACCCGGTGGTGGAGCCGGTGCCGGTGATGCCCACGGCGCACTACGCGATGGGTGGCATCCCCACCAACAACAACGCCGAGGTGCTGAGCAACAACACCACCGTCGTCCCGGGCCTGTACGCCGCCGGGGAGTGCGCGTGCGTGTCCGTCCACGGCTCCAACCGGCTCGGTACCAACTCGCTGCTGGACATCAACGTCTTCGGCAAGCGCGCCGGCCGCAACGCCGTCGAGTACGTCCAGACCGCCGACTTCGTCGCGCTCCCGGAGGATCCCACCCGCGAGATCCGCGAGCTGATCGAGCGGATGCGGGTCAACCCCGGCACGGAGCGGATCTCCGTGCTGCGCAAGACGCTGCAGGACGAGATGGACAAGGGAGCTCAGGTGTTCCGCACCGAAGAGTCCCTCGCCCACGTGCTCGACGTCATCGCCGACCTTCGCGAGCGCTACCTCAACGTGCACGTCGACGACAAGGGCAGGCGCTACAACACCGACCTGCTCGAGGCTGTGGAACTGGGGTTCCTCCTCGATCTCGCCGAGGTCGTGGTCTACGCCGCGCAGAACCGCAAGGAGAGCCGTGGCGGGCACATGCGCGACGACTACCCCAAGCGCGACGACGAGAACTACATGCAGCACACCATGGCCTACCTGACGGGCGACCCCCACTCGTCGCATCCGGCCGACCACATCGAGCTCGGCTGGAAGCCCGTGGTCATCACCCGCTACCAGCCGATGGAGAGGAAGTACTGAGCATGGCCACTGCCACCATCGACACCGCACGGGATTCGCAGAGCGTCGAGCAGGCGCCCGAGTCCACCGGCGTCCAGTCGTTCCTGGTCACCTTCAACATCCGCCGGTTCGACCCGGAGGTCGACGCGGAACCGCGCTGGGTCGACTACGACGTCGAGCTGTACCCCACCGACCGTGTGCTGGACGCCCTGCACAAGATCAAGTGGGAGGTCGACGGGTCGCTCGCCTTCCGCCGGTCGTGCGCCCATGGCATCTGCGGCTCGGACGCGATGCGCATCAACGGCCGCAACCGCCTCGCCTGCAAGACGCTGATCAAGGACCTCGACATCTCGCAGCCGATCTACGTCGAGGCCATCAAGGGTCTCCCCCTGGAGAAGGACCTCATCGTCGACATGGAGCCGTTCTTCGCCTCCTACCGCGACGTGCAGCCGTTCCTCATCGCGAACTCCAAGCCGGAGGCCGGCAAGGAGCGCATCCAGTCGATCGTCGACCGCGAGGTCTTCGACGACACCACCAAGTGCATCCTGTGCGCCGCGTGCACGTCGTCGTGCCCCGTGTTCTGGACCGACGGGCAGTACTTCGGCCCGGCCGCGATCGTCAACGCGCACCGCTTCATCTTCGACTCGCGCGATGACGCCGCGGATGTGCGCCTGGACATCCTCAACGACAAAGAGGGCGTCTGGCGCTGCCGCACGACCTTCAACTGCACCGAGGCGTGCCCCCGCGGCATCGAGGTCACCAAGGCCATCGCCGAGGTCAAGCAGGCCGTCCTCAGCGGTCGGCGCTGAGAACCGACGCATCGCGCGCTGACGGCCCCGGACGCTGATCCGGGGCCGTCAGCGTGTCCAGGCGCGGATGCTGATCCGGGGGCCGTCAGCGTGTCCGGGCGCGGATGCTGATCCCGGGCCGTGCGCGCGTCCGGGCGCGCACCGGGGATGCCTCGCCCCGCGCGATGGCGGCCTCGATACCCTGTTCGCGTGACCGAGACTCCGCCCCCACGCCGCCGCAGGCCCGACCCCGGGCCGTTTCCGGCGGCGTCCGCCGGCGCGGTGCCCACCGGCGCGGACGCCGCGGGTGATCGCCGCGGCGAGCTCCGCGAGCGTCTCGACGTACCTCTCGAACGCGCGGGCGAGATCACGCGGCGAACCCTCGAGTGGTTCCCCGTCCGCGTGTGGCGCCACTTCCTGCAGCACAACGGGTTCCTCCTGGCCGCGGGCATCTCGTATCAATCGCTGTTCGCGATCTTCAGCGTCATCTACCTGGCGTTCGCGGCGGTGGGCGTCTGGCTCGGCGACAGCCGGCGCGCCGTGAGCGCCCTCGTCGACCTCATCGATCGCTACATCCCCGAACTCATCAGCGAGACCGGGCTGATCACCCCCGAGCAGGTGCAGCAGATCGCCTCCGGAAGCAGCAGGCTGTTCACGGCGACCGGCGTCGTGGCGCTCGTCGCCGTGATCTGGACGGCGATCGGCTTCGTCACCTACGCGCGCCGCGCCGTCCGGGACACCTTCGGACTGCCCTTCGATCGCCGCAGCTACCTGCTCCTGAAGGCGCGCGACCTCCTCGCGGCCCTTCTGTTCGGGCTCGCACTCATCACCGGCGCCGCCCTGAGCTCCATCACCACCGGCGCCGTGGACCTGCTCTTCTCGCTCCTGGGACGCACGAGCGATTCGGTGGGCGCCCAGGTCGTCACCCGCGGGCTGTCGCTCGTGGTCGCGTTCGGGGTGAACACGCTCGCCCTCGCGGCGCTGTTCCGCTTTCTCACCGGCACGTCGCTGCGCTGGCGACGGATCTGGCCCGGCGCGCTCCTGGGCGGGGGCGCGATCGTGGTGCTGCAGATCGGGGCAGGATTCGTCTTCGTCTACACCCCGTCCAACCCGCTCCTGGCGACCTTCGCCATCTTCATCGGCTTCCTCCTCTGGTTCCGTCTGAACGGCATCGTGATCCTCGTCGCCGCCGCGTGGATCGCCGTGGCCGCCGCCGACCACGGGGAGTCGCTCGAAAGCGAACGAGACGAGCGGGCGGACGAGCGCGCCGCCCTGCTGGTCGCCGCCCGGGTCCGGCTGCGGGAGGCTCGTCAGAAGGCGCAGACGGCCCCGTGGTACGCGCGCCGAGCCGCGCGGCGCCGGGTCGCCGAGGCGGAAGCTGCCGTCTCCGATGCCGAGCGGAACGCCGCGTCCCTCCCCCGCTCCGCTCTCCCCTGGGACTGACGCGGGCGAGACCCTCCCGGCCGACCGGGGGCGATCATCCCGGCGGACGCGTCCGCACGCAGAGGCGCGACCCGCCGATGTCGGGGCGCGCGGTTAGGCTCGGGAGGTGCCCCGCCGCGTCCGCATCGTGTCCATCAACGTCAACGGCATCCGTGCTGCCGCCCGCAAGGGTATGAGCGAGTGGCTCGATGAGGCCGACGCCGACATCCTCGCGATCCAGGAGGTGCGCGCCACCCAGGACGAACTGCGATCCGCGCTCCCGGGGTGGGAGGTCGTGAACGACGAGGCACTCGCCAAGGGCCGCGCCGGGGTCGCCATCGCGAGCCGGCTGCCGTCCGTCCAGATGCGCACCGTCCTCGGGCCCGAGCCGCTGGATTCCGCGGGCAGGTGGATCGAAGCCGACTTCGACATCGACGGCGAGAGCATCGCGATCGTCAGTGCGTACGTGCACACCGGTGAGGCCGACACCCCTCGGCAGGACGCCAAGTGGGCCTTCCTGGACGCGATGGAGCGACGGATGCCGCAGCTGGAGGCGGAGCATCCGCTGGCCCTCATCATGGGAGACCTCAACGTCGGGCACCGCGAGCTGGACATCCGCAATTGGAAGGGCAACGTCAAGAAGGCCGGCTTCCTCCCGCGCGAGCGCGCGTACTTCGACCGCTTCCTCGGCGACGCGGGAGCCACGGTGACCGGCGCCGACGGCAGCGTCGGCACGGGCCTCGGATGGGTCGACATCGGCCGCCGCCACGCCGGCGACGTCGACGGTCCGTACACGTGGTGGTCGATGCGCGGGCGCGCGTTCGACAACGACTCCGGGTGGCGCATCGACTACCACCTCGCCACCCCCGCCCTGGCAGAGCGCGTCGCGGACTACCGCGTCGTGCGCGCCCCGTCGTGGGACACGCGCTGGAGCGACCACGCGCCGGTCATCGCCGACTACACGCTCGGCCGCTGACCTCCTCTTAACCCCTGGTGCCCCGGCTCGGCTCGGCCGGTCCTCCGCTGCCGTCACGGATGCGGAGATCGTCCGGCGTCACCGGACCTTCGCTGCCGTCGCCGGATGCGGAGATCGTCGCCGGGTTCGGACGGTTCAGGGCGCAGCATCCGCACGTGTCGTCCTCCCCCGAACCCGCGGACCGGCAGGGGCCGCATCGCCCGCCGGTAGAATCGGTGAGTGACCAAACCCCGTCTCTACTCCGGCATGCAGCCCTCCGCCGACTCGCTCCAGATCGGCAACTACATCGGGGCGCTCATGCAGTGGCGAGACCTGCAGGAGTCGTACGACGCCTTCTTCTCCGTCGTCGACCTGCACGCGCTGACCCAGCCGAACGACCCGTCGGAGCTGCGCGCGAAGACCCGCCGCACCGCCGCACAGTACATCGCCGCGGGCATCGAACCGTCGCGATCGACGCTCTACGTGCAGTCGCACGTTCCCGCGCACGCCGAGCTGGCCTGGGTGCTGTCGACCATCACGGGGTTCGGTGAGGCCGGCCGGATGACGCAGTTCAAGGACAAGTCCGCCCGGTACGGCACGGACGGAACGAACGTCGGGTTGTTCACCTACCCGGTGCTCATGGCCGCGGACATCCTGCTGTACCAGACCGATGTCGTGCCCGTCGGCGACGACCAGAAGCAGCACATCGAGCTCACGCGCGACCTCGCCGAGCGGTTCAACGCCCGCTACGGCGAGACCTTCACGGTGCCGACGCCGGTGATCCAGCGCGACACCGCGCGCATCTTCGACCTGCAGAATCCGACGGCGAAGATGTCGAAGTCGGCCGAGTCGGATGCGGGGACCCTGTGGCTGCTGGATGAGCCGTCGGTGACCTCGAAGAAGATCATGCGGGCTGTGACCGACAGCGAGGGGAGCGTGCGCTTCGACCGCGAGGCCAAGCCGGGCGTGTCGAATCTCCTCGTGATCTATGCCGCACTCACCGGACGTCAGATTCCCGCGATCGAGGACGAGTACGCCGGCCGCGGCTACGGCGACTTCAAGAAGGGCCTCGCCGAGGTCGTCGTGAACGAGTTCGCGCCGGTGCGTGAGCGCGCGCTGTCGATGCTCGACGACCCCGCCGAGCTCGACCGGGTGCTTGCGGAGAACGCGGGCCGGGCAGCATCCGTCGCCGACGGCACCCTCTCCGCCGTCTACGACCGCCTGGGCCTCCTCCGCCGCGCCTGACCCTCCTCCGCCGCGCCTGACCCTCCTCCGCCGCGCCAGAGCTCGCCCGCCGGCTATCGCGGCGCGCGCCACGCCGCGCCCGCTCCCCGTGCCGAATTCAGTCTTGTTCACCCACCCCGCGTCGGCGAGGCCCGGAACTCCGGGATGCCAGTGCGGGCCGGGGCAAACCAGACTGAGTTAGTGCCACCGCGTGCGCCACCGCGCGTGCCACCGCGTGTGCCGACGCGCGTGCCACCGTGTCAGCCGACGCGCCGACAGGTGCGGAATTCAGCCGTGCGCTGCGAGCAGGCCTCGGATAGCGGCGAGGACGAGTTCCGGTTCGTCGAAGATCTGAGATGCGGTCACTCGCAACGGCGTATATCCGAGAGCGGCGAGCAACAGATCGCGGCGCCGGTCCCGCATCTGGGCATCCCAATCCGAGTGGTGAGCGCGACTGTCGCATTCGATGACGAGCCATCCATCGATGACGAAGTCGACCCGGCCGACCCCGCGCACGACGACCTGTGGCTCGACCCGACAACCAAGCCCACGCAGCATCAGGCGCAGGAAGCTCTCCGATCCGGATTCGCAGCGCCCATCCACGAGAGGAATCAGCACGGCGTATCGCTGGGGAAGACGGCGGAACACCTCGGGGAGGTCGCCGAGGAAAATGAGCCCCAAGTGAAGCGCGCTGTCGAGAGTGGCGACGGCAGCGCGTGGCGTCTGGCAGAGCACGCTGTGTGCCAGAGCGTCGAGAATCGACACGACCGCTGCCTGGCCGGGCTGCTCGCCGAGCGGCGCCCAATGCAGGCGCACGCCCCGCTGAGCTCGGTGCTCCAAACGGCGGAAGCGATCGTGCGGCGAGCGCATCCTGCTCGACCCTGGCGTGATGTGCACATGCAGGACCCGGTTGACGAGCACGAACACCCCGAGCGACGCGAGCAGGGACAGACACGTCAGCCGTCCGCCGACGCGGACCGCACGCACCACGGCCTCCGGGGTATCACCGGGGACGTAGTGGTCACGTCGCGCCCGTATCAGGCTCCCGGTGGTGACAGCTCGGTCGATCTCGCGGCGGCTCAGTCCGCTCGACATCAACTCGGCACGGTGCGCGAATGCGACGGTCATCGGTCGACTGTCGCTCCGGTGGCCTCCCGTTGACGGACGGCGGCCGGATCTGTGGATCAGTTCCCCGGGTTGGGGGGCTGTGCAGAGCGGGCGCACTCGCCCAAGTCGTACCGTATTCAGTCTCAGTCGCGCGTCGCCCACCAGGTCGTCGCGGGATCGTGCGGTTTGTCCCCACTTCGCCGGCCAACGGGACTGAGTACGGTACGGAGACGGCGGCGGCGCATCCGGAAGCGGCGACGCGTCCAGAAGTAGGGTGGCGGGCATGGAACCGGTGACCCTGAGGAGCCCGCGGACGGTGCTCTCGCCACCGACCGAGCACGACGTCGAGGCGATCTTCCGGGCGTGCCAGGATGCGGACATCCAGCGCTACACGGCGGTGCCCTCGCCGTACCTGCCCGAGCACGCCGAGGCCTTCGTCGCCGCCGTTCCCGGACGGTGGGCCGACGGGATCGAGGCGACCTGGGCCATCCGCGTCGGCGACACGCTCGCCGGGATGCTGAGCCTTCACCGGCAGACCGGCGGCGTACAGGAGATCGGCTTCTGGATGTGTCGGACCTCTCGCGGGCGCGGGCTCCTCGCCGAGGCGGCCGGCGCCGCCGTCGATTGGGGTTTCGCGAGCGACGGACTGGGCGCCGCGCGCATCGAGTGGCGTGCCGTCGTCGGCAACCGCGCCTCGGCGCGCGTGGCGCAGCGCCTCGGGTTCCGCTATGAGGGCACCCTGCGTCAGGCGATGTCGAACGCCTTCGGCCGCGACGACGTGTGGATCGCCGGCCTGCTCCCGCGGGACGACCGCGCACCGCAGCCGTGGAGCGTTCTCGGCGACTGAGTCGCGATCCGTGGCAGGATGACCGCATGCCGGAGATGCCCGAGGTGCAGGGGCTCGTCGACTACCTCCGCGGACGGGTGGTCGGCCGCACGATCACGCGGGCGACGGTGTCGGCGATCTCGGCGCTGAAGACGTACGACCCGCCGATCACCGATCTGCAGGGCGCGGCCGTGAGCGGCGTGGAGCGCCACGGGAAGTTCCTCGACGTCGCGACCGACGGCGGCGCTCACCTCGTCTTCCACCTCGCCAAGGCCGGCTGGCTGCGCTGGTACGACTCCCTCCCGTCGACGCTGATCAAGCCGGGGAAGTCGCCGATCGCCCTGCGCGTCGCGTTCGACGACGCCTCCGGGTTCGACCTGACCGAGGCCGGCACGAAAAAGTCGCTCGCCGTCTACGTGGTGCGCGACGTCGCCGACGTGCCGGGCATCGCCCGGCTCGGTCCCGATCCCCTCGACCCCGCCTTCACGCGCGACACGCTCGCCGGCCTCCTCACCGGGCGTCGCACGCAGATCAAGGGTGTGCTGCGCGATCAGTCGGTGATCGCGGGCGTCGGCAACGCGTACTCCGACGAGATCCTGCACGCGGCGAAGATGTCACCGTACGCCCTGGCCTCCACCCTGGACGACGCCGAGATCGACCGGCTGTTCGCGGCCATGACCGCCACCCTCGCCGAAGCGTTGGACGAAGCATCCGGCAAACCACCCGCCGACCTGAAGGACGCGAAGCGCCGCGGCATGCGCGTCCACGGCCGGCGCGGCCAGACGTGCCCGGTGTGCGGCGACGAGGTGCGGAGCGTCTTCTTCGCCGACAACTCCCTGGAGTACTGCCCGACCTGCCAGACCGGCGGCAAGATCCTCGCCGATCGGCGACTCTCGCGCCTGCTGAAGTGACCCCGGATGCAGCGACGGACCGGGGAATGCCCGGCCAGGCTCTGCGTTCGTTAGTATCGAGAACATCAACGTGCTCCGGGGTCGGTGAGAATCCGAACCGGCGGTGACAGTCCGCGAGCCCGACCCCCGCCTTCGGGCGGAGGTCGAAGCCGATCCGGTGAAAATCCGGAACCGACGGTGATGCGACGGTCCGCCGTCGCGAGTCCGGATGGGAGGCGCACGGTCGGCGCACCGCGCCGCCCTGCCGCAACGACCCCGGACCGGACCGGAGGATCGACATGGCGGACGACGCGGAACGCGAGGCGATGCGCCGTGCGCTCGCCCTCGCCGCGCGCGGACCCGTCGGCGTCAACCCGCAGGTGGGCGCGGTCATCCTCTCCCCCGGCGGCGACGTGATCGCCGAAGGGTGGCACCGGGGGGCCGGCACCGCGCACGCGGAGGTCGACGCGCTGTCGAAGCTCGCCCCCGGCGCCGCGCGCGGCGCCACCGCGATCGTCACCCTCGAGCCGTGCAACCACACCGGACGGACGGGTCCCTGCGCGCTCGCACTCCTGGAGGCCGGCGTCGCCCGCGTGGTCTACGCCCTCGACGATCCGAACCAGGTCGCGGCCGGCGGTGCCGCACGCCTCCGCGCCGGCGGCGTGTCGGTGGAGGGCGGGGTGGGAGCCGACGAGGCGCGGGCGCTGCTCGACGGCTGGCTGACGGTGCAGCGGCTGGGACGCCCCTTCGTGACCGTGAAGTGGGCGCAGAGCCTAGACGGCCGTGCGGCGGCACCGGATGGTACGAGCCAGTGGATCACGGGCGCCGACGCACGGGCCGACGTGCACCGTCGCCGCGCCGAGGCCGACGCGATCCTGGTGGGAACCGGGACGGTCCTCGCCGACGACCCCGCCCTCACCGCCCGTCGCCCGGACGGGACCCTGTACGAGCACCAGCCGATCCCCGTCGTGCTCGGCGACCGCCGGGTTCCCGAGGATGCTGCGCTGCGCCGCCATCCGCGGCAGCTCATCCAGCGGTCGGGGAGCGACCTGCCCTCGGTGCTGGCCGAACTGCGCGACCTCGGCGCTCAGCGCGTCTTCGTCGAGGGCGGCCCCACGATCGCGAGCGCCTTCCTGCGCGAGAACCTCGTCGACGAGGTACTCGCCTATGTGGCCCCGACCCTCATCGGCCACGGCGCCGACGGCACCGACCGCCCCGCGCTGGGGCGCCTCGGAGTCGATACGATCACGCAGCAACGGCGCCTCGCGGTGTCGTCCGTCCAGGCCCTCGGCCACGACCTGCTGATCACCGCACGACCTGTCACCGAAGGAGACGCCTGATGTTCACCGGAATCGTCGAAGAGCTCGGAACCCTCACGGCGGTCGAGCCGTCCGGCGACGGCGTCCGGCTGACCGTGCGCGCCCCGCTGGCGGTGACGGATGCGGCGCACGGCGACTCGATCGCGGTGAGCGGCGTATGCCTGACGGTCGTGGACCAGGGTCCTGATTGGTTCGCCGCCGACGTCATGAAGCAGACCCTGGACATGTCGACTCTCGCCGGTGCCGAGCCCGGCCGTACGGTCAACCTCGAGCGGGCCACGGCCGCTCACGGGCGCCTGGGCGGGCACATCGTCCAGGGGCACATCGACGGCACCGGAACGGTCGTCGAGGTGCGCCCCGGCGACCGCTGGCAAGTGGTGCGGATCGCCATCCCCGCCCACCTCGCCCCGCTCGTCGTGGACAAGGGGTCGATCGCGATCGACGGCGTCTCGCTCACCGTCAGCGGCGTGAGCCCCGCCGACGCCGCCGACCCGTGGCTCGAGGTCTCCCTCATCCCGGAGACCCTGACGGCCACGACCCTGGGCGGCGCCGCCGTCGGCGACCCCGTCAACCTCGAAACCGACATCCTCGCGCGCCATGTGCAGAGGCTCCTCGCCTTCCCCACAACCCCCGAAGGAGGCTCACGATGAGCCTTGCCACCATCCCCGAAGCTCTCGACGCGCTGCGCGCCGGCCGCCCCGTCATCGTCGCCGATGACGAGGACCGCGAGAACGAGGGCGACGTCATCCTCTCCGCCGAGCTCGCCACCCCGGAGTGGATCGCCTGGACCATCCGCTGGTCCAGCGGGTTCCTGTGCGCACCGATGCCCGCCGACTGGGCCGACCGCCTCGACCTGCCGCCGATGGTCGCGGTGAACGAGGACGCCCGGGGTACCGCATACACCGTGAGCGTCGACGCATCCGGTCGCAACAGCACGGGCATCAGCGCGTCGGACCGCGCACACACCCTCAACGTGCTGGCCGACCCGGAGTCAGTCCCGGGCAGCCTCATCCGACCGGGTCACGTCCTGCCGCTGCGTGCGGTGGACGGCGGCGTACGCGAACGCAGCGGCCACACCGAAGCCGCCGTCGAACTGATGCGACTCGCCGGCCTGCAGCCGGTGGGCGCGATCGCCGAGGTCGTCGCCGAGGACGGCTCGATGATGCGGCTCCCCGGGCTCCTCGAGCTCGGCGAGCGCAGCGGCATCCCGGTCATCACGATCGAGCAGCTCATCGGGTACCTGGACGAGCAGTCTCCCCTCCCCCCGAAAGTCGCCGCCGAGCGCCACACGCGCCGGGTCAGCCTCCGCGCAGAGGCCCACGTGCCCACCTCGCACGGCAGCTTCCGCTTCCTGGCGTACAAGGACCGCGTGACCGGCACCGATCACCTCGCCGTCGTCTCGGGTGACCTCAGCGACGATGCGCCGCTCGTGCGGGTGCACTCCGAGTGCCTCACCGGCGAGGCGTTCGGGTCGCTCAAGTGCGAGTGCGGCCCGCAGCTGGAAGCCGCCCTGGATGCCATCGAACAGGATGGCGGGGTCGTGGTGTACATGCGCGGGCACGAGGGCCGCGGCATCGGGCTCATCAACAAGCTGCGCGCCTACAGCCTGCAGGAGCAGGGCCTGGACACCGTCGATGCCAACCTCGCCCTGGGTCTTCCCGCCGATGCGCGCGACTACGCCGCGGCTGCGGGCATCCTCGCCGACCTCGGGGTGAGCCGCGTGCGGCTGATGACCAACAACACCGACAAGGTCTCTCAGCTGCGCGAACTGGGCCTCGACGTCACCGAGCAGGTGCCGCTGCTGGTGGGAGTCGGGCCGAACAACCACCAGTACCTCGAGACCAAGCGCGACCGCATGGGCCACCTCATCGCCGAGGCCGACCTGGCCGATGCGCTGAAGCAGATGAAGGAAGGGGCCGAAGCATGAGCGGCAAAGGAGCACCCGAGGCCGGGAGCGTCGACGCGAGCGGCCTGACGGTCGTCGTCGTGGCCGGCACCTGGCACGACGTCATCACCGATGGGCTCATCGCCGGCGCCCGGCGCGTCCTGGATGCGTCGGGGGCGTCGTGGCAGCTGGTGCGGGTGCCCGGCTCGTTCGAGCTGGCCGTCGCGGCGAAGGCCGCCCTGGACGCCGGCGCCGACGCCGTCATCGCCCTCGGGGTCATCATCCGGGGCGGCACCCCGCACTTCGAGTACGTCTCCTCGGCCACCACGGACGGGCTGACGCGCGTCGCCCTCGACACCGGCCGCCCCATCGGCTTCGGGGTCTTGACGCTCGACGACGAGCAGCAGGGTCTGGACCGTGCCGGTCTTCCCGGCTCGAAGGAGGACAAGGGCGCGGAGGCCGCGGACGCGGCGCTGCGCACGGCACTCGTCCTCCGCGACCTGCGCGCCTGACCGAGCCCGCTGGTCCGCCCGGCGGAGCGCCGCTGAGGCGTGCCTTCCTGGCGGGCGAGGATGCCGCGCCCTACGGTGAAGGACATGGAGACCCTGCGCAACATCGTCGTCCTCGTCCACCTCGTCGGGTTCGCGACCCTGTTCGGCGCCTGGGTCGTCGAAGCCGTCGCGCGGCGCATCCGGTTCACCCGGATCATGGACTGGGGCCTCGCGATCGCCGGGGTCGCCGGCCTGATCCTCGCGGCACCCTGGGGAATCGAGGGCGAGCTGAACTACGTGAAGCTCGGCGTCAAGCTCCTCATCCTCGTCGTGATCGGCGCGCTCCTGGGGATGGGTTCGGTGCGACAGCGCCGCACCGGGTCGCTCCCCCCGGTGATGTTCTGGCTGGTCGGGGTCCTCACCCTGACGAACGCGGCCATCGCGCTGCTGTGGTGACTTCCGTCGCATAGTATCTGGGGGTCCCTCGCGTCCCCCCGACAGGAGCTTCATGACCTCCCCCACCTCCGCTCCCCCCGCCCCCGCCAACCCCCGCTCGCGTGTCATCACGGCGAGCCTGGTGGGAACGACCATCGAGTTCTACGACTTCTACGTCTACGCGACCGCCGCGGTTCTGGTCTTCCCGGTCCTGTTCTTCCCGACCGGCGACGAGACCACCTCGCTGCTGTCCTCCTTCGCCGTGTTCGGCGCCGCCATGGTCGCCCGCCCCATCGGCGCCGTGGTCTTCGGTCACTTCGGCGACCGGTTCGGTCGCAAGGCCACCCTCGTCGCGTCGCTCCTGACGATGGGCATCGCGACCTTCATCATCGGCCTGCTGCCCACCTACAACGACATCGGCTGGTGGGCGGCGCTCATCCTGCTGTTCCTCCGTCTCGCGCAGGGCTTCGCCCTGGGCGGCGAGTGGTCGGGCGCGGCACTCGTGGCCACGGAGAACGCGCCGGCGGGCAAGCGTGCCTGGTACGGCACGTTCCCGCAGCTGGGTGCGCCCATCGGGTTCATCATCGCCAACACCGTCTTCCTCGTGATCAACTTCGCCCTCCCCCACCCCGACGGCCCGGCGCAGCGCTCCGAGGAGTTCCTGGCGTGGGGATGGCGCGTGCCGTTCCTCTTCTCGGCCCTCATGGTGATCATCGGCCTGTGGGTGCGCCTCAAGCTCGTGGAGTCTGAGACGTTCGCGCGTGCGGAGAAGACCGGGGCGCTGCGGAGGTTCCCGCTCGGGGAGGTGGTGCGCCAGCACTGGCGCCAGCTCGTCCTCGGCACGTTCATCATGCTCGCCACGTACGTGCTGTTCTACCTCATGACGAGCTTCACACTCTCCTACGGCACGAAGGCGACCACCGACGCTGCTCAGGCGACGGCGGATGCGGCGGGTGAACCCTTCGATGCGGCCGCCTACGTCCCCGGGCTCGGCTTCGGGTACACCGACTTCGTGACCATGCAGATCATCGGAGTCGTGTTCTTCGGCGTCTTCACGCTGCTGTCGGGTCCGGTGGCCGACGCCATCGGCCGCCGCAAGCTGCTGCTGTGGGTGACGGGAGCGATCGCCGTGTTCGGCGTGGCTTTCAACGTCTTCCTGATGCCGCAGGCCGACCCGAAGTTCACGGGCGCGCTCATCCAGGCCTTCCTCATCCTCGGCTTCCTGCTGATGGGCCTCACCTTCGGTCCGATGGGCGCGGTGCTCCCGGAGCTGTTCCCCACGAACGTGCGCTACACCGGCTCGGCGATCTCGTACAACGTCGCCTCGATCCTCGGCGCCGCGGTGGCACCGCTCATCGCGGTCGCGCTGTGGGCCGCTGCCGACGGCGAACCGTGGCTGGTCGGGCTGTACCTGACGGGTTCGGCGGTACTGACCTTCATCGCGCTTGCGCTGTCGAAGGAGACCAAGGACGTCGACTACGACGAGAACATCGGCGTCGGAGCCACCGGCTCGCTCTGACACGGCCGAAACGGATGCCGCGGGGCTTCGGCTCCGCGGCATCCGTCGTCGCCGGTGTCAGTCCAGGAAGAGGGCGCGGAGCCGCTTCGTGGTGAGGACCAGCCCGATCGCGATCATCACGGCGTAGTACAGGACGTGCCACAGCATCCCCGCGCTCAGTGCTCCGGTCGTCAGGCCCCGGATGAGTTCGACCCCGTGCCACAGCGGCAGGGCCTGCACGATCCACTGCACCACCTCCGGGTACACCGTGATCGGGTAGAACGTCGCCGAGAAGAGGAACATCGGCAGCATCACGAAGTTGATCCAGTCCATGTGCTGGAACGTCTTCATGTAGCTCGTGATCGCCATGCCGACGCTGGCGAACCCGAACGCGATGAGGACGACGGCCGGGAGGGCGAGGATGGCGGTGGGGGCCAGGTTCAGGCCCAGCAGCTGCATGATGATCATGAAGCCGGTGGCGTAGAGCAGCCCGCGCAGGAGCGCGTAGAGGATCTCGCCCAGGGCGACATCCAGCGGCCCGAGCGACGTGGACAGCATCCCCTCGTAGAGCTTGCCGTAGTTGAGCTTGAAGAAGACGTTCCAGGTGGAGTCGTAGATGGCGCCGTTCATCGCCGACACCGCCAGCAGGGCCGGAGCGATGAACGCGGCGTAGGGCACGTCGACGCCCGCCGACGTCTGGACGTCGCCGACCAGGGCGCCCAGGCCGATGCCCATCGACGCGAGATAGAGGACCGGCTCGAAGAATCCCGACAGCACGACGATCCAGCTCGACGAACGGGCGGCCAGCAGGCCCCGCTGGACGACGGCCTGGGGGTTGCCCGCCCACAGGGCGCGCACCCCACGCCGGCGGCCGGCGGTCTCGGGCGCGGCGACGGCGGTCATCTGGCGAGTCTCCGTTCGAAGGTGCGACGGCCGAGCACATAGCCGATGACGGCGAGCACGATCAGGTAGGCCAGGTGCAACGCCCCGGTGGGAAGGTCGACCGGGCCGTACGTGGCCATGCGACCGAGTTCCGTGGCGTGCCACAGCGGCGAGATCCAGCCGATCCACTGCAGCCACACGGGCAGCGTCTCCAGGGGGTAGAACGTTCCCGAGAACAGGAACATCGGCATGAAGATGAACCGCTGCACCAGGGCGAACTGGCCCTTGTCGTCTTCGATCGACGCGGCGTATGCCATGAGGGGGATGCCGAAGCTCACCCCGGCGAGCACGCCCACGGCGATGGAGATCCACCCCGTCTCCGGGTGCGGGACGGCACCGAAGACCCAGATGAACAGGTAGTACGCCGCGACGGCGACGAACATGCGGGCCACGGCGCCGAGGATCACGCCGTGCGCGATCTGCGCCGACGCCAGCGGCGAGGCGTTGAAGCCGTAGAAGTACCGCCGCCACTTGAATCCGGCCATGACGGGATAGGTGAACTCCTCCGACGCGACGGCGATCGCGGCGGTCATGAGGAGGGCGGGTGCGATGAAGACGAGGTAGGAGACCGGCTGGCCGCCGTCGTCGATATCGCTCTGGATGAGGGCTGCCAGGCCCAGGCCCAGGCCCAGGAGGTAGAGGATGGGCTGCCCCAGCGCGCCGAAGAGGATCGTCCAGCCATACGCGCGCATCGCGCGCACCATGTGCTCGGTGACGTACCACGAGCCCCGAGCCCGCGGTTTCCGCCCCCACTCGAGCGCTTCGGCCCGCAACTCGTCCAACGAGGGGTGGATCCGCGCGTCCCCCGCGCCGGGCGCCTGGCTGAGGGTCATTCGACCAGCGACCTTCCGGTCAGCCGAAGGAACACATCCTCCAGGCTCGAACGGCGGACGAGGGACGTGATCGGCTGCAGGCCCAGCGCGGTGACGCGCTCGAGCGCCGCCTCGCCGTCGGCGGCGTAGATGAGCACGCGATCGGGGAGCACCTCGACGCGCTCGCCGATGCCCTGCACCTGCTCCGCGGCCTGCTCGTTGCGATCGGAGCCGAACCGCACCTCGAGCACCTCACGGCTCGAGTGCTCGCGGATCAGGGAGGACGGGGTTCCTTCGGCCATGATGCGGCCCTTGTCCACGACGACCAGTCGATCGCACAGCTGCTCGGCCTCATCCATGTAGTGCGTGGTCAGCACCAGGGTGGTGCCCTGCTCCTTGAGGCGGAACAGGCGATCCCACAGCACATGGCGGGCCTGCGGGTCGAGGCCGGTGGTCGGTTCGTCCAGGAGGAGGATGCGGGGGTCGTTGATGAGACCCCGTGCGATCGTGAGGCGCCGCTTCATCCCGCCGGAGAGCTGGTCGACCTTGCTCTTGGCCTTGTCCTGCAGCTGGGCGAAGGCGAGGAGCTCGTCCGCCTTCTGCGCGCAGACCTTCCCGGGGAGTCCGAAGTACCGCCCGTAGATGTAGAGGTTCTCCCGGGCGTTCAGCTCGCCGTCGAGGTTGTCCTGCTGCGGTACGACTCCGAGGCGCGAACGGATCTCCGGACCGTGGCTGTCGGGATCGAGGCCCAGGATGCTGAGGTCACCGGCGGTGCGGGTGGATACGGCGCCGATCATCTTCATGGTCGTGGACTTGCCCGCCCCGTTGGGCCCGAGGAGCCCGAACGACTCCCCCGGCGCGACCTCGAAGGACAGTCCATCGACGGCGAGAAAGTCGGGCTTGCCCTTCACCCGGTACGCCTTGACGAGGTTGCTGGCTCGGATCACCGCTTCTGGCACCGCACCACCCTATAACCGCCGCTGACACGCTCATCGCGTGCTTCCGGGGACAGGTTCTGCCGGCTCACGGTGCTCCGAGGCGGCGGATGCTGTCCCCTGAGGCCGCGACAGATGGCGCGTCAACATCGATTGACATTGCGGCGGCGTGTCAACTAGTGTTGACGCATACAGGAGGGAATGCTCGTGACCGGAAACGACATCCGCACCGCTCTCGGAGCGGCACCCGACCGCGAGCCGATCGCCGAACTGCACCGCCTCGCCGAGGTGCGCCGTGAGCTCGCCCGCGCGGAGGAAGTGCAGGTGCGCCGCGCCCGCAACCAGGGATTCTCCTGGCAGGCCATCGCCGGAGCCCTCGGCGTGTCCAAACAGGCCGTGCACAAGAAGTACGGTCGAAAGTAACCCCACCCGAACGAGGAACCGATGTCCACCTCAGCCCCTGCCCGCGCGCGCCGCGGGCGCCGCGCGCAGCCGGAAGGGCCGCGCGCCACCCTTCGCCAGCTCCTGCCGTTCCTCCTCGAGCACCGTCGCGTGCTCGTCGTGGTGGCGATCCTCAGCATCCTCGGCGCGGCCGCCACGCTCGCCCAGCCGCTCCTCGTGGGCGAGGTGATCGCGCGCGTGCAGGGCGGAATCGACCTCGGCGCCCTGATCTGGCTCGTCGTGGGGCTCGTGGTGGTGTCATCGGTGATCTCCGGCTACCAGCACTATCTGCTGCAGCGCACCGGCACCGCAGTGGTCTACTCCAGCCGGAGGCAGTTGATCCGCCGCATCCTGCACCTCCCGATCAGCGAGTTCGACGCCCGCCGCACCGGCGACCTCGTCTCGCGCGTGGGCACCGACACGACGCTGCTGTACGCCGTCCTGACGCAGGGGCTCGCGGACGCCGTCGGCAACCTGCTCATCTTCCTCGGCGCACTCGTCGCCATGGCGCTGATCGATCCGGTGCTCTTGGCGCTCATCGTGCTCGTCCTCGGCCTCTCGGTGCTCACGGTCATCCTCCTGAGCGGCCGCATCCGCACCGCATCCACCGAGCAGCAGGTAAAGGTCGGGGAGCTCGCATCCGCCGTCGAACGTGCCGTCGGCTCGATCCGCACCGTGCGGGCCGCGGGAGCGACCGAGCGTGAAACGACCTCGGTCACGGGCCTGGCGACCGAGGCCTACGGCGTCGGCATACGGATCGCGAAGGTCTCGGCCCTGGTCGTTCCCGTCGCCGGCATCGCGTTGCAGGTCTCGCTCCTGGTCGTGCTCGGAGTCGGCGGGTTCCGGGTCGCCTCCGGGGCGATCGAGATCTCCGGCCTGATCACGTTCATCATGTTCCTCTTCCTCCTCATCGCGCCGCTGGGATCGACCCTCGGCGCGATCACGTCCGTGAGCCAGGCGCTCGGCGCTCTCGGCCGCATCCAGGAGATCCTCGACCTGCCCACCGAGACGGATGCCGACTCCCCCGACCGCGCCGCCGTGCCCGATCCGCAGGCGCCGGCGATCGCGTTCCGCGACGTGCGGTTCCGGTACCCCGAGAACGTCGTCCAGGCGCGCGAGGCGGCGGCCAAGGAGGCGCGCGCGGTGCTCGAACAGGTGCACGTCGAGCGCCTCCCCGATGAGGAGGACGGGGCCGAGGACGCCGCGGAGCGCGACGTGCTGCGCGGCGTCTCGTTCGACGTCCCGCGCGGCGCACGCGTGGCGCTGGTCGGGCCGTCGGGTGCCGGGAAGAGCACCGTGCTGTCGCTCGTGGAGCGGTTCTACGACCCCACGGGAGGCCGCATCCTCATCGACGGCGTCGACGCGCGCAGCCTCGACCGTGATGCGCTGCGGGCGCGCTTCGGCTACGTCGAACAGGATGCTCCGACCCTGGCGGGCACCATCGCCGACAATCTCCGGCTGGCCTCCCCCGAGGCGAGCGATGCGGAGTGCGCGGCGGTGCTGCGCGCGGTGAACCTCGGCGATGTCCTCGAGCGGAGTCCCCTCGGCGTGGACGCGCCCGTCGGCGAGGACGGGGTCATGCTCTCCGGCGGAGAGCGTCAGCGCCTCGCGATCGCCCGCGCACTGCTGGCCGCTCCCCCGGTGCTGCTCCTGGACGAATCCACCTCATCCCTGGACGGGGTCAACGAGCAACGGATGCGCGAGGCCATCGACGCCGTGGCGACCGGGCGCACCCTCCTGGTGATCGCCCATCGCCTGTCCACCGTGGTCGACAGCGACCTCATCGTCGTGCTCGACCACGGGCAGGTCGTGGGGGCGGGCACCCACTCGGAGCTCGTCGCATCCACCCCCCTGTACCGCGAGCTGGCGAAGCACCAGCTCCTGGTGTGAACCGCGCACGCCCGAGAGGAGCGCTTCTACGAGCGGGAGAGGCTCCTGCCCGCCGCGCAGCCCACTGCGCGGAAGACTTGACCTGGAGTGCACCCCAGCCCATAGCGTGGCATCCAATCGGTCCGCACACCCGCCGACCGAGTGATTCGGAGGATGCGACCATGTCCCAGTTCATCGAGCCCGACGACACCCGCTATGACGAGCGCTCCCGCGCGCTCGTCGCCGTCGGCCGCGAAGCCATCGCCCACGAGAACGCGGAAGCGCTGCGGGCCTACTTCAGCTCGGACTTCCAGTTCCACGGTCCGGACGGCGACCTCGATTTCGCCGCGCTGGCGGCCTACTTCGCGCAGATGCGCCAATCCTTCACCGGCTACTACTGCGAGCGCTACGAGATCGTCTCCGCCGGCGACTTCATCGGCTGCCGCACGGAGATGGGCGGCACCTTCACCGCGCCGTTCGCCACCCGGTTCGGCACCGTGCAGCCCCACGGCAAGACGGTCACGCTGTCGCTGATCAACATGTTCCGCTATGACGCCGACGGCAAGCTGGCCGAGGAGTGGGTGGCGTACGACAACCTCGAGTGGATGCGCCAGCTCGGCGTCGACCTCGTCCCCGCGCAGTCCTAGCCGCCCGCCCCGGCGAGAAACGACATCCCGGCTGAGACGCCACGCGCCGCGTGGTTTCTCGTCCGGGATGTCGTTTCTCGGCGTGTGGCGGGGCCTCAGGCTTGCGCGGCCTTCGCGGCCTTCAGGCGGTAACGCAGCGAAGCCAGCTCGGCATTCAGCGGAGCGGGGATGCGGCCACCGAAGGTCGCGTAGAACTCCTCGGTGAGGTCAGCCTCCTGCAGCCACGAATCCGGGTCGACGGCGAACAGCTCGTCGAGGTCGGCCTCGGGGACGTCGATGCCGTCGAGGTTGAGGTCCTCGGCGCGCGGGATGCGGCCGATGGGCGTCTCCACCGCTCCGGCCTGGCCCTGGATGCGGCGGATGATCCAGTCGATCACGCGGGAGTTCTCACCGAATCCCGGCCACAGGAACCGGCCGTCGGCGCCCTTGCGGAACCAGTTCACCTGGAAGATGCGGGGGGCCCGGTCGAACCGCAGCGTCTGCCCGACCTTCAGCCAGTGCCCGAAGTAGTCGGCCATGTTGTAGCCGCAGAAGGGGAGCATGGCGAACGGGTCGCGGCGGAGCTCGCCGACCGTTCCCTCGGCCGCTGCGGTCTTCTCCGAAGAGATGGTCGACCCCAGGAACACGCCGTGGGTCCAGTCGGTCGCCTCCACCACGAGCGGCACGTTGGTGGCGCGGCGGCCACCGAAGAGGATGACATCCAGCGGTACGCCCTCCGGAGCCTCCCAGTCGGCGGCGATCTGCGGGCACTGCGCCGCGGCGACGGTGAAGCGGGAGTTCGGATGCGCGGCGGGACGTCCGCTGTCGGGCGTCCAGGCGTTGCCCTCCCAGTCGGTCAGGTGCGGCGGAGCGTCGTCGGTCAGCCCCTCCCACCACACGTCGCCGTCGGGGCGCAGCGCGACGTTGGTGAAGATCGTGTTTCCCCACAGCGTCTCCACGGCGGTGACGTTGGTCGACTCACCCGTTCCCGGCGCAACGCCGAAGAATCCCGCCTCGGGGTTGATCGCCCACAGGCGCCCGTCCGCGCCGGGACGGATCCAGGCGATGTCGTCGCCGAGGGTCTCGACGCGCCAGCCCGGAATGGTCGGTCGGAGCATCGCGAGGTTGGTCTTGCCGCACGCCGAGGGGAACGCCGCGGCCACGTGGTACGCGCGACCGGCCGGATCGATGACCCGGATCAGCAGCATGTGCTCGGCCAGCCACCCCTCGTCGCGGCCGATCACCGAGGCGATGCGGAGGGCGAAGCACTTCTTGGCCAGGATCGCGTTGCCGCCGTAGCCCGAGCCGTACGACCACACCTCGAGGGTGTCGGGGAAGTGGACGATGTACTTCTCGTCGTTGCACGGCCAGGGGACATCGGCCTGGCCCGGCGCGAGAGGGGCGCCCACCGAGTGCACGGTCTTGACCCACGGGTCGCCCTGGGCGATCCGGCCCAGCACCTCGGGGCCGACGCGGGTCATGATGCCGATCGAGGTCACCGCGTATGCACTGTCGGTGACCTGCACGCCGATGTGCGACAGGGGACCGCCGACCGCCCCCATCGAGAACGGCACGACGTACATCGTGCGTCCGCGCATCGACCCCTCGAAGACTCCGTCGAGCGTGGCGCGGATCGTCTTGGGCGCGATCCAGTTGTTCGTGGGGCCCGCATCCTCTTCCAGCTCGGAGGCGATGTAGGTGCGCGACTCGAGACGGGCGACGTCGCCCGGGTGCGAGCGCGCCAGGTACGACCCGGGCCGCCACTCCGGGTTGAGCTTGAGGAGCTTGCCCTCGTCCACCATCTGACGCAGCAGCGCATCGTTCTCGGCGCGCGAGCCGTCGACCCAGTGGATGCGGTCGGGCTGGGTGCGCGCGGCGATCTCGTCGACCCACGCCACGAGCGCGTCCATCCCGGGTCCGCGCACATCCGGGCGCTTCCCGAAGCGGCGCAGAGCCCCCACCGAAGCGCGGGTGGGACGGCTGCTGTGGATCTCGGCGAGAGCCATGGATGCTCCTCCAGGTCGAGGTTCAGAAAGGGTGTCTTGTTCCACCTTGGCCGGTCCGCTCGCCTCTTTCCGAACATTCGAGAGTCAAGAGTTGCGGTTCTTTCGCTACGCTAAAGGAATGGCTCCCCCCGCGATCGAACTCGCCACGCTCGGCCACCGCATCCGCCACCAGCGGCTCACCTCGGGCTTCACACTGGACGAGCTGGGCGCCCTCGTGGGCGTCGCCGGCAGCCAGCTCAGCCTGATCGAGAACGGGAAGCGGGAGCCGAAGCTCTCACTGCTGCAGGAGATCGCCCGGGCCACCGGGACGGAGGTCGCCGATCTGCTGTCCGCCGAGCCGCCCAACCACCGGGCGGCCCTGGAGATCGAGCTGGAGCGCGCGCAAGGGGGATCGGTGTTCCGGCAGCTGGGCATCCCGCCGATCAAGGTCACCAAGGGCGTCAGCGATGAGACGCTCGAATCCATCCTCGGTCTGCACCGGGAACTGCAGCGACGCGAGCGGGAGGCGATCGCCACCCCCGAGGAGGCGCGCCGCGCGAACACCGAGCTGCGGTTGCGGATGCGCGAGCGGGGCAACTACCTGCCCGAGATCGAGAAGCTCGCCGAGAAGCAGCTGAAAGCCGCCGGCCACCTCGGCGGCGCGCTGACGCACCGCTCGGTGAGCATCATGGCCGAGCAGCTCGGCTTCGAGCTCATCTACGTCAACGACCTGCCGCATTCGGCTCGGTCGGTCACCGACCTCGAGAACGGCCGCATCTACCTGCCCCCGGCATCCATCCCCGGAGGTCACGGTCTGCGGTCGATGGCGCTGCAGGCGATGGCCCACCGCATCCTCGGGCACAAGCGCCCCAACGACTACGCGGACTTCCTCCAGCAGCGCTTGGAGATCAACTACTTCGCCGCGTGCTGCCTCATGCCCGAGACGAACGCCGTGGCCTTCCTCCAGCAGGCCAAGCGCGACCGCAACCTGGCGGTGGAGGACTTCCGTGACGCGTTCGGCGTGACCCACGAAGCCGCCGGGATGCGGCTGACCAACCTGGCAACGGAGCACCTGGGCATCCGGCTGCACTTCCTGCGCGTCGACGGGTCGGGGGCGATCTCCCGCGTCTACGAGAACGACGACCTGCCGCTTCCGACGGATGTCACCGGATCCATCGAGGGGCAGGTGGCCTGCCGCCGGTTCTCGGCGCGGCGGGCGTTCTCCGAGCAGAACCGCACCACGGAGCACTACCAGTACACCGATACTCCGGCGGGAACCTTCTGGTGCTCCACGCAGACCGGATCGACCTCCGACGGCGATTTCTCCATCACCGTCGGAGTGCCCTTCGACGACGCGAAGTGGTTCCGCGGCCGCGAGACGCAACAGCGCGCGGAATCGCGCTGCCCCGACGAGTCGTGCTGCCGCCGTCCCCCCGCCGGCGTCGCCGAGCGGTGGGCGGGGAAGGCGTGGCCGAGCGCACGTGTGCACATGCACATGTTCTCGCCCCTCCCCCGGGGCGATTTCCCGGGCGTGGACGACACCGAGGTCTTCGAGTTCCTGGAGCGGCACGCCGGCAGCTGAGGCTCAGCCGGTGATGAAGGCGGCGTAGCGGCCCAGCGCGGCGGCGACCTCCGCCGGATCGACGGGGGCGAAGAGGTCGGGCACCGGATCATCGGCGTGCCGCCCGACGGCCAGCGAATGGGCCCAGACGCCGGCGACCCGCCCGTGATGGAGGAGGATCGGACGCACGATCCCGTTCTTGCTCGGCCCCACGACCGGGAGGAACTCCGGCGCACAGGGCAGCGTGCGATCGGCGTACGAGAGGTAGTACTCGTCGAAGGGCGGGAGCGCCAGGACGTCGGGGGCGGATGCGACGCGCCGCGGCGCCGCGCCGGCACCGACATACGACGGATCGGGGCCGTCCCCGGAGGCCTCGACCCGGCCGGCGGCGGCGGCCATCGCCGTGCGCGCGGTTCCCAGCGGAAGGCCGGCCCACCAGGCCAGGTCGCGCGCCGTGGCGGGGCCGTGCGAGGCGACGAAACGCGCGGCGAGCTCCGCGAGGGGGTCGGTCGGGATCACCGGATCGGCGATCCACTCCTCGGCCGGCACGAGATACTGCTCGCGCGGGGGCCCGCCCACGCGCGGCACCACCGGCCCCGACACGATCACGCCGCGGAGCGCCAGCACGTGCAGCACATGGATGCCGCGCTGCCCGGCCGGATCGACTCCGCCGCGTTCCAGCACGTCGAAGGCATCCGCCCGGGTCAACCGATTGCCCCCGGCCAGTGCCGCGCGGACGAGCACTTCCCCGCGCGCCAGCGCCTCCTCATCGAGTCCGAGATCGCGGCGGCGGGGCGCGGCGGCCTTCAGCTGGCGGTCGGCCGTGAGCGACAGCATCCAGGCGAGATCGCGCGCCGGGACGATGTGGAGGGTACCGCGCATGGGCCATGCGCGGACGAGCTCTCCCCGGTCGAACGCCGCGTCCACGTCGCTGACCGTCGGCGTCCCGCGTGTGCGCACGGCGAGCGCCCACCGGCCGCCCCAGAACTCCTGGGACTGCACGGCGAGCATGTGGGCGGCCGCATCCATCACCGAGGCCGCCGGAGCGGACAGCCGGTGCGAGCGGAGTCTGCGGTCGAGAGCCTGCGCGGTGGTCACTGCGCCATCCTGCCCGCCCCCGCGGACAGTGTCTGTCCGCGGGGGCGGGCGGGGGCTCAGGCGAACGGGTTCGCCGTGAGGGTGTACTTCGTCTGGAGGTACTCGTGGATGCCCTCGGCTCCGCCCTCGCGGCCGAGGCCGGAGAGCTTCCAGCCGCCGAAAGGCGCCGCGGCGTTGGACACCACACCCACGTTGAGGCCCATCATCCCCGTCTCCAGCCGCTCGATCATGCGCTGGCCACGGGCGAGGTTCTCGGTGAACACGTAGGAGACCAGGCCGTACTCGGTGTCGTTGGCGATACGCACCGCGTCGTCCTCCGTGTCGAACGGCACGATCGCCAGCACGGGCCCGAAGATCTCCTCGCGGAGGATCTCGCTTCCCGGCTGGACGTCCGAGACGACGGTGGGCTCGTAGAACGTCCCGGGGCCGTCCACGGCAGACCCGCCGGTGGTCACCGTGGCGCCGCGTTCGACGGCGTCTCCGACCAGCGCCGTGGCCTTGGCCACCGCGCGGTCGTCGATGAGCGGGCCGATGACCACGCCCTCCTCGGTGCCGCGGCCGATGCGCAACTCCTTCACGCGCTCGGTCACGCGGCGCGTGAACTCCTCCACCACCGGGCGGTGCACGATGAAGCGGTTGGCCGCGGTGCAGGCCTGCCCGATGTTGCGGAACTTCGCGAGCATCGCGCCGTCCACCGCCTTGTCGAGGTCGGCATCGTCGAACACGACGAAGGGGGCGTTGCCGCCGAGTTCCATCGACGTGCGCAACACGTTCTCCGATGCCTGCTTCAGCAGTCCCTGGCCCACGGGCGTGGAACCGGTGAAGGAGAGCTTGCGCAGCCGCGGGTCGCGGATGATGCGCTCCGACACCGCGCCGGAGGAGGTGGTGGTCACCACGTTGACGACGCCGGCGGGAACGCCGGCCTCCTCGAGGATCTGCGCGAAGAACAGCGTGGTCAGCGGGGTGAGGGACGCCGGCTTGATGACGACCGTGCATCCGGCCGCGAGCGCCGGAGCGATCTTGCGTGTCGCCATGGCCAGCGGGAAGTTCCACGGCGTGATGAGGAACGCCGGTCCGACGGGATGCTGGGTGACGATCATGCGGCCGGTGCCCTCGGGGTTCGCGCCGTACCGGCCGGACACGTGCGCCGCCTCCTCGCTGAACCAGCGCAGGAATTCGCCGCCGTACGCGATCTCCCCGCGCGCTTCGGCGAGGGGCTTTCCCATCTCCAGCGTCATGACGAGCGCGACGTCCTCCTTGCGCGCCTGCAGCAGGTCGAACGCACGGCGCAGGATCTCCGCCCGTTCGCGCACCGGGGTGGCAGCCCACCCGGGGAAGGCGTCGGCGGCGGCGTCCATCGCCGCCTGTCCGTCGGCGACCGAGGCGTCGGCGATCGAGCGGATCACAGTGCCGGTGGAGGGGTCGGCGACATCCAGGGTCTTGCCGCCTTCGGCCGGGCGCCACTGCCCTCCGATGAACAGCCCGTCGGGAATCGATGCCAGTAGTTCGGCTTCGCGCGCCTCGGTCATGTGTGCTCCTCGATCGTGTTCGGGTCTCCGCTCATTCTGGCCAGCAGAGAGCTCGGCAGCGATGGACGTTGCGTATAACCGCGCGGTCGCGTATAGACGGCGAGGCGACCGGCGTTCTCCCAGTGAGCACGGCGTCCTACTATCGAACACGCGCCGTCTCGCGGCGCGACCTGCCTGAAACGGATGCCCGCATGCCCGACCCCCACGCCGCCCGCTCGCAGACCCTCAGCCGGGGCATCCGGCTGCTGGAGATCCTCGCCGGCGCCAGCCGGACCCTGTCCATCGACGAGCTGTCGGCAGAGCTGGGTGTGCACCGCTCCATCGCCTACCGGATGCTGCGCACTCTCGAGGATCACGGACTGGTCGCACGCGACCGAGGCGGACGGGTCGCCCTGGGCGCGGGCCTGGCGGCCCTGGCGTCGGGGGTCGCACGAGACGTGCAGCAGGCGGCGATGCCGGAACTGGACGAGGTGGCCAACGAGTTCGGGATGACGTGCCTCCTCGCGATGCTCGCCGACGTCGACGAGGCCGTGACGCTGGTCAGTGCCGCCCCACGACGCGCCGGCGCGGTGATCTCCTACCGGCCGGGCCATCGGCATCCGATCACCCGGGGCGGGCCGGGGAAGGCGATCCTGGTGGGGATCCCGCAGAGTGCGTGGCCGAGCACCGTGGATGAGGCGCTCCGGGCCGAACTCGAGCTCTCCCGCGAGCGCGGCTACACCGTCAGCGACAGCGAGGTCGTGCCGTCCCTGCGCTCGGTGGCGGTGCCCCTCCATCTCCCCGGCCAACCCCATGCGGCCATCGCGGTCATCCACGTGGAGCTGACCGCCCCCGAGCAGGTCATCGCCGCGCGCCTCATCCAGGCGGGCGAACGCATCGTCCGCGCCTACGGCGGCTGATCCGCGGCGCGCGTCACACCACCGCCGCGCGCTCCCCCCGCAAGAGTGGGGCGAAGAACCCCGCGAGCTCGTCGGTGGCGTCCAGGGGCAGCACGGCCGACACGTACTGATCGGGGCGCACGACCACGATCGCGCCCTCCGCGCCCACGCCGCGCCGCGTGAAGATGTCGTCGGCGGGATCGGCGGCGTACACCTTCTCGTAGTCGATGAGCTGGAACGGCCCGACGCGCGGCAGGAAGACCGGCGGGACCGACCCGAGATCCACCTCGGTGTGCGGGCGGGGGTAGACGACCTTCGCGTCGACCCACGCGTCGCGGTCCGCTCCGGCCGGCGTGGACGCGACCGGCGACTCGGGAGCCTCCGCGAGCCAGGCGGCGAGGCGCTCCACCGCGCCGGAGTTCTGCGCGTCGCCGAAGACGTAGATGCGCCAGCGACCGTCGGCGCGGGCATGGTGGCCGAGCTGCATCGGGTTGCCGTCGCACACCCGGGTCACCGGGGCCGAGTGGAAGCGCTTCCCGACGGGGAACCCGGCGGCACGCTCCTGATGACGCGCCTCGGCCACCAGGATCGATGGGGCGTACTGGGTCATGAAGCCGGCCGGGAACTCCGCCGTCCGCACGTAGAACTCCTCCAGCTCCGACGGGTCGTCGAACTCCTCGGGACGCTTGGCCATGAGACTTGACCACTGCTTGTCGAAGTCGATCAGGTTCTGCGCGACCACCTGGCGTTCACCGGAGTACGTCGTCAGCAGGCTCTCGGGCGCACGCCCCTCCAGCACATGGCCGAGCTTCCACGCGATGTTGAACCCGTCCTGCATCGACACGTTCATCCCCTGTCCCGCCTTGGCGCTGTGGGTGTGGCAGGCGTCGCCGGTGATGAAGACACGGGGGGTGCGCCGGCCGATCTCGTCCAGGGGGACGTCGTCGAACCGGTCGGTGAGGCGATGACCCACTTCGTACACGCTGTGCCAGGCGACGTCCTTCACGTCAAGACGGTAGGGATGCAGGATCGCGTTGGCGGTGGCGATGATCTGGTCGATCGTCGTGGCCCGGACCGCGGACCCGCCGCCGGCGGGCACTTCGCCGAGGTCGACGTACATCCGGAAGAGGTGCCCGCCCTCGCGGGGGATCAGCAGGATGTTGCCGCCGCCGCCGGACTGGATCGCGCACTTGGTGCGGATGTCGGGGAAATCCGTCACCGCGAGCACGTCCATGACCCCCCACGCGTGGTTGGCCTGGTCGCCCTCCAGACGGCACCCGATGGCCTCGCGGACCCGGCTGCGCGCGCCGTCGGCGCCGATGACGTACTTGGCCCGCACCACGCGCTCGGCACCGGCGCCATCGCCGGCAGTGCGGGCGAGGGTGACCTCGACGGGGTACTCGTCCTCGCCGACGGCGAGCCCGCGGAACTCCCAGCCGTAGTCGGGACGAACCCGGGCAGGCGAGTGCGCCGCGTACTCGGCGAAGTAGTCGAGCACCCGCGCCTGGTTGACGATGAGGTGCGGGAACTCGCTGATGCCCGTCGCGTCGTCAGGGGTGCGCGCGGTGCGGACGATTCGCGAGGGGTCGCTCGGGTCGGGCTTCCAGAACGCCATCTCGGTGATCCGATAGGCCTCGGCGATGATGCGCTCGGCGAACCCGAACGCCTGGAACGTCTCGACGCTGCGCGCCTGGATGCCGTCGGCCTGGCCGATCGCCAGCCGATCGGGGCGACGCTCGATGATGCGCGTCGAGACGCCCGGGAACTGGGCGAGCTGAGCGGCGGCGACCATCCCGGCCGGTCCGCTCCCCACGATGAGGACGTCCATGGTGTCGGGCAGCTCCGCGGGGCGATCGATCCCGGTGCCTGCGGCCGGCTGGACGCGCGGATCGGCGGACACATAACCGTGGTGGTGGAACTGCACGGGATCTCCTTCACGTCATCGTGTCGCGCGTGTTCTCTATGCGAATGCGCTATTCGCATATCGCGCGGAGGCAGAATAGGGCCGGCCCCCGTCCCGCGCAAGCCGCGTACCAGGGGCGGGCGCCTATACTGGCGACCGTCCGGCAGGAGTTGCGAGCCGCCGGTGCCCGAAAAAGGGGTACGCAGCCCGCTCCCCGGAGCGCGCGAGACACATACGGCTGATCCGTCCCTGTCTCGAAAGGCCTCGCCATGCCCTCCGTCTCCGCCCACGTCGCCGCCACTCTCGCCCGCCGCATCGACACGGTGTTCGGTGTCATGGGCAATGGCAACGCGTACTTCATCGATGCGATCGAGCGCGACACCCCGGCCCGCTTCGTCGCGGTCCGGCACGAGGCGGCGGGGGTCGCGTCCGCCGATGCCTACTACCGCGCCTCGGGGCGGATCGCCGCCGCGACCGCGACCTACGGCGCCGGCTTCACCAACGCGCTGACCGCCCTCGCCGAGGCCGTTCATGCGCGCACCCCTCTCGTCCTGCTGGTCGGCGACGAGCCGACGTCCGGCCCGCGCCCCTGGGGCGTGGACCAGATCGCCCTGGCCGACGGCATCGGGGCGCGTACGTACAGCGTCGGGCACCGGGATGCCGCGGCCACCGTGACGATCGCCCTGGAGCATGCCCACGCGTATCGGGTGCCGGTCGTGCTGGCGATCCCCTACGACCTCGCCACGCGCGATGCCGGACCCATCCCCGGAGATGTCGAGCTGGAGCCGGTCTCGCTCGTTCCGCCCCGGACGGCGTTCGGTGAGGCGGTGCTGGACACCGTCGCCGCCGCCCTCGCCCAGGCCGAGCGGCCGGTACTCCTCGGCGGCCGTGGCGCTTGGCTGGCGGGGGCCGGCGCGGTGCTCGGCGAGCTGGCCGCCGCATCCGGGGCCCTCACCACCACCACCGCGCTCGGCCGCGGCCTCTTTCCCGACGACCGGTTCGATCTGGGGGTCGCGGGCGGCTTCGGCGCACCGGCGGCCATGGAACTCGTCCGCTCGGCCGACGTCGTGGTGGTCTTCGGCGCGGCCCTCAACCAGTTCACGATGCGTTTCGGCGACCTGTTCGGGCCCGGCACGCGCGTGTTCCAGGTCGACCTCGCCGAGACGGCGACCCATCCCCATGTCGGTGGCTACGTCCGCGGCGACGCGGCCTCGGCCGCCGGTGCGATCCTGAGCCGCCTCCGCGCCCTCGGCGGCACCCGGTCGGGATGGCGTGACGGCGTGGACGTCGTTGCGGCGCGCCGGCAGGAACGCGGCGACGACCTCGCGCCGGACGGGCGGATGGACCCGCGGGGAGCGGCCGCACGGATCGCCGAGCTGCTGCCCCAGGACCGGGTGATCGTCTCGGACGGCGGGCACTTCCTCGGCTGGTCGAACATGTACTGGCCCGTCGCATCCCCCGATCGCATGATCATGGTCGGCACCGCGTACCAGTCGATCGGGCTCGGGTTTCCCAGCCTCCCCGGCGCCGCCGTCGCCCGCCCGGACTCCACGATCGTGCTCACCACCGGCGACGGGGGCGGGCTCATGGCGCTGGCCGACCTGGAGACGGCAGTCCGGGTCGCCCGAGGCCGAGGCATCGCGGTGGTGTGGAACGACGCGCAGTACGGCGCGGAGGTCAACAACTACGGCGCCAAGGGCCTCGCACGCGAGCCGATGCTGATCCCGGAGGTGGATTTCGCGGGCGTTGCCCGAGGCTTCGGCGCGGAGGGCGTGGTCGTGCGGACGGTCGCCGACCTCGACGCCCTGGCGGCCTGGACCGGACGCCCGGTGGCGGACCGGCCGTTCCTGCTGCTCGACCTGCGGGTCAGCGGCAGCGTCATCGCCCCCTTCTGGCAAGAGATCATCCACGCCGGCTGACCCCTTCCCCCCCCTTCCCCCCGTCGACTCGCCAGGAAACGTCGGGTTTTCGCGCGAAAGACAACGTCTTCTGGCGAGTCGACCGCTGGGGATCAGGCCTTGGAGAGGCCATATCGCGCCGCCTGCGGCCGTCGGTGAAACCGACTCCGGCGGTGAGGATCACGAGCCCGAGCGTCAGCGTCGCTGTCGAATGCGTTCCGCGGGGGTTGCCTGCCGCCGGCAGATAATATACGATTTCGAATACGACGCAAGGGCGAAGGAGCTCGGATGACCCCGACGGACAGCGCGGACCCCCGTTTCGCGGCGCTGCGCGCCCGCCCCGGCAAGATCGTCGCGGTGCATCTGGCCTACGCCTCCCGCGCCGACCAGCGCGGGAGGCGACCCGCCCATCCCTCGTACTTCCTCAAGCCGTCCAGCTCCCTCGCTCCCACCGGTGCCAGCATCGAGCGACCGCATGGCACCGAGCTGCTCGCCTTCGAGGGCGAGATCGCCCTGATCATCGGCCGGCCCGCGCGCCGCGTGGGCGTGGACGAGGCGTGGGCTCATGTGGAGGCCATCACCGCCGCGAACGATTTCGGCCTCTACGACCTCCGCGCCAACGACAAGGGCTCCAACGTCCGCTCCAAGGGCGGCGACGGCTACACGCCCCTGGGTCCGGCCCTCATCGACGCCCGCTCGGTCGACCCGGCCGCGATCCGCTTGCGCACCTGGATCAACGGTGAGCTCAGGCAGGACGACACGACAGCCGGGCTCATCTTCTCCCTCCCCCAGATGGTCGCCGACCTGTCCCAGCACTTCACGCTGGAGACGGGGGATGTCATCCTCACCGGCACCCCGGCAGGCTCCAGCGTCGTCATCCCCGGAGATCGTGTGGAAGTCCAGGTCGACGCGGGCGACGCCTCGACGGGTCGCCTCGTGACCACCGTCGTGCAGGGCGCGCACGCGTTCGACGCCTCCGTTGGATCGCTTCCCGCGATCGACGACACGCAGCGCGCGGAGGCCTGGGGGTCGCGCGAGGCGGCCGGCCTCCCGCTCGACGACGCTCCCCCGGCCGGTGAGCCGGGGAGCGACGCGGCCGGGCCCCCGCGCCTGTCCGCCGAGCTCCGCGACAAGCTCATGCGCGTCCCGGTGGCGGGCTTGTCCGCGCAGCTGCGCAAGCGCGGGCTCAACAACGTCACGATCGACGGTGTCCGCCCGATGCATCCCGGAACCAAGGTCGTGGGGCTCGCCCGCACCCTCCGGTTCGTCCCGAACCGCGAAGACCTGTTCGCCTCCCATGGCGGCGGCTACAACGCGCAGAAGCGGGCGTTCGACGCGGTCGGCGAAGGCGAGGTGATCGTCATCGACGCACGAGGCGAAACGGGCTCCGGCACCCTCGGCGACATCCTGGCCCTCCGCGCCCACGCCCGCGGCGCGGCCGGCATCGTCACCGACGGAGGCGTCCGCGATTACGACGCCGTGGCCGAGATCGGCCTTCCCGTGTTCTCGAGCGGCGCCCACCCCGCGGTCCTCGGCCGCAAGCACGTGCCGTGGGAGCACGACGTCGCGGTGGGATGCGGCGGAACCACGGTCGAGCCCGGGGACGTCATCGTCGGTGACAGCGACGGCGTGATCGTGATCCCGCCCGCCCTGGCCGAAGAGATCGCCGACGCTGCCCTCGCCCAGGAGGACGAGGACGCCTGGATCGCCGCGCAGGTGAAGGCGGGGCATCCGGTGGACGGACTCTTCCCGATGAACGCGCAGTGGCGCGCACGATACGAGGACGAGCGGACCGACTCGTGACCCTTCGACAGGCTCAGGAACCGCGACAGGCTCACGAAGCGACCGACACGTCCCGCAGCAAGTCGCAGCAGGCCTACTCCTGGATCAAGGACCGGATCTCCGGCCAGCAGTTCACCGCCGGCTACCGGCTCGTGCTCGGCTCCATCGCGTCCGAACTGGGAATGAGCGTCGTGCCCGTGCGGGAGGCGATCCGCCAGCTCGAGGCCGAAGGCCTCGTGACGTTCGAGCGCAACGTCGGCGCACGCGTGTCCATGGTCGACGACGCGGCATACCGATTCAGCATGCAGGCCCTCAGCATCCTCGAGGGCGCTGCCACGGCGCTGTCGGCACGGGCGCTCACCGTCGACGACGTGCGACGCGCCCGCGCGATCAACGAGCGGATGATCGAGACGCTCGACGACTTCGACCCACGGGCGTTCACCTCGCTCAATCAGGAGTTCCACGCGACGCTGTTCGAGCGCTGCGCGAACCCGCGCATGCTCGAACTCGTGCGCGCGGAGTGGGGGCGCCTCGGTCACCTGCGCGAGTCCACCTTCACCTTCGTGCCCGGCCGCGCCGCCGAATCCGTGCGCGAGCACGAGCACATCCTCGGCCTCATCGAGACCGGGGCGCCGCTCGCCGACATCGAGCACGCGTCCCGCCGGCACCGTTCGGCCACCCTCGACGCCTATCTGACCCACGAGCATCCCGGCGAGGCCCTCGGCCTCCCGGCGTTCTGAACAGGAGCACACCATGACCGACGTCCAGGCCACCTCGCGCCACATCCCCGCCGATCTGCCCACGCGCATCCAGCACTACATCGACGGACAGTTCGTGGACTCCGTCGACGGCGACACCTTCGATGTGCTCGACCCCGTGACCAACGAGACCTACCTGCAGGCCGCCGCCGGCAAGAAGGCCGACATCGACAGGGCCGTCGCCTCCGCCCGCCGCGCGTTCACCGACGGACCGTGGCCGCGGATGCTGCCGCGCGAGCGGTCTCGCATCCTCCACAGGATCGCCGACCTCGTCGAATCCCGCGACGCGCGGCTGGCGGAATTGGAGAGCTTCGACTCGGGCCTGCCGATCACGCAGGCCCTCGGCCAGGCGCGCCGCGCCGCGGAGAACTTCCGGTTCTTCGCCGACCTGATCGTGGCGCAGACCGATGACGCGTTCAAGGTGCCCGGGCGCCAGATGAACTACGTCAACCGCAAGCCCATCGGCGTCGCCGGGCTCATCACGCCGTGGAACACCCCGTTCATGCTCGAGTCGTGGAAGCTCGGCCCCGCCCTGGCCACCGGCAACACGGTGGTGCTGAAGCCCGCCGAGTTCACGCCGCTGTCGGCGTCGCTGTGGGCGGGCATCTTCGAGGAGGCGGGTCTCCCGCAGGGTGTGTTCAACCTCGTCAACGGTCTCGGCGAAGACGCCGGCGACGCGCTCGTGAAGCACCCCGATGTGCCGCTGATCTCCTTCACGGGCGAGAGTCGCACCGGACAGACAATCTTCGGCAACGCGGCCCCCTTCCTCAAGGGCCTGTCGATGGAGCTGGGCGGCAAGTCGCCCGCGATCGTCTTCGCCGACGCCGACCTGGAGGCCGCGATCGACGCGACCATCTTCGGAGTGTTCTCCCTCAACGGCGAGCGCTGCACCGCGGGCAGCCGCATCCTCGTCGAGCGTCCGGTCTACGACGAGTTCGTCGAGCGCTACGCCGCGCAGGCCAAGCGCGTGATCGTCGGCGACCCGCAGGACCCGGCGACGGAGGTCGGCGCGCTCGTGCACCCCGAGCACTACGACAAGGTCATGAGCTACATCGAGATCGGCAAGACGGAGGGCCGCCTCGTCGCCGGCGGCGGACGCCCCGACGGCTTCGACACCGGCAACTACGTCGCTCCCACGGTGTTCGCGGATGTCGCCCCCGACACCCGCATCTTCCAGGAGGAGATCTTCGGACCGGTCGTGGCGATCACGCCCTTCGACACCGACGAAGAGGCGCTCGCCCTGGCCAACGGCGTGCGGTACGGCCTGGCCGCGTACGTGTGGACGAACGATCTGAGGCGATCGCACAACTTCGCGCAGGCGATCGATGCCGGCATGGTGTGGCTCAACTCGAACAACGTCCGCGACCTCCGCACGCCGTTCGGCGGCGTGAAGGCGTCCGGTCTGGGTCATGAGGGCGGCTACCGCTCGATCGACTTCTACACCGACCAGCAGGCGGTGCACATCACCCTCGGCGCCGTGCACAACCCCACCTTCGGCAAGTCCGACGCCGCCGCATCCCACTGACCCGCCATCCACGCAAGGACGCTGACATGAGCAACCGCGACGACATGACCCTCACCTCCTCCGGCTTCTACGTCTCCCAGGAGGCGCCCATCGTCACGGGCGATCCCGTGCCGACGCCGTCGGCGCCGGCACCCGACATCCTCCGCTGCGCGTACATGGAGCTCGTCGTCACCGATCTCGCGCGCTCCCGCGCGTTCTACGTCGATGTCCTCGATCTGGTCGTCACCGAGGAGGACGAGAACACGGTCTACCTCCGCAGCATGGAGGAGTTCATCCACCACAACCTCGTGCTGCGGAAGGGGCCGGTCGCCGCCGTCGCCGCCTTCTCCTATCGCGTGCGCACTCCCGAAGACCTCGACAAGGCCGTCGACTTCTACACCGAGCTGGGGTGCCGCGTGGAGCGTCGTGCGGAGGGCTTCACGAAGGGCATCGGCGACTCGGTGCGCGTGGAGGACCCGCTGGGGTTCCCGTACGAGTTCTTCCACGACGTCGAGCACGTCGAGCGCCTCGCGTGGCGGTACGACCTCTACACCCCGGGCGCTCTCGTGCGCCTGGACCACTTCAACCAGGTGACCCCCGACGTGCCGCGCGCGGTGGCGTTCATGCAGGACCTCGGCTTCCGCGTGACGGAGGACATCCAGGACGAATCCGGCACCGTCTACGCTGCGTGGATGCGCCGGAAGCCCACGGTGCACGACACCGCCATGACCGGCGGCGACGGCCCGCGGATGCACCACGTCGCCTTCGCCACGCACGAGAAGCACAACATCCTCGCCATCTGCGACAAACTCGGGGCGCTCCGCCGCTCCGATGCGATCGAGCGGGGCCCCGGCAGGCACGGCGTCTCCAACGCGTTCTACCTGTACCTGCGCGACCCCGACGGGCACCGCGTGGAGATCTACACGCAGGACTACTACACCGGCGACCCCGACAACCCCGTCGTGACGTGGGACGTGCACGACAACCAGCGCCGGGACTGGTGGGGCAACCCGGTCGTCCCCACCTGGTACACCGAGGCATCTCTCGTGCTCGACCTGGACGGCAATCCGAAGCCGGTCGTCGCGCGCACCGACACCTCGGAGATGGCGGTGACCATCGGCGCCGACGGCTTCTCGTACACCCGCCACGACGAGGGCCCCGAATCCATGCCCGAGTACAAGCAGGGCGAATACAAGCTCGGCCACCAGCTGTAACCCCCGCCCCCGCCCACTGCTGCATGTCTCACTTTCCGCACAACATGTCTCACCATCTGCAGGTTCAGAGGCTGTCTTCTGCGGAAAGTGAGACACGATAGGCCGAGGAGGCCATACGGATGCTGCCATCAGAGACCATCGACGCGATCGCGGCGGAGCTGGCCGAGGCCGACCGCACCCACGGCGTGATCCCGCGCCTCACCGCGCGGTACCCCGACGCCACGGTGGAGGACGCGTACGCGATTCAGCGGGTGTGGCGTGACGCCAGGATCGCGAGCGGCCACCGCCTGGTCGGACGCAAGATCGGCCTGACCTCCAAGGTCATGCAGGCCGCGACCGGCATCAGCGAACCCGACTACGGCGTCATGTTCGACGACACCGTGTGGGACAACGGCGCCGTGATCCCGCACGCCGACTTCTCCAACGTCCGCATCGAGGTCGAGCTGGCGTTCGTGCTGGCCGAGCCGCTCGAGGGTCCCGGCTGCACCCTGTTCGACGTGCTGCGGGCCACCGAGTACGTCGTGCCCGCGCTCGAGGTGCTCAATTCGCACATCGAACTCGAGGGCCGCACCATCGTCGACACGATCTCGGACAACGCCGCCTACGGCGCTCTCGTGCTCGGCGGCAACCCGACACCGCCGGATGCGGTCGACCTGAGGTGGATCTCGGCGCTGCTGTACCGCAACGAGACGATCGAGGAATCGGGCGTCGCCGCCGCCGTGCTCAACCACCCCGGCGCCGGCGTCGCGTGGCTGGCGAACAAGCTCGCCCAGCACGGCGACCGGCTGGAGCCGGGGGAGATCATCCTCGCCGGCTCATTCACGCGCCCCATGTGGGTTCACCCGGGCGACACCGTGCTGGCCGACTACGGCCCGATGGGGACGATCGCATGCCGCTTCATCTGACCCCGACGTTCCGCGACGCCCTCGCCGCCGCATCCCGCCCTCTCGCGGGAATGTGGGTGTGTTCGGGCAGCCCCCTGGTCGCCGAGATCTGCGCCGGCGCGGGCTTGGACTGGCTGCTCATCGACATGGAGCACTCCCCCAACGGCCTCCAGAGCGTGCTCGCGCAGCTGCAGGCGGTAGCCGCCTACCCCTCCACGCCGGTCGTGCGCGTGCCGATCGGCGATGTCGTGACCCTCAAGCAGGTGCTCGACCTGGGCGCGCAGAACATCCTCGTGCCCATGGTGTCCACCGCCGACCAGGCGCGGGAGCTCGTCTCGGCGGTGCGTTACCCCCCGCGCGGCGTCCGCGGGGTGGGGTCGGCGCTGGCGCGATCCGCCCGCTGGAACCGGATCGACGGCTACCTCGCCGACGGCGATTCCCATGTCTCGCTGTTCGTGCAGGTCGAGACCGTCGAGGGCGTGGAAGCCGCGGGCGACATCGCCGCCGTGGACGGCATCGACGGGGTGTTCGTCGGACCCAGCGACCTCGCCGCATCCCTGGGGCTTCTCGGGCAGCAGACCCATCCCGATGTCGTCGCGGCGGTGCAGCGCGCGTTCGAGGCCGTGCGCGCCGCCGGCAAGCCGGTGGGCGTCAACGCGTTCGATCCCACCGCCGCGCAGGCGTACCTGGACGCGGATGCGGCGTTCGTGCTCGTGGGCGCCGACGTCGCGCTTCTCGCGCGCGGTTCGGAGGCGCTCGCCCAGCGCTGGGTGCCGGCCGGAGACGACGCCGGGCGCGCCAGCTACTGAGCGGGTGGAGATCGGGGCCCCGCCCGGCCCCGGCCGCGCAGCGGATGTGACACGCTGGCATCATGCAGCGGGATGTCGCCAGCACCATCGTTCTGACCGTCACCGAATCGGCCGATCTCGTGTTCGCGATCGCGGTGTCGGCGGTGTACCCGTCGGTGTCCGAGCGGCTCGTCGCGTCGCTCGACGGCGCAGAGGCCGAGGTCGAAGAGCTTCCCGACGCGCACGGCACGCGGCTGCACCGCATCCGCTGCGCCCCGGGACGCCTCGAGGTGTCCTACACGGCACGGGTGGACCAGCCGGCGGATGACCTGCCCACGTCGCCGACCGATCTCCTCGTCTATACCCGCCCGAGCCGGTACGCCGAGTCCGACGCCCTCGGGCCCACCGCGTGGGCGGAGTTCTCCCGCATCCGCGACACGGGCGATCTGCTCGCGGCGGTGTCGTCGTGGGTGGGAACCGAACTGGCCTACGTCTCCGGGTCGAGTCAGGTCACCGACGGCGCGGTGCAGACACTCCTCAACCGGCGCGGAGTGTGCCGCGACTACGCGCACCTGTGCGTCGCGCTGCTGCGGGCGCGCAACATCCCCGCACGGATGGTGTCGGTCTACGCCCCCGGCTTGGCGCCGATGGACTTCCACGCCGTGGCCGAGGCGTGGGTGGACGGTGCGTGGCGGGCGGTGGATGCGACGACCCTCGCGCCGCGCGCGTCACTCGTGCGCATCGCCACCGGACGGGATGCCGCCGACACGGCCTTCCTCACGGTCGCCGCAGGGCGCGCGACGCTGGAGAGCATGACGGTGACGGCGGTCGTCGACCGCCTGCCCGATGACGACGTGACCGAACTCGTGCAGCTGGCCTGAGGGGTCACGCCGCGGGCATCCTGTGTCACGCTTGACATATGAGGGCCTGGATCATCCGCTTCGTGTCGTTGTACATCTTCGATGTCATCGTGCTGCTGCTCATCGGCGCGCTGGTGCCGGGCGTCCGCGTGGGGTGGTCGGCGCTGTGGGCCGGCGTCGTGCTGGCCGCGGCCACGATCTGGCTGAAGCCCCTGATCCACCGGATCTTCCGGTCGGTGGCCGCGCGATCGGCCGCGCGGCGCTCGTGGATCGCGGAGAAGCTCGTGCAGTACCTGGTGGTGCTGGCCGTGGCGGCGACGATCTGGGTGATGCTCGTGCTGTTCACGGGCGTGAACGTGCGCGGCTTCGTCTTCGGATGGTTCGTGCCGCCGATGTTCCTCCTTATCGCGTGGGCGATCTACGACCTCGTCGACGACCGGATCGAAGCCCGCACGGGGGCGCTGTACGACCGCGCCGTCGGCGGACGCCGCTCACGCGCTTCCGCGGACGGTTCGGCAGCGCCCATCCCGTCCTCCGGAGGCTCGGCGGCCTCGACGCCCGGCCGGCCCTCCGCATCCTCACCCCGCCCGCGTGCCGATGACGGCCTCACCGACGAGCAGCGCCGCATGCTCGACGGGCTCTGACGCCCGGCCCTCGCGAGAGTTCACGCTGCCGTCCAGACCGTGACATTCTGCGGCGGTCTCGTCGGCAGCGTGCAGTCTCACGGTTCCCGGATGGCGCGGGCGTCAGGATGCGGCGCGCTCGGCGGCCTCGACGACGTTGGTCATGAGCAGCGCCACGGTCATCGGGCCCACCCCGCCCGGGTTGGGCGAGAGCCACCCGGCGACCTCGGCGACGTCGGGGGCGACGTCGCCGTAGACGCGGCTCTTACCCGTCTCGGGGTCGGTCTCGCGCGTGACGCCGACGTCGAGGACGGCCGCGCCCGGCTTGACGTCCGCGGCCCGGACGATGTGCTTGACGCCGGCCGCCGCCACGATGACATCGGCCTGGCGGAGGTGGTGGGACAGGTCGGTGGTGCCGGTGTGGGTGAGGGTCACCGTCGCGTTGATCTCGCGGCGGGTGAGGAGGAGCCCGATCGAGCGGCCGATCGTGACCCCGCGCCCGACGACGACGACGTCCTTGCCGGCGAGGTCGTAGCCGTTGCGCTGCAGCAGCTCGATGACGCCGCGGGGCGTGCACGGCAGCGGCGTCGTGATGGGCGCGTTGACGTTGAGCACGAGGCGGCCGAGGTTCGTCGGATGCAGCCCGTCGGCGTCCTTCGCGGGGTCGATGCGCTCGAGGATCGCGTCGGTGTCGAGGTGCGTGGGCAGCGGGAGCTGCACGATGTACCCGTGGCACGCCGGGTCGGCGTTGAGGGCGTCGATCGCCGCCTCCACGTCGGCCTGCGACGACTCGGCGGGGAGCTGGACCTGGATCGAATTCATGCCGATCGCCTCGGAGTCGCGGTGCTTCATCCCGACGTACAGCTGCGAGGCGGGGTCCGCCCCCACGAGCACCGTCGCGATGCCCGGGGTGATGCCGCGTTCCTTCAGCGCCAGGACGCGCTCGGCGAGCTCCGCCTTGATCTCCGCTGCCGCGGCCTTCCCATCGAGCCTGATCGCGGTCATCCGTGTCTCCTCTGTGTCCTTCTCCCCGGTCCTTCTCCCCGCGAGAATCCAGCTACCCGCCGAGAATCCGGCAGTGCGCGGGATGTTCGCCGCACACATCGATTCTCGCGGATCGGGGGGACGCCCGCGGGGGCCGGGGGGGTCACTGGTGCAGGCCGGGGTAGAGGGGGAAGGCGGCCGTCAGGGCCGCCACGCGCGTGCGCAGCGCCTCGACATCGGCGCCGGGCAGGAGCGCCAGCGCGATGACGTCGGCCACCTCGGTGAACTCCGCGTCGCCGAACCCGCGGGTCGCCAGCGCCGGCGTGCCGATGCGCAGACCCGAGGTCACCATCGGCGGGCGCGGGTCGTTCGGCACCGCGTTTCTGTTGACCGTGATGTGGATCTCGTGGAGCAGATCCTCGGCCTGCTTGCCGTCGATCGCGGCGTCTCGGAGGTCGACGAGCACGAGGTGCACATCCGTTCCCCCCGAGCGCACCGAGATGCCGGCAGCGGCGACGTCCGCCTGCGTCAGTCGCTCGGCGATGATCGCGGCTCCGCGGATGGTGCGCTCCTGCCGCTCACGGAACTCCGGGGTCCCCGCCAGCTTGAACGCGGTCGCCTTGGCGGCGATCACGTGCATGAGCGGACCGCCCTGCTGCCCCGGGAAGACGGCGGTGTTGAGCTTCTTCGCCAGGTCGGGGTCGTTGGTGAGGATGAAGCCCGACCGCGGTCCGCCGATCGTCTTGTGCACGGTGGATGACACGACGTGCGCGTGCGGCACGGGGTTCGGGTGCAGCCCCGCGGCGACGAGGCCGGCGAAGTGGGCCATGTCGACCCACAGGAGCGCGCCGACCTCGTCGGCGATCTCGCGGAACCGCGCGAAGTCGAGCTGACGGGGGTAGGCCGACCAGCCGGCGATGATGACCTTCGGCTGGTGCTCGACGGCGAGGCGGTGCACCTCATCCATGTCGATGATGGATGTGTCGGGGTCGACCCCGTACGCCACGATGTTGTAGAGGCGGCCGGAGAAGTTGATCTTCATGCCGTGCGTGAGGTGCCCGCCCTGGTCGAGCGACAGACCGAGAAGCGTGTCACCGGGGCGCGCGATGGCGTGCAGCACCGCGGCGTTCGCCGTCGCGCCGGAGTGCGGCTGGACGTTGGCGAACTCGGCGCCGAAGAGCGCCTTGGCGCGCGCGATCGCCAGCTCTTCGGCCACGTCCACCTCTTCGCAGCCGCCGTAGTAGCGGCGCCCGGGGTAGCCCTCGGCGTACTTGTTGGTCAGCACCGAGCCCTGCGACTGCAGCACCGAGACGGGAACGAAGTTCTCCGACGCGATCATCTCGAGGTATCCGCGCTGGCGGTCGAGCTCGCGCTCGAGCACCTGGGCGATCTCGGGGTCGACCTCGGAGAGCGGGGCGTTGAAGGACGGGTCGGACACGGTGGTCTCCTCGGACGTCGGCAGAATATCTGCGGTTGCTGGGTCGACCCGCGACGCGGGCTGACGGAACACCTACATCGGCCCAGGCGTGCGGTCGAATGCCGTCGTACGGTCGCTCCCCGGTGGTGGCCCACCTCAACGCCAGTCGCGACAGTGTCAGCCTAGCGCGTCGCCGATAAAGTGGGGCAACGCCATTCGAAGGAGCGCCGTGCCGACACCGCCCCTGGTGCCCTATCCGCTGTCGCTGCGCGAAAGCCCTCGGGCGGAGCCGTTTCCGCTGGCCGGCGCCACGGTGGCCGGCGAGACCGACGCAGTCGCGGAGGTGACCCGGCTCGTCAGCGCCCGCACGGGAATCGACCTCGCGGCAGCGCCCGACGGCGTCATCCGGCTCGTCATCGCGCCCGGCGGCGCGGCGGAGTCGTACCGCATCGCCGTGGATGCGGCATCCGTCGCCGTCACGGCAGCCGACGCTGCGGGCCTGTTCTACGGCGTGCAGACCCTCGCGCAGCTGGTGCGCCGCGACGAGGCGGGGTGGGTGATCCGGGCGGCCGAGATCGAGGATGCTCCGCGGTTCGGCTACCGGGGAATGATGCTCGACGTGGCCCGCCACTTCTTCGGCGTCGACGACGTCGTGGCGCTGATCGACCGTGTCGCGTCGCTGAAGTGCAACCACCTCCATCTCCACCTCACCGACGACCAGGGCTGGCGGCTCCAGCTGCGCTCGCGCCCCGAGCTGACCGCGCGGGCCTCCAGCGGCGGCGTGGGCGGAGACGGCGGCGGCTTCTACACGCGCGCCGACTACGCCCGGATCGTGGCGTACGCGGCGTCCCGCCACATCACGGTCGTTCCCGAGGTCGACATCCCCGGGCACACGCACGCGGTGGGGCTGGCGTATCCCGAGATCGCCGCCGAGCCCGTGATCACCGACGCCGTCCGCGCGACCGCGGCGGAGTTCGGCGGCGGGCTCCCCGAAGCCGGCCGCGCCTACACCGGCATGGCGGTCGGGTTCTCGTCGCTGCGAATCGACGACGAGCGCACGTACGCGTTCCTCGCCGACGTCTTCGGCGAGCTCGCGGCGCTGACGCCCGGCCCCTACCTGCACCTCGGCGGCGACGAGGCCCTCGGCACCCGCGCGGATGAGTACGCCGCCATCGTCTCGCGCGCGGTGGGCATCGTCGCCGCCACGGGCAAGATCCCCATCGTGTGGCACGAGGCCGCCGCGGTCGCCGACCTGCCGTCCGACCTCGTCGCGCAGTACTGGGGGTTCGTGCGTGCCGAGGGCGGCCTCTCCCCCATCGGACGCGCGGAGTCGGTCATCCTCTCCCCCGCAGACGCGGTGTACCTCGACATGAAGCCGGAGGCGGACTTCCCGCTCGGCCTGGCCTGGGCGAACGGCCCCACGAGCGTCGAGCGGGCCTACGCGTGGGAGCCCGACGGTCTGCTGCCCGGCGTGGATGCCGAAGACATCCTGGGCGTCGAGGCGCCGCTGTGGACCGAAACGGTGCGCACGCTCGCCGACATCGACGCGCTCGTCTTCCCGCGCCTGGCCGCCGCCGCCGAGATCGCGTGGTCCCCCGCCCCGGCCGCCTCCTCGGAGCGGACGTGGGCCTCGTTCCGCGATCGGGTGGCGGGGCTCGCGCCGCTGTGGACGGCCGCGGGCATCGGCTTCACCCGGTCGCCGGAGATCCCGTGGCGCGCGGCATGAGTGTCGTCGTGCATTCGGCCCGGCTCGTGGACGACGGTGCGGCGACGGATGCGGCGTGGGTGCGGTTCGCCGACGGCCGGGTCGCCGCCTCCGGTGTCGGCGACACCTGGCGCGACCTGCCCGCCGGCGATGAGGTCGTGGATGCCCGCGCGGTCGCCGGTGTCGGCGCCATCCTCTCGCCCGGTTTCGTGGACATCCATGGTCACGGCGGTGGCGGATACGCGTTCGACGACGGCGGCGACGCGATCCGCGCGGCCCGCGCCCTGCACCGGCGACACGGCACCACGAGCGCCGTGGCGTCCCTCGTCAGCGCACCACTGGGCGAGCTCGCCCGCCGTGCCGCGGTGGTGGCGGAGGTCACCCGCACCGACGCCGACGTCCTCGGCTCCCACCTCGAGGGGCCGTTCCTCGACCCGGCGCATCGCGGCGCGCACGACCCGGCCGCGCTCGCCTCCCCCGTGGCGGTGGACGCCCTCCTGGCAGCCGGCGCGGGCACCATCCGGCAGATGACGCTCGCCCCCGAGCTGCCGGGTGCCTTCGAGGCGATCCGCGTGCTCACCGACTCCGGCGCCGTCGCCGCGGTCGGGCACACCGGGGCGGACGCGACGCTCGCGGCAGCGGCGTTCGACGCGGGCGCCCGCCTCCTCACGCATGCCTTCAACGGCATGCCGGGGTTGCATCACCGATCCCCCGGGCCCGTCGGGGCGGCGGTGTCGGATGCCCGCGTGACCCTCGAGGTGATCGCCGACGGGGTGCACGTGCACCCCGACATGGTGCGGATCGCGTTCGCGGCCGCTCCGGGGCGCATCGCGCTGGTCACCGACGCGATGGCGGCCACCGGGGCCGGGGACGGGCGGTACGCCCTGGGCGGCCTCGACGTCGTGGTCACCGGCGGGGTGGCACGGCTCGTGGACGGCGGCTCGATCGCGGGGTCGACACTCACGCAAGACGTCGCGGTGCGGGTGGCGGTGGCCGCGGGAGTCGACGCGGCCGAGGCCCTCCGCGCGGTCACTGCGACGCCGGCGCGGGCGATCGGCGTGGACGGCGACGTGGGGCATCTGCGCCCGGGCAACCGCGCCGACGCCGTGCTCCTGGACGCCGGGCTGATCGTGCGGCAGGTCTGGTCGGGCGGCGCGCCGGTGCTCTGAGCGGCCCCGCCGTAGAATGGCAGGCATGACCGACACCCCTCGCGTGCGCGCCGAGACCCCGCCAGAACCCGGCACGCGCCCCGCCCTGTCGGTCGTCGATGTCGTGTCCGTCCTCTGCGGCGTTCTCGCGTTCGGCACGCTCGCACTGTGGGGCTTCACCGCGTGGGCGTTCCCGTGGAACCTCGTCTTCGGCATCGGCGCTCCCGTCCTCGCCCTCCTCGTGTGGGCCCTGTTCGTCTCCCCGCGCGCCGTGCTGGCCGTGCACCCCTTCGTGCGCGCCGTCGTGGAACTGCTGGTCTATCTGTCGGCGACGATCGCCTGGTGGAGCATGGGTCAGCCCTGGATCGGGCTCGGCTTCGGCGTGGTGGCCGTGGCCTTCGGCCTCGTCGTCGGCCGGCGGCGTCTCGGGTGACCGCCGACGTCGTCGCACGCCTCGTCGCCGCCCTCGGCGAGCGCGTCGACATCTCCGACGAAGCCCGAACCGCCGCGCGCGCGGACAAGTCCGGCCACGCCGCCGCAGGGATGCCGCTGGCCGTCGTGCACGCCGCCTCGGTCGACGACGTGCAGGCCGTGATGCGAATCGCGACCGCGACGGGCACACCGGTCGTCCCCCGCGGCGCGGGAACGGGCCTCGCCGGCGCCGCCAACACCGGTACCGGCGAGATCTCGCTGTCGCTGCGCCGGATGGACCGCATCCTCGAGGTGCGCCGCGACGACCTCCTCGCCGTCGTGGAACCGGGCATCCTCAACGCCGACCTCAACGCAGTGCTGGCCGAGCAGGGCCTGTGGTGGGCACCCGACCCCGCCAGCCGCGCGATCTCGACGGTCGGCGGCAACATCGCCACCGGCGCGGGCGGCCTCCTGTGCGCCAAGTACGGCGTCGTGCGCGACGCGGTCCTCGGCGTCGACCTCGTGCTGGCCGACGGACGCCTCCTTCGCCTCGGACACCGCAGCGTCAAGGGGGTCACCGGGCTCGACCTCACCTCCCTCGTGATCGGCTCCGAGGGGGTCCTCGGCATCGTGGTGGCGGCGACGCTGAAACTCCGGCGTCTCGTGCCGGGCGAGGTGCGGACACTGTCGGCCACCTTCCCCGACGTGCGCGCCGCCGCCGTCGCATCCGCCGCCGTCACCGCCTCGGGCGTGCAGCCGGCGATCATGGAGCTGATGGATGCGGCGACCCTCGCCCGCACCCACGCCTACCTGGGTCTGCCGGCCCCGGCCGCCGGCGCCGCCCAGCTGCTCATCCAGACCGACGGACCCGCCGCGACGGTCGAGGCCGACGCGATCGCCGCCGTGCTCGCTGCCGCCGGAGGCGCCGTCGTCATCGCTGCCGACACCGCCCGGGCCGAGGAGCTGCTGCTCGTCCGCCGCTCGATGCATCCCGCGTGGGAGCAGGCCGGCACGACGCTCATCGAGGACGTCTCGGTGCCGCGCAGCGCCCTCCCGGCGATGTTCGACGCGATCGCTGACATCGAGCGCCGTCACGGCGTCGCGATCCCCACCGTCGCGCACGCCGGCGACGGCAACCTGCATCCGAACTTCGTCTTTCCCGGACCGGACGTTCCCGAGGCGATCTGGGAGGCCGCCGGCGAACTCTTCCAGGCCGCACTGGCCCTGGGCGGCACGCTCACCGGAGAGCACGGAGTCGGCGTGCTCAAGCGTCGGTGGCTGGTGGACGAGCTGGGCGAGGATCAGTGGCAGCTGCAGCGGCAGATCGCGCGCGTGTTCGACCCCGCCGGCATCCTGAACCCCGGCAAGGTCTTCGCGCCCTGACCCCGCGCTCGGGTGGCTAGAGTCCCTGCCACTCGGGCTTGCGGGCGAACGTGTCGCGGTAATAGTCGGCGAAGCGCAGCGCCGCCGCGGCATCCTCGTCGACGACGACCGTGACATGCGGATGCAGTTGCACCGCCGACGCCGGAAGCGAGGCGGTCAGCGGCCCCTCGAGGGCTGCGGCGACCGCCTCGGCCTTGCCCGTGCCGAACGCGAGGAGCACGAGGTGGCGCGCCTGCAGGATCGTGCCGAGGCCCTGCGTGATGCAGTGCTGCGGCACGTCGTCGACCGAGTCGAAGAACCGGGCGTTGTCGAGGCGGGTCTGCCGCGTCAGCGTCTTCACGCGGGTGCGGGAGGCGAACGATGACCCCGGCTCGTTGAAGCCGATGTGGCCGTCGGTGCCGATGCCCAGGATCTGCAGGTCGACGCCGCCGGCCTCGGAGATCGCGCGCTCGTAGTCCTCCCCGGCGTGCTCGATGCCGTCCAGAGAGCCGTCCGGCACGTGCACCCGGCGCGGGTCGAGCCCGAGCGGTTCCACGACCTCCCGCTGGATGACGGATCGGTAGCTCTCCGGATGCTGCGGATCCAGGCCCACGTACTCGTCGAGGGCGAACCCGCGCACGTGCGACACGTCCACCCCGGCGAATCGCTCCCGGAGCGCCTGGTAGACCGGAAGCGGGGTGGAGCCGGTGGCAAGACCCAGCACGGCATCGGGGCGCCCACGCACGAGACGCGCGATCTCGTCGGCGACGAGCGCTCCGGCCTCGGCACGGTCGGACACGATCACGACTTCAGCCACGACTGAGCACCTCCTCCGGCGCGGCTCCGATGAGCGCGGCACCCAGCGCGGCGGCGGGCGAGCCCGCCGGCAACAGTTCGACCCGGTGCTCCAACCCTAGCGATTGCAGGAACGGGGATGCGGCCGCGCTGTCCGCCAGCGCTGCCCGCACGTCGGCGGTCAGGCGCGGCGCGAGCGCGGTGAGCCCGCCACCGAGGACGACGGCGTCGGCGTCGGCGGTCAGCACCAGGATGCGGACGGCTGCAGCGACCCCGCGCGCGAGATCGGCGCGCAGCATCCGGGCCTGCGGATCGCCCGCGTCGGCCGCATCGAACACCGCGCGGACCGGCAGCGGAGCCGCCCGTCCCCACCGCTCGGCGACGGAGGCGCCGCCGGCGAGCGCCTCGATGCATCCGCGCTGCCCGCATCGGCACGGGGGGCCGGCGGGGTCGACGGAGATGTGGCCCACCTCCCCCGCCGTTCCGCGGGCGCCACGCCAGAGCTCCCCATCGACGACGAAGCCCGCGGCGATGCCGGTGCCGAGGTTGAGGTAGGCCATGGCCCCCTCCGCGCCGTGGAGCGCGTAGGCGCCTGCCGCGGCGGCCTTCACATCGTTCTCCACGCGGACGGGCACCCCGAGAGCGCGAGCGAGGGTCGCCGCCACATCGAGCCGCTCGATGCCGAGGTTCACGGCGTGCACGATGCGCGATCCGCCGCGCTCCACCTGCCCCGGCATGCCCACGCCGACCGACGTCACCCGCTGCCGGGCCATCGACGGCTGCGCGGCGAGGTCTTCCACGACCGCGAGGATGCCCCGCATCACGGCATCGGCGCCCCACCTCGTCGCGTGCCGCACCCGCGCGACGACGACACCTGCCGCGTCCAGTGCGACCGCGTCGGTCTTGGTTCCGCCCACGTCCAGTCCGACGCGGATGCCGGGCGTCGCATCCGCGGACGGGAGCGCCCCCATCACCCCTTGACCGCCCCGGAGACGAGGCCGCTGGTCATGCGGTGCTGGACGATGAGGAAGAATCCGACGACCGGGAGGGCGACGAGGGTGGAGCCGGCCATGAGTTCTGCCCAGTTGATGCCGCCGTTGGGATCGAGGAACGTCCGCAGCCAGACGGGCAGTGTCATGGCCTCTGGGCGGGGGTTGAGCACCAGCGCGAACACGAACTCGTTCCATGCCTGGATGAACCCGAACACCCCGGTGGCGACCAGCCCGGGCGCCAGCAGCGGGAACGTGACGCGCCAGAACGCCTGCGCGCGGCTGAGGCCGTCGATCATCGCCGCCTCTTCGAGTTCGACCGGGATGCCCTGCACGAAGCCGCGGAGCGTCCAGATGGTGAACGGCAGAACGGTGGCGACGTAGACCGCCGTCAGCCCCACGACGGTGTTCAGCAGCTGCCATCCGTCCACGAGCCGGAAGATCGAGATGATCATCGCCTCGGCCGGGATCATCTGGACCACGAGGATCGTCACGAGGAACGCCCCGCGGGAGCGGAACCGGAACCGCGACACGGCGAGGGCTGCGAGGAACGCGAACACCAGCGCGACGAAGACGGTCAGCAGCGCCACGGCGAGGGAGTTGCCCAGGGCCGGCAGGAACGGGGCGCGGTCGGCGCGGAAGATGACCCCGGCGTAGTTCTCCAGCGTGGCGTTCTCGGGCCAGAAGTGCAGGTCGCTGCCACGCACCTGCGCGTTCGGCTGCAGCGAGGTGTTCACCATCCAGTAGACGGGGAAGGCGGAGAAGGCGAAGACGACGATGGCGGCGGCACCGGCCAGCAGCGACCCGGCGCGGTGACGCGTCCGCGCGGTCACAGCGTCTCCTCCTTCACGGTGCGGCGCACGTAGAACGCCGAGAGCGCCACCAGCAGCAGCACGACGAGCACGGAGATCGCCCCGCCGGCACCGAAGTCGCCCGATCCGAGTGAGACGCGGTAGATGTAGACGCCGAGGGTGTTGGTCTGCTCCGCGATGCCGCCGATCGACTGGAGGGAGTAGATCTGCGTGAAGACGCGGAGGTCCCAGATCACCTGCAGGATCATCACGACCGTGAGGATCGGGCGCAGGTAGGGCACCACGACGAGGAAGAACCGCTTGGCCGCGCCCGCGCCATCCAGCTGCGCCGCCTCCATCACCTCGTCGGGCACCTGGGTGAGGCCGGCGTAGACGGTGAAGGCGACGAACGGCACGGCGCCCCACACGATGATCACCGTCGCCACGAGGAAGAAGCTCTCCGGTGCGAGCAGCCACGAGTGTTCGTCGAAGGGCAGGCCGAACCCGTTGCTCAAGATGTGGTTGAGCACCCCGTACTGCGTGTCGAAGATCCAGCCCCACACGATGGTCGCCGACAGCGGGGGCATCGCCCAGGCCAGGAGGAGCCCGATCGACACGAGCGTGCGGAGCACCGCGCCGAGCCGTCGCATGAGCAGGGCGATGAGGATGCCGAGGAGCATCGTCAGCACGACGCAGACGGCCGCGAAGGCCAGCGAGCGCGAGAGCACCTGCCAGAACTCCGGGTCGGTCAGCACGGCGACGTAGTTGCCGACGCCGATGAATTCCGGCGGCCGGCCGAACACCTGCGCTCGTCCGAACTCCTGGAACGACATCACCACGAGCTGCACGAGCGGCCAGGCCGACAGGAGGGCCAGGGCGACGAGTGCCGGCAGCAGCAGCGCGTACGGGGTGAACCCCCCGCGGCGTCTGCGCCCGCGCCCCGGCCGCCCCCGCGATGGTGCAGGCGCGACCAGCCGTTCTCCGTCCACGCCGCTCACGGCGGGCGCGAGATCGCTCCGCAGGGGTGTCATGGCATCTCCCGTGTGTCGGTCGCTCTCCTGCGCGAGAACGGAGAGCCGGCGGTTCCGCCGGCAGGAGGGGCGTCATCCGTTGAGGATGTCTTCGATCCTGGTGTCCACCTCGGCGGCGAGCACCGGCAGATCACCGCCCTGGGCGACCTGGACGAAGAAGTCCTCCAGCACCCGCGACGCCTCGACCTCCGCCCAGTTCGGCGAGGGCGGGGTCAGCTTCGCGTTCGCGGCGGCGGTGGTGAACGCCTCCGCCTCCGCGCTGTCGCCCAGCGTCGAGGCGAGGGACTGCTTGGCCGGGATGAGACCGTTCTCGCCGTAGATCGTCTGGAACTCGTCGCTGAGCATGATCTCCAGAGCGCTCATGGCGAGCTCGGGGTTCGCCGACCGCGCGGAGATGCCGATGTTCGACCCGCCCGCGAAGGCCTGCGCCACCCCGCCGTCCGCACCGGGCAGGGCGTAGACGAAGGGCGCCGCCGGCGGGTTGTCGGTCTCGCACTCGCTCGCCAGACCCAGCGCCCAGTTCGGCGCCGAGAACTGGATCGCGGCGCCCTCGCAGTAGGGCGTCCACGGCTCCGCGTTGTCGCCGTCCTCGGGGGCCACCGACGCGTTCATCATGAGGGCCTGCACCTGCTCGAGACCGGCGAGCGACTCCGGCGAGGAGAACTGCGCGTCCCACTCGTCGCCGTCCTGCACGGCGATCTCGCCGCCGTTCTCCCAGATGAACGGGAGGGCGTTGTACCAGTCCTGACCGGCGAAGTAGATGCCGGACGTGCCCGGGTTGGCCGCGGCCAGCTCCGTCGACTGCGCGACGTAGTCCGCCAGCGTCGCCGGAGCCGCCGACATGAACGCCGGGTCGGCGAAGACCACGCGCGCTCCGGAGTACAGCGGCGGGGCGTAGAACGCCCCCTCGTACGAGCCGGCCTCGACGAACCCGGGGAGCAGGTCGTCGCCACCGAGGTCGTCGTACATGTCGGTGATGTCCAGCAGCGCCCCCACCGAGGTGAACGCGGGGGCCTGCGTGTTGCCGAACTCGACGATGTCCGGGCTGTCGGAGCTGGACAGGCTGGTGGTCAGTTTGTCGACGAGACCGTCCCAGGTCTGCTCCTCGATCACGAGGGTGGCGTCGGGGTTCTCCTCTTCGAAGGTCTCGATGAGGTAGTCCCTGGCTTCTTCGGGCGCGTCCGTTCCGTTCAGCCATACGCGGATCTCGGCGCCGTCGCCGTCTCCGCCGGCACTGCCACCACCGGCGCAGCCGGCGAGTGCCACTGCCGACGCGCCGACGAGCGCGAGGGAAGCGAGCTTTCTGTTCATGGTGCCTTCCTTCATGGTTTCTGTGGGGCAGGGATCGAGCCGAAGCTCTCGGATGGCCGGATGTTCAGGACACCCCCAGACGTCCGGACAGGACCATGACGGCCGCACCGCGCAGGACGATGTCCCGCCCGTGCTCCGTCATCCGCACCCGGACGCCGTCGTGGAACTGGGCGAGCGTGCGGGCACGAAGGGTCTCGGCGGTGGAGTCCGCGAGGGCGCCGCCGAGGAGTTCGGGAGGACCGGAGAGGACGATCTCCGACAGGTCCAGCGCGCCCACGACGGGAGCCAGCGCGATGCCGAGCCTCTCCCCCGCATCGCGGAGCACGCCGTCGCGGTCCGCCGCCGATGCACCCTCCAGGCGCGCCGACAGAGCCGGGACCGACAGCCACGCCTCGAGGCATCCGACCTTGCCGCACACGCAGCGCGGGCCGCCGTCGGTGCCGACGGTCACGTGCCCGATCTCGCCCGCGGCGAAGCGTCCGCCGCGCATCGGCCGTCCGCCGGCGAGGAGGCCCGACCCGACGCCGCGCCCGACTTTGACCAGCAGCACGTCGTCGCGCGAACCGCCGAAGGTGTACTCGGCGAGGACGGCGGCGTTGGCGTCGTTGGCCACGAGGACCGGCAGACCGAGTGCATCCGACAGCGCGGATTGCAGGTCCAGCCGTTCCCACCCGAAGGTCGGGGCGGTCAGCACGACCCCGGCATCGTCCACGACACCGGGCGAACCCACTCCGATACCCAGAACCGGGGCGTGCGAGTCAGCGACCAGGTCGCGGGCCAGGTCGGCCACGATGCCGACGACGTCCGCACCGGCGGGGGGAACGGGGACGGAGCGCCGCGCCACGATCTCCCCGTCCACGGTCAGCACCGCACCGAGGATCGCGTCGCTGCCGGACAGGTCGATGCCGACGATGCGGTGTCCGGCGCGGTCGACGTCGACGAGCATGGCGGGCTTGCCGGGGCGCGAGGACTCCCGCATCCCCTGCTCCGCGACGTAGCCCTCGGCGATCAAGGCGGCAACCAGGTCGGAGATCGTGACGCGCGTGAGTCCCGTCTCCCGTGCGAGGTCGGCCCGGCTCATCGCCCCGCGGGAGAAGAGCGTCTGCAGCACCAGCGACCGGTTGTGCGTGCGAGCCTGCTCGGGGAGCACCTTCCCGTTCGGGCGGAGCGCGCGGTTCACCCCGAAGGCGCGGGAGGCGGTCTGACGAGAACTGCTCACGTTTGTTAGTAGACCTTACGAACTAACCGAGCGCAAGACCCCGTCTGTCCGCGCCGCGGGCTCTCCCCGCTCGCCCTCACGGACCTGCGCGAAAGGTCATACCGAAGGATGACGAACGCTATCCCGGAAGGATGACAGCGGCAGCTCGATGCCGCCTAGCGTAGAAATCTCGCTGAAGGAGCACCTGATGAAGACACGCCACGCTCTCGGTGCGGTCGTGCTGGCCGCCGGTCTCGCCCTGAGCGGGTGCGCAGGCACCCCCACCTTCACCGCGACCGCCGGAGTATCCGGTGCGTCGACGGACGCTCCGGGGGACGGCGGTCAGTCCACCGCCGACGCGTGCGCCATCGTCGCCCAGTCGATCGACGAGGCGACGGCGGCGTTCTCCGCGGCGTCCCCGGACGACCCGGACGCCGTCGTATCGGCGCTCGAGTCCGCATCCGGTGAACTGGTCAGCCTCTCGGAGCAGGTGACCAACGACGACATCGCCGCGTTCCTGCCGGCGCTCCGGGCGACGTTCGGCCTGGCCGCCGAAGCGGTGGCCGCCGCCGCCGCCGGCGACCCGTCACGGATGGGCGAGGTCACCGAGCTCGGCACCTCCTTCCAACAGGCCGCCTCCACGTACGAGGACCTGTGCCTGGGCGACCGACCGTGATAGGAACGTTGCCCCCGGGGTGCGTGTCCTCCCTTACCATGAATGAACGAGAAGGGGTGCCACGACATGACGGATCTGGCAACACGACCGGATGCCGGTGAGGAGGGCGCGCACGACGCGACCCCCGCAGGTGACGGCGACGGTCCGGCGTACGCCTGGGCACCGACCGATGGCGGCACGCGCAAACGCCGCGCGGCGCTGTGGATCGGCATCCCCGCCGGAGCCACCGTCATCGCGCTCGTCGCCGCGTCGCTCGTGCTGATCGCCCCCGGCACGGCCGTTGCCGGAGTGCCGGTGGGCGGGATGACCGCAGGCGCGGCCGCGGACGCCATCGCGACGCGTCTGGCCGACACCACGCTCGTGCTCGAGACCGACGAAGGCGAATTCACCGTCACCGGCGCCGAGCTGGGCGCCACGGTGGACGCCGATGCCGCCGCCGAGGCGGCGTTCGCGGCCCATCCGATGTGGAATCCGTCCGGGTGGTTCCCCGGCGAGATCGACGCGCCCGTCGCCCTCGACGAGGCGCGTGCCACTGAGACGCTGCGCAGCGTCGCGGGAGCGCTGTTCGTCGATCCCGTCGACGCCGCCGTCTCCTTCGACGCCGCATCCGCCAGCTACGCGGTCACCGACGCGGTACCCGGTCAGGGCATCGACCTCGAGACGGTGCGCGCCGCCCTCGAGCGCACGTTCGACTCCGGCACCACGACGGGTTCGTTCGAGGTGGCCGTCGTCCCCGTCGAACCCACCGCGACGACGGAGGAGGCCGCGGCCGCCGCCGGCGGCCTGAACGGCATGCTCGACACGGTCGGGTTCTACGTGGGTGAGGAGCGGACCGTTCCCGTCGACCGCGCCGTCGCCGCATCCTGGCTGACCGTGGGCGTGGAGGACGGCGGCTTCGTCGTCGACGCCGACCCGTCCGCCATCCAGCCCGTCGTCGACGGCCTGCCCGCCGCCGTCCTGCGCGATCCGGTCAACGCCACCGTCATCGCGGACTCGGCCGGAGCGGTGCTGCGCGAGCAGACCGCAGGCGTCACCGGCCGCGCACTGGAGAGCACCGACGGGATCGCCAACCAGTTCGCCACGATGCTCAGCGACGGACAGGCGGCCTTCCCGCTGACCGTCACGGAGACGCCCTTCACGACGACGAACCTGGTCCGCCGGATCGACGCGAACCTCAGCACGCAGCGGGTCACCCTGTACGAGAACGACCAGGTCGTGCAGTCCTGGGCGGCCTCGTCGGGGCTCCCCGGGTCGGCCACCCAGCCGGGCAACTTCCGCATCGGATGGAAGACCCCGATGCAGGACATGGGTTGCTTCGACGGTGCCCCCTACTGCACCGAGAACGTGCCGTGGGTGGCGTACTTCAACGGCGACCAGGCGTTCCACGGCGCGTACTGGCACAACAACTTCGGCAACCCGATGAGCCACGGATGCGTCAACCTCCCCGTGAACGCGGCGAAGTTCCTCTACGACTGGGCACCCAAGGGCACGCAGGTCTCGGTGCACTACTGAGCGTCGCCCCCGCGCTATGGTGACGGGGTGCCGCGTTTCGACCTTCCGCTGACCGAACTCGAGCAATACGGCCCGGAGGTGGCCGAGCCCGACGACTTCGATGCCTTCTGGGGGCGCACGCTCGCCCAGTCACGGGCGGTCGGCGGGGAACCCGTCATCACGCGCGCGCCCACCATGCTCCGCACCGTGGACGTGTGGGATGTGACCTTCCCCGGATTCGCCGGAGACCCCATCAAGGCGTGGTACCTGCGCCCTGCGGGGCGCGACGAACTGCTCCCGGTGGTCGTGGAGTACCTGGGCTACGGCGGCGGGCGAGGCCTCCCCGTGGACCGGCTCGGGTGGTCGGCCTGCGGCTACGGGCACCTCATCGTCGACACCCGCGGCCAGGGCTCCGGGTGGGGATCGGGCGGTGACACCGCCGATCCGCACGGCGCCGGCCCCGCCTCCCCCGGCTTCATGACGCGCGGCATCGACGACCCGGTCGACTACTACTACCGCCGTGTGTTCACCGATGCCGTCCGCGCGGTGGACGCGGCGCGCGTCCTCCCCGGTGCCGACCCCGACCGGATCGCGGTCGCCGGCGCCAGCCAGGGCGGCGGCATCGCGCTGGCAGCCGCCGGGCTGTGCTCGGGCCTGGTCGGGGTTATACCCGACGTGCCCTTCCTCTGCCACTTCGAGCGCGCGGTGGGCCTGACCGACCGCGATCCGTACCACGAGATCGTGCGGTACCTCTCCGTTCACCGCGGCGCGGAGGAGCGGGTGTTCCGCACGCTGTCGTACATCGACGGCGTGAACTTCGCCAAGCGCGCGGATGCCCCGGCGCTCTTCTCCACCGCGCTGATGGACCTCACCTGCCCGCCGTCGACGGTGTTCGCCGCCTACAACGCCTACGCGGGCCCACGAGACATCGACGTGTTCCGGCACAACGACCACGAGGGCGGCCAGTCGTACCAGCTCACGCGACAGGTCGCGTGGCTGGCGGAGCAGCTGGCCTGAGACGACGAAGAGCGGATGCCGAGGCATCCGCTCTTCGTGTGGGAAGGCCGCTCAGCCGATCGCGTCGACGATCGCGTTGAGGGTGGCCGAGGGGCGCATGATCTCGCGCACCTTCTCCTCGTCGGGGTGGTAGTACCCGCCAATGTCGACCGGGGACCCCTGCACGGCGAGGAGTTCGTCGACGATCTCCTGCTCCTTGGCAGCGAGCGTCTCGGCGATCGGGCCGAACACCTCGGCGAGGTCGGCGTCCGACGTCTGCTTGGCCAGCTCCTGCACCCAGTACAGCGTCAGGTAGAAGTGGCTCCCGCGGTTGTCGAGGCTGCCCAGCGCCCGCCCGGGCGACTTGTCGTTCTCGAGGAAGGTGCCGGTCGCCGCATCCAGCGTGTCGGCGAGGACCTGAGCCCGTGCGTTCCCCGTGGTCTGCGCGAGGTGCTCGAGCGAGGCGGCGAGGGCGAAGAACTCGCCGAGCGAGTCCCAGCGGAGGTAGTTCTCGGAGAGCAGCTGCTGGACGTGCTTGGGAGCGGACCCTCCCGCGCCGGTTTCGAACAGTCCGCCGCCGGCCAGCAGCGGCACGATCGAGAGCATCTTGGCGCTCGTGCCGACCTCGAGGATGGGGAACAGGTCGGTGAGGTAGTCGCGGAGCACGTTCCCGGTGACCGAGATCGTGTCCTCCCCACGGCGGATGCGCTCCAGCGAGTAGCGCGTGGCCTCGACCGGCGGGAGGATCTCGATCGTGAGGCCCTCGGTGTCGTGATCGCCGAGGTAGGTGTTCACCTTCTGGATCAGCTGCGCGTCGTGGGCGCGCGTGGCGTCCAGCCAGAAGACCGCGGGCGCCCCGGTGGCACGGGCGCGCGACACGGCGAGCTTGACCCAGTCGCGCACCGGCACGTCCTTGGTCTGGGTCGCGCGCCAGATGTCGCCCGGTTCGACGGTGTGCTCGAGCAGCACGTCGCCGGCGGAGTTCACAACCTGCACGACACCGGGGTCGGCGATCTCGAACGTCTTGTCGTGGCTGCCGTACTCCTCCGCCGCCTGGGCCATGAGCCCCACGTTGGGGACGGTGCCGATGACGGCGGGGTCGAGGGGTCCGTGCGCGTTGACGTCGTCGAAGACCGCCTGGTAGATCCCCGCGTAGGACGAGTCCGGGATGACCGCGAGCGTGTCGTCCTCGCCGCCGTCGGCACCCCACAGCTTGCCGCCGTTGCGGATGAGGGCGGGCATGGATGCATCGACGATGACGTCGGAGGGGACGTGCAGGTTGGTGATGCCCTTGTCGGAGTTCGTGTACGACAGCCGCGGTCCGCGTTCGATGTCGGCGGCGATCGCTGCGGCGATCTCGTCCCCGCCGTCGACCGCCGGGAGGCCCGCGAGGATCGCGCCCAGGCCGTCGTTCGCGGTGAGGCCGGCCGCGGCGATCGCGTCGCCGTACCGGTCGAACACGTCGGCGAAGTACGCCTTCACGACGTGGCCGAAGATGATCGGGTCGCTGACCTTCATCATCGTGGCCTTCAGGTGCACGGAGTACAGCACGTCGTCGGCCTTGGCCGTCTCCAGGGTCTCGGCGAGGAACGCGTCGAGGGCCTTCGCGGAGAGGAACGTGGCATCCACGATCTCCCCGGGGAGCACCGTGAGTCCGTCCTTGAGGGTCGTCACGGTGCCGTCGGCGGCGACGTGCTGGATGGTGAGCACGTCGTCGTCGGGGATCACGACCGAGGCCTCGTTGGCGCGGAAGTCATCGTGTCCGAGGGTCGCGACGCGGGTCTTCGAGCCCTCCGGGAACGCCTTGTTGCGGTGCGGGTGCTTGCGGGCGTAGTTCTTCACCGACAGCGGCGCACGGCGGTCGCTGTTGCCCTCGCGCAGCACCGGGTTCACGGCCGACCCCTTGATGCGGTCGTACCGTGCCCGGATGTCCTTCTCCTCGGGCGAGCCGGGCTCGTCGGGGTAGTCGGGGATGTCGTATCCCTGCCCCTGCAGTTCGGCGATCGTCGCCTTCAGCTGCGGGATCGAGGCCGAGATGTTCGGCAGCTTGATGATGTTGGCCTCGGGCAGGGTCGCCAGGCCCCCCAGCTCGGCGAGCGCGTCGCCCACCTGCTGCTCCGGCGTCAGTCGCTGCGGGAAGGCAGCCAGGACGCGCCCCGCGAGCGAGATGTCGCGGGTTTCCACCTCCACTCCTGCCTGGCGGGTGACCGCCTGCACGATGGGGAGGAAGGATGCGGTCGCCAGGGCCGGAGCCTCGTCGGTGTGGGTGTAGATGATGGTGGAGTCGGGCACGTGTGTCTCTCCAAAAGGCCGTCGCGGGGTCGGCCTCCAGCCTATCGCACGCGCCGGAGATATCTTGATGTCGAGATATCTCCGTAGCACTGGGGAACGCGCGTTCCGAACCCGCCGCATCCCGGCTAGCCTGTGGCTATGGCCGCCCTCCGCCTCGAAGAACTGTCCGCCGCGACGATCGTCGCCGTGAACACGCTTTCGCTCAAACCGGGGCAGGAGCAATTCCTCGCGCCGCTGAGCTATGGCATCGCCGCGACCGTGCTCAACCCGCAGACCACCTGGCAGCGCGTCATCCTCGATGACAACGAGGTCGTCGGATACGTCAGCGCGAACTTCGATCCCGAGGCCCCGCAGGAGCACTTCCGCTCGGTCCTGTGGCGCATCAACGTCGACGCGGACGACCAGGGGCGCGGTATCGGCCGCTTCGCCCTGGAGAGCCTGCTCGCCGAGGCGCGCGGGCGCGGCATGGACCACGTCGACGTCATCTACGAGCCCGGCGAGGAGGGCCCCGAGGCCTTCTTCCAGGCCGTCGGCTTCACGCCCACGGGCGAGACGGAGTACGGCGAGGTCATCGCCGAGATCCGCCTGTAGTCCGACCGGAGCCCGCGGCAGGCGCGCGCGTCGCCGTGCGCGCGTCGTGCGCGCGTCGCCGCTGCTGCGCGTCGTGCGCGCGGTGCGCGCTGAGGCTCGATACCCGGGTCGGAGATTCGCCTGAAGGTCGGAGCATCCAGCCCTCATCCTCCGACCGGGGTGGGATTCTCCGACCTAGGTGACGCGGCATCCCTCCTCCCCAGACGCCGAGCTGCACGGGTTCTCCCCGAGTGGCGGCGGGGCGGATGCGGGCGGCGCCGGACGCGCGAGGCTCGGAGCATGCTCGACCTCGAGGGATGGCTCCGCGCGAGAGGCAGCATCGCGCACCGGGATGATGCGCTGGATGCCGGCTTCTCCGCCCCCGCTCTGCGCAGCGCAGTGAGCTCGGGCGGGGACATCCGCCGCCATCGCCGGGTGTGGCTGGCTCTGCCCGACGCGCCCCGCGCGGAGATCGCCGCCGCTCAGGCGGGCGGGCGGATCGCGTGCATCTCGGTCGCACGCCGGCGGGAGTGGTGGGTGCCGGAAGACGACGACGGGCGGCTGCATCTGTCGCTGAACCCGCACGGTCGAGCGGTCGCGGGCGATGAGGGCTTCCGCGGCGTCGTGCATTGGACGAAGGCGATCGCACCGACATCCCGCCGGTCCCTGGAGGAATCGACCGAGGATGCGCTGGCACACATCGCGTCGTGTCTTCCCCGGGAGGACGCCCTCGCCGTGTGGGAATCGGCGATGCGGCGTGAGGGACTGAACGCGCTGGCGCTCCGCGCGGTGAAGTGGACGAGTGTGGATGCCAGATGGTGCGCCGATCATGTGAACGGACTGTCGGATTCAGGGCTGGAGACGCACTTCGCCTACCGGCTCAGCGCGTGGGGCGTGCCGTTTCGGCAGCAGGTGGTCCTGGCCGGGCGGCCGGTGGACGTGCTGATCGGTGAACGGCTCGTCATCCAGGTCGACGGGTTCGCGTATCACTCGAGTTCGGCCGATCGCACGCGCGACCTCATCCACGATGCGGAGTTGCGCCTCCGCGGGTACACGGTGCTGCGTTTCAGCTACGCGCAAGTCCGACACGACTGGCCGGCGGTCGCTCGCACGATCTCCCGCGCGATCGCGGCCGGCGCACACCTCGTCCGCTAACGGGTCGGAGAATCGCACCTCCGTCGGAGGATCCCAGCCACATCCTCCGACCCTTATGCGATCCCCCGACCGGACGACGACGCCCGCTCGCCGGCCGCGCTCCCCCGCGCAAGCGCTCGTGTCGGAGAACCGCATCCCCGTCGGAGGATTTCCCGCGGATCCCCCGACCTTCGTGCGATCCTCCGACCGGGGCGCGGCCGGCGCGGGTAGACGAGGGACCCGCGACCGGCCGCGTCAGACGAGCGTCCCGCGACCGGCCGCGTCAGACGAGGGAGTCCTGCCAGGCGGCGTGCATCTGCGCGAAGCGGCCCGTGCCGGCGATGAGCGTCTCCGGCAGGTCGTCCTCGATGATGCGCCCGTGCTCCATGACCAGCACGCGGTCGGCGATCGCCACCGTCGAGAGGCGGTGGGCGATGATGATCGCGGTGCGGTCGGCCAGCAACGTCTGCAGCGCCTCCTGGATGAGCCGCTCGCTCGGGATGTCGAGCGACGCGGTGGCCTCGTCGAGGATGAGCACCGCGGGGTCGGCGAGGAACGCCCGCGCGAACGAGATCAGCTGCCGCTGCCCGGCCGACACGCGCCCGCCACGCTTGTTGACATCGGTGCCGTACCCGTCCGGAAGCGCCTGAATGAACTCGTCGGCACCCACGGCGCGCGCCGCCGCCTTGATCTCGTCCAGCGTCGCGTCGGGCTTTCCGAGGGCGATGTTGTCGGCGACGGTCCCCGAGAACAGGTACGCCTCCTGCGTGACCATGACGATCGCGCGGCGGAGGTCCTTCGGATGCAGCGAGCGGAGGTCGACGCCGTCCAGGGTGACCCGCCCCGAGGTGGGGTCGTAGAACCGCGCGACGAGCTTCGCGAGCGTCGACTTGCCCGCCCCCGTGGTCCCCACCAGCGCGATCGTCTGCCCCGCCGGGATGTCGAGGGAGAAATCGGGCAGGATGACGCGGTCCCCGGAGTAGCCGAAGACGACGTCCTCGAACCGGACGTGCCCGCGGGCCTTCCACAGATCGACCGGAGAGGTCGGGTCGGGCACCGTCGGCTGCTCCTCGAGCACGCCGGAGACCTTCTCGAGCGCCGCCGTGGCCGACTGGTAGGAGTTCAGGAAGAACGCCACCTCCTGCATCGGGGCGAAGAAGTTGCGCACGTAGAGCACCGCGGCCAGCAGCAGTCCGAGTTCGAACGTGCCGTCCAGCACGCGCAGCCCGCCCCACAGCACCACGACGCCCAGGGTCACGGCCGCGACGGCCATGAGGCCGGGCTCGAACGTGCCGAACAGCCGGATCGAGCGCATGTTGATGTCGCGGTAGTCGCTGGCGAGCTTGCCGAACTCCTCATCGTTGCGCGGCTCCTTGCGGAACGCCTTCACGGCGCGGATGCCCGTCATCGTCTCGACGAACTTCACGATCACCTGTGCGCTGATCACGCGGGATTCGCGGTAGACCACTTGCGAGCGGAGGTAGAACCACCGCATGAGGAAGAACAGCGGCACACCCATGACGAAGAGGATGATGCCGGACTGCCAGTCCAGCAGCAGCAGGGCGATCAGCGTGAAGCCGCCGTAGAGGAGCCCGGAGACGAGCTCGTTCAGCCCGCCGTCGAGCAGCTCGCGGATGGTGTCGAGGTCGCTGGTCTGGCGCGAGATGATCCGCCCAGATGTGTAGGACTCGTGGAACTCCAGGCTCAGGCGCTGCGTGTGCAGGAAGATGCGCTTGCGCAGGTCGAACATGATCGCCTGTGTGAGGCGCGCCGCGACCACGGCGTACCAGCCGATCAGCGCCGCCCCGGCGACGCCGGTGAGGAGGTAGACGACGACGACGAGGATGGCGGGCATCCAGTTCATGTCGTCCACGACGGCCGGAAGAGCCGTCGTGATGCCGTAGCCGACGAGGGCGGGGCCTGCCACCCGGAGCGCCGTCGACACGATCAGCACGACCGCGGCCAGCACCAGCTGCCAGCGCAGGGGCGCCACGAGCGACCCCAGCAGCCGCAGCGAGCGGCGCCGGATGGTGCGGCTTTCGTCGCGCGAGTAGTCGGAGCGGTCTTCGCCGCTGGTTCCGGTGACCGTCGTGGTGCTCATCGGGTCACCTCCTTCTCGGTCTCTGAGAGTTCTTCGCGCTCGGCGGAGCGCCGCCGGCCCTCCCCCGGTGCCTGAGCCCGTCGAAGGGCCTCGGCCTCGAGGCTGGAGATCACGTACCGGTAGTGCTCGCTGTCGCGCAGCAGCTCGGAATGCGTGCCGACGGCGGTGACGCGACCGGCCTCCAGCAGCGCGACCCGGTCGGCGAGCATGACGGTCGAGGGGCGGTGGGCCACGATGAGCGCCGTGGTGTCGGCGAGCACCCTCCGCAGCGCCTCCTCCACGAGCGCCTCGGTGTCGACGTCGAGCGCCGACAGGGGGTCATCCAGCACCAGCACCGCGGGCCGCGCGGCGACGGCGCGGGCCAGCGCCAGGCGCTGACGCTGACCGCCCGAGAGGCTGAGCCCCTCTTCGCCGATCACGGTGTCGAGGCCCTTCGGAAGCTCGTAGACGAAGGCAGCCTGCGCCACGTCGAGCGCTTCGCGCAGCACCTCCTCCGCCTCCGGCGACCCGGGGATGAGATCCTCCCGGCCGAGCAGGACGTTGTCGCGCACGGATGCGGAGAAGAGCGTGGCGTCCTCGAAGGCCATGCCGACGTGCCGGCGGAGTTCACGCAACTCGAGGTCGCGCACGTCGACGCCGTCGAGCGTCACGCGGCCGCCGGTCACGTCGTACAACCGGCCCGGGAGGGTGGTGAGCGTGGTCTTGCCCGAACCGGTCAGTCCGACGAGCGCCATGGTCTCCCCCGGCCGCAGCACGAGGTCGATGCCGTCGAGGAGATCCCGGGTGGAGGCCGGAGCATCCTGGTACCGGAAGTGGGTGCCCTCGAACGCCAGCTCGCCCCGCACGTCGGCGATGGTGCGGGGCTCGGCGGGGTCGGTGATGGTGTTCTGCTCGTCGAAGACCTCGAAGATGCGGTCGGTGGCCGTGCGGGCGTCGACGAGGAACGAGAAGAGGAACCCGATCGACTCCACGGGCCACCGCAGGATCGTCGCCATCGCGAAGAACGCGATCAGCTGCCCCACCTGCAGCTCGCCCATCTGGACCAGCACGATGCCCGCGCCCAGACACAGCGCGAACGCGATGTCGGGCAGCAGCACGAGCCAGAACCAGATCCAGCCGACGGCGCGCGCCTTGGCCAGCTCGGTCCCGCGGAGGGTCTCGGCCTGACGGGCGAACTTCTGCAGGGCGTGCTTGCCGCGACCGAACGCCTTGAGGACGCGGATGCCGTGCACGCTCTCCTCGACCGAGGTCGCCAGGTCACCGGCCTGATCCTGGCTCTGGCGCGACAGCATCCCGTACCGCTTCTCGAAGAGGTACCCAGAGATCCACAGCGGCAGCGCGCAGATGACGAAGATGGCCCCGAGCGCCCAGTGCCACGTGAACAGGATCGCCGAACCCGCCACGATCGTCAGCAGGTTCACGACCAGCAGGATGAGGCCGAAGGCGAGCCAGCGGCGGATGAGGCTGATGTCCTGCATCATCCGGCTGAGGAGCTGCCCCGACTGCCAGCGGTCGTGGAAGGCGACGGGAAGGCGCTGCAGGCGCGCGTAGAAGTCGGTGCGCAGGTCGTACTCGACCTTGGTCGCGGGGCCCAGGACGAACCAGCGGCGCGCCCACACCATGAGCGCTTCGAGAAGGCCGAGCACCAGGATGGCGCCCGCGCCGACGGCGACGAGCCAGGGCTCACCGGCGGTGATGGGGCCGCCTTCGCCGACGATCACTTCGAGGATGAGTGGGATGCCGAGCGCGAGAAGGCTCGCGATGAGCGCGGTGACCGCACCCAGGATGAGCCGACCGGCCACCGGCTTGGCGAACGGCAGGAGTCTCGCCAGGGAGCGGAGCATGGACGAGGGGGGAGCGGTGTCGCGGGTCATGATCCTCAGAGGGTCGGAGCTGCGCGCCGGATCGGGCGCGAACGAAGGGTGCCGGAGCGGCGAATGACGGCTCTGCCGTCAGCCGCTCAGCGGGGGAAACGGAAAAACGGGCGGCGTTATGCCGCAGGGGTTGCGGATGGCGTCGATCCCGCCCGGCGACCCGTGCGCCGGCCGGCGGAGGGGATGCGCACGATCACCGGCTGTGCAGCGGAAACGATCGTGTCCATGACATCCTCCTCAGGTGCGGGCCGAGCACCGCCGCACTGCGAAGGTGCGACAGCCCTCCAGCCTAACCTGGGCATTTCCTGGACGCAACATCATCCGGGGCGCGTTCACGCGGCCGCTTCGCGCCCCAGGAGGCTCCGCTTCACGTCGAGTCCCCACGCGAATCCGCCGAGGGTGCCGTCGGTCCGGAGCACGCGATGACACGGCACGAATAGCGCCGGGACGTTGCGGGCGCAGATGGATGCGGCGGCACGAACGGCCGCGGGTCGCCCGAACATGGTCGCGAAGGCCGTGTAGGTCAGCGGCTGCCCCGGCGGGATGCGGCGGAGGGCGTCCCATCCGGCGCGCTGCAGCTCCGTCCCGAACTGCCGCACCTCCACGCCGATGATCGCGGCGACATCGCCGGCGTAGTACGCGCGGACCGCGGCCGCGGCATCCGTTTCGCCCGCGGTGACCAGGCGCGGGCGATGCCGCTCTGGCAGTCGCTGGAGGATCGTGCGGGCGTCGTCGGTCCAGCCCGAGGCGAGGACGCGCCCCTCCTCGTCGGTGACGATCGTGAACGCGCCGTCGGGGGTGGGGAGGGTCTGGATGGTGGCGGACGCGGTCATGCGGGAACCTCCTCGGTGCGGGCTCCGGCGGGGGCGGGCTGCCGGGACGGTTGTTCAGAATTCAGGAGATCCGGCACCTCTGGCGCCTCCCGGAGCCGCTGTGCGGCGATTCTTCCTGAGTTTTGCGCGCGGGACGGGCGGAGGGGCGCTGCACGCCACAGGTGCGCCGTGAGATAGCTGCGCCACGGCGCCGCGCGCGTCGACCACGCGGTGAGCCCGGCCGGGTCGGCGGGAATCCCGGCGGCGGCGGCTCCCGCGCGCGCGGCGACATCGCCGGGGAGGAGCACGTCGGGGTCGGCGAGGACGCGCATCCGCACGTAGTCGGCGGTCCAGGGCCCGATCCCGGGCAGCGCGAGGAGCGCCGCGCGCTGCTCGGCGCGGTCGTCACTGGTGGTGAGGACGAGGTCGCCGGAGGCCAGAGCCGCCGCGGCGCCGGTGATCGCGCGGATGCGGGCGGCCGGACCACGGAGCACCTCATGGCCGCGCTCGGCGATGGCGGCCATCGTCGGGAACAGGACGGACGTGCCTTCCACGTCCGGCACCCGCTCCCCCAGCGCATCGGCCAGGGCGGCCAGAGCCGTCCGGGCCGCCGCCACCGTGATCTGCTGGCCGACCATCGCCCGGATGAGCATCTCGTGCGGGTCGGCGGCGCCGGGAACGCGGATACCCGGCACCCCCGCCACGAGCGGGCGGAGTTCCGGATGCTCCGAGAGCGCATCGTCGATCGCCACCGGATCGGCATCGAGGTCGAACAGACGCCGGGCGCGCGTGACGAGCGTCGACAGGTCGGAGAGCCGCGCGAGACGCGCCCGCAGGCGCACCCGCCCGGCGTCATCGACGCGCAGCTCGAACCAGCCCGGCCCGCCGGGGAGCCGGATCGCCCGGGCGAAGTGCCGGGCATCCGCCGTCTCCACGCCGGGGAGGGCGCGCGCCGTCATCCAGGCGAACAGGCCCGCGGAATCGAGCGCGCCGCGGTGCGGAAGGGCCAGGTCGATCGCACCGCCGGTGAGATCGGCGGCGCGCCGGCGCGCGCGCAGCTGCAGCGGCGGCATCCCGAACACCTCGCCGACGGTCTCGTTGAACTGCCGGACGCTGGAGAAGCCGGCGGAGAACGCGACGTCCGCTGCCGGGAGGTCGGTGCCCACCAGGAGCATGCGCGCCGTATGGGCCCGGTGGGCGCGGCTGAGGGCGAGCGGGCCGGCACCCAGCTCGGCGGTGAGGAGCCGCGTGAGGTGGCGCGGCGAGTATCCGAGGCGCCGCGCGAGACCGGGGACGCCGTCGCGGTCGACGACTCCGTCGGCGATCAGGCGCATCGCGCGGGCGGTGATGTCGCCGCGGACGTTCCACTCCGGCGAGCCGGGCGCCGCCTCCGGCAGGCACCGCCGGCAGGCGCGGTATCCGGCCTCGTGCGCGGCCGCGGAGGTCGCGTAGAACGTCACGTTCGCCGGCCGGGGCGTGCGTGCCGGGCAGCTGGGGCGGCAGTAGATCCCGGTGGTGCGCACGGCGGTGACGAACTGCCCGTCGAAGCGGCGGTCGCGAGACTGGATGACGCGGTATCGCTCGTCGAACGTCATCCCCTGGGTGGTCATACCCCCAGCCTGTCACGCCCCTCTCCCACGGCCTGGCGGAAATCGGACACGGCCCTGCCGGCCCGCCCGCGCGGGAGCACCCGGCCTCCGAATCCACGGACGCGCGCCGGTGTGCGCGAGTTCGGCGCCCGCGGTCGCCAGCGCGAGTAGCGTGGCGACATGAGCGCGCGCGAGTACGACGTGATCGTGATCGGGGCCGGGCCGGTGGGCGAGAACGTGGCCGACCGGGCCGTGAAGGGCGGCCTGACCGCCGTCATCGTGGAGGCAGAGCTGGTCGGCGGCGAGTGCTCGTACTGGGCCTGCATGCCGTCGAAGGCGCTCCTTCGCAGCGGCGCTGCGCTGCGGGCAGCGCGGGCCGTCGACGGCGCGAAGCAGGCCGTCACCGGTGACCTCGACGTGGCCGCGGTGCTCCGACGGAGGAATCGCATCGTCCACGACTGGACGGATGACTCGCAGGTCGCGTGGCTGGACGGAGCGGGCATCGACCTCGTCCGCGGCCACGGCGCGCTCACCGGTGAGAGGCGGGTACGGGTCACGGCGGACGACGGGTCAACGACCGACCTCCTCGCCCGCCATGCGGTGGCGCTCTGCACCGGGACGGCGGCCCTCCTCCCCGACATCCCCGGGCTGCAGGGCATCCGCCCGTGGACGAGCCGGGAGGCCTCCGCGGCACAGTCGGCCCCGGCATCCCTCGCCATTCTCGGAGGCGGTGTGGTCGCCGCGGAGATGGCCACCGCGTACGCGAGCTTCGGCACCCGGGTGACGATGCTCGCCCGCTCCGGGATCCTCACCGCCGAGGAGCCGTTCGCCGGCGAGCTGGTGACCGCATCCCTGCGCGCACTGGGCGCCGACGTGCGCATCGGGGTGGAGCTGGTCTCCGCAGCGCGCGAGGGGGATGGCCCGGCTGTGCTCTCGCTGTCCGATGGCACGACGTTGGAGGCCGAGGAGGTGCTCGTCGCCACCGGCCGCGTGCCGCGCACCGGCGACCTGGGTGTGGAGACCGTCGGGCTCGAGCCGGGTACCTGGCTCGACGTGGACGACACGATGCTGGTGACGGGGACGGACTGGCTCTACGCCGCCGGCGACGTCAACCACCGCGCGCTCCTCACCCACCAGGGGAAGTACCAGGCGCGCGCCGCCGGCGACGTCATCGCGGCGCGGGCGAAGGGGGCGCCCGTGCAGGATGCTCCGTGGGGTGCCCACGTCGCCACCGCCGACCACTCCGCCGTGCCGCAGGTGACCTTCACCGACCCGGTCGTCGCCTCCGTCGGGCTCACCGCCGCCGCCGCGGAGAAGGCCGGCATCCGCGCGCGCGTCGTGGACTACGACCTGTCGTGGGTGGCCGGTGCCAGCGAATACGCCGACGGTTACCGGGGTCGGGCGCGCGCCGTCGTGGACGAAGACCGGGGTGTGCTGGCGGGCGTCACGTTCGTGGGCCCGGATGTGACGGAGCTGCTGCACTCGGCGACCATCGCGATCGTCGGGGAGGTCTCGCTGCACCGTCTGTGGCACGCGGTGCCCTCGTATCCCACGACGAGCGAGGTGTGGCTGCGGTTCCTGGAGACCTACGGGCGCGACAGCGCCTCGAGCTGAGCCCGCCCCGGCGAACGGGGCAGGTTCACCGCGCCAGCGGCGCCTCGGCGAGGGTGGCGTGCCGGCGCAGCTCATCCGCGGAGTACACGGCGTACCGCGAGAACGCCGCGGCGTCGAGGTCGCTCGCGAACCACCGCCTGCGGGCGTGGGGGCCGTCGAGCAGCCACCCGCCATCGGCACCGCGCTGCACGCTCCACCCCTCCGCGGCGACCGCGATCCCGTCGGCGCCGAGCTCCCCGAGGCGCTTCAGGCGGCTCAACCCGCGGGACTCGCGCGCCGACCCCAGGTAGAGCATCACGACGAAACGATCCACGTCCTCCCAGTCGGCAGAGGACATCCGGGCGGAGAAGGGTTCCGAGCGCAGGCTCTTGCTCACGATCCATCCGTCGTCCGAACGATCCACGCGCACGCGTGCCTCCCCGTCATCGACGAGGAGCACGGCATCCGTGGACGCGAGCATCTCCAGACCCTCGCCGGCCAGCCAGCGCACCAGGTCATCCGACGTCGCATCGCTCACGGGAACCCCTTTCTCAGCGCCACTCGAAGGTCAGGAGCGCGGTGAGCGCCGCCAGCGCCTCACCGGACAACTCCGGATGGCGCCCGCTCACGCGGGCCACCAGAGGGTTCCCCCATGCAGAGAGGTTCGCCACAGCCAGCAGCTCAGCGTCGTGGTCGATTTCCGTCAGGATCTCCAGAACGCCCTGTCGAAGATCCGGGTCGCCGATGCGGGACGGAAACCGCCCGGGTACCGCGCCATCACCGTCGTAGCCGACGAAGGTCACGACCGCGGAGCTCAGGGCGTCGTCGACCACGGGGGGCCTCTCGCGGAGGGGTCCTACCGTGCGGGTGCGCGGTAGTTGAGGGCCTCCGCGTACAGACGCACGGCGCGCAAGGCTGCGGCCACGGCCACTTCCTCGTCGGGGAACGTCCGACGGGTCCCCTCCTGGGGCACCGCGCGCTCGTCGGTGATGATGAGTTCCCACTCACCGTCTCGCTCATACAGGCATACGCGGTTCGCCGTCGTTCCCGTCGGCGGACCGAAGTGGAAGTAGCGCTCCAGCCCTTCGTCCGCCAGTACCGACTTGAGTTCCGAGGAATTCACGTCACACCTCCTTGAGCACGCCGAGGCCGACGAGGATGTCCACGCTCAGCGGCAGTTCGTACTGTACTGCGCCTCCGCGCTGGCCGAAGCCGGGCGCCGCGTTACCCGCCTGGGGCACGTTGTCGAAGGAGAAGTAGCCCAGCTCGCGAAGGTTGTCCACGGCCCGACGCACATCCGCCGGAGCCGAGTCGTATGCGGAACGGAGGTCGTTGAAATCGCCGACCACCTCGTACCGGTGGTACTGCCCGGGATCCTGGACGTAGGGAAGGGACCGCTCGTCGTACGCGTAGGGCGAGCCGTCCGGGAGAGGCGACGTGTACCGCCCGTTCCCGGGACCGTACCGGTCGATGTACGAGCCGGGAGCCGGGATCTCGTCGTGCATGATCGGATTTCCGCTGGCGTCGAGCTCGAAACCGTGACCAGGCACCTGTCCCCAATCGATGGCCCCATCGGCCAGTACGCTCGCATCGCGCGGGATCTGCACGTCGTCGGGCCACTGGCCCGTTCGGATGAACTCGTTGTACGCGCGCCGGTCCGTGGCCTGCAGATAGTCGGCCAGTTCCCGTGGTGACAGCGAACTCTGCTCGAGGACGTGCGAGATGTCGCGTCCGGTCGTGTCGACCAGCGGCGAGGAACCGTCGAGCTGTGCCACGCGGTCCGCCGGCAGGTCGCCGTCGCGCGGCGGTGCACCGTCTGCGGGGGTGGTCGCATCGGCATCGGCTCCCGACGGCGGTGCCGCGTCCCCGCCCACCGGGGGCACGGCCTGACCGCCGTGCGGGCCCGCATCGCCGGCGTCGGCGTCCGAGAGCGCGCCGTCCCGGGCGTCCGCACCGTTCCCGGGGGCATCCGCACCGTCGGTCGGCGCATCCGCACCGTTGGTGGGGGCATCCGCACCGTTCGTCGGAGCATCGGCACCGTTCGTCGGAGCACCCCCACCGTTCGTCGGAGCACCCCCACCGGTGCCGGGCGCATCGGCGCCGCCGGTCCCGGAGGAGATCGGGAACCCGTCGCCGTCTGCGTCGACGCCCAGGTCGTTCTCGACGTCGTGGAAGATGGGCGTCTCGGGGTCGTGGCCGCTGCCCGGGTTCGGCGTGCTGTCGCCCGAGCCCGTGGACGGCGGCAGGCCGTCGCCGCCTCCGCCGGTGTGTACCGGAGGCGTGGGGATGTCCACCGGGTCGGGCGCGCTGGTGCCCGAACCGGACCCCGAACCAGCCCCGCCGCCATTGCCGCCGGTCGCGCCGGGCGCGTGAACCTCAGGAACCTGCGGGGCGCTGCCATTGCCGCTCCCCGAACCAGGCCCGACATCGTTACCGCCGGTCGCGTTGGGCGCCTCGCCCTGCGGAACCTGCGGTGCGCCGCCGCCGTCGCCACCGCTTCCGCTGACGTCGTTGCCGCCGGTCACATTCGGGCCGTCGTAGTCCGTGTTGCCCGCGGGACCGCCGTCGCCACCGCCACCGCTGACGTCGTTGCCGCCGCTGACGACGGGACCCTCGTAGTCGTTGGTGCCCGTACGACCACCGTCGGGGCCGCCGGCGCCCGCATTTCCGCCACCGCTGATGACGGGCGTGTTCTCGTTCACCCGCACGTTGCCCGAGCCCGGGTCTGCCGCAGACGACGAGCCGCGGCCGGAACCTCGGCGGGCCATGCCACCGCCGAAGCCGGCGCCACCGACGCCGCCGATGACGACGTTACGGACGTCGACGCTGCCGTCGCTGATGAGGCCATCGGTGGCGGCACCGGCCGCACCCCCGCCACCGCCGGCGAGCGCCTGGACGGCGACGCGCTGACCGTAGCGGCCGAAGGGCGCCGTGATCGCCTCACTGACGGCGCCGCCCACGAGCCCCGAACCGAAGGCCGCGAGCAGATTCGCGTCGCCGCGCTTGACAATGACCTCGGAGGTCACCGCGGCCGCGGTGCCCGAGGCCACACTGATGATCGCCCGCGCCATCCGTTCGTGGCTTCGCGCGTAAGGGATGAGGCTGGCCCGGATGGCCCGGATCCGCACGGCCACGCGCGCCGCGGTGCCCCCCACCTTCGTGAGGATCGTCAGGATGCGACCACCGATGACAGCGACGCGTGCCGCAATCGCAGCGGCGCCGGCAGCGCCCCCCGCACCCAGCGTGAAGACACTGAGGGCGGCACTGATCGCGACCGTGGCGGCGATCTCCACCGCCAGCTGCACGAGCATCTCGATGACTTCCTTGTGCGCTTCGCGCACGTCGTCGGAATACTCGCCGCACTGCGTGCCGATCTCCTCGATGAGATCGGCTACCTCGGTGATGTCGCTGGCGAAGTCGGTCACCTCGGTTCGGGCCTTCGGCAGCTCCACGCTGTCGAGGGAGGAGACGGCGTTGTCTGCCTGGCGCACATCGGTGGCGACGCGGCGGACGTCGCGGGCGATGTCCTTCCACATCTGTGCGGCCTCGTCGAGCTGGTCGGTGTCGGCATCGGGCCACATCATCCCGACGAAGTCCACCACCAGATCCCAGCCCTTGGGCTCGTCGCCCTTGCCGCCGAACGCGGACGGCGGTGCCGAGACGTTCTCGGGCGACCGTGCAGGGCGCAGCGTGAAAGCACCGGCGTCGAAGGGCTGCCCGGATGCGACGGCCTCGGCCGACGCGGCGTTGGCGCCGCTCGCCATGAAGAGGCGGTCCAGGGTGTTGGCGCGCATGCCGATGTCGGAGATGTTCTGCAGCGCGGCGCGGGCGGAGTCGTCGTAGGCGCTGGCGAACTGCTCGCCGCCCGGGTCGCTTCCCGCCATCGACGAGTATCCGCTCGCCGAAGAGCTGGCGCTGGATCCCACGCCGTCGGCCGAGGTCGCGATCGCCTCGAAGGCGTCGGCGGCCTGGACGTACAGGGTCGGGTCGATTCGTCTCGTCGTCATGCGCTGGCCCACATCGTACGGTTGTCGTTCTGGGCGGCTTCGTAGACCGATGCGGCCTCGCCGACCCATTTCTTCAGATCTTCGGCGTGCGTCTTGATCGCCGTCGCGCCGACCTGCCACGTGCCCACGAGCCCGAGGAACTCCACGCTGGCCACGCCCGCCCACTGGGCGTTGGCCGCCGCGGTGGCACCGGCGGCGTGGGTCTCGAGGTCGGTGCAGTAGGTGATGAGGTTGCCGAGCGCCGTTTCCAGCTCCCGCAGCTGGGCGAGGTCGAAGGTGTGCTGGCTCACGCGGTGCCCCCGCCCTGACGGCGTGCGCCGACGGTGGACGAACGGGATGCGGCGGTCACCTGCATCTCGGTCACGGTGTATCCCGTCTCCGCGCCCTGAACCCGTGTGGCGATGTCGGTGAGGGCATCACGGAGGAGGCCGGCGTTGGTCTGCCACTCCGCCCAGCTCTCCGCGAACGCGTCCGCAGCGTCGCCGCTCCACGACGCACCCACGATGGATGTCACCACCCCGGAGATCTGAGACACGTGCCCGTCGAACTGGGCGACGGCTCCGACCATCGCCGACGCCGAATACCCCAGGGCCGGTGTCGATACCGAGAATTGCCCCATCTGCTGCTCCCTACGCTGGTTGCTGCCGCTCACCCACGGACGACAGGGGGCGCCGTCTCCCGGCGCCCCCGATGCTCACGCTCAGGCGCGGAAGCTGTTGCTGATGTTGTTCTCCGACTCTTCGTAGGCCAGCGCGGCCTTCGAGAGCTGGTCGCTGATGCCGGTGAGGGACTCCTTCAGCTGCAGGCCCGCGGCATCCCACTGCTCGTACAGCTCGTTGAACGACTGCGAGGCGGCGCCGCCCCAGTCGCCGGCGATGAGCCCCTGTACGAGCGACTTGAGGTTGCTGAGCTGCGACTCGATCGATGCCGCGCCAGACGAGAGCTGGTTCGCGACGCCGGAGAGCGACTCCGAGGTGACTTTGATGTCCGCCATGTGATCCTCCGTGGTTCAGGGCGTGGAAGCCGCCCGGGTCATAGGTTCCAAAATGGTTGTACCACATATGCGCGGCGAGGAATTTGGGCCTTGCGCTCCGGGAACCACCTATGACAGAAAAGTCCTCATGCGTCGCGACGCATGGGCCGCCCGGTGGCCATGCTCGACGCCGCCCGCCCGACCCGGCGCGGGTCATCCGTTTCGAGATAGCGCACCACCCCGGTCGCGCTCAGTTCTCGCAGCGCCCCGGTCAGGGCGTGCAGCTGCGGATCGCCCAGCGCCGCGTCCAGCGGCAGCGTGATCCCCCCGAGGTCCAGGGCCGTGCTGAGGTAGCGCGTGAGACCGCCGCTGGCTCCGGCGCGGAAGCGCTTGGGACGGGCGATCCCCACATGCAGGGTCACCTGAGAGCCCCCCGCGCGGTAGGTGAGGCGTCTCATCCAGCGGCTGAGCCCCCCGCCACGGGCGAGACCTGCCCGTTCGTCGCAGTAGACGACCCCGAGGACGTCCGGCCACGGGACCGGAGGGATGCCGGAGAAGAGCAGTGCCTCCGGGGTGAGGATGAGCAGCGGGTCCTCCGCGCGGAGGAAACCGCGCACGCGGCGCCGCAGCCACAGTCCGAGCACCAGGCTCGCGAGGAGGATGACCAGGAGGAGGCTCAGGAGGAAGTAAGTCGCGAGGCGCCCGATGTCGCTGACGGCGAGCGCCACGATGCCGGCTCCCACGATGGCCGACAGCAGGAGGTAGGTGCCGACGTAGGCGGTATTGCGGCGCAGGGTCGCTCGGAGGTGCCCGCGGTCGGCGTTCAGCGCGACGGCATCGATCGGTCGCCCGCCGCTCGGCGTCAGTGCGGTCATCGCCGCGCGGTCATCGCGCCGTGCCGACCTCGACGACGACATCCCCGAGGAGCAGGCGGTCACCGGCGGAGATCGGGAACGGCTCACGCGGGCCGAGGGGATGACGCACCCCGGCGCGCTCCACATGGGTGCCGTTGCCCGAACCCGCGTCTTCGGCGGTCGCCTCCCCCGGCGCGCTCGGGCGGATGATCAGGTGCACGCGCGAGACCGACCGGGTGGGGTCGGCGACCTCCACCGGGACGCCGTCGTGGTCGGCGGCCCGCCCGGCAGGGTTGCGCCCGAGGACGAGCGTCTGGTCGATGGCGATCTCGGTGCCCTGCGGGAGCCGCAGCGCGAGGGCGGCGGGGGCGACGGGCGCGGGGGGCGCCACCGACGTCGGCCGCCCGGCGGGACGAGGGGTGAGATCGGGCAGGGGCACCGGAGCGACCGGCTCGGGCGCGCTGACGGGAGCCGCCACGGCCTCCGGCTCACGACTACCGCCTCCGGTGGTACGGAAGGGCGGTGGCAGGGGGTTGCCCCCGCCGGCGACCGGCGCATCGGCGACGACGATCTGCCCGCAGGACGGGCAGAACATCGTATTCGGCCGGACGGCCGCACCACAGAAGCGGCACTGCGTGCTCATGGGGTGGCCCCTCGCATCGTGAACGTGCGGACCCCCGTCCGCACCCAACCCTGTCAGCTTACGCGGGACCGAGGCCCGCGCGTGTCGTCCTCAGGCCCGCAGGTCGGGCACCTGGACCGCCGTATAGCCGCCCGACACGAACAGCACGCCCGATCCGGGTGCACCGCGACCCACGAACGGGCGCGGGATCTGCGTGCTGAACAGCTGCGTGCCGAGGATCGTGGAGGTCGGCGACAGCACGAGTCCGGTGCGGCCGCGCTTGGCGTCCGTGACGACGCCGCTGATGGCCGTTCCGGCCGAATCCGCCCCCAGCGAGATGATGAAGCGCAGCCGGGTCCGCGCCGCCACCAGCGCCCGCTCGAGCACGGAATCGCGGATGGCCTCGGCGTCGTCGACGACGACGGTGACGAGGTCTTCCGCGGCGATCGCCTCCTCCACCTGCTCTGCGGTGGACGCAGAGGTCAGGACGGGGATGCTGTGCGCGGCGGCCACTTCGGCCAGGACGGAGCCGGCAGCGGCGACCACCGCCATGCGGGTGCCGGCCCAGCCCAGCTGGTGGGTGATCAGCGCGAGGGCGTCGGTCTTTCCGCTTCGGCGGTCACCGACGACCACGAAGCCGCCCACCTCCGGCCAGTCGATCGTGAAGCGCGAGAGCGTGTCGCCGCCCACGCCGACCATCGGGGTCTCTGCGGCATCGGGCTCCGCGAGCGGCAGGAGCGCCGCATCCGACAGCCCGATGTGCGAGGGCAGCGGATCGACGCGCAGGGCAGCGGGCAGCTCCGACAACTGCGGGAACCGCGCGAAGTGCGCGGCGGCGTGCTCGACGGTACCGCGCAGGGTGGCGCCCTGGGCCTCCCCCGAGGTGTCGGCGTTGATCACCGCGATCTGCCCCTCGGTGCCGCTGGGCCCGAACAGGACACGACCGGCGGGCATGTCCTGCGGAATCTCCCGCACCATGATGCCCGCTCCGCGGTAGTCGTTCACGTCGCGCATCGGCAGCGCGTACTGCGCGTCGATGAAGCTCGCGATGCGGTCGGAGGGGATGCTGCGGTCGGCGGTCACGACCACGCGGATGCCGACGGCCGGCCCTTCGCGCAGCAGCCGCAGCATCTGGTCGCGGAGGGAGACCATCTCGTCCGGGCTGAGCGAGGCCGACAGCCGCTCCCAGCCGTCGAAGACGACGATGGCGTACGGCAGGGCCTCGCGCGGGTCGGCCGTGCGTCGCTGCTCGGCGATGCTGCCCACCGCGGCCTGGGCGAGCACGCCCTGCCGCCGCGAGAGTTCGCCGGCGAGGCGCGCGAGGAGCCGTGGGAGGCGCTCGGCGTCCTGCGGGGTGATGACCGCGCCGGTGTGGGGCGCCCCGGCCAGCGGCAGCAGTGCGCCGTTGCCCCAGTCGACGATGTACAGGTGCAGGTCGGCGGGCGTGAAGCGCAGCACCACCTGCGACAGGATCGTGCGCAGCGCCGTGGTCCGACCCGATCGGCTGCCGCCGAACATCAGCAGGTGCGAGTCGTCGAGGATGCTCCACACCAGCGGTCGCTGGGTCTGCTCGCTGGGAACGTCTTCCAGCCCGAGGATGGCGGCACCGTCCGGGACGGCGTCGTCGTCGAACCGGTCCAGCGGCAGGACATCGGGCAGCGGCATGAGCCACGGCGACGGGCTCTTGGGAACCCCGAGAAGCTGCGCGGCCTGGCCGGCCAGCTGCACGAGCGCCCGCAGGTCGGTGTCGTCCTGGTCGGGGCGGTGCGCGGTCTGCTGCGGGGCGCTGGGGTACCGCGGCGGAAGGCCCAGGGTCTGCCATTCCACGCGGGCCGCGGGCGGCAGCACCCGCGCGGCGCGCTGGTGGCCGAGCCGGAGAGCGGCGACGCGCGCGGTCTGGAACGGCGCGGGGGCCGCATCCAGCCCCGCTCGCACGTACCCGCGCCCGGGGGAGCCGGCCGGGATGAGAGCGGCGTCGGGGGTTCCGATGACATCGCCGGAGTCGGCACGATCGGTGACGCGGAGGGCGACGCGCAGGTTGATGTTCGACTGCATCTCGGGCGTGATCACGCCCGAGGGCCGCTGCGTCGCCAGCACGAGGTTCACCCCGAGCGAGCGCCCGACGCGGGCGATGCGCACGAGGCCGTTGATGAAGTCAGGCAGTTCGGTTTTGAGTTCGGCGAACTCGTCGACGACGATCATGAGGCGCGCCAGGCCCAGCCGCGCCGCGGCATCCGGGTCTTTCTCCCACGCGGCGTCGACGTCCTTCGCCCCGATGTCGTCGCGGAGCACCCGCTCGCGCCGCTTCAGCTCGGCGTCCAGGGAGGCCAGCGCGCGCTCGGTCTCCCGCGCGTCGAGGTTGGTGACCATTCCGACGGTGTGCGGCAGGCGGCTGCAGTCGGCGAAGGCCGATCCGCCCTTGTAGTCGATGAGCACGAAGTTCAGGGCGTCGGGCCGGTTCGCCAGGGCGAGGGAGATGACGAGGGTCTGCAGGAACTCCGACTTGCCCGACCCGGTCGTGCCGGCCACCAGGGCATGCGGACCGTCGGAGGCGATGTCGATCGCGAACTCGCCCTCGGTGCCGGCACCGACCACCACGTACGACTGGCGCGGAACGAGCTGCCACTGCTCGGCGATCGGACGCGGATCGTCGAGGTCGATGCCCATGAGTTCGCTGTAGCGGACGCTGGAGGGAAGCGTGGCGTCGTCGCCCACACCGCGGACGTGCTCGATGGGGCAGAGCGCCCGGGCGATGTCTTCGGCGTACGCGAGGCTCACCTGGTCCAGCAGCACCGGCGCGTAGTACTCCTCCGCGGATTCGACCCGGCCCAGGAGCGGATCGACGCCGTCCACGGTGACGACGGATGCGGCCTCCTCGGGCAGGCGCGAGCGGTCGCTGTCGAGCGCGACGACGTGGATGCCGAACTGCGCACCCTTCTCCAGGATCGTCACCATGCCCGGGAGCATGCGGTAGCGCCGGGCGCCGTCGATGACGAGAACGAGATGCGCATCCGCCGAGCCGCCGCGACGCTCGGCGCCCGCTCGCATCCGCGCCTCCAGCAGCGCCCCGACCTCGCGCAGGCGCTCCCGGCGCGTGTGGTCGGTGTTGCCGATGAGGGCCACCGGTCCGGCACCGACGTTGACGTGCGGAAGCCACTGCACCCACGACCACGTCGCCTCCTGCTCGCGGTCGCACAGCACGACGAACTGCAGGTCGCGGGGCGAGCGCAGCGTGGCGAGTTCGGTGATGACGGCCCTGGCGAGCCCCGCGGTGACGTCGGCGGGACCGCTGATGCCGACGGGGCCGGAGGCCAGGTCGACCGACACGGGCGCGGGAGACACGCCGACGCGGCGCTCGAGCGTGCGTTCCTTCTGCGGTCCGCCCTCGAAGCGCACCTCGAGGGGGATCTCGGCGACGCCGACCCGCACCCGCAGGGCGTCCTGGTCCGAGCGTCGGCGCTCCCACAGACGGGCGAGGGGGCGCGTGGCGATGTCGCGGATGACCACCGGGTCCAGGTGGCGGTACCACGCGTCCAGACGCTGCTCGCGCGTCAGATCGGCCAGGCGCGCGCGGGCGTCATGGATGTCCTGCACCCACTCGGCTTCGGTGCGCTGGCCCTTGCGCTCGGCCAGGCGCTTGTTCATGAGGAACGACCCCACGACCATGACCGGTGACGCCGCGGCCATCATGAGCATGATCGGTCGCTGGAAGACCACGGCGAGGGTGACGCCGAGCACGATGGGGATGATCGCCGACAGCCACGGCAGCGGCGATCCGTCGGCCTCGTCGGGCTTGTCGCCGGGAAGGGCCACCACGGGCGTCTGCCGGGCGGGACGGATGCGCGACGGGCGGTTGAACGCGCGCGTCCCGACCTCGTCGATGGTGAGGTCGGCATCCGGTGCCGGCGACATGCCGATGCGGACGATGCTGCTGCCCAGCTGCACGAGGTCTGCCGGCACGATCTGCACGGCGGCGGCCGTCTCGACGCCGTTGACGACGAGGCTGCCGCTGGGATCGGTCAGTGCCACGGTCGCCGTCAGCGGCGCGACCGAACCGTCCGGCGCCGACCCCCCGACCGCGGTCAGCGTGGCGTGACGGCCCTCCAGGTGCGGGTCGGCGACGCAGACGCTGGCGTCGTTGCTCCGGCCGATCACGATCTCGCGTCCGGGCTCGAGTGCGACCACCTCGCCGGCGAACGGCCCGGCGACGAATTCCAGGCGGAGCCTTCCCGGGGAGATGACGACGGGGGAAGAAGCTGGCACCCGCACGCCGCTGCGCACGCCCGACTCGGCGAAGCTCTCGCCGGCGTCGGCGCCGGGAGCGAGCACGGTCGGGTCGACTTTGAGCGACTCGGCAAGCTCCGACACCGTGGTGGCTGCATCCACCTTCACCACCCACGACTCGGCGGGGGCGGCCTCGTTCGGGCGGTCGATCGTGAGCCGGAGCGTCATGACGCGGGTACCTCCTGCAGGATGCGGGTAAGGGGGGCAAGAAGCGACGGCGCTTCGCTGTCGTCCTCGGACGGAGCTGCCACGGCGAGGCGGAGATCGGCGGTGCGCGACCACGACGGGGCGATCGGGGCGAGCGCGGAGGCGGGATCGACGGTGAAGCTGCCGAGCGACTGGCGGCCCGCAGCATCCACGACCCGGTAGGCCACCTGCACGGGACTCTCCGTCTCGGCCGCGCGGGCGAGTTCCCCGCCGGCACCGCAGGTGAGGGCGGGGTCCACCGCCAGGCAGGAGATGGTGACGTCGCCGGCGTCCACGAGGTCGGCCAGGAGCACCGGCTCCGGTCCGCTCAGGTGCAGCGCGCGGGGGGCGCCGGGAAGAGCCGACGTGGCGTGGAGGACCAGCTCCCCGTCGACGGCCTGTCCGGCATCGTCGGTGACGGTGAGCTTCACCGTGATCTCGCCGGGCTCGGCCGGCCGGACAGCGAGGTGCGCCGGCCCGACGCCCACGATCGCGGATGCGGGCATGACCTCGACGACCTCGACCTTCGCTTCGGCGCACAGGACGCACGTGAGATCCAGCAGCGACAGCGGCACGAGACTCTGCCGCCCCACCGGCAGCGGCACATCGATGGCGGGTGCGCCGATCTCCGGCGCGGCAGGCGGTTCGAGCCGCACGCGGTAGCGCACGTCGGCGCTCGCCGCCCCCGCCCGCAACGCGACCGGCAGGATCTGCTCTTCCCGGTCGGCGTCGAACGGGGCGGCGAGGCTGAGGCCCTCCTCCGTGCACGCGATGTCGACACCCTCGAGCGTCCCGACGCCGGCGCAGTCGATGCTCCACCCGCCACTGGGACGCACGTCGATCGGCTCCCCGTACGGGATCTCGATCACGCCGCTGTCGGCGCGCGCGTCGCTGGGGGCGGATGCGGCGGCCGGCGCCGCGCCCCACGCCACGCACGCGACGAGCGCCGCGAGGGCACCGGCGGCGCGCACGGACGAGCGGGGCATGGCGCCTCCAGGACAGGGGTCGATTCCCCACTATGATAGGCGGGTCCCAGGCGCCGGCCCGGGCTTCCGGAGCGTGGTATGAGCGACAGCACCCCGACGCGCCGCGCGCACCGCGAGGCCGCCGACGGCCCTGGTCCGTTGCGCTCGTCCGCGGCGCTCGCCGACCCCCCTGACCCGGAGGTCGCCGCCACGCAGTGGCGCCCCGCCGAGGGCATCCCCGCCGCCACGGTCGCTGCCGCCCCGCGGCGCTCCGGCGCCCCGATCACGGCCGCACCGATCTTCGCGCCCTCCCGCGTGGAGCAGCCGCCCGCCGACGTCGAACCGGCACGCATCGGTTGGGACACGGCGCGCGCCAGCCTGTCGGCCACGGCCGGCGACATCCGCCGTCTCGAAAGCGCCGCCGACGTCCTCCCCGAGCTGGAGGATGCCCAGGTCGCGCCCCGGCCGATGTGGCGGCATCCCGCTTTCCTGGTCTCCGCCATCACGACGCTCCTGGCGCTCATCGCGTTGGTGGTGTTCATCGTCCTGGGGCTGCTCAACCCGCGACCGGCCGCGACCGGCCTGACCCTCGCCGCCGGCGACGACAACGTCCGCGTGTCGTGGTCGGGTCCGGACGTCCCGTATCAGCTGATCGTCGTGGGCGGACCCGCCGGGGATGCGATGGACATGTCGCAGGTCGTCAGCGGTACCGAGGCGTGGATTCCTGTCGGGATGGGTTTCATCGACGAGCGCTCGTGCGTGCTCGTTCGTCCCGCCGCCGGGAACGAGACCGCCCCGGTGGCCCTGGATGCCGCCACCGTCTCCGCGCAGGGCGGCGCGTCCGCGTGCGTGGCGGATGACTGAGCGCCGCATCCGCGCCTTCGCCGTCCTCGCGACGGCGGCCGCACTGCTCGTGGGCTGCTCGGGGACCGCGCCGGAGCCGATCCCCACACCGACCACCGCTGACCTGTCGACGTACGAACCCGAGGGCGACGGCAACGGACTCGCGCTCCTGCCGCCGGAGGCCGCGCGCGACAGCGTGCTGACCGCGATGCGGGCGGCCGGGGGCGGCGAGGTCGCCGGCACCTACCGCGACGCCGCCACCGGGCGGGAGATGCAGGTGCGCCGGACCGGGAGCGAGCAGAGCTGGACGGCGGAGATCACGCTGGATGGGGCTGCCACGGCGATCGTCGTGGATGCCGGCACCGCGTGGGTGAACCCCTCCCCTGCCGCGGCCGGGCTCCTGGCCCTCACCGCCGGCCAGTGGTCCTGCGTGTCCCCGGACGACCCGGCCGTGCAGCGCTGGATGCCGCTCGTCCAGCCCGTCGACCTCGTCGCGCAGCTCACCGCGGACGCGTCGGGGCTCAGCGCCCCGGCCGACGGCGCCGTCGATCTCCTGCTCGGCGACGAGGGCACCGCCGGCGTGCTCACGGTCGCAACGTCGGGCGCGCCACTTCCCGCCCGGCTGGTGCGCGCGGACGAGACCGGTGCCGTGGACCTGAGCTTCACGGCGTGGGGCAGCGAGGCCGAGATCACCCCGCCCATCCCCTGCTGACCGCTGCCCGCTCGGCTGAATGCGGTCAGGTCACCAGCGAGGCTGGCCCTGGCACGCCGAACCGAGGCGGTTGAGCCCCACCTGGGGGTCGGCGAACGCCGCCCAGACGCCCTCGGGGTCGCGGCGCTCCGCCGCCTGCTCCATCGCGGTCAGCACCGCCGGAGCGCCGGTGGCCCACGTGATGTAGTCGGGCTGGGAGATGCCGTCCGCTCCCTGCTCGGCGATGGCACGCACCTCGCCGGCCAGCGCGATCACCTTCGCGAACGACTCCGGGCTCTTGGTCTGGCACTCGATCGAGGCCGCCATGAGATCCACCACGGGCTGGGCAAGAACAGCGCACCGCTGCGCGAGGACATCCGACATCCGTTACCGCCTTTCGTTTTCGCGTTGATCAATGGAAGAAATGACGCTCTCCCGTAAAGAACATCGTGACACCTGCCGCGCGTGCCGCATCCACGACCTCCTGGTCGCGCACCGATCCGCCCGGCTGGACGATCGTCTTCACGCCCGCGTCGATGAGCACCTGCGGACCATCGGCGAAGGGGAAGAACGCGTCGGATGCGGCGACCGAACCGGCCGCCCGATCCCCCGCCCGCTCGACGGCGAGCCGGCACGAGTCCACTCGGTTGACCTGGCCCATGCCGATCCCGACGGTGGCCGAGCCCTTTGCCAGCACGATCGCGTTCGACTTCACCGCGCGGCAGGCCTTCCACGCGAACACCAAGTTGGTCATCTCCTCGGGGGCGGGGCGCTCGCCCGACACGAGCTCCCACCCTGCCGCGACCGACTCGATGTCGGCGGGGAAGCGGTCGGCGTCCTGGAGGAGGAGCCCGCCGGAGACCAGCCGCACGTCCATCCGTTCCTGCTGCCAGTCCTCCGGAAGACGCAGCAGACGCAGGTTCTGCTTCAGCCGGAACACCTCGAGCGCTTCGGGCTCGAAGTCGGGGGCGACGATCACCTCGGTGAAGATGTCGCGGAGGTTCTCGGCCATCTTGAGGGTGACGGTGCGATTGGCGGCGATCACCCCGCCGAACGCCGACACCGGGTCGCACTCGTGCGCACGCAGATGGGCGCTGGCGATCTCGTCGAGTGCGTTGGGCGCAGCCACGGCGATGCCGCACGGGTTGGCGTGTTTGATGATGGCGACCGCGGGCTTGACCATGTCGAACGCGGCGCGCAGGGCAGCGTCCGCGTCGACGTAGTTGTTGTACGACATCTCCTTGCCCTGCAATTGCGTGGCCTGGGCGATCCCGTGCCCGCCCGAGCGCGTGTAGATCGCGGCGCGCTGGTGCGCGTTCTCGCCGTACCGCAGCGTGCTCATGCGCTCGGCCTTGATCGTGAGGTGCCCGGGCAGGTCGTCCTCCACGAGTGTGCCTTCGGCGAACCACGCAGCGACGGCCGCGTCGTAGGCGGCCGTGTGCGCAAAGGCGCGGGCGGCGAGCTGCTTGCGCTGCGTCAGCGTCGTGCCGCCCTCCCCGATCGCCTCGATGATCGCCGGGTACGACTCCGGCGAGACGACGATCGCGACGTTGGCGTAGTTCTTCGCCGAAGCGCGCACCATCGCCGGGCCGCCGATGTCGATCTGCTCGACGACGTCGTCGCCGGCGGCTCCGGATGCGACGGTCTCGACGAAGGGGTACAGGTTGACCACGACGAGCTCGAACGGCGCGATCTCCAGCTCGTCGAGCTGGCGTTCGTGGTCCTGCAGGCGGAGGTCGGCGAGCAGCCCCGCGTGCACGCCGGGGTGGAGCGTCTTCACCCGGCCATCCAGCGACTCGGGGAACCCGGTGACCGCCGACACATCGGTGACGTCGTACCCCGCCTCGCGGATGGTCGACGCCGTCGATCCGGTGGACACGATCTCCACGCCGGCGCCCGCGAGGGCCTCGGCGAGGCGCAGCAGATGGGTCTTGTCGCTCACCGACACCAGCGCACGGCGGATGGGGACGATGTCGCGTTCGCGGTACAGCGTCGGATCGTGGCGAGGACCGGCCATGGGAAAGCTCCTTCGAGGCGGAAGCGGGTTCAGGGGGCGGGGGTGGTACCGGCAGAGGGGAAGGCGACCGCGGCAAGGTCGAGCTCGCCGGTGGCCACGCGACGAACGACGTCGATCAGCAGGCGCCGCTCGACGGGCTTGATGCGCTCGTGCAGGGTGGCCTCGTCGTCGCCGTCGCGCACGGCCACCCGCTCCCGAGCGAGGAGCGGCCCCGTGTCCACGCCGGTGTCGACGATGATGACGCTGGCCCCCGTCTCCGAGACTCCCGCGGCGATCGCGTCGCGGACGGCATGGGCGCCGGGGAACTCGGGCAGATACGCCGGGTGGGTGTTGATGATGCGGGGCATCCACTTCTCCACCACCGCCGCCGGGAGGAGGCGCATCATCCCGCTCAGCACCACCAGGTCGGGCCGCCACACGTCGAGCTGGGAGTCGAGTTCCGCCCCCCACGCCTCACGCGAATCGAACCCGCTCCAGGGGACGAGGAAGGTCGGGATGCCGTAGGCCTCGGCATGCGCGAATCCGTCGGCCTCGCGGTCGGCACCCACCACGACGACGCGCGCGGGGAACTCGGGCGCTGACGCCGCATCCAGGAGGGCGCGGAGGTTGGAGCCGGTGCCTGAGATGAGAACGGCGACCGTGAGCACCCGGTCAGTCTAGCGAGGCGCCCGGGCGCGGTCCGGACGATCCGTCCTCCCGGTCGCGGTGAGGCGGCAGGACCGGGTCGATGGGGAACGTCACCGGCAGCGTCGGGAAAGGGGGCCGCTCGGGGATCGGGTCTGCCGGTGCCGGATCCCGGGTGTCGGAGCCCCGGCGGGGAGAGAGGAGCAGGATGGCCGCGCCCACGGCCACTTCGAGTGCGACGGCCAGGGCCACCGGGCCCGGCTCGGGGCCGGTGTCGGCCAGCCGTCCGGGGCCGATCGCACCGCGCGCGCAGAGGGCGAGGAGCGCGAAGACCGCACCGGTGAGAACGCTGGTGCCCGCGACGAGGACGAGGCGCGGCCCGTAGGGTTCTGCGCCGGGATGCTCCGCGACCAGCTGGGAGCGCAGCATCCAGCCCATGAGCACCCCGACACCGATCGGCAGGAGGGCGAGCAGCAGCAGCCAGGGCGACGTCGACTCGGGGATCGCCCCGAGGACGGGGATGCCCGGGATCACCCCGAGCTGCGTACCGGAGGGCGAGACGGCGCTGTCGGTGCCGAGCGCGAATCCGGGCCCCGCGGCGAAGGCCGCGCCCCACACGATCAGCGTCGGCAGGTACGCGAGCTGCCCCAGGGCCAGGACCGTGGCCCCGATCGCGTCGACGTTGCCGGCCTCGAAGAGGGCGACCACCTGCCCGCCGCGGGCGAGGACGGCGACGCCGAAGACGAGGGCGCCGACCCCGAGGAGAGCCGTCACCGCGATCGCCGTGCCGCGCACGAGCAGCCCCGGCACCCCGCCCCATCCACCCGGCAGAGCCTCGACGCGGTCGCGCAGGCGCCCCGCCGGCCCCTCGGCGACGACCCAGGCACCCACGGCGGCACCGAGGGCGCACGGCACGGCGAACACCAGCGTGGGGAACAGCAGAGCCTGCCACAGCTCCACCGACGCGAACGGGGTGGCTCCGGTGAACGCCACCGCGGCGGTGACGGCGGCGAAGACGAGCGATCCGGACAGGGCCCCCGTGAGCGGCTCCCCGGCGCGGGCCGCCCGACCGCCCGACCGCGCAGCGAACAGCGCGGTGAAGACGGCGAATCCGAGCGGGGCGAGGGAGAGGACGAAGTCGGCTGCCGCCGGGTCGATACCCGCCGCGGCGACGTAGGTGCCCGGCAGGTGGATGCTGAGGGGCACCAGATGCCCGAACTGCCATACGGCCGCGCCGGCGGGCCAGAGGGCCGCCCAGTCGGCACCGCCGCCGAGGGCGAGCACCCACAGGAGGGTGAGCGGGGCCAGAGCGATGGCGAGGCCGCCCGCGGCCGCCACGAGGGCGTCGAAGGCGGCGAGGAGGGCGACGAGGAGGCGATTCATGCGCCAACGACCCTACCTGCGGGAGGCGGCGGGAACGGCACGGCGCCCCGGGCTCCCCCACGGCGACCGCGGTGGAAGCGGCGGCTCAGTCGAGAGGATCGAGGACGAACAACGCGATCACCCGGTCGGTCTTCGTCTGATACTCGGCGTACTCGGGCCAGGCTTCGACCGCCCTCGCCCACCACTCGTCCCGCTCTGGCCCCTCGGCGAGGTGGGCGACGTAGTCGCCGAGCCGATCACCGTCCTGCAGCTGGACCTGCGGATTCTTCACGATGTTGAAGTACCACGCCGGCGGGCGCGGGGCCCCGCCGTCGGACGCGACGACCGCGTAGCGCCCGTCGTGCTCGACGCGCATGAGCGCGGTCTTGCGGAGCCCGCCGCTCTTGGCACCGACGGTGGTGAGCACGATGATCGGCTTTCCGCGCAGCTCGTTCGCCTCGGCGCCGGAGGAGGCTTCGAAGGTCTCGGCCTGCGTGCGTGCCCCGTCGTCGGTCCCGGGCAGATATTCTCCTGGGAGCGGCATGTTCACAGCCTACGGCGCATCCGATCAGGTTCAAGCCCCCCCCACACCCCTGAGGTCTCATGAGCACCAACGCGACCGAGAGGTCCACACCCACGCCCGCCCCCAAGAACGGTTTCGACCGCTTCTTCGAGATCTCCGCCCGCGGCTCCACCGTCGGCACAGAGGTGCGCGGCGGTGTGGTGACCTTCGTGACGATGGCCTACATCGTCATCCTGAACCCGATCATCCTCTCGGGCGGCACCGACGTCGCCGGGAACAATCTCGGGTTCGGCCCCGTCGCGGCGGTGACGGCCCTCACCGCCGGCGTCATGACGATCCTGTTCGGCCTCGTGACACGCCTGCCGTTCGCCTTCGCGGCAGGCCTCGGCATCAACTCCTTCCTCGCCGTGAGCGTCGTGGGCCAGGTCACCTGGCCCGAGGCGATGGGGCTCGTCGTGCTCAACGGCCTGATCATCGTGCTCCTGGCGGCCACGGGCCTCCGCCGCCTGATCTTCGACGCCGTGCCGATGGCCCTCAAGACCGCGATCACCGTCGGCATCGGCCTGTTCATCGCCTTCATCGGGTTCGTCGACAGCGGGTTCGTCACCTCGACGGGTCTCGGCTCACCGCCCGTGGGCCTGGGCGAGGCCGGGTCGATCACGACCGTACCCACGCTCCTGTTCGTCTTCACGCTCGTGGTCACCGCGATCCTCATGGCCCGCAAGGTGAAGGCGGGCCTGCTCATCGGACTGCTCACCGGCACCGTCGTCGCCCTGATCGTCGAGGCGATCTGGAACCTCGGCGGCCGCTCCGACGACAACCCGGGCGGATGGAGCCTGTCGGTGCCGGAGCTGCCCGCCCAGCTGGTGAGCCTCCCCGACCTCGCCCTCGTCGGAGAGGTCGACCTCCTCGGAGCCTTCGGACGGATCGGCGGGCTCGCCGCGACCATGCTCGTGTTCACGCTGGTCTTCACCAACTTCTTCGATGCCATGGGCACGATGACGGGGTTGTCGCGGGAGGCGGGCCTCGCCGATGACAAGGGCAACTTCCCGCGCCTGCGCTCGGCGCTGATCGTGGAGGGCATCGGCGCGGTCGCGGGAGGAGCGACCTCCTCCTCGTCGAATACGGTGTTCATCGAGTCCGGATCGGGCATCGGCGAGGGTGCCCGGACGGGCCTCGCGAACGTCGTGACAGGCGTGCTGTTCCTGCTGGCGATGTTCTTCACGCCGCTGACGACGATCGTGCCGACCGAGATCGCCGGCGCCGCCCTCGTGATCGTGGGTGCGCTGATGATGGCGCAGATCCGCCATGTGGACCTCGGCGACCTGTCCGCCCTCATCCCGGTGTTCCTGACGATCACCGTGATGCCGCTGACCTACTCGATCGCCAACGGGATCGGCGCCGGCTTCATCAGCTGGGTGCTCATCCGGTCGCTCTCCGGCCGCGCGCGGGAGATCAGCCCGCTCCTGTGGATCGTGGCCGCAGGCTTCGTCGTCTACTTCGCCCGCGGCCCCCTCGAGCAGCTCCTCGCCTGACCCCGGCCTGGGCCCCGGGCCCGGGCCCGCGAGGCGTCACGAGTCCGCGAGACTGCACGCTGCCGTCGAGACCGCCGCATAATGTCGCGGTCTCGTCGGCAGCGTGCGGTCTCGCGGATTCGGTTCGCGCGAGCGGGTGCCGAGACGGGACGGACGAAGGGCCCGGATGCGACGCATCCGGGCCCTTCGGGAGAATCCCGGTTACAGGGACTCGATGATCTCGCGCATCAGGGCGGCGGCCTCGGACGGCGTCTTGCCGACCTTGACGCCCGCGGCCTCGAGGGCCTCCTTCTTCGCCTGGGCGGTGCCGGCCGAGCCCGACACGATGGCGCCGGCGTGACCCATGGTCTTGCCCTCGGGGGCGGTGAAGCCCGCGACGTAGCCGACGACGGGCTTGGTGACGTTGGCGCGGATGAAGTCGGCCGCGCGCTCTTCGGCGTCGCCGCCGATCTCGCCGATCATGACGATCGCCTTCGTCTCGGGGTCGGCCTCGAACGCGGCGAGCGCATCGATGTGCGTCGTGCCGATCACCGGGTCTCCGCCGATGCCGATGGCCGTGGAGAAGCCCAGGTCGCGCAGCTCGAACATCATCTGGTAGGTCAGGGTGCCCGACTTCGACACGAGCCCGATGGGTCCCTTGCCGGTGATGTTCGCGGGGGTGATGCCCACGAGCGACTCGCCGGGGGTGATGATGCCGGGGCAGTTCGGTCCGATGATGCGGGTCGTGTTGCCCTTGGACTGCGCGTACGCCCACGCCTCGGCGGTGTCGCCGACCGGCACGCCCTCGGTGATGACGACCAGCAGCGGGATCTCGGCGTCGATGGCCTCGATCATCGCGTCCTTCGTGAACGCCGGCGGCACGAACGCGATCGACACGTCGGCGCCGGTCTTCTCGATGGCCTCGGCCACCGATGCGTACACGGGGAGCTCGACGGCGTTGCCGTCAGCATCCTGGTGCGACACGGTGGTGCCGGCCTTGCGGGCGTTGACGCCGCCCACGACCTGCGTGCCCGCCTTCAGCATCAGTGCGGTGTGCTTGGTGCCCTCGCCGCCCGTGATGCCCTGGACGATGACCTTGGAGTCCTTGTTGAGATAGATCGACATTGCTCAGTCCTTTTCGTCCCGAAGATCAGGCGTTGGCCAGTTCGGCGGCCTTGTCGGCGCCGTCATCCATGCTGGCGGCCAGGGTCACCAGCGGGTGGTTGGCGCCGGCGAGGATGGCGCGGCCCTCCTCGACCTGGTTGCCGTCGAGACGGACGACGAGCGGCTTCGAGGCCGTGTCACCCAGGATCTCCAGCGCCTTCACGATGCCCTCCGCAACGGCGACGCACGACGTGATGCCGCCGAAGACGTTGACGAACACGCTCTTGACCTGCTCGTCACCGAGGATGACGTCCAGGCCTGCGGCCATGACGGTGGCGGATGCTCCGCCGCCGATGTCGAGGAAGTTGGCGGGCTTCACGCCGCCGTGGTTCTCACCGGCGTACGCGACGACGTCCAGCGTCGACATGACGAGCCCGGCGCCGTTGCCGATGATGCCGACCTGGCCGTCGAGCTTGACGTAGTTGAGGTCGTGCGCCTTGGCCTGCGCCTCGAGCGGGTCGGCGGCTGCGGTGTCTTCGAGCGCTTCGTGCTCGGGGTGGCGGAACGCGGCGTTCTCATCGAGCGAGACCTTGCCGTCCAGGGCGATGATGTCGCCGTCCTCGGACAGGATCAGCGGGTTCACCTCGACGAGCGTCGCGTCCTCGCCCTTGTAGACGTTGAAGAGCTTGACGAACACGTCGGCCACCTTGGGGGCGAGCTCGTCGTCGAAGCCGCCGGCCCGGGCGATCTCGAGCGCCTTCTCCGGAGTGATGCCCTCGAGCGGGTCGACCTCGACCCGGGCGAGCGCCTCGGGCTTCTCCACCGCGAGCTGCTCGATCTCCATGCCGCCCTCGACGCTGGCGAGGCTCAGGTAGGAGCGGTTGGCGCGGTCCAGCAGCACGGAGAAGTAGAACTCCTTGGCGATGCGGGCGCCGGCGGCGACCATGACGCGCTGGACGACGTGACCCTTGATGTCCAGGCCCAGGATCGCCTGTGCGGCCTCGTACGCCTCATCCGGGTTCTTGGCGACCTTGACGCCGCCGGCCTTGCCCCGGCCGCCGGTCTTCACCTGGGCCTTCACGACGACGACGCCGCCGAGCTTCTCCGCTGCGGCCTTCGCCTCCTCGGGGGTGTCGGCGATGATGCCGGCGAGCACCGGCACCTCGTACTTCTCGAATAGATCGCGTGCCTGGTACTCGTACAGATCCACAGGGAATCCTCCGCTGGACGGTCAGTGGGTGGGGGCCGATTGTCTTGATATCAAGAGATCGACCAATGCCCCACCCTACTACTGACGGCCGGGCGCGCCGGACGGGTGCGCGTCAGATCCAACCGCGCTCCCGGGCGAGGATCACCGCCTGCTGGCGGGTGGACAGGGCGAGTTTCCCCAGCACGGACGACACGTGGTTGCGCACGGTGCCCGGGGACAGATGGAGCGACGCGGCGATCTGCGCGATCGTCTCGCCGCGTTCGCCGGCGCGCAGGACGTCGAGCTCGCGATCGGTCAGGGGGCTCCGCTGGTCACTCAGCGCGTCGGCGGCGCGCAGTTCACGGCCGCCGCGCTGTCGGCCACCGGCGTCTCGCGTGCTCGCGTGGCAGGCCGCAGCGATCGTGCTGTGGACGACCGTCCTGACGCTGATCGTCACGGGCGTCATCGCCGCGGTGGCCTGAGCCCCACTCGTGTCCCATCTCTGCAGGAAACAGGCGCCCGGAACCTGCAGAGGTGGGACATCAGGGCAGCCGCTTGAGGTCCCCCAGCGCCGGCCCCTCGATGCGCGCGCCGTTGGCTTCGAACCGGCTGGCGTGCAGGGGGCAGTCCCACGTGCACTCCTCGTCGTTCCACGACAGCACGCCGCCCAGGTGCGGGCACACCGCATCCACGGCCCGCGTGACGCCGTCCACCGTGGAGATCCCCACCGGATGCCCGCCGCGCTGGGCGACGACGCCCTCCCCCTCGGCGGGCTGGGGCACCGGCACCGGCGTGCGCTCCGCCTCGACCCACCCCTGGACGGCGGCCCGGCCGACCTTGGCGTTCTCCTTGGCACCGCGGGCCAGGTCGGCGGGCATCGTCATGCGCGTTCCGAGCGCCGTCATCCACCGCGGCTTGTCGCGATCGCCGAGGATCTCGGCGGTGATGCGCTGGGCGGCGGCGGGGCCGTTCGTGAGCCCCCACTTGCCGTACCCGGTGGCGAAGCGGATGCGGCCGAGCGAGCGAGGCAGCGCGCCGATGAACGGGATGAGGTTGTGCGACTGGTAGTCCTGAGCGCTCCAGCGGTGCGACTCCTGTGTCACCGGCAGATACCGCTGCGCCCACGCGACCAGTTCGTCGACGCGCTCGCGCTCGGAGCCGCCGCGACCGACGGGGTGCCCGGCGCCGCCCACGATGATGCCGGCGTATCCGGCGGGGCCATCTCCCGCGGAGACGGCGCGGACCGACCGCGACGGCGAATCGGCGGACAGGTACATCCCCTCCGGCACGTCCCCGTCGGTGCGGAAGGCGACGCAGTACGACCGGGTTCCGTGCGTCTTGGCGAAGTACGCCCCGCGATCGAGGACCGGCACGCCGGTGGCCAGGACGATGCTGTCTCCGTAGAGCGGGCCGGCGTCGGTGCGGACGAGCGCCCGGGGGAGCACCTTCGCGCCACGGACGGTCACGCCCGTGTGCAGGACCGCACCGGCCTCGACCGCCGCGCGTGCCAGCGCCGTCGCGAACGCCTGGGGGTCGATCGAGATCTGATCGTCGAGGGCGATCGCCGAGGCGGCGGGGAACGGCGTCGCGAGCATCTCGTCCTTGGTGGCGCGACGCACCTCCAGCCCCGCCTCACGGGCGGCGTCCTTCTCGGCCTCGACGGAAGAGAGCCCCTCGTCCGTCTGCGCATAGGTGAACGCCGTCCGCCGCAGGTACGGCACGCGCAACCGGTCGGCGGTGTCCACCACCCAGTCCTGGCCGGCCCGGTTCGCCTCGACGTAAGCCCGGACGAGCCCCGCGGGGTGCCCGCCCCGGAGGGTGGAGAGCACGGTCCCCTGCAGGAGGGATGCCTTCCCGGTGTTGCCCCCGGTGGCGAGGTTCCCGACCTCCCCGGCTTCCACTATGGCGACGCCGACACCCGCTCGGGCGAGGGTGTACGCGGTGGCGAGGCCCGTGATGCCGGCACCCACCACCACGACGTCGTACGACCGGCCCGGCTCGAACGGCGTGCCGGGAACGGGGGTCGCATCCTGCTTCCAGAGGGAGGTCATCCCCGCAGTCAATCCCCCGCAGCGGTGCACCGCCCAGCGGTTGACATCCACCGCCGAGCGGTGCAGACGCCGGCCGGTAGGCTTCCGGCCATGACCGACGCCGCCCCGCGGAGCACCCCGACGACCGTGGTCGCCGCCGCGATCGAGCTGTTCGCCGCGCGGGGATTCGACGCCACCTCGGTCGAGCAGATCGCGCAGGCCGCGGGGGTGTCGCGTTCCACCTTCTTCCGGCAGTTCGGCGGCAAGGAAGACGTCGTCTTCGCCGACCACGAGGAGCTGCTCCGCTCGCTCGAGGCCTATCTGCAACGACCCCACGACAATCCCTGGGCGGCGGTGTGCGACGCCTCCCTGCAGGTGTTCCGGCACTTCGCCGCCGACCCGGAGCTGGCCAGACGCCGGTACACCGTCGTGCGCGAGGTGCCGGTGCTGCGCGACCGCGAGATCGTGACCGTGTTCCGCTACGAACGGCTCTTCGACGAGTACCTGCGGCGCGCCCTGCCGGGGCTCGACCCCGTCGACGCCGTCGGATTCGCCGCCCTCGTGACGGCCGTGCACAACCACGTCCTGCGCCGGCTGCTGCGCGGCGAGCACGTGCGGCAGGCGACCCTGCGCCGGGCCCTGAACGACGTCCTTCGGCGGTTCGGCGTGCACCCCGACGGCGACGACCCCGCCGACGACGACGTGGCCGTCGCGATCTTCCCGCGGCGGATGCCGGCGGCCGAAGTCGCCCGGCGCCTGCGGGCTTCACTGCCCCGCTGATGTCAAGCCCCTAGGGGTGCGCGACGCAGCGGCAGAACCTCTTCTGGGAGGCAAGGAGGCTGCGCATGCGTCAGGGTTCGCGGATGGCTCTCCGCACGTTCGGCGTGGAGGAAGAACTCCTGCTCGTGGATGCTGCCACCGGCGTGCCGGTGCCCAAGGCGCCCAGCGTGATCGCTGCAGCCGCCTACGAGGATCTCCCTTCGGCCGTCGTCCCCGAGATGCATCAGGAGATGATCGAAGTGGTCGGCAGGCCGCACCGGTTGCTCGACGAGTTGCGCGGCGAGGCCCGCGACGCGCGTGCGGCCGTTGATCGCCTGGCGCGCGGGGTGGGAGCCCGCGCGGTTCCTCTCGCCGCCTCTCCGTTGCCGACGGTGCCGCACCCCTCCCCCGGAAGCCGGTACCGACGCATCGCCGCACGCTACGGCATCACGCCGCTGCAGTGCATGACGTGCGGCCTGCACACGCACGTCTCGGTCGCGTCCCCCGCCGAGGGGGTGGCGGTCCTCGACCGCATCCGCGTGTGGCTGCCGGCGTTGCGCGCACTCGCGGCGAATTCGCCCTTCAGCGGCGGTGCCGACACCGGATACGACAGCTACCGGTTCCAGCTGTGGAGCCTCTGGCCCTCCAGTGGACCGACCGACGTGTTCGGTGACCTCTCCTCCTACCGCCGGGCCACGGCCGAGCTGCTGGCCACCGGTGCGGTCCTCGATGAAGGGATGCTGTACGCCGACGCGCGGCTCTCGGTCCGCTTCCCCACGGTCGAGGTGCGGGTGTGCGACGTGCCGCTCACCACCGAGGCCACCGCGGTACTGGCCGGCCTCGTCCGCGGACTGGTCGCGTCGGCCGCCGACGCCGCCGACCGGGGAGAACCCCCCGCGCGGATCTCCGCCAACGCCCTGCGGCTGGCCGCGTGGGACGCTGCGCTCCGCGGACTGGGCGGCACCCTCCTGGACCCGCGCACCGGGCGACCCGCCCCGGCGGGCGAGGTCGTCCGGGCGATGGTGCGGTTCGCCGAGCCGGGACTGCACGCTCACGGCGACGCGGCGGTCGTCCACGACGGTGTCGAGCGTCTGCTGACCGCCGGGAACGGGGCGTCGTGGCAGCGCCGCACCGCCCCGGGCGGCCGCGACCTCCGCGGGCTCGTCCTGGCCGCGGCCGACCTGGATTGGTCGGCGGCCGGCGGTACGTCGGTGCCTGCGCTCTCCGGCTCCGCCTGAGCACCCGTCGCCGGTGGCACTCAGTTTCGCGTTGCGTGATACTGAGTACATGACTTCCCACTCCGCATCCGCTGCTCTGCCCGGCGAACGCGTCGCCCGCTACGACGTCACCGCACGCCGCGGAACGGACTATTACGCCGTGTTCGATGACATCCCGGAGGCGGACCGCGCCGCGTGGGAACGCGCGAAGACCTTCGTCGACGAGGTCGGTCCGCGCATGCAGGCCGAGTGGGATGCCGCCTCCTATCCGCTGGACCTCGTACGCCGGATGGGCGAACTCGAGCTGTACACCGACGGCATCGACCACCCCGATCTCCCCACCTCCTCTCCCCTGGCCGCCGGCCTGGTCAACATGGAGATCTCCCGCGGGGACGGTTCCCTCGGCACGGTCGTCGCGGTGCAGGGCGGCCTCGCCCTGCGGACGCTGGCGCTCTTCGGCAGCCCCGAGCAGCAGGCGCGCTGGCTCGGGCCGATCGCGCGCGGCGAGGTGCTCGGATCCTTCGCGCTCACCGAGCCCGACCACGGGTCGGACTCGGTGTCGCTGGAGGCCGTCGCGCGTCGGGTCCCTTCGACAGGCTCAGGGACCGGGGAAACAAGCTCAGGGACCGGGGAATGGGTGCTCCGCGGCACCAAGAAGTGGATCGGGAACGGCGCCTCCGGCGGCGTCACCTTCGTATGGGCGCGCGTCGACGATGAGGGAGCGCCCGACCACGGCGCCGTGCGGTGCTTCCTCGTCGAGCAGGAGACGCCCGGCTACACCGGCACGGTGATCACCGGCAAGGCGTCGCTGCGCGGCATCCACCAGGCCCATATCGCCCTCGACGACGTCCGTGTGCCCCCGGATGCGGTGCTTCCCGGCACGCGCAGCTTCAAGGACGCCTCCACCGTGCTCTTCTCCACGCGCTCGGGCGTCGCCTGGTCGGCGCTGGGTCACGCCACCGCCTGCTACGAGGCGGCGCTGAGCTACGCGACCGAACGCGTGCAGTTCGGCAAACCGCTGGCGAAGTTCCAGATGGTGCAGGAGCGGCTCGCCCAGATGCTCGACGAGCTGACCGCGATGCAGCTGTACTGCCGGCGCCTGGCCGATCTGGAAGCATCCGGTGGGCTCCGTCCCACGCAGGCGTCGCTGGCGAAGTACCACAACACGCGCGCGGCCCGGCGGGTCGCTGCGTCGGCCCGCGACCTCCTGGGCGGCAACGGCATCCTGCTGGAGAACGGCGTCATGCAGCACATGGCCGACATCGAGGCGATCCACACGTACGAGGGCACCGAGAGCGTGCAGGCGCTGCTGCTCGGCCGCGACATCACCGGCGTGAGCGCCTTCGCGTAACCGGCGTCGCCGCACGCCGACCGGGCCGCATACCCCGACGGGGGTGCCTCGGCAAGCTCCCCCGCCGTCGGCGCATCAGGGTTAGCCTCGCCCCATGGGATGGTTCCGTAACGACCCGCAACGGGTGCAGCTCGAGTCGCAGGACGTCCAGTTGAAGGCCACCACGGCTCCGTGGAGTCTGTGGTCCGATGCCTTCGGCAAGCTCGGCATCCGCGCCATCCAGATCATCGTCGTGGTGATCGTGGCCGCGGCGATCATCTTCGCGATCCAGTCGCTGACTCTGGTGACGATCCCGCTCGTGATCGCACTGATCATCGCGTGCGCCTTCAACCCGGTGATGAGCTGGATGCGGCGTCGCGGCGTCCCCTCGCTCCTCGCGACCATCCTGACGCTGCTGGCGATCGTGATCATCCTGTCGGCGCTCGGCTGGCTGATCGTCTGGGCGGTGCGGGATCAGTGGAACGAGCTCTACGCCCAGGCCGAGGACGGTTTCCGCAAGCTCGTGGCGTGGGTGCAGACCCTCCCCTTCGACTTCGTGCAGCCCGACCAGCTCGACGAACTGGTCAACACCGTCACCGACTTCGTCACGAGCGCGCAGTTCGGATCGGGCGCACTGGCCGGCGTCGGCGCCGTGGCGAACTTCGTCACCGGGTTCGTCCTCCTCGTCACGATCCTGTTCTTCTTCCTGAAGGACGGACCGCAGATGTGGGAGTTCCTGCTGCGCCCCTTCCGCGGCGAGAACTACGTTCGCGCCCGCCGCATCGGCGACAAGACGGTCACGGTGCTCGGGGCGTACGTGCGCGGCACGGCGACGGTGGCCGCAGTGGATGCCATCGGCATCCTGATCGGCCTGCTGATCCTGCGGGTGCCCCTCGCGATCCCGCTGGCGGTGCTGGTGTTCCTGCTCGCCTTCATCCCGATCGTCGGCGCGACCGTGGCCGGCATCCTCGCCGCCCTGGTCGCGCTCGTGGCCAACGGGCCGTTCGTCGCCCTCATCGTCGTGGGAATCGTGGTGCTCGTCAACCAACTGGAGGGCAACTTCCTGCAGCCGGTGCTCATGGGCCGATCGATGAAGCTGCACGCCTTCGTCATCCTGGTCGCCTTGGTCGTCGGCACCGTCGTCGGCGGCATCGTGGGAGCCGTGCTCGCCGTCCCGATCGCGGCCGCAGCATGGGGCGTCGTTCAGGTGTGGGACGGTCCGAATCTTCCCGCCCGCTGGGCGCGCCCGAAGACCCTCGAGGCCTGAGCGCGCGCAGCCACCCGCCCACCCACGCGCTGTCCCCGACCATGTCTCAGTTTCCGCAGAAAACAGACCCCAAAACTGCAGAAAGTGAGACATGAAGTGCCGGAGGCGAGACATGAAGGGTGGAGAGTCCGCCCGAGCCGAAGGGCAGGATGAGAGCATGCCGCACGAGATCCCCGCGCCCATGCTCGCGAAGTCCGTTCCGGAGATTCCCGCACCCGACCGCGTTGCCGGCGGGCTGAGCTACGAGCCCAAGTGGGACGGCTTCCGCGCCCTGGTGTCGTGGGACGGCACCGATGTGGAGATCGGCAGTCGCGGCGCGAAGCCGCTGACCCGCTACTTCCCCGAGCTCGTCGAGGCATTCGCGCGCCTCCTCCCCGAACCGTGTCTCCTTGACGGCGAGGTCGTCGTTGCCACGGGGGACCCTGGCGCCCAGCGTCTGGACTGGGAGGCGCTGTCCCAGCGCATCCACCCCGCCGCATCCCGCGTCACCCTCCTGGCCGAGCAGACCCCGGCGATGTTCATCGCGTTCGACCTACTCGCACGCGGCGACCGCGACCTGCAGGCCGAGCCGTTCGGCGAGCGCCGTGCGCAACTGGCCGACCTGCTGTCGGGCGTCCCGCATCCGGTGCACGTCACCCGCACCTCCCACGACCCCGAGGTGGCCCGACGGTGGCTGACGGAGTTCGAAGGCGCGGGCCTCGACGGCGTGGTGGCGAAGCCCCTCGCGCAGCCGTACGCGCCGAACAAGCGCACGATGTTCAAGATCAAGCACGCGCGCACCGCGGATGTCGTGGCGCTGGGCTACCGCATCCACAAGTCGGGGAGCGGTGTGGGGTCGCTCCTGGTCGGCCTGTACGACGACGAAGGCCGGCTGCTCAACGTCGGCGGGGTCGCCGCGTGGAGCGACAAGCGCCGCCTCGAGCTCGTCGACGAGCTCGCGCCGCTGGTGGAGCGCGACGCCGAAGGGAGCGCCGTCACGGGCGAGACCGACCGCTCCCGCTTCTCAGGGTCGAAGGACGTGTCCTTCGTGCGGCTGCGCCCCGAGCGCGTGCTGGAGGTGCGCTACGACCAGCTCGAGGGCCGGCGCTTCCGCCACACCGTGCAGTTCGAGCGGTGGCGCCCCGACCGGGACGCCTCCTCGTGCACGTTCGACCAGCTCGAGTCGGTGACCGCCTACGACCTCGCCGCCGTCCTCGACTGACCCCCCCTCCCCTCCCCCGTCGACTCGCCACAAAACGTCGGGTTTTCGCGCGAGACACGACAGGTCGTGGCGAGTCGACCGGGGGTCAGGACCAATTGTCGGGGTTGCGGCGGCTGGGCTGCACGCGCGGGGGCTCACCCGGCATCTTGGGGAAGTCCGGGGGGAAGGGCAGCTCGCCGAGCCCGTTCTCCAGGTCCCGCTCCCACCAGCCGAGGAGCGTGTCGATGCGCCCCGGCCGATCGAGGAGCCCGGCCCACGGGTCGCCCACCTCGGCGAGGCGCTGCGGGATGCTGCGCACCGTGAAGGCCAGCGGATCCACCTCGTCGAGCTCGTCCCACGACACCGGGGTCGACACGGTCGCCGCCGCCAGCTGCCGCGGCGAGTACGCACCGGCCATCGTGCGATCGCGGTTGGCCTGGTTGAAGTCGACGAAGATCCGCTCGCCTCGCTCTTCCTTCCACCACGCCGTCGTCACCTGCTCGGGCATCCGCCGCTCCAGTTCGCGGGCGGCGGCGATCACGGCGTGGCGCACGTCGAGGAACTCGTGCGTCGGCTCGATGGGGCAGAACACGTGGAGGCCCCGGTTGCCGCTCGTCTTGATCCACGGCTCGAGGCCGCCCTCACGCAGCACCTCGCGGAGTGCGTGCGCCGCGACGACCGCCTCGGCGAAGCCCGTCCCCGGCTGCGGGTCGAGGTCGATGCGCAGCTCCACGGGGTTGTCGGGGTTCGAGGCGAGCGATGCCCACGGGTGGAAGACGACCGTGTTCATCTGCGCCGCCCACACCGCCGAAGCGATCTCGGTGAGCACGAGCTGCGGATGCTTCCGCCCGCTGTTGTACGTCACCGTCACGGCCTCGACGTAGTCGGGCGCACCCTTGGGCGGGTTCTTGGAGAAGAAGCTCTCGCCGTCCACGCCGTCGGGGAACCGCTCGAGCGACACGGGCCGGTTGCCGTTGGCGGCGAGGAAGGGGTCGGCGACGGCGACGAAGTACTCCGCGAGCTCTCGCTTGGTGATGCCCGCGTCGGGCCACAGCACGCGGTCGGGGTTGGAGATGCCGACCTCCCGATCGCCGTGCGGGCCGGGGACGGTCAGGGTGATGCGAGGGGAGGCCATGCACCGACGCTATCGGCGGTCGACTCTCGCGTCATCCCTCTAGGGTGCGAGGGCGAGCAGCGGGGCGAGGTCGTCGCGGGTGAGGCGGATCCACGGGCCCGCCGGATCCACGAGGAGGCCGGTGAGCGCCTCGTCACGGCTCAGGGCGGTCGCCAGCTGCGCGGCGGTGATGGGAGCCGCGGCATCCCCCCGGGCCAGCGCCACCGATTCCAGCGGATGGGAGAACACCTCGAGGAACCGCTCCCCCTCGGCCGTGCGGGTCTCGGCCACGCCGACGGGGCCGCCGTCGGTGGGGCGCTTGACGGCGATCCACAGCGGAGCCTCGGTCAGCGCCAGGGCGATCTCCGTCGCGGTGACCGCGGTACGGGGCTCGGCGAGCAGCGTCTTGATCCGCAGCGTCTTGTCCGCCTGCTCCACGGCCCGCTGGAGGATCTCGCGGGGCAGCACCGCTCGGGCGGGAGCGGAGTTGTTGTCGAGGATGAGGCCTTCGTAGTCGCCGGCGAGGACGTGCCCCAGCACGGCCAGCACCGGCTGACCCATGGCGGACGTCTTCGTGTCACCGTCGGCGCGCACGCTCGCCTGGATCGCGGCACCGCCGCTGTAGGCGAGCACGTACCGCTTGTCGCCGAGCGTCGCAATCGACAGCGGCAGCGGTTTCCCGGCCGACAGCAGGGCGCGGGCATCACCCTGCACGCGCAGGAAGAGATGGCCCTGCAGCAGCTGCCGGGCCACATTCATCAGTTCCGCCCCGCCCGGCCGGGCGGGAAGGGCAGCCAGAGCCTGCACCAGCAGCACGTTGTCGCGCAGCCCCGGCAGCGTCGAGGTGGGCGCCGGCGCCTCGGCAGGCACCGCGCGTCGCGGGGGCAGCGGCATCGCCGCATCCGGCGAGGAGGGGGATGCGGCGCCGCCGGGCCGAGCGGGGTCTGCCGGTGAGGCGGCGGGCGGCTGTGCCGCGCCCACGCCCCGGAACTCCGACAGCGAGATGGAGACCTGGGGTGACGGGTCCACGGACTCGCCGGCGGATCCCTCCGCCGCCGGAGAGTCCTCGCTCTCGCGCGGGGGTTCGATCGGCTGCTCGCCCGGCTCGACGCCCTGCGCGGGCGTATCGGCGGGCGGTGTGGTCTTGCGTCGGGAGAACAGAGCCATCCCGGCCAGCCTAACCGCCTCCGCGCGACGGCATCAGAGCTTGGCGATGGGAGCGATCTTCACGAGGAGCTTCTTGGCTCCCACCGAATCGAAGCGGACGTGGGCGACGCGCTTGGCGCCCTCCCCCGTGATGGCGTCGACGAGCCCCTCGCCGAAGTCGTCGTGGCGGATGCGGTCACCCGCCGCGAGCTCGAGGTCGCCGTTGTCGCGGACCTTGGCCGGAATCCGGTTGGGGAACTTGTCGATCGCCGACGACTTGGGGACGAGGTCGTCGCCGTACCGTCCCCCGGAGCCGGGCCGGCGGGGGCGCGCATTGAGAGCCCGCGACTGGGACCCGCCGCGCGAATTGACATCGCCGGGCGACTGCCGCCAGTCGATGAGGTCGGGGGGGATCTCCTGCAGGAAGCGGCTCGGCATCGCCACCGTCACCTCCCCGAACTGCGCGCGGGTCATGGCGAGCGAAAGGTGAAGGCGCTTGCGCGCGCGCGTGATGCCCACGTAGAACAGGCGGCGCTCCTCCTGCGGCCCGCCGGGCTCGCCCGCCGATATCCGGTGCGGGATGAGGTCTTCCTCGACGCCGGTGACGAACACCGCGTCGTACTCGAGGCCCTTCGCCGTGTGCAGCGTCATCAGCGAGACCGACCCCGTGGCATCGACGAGGTCGTCGGCGTCGGAGACGAGCGCGACCTCGGTGAGGAAGTCGATCACCGTTCCCTCGGGGTTGTTGCGGGCGAACTCGCGTGCGACGGCCACCAGCTCGTCGAGGTTCTCCAGGCGGGCCTCGTCCTGCGGGTCGCGGCTGGCCCGGAGCGCATCGAAGTACCCGCTCTTGTTCAGCAGGAGCGTCAGCCCCTCGGCCACCGCGGTGGGCGGCGGAAGCTCTCCCGAGGCGGGCAACATGATCTCGGTCGCCTCGGCGAGCACCGCGTCGAGGTGGGAGATGGCCTGCTGCAGCTTCGGCCCGACCCCCAGCGCCGAGGCGTTGGCGAGGGCGTCGCGGAAAGTGATCTGCTGGTCGGCGGCGTAGCGCGCGATCGCCGTCTCCGTCACGTCGCCGATGCCGCGCCGCGGCCGGTTGAGGATGCGACGCACCGACTGCTCGTCGGCGGGGTTGGCCACGGCGATGAGATAGGCCATCGCGTCCTTGATCTCGGCGCGCTCGTAGAACTTCGTGCCGCCCATGATCTTGTACGGGATCGCCGAGCGGATGAAGATCTCCTCCAGCGCGCGGGACTGGGAGTTGGTGCGGTAGAAGACGGCCATCTGGTTGTAGCCGATACCGCCCTTGCGCAGCGCCTCGATCTCGTCGGCGACGAACTGCGCCTCGTCGTGCTGCGAGTAGCCGGTGAAGCCGACGATGGGCTCACCCGCTCCGACATCCGTCCACAGGCGCTTGTCCTTGCGGTCGAAGTTGTTGCTGATGACCGCGTTCGCCGCCGACAGGATGTTCTGGGTGGAGCGGTAGTTCTGTTCCAGCATCACGACCTTGGCGCCGGGGTAATCCCGCTCGAACTCGGTGATGTTGCGGATGTCGGCCCCGCGGAACGCGTAGATCGACTGATCGGAGTCGCCGACGACGGTGAGCGAGGCGGGCGCTGTGTCGGGATCGTCCGCCGACCCGGTCCCCGAGCCTGTCGACGGGGCGTCGAAGATCATCATCCCGCCCGACTCGAACCCGCTCCCTGCCGTACCGGTCTCTGCGCCTGTCGAAGGGGGCCGCGTGAGCTCGTGGATGAGGGCGTACTGGGCGTGGTTGGTGTCCTGGTACTCGTCGACGAGGATGTGGCGGAACCGCCGGCGGTACACGTCGGCCACGTGCGGGAACGCCCGGAAGAGGTACACCGTCTGGGCGATGAGGTCGTCGAAGTCGAAGGCGTTCGCGCGCTGCAGAGCGCGCTGGTACGCGCCGAAGATCTCGACGAAGACCCGTTCGACCGGGTCGCTCATGTTGGCCTGACGCGCGTACGACTCCGCGTCGGCGAGTTCGTTCTTCAGCTTGGAGATGCGGCTCTGCGTGCCGGCCGGGGTGAGGCCGAACGCATCCCCCTCGTGCTCCTTGACCAGGCGCTTGATGAGGGCGCGCGAGTCGCCCGAGTCGTAGATCGTGAAGGCTTTGGTGAACCCGAACTGCTGGGCCTCGCGCCGGAGGATGCGTACGCAGGCGGAGTGGAACGTGGAGATCCACATGCTCTCGGCGCGGTCGCCGATGAGCTGCCGGACGCGCTCGCGCATCTCGCCGGCGGCCTTGTTCGTGAAGGTGATGGCGAGGATCTGGCTCGGCCACGCCTCACCGCTGCGCAGCAGCGAGGCGATGCGGTGCGTGAGCACGCGGGTCTTGCCCGAGCCGGCACCGGCGACGATGAGCAGCGCCGGCCCGCGATAGGTGACGGCCTCGCGCTGCGGCGGATTCAGGCCCTCGAGGAGATCGTCGTCGGGCCGGGTGGCGCCCCCATGGATCTGCGGACCGCGATCGCCGCCGACGATGATCCCCACGCTCCCGCCACCGATCGCCGACGCGCTGCGAGGAGTCTCCGAGCGCGTGGGCCCAGGCGTGGATGCGTCGGTCATATCCCCTCCAGTCTAGGCGGGGGCTCCGACATCGAGCCGCGGTCGGCGCTCGGTGCCCGTCAGGATCCGGCGGGCGTACCGGCGGTCGGCGATGCCGGCGGGGACGACGAAGGCGCGGCCGACGGCGGCGCAGCAGGCGGCGTCGCGGACGGTGCCGCGGTGGTCTGCAGAACGGACTGTGCGCGGAGAAGCTCGTTCGCGTCGACCATGACGTCCCAGCGCTCGGCTTCCAGCTTCTGCACCGAGTTGAAGTCGCGGCGCCCGCGCGTGATCCAGTGGCCGACGAACCCGAAGACAGCCCCCCACACGGCGCCGAGGACGAGCCCCCAGAGCAGGAGCCACAGCCACACCTCGGCGGGGGCGAGCAGACCGAACAGCAGGCCGATGAGGAGCCCGAACCACGCGCCGCTGGCCGCGCCGTACCCGGCGGCGCGGGCGTTCGTCATGCGGCCCGTCACCTGCTCCACGATCCGCACGTTGTGCCCCACGATCGCGACGCGCTCGACGGGGAATCCTGCGTCCGAAAGCCGGTCGACCGCGGACTGGGCACCGAGATAGTCGGAGAAGCTGGACAGCAGGCGCCGCTCGGGCACCGCACTCGTGGCATCGCTCATGGCATCCCCTTCCGGGATCGAGGCAGCTCGCACTCGGGGTCAGTGTATGCCCGCTCCCGACCCTCCGCGCCAGGGACTTATGGCACCCGACGGGCGGGCGCGAACCGCAGCGCCAGCCCGGCCGCCACGAGAGCGGCACCCGCGGCGACGACCACCCACGCCGCTCCCGCAGCGCCCAGGAGCACATCCACCTCCAGCCGGACGCCCGGCAGCTGGGCGCTCCACGCGTCGGTGACCACATCGATCCCGGCCAGGGCGACCCCCGCCCCCGGGAGAGCCAGTCCGGCACCGACGCCCGCGATGACGGTGCCCCACGCGCGCCGGCGGCCGAATTGCGCCACCAGCGCCCACGCGGCGGCGATGAACACCCAGAGCGCGAGCGCCACGGCGGGGATCACGTACGCCGAACGCACGGCCGGATCCGTCCAGAAAGACACCCAGAACGCCGCCGGACCGGCAACCGACACCGCCGCCAGTGCCAGTGCGCAGCGGAGCACGATCACACCCCCGACCGCGGCGATGACCGGCCACGGCGAGCGACGGCCGACGAGGGCTCGGACGACGAGGATGAACACGAGCCAGCCGCTGAGCACGACGACCAGATCGACCCACCCGAGCAGCGCGGTCTGCACCGCCCGCGTCGCCACCAGCAGAGCGCCGGGGACGAGGACCATGAGCCAGCGGTCCAGTGGCAGCATCCCCAGGGTGGATTCGTCGGCACGCCACGGCCGAGTCGAGGCCAGCCAGGCCGCCCGTGCCCCTGCGGCGCCGGGGCGGCGCACCATGCGCGTGCGGGCGGAGAGCATCCCGATGATCAGCCACGCGACCGAAAGGACGAGCAGTGCCCGTGCGATCCACGTCAGCGCCGGGTCGCTCTGCTCGGCGGCGCGGGCCGCACCCTCACCGGCATCGACCACGCCCCCGCCGATGATCGCGACGGCCGCTCCGACCACCAGGAGCGCACCGGCGGTGAGGAGGGCCAGTGCCCAATTCCGCACCGTTGTCGCCATCCCCTTACGGTAGCGCGCCGCGCCCGTCATCCTCACCGCTCAGTGGGACCAGCGCAGCGCCGAGATACCCACCAGCAGCCCCACCGCGGCCAGCGCGATCGCGGAGACCCGCCCCCACAGCTCAGCGGGGTCACGCAGATGGCCGGCGAAGACCGCGCGCTCCGCCTGCACGTCCCTGACCCGCCCGCGAGAATCCACCTGCACGGCGAGAATCCCGCGGAGTGCCGCATCCTCGCCGGAGCGATGGATACTCGGCCTCGACATGGGGCGTCACACGCTCGACCGCACCCGCCGGGGTGGCTACCGTGGAGGACATCGCGGCGGTCCGGGCGGTCCCGGGCATCGGTTCATACCCGAGTGCGTTGCGGGTTCGACTCCCGCCGCCGCGTCCACATATTTTCTCAGCGAGATCAGCGATCCGCAGGACCTCGGTCGCCATCACGCGTGTACGTCTTCGAGGGCCCCCCGAACGTCGCTCACGCCGATGCGCGCAACGGGGCAATGTCCTCTGGGCGCCGGCGACCGATGGATGATCCGATACTGGGATCGACGCTCATCGATATCTGCGGAGGATGCCGTGACCTTGATCGACGTGACCCGACGTCAGGTCGCGTACGACCGCCTGGCCGGTCACCCGGTGGCGGGCCAGTGGCGGGACAGCGTCCTGATCGAGCATCGGCGCCCGGGGAGCGGCGCCTGATGACCGATCCGATCGCGCGGCGCCACCTCACCGCGGTGCGCGCACTGGTCCTCGACATCCTGGCGGTCGGCGGGCACCTCTCGAAGGCCGAGATGGTGGCCGGGTGGGAGGCTCGTCGCCCGGAGTTGACCACGGCGCACCGTGAGCGACTGCCCCGGATGCTGGACGAGACGGTCTGGCGGCTTCTCAACCTCGGCTGGGTGGCGCGCGATGGGGACACGTACGCGCTCACTCCGGAGGGCAGGGAAGTTCTCGCCTCTCGGCGCGACGGCCGCGAGGTCTAGGCGAACCGTTCCGCGAGCGCGGTGACCGCGGTGCGGACGGCATCGCGGAGGTCGCGCGCGCCGTCGGCCTCCCACGCAGCGGGGTCGGGGAACTCCCATTCGACGTGCTCTCCCGCGATCGGGCCGGGAAGCGCCAGGCCGGGCTTCATGGTGACGACGATGTCTGCGGTGGCGAGGTCCTCGGCGGTGACCGCGCGCGGCGTGGCGGCCGAGGTGTCGATGCCCAGCTCGGCGAGGGTGCGTGCGATGGCGGGGTTGATGACGTCGGCGGGGGCGATCCCCCCGCTGGTCGATGAGACACGATCGCCGGCGACATGGGTGAGAAGGTGCGCTCCGAGCTGGGAGCGGCCGGCGTTGTGCGTGCAGATGAACACCACGGTCGGCGGGGTGGTCATGCGCGGGTTCCCGTCAGTCGAGTGTCGCGCGACCAGGACTGGGTCGCGACCTGCACGGCGTCCCATGGCGACCCGAGCGGCGGGGTGTACGACAGGTCGAGGTCGCTGATCTGCTCGACGGTGAGTCCGGCGAACAGGGCGGTGGCGTAGGTGTCGACGCGTTTGGCGGTCTCGGTGCCCAGTCGCCCGACGAGTTGTGCGCCGAGGAGGCGATCGGTGCCGGTGTCGCCGGTGATGCGGATGCTGATGGGCTGAGCGCCCGGGTAGTACCGCTTGTGGTCGTCGGCGACGGCCTGCGTGGTGGCCGCGGGGAATCCTGCGGCGAGCGCTTCGTGCTGGCGGAGTCCGGTGCGTGCGGCGACGAGGTCGAAGACCTTGACGACCTGGGTACCGACCGAACCGGCGAAGCGGGCAGCTCCGCCCAGGGCGTTCTCCCCGGCGATGCGGCCCTGCTTGTGTGCGGTGGTGCCGAGGGGGAGGTAGGTGACGCCGAGGAGGCGGTGGTGAGTGGTGACCCCGTCGCCGGCGGCGAACACACCTGGCAGGCCCGTGCGCATCTGCTCGTCCACCACCACGGCGCCCCCCGCACCGAGGGCCGCGCCGGCGTGCTCGAGCAGCCGGGTGTTCGGGCGGACTCCGACCACGGCGAGGACCAGATCCGCGGCGTGGGTGACGTCTCCGCCGGCGCGGTTGGCGTGCACGACCAGGCCGCGGTCGGTCTTCTCGACGCGGCGGACGGTGGTGCCGGTATGTACGACGACACCGTGGCTGGCCAGTTCCGCGTGCACGAGCGCGCCCAGCTCGTCATCCAGGGTGGAAAGCACTTCGGCACCGCGCTGCAGCTGCGTGACGGCGATGCCGCGGGCGGTGAACGCCTCGGCCATTTCGAGGCCCACGTAGCCGGCACCGATGATGATCGCCGAGCGCGGCGTCCGCTCGGTGAGGTGCGCGTTCAGCGCGAAGGTGTCGCCCATCGAGTGGATGACGTGCACGCCGTCGTCGGGGCCGAGCTCGTCGAGACCGGCGATGCCGGCGTGAGTGGGCAGCGCACCGGCGCCGACGACGAGTGCGTCATAGCCGATGGTCGACTCGACCCCCTGTTGGTCGCGAACGGTGAGCCGTCGACCGGTGACGTCGATGCCCGTGGCGAGGGTGTTGAGGCGCAGGCGCATGCCGGTCGCTTCGAGGTCGGCGTGGGTGCGATGGGCGAGCGACTGCCACGGCTGCACCTCGCCGGAGAAGAAGTACGGGATGCCGCAGACGGAGTAGTTCGGGTACGCGTCGGCGACGACCACCGTGACATCCACGGTCGGGTCGAGCTCGCGGGCGCGCAGCGCGGCAGAGATTCCGGCGTCGCTGCCACCGATGGCGACGATGTGCATGAGGCGTCCTTCCGGTCAGGGGAGGGTCTGCGGAACGACGACGTCGTCCGCGACGGACAGGCCCGCGAGGGTGCGGGGAAACAGGAAGGCGGCGAGCAGCGCGCCGACGGTGGCGCCGAGCAGCTGGGCGGCGAGGAACGGGAGAACCGAAGCCGGCGCGATGCCCGCGAAGGTGTGGGTGAACATGCGCCCGACGGTGACGGCGGGATTGGCGAACGAGGTCGAGCTGGTGAACCAGTACGCCGCCCCGATGTACGCGCCGACGGCCGGCGCAGCAATCAGCCCGGCGCCGCCGCGGGCCAGGCCGACCACCAACAGGATCAGCCCGCCCGTGGCGACGACCTCACCGAGCAGGACACCCGCACCGGCCCGTTCCGTTGTCGACCATGCCGTCGGCACCTCGAACATGAGGTTCGCGAGCACCGCTCCCCCGATGGCGCCGGTCAGCTGCGCCGCGGCGTACAGGATCGCCTCGGCGGTCGTCAGCCCGGTGCGTGCGCGGCGACCGAGCGCGGCGTCAACGAACGAGACCAACGGATTCACGTGAGCGCCCGACAGCGGACCGAGGACGAGGATCAGCACCGTGAGGCCCATCGCCGTCGCCACGCTGTTCGCCAGCAGCTGGATACCCGCGTCCGTCGACAGGCGGGAGGCAGCGATGCCGGAGCCGACGACGACCGCGACGAGAAAAGCCGCGCCGAGCGCCTCAGCGACGACGCGTCGGATCAGGTGCGAGTGATTCATGGTCCTCCAGAGCTTGACAGCGACACCCTAGCTCAATCAGCATTGAGTCAATGAACAGTGAGCGAACATTCCTCGAGGCCCGCGCCGCGCGCCACGCGGCGCTCGGCGACCCCACGCGACTTCGGATCGTCGACCTGCTCACGCTCGGCGATCTGTCACCGCGGGAGCTGCAGCTCCGGCTCGAGGTGGAGTCCAACCTGCTCGCGCATCACCTCAAGGTTCTCGAGTCCGTGACGCTGATCACGCGATCGCGATCCGAGGGTGACCGGCGGCGCAACTACGTGCACCTGAACGCCGGCGACCTGACCGACCTCGGGACGCACGCGCACCTGGCGGCATCCCGGGTGATCTTCGTCTGCACCGCCAACTCCGCGCGCTCCCAGCTCGCCGAACACCTCTGGCGGGAGAGGAGCTCCATTCCCGCCGCATCGGCCGGAACCGTTCCCGCGCCCTCGGTCGCACCCGGCGCCGTGAAGGTCGCCGCGAAGCATGGCCTCGACCTCTCCGATGCGCACCCGCGTCTGCTGTCCGAGATCGAGGCCGAGGGGGATCTTCGAATCACGGTCTGCGACAACGCCCACGAACACCTCGGCACCAGCGACCTGCACTGGTCCGTCCCTGACCCCGTCGCGGCCGGCGACCTCGCGGCCTTCGAGTCGGCGTACGCCGATCTGCGCCGCCGCATCGACACCCTCGCCCCGCAGATCTCCGCCGCCTAGCTGAGCACCGGCCGGGACCCCACGCCCGGTCTCGCAGTGCCCCTTCTGCCCGCACGTCGACGACGTTCGGCCGCGCGAAACCCGGCGCCAGCGGACGGCGGCGGGAGTCACCGTCTTCCGCATCACGTCTTGCTCTGGCCGATGCGACGCTCGACGGTGAAGCCGGCCCTCTCGAACATCGGGGTGCCGTCAGCCGACCCCGCGAAGGGGCTCAGGCGCGGGGGCGATCGGATGCGGCGAGCACGCGTTCGGCCGCCTTCACCATCGCGACGTCGATGAAGGTGCCGTCCTCGAGCACGAACGCGCCGGTGCCGTCGGCGGCGGCGGCGGCCACGCGGTCGACGATGCGCTGCGCGCGGGCGACCTCGTCGGCATCCGGGGTGAAGACCCGACGGATCACCTCGATCTGACGTGGGTGGATGGCGGTGCGGCCGGCGTACCCGAGCGCGCGCCCGGCGCGGCAGCTCTGCTCGAGGCCGTCGAGGTCGGCGACGTCTGCCCACACGGCCATGAGGGGCAGCGGCAGGCCCGCTGCCGCGGCGGCGTTGACGATGCGCCCCCGCGACCAGGCGAGGCCCGGTTCGCCGGCCGGCCCGGCGGGAACGCCGACCTCGGCGCGCAGGTCGGCCTCTCCCGCCGCGATGGAAGACACCCCGGCTCCCGCGATCTCGAACGCCCGCTCGATGGATAGCGCGGATTCGAGCAGCGCGTGCACCTCGCGGCCGGGCAGCGCGCAGCGGATCGCGGCGACGTCGTCGGCCGACTCGGTCTTCGGGAGCCGGATGCCGAAGGATGCGGGCAGGTCCGCGACGGCGGCGAGATCCTCCTCGTGGGCGGCAGCGCCTCGTGCATTGATGCGCACCTGCACGGCGGGAGCGTGCTCCCCTCGGTCGGTCCAGGCGGCGGCGAAGTCGGCGAGCGCGGCTCGCGCCTGCGCCTTGCGCGACAACGTCACCGCGTCCTCGAGGTCGACGATGACCGCATCCGCCCCCGCATCCAGCGCCTTGCCGAAGCGCTCCGGACGGTCGGCGGGCGCATAGAGGGCGACGAGGATGCGGCGGGTCATGCGATCGATCCTTCCGCACGCATGCGGGCGATGTCCTCCGCGGTGTAGCCGAGCGACTCGAGCACCTCGTCGCTGTCGGCGGCGTGCGCGCGTCCCGCGAACGCGATCGTCGCCTCATCGCGCGACAGGCGGAACAGCGGTCCCTGCATGGCCATGTCGCCGAGGTCGGGGTCATGGATGCGGTGGATCGTCCCGAGCGCCTGGAACTGCGGATCGGCGACGATGTCGGACGGGTCGTACACCGGCGCGACGGCGGCCTGCGCCTGTTCGAACGCGGCCACCACCTCCTCGCGCGTGTGCTGCGCGATCCAGCCGCCGACCGCGTCGTCGAGCTCGTCCGCGTGCTCGGCCCGGCTCGACCCGCTCGCGAACCACGGCTCGGCCGCAAGGTCGGGGCGGCCCACGAGGGCCATCACGCGCTCGGCGATCGACTGCGCACTGGTGGAGACGGCCACCCAGGAGCCGTCGGCCGTGCGGTAGGTGTTGCGGGGCGCGTTGTTGGTGGAGCGGTTGCCGGTGCGCGGCTGAACAGAGCCGAGTTGATCCCACCGCGTGATCTGCGGGCCGAGCATCGCGAGGATCGGCTCGATGATCGCCACGTCGACGACCTGCCCGCGGCCGTCGCGCCCGCGGGCGTGCAAGGCCGTCATGATCGCGTAGGCGGTCGCCAGCGACGCGATGCCGTCGGCGAGTCCGAACGGCGGGAGGGTCGGCGGCCCGTCGGGCTCGCCCGTGGCGGCGGCGAACCCGCTCATCGCCTCGGCGAGCGTGCCGAAGCCCGGCCGGCTGCGGTACGGCCCGATCTGTCCGAAGCCGGTCACGCGGGCCAGCACCAGACCGGGGTTGTCGACCGACAGCTCCTCGTACCCGAGACCCCACCGCTCCAGCGTGCCGGGGCGGAAGTTCTCGATGACGACGTCGGAGCTGCGGGCGAGGCGGAGGAACGCGTCACGCCCGTCCGCGGCGTGCAGGTCGATCGCGACGGTGCGCTTGTTGCGCCCCAGCGTCTTCCACCAGAGGTTCTGACCGTCCTTGCTCGGGCCGTGCCCGCGGGCCGGGTCGGGCCGGGTGGGATGCTCCACCTTGATGACCTCGGCGCCCATGTCGCCGAGGTGCATGGCCGCCATGGGGCCGGCGAACAGGGTGGATGCGTCGATCACGCGGAGCCCGTCGAGGGGGGTCATGCGCGCTCCTCCCAGCACACCCGGAACCCGATCGACGGCGACGCGTCCTGTCCCAGCCCCGGCAGCAGCAGCTTCGCGGCGAACTCCGGCGCCTGGACTCCGCCGTCGAAGTACCAGTCGGATCCGTCGCTGCGGTGCGCGCTGCCGCCCTTGAGCATGACGAACCGGGTGCGTCCGTCGGAGTGCTCCGACTCGGTCCAGTTCCACACCTCCGGTTCCCGCCGCCGGAAGGACGGGTCGGATGCGGCGAGCTGCCACTCGTCCTCCGTCGGAAGCCGCCCGCCCACCCACGCCGCATACTCGCGGGCGCGGGCGAAGGTCATGCCGGTCGCGGGGAGCTCGGGGTCGCGGGCATCGGTGTGTTCCTCGATCGCGTCGAGGAAGCGGGCGTACTCCGCCTCGCTCACTTCGGCGCCAGCGACCCGCACCGGCTGCGGCACCTCGGCGACGCGCTCGAGCGTGCGCTGATCGTGCAGGCGCGGGGGCAGCGGCTTCCACTCGTCCACGTACGGCGCACCCTCGTACATGCCGGTCTCCCGGGCGCGGAACCGCACCGTCAGCACGTGCGTGCCGGCGGCGACCGTCACGGTGGGGGCCTCCTCGGCCTCGCCCCGGACGGGTCCCGTCCACTCCGGCGCGGGAAGGCGCCGAGCCCGGCGGTGCGGGAAGGACGCGTCCGCCACCGGGGGCTCGGCGAGGAGCGCGGCGCGCACCCCGTCGACGAGCGCCGGGACGGCCGCATCCGCCGGCAGCCTCACGACGGCCGCGATGCCGCCGGCCGGCACCGTCACCGTCGAGACCCCGTCACCGGGTTCGTGCAGCGGGACGTACCGCCCGTCGCCGGGAAGCTCGTGGACGATATCGGCGTCGGACGTGTTGACCAGGCACAGCAGGGTCACGCCGTCGAGCTCGAAGGCCGAGCCGAAGACGGGGGCGTCGTGCACCGCGAGCGGCGCCCACTCCCCCGCGACGAGCCAGCGGTGCAGGCCCCGTTGCACGGGCAGCATGCGGCGGAGCGTCGCCGCGTCGCGGTCGTTCCACCCCACCCACACGCCGAAGACGACCTCCCACACCATGATGCCGACGCCGTTCAGCCACGCCGAGCGCAGCTCCTCGGCGTGGTCGCGGTGCCAGCGGCGGATGTGGTGCTGCATGTGGCGCCGCTCGAACCAGCGGGCCCGGAGGACGCCCGGCACCTCGGAATCGGCGAACCACTGCGCCCACGACAGCGTATGGTCGGCGATCCGCTCGGTGGCGAGCTTCGATTCCCCCTCGAGCCCGATGCCCGGGCGCGCGATGTCGAGCGCGGCGACGAGGTCGGGGTCGGCTTTCCTCAGCGTGTCGAGGAAGACGCCGTCCGCGCGGAGGCGGCGGACCGTCGCGGCGAGCTCGGTGGCGTCGTCGCCGTCCCGGCGCGTGCCGACGTCCCACGGGTTGTAGTCCACGAACACCGCGACTCCCGCGGCGTGTAGCGCGTCGGCGGCTTCGGCCAGCCCCGGCACGGCGTAGAAATCCCACTGGTTGCGGTCATCGATGCCGATGACGGGATAGGCGTGCCACAGCACGATGCCGTCCAAGCCGCCGAACCGGCGCTGCGCGTCGTCGAGGAAGCGTTCGGGTGTGAACCGCTGCGCCTCGAAGTCGAAGAAGAGTTCGTCCCACAGCCACACCTGCGCCACCGTGAAGCAGCGGCTCGCCCATGCGGATGCGGGGTCGTCGTACCGGGTCGGCGCGCCGTGCCGGGCACGGGCGCCCTCGCGCCACGCGCCCAGCTGCGCGCGCCACGCGTCGAGCTCGGCGGGATCGGTCGGGGCGACGAAGATCTTCGCGTCGTCGAGCGTGGTCGCCGCATCACCCACGGCGACGTCGACGTCGAGCGGCACCGGCGTCGGCCGGTCGATCTCGCGGGGGACGAGGGGGTCGAATCCACCGCTCACGTCGGGTTCTCCTTCATGAGGGCAGCGACCTCGCCGGTGGTGGGCACCGCGTCCTGCGCACCGGGGCGCGTGACGGCGAGGGCGGATGCGGCGGCCCCGGCCCGCGCGGCGTCGACGAGCAGAGCGACGTCGACGGTGTCGGGTCGCCGTCCGGACGCAGCGAGGGCCGCGGCCAAGACTCCGCAGAAGGTGTCACCGGCGCCGGTGGTGTCCACAGCCGTCACCACGTGCGCGGGAACCTCCGCCCGCTCGGCGCCGCAGACGACGAGGCACCCGCGGCGGCCGAGGGTGACCACGAGCGCGCGCACGGCCGGTGCGAGTGCGGCGATGGCCGCGTCCAGCTCGTGGGTTCCCGCCACCTCGAGGGCTTCGTGCTCGTTCACCACGAGCACGTCGGTCGCGGCCAGCAGCGCGTCGCGCGCCGACGCGAAGGGCGCCGAAGGAGCCGCGTTCAGGACGTGCCACGCACCGGCGGCGCGGGATGCCGCCGCATCCTGGACGAGCGGCACCGGGATCTCCAGCTGGGTCAGGAGGACCGTCGCCCCCGCGACGACCTCGCGCTGCACGTCGGTCAGCGTCTCGCGGGCCGCGTTGGCGCCGGCGGCCACGACGATCGCGTTCTCGCCGGAGGCGTCGACGGAGATGAGCGCGGTGCCGGTCACTCCCTCGATCCGTACGAGACCGGAGACGTCGATGCCGTCGGCGGCGAGCGCTGCGCGCAGCGTCTCGCCCTCGGCATCCGCGCCCACCGCTCCGACGAACGCGACCGTGGCGCCACCGGCGCGACGGGCGCCGACGGCCTGGTTCGCGCCCTTACCGCCGCCGGTGCGCACGAGGGAGGAGGCGAGCAGCGTCTCGCCCGGGGCGGGGATGCGGGCGACGCGGGCGACGACGTCCTGGTTGATGCTGCCGACGACGACGACGGTCACGATGACGCCTCCCACAGCCCGCACGTACGCTCGGCGAGCTCACGGATGGAGCGGTGAGCGCCGCCGGGCAGGGAGGTGGCGATCCGGTCCTGCAGCGGCGTCGTCCACTGGGGGCCGATGCCGTCCGCGCCGACGAGGCCGCCGGCGACCGAGCCGACGGTCGCGCCGCCCGAGTCGGTGTCCCAGCCGCCGGCAACGGCGAACGCGACGGCGGCGCCGAAGTCGCGGCCGTGGGCCTGCAGCGCGCACGCGATGAGGGCGGCGTTGTTGAGGGTGTGCACCCAGTGCATGCCGGCGTATTCGGCGTGCAGGGCGTCGAGCGCATCCGCCGTGCTGAGGCGGCCGTCGGCGAGCGCACGACCGGTCTCGCGCCCGAACCGCACGGCGTGCGCAAGGCGCGAGGCGGGCGGGACGACGGCGTCCGCAGCATCCAGGACGGCGTCGGGGGTGTCTGCGACGAGGGATGCCGCGCACAGGGCGGCGGCCCACATCTCGCCGTAGAGGCCGTTTCGCGTGTGACTCAGCCGTGCGTCGACCCACGCCGAGCGGGCAGCGGCGCGCACGTCGCCGGGGTGGGCCCACCCGTGGACGTCGGCGCGGATGACCGCGCCGATCCACTCCCGGAAGGGGTTGTGGTGGGTCGCGGTCTCGGGCACGGGGCGCGCGTCGAGGATGTTGCGGTACGCGGCGCGCTCGGCCGTGAAGACCCGGCCCGCGGGGAGGGCGGCGAGCCACGCCTGGGCGACGTGGTCGGTCTGCAGGCCCGCGCCGTGCTGCTCGAGCAGGTCGAGGGCCAGGATGGGGAAGTTCAGGTCGTCGTCCTCGGGCATCCCGGCGATGTTCTCGACGAGGGAGGTCGGCGCGGAGCGCCGGTTCCAGGGCCACCGCTCGGCGACCTCGGCGGGCAGACCCCGGGCGGTGAAGTAGCCGTGGATCGGCCAGTTACCGGTCGCGCGGGCGATCTCCTCGATCCCCTCGCGCGGGATCTTCTCGACGGGTTTGCCGAGCAGGCACCCCGCCGCCCGCCCGAGCCATGCCCCGTGGACGCGCTCGAAGGTGGCACCCCCGGCGGACGCGCCCGGCGCGGGCGGCAGGAGCGCTTCGATCGCGTCCCACTCGTCGGGTTCGTCCGCGCTCGGGCGCTGCAGCCCCTGCAGTTCGTCCAGGATGGTCCGCGCCAGTGCGCGCAGCGCCGCGGGCGCCGGCGTGGCACTCGCGCCCGACGGTGCCAGCCGGGTGGCGCCACCGGCCTCGGCCCATCGGCGTTCGATCGGCAGGAGCTCGTCCTCGCTCACACCCTGTTCCCGCAGCGCCGCGAACTCGGCGGGGACGAGGTCTTCCGGCTGGGCCCACGTCAGTCTCACTCCACGGCCTCCGGGGCCAGCAGCGTCGACAGTGCCGTGGCACGCGCGGCCGCGCGCTCCGCGTCGGCCCGTGCGACGTCACGGACCACCTCGACCATCGCCGTCACGACGCCGTCGAGGTCGAGGCGGCTCGCGGTGGTGACCCCGCTCACCCACTCGCTCGGGACATCGGCGCTGCCGCGCAGGCCACCGCAGATGGCGCCGGCCATCGTCGCGATCGAGTCGGCGTCGCGGCCGTAGTTGACCGCATCCAGCACCGCGGCGCGGAAGTCGCCGTCGTGCGCCACCACGAAGCCGAGGGCGACGGGAAGCTCCTCGATCGCCTTCGTACGTGACGGAAGCCGAGCGTCCATCGCCGGCGACCGGTACTGCTCCCCCACCGTGTCGAAGGGTGCGACCGCCCGCCGGATGATGCGGCCGAGCTCGCGCGGGTCGTCCGAGCCGCCTGCTGCGAGGAAAGCGTCGACGGCGTCGAAGACGGCGCGGATGGCGGCGGCAGTGCCGTCGTGGGCGACATCGAGCACCGCGCGGCGCACGTCGGCGACGGTGGCGCCGGGGGCGGCGGAGGCGGCGACCGCGGCGGCGAACACGCCGGCCGCCTCGCGACCGTACGACCACTGGTGGGCGCCGGTGATGTCGATCGCTTCGGCGTAAGCGCCACGCGGGTCGCCGATGTGGACGAGCCCGACGGGTGCCATGTACATCGTGGCGCCGCAGTTCACGACGTTGCCGACGCCCGCTTCGCGCGGGTCGGCGTGGCCGTAGTGCAGCTTCATGACGAGCCACTTCTCGGCCAGGAAGACGCGCTGCAGGATGAGCGCCTCGTCCTCCAGCTCGGGGATCCAGCGGCGTTCGCCGATCATGAGGGGGACGAGGTCGCTCGCGACGTCGTAGGCGTCGAGGTGGCGCCGCTGCTTCGCGTACACCTCGATGAGCGCGTGCGTCATGAGGGTGTCATCCGTCACGTGCCCATCGCCCTTGTGGTACGGCGCGATGGGCCGCGCCGTACGCCAGTCGGGCAGGAACGGACCGACGATCCCCTCGACACGTCCGCCGTGCCGCTCCTCGATCTGTTCGGGCGTCCAGCCCTCGGTCGCCCCGCCGAGCGCATCGCCCACGGCGGCACCCGCCAGTACTGCCGCCACCCGATCGTGCAACACGTCCATGCATTCCCTCATTTCGTTCACGCGTGTGTGTCACGGGGGCGGGTCGATCGACCCGCCCCCGTCGATGTCATCAGCCGGCGACGTCGGCCCAGCCGTCGGTGAGCTGCGTCGCGAGCTCCTCGCTGCTGATCTGGTCGGCCAGGTACTGCTGGAAGGCGGGCGTCGCGATCGTGTCCTTCCATTCGGCGTACTTCGACACCTTCAGAAACGGCGGACCGACCAGGCCCTCACCGGAGGCGAGCACCTGCTTCCACGCCTGGTCGTCACCGGCGAGCGTCTCGACCTCGGCGCGCGCCGCACCCGACGACGGGATCAGCGCGTCGGCGAAGGCGATCTTCCCCAGGTTCTCACCGCTCATGAAGTAGTTGAGGAAGTCTGCCGACTCCTCCACGTACTCCGAGTCGACGTTCACCGAATACGTCTGCGGGGGTCCGGCCTGGAGCGCACCGGCCGAGCCCTCGAGCGGCGGCAGGGCGACCCAGTTGAAGCCCTCGGGGGCGTCGTTGGCGATGTTCGTCGCCTGGAAGGAACCCTGCACGGTCATGGCGACCTTGCCGCCGTAGAACGAGGGCAGCACGTCCGAACCGGACTGGGTCAGCGACGTCGGCTCGAGTGACCTGTCGGTGTATGCCATCTCGTGGATGCGTTCAGCCACCGCGAGCTCATCGTCGCCCACCTCGATCGTGGCCTCGTCGCCTTCGCCCTCGAAGTACCCGCCGTCGAAACCGAGCGACAGGCTCATGATCGTGGCGGTGGGGGAACCGAGGCCCCAGCCGAGACCGTACTGGTCACCGGTGGTGGTCGCCTGGGCGATCTCCTGCAGCTCATCCCACGTCATCGTGTCGCCGGTCGGGACCTCCACGCCCGCCGCCGTGAGCAGGTCGGTGTTCGCGAACGCCATGTACGACTGCAGCGTCGAGGGGTACGCGACGATCTGGTCGTCGTGGGTCACGGAATCCCAGATGCTCTCGGAGACATCGGACGTCAACTCCGGGTCGATGAGGTCGGTCAGGTCCGCCAGGTATCCGTCCGCCGCGAACGAGACGATCGAGCTCGCGTCGAAGTGGATGATGTCGGGGGCGGTGCCGCCGGTGAACTGGGTGATGAGCTTGTCGTAGATGCCGTCCCACCCGGCCTGGACGATCTCGACCTGAACGTCGTCGTTCTCGGCGTTCCAGGCGTCGACGATCTCCTCGATCGCCGCCTGGGTCGCCGGCTGGTCCGACAGCGACTGGAACTGCAGCGTGACGGCGTCGCCGTCTCCCCCGCCGTCGTTGTTGGCGCTGCCCTGCTGGCACCCCGCCAGCGCGATGGCTGCGACGCCCGCGAATGCGACGGCGCCGATGCCCCGGATTCTTCTCATGATGATCGCCTTTCTCTTTCTCTTGGTTCTCCGTCTCGGGAGGGTCAGCCCTTGACGGCACCGGCGAGCATGCCGCCGGTGAGTTTCTTCTGCAGGATCCCGAAGATGATGAGCGACGGGATCGTCGCGAGGATCGCGCCGGCGGCCAGGGGCCCCAGCTGCGTCTGCCCCTCGGCGCCGAGGAACGAGCGCAGCGCGATCGGCAGCGTGTACAGCTCCGGGCTCTGGATGAGCACGAGCGCGAGGAAGAACTCGTTCCAGGCCGACACGAACGTGAACATCGCGGTGGCTACGAGGCCCGGGGCAAGCAGCGGCAGGATGACGGTGCGGAGGATCGTGAATCGCCCCGCGCCATCCATTTCGGCGGCTTCCTCGAGGTCGGGCGGGATCGCGGCGACATAGCCCTGCAGCATCCACAGCGTGAACGGCATCGTGAACGTGACGTAGACGAGGATGAGGCCGAACAGGGTGTCGTTCAGCTGCAGGCTCCGGAGCACCAGGAAGAGCGGGATGATGATGAGGATCGTCGGGAACACCTGGCTGACGAGGATCCACACCGTGCCGGCGGCGCGCAGCTTTCCCTTCAGCCGCGCGAGGGCGTAAGCCATCGGCATCGACAGCAGCACCGAGATGATCATCGTCACGACCGCGACGACGATGGAGTTGCCCGCGGCGGTGAGCAGGTTCTGCCGCTCCAGCGCCGAGGCGTAGTTGCTGAAGTCCCACTGCTGCGGGATGAGGTTCACCGCGAGGGAGTTGAGCTCCTGCGTCGACTTGAACGATGCCGACAGCAGCCACAGCAGCGGGAAGCCGAGGAAGATCAGGTACCCCGCCAGCGCGAGGTACATCAGCACAGTGGCGTAGAGGGGCCGTTTCGTGGTCATTTACTGACCGCCTTGTTCTGCCGGAACTGATTGATCAGGTACAGCGAGAGGATCAGCAGGATCGCCACGACCAGGACGTTGCCCATCGCCGAGGCGTACCCGATCTCGCGGTTGCGGAACGCCTCGAGGTAGGTGAACAGCGGCGGGATCATCGTGCGGCCTCCCGGACCACCCTCGGTGAGCACGTAGATGAGGCCGAACGAGTTGAACTGCCAGATGAAATCGAGCGCCGTGACCGCGATGATCACGGGCCGCAACGCCGGCAGGGTCACGTGCCAGAACCGGCGCACCGCACCGGCGCCGTCGACGGCGGCCGCTTCGTGCTGCTCGGGCGCGATGGATTGCATCCCGGCCAGGAGCAGCACGGTGGTCTGCGGGATGCCGGCCCAGACGCCCACGACGATGACCGCCGGCAGTGCGGTCGAGAAGTCGCCGAGCCAGTTGACTCCGGGGATGCCGAGCCAGCTGAGCGTGCCGTTGAGGGGCCCGGAGTTGGGGTTGTAGATCATGCGCCAGACGATCGCGATGACCACCGGCGGCATCGCCCAGGGAATCAGGGCGAGCACCCGGGTGAGGCCCTTCAGTCGCAGGTCGCTGTTGAGCAGCAGGGCGAGCCCCGTGGCGCTGACCAGGGTGAGGAGCGCGACGGACCCTGCCCACACGATGCCGATGCCGAACGACTCCCAGAAGCGCCGGTTGCCTGCCAGGTCGATGAAGTTGCCGAGGCCGATGAAGGTGACCTCGGCGTTGCGGGCGAGCGTCGCATCCGTGAATCCGAGGGCGACACCGCTGATGAGCGGGACCACCGAGAAGATGATGATCGGCAGGAGCGCCGGCCCGACCAGGGCGATGGCCTCTCTGCGCTGGGCGCGGGCGCGTGGTCCGATCTGCCGGACGCGCGGCGGCGGCGAGGACTTCTTCGTCTTCTCGAGCGTGGTCATCCGTGGGCCTTCTCTTCATCGATGAGCTCAGGTCGGCGTAGGGCGGAGGGTGCGGACGCCGACGACGAGCCGCGGACGACCAACGAGGGGGGCACGGTGACGGTGTGCGTCGCCCGGGCCGGTTCGGCGATGCGCGCCAGGAGCATCTCTGCGGCGGCCCGCCCGCGCTCTTTCGCGCCCAGGTCGACGCTCGTGAGTCCCGGGCGCACGACCTCGGCGAGTTCGGTGTCATCCACACCGGTCACGGCGAGGTCGGTCGGGACGCTCAGGCCGAGATCTTCGGCGGCGCGCAGGACGCCGACGCCGATGAGGTCGTTCGCGGCGACCACCGCCGTCGGCCGGTCGTAGCGGTCCAGGAGCGGAAGCGCTGCGTCGTAGCCCGCCGCGATGGTGAAGTCGGATGCGTCGATGTGCTGGGTGCGCAGGTCGCGGTGGTTCGCCGCCGCCGCGATGAAACCCTCCCGGCGCATCCCACCGGGCGTCGTGTCGGCCGGGCCGTTGACGAACGCGATGTCGCGCCGCCCTGCCGCGACGAGGTGGTCGACGACCAGGCGCATGGCCGTGCGGGAGTCGGCACGCACGGTGTCGAATGCGGCGGAGTCGGGAAGGCGCCCGAGCACCACGAGCGGAATGGGAGCGGCCGCGAGCGCGGCGAGCAGTTCGTCGGTCACGCGGAGGGGCGACAGGATCAGGCCGTCGACGTAGCCGCGGCCGAGATCGCGCACGACGTCGACCGACGACGATGCCGTGCCGGTCGACGACAGCAGCAGGCGGTAGCCGGATGCCGACACGACGCGTTCGATGGCGGCCATCATCTCGACGTACACCGGGTTGCCGATGTCGGCGACGGCGTAGCCGAGCTGCAGGGTGCGTCCCCGCTTGAGCGACTGCGCGGTCGCGTCGGCGACGTAGCCGAGCTCACGCGCGGCGTCCCGCACCTTCGACACCGTCTCGGCGCTCGCGATCAGCCCGTTCAAGGCCCGTGACGCGCTCGCGACGGAGACACCCGCGCGGGCGGCGACCTGCGTGATCGTGACGCGAGCCATGGCTCCCCTTCGAGCGGTGTAAACGATTCCACTAGGTTGTGTAAACGTTCTCACTGTTTCGATGCCGTTGTCAAGACTCCACCGATCCGCCGGCGCGTGAGATCTAGCGGGAAGCACCGCTTCCGTCCAGGGTTGGGGCACCGCATCCCTGGCGGGTTAGCGTTGCGCCATGACCGACTTCTCCCCCGACGCCGCATGACGCCGCCCCCGCCACGCACGGTGCAGCGGCACGATCGCGGTCCGCTCGCGTTCCAGGTGTTCGCGACGACGGCGCAACAGGACTCGGGTCGGCCCCCGGTCGTGCTCGTGCACGGCATCGGCATGTCGCACCGCTACCTGTCGCGCCTGCAGGATGTGCTCACCGAAGACCACACCGTGTTCTCGATCGACCTTCCGGGATTCGCGGGGCTCCCCAAGCCCGGTTTCGACGTGGACGTCGCCGCCATGGCGGAAGCCCTCGGCGGGGTGATCGAATCCCTCGACGTCGGCCCCGTCATCCTCGTCGGGCACTCGATGGGAGCCCAGTGGGTGGTGGAGGTCGCCGCGCAACGTCCGGACCTCGTCGCTCACGTGGTCGCCGTGGGGCCGGTCACCGACGATGAGCACCGCAGCGTGGTCGCGCAAGCCATCGCGCTGGGGAAAGACACCCTCGGCGAGACCCCTCGGATCAACGCGATCGTCTTCACCGACTACATCCGCTGCGGCATCCCGTGGTACCTCACCCAGGTGCGTCACATGATCGCCTACCCGATCGAAGATCGCGTCGCCGGTCTCAGGATGCCGCTCCTCGTGATCCGCGGCGAGCGCGATCCCGTCGCCGGCGTGGAGTGGTGCCGGCGACTCCGCGGCCGAGCGCCGGCGGCGGCGCTCGTGACGATTCCCGGTCGGTACCACGTCGCCCAGTTCTCGTCACCGCGCGCCGTGGCGGACGCCATCGTCTTCCACACCACTACCACCACCACCGCCGCACCCGCGCACGAGCGCACATGAGGAACGCGCTCCAGGTCGCGGCGTGGTGGGTGGCGGATTACGCCTACGCGACGACGTGGCAAGTGCGCGCGGTTGCGAACCGCACACGCCCGGAGACGTTCCGGACCGGACCGGGGGTGCCGCTGATCATCCTCCCGGGCGTGTACGAGACCTGGAAATTCCTGCAACCCCTCATCGAGCACCTGCACGCGCGCGGTCACCCGATCCACGTCATCGACCTGCTGCACCGCAATCAGCGTCCTGTCGTCGAGATGGCCGCGCATGTCAGCGCGTACCTCGAGACACAGGACCTGCGAGATGTGATCCTGGTCGCTCACAGCAAGGGCGGGCTCATCGGCAAACAGGTGATGATCGGACCGGCGGGAACGAGGGTGAGGGGGATGGTCGCCGTCGCGGCGCCGTTCGGCGGCTCGCGGTACGCCCGGATGATGCTCACACCGACGCTCCGCAGCTTCTCGCCGCGCGACAGAACGATCCTCGCCCTCGCCGCGCAGCGGGAGGTGAACGGGCGCATCACATCGGTGTACGGCCTGTTCGATCCCCACATCCCCGAAAGCAGCACCCTGCCCGGGGGGCGCAACGTGCTGCTGGAGACGGGCGGCCACTTCCGCATCCTGGCCCACCCGCGCGTGCTCGCCGAGGTCGAGCGGATGTCATCAGAGGACAGATCGTCGTGAGCGCTCTGCCGCGGCGACGGCCTAGTGTAAGTCGCGGGAACAGGTCAGAATCCGAATCTGCCGTCCCCGCCTTCCTCGCCGATGAGCATCCACGCCGTTCCCCGCCTCCCTCGCGGCCTCGCCGCGCGCCCTCGTCTCATGCAGCGGCTCGAGGCAGACGCCGCGGTCGTGGTCCTGCACGCACCCTCCGGCTACGGAAAGACCACCGCCCTGACGCAGTGGGCGACCAGCACCGCGCGGTCGGGACTCTGGTTCCGCGTGGGCGAGGGCATGAGCGAACCCGACGCCTTCGTCCACGACGTGTCGGCCGCGTTCGCGGATGCCGGCCTGCTGGATGAGGCGGACGCGCGGGACATGTCCGACGAAGGCCTCGCGCCCAGGGGCGACGCGTGGAGTCTGCTTCACCGCGCCCTGCGACTCATCCCCGGCGCGTTCACGCTCGTCCTGGACGAGGCCGAGCACCTGGACGACGCCACGATCGCCGCGATTTCCCGCCTCGCCGAGGAGCACCCCGGCCTGTCGTTGCGTGTCGCCACCGGCACGCCCAGCCGATTCACCGAACCCGGCGTCGCGCTCGGCGTGGATGTCGAGCGCGTCGGCCCCGACGACCTGGCTCTGACGGAGACCGAAGCGGTCGACGTTCTCGGCTCCGACGCTTCTCCCGACACCGTGATGCACGTGCTCGAGCATGGCGGGAGCCCCGCCCTCGCCCGCATCGTCGGACTCGCCCGGTGCACGCCGTCCGAGGCGGCCGAGGATGCGGTCGAGGCGGCGGTCGCGTCGCTGTTCCGGCTGCGCTCCTCGTCGCGCGACGAGCGCTTCCGCTCCTTCCTGGAGCGCATCGCGCTCTCCGAGGCGGTCGACGCGGAGCTGGCCCACCAGCTGACCGGCGACCCCTCCCCCGGCACGCTGCTGGAGCGGGCGGAGGCGGAAGGATTCGGGTACTGGCGTTACCCGCCGTCGGCTGATCGCACGGGCACGCTCTTCATCCCCGCGCCCGTTTTCCGCCCCATCCTCGGCGCAGCCCTTCGTCGACGCGTGCCCGGTCGCGTGACACGGGAGCTGGACGCGCGGATAGCGCGATGGAACCTCAACCGTGCACGCGCGTTTCCCGCTCTTCAGTCGGCCGTGCGGTCTCGCGACGGTGATCTCGTCAGCGACGTCGTCCGTGCGCACTGGGATGACCTGTTCCGCAACGCCGGCGAGGTGCGGGAACTCTTCCGGACAGTGTCGCCCCTGACCCTCCGCACGCAACCGTTGCCGTGCATGCTGCTGGCGATCCTCTGGGCCGCGGGCGGCACCGACCCGCTGCGCGCCGCGGCGTATCGGGGGCTCGCCGCATACGGTGCCCGCGCCCAGCGCAGCATCGCACCACCGGCCGACCGCGCGCTGCTGGCCGCCATCCGCTCGGCCTCCCACCGGGTATCCGGCTGAAGCGGCAGGCCTCTCGAGGCGCGGGTCAGGCGCGCGCCTCTTCGGCTTCCCTGTCGTGCTGGGCGGATTTCTCCTGCAGGAACCGGCACAGAGCGGCGGCCCGCTGAAGCTCGCCACTGAGGTCTTCGAGCTTCTCGGGGCTCATCACCAGATCGTTGGCACGGGCCTGCAGGGTGATCTCCCAGTGCTGTTCGCCCGGCGCGACGGGCTGCATGAACATCTCTGTCGTCGCATTCACGAGCCGCAGGATCACCAACCCGGTGTCGCGGCCGTCGCTGCCATCCTGAAGGGCCACATGCCCGCGGACCTCGTGCCCTTCGCTGCGGAACTCGTCCAGCCAGTCCTGCAGCACGGCCTGCGTGCGGTACGGCATGAGATGTGCCTTTCTCAACGGCTCGCCCACCCCGTCAGGCGAGTCCCAAGAATCATTTTGGCATGCAGCCGCGCCCTCCGCTGACACCGAGAGCTGACGGGCTGCCACGCCGTGAGCCCGCGTATTCGAGCGCGCGAGCCTGGGCCACCCGGGCGCTAGCTGCGCCGCGTGAGCAGACGGCGCCCGACCCGCAGCACGGCCCATCCGCCGAGCAGCCACGGCCCCGCGACGATGATCGGATCCATCCACGCGTGGCGGATGTCGACCCGGCCGCGACGCGACGCGATCGGCTTCAAGCGCGGCTCGGCGAGAATCCCGGTCTCGGTGATGGGGTTGTCCGGCCGCAGCGTGAACAGCGAGCGCACGTGGGCGCCCGTCGCGTCGACGCGGTCGCCGAGGATCAGCAGCAACCAGTGCGCGGCGCGTCCTTCGCTGAACCGCGCGTACGCGAGGCGGCGGATGGCGCCGGAAACCCCGTGCAGGGGCTGGGCGGTTCCGTATGCCGCGGTGAGGTGCGCGTGCTCGATGGAGCGCTCGCGCCGGGGGTCGTCGGGCTGTCGGTCCGGCACCTCCCAGTGCGCCCCGGTCGCCTCCGGATCGAAGCGCTCCTTCGGGAAGGACGGCCGGTCGGCCGGATCGAGGTCGGCACCCCATCCGGGGATGCGGGCGCGCAGCTCGTCGGCGCTGGGGGGCGTCACGGGCTTCTTCGGCGTGTAAGGCATGGCTTCTCCGTTGCGGGCTACGCGGCCGAGGGGACGATGACCGGCTTGATGCAGTCATCGAGCTTGGACGAGAACATGTGGTACGCCTCGGCGATGTGCTCGAGCGGCACGCGGTGGCTGATCATGTCGCCGGGCTTGATGAAGCCCGCCTGGATGTGCTCGAACAGCCGCGGCCACTGCCGCTTGACGGGGGCCTGGTTCATCCGCAGCGTGAGTCCCTTGTTCAGGGCGTCGCCGAACTTCACGGCACTGAACAGCGGTCCGTAGGCGCCGACGACGGAGACGTTGCCGCCCTTGCGCACGGCATCGATCGCCCAGTTCAGCGCGATCGGGGATCCGCCCTGGAGCTTGAACTTGACGGACGTGATGTGCTGGGTGAGGTTGCCGTCGGCCTCGGCGCCCACCGCGTCGATCACGACGTCGGCCCCGAGGTACCCGGTGAGCTTCTTCAGCAGCACCACGATGTCGCGGTGGTGGGTGAAGTTGTGCGTCTCGGCGAAGGCGAACTCGCGCGCTTTCTCCAGGCGGTAGTCGAGGTGGTCGATGACGATGACACGCCCCGCGCCCATGAGCCACGACGAGCGCGCCGCTGCCAGACCCACGGGACCGGCGCCGAACACGACGACCGTGTCACCCTCGGCGATGTCGCCCAGCTGCGCGCCGAAGTATCCGGTGGTGAACGCGTCGGTGAGCATCAGCGCATCGTCGTCGTCCATCCACTCCGGGATGGTGGTCGGCCCGACATCGGCGAAGGGCACGCGGACCATCTCCGCCTGCCCGCCGTCGTAGCCGCCGGTGGTGTGCGAGTAGCCGTAAATGCCCCCCACCGCCGTGGCATTGGGGTTGACGTTGTGACAGTTGGAGTAGAGCCCACGGGCGCAGAAGAAGCACGTGCCGCAGAAGATGTTGAACGGCACCATCACGCGGTCGCCGCGCTTGAGGTTCTGCACCGACGGACCGACCTGCTCCACGCGCCCGATGAACTCGTGGCCGAACGTGTGGCCGATGCGGGTGTCGGGCATCATGCCGTGATACAGATGCAGATCCGAGCCGCAGATCGCGGCCAGTTCGACCCGCACGATGGCGTCGTTGGGATGCACGATCTTCGGATCGGGCTTCTCCTCGACGCGCATCTTGTACGGACCGCGGTAAACCATCGCCTTCATGGGCTCTCTCCCTCGCCTGGCCGCTGCCGGTCAGGCGTCGTCGTCGGAGCTCTTATCGCCGGTGGGGTCGGCGTCGAGCTGGCCGGACTCCTGCGCCTCGGTCACGTCGTCGTCGCCCACGTCGCCCTCGGCCTGGCTCGGCTTGTCGGGAAGGGAATCGCTCATGTCGGTCTCCTCACGTCGCGGCGCCGCGGGTGCGGCGTCCTCCGGCTCTACCTCATCGGGTCGGCGGTGATCGACGTAGGGGGTTGACCCGAGCCGCCCGAATGCACAGGATGACTCACCGATTTCCCGGCAGCGCCGTCCGCGTGTCAGCGCGGGGTGTCGACGACGGCGGACGTGATCGCGTCGAGCGTGGCGGCGAGCCGCTCCGCGTCGCCGGAGCCGGAGGCGGCCAGCGCACTCTCGAACTCGGTGTCGAAGCGGGTGAGGGCCGACCATGGTTCGACAGTGAGGTCGACCGTGACCCCCAGGCGGTAGACCCGTCGATCCTCGTCGTCGACGTCGCGGCGCACAGCGCCCCGCTGCTCGAGCCGATCGACCAGCGCCGTCACTCCGGCCGAGGTGATCCCCAGGTAGTCGCGCAGCGAGGTCGGCCGGGCACCCGGGTGGGCGGCGACGAACAGGAGGGCGCGCGCATCCAGTTCGTTGACTCCCAGTTTGTGGCGCGCCTCGATGAGGGAGGCCTGCCGGGCGTCGACGTAGCGCTGCAGCGCCTGAAGCAGTGGCGACGGGTCTGCGAGGGAGAAACGTCGCACCGCGTTCCCCTGCTCGTCTCCTGCCATCCCGGAACAGTACCCGGCGGGGCACCCTGTCACACATACTTATCTAAAAATGTGTACCAACTGATAGGTTGAAACGCTGGGGTCAACCGAAGGAGCTCGCCATGGGTCATCTGTACTACGGCGGCACCACGAATCCCATCGAGATCCCCGACCGCCTGCTCGCGCACCTCAAGGTGGTCATCGCGACGAAGCTCCGCCGCAGCGAGAGCTTCACGTTGTCGTGGCGCGACCAGGGTCGCTCGACCATCTGGCTGCACCCCTCGATCGAGTTGCGCTTCGTCTTCGCCTCCCCCGAACCCGAGATGCTCGACCCGGAGCTGCTCCAGCAGCTCGCGAACGAGGCGGCAACCGCCGCGGGCATGTCCGTCGATCTCACCCCTTCCCCGTCGGACTCGACCGCTCCTGAGCGTTCGCGCGGCTGACACCGCCGGCCTGGTCGCGCAACCCCTTGGGTCCTGACCCTCTCCCGCCGCTAGCGTGGCGGAAACGAGGAGGCTGACGGATGTCGCGAAACACACGAGTGCTGCGGTGCACCCCGGAGGACGTATTCCGGGTGCTGGAGAACGGCTGGCTCTTCCCTTCGTGGGTCGTCGGCGCGTCGCGGATGAGGGATGTCGGGGAGGACTGGCCGCGCGCCGGCAGCCAGCTGCATCACTCCTTCGGCACCTGGCCGATCCTGATCGATGACGCCACCGAGGTCCTCGAGTACGACCCGCCCCGCCGGTTCGTCCTGAAGGCCCGTGGCTGGCCGATCGGCGAAGCCCGGGTCACCATCCACGTCAAGCCCCACCCCGACGGATCGATCGTCCGCATCCAGGAGGAGGCGGTGGCGGGGCCGGGGGCGCTGATTCCGGCGCCGATCCTCGACATCCCGCTGCAGCTGCGCAACACGGAGACGCTTCATCGACTGGCCTACCTGGCCGAGGGGATGGCCGATGTCCCGGTGCGCACCACCGCCGAAGATGAGGACGCGTCCACTCGCGAGTCCGACGACACGCGATGACCGAGTTCGACGCGGTCGTCGTCGGCTCCGGCCCGAACGGCCTGGCCGCGGCGGTGACCCTCGCGCGTGCGGGTCTGTCCGTGCGCCTCTACGAACGGTCATCACGCATCGGCGGCGGTGCCGGGACTGCTGAACTGACCCTGCCCGGCTTCCGCCACGACGTGTGCTCGGCGGTGCATCCGCTGGCCTTCGAGTCGCGCTTCTTCCGGGAGTTCGGGCTCTCCCGCCGGGTGGACTTCGTCGTGCCCGAAGCCTCCTACGCCCACCCCCTGGACGGGCGCCCCGCGGCCGTCGCCTACCGGGATCTCGACCGTACGGCCGACACTCTCGGCGCCGATGGCGACGCTTATCGACGCCTGATGCGGCCGCTGGTCGAGCACGCGAGCGACGTCGCCGAGTTCACCGGCGACACCCTGCTGCGGATCCCGCGGCAGCCCGCGACCGCGATAGCCTTCGGCCTGCGCGCCCTCGAGCAGGGGACGCCGGCGTGGAATGCCCGGTTCTCCGAGGAGGCCGCGCCCGCCCTGATCACCGGCGTCGCAGCCCACACCATCCTGTCGCAACCGAGCCTTGCCGCGGCCGGTGCAGGACTGGCCCTCGGCACGTACGCGCACGCTCTCGGCTGGCCGATCCCGGTGGGCGGCAGCCAGGCGATCGTGGATGCGATGGCCGATGACCTCCGCGCCTTCGGGGGCGAGATCGTCCTCGACACCGACGTGCGCTCGCTGGCGGAGCTGCCGTCCGCGCGGGCGGTACTGCTGGATGTCACCCCCGACGCGCTCCTCCGGATCGCGGGCGACGCGCTTCCCGCGCGCTACCGGGCAGCCCTCGCCGCCTTCCGCTACGGCGCGGGCGTCGCGAAGGTCGATTTCGCCCTGTCCGAACCCGTCCCGTGGGCCGACCCGGGTGTTCGTGAGGCGGGCACGGTGCACGTGGGAGGGACGCGCGCCGAGATCGCCGCATCCGAGAACCTCATCGGCCGGGGGGAACTCCCCGACCGGCCCTACGTCCTCGTAGCTCAGCCGTCGGTGTTCGACGAGACCCGCGCCCCCTCAGGAGCGCACACGCTGTGGACCTATACGCACGTGCCCGCCGGGAGCGACGCCGACCGGGAAGAGGTCATCACTGCACAGATCGAGCGGTTCGCCCCCGGATTCCGCGACACGATCCTCGCGTCCCGGTCACGCACGGCCGTGGAAATCGCGGAGGAGAATCCCAACTACCCCGGCGGCGACATCGCAGCCGGAGCGGCCACCATGCTCCAGCTCGTACGCCGCCCGACCCTGTCGCCCGACCCATGGCGGACGCCGGCGCCGGGGGTGTACCTCTGCTCTGCGTCGACGAGCCCGGGGCCGGGCGTGCACGGGCTCGCCGGATGGCGCGCCGCGCTGAGCGCTCTGACGCACGAGTTCGGCACTCGCGCGATGCCTGATCTGTCTCCGCGCTAGCCGCGCGAGGCATCGGAACACGGGCGCGGGAAAGAGAACGGTTCCGTCTCTCCCGTCAAGCCCCCTAGCGCGCCGGGCGAGCGCTTCTTACGTTCTCCCCACCGCCCACTTCTCCGGCGGCGGTCGTACGGGAGGATGCGAGATGCACGGGATTCGTCGCTGGGTGGCCGCAACAGCAGTCGCGGGGATCGCGAGCATGGGCTTGGCCGGATGCGCCGTCGGCACGGGCGGCGCCGACGACGCGGACGCGGAGTACGACTCGGCCACCGAGCTCAGCGGCGACCTGTCGGTGATGGGATTCTCCGGTGTCGATGAGATCGCGACAGCCCGCATGGATCTGGCCGAGGAGGAGCTCGGCGACGTCGAGGTGAGCCTCATCGAGGGCGAACTCGACCTTCAGCAGTTCCTCTCGGCCGTCGCGTCGGGCGAACCGCCCGCCGTCGTCTACGCCAACCGCAACCAGATCGGGTCGCTCGCCGCACGGGGGGCGATCCTGCCACTGGACCGATGCATCGAGGGCGAAGGCATCGACACCGCGATGTACGTACCGGAGGCGCTGGAGCAGGTGACCTTCGACGGTTCGGTGTACGGCATCCCCGAGTTCAACTCGATCCAGATGACCATGGCCAACGCCGACCTCCTCGCCGGCGCCGGCCTCACGATCGACGACGTCAACGGCTCGAGCTGGGAGGCAGTGAGCGCCGCGAACGCCGCTCTCACCAGGACCGAGGACGGGAGGCTCACCGTCATCGGGTACGACAGCAAGCTGCCCGAATTCCTCCCCCTGTGGGCGAAGGCCAACGGCGCCGACCTGATCTCGGAGGACGGTCGTACGGCGCAGCTCGACGACCCCGCGGTCGTGGAGGCCCTCGAATGGGCCGTGTCGATCTACGACCAGCAGGGCGGCTTCAGCGCCGTGAAGGCGTACCGGGATTCGGCGGACTTCTTCGGCGAGGACAACCAGTTCGCCACCGGCGTGCTCGGGGCGATGCCGATGGAGCAGTGGTACGTCAATGTCCTGAGCGACGTGTCGCCCGACGCCCCGATGGCCTTCGACACGGTGCGCGCACGCGACGGCGCACCGCTGGCGTACGCCTCCGGCTCGGCGTGGGCCATCCCCTCCGGAAGCCCGAATCCCGAGGCCGCGTGCCGCTGGGCCCGCGTGATGACCTCCGTCGACGCCTGGGAGGCGGCCGGAACCGCCCGCGTGGAAACCCGCTCGGAGGAGGGGAAGCCCTTCCTCGGCCTACTCACTGCCAACACCGAGGCGGATGAGTTGCTCCGCGGCATGGTCACCGCCGGCGGAGAGCCGTGGGACTCCGCCGTGACGGCGATGTACGAAGCGAACGACGCCAGCTTCACCCTCCCCGCCAATCCCGCCGACGCGGAGTTCACCCAGGCGATGCAGGACGCGGTCAACAGCGTGCTCAACGGCCAGGCGGAGGCGGCCGAGGCGCTCGCCTCCGCGCAGGAGACCGCGCAGGAAGCGCTCGACGCCGCGTGGGCGAAGATCGACGACGGGGACTGAGGTGACCGCCGTCTCCGCCGCGACCGTCGACCCGGCCCGCCAGCGGTCTCGGCGCCGCGCGGCCCGTCGCAATGCCCGGTCGGCATTGCTGTTCCTCTCGCCCTGGCTCATCGGCTTCGCCGTCTTCACGGCATGGCCGTTGCTGTACAGCGCCTACCTGTCCTTCACCGACTACGACGTCATCAACGACCCGTCCTTCGTCGGGTGGGAGAACTACACCCGACTGTTCGACGACCCCAAGATCGGCCTGGCCCTGGGGAACACGTTCTTCTACACGCTGGTGCAGGTGCCGGTGTACGTGATCGTCGCCCTCGCCCTCGCGGTGCTCCTGCACCGCGCGGGCCGCGCGTCCGGATTCTTCCGGACGATGGTGTTCCTGCCGAAGATGACGCCGCCGGTGGCCATCGGCATCCTCTTCCTGCTGCTGTTCAACGGCCAGAACGGGCTCATCAACGCGATGCTGGGTTCGGTCGGCATCAGCGGTCCGGCGTGGACGACCGATCCGTCGTGGGTGAAGCCGGGGCTGATCATCATGAGCGTGTGGACCGTGGGGTCCACCGTGATCATCCTGCTCGCGGCACTGCAGAGCGTGCCCGAGGAGCTGTACGAGTCGGCGCGCATCGACGGCGCCGGGCGCTGGCGGCAGTTCACCAACGTCACGCTTCCCCTCATCAGCCCCGCCCTGTTCTTCATCGTGGTGGTCAACACGATCGCCGGCCTGCAGACCTTCGACGAGGCCTACACGGCGTTCTTCGGCGCCGGCAACACGACCTACAGCAACGATGCGGCCCTGTTCTACGTCATCTACCTCTTCCAGCAGGCGTTCCAGTTCCTGAACATGGGGTACGCCTCCGCGATGGCGTGGATCCTCTTCTTCCTGATCATGGCCGTCACGGCCGTGCAGCTGATCGTGTCGCGACGGGTCGTGTACTACGAGGGCGAGGCCCCGAAATGACCGGCATCCTCTCCCCCGGAACGGGCGCGGCGGGGGCCGCCGGTCAGAACCCCGCTCACCCGCGGGGTCCCGCGGCGCTGTCGGTCGCCTCCGACCCGACGCCGCGGGCCCGCAGGAAGCGCGTGCCGCTGACCCGCGCCATCGTCATCGTGCTGCTGACGCTCGTGACGGTCGCCTTCGCCTACCCGTTCATCTGGCTCGTCTCCGCGTCGTTCAAGCCACGGGGAGAGGTCTTCGACAACCGCCTCATCCCCGAGACGTTCACCCTCGACAACTACGTGCAGGTGTGGCAGGAGGCCCCCCTGGCGCTGTGGCTGTTCAATACGGTGCTCGTGACCGTGCTCGCCGCCGTGACGGTCACCATCTCCAGCGCGATGGTCGCATGGGGCTTCGCGCACTTCCGCTTCCGCGGGCGCAACGTCCTCTTCGGTTTCGTCCTGGCGTCGATGATGCTTCCGGGGGCGGTGACCATGATCCCGACGTTCCTCATCTGGAACTCGCTCGGTTTCGTCGGCACCCTCGTTCCGCTGTGGGCCGGGAACCTGTTCGCGAGCGCCTTCTACGTCTTCCTGCTCCGGCAGTTCATGCTCGGGCTCCCCCGCGAGCTCTTCGACGCGGCGCGCGTGGACGGGGCGACGCAGTGGGGCGTGTTCTGGCGCATCGCCCTGCCGCTCCTGCGTCCGGCTCTCGCGGTGACACTGGTCTTCGAAGTGCAGGCGGTCTGGACCGATCTGATGCGGGCGCTGATCTACCTGCGCGACTCGTCGACGTTCACGATCCCCCGCGGCCTGAAGTCGCTCGTGGACGCCTTCGGCTTCGGCGGGGAGTGGCACTGGGAGCTCATCGTGACGGCGAGCGTCATCGCCACAGTCCCGATGATCATCGTCTTCTTCATCGGCCAGAAGCAGATCATCCAGGGGATCAGTACCTCCGGGCTGAAGGGGTGATCCGCCCGAAGTCAAGCCCCTGAGCAGGTGCCACAGGGCCGTCGTACGGTCCCCTGGTTCGCGGATGAAAGGACGACGATGACGATCGCAGACAACATCCCGGCTTGTGGCGAGGACGCCGCGTCGGCCCCCGGCAGCCGCCTCATCCTCGTGCCGGTGGGGACCGAAGAATGGCTGATCCACGACACCCGGTTCCCCGCCGATGACGCACGCCGCCTCGTCGCGTGCGTGCGGCCGCGCGGACCCGATCACGTCGACGTCATCTGGCTGCGAGGCAGGGGGCTCCCGGCGCGCTTCGCGCGCGTGCAGGAAGCGGTGGATGCTGCCGCCCGGGCTGTCGCCACCGGCAGCGCATCCACTCCTGCACGGCCCCGGCGGTGGCGGGGCTGAACGCGGCTCTCCTCACGCGATACGCGTGCCGGGAGGAAGCCGCCGGGCCGGCGTGCGCGTGCGCTGCCATCCCCAGACGAGGAGTCCCGCCGTCAACAGCAACTGCACGAACAGTCCGACGAACCAGCTGGGGGCGGTGTCGCCGATCTGATCCCGCGGCACGGGCCCGGGGTTCTGCCACGTGGCAGTGTCGCAGTAGTCGTAGCGCACCTCGGTCTCCGGCGGGATCTGCGCGGCCCGCACCCCCCATGCCACCTGGCCGAACAGGTCTTCCGGGTAGCCCTCCTGCGTGTAGGTCGTCGGCGTCGCGTCGGCGAGGATGACGAACGGGTTGGCCGCCAGGAGCCACCACACGTGGTCGGACCGCGCCGACTCGTAGGTGTACTCGCGCCACGGTGAACACGTGCTCGGCGGCACGTCCTCCACGCACCCGGTGTCGTCGGGGTCCTCCCCCGGCCCACACACGTACACGCCCTCCTGGTCGAAGCTGCGCTCGTACGCGGTCACCTCGACCCGCGCGGTCGCCGTTCCCAGGCCGAAGGCGATGAGCGTCCCGACGGCGAGAGCCGCCACGACGAGGTACGTCGCCGCCACCGAGAACAGCGGTCGCGCGATGATCGCGCTCAACCCCACGCCGATCCCGGCCACGACACCGACCTCGACGACCAGGATCGCCAGGGACGTGAGGATCGTGGCCGGCTGCAGCTCGCCGGCGAGGGTGGCGACGACGAGGAACGGCAGGGCCACGACGAGGAAGGCGAGGCCCGCGATCCACGCCGCCAGGAACTTGCCGAGCAGGATCTCTGCGGTGGTCGCCAGGGTCACCTGCATGGGGGCCAGTGTCGCGGCGTCGCGATCGCCGTTGATGCTGTTGCCGCTGAGCGTCGGGGAGACCAGGAGCGCGAGCAGCAGCACGAGGAAGATCAGCAGCGAGAACAACCATCCGCCGCTGTCGTCGTTCAGCGCGGACGCGGTGATGGCAAGGGCCGTGACGACGAGCAGCACGAGGGCGAAGATCCCCAGGAGCACGTACCACGCGACCGAGCGCAGCCGCTGGGTCAGTTCGAGGCGGATGACGGTGCCCAGCCGCGACGGGCTCATGCGTCGCCCCTCCGCAGGTCGAGGAAGGTGTGCTCCAGGTCGCCCGTGGCCGGGGCGAACTCGGCCACCGCGACCCCCGCCGTCACGAGCGCGCGGAGGGCGCCGGCGGCGTCGGCGTCGGAGGCGAAGGGCACGAGCACGTCGCGCCGGTCGACCGAGAGGTCGCCGGGTCGCCGGCCCAGCGCCGCGGCCACGCGGGCCAGCGCGTCGGGCGGACCGTCGGGCGCGGCATCCGTCTCCGACCCTGTGAATCCGGGTGCCCCCGCGAGCACCCGGATGCGCCACGCCCGCGAGCGCCCCGCCGCCTGTGCCACGCGGTCGGGCGGGACCGTCTCGCCGGCGACGAGGAACACGGCGTCATCGACGAGCTCTTCGAGCTCGCTCAGCACGTGGCTGGACACCAGGATGGTGCGGCCGTCGCTCGCGAGGCGGCGCAGCAGCAACCGCAGGTCGATGCGGGCCTGCGGGTCGAGGCCCGACGCGGGCTCGTCCAGCAGCAGGATCCGCGGGTCGTGCACGAGAGCGCGGGCGAGGGCCAGGCGCTGCTTCTGCCCGCGTGAGAGCACCCGCGCCGGAGAGCCGGCGAGGTCGCTGAGCCCCACCTCCGCCAGCAGGACGTCGGCGCGGTACTCCGCGTCGGCCCGCGACAGGCTGTACAGCCGCCCCGTGATCACGAGCGTCTCGCGAGAGGTGAGCGTCGGCCAGGCGCCGAGCGTGTCGGGCATCCAGCCGAGCTGCGCCCGTACGGCGGCGGGATCGGTCACCGGGTCGACCCCGTTGAGTCGGATCTCCCCCGCATCCGGTCGCAGCAGCGACGCCAGCATGAGCAGCAGGGTGGTCTTTCCGGAGCCGTTCGGGCCGACGAGCCCGGTGACGCGTCCCTCCTCGGCCCGGAGGGTGACATCGCGCACCGCCTCGACCCGGCCGAACGACCGCCGGACGCCGTCGGCGGCGATTCCGGGCGCAGGCATGCGGTCAGCCTAGGGGCGGTGCGAGTGAGGGCACCAGCGCCGTGCTCACTCCCGGAAGAAGCTCAACCCGAGGTCGGGGTGGTCGACGAACACCCCGTCGACGCCGGAGTCGCGGATCACCGCCCACTCGCCGGCGAAGTCGCCGAACGCCCCGGCACCCCCGCGACCGCGGAACTGCGGGAGGAGGAACGTGTTCTCGGGCCTGCAGGTCCACGTATAGACCTGCAGGCCGCGGTCGTGCGCGTCGCCGACCACACGACTCGGCCCCGCGGTGCGCCCGCGGCCGTCGGGGGCGAGGATCATGCGCTTGTCGACGCTGATCCCGTCGACGCGTCCGGCCAGTGCGTCCAGCCCGGCGGGCGCGGCCGTCGCGGCGTAGGTCGGGGCCGACGATCCGTGGCGGGCGACAAGGTCGTACGGACTCCCCGCCGCCTCCAGCAGGTAGATGTAGGTGCCGGGGAGACCACGGGCGCGGAGGTCTTCGATGACGGTGGACTCGAACGACTCGAACACCACCGGCAGCTCGCCGCGCGCCCACCCCGCCGCGTGCAGCTCCGCTGCGATGAGTGCGGCCACGTCGAAGCCCAGCTCGCCGAAGTAGGTGGCGTGCTTGATCTCGAGCACCACGCCGATCTCGCGGCCCTGTTCGAGCGACGCCTCGCGGACGAGATCCAGGACGTCGCGCAGGCGCAGGACGGGTTGCGTGCCGTCGAACGAGGCGCTCGACGGCCGGATCTTCGGCAGTCGCTCGCGACAGCGGAGGGTGCTCAGTTCGTCCCACGTGAAGTCCTCGGTGAACCAGCCGGTCAGTTCTGCGCCGTCGACCGTCTTGGTCGTGCGCCGATCGGCGAACCCGGGATGCCGGCCGACATCGGTCGTGGAGCCGATCTCGTTCTCGTGGCGCACCACCAGCACGCCGTCCCGGGAGACGACGATGTCGGGCTCGACAGCATCCACCCCGAGGGCCAGCGCCAGCTCGTACGACGAGCGGCTGTGCTCGGGACGGTATCCGGGCGCACCGCGATGGCCGATGACGAGCGGATGGGGGCGACTCACGGCCCCACGCTACCCGCGCGAACGGCACCCGATCGGGCGGGTAGCGCTCATAGCGAACCTTCAGCGCCGTTCTGCCGGGGTGCGCACGCGGTCGGCTATCGTTGATGCACAGCACAGTGCTGTGATCCCAGACATTCTTTGGAGTGTGAGAGCAAGTGGCCCTCAACAACCCGGCCTTCAACAACCCGGCGTTCCAGGACTCCCGCGCCGCTTCGACGTACCCGGGCGGTCCCGCCGCGACGCAGTACGCGCCGCCGCCCGCCGCCGAAGCCGCACAGCTGGACGGCATGTACGCCGCCCCGCCCGCCGGCGCCCGCGAGACCGGTCGCATGACGGTGGAGGACACCGTCCACAAGACCCTCGCCCTGTTCGGCGTTCTCGTGGTCACCGCCGTGGCCGGCTGGATGTGGACGATGGCCGGCGTCACGGCGCAGAACCCCAACCCGTCGGTCGCGCCGATGCTCATCGGAGCCATCGGCGGCTTCGTGCTGGCGATGGTCAACATCTTCAAGAAGCAGCCGTCGGTGCCGCTCATCGTCGCGTACGCGGCGTTCGAGGGTCTGTTCGTCGGTGGCATCTCGGCCTTCTTCGAGTTCATCTACCCCGGCATCGTCTTCCAGGCGACCCTCGCGACCCTCTCGGTCGTGGGCGTGACCCTCGCGCTGTTCGCCAGCGGCAAGATCCGCGCCTCGGCGAAGGCGACGAAGATCTTCCTCATCGCCATGGTGGGCTACCTCGTCTTCAGCCTCATCAACGTCGGTCTGATGCTCTTCAACGTCCCGATCGCCGGCGGCGCCTTCGGTCTCCGTTCGATCGAGATCTTCGGCATCCCGCTGGGCGTCATCATCGGCCTCCTCGTGGTCGTCATGGCCGCCTACTCGCTGGTGCTCGACTTCGACCAGATCCAGCGCGGCGTCCGCGCCGGTGCCCCCCGCAAGTACGCGTGGGTCGGAGCCTTCGGCATCATGGTCACCGTCGTGTGGCTGTACGTCGAGATCCTCCGCATCCTCGCCATCCTGCGCGGCAACAACTGACCCACCGCTTCCCGAAGGGGGTCGCCCATCCGGGCGGCCCCCTTCGTCGTTCCCGCTGCACCGCGCACCGCCGTATCCGCCACGCCTGCCGTATCCGCCACGCCCGCCGTATCCGCCACGCCCGTCGTGTCCGCCACGCCCGCCGGACCCGGACGCCGGCCTGCGTTCAAAACTCAGGAGATCCGCGGCCGAACCACCCCCAACCGGGCTCCGGAGTGCGGAATCTCCTGAGTTTTGAACGGCGTCGGCTCGCAACCCCTCGCCGCCGCGCCCGTCGCACAGCTAACCTCGCGGCATGAGCCCGTCGAAGACGCCCGCGGAAATCCTCGACATCGGCGGGCACGAGGTGCGCGTCACGAGCCCCGACCGGGTGGTCTTCCCCGCACCCGGCATCACGAAGCTCGACATCGTGCGCTACTACGTGGCCGTCGCCGAGGGCGCCCTCCGCGGGGCCGGCGGGCGCCCGATGGTGCTCAAGCGTTTCGTGAAGGGCATCGACCAAGAGGCGTTCTTCCAGAAGCGCGTGCCGGAGAACCACCCCGACTTCATCGACACGGCGACGCTGCACTACGCCCGCGGAACGTCGGCGGAGGAGACGGTGGTGCGGGATGCGGCGGGCCTGGCCTGGATCGCGAACCTCGGATGCCTCGACCTCAACCCGCATCCCGTGCGTGCCGAGGACCTCGATCATCCCGACGAGTTGCGCGTGGACCTGGACCCCATGCCCGGCGTGGACTGGACGCAGATCGTCGACGTCGCCTTCATCGCCCGCGACGTGCTGAGCGACTACGGCCTGGTCGGCTGGCCCAAGACGAGCGGGTCGCGCGGGCTGCATATCCTCGTGCGCATCGCACCCCAGTGCGACTTCACGCAGGTGCGACTGGCTGCCGAGACCCTCGCGCGCGAGGTGGAGAACCGCGCCCCGGGGCTCGCCACCGCGCGGTGGTGGAAGGAGGAGCGGGGCGAGAGTGTCTTCGTCGACTTCAACCAGAACGCCAAGGACCGCACCGTCGCGTCGGCGTACTCGATCCGTCCGCTTCCGGATGCGCGGGTGTCCACCCCGCTCACGTGGGACGAGGTGCGAACACGTCGGCCGGAGGAGTTCACGGTCGCGACGGTGCTCGAGCGCTTCGCCGCCCTCGGCGACCCGCATCGGGGCATCGACGAGGCGGTCGGCTCGCTGGATGGTCTGCTCGAACTGGCGGAGCGGCTCGGACCGGCCGAGAAGCCGCCCCGCGACTCCGACGGCTCGGGCCGGCGCGCATCGACCATGCCGCTCATCGAGATCGCGCGCACGAAGACCAAGCCCGAGGCGCTCGAACTCCTCGACCGGTGGAAGGCGGAGCATCCGGAGGTCTCCGGGATGCTGCATCCGGCCGACGTGCTCGTGGACGGGATGCGCGGGTCGAGCTCGCTGTGGTACCGCGTGCGGGTGAACCTGCAGCACGTTCCCGAGGCCGAGCGACCGGAGCAGGGCGAACTGCTCGCGACGTACGACCCCTGGGCCTAGAGCGCAGCGCCCAGGCGCGACAGCCCGTACTCGAAGGCCGCGTCGATGTCTCCGCCCAGCCGGAAGGCACCCGCCAGTTCCATGGTGAGGAAGCCGGCCACCCAGGCCGTGAGGAGCCGCGCCGCATCCAGGGCGTGCTCGTCTCCCACGGCGGCGCGGGCGACCCGCAGCACCGGTGCGCTCGCCCGGGCGAGGAGCTCGGGGTCGGTCGGTCCGGCGAGCAGGAAGCGGAAGCCCTCGGGCTGATCGTGCGCGAAGGCGCGGTACGCGCGCGCGAGCCCTTCGATGCTGTCGGCGGAGGTCTCCAGGCGCACCTGCAGATCCTCCGCGATGGCGGCACCGACGAGGACGAGGAGCGCCTCGCGGTCGCGGACACGTTTGTACAGCGACGGCGCGCGCACGCCCACGCGTTCGGCGACGGCCTGCATGGTCACGCGAGCGGGGCCCCCCGCCTCGAGCAGGTGGCGGGCCGCCCCGACGATGTCGTCGAGACTCGTGCGTTCCGGTGTCGGCATCGGATCCCCTCATGGCTATTGACATAAGCTATCATAGCTACGTAGCATAGCCATCACTGGTAGACAAGGACACGCATCATGCGACTCGCACCCCATCTCTCCCGCATCGGGAACGACATCGTCGCCGCCCACCTCATCGACACCCCCGAGGGGATCACCGTGATCGACGCGGGCCTCCCCGGCCACTGGCGCGACCTGAAGACCGAGCTCGGCGCGCTCGGACGCTCGCTGGGCGACATCCGCGGCGTCGTGCTGACCCATGGCGACAGTGATCACATCGGTTTCGCCGAGCGTCTGCGCCGGGAGCACGGCGTCCCCGTGTTCGTCCACTCCGCGGACGCGGACCGCGCCCGCGGCGGCGACAAGCCAAAGACGGCGATGGGCGCCATGCGCCTGGGCCCGACGCTCGGGTTCGCCGCCTACACCCTGCGCAAGGGCGGGATGCGGCCGCAGCATCTCACCGAGGTCACCGAGGTCGCCGACGGTGAGGTGCTGGATCTTCCCGGGGCCCCGCGGGTCATCGCGCTGCCCGGGCACTCCCCCGGCAGCATCGCGGTGTACTCCGCGGTGGCCGGAGCCCTCTTCGTGGGAGACGCCCTCACGACGCGCAACGTGCTCACCGGACGTACGGGCCTCCAGCCGGCGCCCTTCACCGACGAGCCCGCGCAGGCCCTCGCCTCGCTCGACCGCCTCGCCGGGCTCGAGGCGTCGTGGGTCGTGCCTGGCCACGGCGCGCCCTACCGCGGATCGCCCGCGGATGCCGCCGCGGCAGTCCGCGCGGCGGCTTCCGTCGCCGGCTGAGTCTCCCGGAACACCCGTGGGGCGGAGCAACGCCTGAGCGAGCCGTAATCAGCCTGAACACTCGCCGTCCCGGTTGCGACGCCCGAATTCGCACGGGCTCTCACCGCTACGGCGTCCGTTCAGACTGATTACGTGCACGGGCCCACCGGGTGCCGGTGCCCGGTCGGACGTAGCGGGAGGGGGCGGCGGGTCAGATCCGCCGGGAGGGCCGGGCGAGCACGTCGCGCACGGCGGCCGACAGCGCCGACATGGCGCGCGCCGGGTCGACCGCCCGGGAGGCGGCAACCGCCTCGGTCGCGAGCCGCTCGCGGAGGGCCGCATCCGACAGCACCTCCGCGAGCGCTGCGACGAGCGCCTCCTCGTCGCCGTCGGGCACGAGGATGCCGCCGCCGGAGGCGAGCAGGTCGCGCGGCCCGTAACGGATGTCGAAGACCACCGCCGGACAGCCGTGCACGAGGGCCTCGCCGAGGGCGAGGCCCTGCCCCTCGAACGCTGAGGTCTGCAGGTACACCGACGCGTCATCCAGCACACGGCCGGGATCATCCGTCGCCCCGCGCAGCACCACGTGCGCCGCGAGGCCACGCTCGTCGATCAGCGCCTGGAGGCGCGACCGCTCCGCCCCCTCGCCGTAGATGTCCAAGCGCGCGGCGGGAACGGCCTCGACCACGCGGGCGAAGGCGCGGATCGCGACGTCGACGCGCTTCCCGGGCGCCAGCCGGCCGAGCATCACCACGCGCCCCGGGTCTCGATCGCCCGGCGGCACCACCGACTCGGCCGCGGCGATGCCGTGCGGCGCCAGGACATGCACGTCGGATGCCCCGAACCGGTCCTGCACGTCGGCGCGCTGCGATGCGGTGGGCCACAGCACGGCATCGAACCGTTCGGCCAGGGTGAACCACCGCGACCACAGCGGGTTCAGCGCGGCATCCGTCTCGTATGGCGGCTCGAGGTGGATCGTATGGATCGCGTGCACGAGCCGGATGTCCGGGTCATCCCACCCGGCCAGGAGCTCGCCGAGCTGACGCGATTCGCACAGGACGACCACGGGCTTGTCCGCTGCGGCGCGGAGCTCCGCCACGACAGCGGCGAGCCACGCGCGGTACAGCGCCCCGAACCCGTCCACGATCCCGGCGACCGACCCGTCGCGTCCGCGGATCACCACGGGCGCCGTGCTGATGTGCCAGTCGGGATCACCGGCGATCACCGGAACGTCGACCGCGGGCCTGCCGAGGGCGTCGTCGATCGTGCGGTAGGCCAGCGCCGGGTCGGGCTCACCCGGGTGCCCGGCTGACCGCAGCCACGCCGCCGCGCCGCCGTGCGGGTCGGCGGCTTCGTCGAAGAGGTTCCGCATGCGGCCGGGATCGGCGACTGCTCCCCGCCGGACGAATTCCTCCCGGTGCGCGGCATGGTCGGCCGGGCTCCCCGGGTCGACGGTGAGGAGGAGCGGCCCCTCCCCGTCCGCCACGCCAGCCTCGGCCATCTGCCGGGCGCGCGCGAGCGCGGCGATCGTGTACCCGCCGTCCAGGTCGGGCACGAGCCTGCTCGACAGCACGAGGTACCACGCGTCCGGGAAGTCGCTCACCCGTCCATCCTCCCCCGGCCCCGCCCCCGCTGCTGCCCTTCGTCGCGCACCTCTGCCCGACGGGCAGGCCACGACGGCCTTCCCCTCCCCACGCGCGGGCGGCATGACCGAGCCGCATCCCGGCACCGCCGAGGACGGAGTGACATCCCCCTCCGGTCAATCGGGGCGCAGGGGTCCCCGCTCTTGACCGGAGGGGGATGTCACGCAGTCCGGGAGCGGCGAGGGGCGCGCAGGGCGCAGCGATGTGCTCCCTCAGGCAATCGGGGTGCAGGGGTCCCCGCTCTTGCCTGAGGGGCACATCGCGGAGCCCGGAGCGAACCGCGGGGCGTCACCGAGCGACGCGGCACCTGGGGCTCACTCCCATTCGATGGTCCCCGGGGGCTTGGACGTGACGTCGAGCACCACCCGGTTCACCTCGCGCACCTCGTTGGTGATGCGGTTCGAGATACGCGAGAGCACGTCGTAGGGCAGGCGGGTCCAGTCCGCGGTCATCGCGTCCTCGCTGGAGACCGGGCGCAGCACGATGGGGTGCCCGTAGGTGCGGCCGTCGCCCTGCACGCCGACCGAGCGGACATCGGCGAGGAGCACGACGGGGCACTGCCAGATCGCCGCGTCCAGGCCTGCCTTGGTCAGCTCGGCGCGGACGATCGCGTCGGCGTCACGCAGAATCTCGAGGCGGTCAGCGGTGACCTCACCGACGATCCGGATGCCGAGGCCGGGGCCCGGAAACGGCTGGCGGCCGACGATCACCTCGGGCAGGCCCAGTTCGCGCCCGATCGCCCGCACCTCGTCCTTGAAGAGGGTGCGCAGCGGCTCGACGAGTTCGAACTGCAGGTCTTCGGGGAGCCCGCCGACGTTGTGGTGGCTCTTGATGTTGGCCGTTCCGCTGCCGCCCCCGGATTCGACGACGTCGGGGTACAGCGTCCCCTGGACGAGGAAGCGGATGGGCTCCCCGTCGGCAGCCGCCTCGGCGACGAGGTCGGCCTCTGCCGCCTCGAAGACACGGATGAACTCGCGCCCGATGATCTTGCGCTTCTGCTCGGGGTCGCTCACTCCGGCCAGGGCGTCGAGGAACTGCTGGCGCGCGTCGACGGTGACCAGGCGCACGCCCGTGGAGGCGACGTAGTCGTTCTCGACCTGCTCCCGCTCGCCCTTGCGGAGGAGCCCATGGTCGACGAATACGCACACGAGCTGGTCGCCGACGGCTTTGTGCACGAGGGCCGCGGCGACGGCGGAATCGACACCGCCCGACAGGCCGCAGATCACGCGGGCATCGCCCACCTGGGCGCGGATCTTCTCCACCTGCTCAGCGATGACGTTGCCGCTGTTCCAGTCGGCGGGAAGACCCGCGGCGCGGTGCAGGAAGTTCTCCAGCACGGCCTGGCCGTGGTCGGTGTGCTTGACCTCGGGGTGCCATTGCACCCCGTACATGCGCCGCGCGTCGTTGCCGAACGCGGCAACCGGCGTCGCGGCGGTGCGGGCGAGCACGTCGAAGCCCTCGGGGGCCCTCGACACCTGGTCGCCGTGGCTCATCCAGACGTTCTGCTCCGGAGGCTGCCCCTCCAGCAGGGTGCCCTCGGTCACGACCGTCGCATCCGTCGCCCCGTATTCACGAAGGCCCGTGTGCGCGACCTCGCCACCGAGCGCCTGAGCCATGACCTGGAAGCCGTAGCAGATGCCCAGGGTGGGGACGCCGAGGTCGAACACGCCCACGTCCACCGAGGGGGCACCCTCCTCGTACACCGATGACGGACCGCCCGAGAGGATGATGCCGACCGGGCTCTTGGCGGCGATCTCCGCCGCGGTGGCGGTGTGCGGAACGATCTCGCTGTACACCCCCGCCTCGCGCACGCGGCGGGCGATCAGCTGCGCGTACTGCGCGCCGAAGTCGACGACGAGGACGGGACGCTGGGATGTCTCGGTCTGTTCGGTCATCGGGTGCCTTTCGGGGCGGATTCCACGGAGGATGCGGGAACGGCGGCGGATGCCACGGCCGCCTCGCGCTCGGCGAGGTAGGTGCGCACCTGCGTGGCGGTGGCCGCTTCGAGGAAGAAGGACAGCAGCGGCACGACGCCACCGAGGGCGAGGAGCACCAGACGCGGCAGCGGCCAGCGCATGAGGCTCCACAGGCGGAAGCACGAGACGAGGTAGACGACGTAGAACCAGCCGTGCGCCACGAGGATGAACAGCGAGATGTTGAAGCCGTCGCCGGCCGAGATCATCTCGCACGAGTTCGTCTGCGGGAGGAACAGCGACCACCATCCGCACCCGGGGCCGGGGATCACCGTGGCGAGCCACAGCGCACCGCCGGACCCCCCGGCGAACAGCTCGAGGTGCAGCGGGGTGTACTTGAGGATCATCTCCGCCAGCAGCAGGAGCAGGCCGATGCCGGTGATGATCGAGCAGATCTGGTAGAACTTCAGCGCTCCACGGATCGCCGGAAAAGTGGCGAGTTTCGGGGCTGCGGGCATGGCTCCATTCTACCCGCGCGGTTCGCCGGCCCCGTCCGCGGCAGCATCCTCGAGATCCTCGAGCTCCTTCTCCCAGGCATCCCGGGAGAGCCGGTACCAGAGGTAGAACGCGAACCCGGCGAACACCGCCCACTCGGCGGCGTAGAACAGGTTCAGCCAGTTCACCGTGGCACCCTCCTCGGGCGCGGGCGAGGAGATCGGGTCGAGGCCCCCCAGCGGCTCCCAGGAGGTCAGGTACGGCCGGTACACATCGAGCCCGTCGATGTCGTGCCAGCGGGAGAGGAGCGCCGGGGGCGACATCCGCGTGATCTCGTACGGGTCCGCACCGGCGGGGGGCAGGGCAGGGCCCTCATCGGAGATGATCCGCCCGGTCACCTCGACGATCTCGCCGGGGTTCTCCGCGGCCGCCGCCGAGAGTGCGGATGCGGCGGCCTCGGCCTCCGCGCGATCGTCGGTCCACCCGACCGCGACGGCCAGGGACGTGGGCTGCGCGGTGTCGGCGAGGCGGAGCTGGCCCGTCACCCAGAACCCCGCGACGCCGTCGTTGTACCGGTCGGCCACGACGAGGAAGTCGCCCGGCACCCAGGTGCCGCGGGTCTCCACGCGCTGACCCACCAGCGGCTCGGGCAGGTATTCGCCGGGTTGGGCGACCTCCGCCAGCGGCCGGATCTCCTCGGTCATCCCCGGCGGGGGCGGGTCGCTGTCGATGGCGCTTCCCAGCTGCCACTGGCCGAGCCACGCGAATACCCCTGCCGCCGCGAGGCACAGCGCCAGCATGGCCAGCCACTGCGGCCGCAGCATCACCTCGCGCAGCGTCGGGGGGAACTCTTCGACAAGCTCAGTGCGACGCTCTTCGACAAGCTCAGTGCGACGCGCTTCGACAGGCTCCGCGACCGGCTGCGGGTCGGCGGGTTCCGATGCGGGGTCGCGGGGCGGGACGTCGGGCATCAGGAGCCGTAGGGCGCGACGACCACCTCGACGCGCTGGAACTCCTTGAGGTCGGAGTACCCCGTGGTGGCCAGAGACTTCCGGAGCGCACCGATGAGATTGGCCGTGCCGTCCGAGACGGGTGCCGGGCCGTAGAGGACCTCCTCGAGCGTGCCCACCTGGGGAACGCGCACGCGACGTCCGCGCGGGAGCTGCGGATGGTGAGCCTCGGGGCCCCAGTGGAACCCGCGGCCGGGGGCATCCGTCGCCCGCGCCAGGGCCACACCGAGCATGACGGCATCCGCGCCCATCGCGAGCGCCTTGACGATGTCACCCGACGTGCCCACGCCGCCGTCGGCGATCACGTGGACGTAGCGGCCGCCCGATTCGTCGAGGTAGTCGCGGCGGGCGCCGGCGACATCGGCCACGGCTGTAGCCATCGGCGCGTGGATGCCGAGCGTCGCACGCGTCGTGGATGCTGCTCCCCCGCCGAATCCGACGAGCACGCCCGCCGCTCCCGTGCGCATGAGGTGCAGGGCGGCGGTGTACGAGCCGGCGCCACCCACGATGACGGGCACGTCGAGGTCGTAGATGAACTTCTTGAGGTTCAGCGGCGCGCTGACGCTGGACACGTGCTCGGCCGAGACGGTCGTTCCACGGATGACGAACAGGTCGACGCCCGCAGCGACCACGGTCTCGTAGAGCTCCTGCGTGCGCTGGGGCGTCAGTGCCCCGGCGACGGTCACGCCAGCCGCGCGGATCTCCGCGAGGCGGTCGCGGACGAGCTCGGGCTTGATCGGCTCCGAGTACAGCTCCTGCATCCGCCGCGTGGCATCCGCGTCCTCGAGGCCGGCGATCTCGTCGAGCAGCGGCTCCGGGTCGTCGTATCTGGTCCACAGACCTTCGAGGTCGAGGACGCCGAGTCCCCCGAGCTGGCCGAGCATGATGGCCGTGCGCGGGCTCACGACCGAGTCCATCGGGGCGCCCAGGACCGGGATCGCGAACGGGAACGCGTCGATGGTCCACCCCGTCGAGACGTCCTCGGGGTTGCGGGTGCGCCGGGACGGAACGACGGCGATGTCGTCGAAGGTATAGGCGCGGCGTGCGCGCTTCGCGCGGCCGAGGTCGATCTCCATGGTCACCCCTCCAGCCTACTCGCGGGTTCCGGCGGCTCCGGCGGCGAAGGAGCGCTATCGGGGAGCAGCGTCATCCCTCCCCCAAACGCCGTCGACTCGCCAGCAAACGTCGCAATCCCCGCAGAAATCGGACGCTTTGTGGCGAGTCGACCGCTTACCTCTTGTAGTTGGGCGCCTCGACGACGATCTGCACGTCGTGCGGGTGCGACTCCTTCAGTCCGGCGGAGGTGATCCGCACGAATTTGCCCTTGGCCTTGAGCTCGTCGATCGTGCGGGCGCCGACGTAGAACATCGACTGCCGGAGTCCGCCGACGAGCTGGTACGCCACCGCCGAGAGCGGACCGCGGTACGCGACCTGCCCCTCGATCCCCTCGGGGATGAGCTTGTCGTCGTTGGGGACGTCGGACTGGAAGTAGCGGTCCTTGGAGTAGGACGTCTTCTTGCCGCGCGTCTGCAGGGCACCGAGGGATCCCATCCCGCGGTACTGCTTGAACTGCTTGCCGCCCTGGAACACGATCTCGCCCGGAGACTCGTCCGTGCCGGCCAGGAGCGACCCCAGCATGACCGTGTCGGCCCCGGCCACGAGCGCCTTGGCGATGTCGCCGGAGTACTGCAGGCCCCCGTCGGCGATGACCGGGATGCCGGCCTCCCGAGCCGCCTGGTAGGCCTCCCAGATCGCGGTCACCTGCGGCACACCCACGCCCGCGACGATGCGCGTGGTGCAGATCGAGCCCGGCCCGACGCCGACCTTGACCGCGTCCGCCCCGGCGTCGATGAGCGCCTGCGCGCCCTCCCGGGTGGCGACATTGCCGCCGATGACGTCGATGTGCGCAAAGGTCGGATCGGCCTTCAGCCGGCGGACCATGTCGATGACGCCCGCGGACTGGCCGTTCGCCGTGTCGACGACGAGCACGTCCGCGCCCGCATCGCGGAGGGCCTCGGCCCGCTCCCACGCGTCGCCGAAGAACCCGATGGCCGCGCCCACGCGCAGCCGGCCGTGCTCGTCCTTCGTGGCGAGCGGGTACTTCTCGCTCTTGTCGAAGTCCTTGATGGTGATGAGTCCGGCGAGCTTGCCGTCGTCGTCCAGAAGCGGCAGCTTCTCCACGCGGTGCTGCGCGAACAGCGCGATGACCTCGTTCGCGCCGATGCCGACGCGGCCCGTGATGAGGCCCTCGGTGGTCATGACGTCGCGCACCTTGGTGGACTGGCGCTCGAAGCTCGAGACGAACCGCATGTCGCGGTTGGTGATGATGCCGACGAGGCGCCCGTCGTCGTCGATGACCGGCAGACCCGAGATGCGGTACTTCGCGCACAGCCCGTCGACCTCTTCGATGGATGCGTCGGGAGTCGTCGTGATCGGATCGGTGATCATGCCCGACTCGCTGCGCTTCACGCGGTCGACCATCGCGGCCTGCTCCTGGATGGAGGCGTTGCGGTGCAGGATGCCCAGGCCCCCCTCGCGGGCGATCGCGATCGCCAGACGCGCCTCGGTGACGGTGTCCATGGCCGCCGACAGCAGGGGCGTCGCCACGGTGATCCGCCGCGTCACGCGCGAGGACGTATCGGCCTCGCTCGGGATGACGTCCGTGTGGCCCGGAAGGAGGAGGACATCGTCGTACGTAAGGCCGACGAAGCCGAAGGGGTCGTGGTTCTCCATGGTTCTCCTGCGCGCACCGCGCGTTGCTCGAGGGACGACGACGGCCGGGGCGCGACACTCACGCCGTACTCAATTCTAAGTCGCCGGGAGCACGGGTTGTTCCCGCGATGCTTGCAATCGGGCCCGGTGTGCGTAGTATTCCGATCCGGTCACACGCGCTTGCCGTTCGGTAGGTGAAACACGACCGACACATTACGCTCGTAGCGTCGTTGATCGCCGCCGATGCGACCGATCTCGGCGGCTGCCGCCGACTGGAGGATTTGTGAGTCCCACGAGCACTGCGGCGCGTCGAACCCGCGCGAGAACCCTGCCCGCCCTGTTCGCGCTCCTTCTGACGCTGATGGGCGTATTCGCCGGAGCCGCTCCCGCCGTCGCGGCCGCCGAAGAGGAGTTCCCGTTCGGCATCGGCGGCAACGTCCGCACCGGCGGCGAGCCCGTCGAGGGCGCCACCATCACCGTGACCGGTCAGGACTTCGAGGCCGAGACGGAAACCGCCGAGAACGGCGGCTGGCGTGTGGGTGTCCCTACGAAGGACGACACCTACACCGTCGAACTCGACGCCGACAGCCTTCCCTCCGGCGTCGACGTGCCCGAAGGGTTCGAGACCACGGTCGAGGTGACGTTCGGCGCATCCAATACGATCACGCGCAACTTCACCCTCGAAGCGGCCGAGCGGGTGACGGTGGGCTTCTGGGACCAGCTGCTGTCGCGGTCGGTCAACGGCCTGAACTTCGGCCTCATGCTCGCGCTGGCGGCGATCGGCGTCTCGCTGGTGTTCGGAACGACCGGCCTGTCCAACTTCGCCCACGGCGAGTTGGTGACCTTTGGCGCGCTGGCCGCCCTGTTGTTCTCCGCCGGGTTCTCGATGCCGATCTGGCTCGCCATCCCGCTCGCCGTCGTCGTCTCCGCCGGTTTCGGGCTGGGGATGGATGCGGGGCTGTGGCGGCCCCTCCGACGCAAGGGGCTCGGCACCGTCCAGTTGATGATCGTCTCGATCGGTCTCTCGCTGGCGCTGCGCTACGTCTACCAGATGTTCGTCGGCGGAGGCACGGTGCAGCTTCCCGGTCGCGTCACCTCATCGATCGCGGGGCTCGGGCCGGTGCGCCTCTCGATCACCGACGTTGTCAGCATGGCGGTGTCGGTCGTGGTCATCGCCGCCTTCGCGTGGTGGCTCATGCGCACGCGCATCGGTCGCGCCACCCGGGCCGTGTCCGACAACCCCTCCCTCGCCGCGGCCAGCGGAATCGACGTCGACGGCGTCGTCCGGATCGTCTGGGTCATCGCCGCAGCGCTGGCCGGCCTCTCCGGCGTGCTGTGGGCCTACTTCCGTCCGGGCATCCGGTGGGACATGGGTACCAGCATCCTGCTGCTGATCTTCGCCGCGGTGACACTCGGAGGACTCGGCACCGCCCTCGGGGCACTCGTCGGATCGCTCATCGTCGGCATGCTCGTCGAGGTCTCGACCCTGTGGATCCCGTCGGATCTCAAGTACGTGGGCGCCTTGGTCGTCCTGATCGTCATCCTCCTGTTCCGTCCCCAGGGCATCCTCGGGCGACGCGAGCGAATCGGATAGGTGGGCACCGTGAACTTCCTTCAGATCCTGTCGAACACCGCGGCGCAGATCCTCGCGCCCGCCACGCTCGGCTACGTCCTCGCCGCCATCGGGCTCTCCGTGCACTTCGGCTTCGCCGGACTGCTCAACTTCGGCGTCGCGGGGTTCATGGCGATCGGCGCGTACGGCTTCGCGATCTCGATCCTCAGCTTCGGCCTGCCCTGGCCGGTGGCCGCGCTCATCGGCCTCCTCGCCGCGGTGGTGTTCGCTCTCATCCTCGGCATCCCGACCCTGCGACTGCGCGGCGACTACCTCGCGATCGTCACCATCGCGGCCGCCGAGGTGCTGCGCCTGCTGTTCCTCACCTCGACCTGGCGCGCCTACACCGGGTCGGCCGACGGGCTGTCGGGCTTCCAGGCGGGCTTCCGCGCGAGCAACCCGCTCCCTCCTGGCCGATGGGGCATCGGTCCCTGGACGTACCAGTCCGACCAGTGGTGGGTCATCCTCGTCGGGACGATCACGACCGCGGTCGTCGTGCTGTTCGTCTGGCTGCTGATGCGGAGCCCCTGGGGGCGCGTCATCCGCGGCATCCGCGAGGACGAGGACGCCGTGCGCGCGCTGGGTAAGAACGTCTTCGCGTTCAAGATGCAGGCGCTCATCGTCGGCGGCGTGATCATCGCCGCGGGCGGCATCGTCACGGCGATGGGAACGAACGTCAACCCGAACGTCTACGTGACGTCGCAGAGCTTCTTCGTGTGGACGGCGTTGCTTCTGGGCGGCGCGGCCACGATCTTCGGCCCGGTGCTCGGCGCAGTGCTGTTCTGGGTGGTGCGCGCCTTCCTGTCCAACCTCCTGCCCGCTCTCGTGAACATCGGGTGGCTGCCGTTCCTGACGACGGAGCAGAGCCAGATGCTGGTCTTCGTCCTCGTCGGCGTCGCGCTCATGCTGATCGTCATCTTCCGCCCGCAGGGCATCCTCGGAAGCAAGAAGGAGCTGACCTTTGTCCGCTGACGTCGTACCCCCGACCCCGCGCCCGAAGAGCACCGGCCTGCATAAGGGCGAGATCCGCCCGGGCGTGGAGAAGGTCGACCCGATCATCGTCATCGACGGCGTCACGCGCGTCTTCGGCGGCCTCACCGCCGTGGATGTCGGGCACCTGGAGATCCCCCGCGGAGCCATCACCGCGCTCATCGGGCCCAACGGTGCCGGCAAGACCACGCTGTTCAACCTCCTCACCGGATTCGACAAGCCCAACGCGGGCAACTGGTCGTTCGACGGCAAGAACCTCGCGGGCATTCCCGCCTTCAAGACCGCGCGCATGGGTCAGGTGCGCACGTTCCAGCTGACGAAGTCGCTCGGACTGCTCACCGTGCTGGAGAACATGAAGCTCGGCGCGCCCAAGCAGTCCGGCGAGCGGATCTTCACCGGCATCCTGCCGTTCCTGTGGCGCAAGCAGGAGACGGAGATCGAAGAGAAGGCCCGCGGGCTCCTGCAGCGCTTCAAGCTCGACGCCAAGGAGAAGGATTACGCGGCGAGCCTGTCGGGCGGGCAGCGCAAGCTCCTCGAGATGGCCCGCGCCCTCATGAGCGACCCGGTACTGGTGATGCTCGACGAGCCGATGGCGGGTGTGAATCCCGCGCTGACGCAGTCGCTGCTGGACCACATCCTCGACCTCAAGGACCTCGGGATGACGGTGGTCTTCGTCGAGCACGACATGCACATGGTGCGTCACATCGCCGACTGGGTGGTCGTGATGGCGGAGGGCAAGGTGGTCGCCGAGGGTCCGCCGGACGCCGTCATGAACAACCCGGCGGTGATCGACGCCTATCTCGGCGCGCATCAGGACGTCGACCTCGGTGTCGTCACGGGCCGCCACGCCGGAACGCTCAGCGCCGAGGCCGCCGAACTGCTCGAGACCAAGCAGGAGCTCGACCAGGCCATCGAGGCGGAGGCGCACGGCCACTCGCAGCGCGCCGCGGGCACGGAGGACAGCAAGTGAGCGACAACGTCATCGAGGTCACGTCCGTCGTGGCGGGCTACATCCCGGGGGTCAACATCCTCAACGGGGCCAGCCTCACCGCCGCGAAGGGCGAGCTGATCGGCATCATCGGCCCCAACGGCGCCGGCAAGTCCACGATGCTCAAGGCCATCTTCGGCCAGGTGAAGGTGCGCGAGGGCACGGTGACCCTCAACGGAGACGACATCACGGGGCTCCGGGCCAACAAGCTCGTCGCCAAGGGCGTGGGGTTCGTACCGCAGTCCAACAACGTCTTCCCGAGCCTGACGATCGCCGAGAACCTCCAGATGGGCGCCTACCAGAGCCCGAAGTCGGTGGCCGAGCGCACGGACTTCGTGACCTCGATCTTCCCCGACCTCGGCAAGCGCCTGCAGCAGCGCGCCGGCTCCCTCTCCGGCGGCGAGCGTCAGATGGTCGCGATGGGCCGCGCGCTCATGATGGACCCGCACGTGCTGCTGCTCGACGAGCCGTCGGCCGGGCTGTCGCCCTCGCGCCAGGATGAGGCCTTCCTGCGCGTCTCGGAGATCAACAAGGCCGGCGTGACGACCATCATGGTCGAGCAGAACGCGCGCCGCTGCCTGCAGATCTGCGACCGCGGCTACGTCCTGGACCAGGGGCGCGACGCCTACACCGGCACGGGGCGCGAGCTGCTCAACGACCCCAAGGTCATCGGGCTCTACCTCGGAACCCTCGGCGCCTGAGCTTCGCGCGCCTCGCGCGCCTCGCCGCCGTTCAGGGGACGGGATCGGCCGCCTCGCGCCCCGGGGAGGCGGCGAAAGTCGTCCCCTCGAGGACTCGGCGGACGGTCAGCAGCGCCACCCGCGGCGGCGGAGCGCTCCCCGCAGCAGACCGGGTGCGACCGGGTCGGGGCCGTGGATGTGGGCGCGAGTGATCCGCACCACCTCGAAGCCGGCGGCGACATAGTCGGAGTGCTTGCGGATGTCGCGGCTCCACTGTGCGGCATCGGTACGGTGGTGATCGCCCTCGACCTCGACGAGGACCCGCCACGCCCGATACGCGGCGTCGGCGATGCCGAGGAGCCGGCCGTCGGGATCTCGGATCTCGGCGTCGAGCTCAGGCTCCGGGAGGCCCGCATCCTCCGCCTGGATGCGCCAGTCGGTCTCCAGCAGCGACATGCTGCCGACCCGGATGCTCGCGAGGGCTGACCGCAGCCTGCCGGCACCCGGGCGCCGACCGGCCGAGGTCACGGCGTGCAGTTCCGCCGGCGTCGCAACCTGAAGGTGCGGGCACGGGCGGCCGTAGCGGTCGCGGGGGATGCGGACGAGCTCGTCGCCGAGCCGGACGAGCTCGTGCATCGTCAGCTCGGCGCCCAGCATGGCCCACGTCGCTGCCGGACTCGCCACCGGCATCCCATCGAGCATCCTGACGCTCGCGAAGGCCGGCGCAACCGTGCGTCCGCGGATGCCGCGGCGGCGGGGCGTCCGTTCAGGCGCGACCACGGCGACTTCGAGCTCCGCGTGCGCGACCGTGCCGCCGTGGAGGACCGCGGCGGTGCGACCGGCGAAGAACGCCCCGGGGGTCAGGAGGGGCGCGAACGTGACGGCATCCCGGATGACACGCGCTCGGGTGGCGCGGGCGCGCGCCAGCGGAGTGTCGTCCGGCTGCGCGGGGTCGGCGACGCGACGACGCACACCCCAGAACGGCGCCTCGAGGTCGCTCGCACGCAGCCGCTTCGCTGTCGCGCCGGCGCGCTGCGCCTCGGCGACGCCGAAGCTCTCCCCCAGCACTCCGGGCAGCGGTCGCGGCGGCACGGGCATGGACCCCAGCATCCCGGGCGCGCCGGCGGGCGATCGCCCAGGCAGGGCCCCCGGTGCGAAATCTCCCGCTGCCCCCGCCTGTGCAGGAGATGTCGCTCACCCCGGGGGACAGCATCCGCCGCCTGGGGACAGCGTGAGCCGGCAGAAGCCGTCCCCCGAAGGCCCCCGGGCGGCCGGGCACGTAGAAGGGCCCCGGTCGAAGACCGGGGCCCTTCCGCTACAGGATCGCTCAGCCGATGTTGAGGAACTCGTAGTTGTTGTCGGCGCCGTACTCGAAGACACCGATCGTGGCCTCGGTCGGGTCGCCCACCTCGTTGAAGGTGATCGGCCCGGAGACACCGTCGTAGTCCGCGGTCTCGCCGGCGATGATGATGTCGGCGCACTCCGCGAACGTCGTGCAGGTCGTGCCGCCGTCGGCACCCGAGACGGACTGCAGGTTCGCCGCCACATCCGGACCCGCCGTCGAGCCGGCCTGCAGCGCCGCCAGGGCGAGCAGGACCACGGCGTCGTACGACTCCGGTGCGTAGGTGAAGTCGGCCAGTTCAGGCTGACCCTGACCCGTCCAGTACGCCTGCAGCTCGGTGCGGAACGTCTCGATGGCCGCGGGGTCGACCGCCGGGTAGGTGCCCTTGGTGCCTTCCAGGGTTCCCTCCTCGAACTCGTCACCGAAGTTCGCGAGGTTGCCGTCCACCATGTAGAGCTTGTCTGCCGGGTAGTCCGCGCCGACCAGCTCGGGGATCATCGTCGTGACCTCTTCGAAGGTGATGAGGGCGATCGAGTCGGGGTCGGCGGCGAGAACGTCCTCGACCTGGGCCGAGAAGTTCGTGTCACCCGTGTTGTACAGCGACGCGGCGACGACCTCGCCACCGGCCGCCTCGAAGGCATCCCTGGTGAAGCACGCGAGTCCGGTGCCGTACGAGTCGTTCAGCACGATCATGCCGAGGGTCTCGTTGCCGTCGCCGGCGATCAGGTTGCCGAGCACCTCGCCCTGGAGCACGTCCGAGGGAGCGGTGCGCCAGTACAGGCCGTTGTCCTCGTAGCCCGTGAAGGCGGCCGAGGTGTTGGCCGGCGAGAACTGGATGGCGCCGGCGGCGATCACCTGGTCGATGAACTGCAGCGACGTGCCCGACGATGCGGCACCGACGATGGCGGTGGCTCCCTCGCCCAGCAGACGCGGAATCTCGGTCTCGTACGCCTTGTTGTCGGTGTCGCCCGAGTCGCCCTGGATGAGGTCGATCGTGATGCCCTTGCCGGCGGCGTTGATCTGCGACGCGGCGAAGTCGGTGGCCGAGATCTCCGGCGGTCCGAGGAAGGCGAGGTTTCCGGTGACCGGGAGCGCTGTACCGATCGTGTAGGTCAGGTCAGTCCCCGGACCACCGGTCGTCTCGACGTACTCGGGCGTGTACGACGCCGGTGCTGCTTCATCGCAGTCGATGGGGAACTCGAATCCCCCCTCGGATGCTTCGGGCGTGCTGCCGCCACCGGTACATCCGGCGAGGATGAGCGCAGCCGCGCCGACCATGGCGAATCCCCCCATGGCCTTCGTGGTGCGTGAACGTGTAAGGACGCTCATGTAGTGCTCCTTGATGAGTCGGGAACGCGGGGAAACGGGTTTCGCCGCGTCGATTGTGACCAACCTAACGGCGTGCGCGTCTCGTCGAGGTTCCCGTTCGTTAACGATGTGTAACGGGACCCAATCGTTATCTGGTGGGTCCGGATGCCGGAAAACCCGCGCTCAGGTGAGGTCAGCCACGTCGGAGGCGGTGCGGCGTCCGCGCCGCGCCGCGCGGAGCGAGTCGATCGTGAGCAGCACGAGCGCGACCCACACGAGACCGAATCCGATCCATCGTTCGAGCGGCATGGGTTCGCTCAGCACCCACACTCCGATCGAGAACTGGAGGATCGGGGCCACGAACTGCAGCATCCCCATGACGGTGAGCGGCGTTCGACGGGCGCCGGCCGCGAAGAACAGCAGCGGGATTGCGGTGACCGCGCCGGCCAGGAGGAGCAGGATGCCGTGCCCGACGCCGGCGGTCGCCAGCGTCAGACCGGACGTGGCGCCGACGATCGCCAGCTGCACGAGCGCGACGGGGGTGAGCCACGCCGACTCCAGGGTGAGCCCGCTGACGGCGTCGACGGCACCCCCGATCTTGTTCTTGACCAGGCCGTACAGCCCGAAGGAGAACGCCAGGCCCAGCGCGATCCACGGGAACGCGCCGTATCCGACGACGATCACCCCGACGGCGACCGCCGCGATGCCCAGCGCCACCCACTGCGTGACCCGCACGCGTTCGCGGAGGACGACGACCCCGAGCACGACCGTCACGAGCGGGTTGATGAAGTACCCGAGGCTCGTTTCCACGACGTGGCCGGTGAGGGTCGCGAGGACGTACACCTGCCAGTTGACGTAGATCAGGGCGCCGGCCAGCGCCGTCAAGCCGAGCAGACGCGGCTGCCGGATGATCGCCAGCAGGGGCCGCCACGCGCGGGTGACGGCGAGCAGCACGACGCAGAACACCAGCGACAGGACGATCCGCCAGGCGACGAGCTCCCACGGACCGGTCGGCAGGAGCGCGACGAAGTACAGCGGAAGGACGCCCCACAGCAGGTAGGCGGCGAACGCGTAGCCGACGCCGAGCAGCCTCTCCCGGGCGTCCGAGGCGGTGGATGCGGCGGGGGTGCTGGGCGTCGTCCGATCCACTCCCCCAGCCTACGGTCGGATGCCGACGGCGAGCGCCGGATGCCGCGCTCCTCGGCCGGGGACGCCCGCCGGGAACGCGGAAGGCCCCGGATGCCGAAGCATCCGGGGCCTTCCGGTGAGAGCTGTGGCGTCAGCGAACGACGACGGCGAGCACGTCGCGCGCGGAGAGCACGAGGTACTCGTCGGCACCGAACTTGACCTCGGTACCGCCGTACTTGCTGTAGATGACGCGGTCGCCGACGGCGACGTCCAGCGGGACGCGGTTGCCATTATCGTCGATGCGGCCCGGCCCGACGGCCACGACCTCGCCCTCCTGGGGCTTCTCCTTGGCAGTGTCAGGGATGACGAGACCACTGGAGGTGGTCTGCTCTGCCTCGACCTGCTGGATGACGATGCGGTCCTCGAGCGGCTTGATGGAAACCGACACGGTCTACCTCTTCTTTCTTGACGCTTCGGTACAGAAGACTCGTTAGCACCCACGCATGGCGAGTGCTAACGCCAGTGTACGGAAAGAGTTGGCACTCCCGCAACGCGAGTGCCAACTCCGTACGACTGAGGGTCGCGCCTAGGGTGGGGTGGTGGACATGGCGGAGTTGACGGCGCTGCTCACCGGCGAGGGGCTTCGGCTGCTGGACGAGGCCGGCGAGATCACCTCCACCGCCGAGGTCGCCCGGACCGTCTCTCGGCTGCGGGCGGCAGGGCACTCCCCCGACCTGGTCTCCGCGGTGGTCGGGCAGGCACGGCTGCGTGCACGGGCCCGCGCGAAGTTCGGCGACTTCGCCGAGCGGATGCTGTTCACCCGCGCCGGGCTCGAACAGGCCACGCGGCTGTCGGTCGCGGCGCGCCACGCGGGACGGTTCCGTGCCGCGGGCGTGGAGAGCGTCGCCGACCTCGGGTGCGGCATCGGCGGCGATGCCCTGGGCTTCGCCGCGCTCGGCCTCCGCGTGCTCGCCGTCGACGCCGACGAGGTGACCGCCGCGATCGCGGCGTACAACCTCGCCCCGTTCGGCGACGCGGTGACGGTGCAGCACGGCAGCGCCGAGGCATCCGATCTGGCGGGCGTCGAGGCCGTGTGGCTGGACCCCGCGCGGCGCACGGCGGGGCACACCGAGACGGTGCGGGTCGGCGCCGGAGATTACTCGCCCCCGCTCGAGTGGGCCTTCGGGGTTCTGGCGCGCATGCCCGGCGGGATGAAGCTCGGCCCGGCGTTCGACCGCGACGCGATCCCCGCCGATGCCGAAGCGCAGTGGGTGAGCGCCGACGGATCGACGGTCGAGCTCGTGCTGTGGACGGGTGCGCTCGCGCGGGACGGCGTGCGCCGCGCGGCGCTGGTGACCCGCGGGGATGACGCGTGGGAGCTCACGGCGGGCGCCGACACGGAGGACGAACCGGTGCGGATGCTCGGGGCGTACGTGCACGAACCCGATGGCGCGGTCATCCGGGCCCGACTCATCGGCGACGTCGCCCGGGCGCTCCACGCCGGGATGCTCGCGCCCGGCATGGCCTACCTCACCTCCGACGAAGCACTGACGAGCCCCTTCGTGTCGTCCTTCCGCGTGCGCGAGGAGGTGCCGTTCGAAACCCGGGCGCTCGCCCGGGTGCTGCGCGAGCGTGGGATCGGAACGCTGGAGATCAAGAAGCGCGGCGTGGATGTCGACCCCGCGGTGCTGCGCACGAAGCTCGGCCTGCGCGGCGAGGACTCGGCGACGCTGATCCTCACGCGGGTCGGCAAGCGCCGGCTCGCCGTGCTGGCCGACCGCGTCTCCTGAGCCGTCGCGACGCGACGTCGGTCCGGAGGGAAGCGCGGGTCAGGAGAGGGAAGCGCGGGTCAGGCGGCAAGCGCGGGTCAGGAGAGGGAAGCGCGGGTCAGGAGAGGGAAAGCTGCGGCATCGCCCACACGAGCCACCCGGCGCTGTACACGATCGACACGAGGCTCAGCACCAGCGCCCACACCCCGATCGCCCGGGACTCCCCCGCCCGGCACAGGGTGATGATCGCCACGACGACGCCGGCGACGCCGGCCGGCAGCATCCACCCGACGAAGATCGATGCCGTCAGGGCGACGATTGCGAGCCCGAGCGCCCACGGACCGACCCGCGCGCGTCGCCGTGCCGGAGGAGGCGCCCACTCGAGGTGCTCCCCTTCGACGGGTCCTTCCGCCGCCACGATCACCGGAGCGGTCGGGAGCTCGCGATAGCCCTCGCGCGCGGCGCCGGGGATACGGGATGCCGCGGGCGCGACGATCACGTCGGGCGACGGCGGCTCGACCACGGGTGGGTGAAGAGTCGCCGGTGGCGTGTCGAGCGCAGCATCCACGCCCCGGAGGTCAGGGGCTGCCGCCGGCTGCACCGCGGCCTCCGCGCTCTCCTCGATCGGCCGGGCGTCGGGTTCGTCGGCGCTGCGCGGAGCGCGGCCGGGCGCGACGTCGCTCATCCGGCGGCCTCCTCGGCGACCTGGATCTCGGTGACCGGCAGGGTCGAGTCCGCCCCGAATGCGATCGTGGACGGACGGCGGCCCGAGGCGATCAGCTCGGCCGCGAGCGCGGCGATCATCGCACCGTTGTCGGTGCACAGCCGCAGCGGCGGGATCCGCACGCTCACGCCCGCGGCTGCGGCACGTTCGAGCGCGACATCGCGCAGCCGGCGGTTGGCGACGACACCGCCGCCCAGGAGCAGTCGCGGCACGTCGTGTCGCGCGCATGCGTCGAGGGCCTTGGTCACGAGCACGTCCACGACGGCCTCGCGGAACGATGCAGCGACATCCGCCACCGGCACGGTCTCACCGGCGGCTTCGCGCTGCTCGGTCCACCGCGCGACGGCCGTCTTCAGGCCCGAGAACGAGAAGTCGTACCGGTGCCGCTCCATGTCCGACGCGCGAGAGAGCCCGCGGGGGAACGGGATGGCGCGCGGGTCGCCGGAGGCTGCGGCACGGTCGATCTCGGGACCGCCGGGGTAGGGCAGACCGAGGATGCGGGCCACCTTGTCGAACGCCTCACCAGCGGCGTCGTCGACCGTCTCCCCGAGCAGCTCGACGTCGCTCGTGAGGTCGCGGACGAGGAGCAGCGACGTGTGGCCGCCGCTCACCAGCAGCGCCACCGTCGGGTATTCCAGGGGTCCGGCATCGGCGTCGAGGATGTCGGCGGCGATGTGCCCGACGAGATGATTGACCGCATACAGGGGCTTGCCGAGGGAGACGGCGAGCCCCTTGGCCGCGCCGATCCCGACCATGAGCGCACCCGCGAGCCCCGGCCCGCTCGTGACCGCGATCGCGTCGAGCTCGTGCAGGCGGACGGATGCTTCGGCCAGCGCCGCCTCGATCGACGGCCGCAGCGCTTCCAGGTGCGCCCGCGCGGCGACCTCGGGTACCACGCCGCCGTATCGGGCGTGCTCCGCCATGCTCGAGGCGATCGTGTTGCTCAGGAGCGTCCGCCCGCGCACGACGCCGATCCCGGTCTCGTCGCAGCTGGTCTCGATGCCCAGGACGAGTGGCCCGTCGCTCACGTGCACCACCCCGTCCGCGCGTCGCATGTCACTCCGGCCCCGCCGAGCGGCGTCAGCCCGCCGGCGGCGGCCCCGATGTCGGAGGATGCACCCGATGTCGGAGCATCCTGCCCGGATCCTCCGATCTTGGTGCGATTCTCCGACGTTGCGGCGACCCGGGCGTGCGCCCACCCGGTGAGGTCGAGCGCCATCACGAGCGCGTCGACACCGTCGGGCTGGTAGTACCGGGGGCGGCGGCCGACCTCGGTGAAGCCCTCCGACGCGTACAGCGCCTGGGCGACCGGGTTGTCGGCGCGCACCTCGAGGAACACCTCGCGCACCCCGCGGCGGGAGCCCTCCTCGAGCATCGCGGTGAGCAGCATCCGCCCCCGGCCGCGTCCGCGGAAGCCCTCGGCGATCGTGATCGTCTGGATGTCGGCGTCCTTCGCCCCCTTCGGCGCGCGGAGCCCCGCGTACCCGGCGAGGCGGCCGGCTTCCTCGGCCACGACGTACCAACCGTGGCGCGAGGACAACTCCTCGCGCATCATCGCCTCGCTCCACGCGTCGGTGGGGAACGAGGCCCGCTCGAGCGCCATGATCGCGTCGAGATCGGAGAGGTCGGCGGCGCGGAGGTTCACGTGCGCACCTTCTTGGGCGTGTGGCCGAGGGTGACGTCGGGGGCGCGGAGGTAAAGCGGCTCGGCGGGGCCGATCGTGCGCCCGGTCGCGACCGCGCGGGCTGCCGCGAGCGCGACCATCGCCGCAGGCACGGATGCCGCGTCCCGCCGGGTCGCGCCGAGCTCGGTCAGACGCGCGTCGAGCTCGTCACGGCGGATCAACGCCGGCTCGGTATCGCGGACGGGGAGGCCGTCATCCCCGAGCCCGGCGTACACCGTGTAGGCGAATTCGCGCCGCCGGGCGTCGGTGACGATCGCGAACCGGTCGGGTTCGGGGGCGCCGGTCAGGGCCGCGTCCATCAGGATTCCGAGCGCGACGGCGTCGTGGCTGACCACGGGGACGACCCTCAGGTCGCGGCCGAGGGCGAAGGCGCGCGCGGCCGCGATCCCGACCCGCAGGCCGGTGAAGGGCCCCGGACCCATGCCGACCGCGACGTGCGTGAGCCCCGCCGCATCCACCTGCGCGAGCAGCTCGCCGATCACCTCGGCATGGCCGAGCGGATTCTCGCTGGATGCCTCGGCTTCGACGTAGCCGTCGGCGTGGACGACGGCGACGGCCGTGCCGAGGGAGGTGTCGATGCCGAGGAACACCCTCCCAGCGTAATCCGGTGCGCGTCCGGTGGCGGCCGTGCGTCCCGCTACCGCGGCGCCTTTAGCGGCGGCCCCCTACCGGCGGCCCCTGGACCGGCGCCCCCGACCAGCGCCCCCAGGCATACGGCTCAGCTCCCCGCGGGTTGGGGGCACATCCCGCACCCGGCGGCGCGCACTGTGCGCCCTGAAGCACCGGTCGCGCCCCAAACCCCGCCCGGAAGCGCCCCAAGCCCCCATCCATCCCCCGCATCGGACCCGGACCGGGAACCCGCGACAGGAACGCGGCGGGGTTAGGGGCGGCGGGAGATGGTGACCGTGCGGGGGGCGTCGTCGTCGAGTTCGGCGGTGTGGCGGGCGATCGTGCCGCAGGCCGAGTCGAGCCCACGCCCGCCGGTCTGCGGCGTGATCTCGACCTCCCACCACGCGTCGGCGAGGCGGTCGGCCATGCCGCGACCCCACTCCACGATGACGACGGAGTGCGCGACGTCGATGTCGAGGTCGTCGAGTTCGGCCGCCGACCCGAGCCGATACGCATCCACGTGCACGAGAGGAGCACCTCCGACCAGCGACGGGTGGGTCCGCGCGAGAACGAAGGTCGGGCTCTGCACCGGCCCGCGGATGCCGAGGCCCGCGCCGATGCCGCGGGTCAGGGTCGTCTTCCCCGCGCCGAGCCCGCCGGTGAGCACGACCACGTCACCCGCCTGCAGCGCCCGGCCGAGGGTCAGCCCGAGTTCGTGCATCCCGTCGGGCGACGTGATCTCGCGCGTGCCGAGGAGGGCGTCGGGAACGCTCATCCCGTCACCTGCCGTCGGGGTACGCGGGATCCGATGCGCGTCACGATGTCGTAGTCGATCGTCCCCGCCGCATCCGCCCAGTCCCTGGCGGCCGGAGCACCGAGGGTGGGATCGCCGAAGAGCACGACCTCGTCACCCACGGCCACGGGCTCGTCGCCCACGTCGACGACGAACTGATCCATCGCGATGCGGCCGGCCACCGTGAACCGACGCCCGGCGATCGACACCGATCCCGCGCCGGAGGCCTGCCGTGGCACACCATCGGCGTACCCCAGGGGGATGAGGGCGAGCGTGGTGTCGCGTCCGGCGCGGAAGTCGTACCCGTACGAGACGCCCCGCCCCGCCGGGACGCGACGCACGGCGGCGACCGCGGCGCTGAGCGTCATCGCCGGTCGGAGCCCCAGGTCGGCCGAGGAGCGGTCGTCGAAGGGCGACAGGCCGTACATGCCGATGCCGATGCGCACGCACCCCAGCCGCGCTTCGGGGAGCGCGATCGCGGCGTGCGTCGCGGCGATGTGGTGCAGGGGCGGGTTCAACCCGAGGGATGCGGCCAGGCCGATCGTCTCCTCGAACACGCGCAGCGCCGCCCGATCGTCGTCGGGTGACGCGTTGGACAGGTGCGAGAACAGGCCCACCACCCGGATCGTGCCGGTGTTCTCCATGCGCGCGGCCTCGGCGAAGACGGCGCCGCATTCCGCCACAGGGATGCCGTTGCGGGAGAGGCCGGTGTCGATCTTCAGGTGCACCGCGGCTGGATGGTCGGCGGATGCTGCGGCCGCAGCCTGGCGCAGCTGGTCGATGCCGGAGATGCCGAGCTCGATGTCGTGGGCGACGGCCTCGCTGAACGAGGAGCCCGGCGCGTGCAGCCACGCCAGGATGGGAGCGCTGATACCGGCGCGGCGCAGCTGCACCGCCTCGTCGATGTCGGCGACCCCGAGGCGTGCGGCGCCGCCTTCCAGCGCCGCGACGGCCGAGCGGAGCGCCCCGTGGCCGTACCCGTCGGCTTTCACGACGGCGATGATCTCGGAGTCGGTCACCCGGCGTAGGTGCCGCACGTTGTCGGCGATCGCCGTCACGTCGATGCGCGCCTCGCGCATGACGCCGTCCGGCAGCCCGTTCATGCCGCCCCCGCCCCCGTCGACTCGCCATCTTCCGTCGGGTTCTCGGCCCGGAACCCGACGTTTTGTGGCGAGTCGACGGACTCGACGATGACGTAGGCGGTGGCCAGGCCGGCGTCGTGGCTGAGCGAGAGGTGCACGCGCGTGATGCCGCGTGCCGCGACCGCGGCGGCTGTCGACCCCGAAAGCGCGAAGCGCGGACGCCCGGAGGACTCCGATACGATCTCGATCTCCGTCCAGTGCACGCCGTCCGACCCGCCGAGCGCCTTGATGAGCGCTTCCTTCGCGGCATATCGGGCCGCGAGCGACCGGGGTTTCAGCATCCGCTCGGCCGGCGAGAACAGGCGCGGCAGCAGCTTGGGCGTGCGCGCGATCGACCGCTCGAACCGCGGGACGTCGACCAGGTCGACGCCGATTCCCTCGATCATCCGGTCTCCTCCCCCGCCCGAATCGCCCGCATTCAGCCTAGTCCGGGGGTCAACGCACGCGCCTCGGGGCGGACCGTACTCAGTCTCGTCGGGCGCGGCCTGCGCGCGAGCCGCGGAATTCCGCGGCACTCTCCGGAGCGCGCCCGATCCAGACTGAGTTAGGGCCGGGCCGCGTCCCGCACGCGGCGTGATCCGCCCGCCCCGCACCGCCGCACGGCACCGCGGCACGACGGCACCGCGGCACCGCGACCCGCGCCCGCCTACTCGACGGTGACCGACTTGGCGAGGTTGCGCGGCTGGTCGACATCAAGACCCTTTGCCGTGGCGAGCCCCATCGCGAAGATGTGCAGCGGAACGACGGCGAGCAGCGGCTCCAGCATCGGCGAGGCGAGGGGGATGCGGAGAACCTCGTCGGCCACCGGGAGCACCGCGACATCGCCCTCCTCCGCGATCGCGATGACCCGGGCGCCACGCGCGCGGACCTCCTCGATGCTGGAGATCACCTTGCGGTGCATGTCGCCCGCGCCACGCGGGGAGGGGACGATCACGAAGACGGGCTGCCCCGCCTCGATGAGAGCGATCGGGCCGTGCTTGAGCTCACCGGCGGCGAACCCCTCGGCGTGGATGTAGGCGAGCTCCTTGAGCTTGAGCGCGCCTTCGAGGGCGATGGGGTATCCGACGTGACGGCCGAGGAAGAGCACCGAGCGGGTGTCGCCCATCCAGTACGCGAGCTGCTCGATGCGTTCCTGTTCGGTCTCGAGCACCCGCGAGATCTTCGCGGGGATCGCTTCGAGCTCGGCGGCATTGTCGGCGATCTGATCGGCCGTGAGCGATCCACGCAGCCGCGCGACGTGCAGTCCGAGGAGGTAGAGGGCCGTGATCTGCGCGACGAAGGCCTTCGTGGAGGCCACGGCGACCTCCGGACCGGCGTGCGTGTAGACGATCGCGTCGGACTCCCGCGGGATGGTGGCGCCCTGCGTGTTGCAGATCGACAGCGTCTTCGCGCCCCGCTCGCGCGCGTACTTCACGGCCATGAGAGTGTCCATGGTCTCGCCGGACTGGCTGATGGAGACGACCAGCGTCGAGGGAGAGAGCACCGGATCGCGGTAGCGGAACTCGTGAGCCAGCTCGACGTCCACCGGAACGCGGGTCCAGCTCTCCATCGCGTACTTCCCGACCATGCCGGCATACGCGGCCGTTCCGCAGGCGATGACGAGGATGCGGTCGATGCCGCGCAGCAGGTCGTCCATGCCGTCCAGCTCGGGGATCTCGACCCGGCCGTCCCGGATGCGGCCGAGCAGGGTCTTGGCGACGGCCTCGGGCTCTTCGGAGACCTCCTTGGCCATGAATGAGGACCATCCGCCCTTCTCGGCGGCCGCCGCATCCCACGTGACCTCGAACGGCTCGACCTCGACCGGCATGCCGGAGAAGTCGGTCACCTTCACGTCGGAGGGGGTGATCACGACGATCTGGTCCTGACCGATGGCGAGGGCGTTGCGGGTGTGCTCGACGAAGGCGGCCACGTCGGAGCCGAGGAAGTTCTCGCCGTCGCCCAGTCCGATGACCAGGGGCGAGTTGCGCCGCGCGCCCACGACGACGCCGGGCTGGTCCTGGTGCATCGCGAGGAGCGTGAAGGCGCCTTCCAGCCGCGCCACCACGGAGCGGAATGCCTCTGCGAGGTCGCCGGAGGCGGCGTAGGCGCGGCCGAGCAGGACGGCGGCGACCTCGGTGTCGGTGTCGCTGCGGAAGGTGTAGCCCTCCCCGAGCAGTTCGGACTTCAGTTCGCCGAAGTTCTCGATGATGCCGTTGTGGATCACGGCCAGCTTGTCGTCATCGGCCAGGTGCGGGTGCGCGTTCCCGTCGGTGGGGCCGCCGTGCGTCGCCCACCGCGTGTGGCCGATGCCGGTGGTGCCGTCGGGCAGGGGCTCGTCCACCAGGTCGTCGCGCAGCACGGCGAGCTTGCCCGCGCGCTTGCGCATCCCGAGGCTTCCGTCGCCGTCGATCACGGCGATGCCCGCCGAGTCGTACCCGCGGTACTCCAGTCGCGCCAGACCTGCCAGCAGGATGTCCTGACTCTGTCTCGGCCCGACATACCCGATGATTCCGCACATGAGACCTCATCCTAAACGGCGGATGCTGAGCACAGCCCGCGTGCGTGGCGTGCGCCCGCGGGGCTCAGGCCGCGCCCCGTGGGGATCACGCCGCGGGAAGGACGATGGTGTGCGCGGTGTGGTCGCGCTTGGCCGCGAGATAGCGGGCGTTGGCCGCGGAGAGGTGCACTCCGGTGGGCACCTTCTGCGCCACACGCACCCCCAGCGCCTCCAGCTGCGCGGCCTTGTCGGGGTTGTTGCTGAGCAGTCGGAGGCGGTCGACGCCGATCGCCTGCAGCATCTGGGCGGCGGCGGAGTAGTCGCGCTCGTCCTCGCCGTGTCCCAGCGCCACGTTGGCCTCGTAGGTGTCCAGCCCGGCGTCCTGCAGCGCGTACGCGTCGAGTTTGGCGTACAGCCCGATGCCGCGTCCCTCCTGGCGGAGATACAGCAGGAAGCCGCCCTCGGCGGTGATCCGCTGGACCGCTTCCTGCAGCTGGGGGCCGCAGTCGCATCGCTGCGACCCGAAGACGTCCCCGGTGAGGCATTCGCTGTGCAAGCGCACCAGGGGCGCCTCGCCACCGGCACTCATGCGTTCGAGCGCACCTCGCCAGTCGCCCAGGCCGAGGAGGAGATGCTCCTTGCCGTCGACCAGGCCGTCGAAGGTGTGGATGTCGGCGACCGTTGCGAAGCCGTCGGGCGATCGCATCGGGACGCGGACCGCGGTGCGGACGCGCGCATCCGGGTCAGGCGCCGTACCGGCGGGGACGAGCGGGAGACTCATATCCCTCCCCCGGGTGAAAGTGCGCGCACGGGGTGGGACAACGGCGACCGCGGCGCGCGTATTCCGGAGGAGACGGGGCGCCGGTGAGAAGGGCGCGGGCCCTCTCGAGTTTCCCATTAGGGACTGGGTGACACGAGAGGGCCCACTACTCCGGCACGGATCCGCGGAATCGCTTGGGGAAACGACCCGAAGAAAGACTGCTGGGGACAGCCCGGACGCCGTACCGGAGGCGAGACCAGTGTACTGCACACTGTTCTCGCGAGATCGGGAGCTTTGAATGCGGCGTGTCTGCAGAATCGCCCCGCAATTTCCCGTCGCGGCGGGAACGGATTCTGTCCCCCCTGGCGGACACGGACGGCCGCCTGTCTCGTGGGGACCGGCCGGGGCTGCTCAGACGCGGCAGGCCGCGTCGGCAAGGGCGGAGACGGGCACCGGCTCCAGCAGGGGCGTGTGCACCACGGTCGGGGGTTCGGCAGCCTCACCGGTCAGCAGGAAGCGGAATTCGACCGATTCGCTCTCACCCGGTGACACGTTGACCCGCACCGCCGTGGAAGGCCGACCGTCGTCGATGGCCTCCGCGGATGCCACCGAGCCATCCGCATCCGTCACCCCGCCGAAGGCTGCACCCTCGGGAGCGGCGACGGTGACGTTGGTGCCGATGTCGCCGACCGCCGTGCCGAACAGCCCCCCGCCGGTCATGCTGATCGGCAGCTCGGCGATCCCCTCGGCGCGGGCGGTGTTCGAGAGCGTCACTCGCACCACCGCCTCCTGCGGTCCCGCGTCGCATCGGACGTGGCCCACCTCGATGGCGACGTCGAGGTACGTGTCCATCTTCCCGCCGGTCGCATCGTTGAGATACACGCCGTAACCGGCGTCTCCGATCGCGTCCAGCCGCGCACGCGGCCCGCCCACGGCAGAGTTCTCCAGCACCGCCTGCTCGGCGGGCACGCTGCTCCATACCGACACGCGACCTTCGGCGACCACGGGTGCGAGCGCCTCGGTCCACGCCACCGGATCGACGTCGGCCAGCAGCGCGTCGAGCACGAGAGAGGTGACCCGCTGCAGGTAGGCCGTCTGCTCATCGGTGCCCAGGTTCAGGTACGGGTGGATGAGGAGCCGCTCCACGAGGTCGTCGGCCCCCAGCGGCGCCCCGTCGGGCAGCGGGATCGGTCCGTGGGCGGCGAGCAGGGCGCGCAGCACCAGGGGGTCGATCGCGACCACCGCGTCGGGCGCGACGCCGTACTGCGACTGCCACCACGCCGAAGCGAGGCCGGCGGATGCGGCGAAGTCGGAGGTCATCGTCGCGTTCTGGACGAAGCGCCCGACGACATCGCCGTACAGCGCGGAGGCCGCATCCGGCACCGGCGCGATGGGCGCGGCCTGGATCGGGAAGCGAGTGGAGTCGGCCTGCTGAACCAGCGAGATGGCTCCGGCCTCCGCGTGGAGCTGCACGAAGCTTCCGGTGATTCCGCCGCCCGTCCGCAGTTCCGCGTTGTTCTGCAGCATCACGAGGATCTCCCTCGGGCCCTCGGCGCCCAGCAGGCTGGGAAGGACGGCGCTTGCCTGCGCGATCCCGTCCAGCACCGGGACCGCGCCATCCAGGACGGACTGCAGGCGGGTGATGCCCTCGGCGACGGGCGGAAGGACGCCGTCGGCATCCACCGTCCGCATCGCGTCGCGGGCAGAGGTCAGGGCTGCTGCGGCCCCGGCGAGCGGTTCGCGCGCGCCGGTGAGAACGGTGGTGTCGACGGTGTCGCCGAGCGACCCCGCGACCTTGAGGACAGGCTGGAGGACCGACTCCCCCAGCACCGCCAGCTGCACCGACGCGGTGCGCACGGCGGTGAGGTTGGCGCCGAGAACGGGCACGGCGCCCGCAGCGGTCCACAGCGGACCGGCCGTGAGCTGCTCGGCACGATCGGCATGCGCGCGGATTCGGCCGGCGACGTCCTGAGCGGCGTCGAGGTCTCGGGCGGAGGCGGCAGCAGCGAGGTCATCGGCCAGCGAAGCCACGGCGGTGAGCTCGTCCTTCGCCTGCCAGGCCTGCGTGCTCACCCCTGCGACGGCGACGGCGACCAGAGCCGCCGCGCCGCCGCAGGTGAGAATCACCGCCCGTCGCCTCCGTCGAGGTGCGACGGATGCCACGGCCGTCAGCCTGCGCGTCGACGGCGCACGACACCGAGCGCGACGCCGGCTGCCACGAGGGCGCCGCCGACCACGCCGAGTGCCGGCACCCAGGCCGCGAGGCCGGTGAGCGGCAGAGTCGCCGCTGACGCGGCGGGCTCGCAGTCGCTCACCGTGAGCGGCACGCTGAGCGGCGGTGCGACAGAGGGCTCGACTCGGAGCACCGCCGTGATCGACGGGTCCGAAGCGGGCTCGACCGCCGCGCCTGCCGGCCATGCCACGCTGCCGGAAACCGTTCCGTCGGCCAGCGCGCCCAGGGGCACGGTGGTCGAGCGGCTTCCGACCTCGAGATCGAGCACGGCGTTGCCGCTCACGATCTGACCGGTTGGATCGGTGACCTGCACGCGGTAGTCGATCCGTGGATCGCCCGCCCGGCATTCGGTCACCAAGGTCGAACCGGCCAGCGTTGCCGCCGACGGGTCGACCGGTGTGTATCTCGATTCTGATGCGACGCCAGCCGCCAGCGGTGCTCCCATGAGCACCCCGACGAGCATGGCCGCTGCGATTGTTCGCATGCGGATTGCCCTCCCCAATAGGCTTCGCAGGCTCTCAACTCCCCAGCGGAGTGCCTGCAAGAACGAGACTGTACCGGGAAACCGGCGGAATGCAAACCTTCGCGACACGCCGATGATCGCGGGGGACTTTCGCCGAGGCCGAACCTGTGGTTGTATTCATCCCGCACCAGGCATCGAAAGATGTCGAGGTCGTACCGCCGAGGGGTCGGCGGTAGAGGACTGTCCGATCTGGGGTCGGAAGCACGGTCACCTCTGGTGCACACAGCGGGATTAGGCCCGCTCACTGGGGAAAATTGGGGACGACGTCCATGGGGAGACGTTATTTGGCGTACCCGCGCACCGTCGGAGGTGCGCGACAGTGCGCCGTCGACGGTGCGCGGGAACGCGTACAGGGGTCACCGCGCCGCATCGGGGCGCGATCATGACCGCGCTGGAGATCGGCACGCGCGGCAGCGGACTGCCCGCATCCATCACCGGCATCGCGGACCTCTCGGTGCTGCAACCGCCTGCCTGGCGGCTGGCCGTCGGACCGCGTGCGACTCCGGCGCTGGAGCGCCGGCTCACGTGGGAGCGGGCCTACCGCACACGCCTCGCCGTCACCGACACGATCGTCGTGACGACGGCCGCGGGCCTGGCCTCGGTGCTGCAGGTCTCGGCTCTTCCGGCCGGTGCGCTCGCCCAGGATCCGTGGATCCTGGCGCGCATCCCGTTGGCCACGGCCGCGGTGTGGCTGCTGATGCTCGCCGCCTTCCAGTCCCGCGAGCCGCGCACCACCGGGGCCGGGAGCAGCGAGTACAAGCGGGTCGCGCACGCGACCGGCCTCGCCTTCGGCATCATCGCGATCGCTTTCGTCCTGTTCCAATGGCAGGGCCTGCGCAGCCAGTTGATCATCGCGCTGCCCGTCGGCCTGATCGCCCTCCTGGTGGCGCGGTGGCGCTGGCGTCGCTGGCTCGTTGCGCAGCGTCGCTCCGGCCGGTACGTATCCCGCGCGATCGTCGTCGGCCGCCGCGCCGACGTCGCTCACGTCATCGGAACCCTCGAACGGGACGGTCAGCTCGGTTTCCAGGTCGTGGGGACGGCATTGGATGGCGATTCCGCCGCCGAGCTGGTCGTCAGCGCGCGTACCTACCGCACGTTCGGCACACCGGAGACGGCCGCCCAGGTGGCCCGGGACCTCGGCGCGGACACGATCATCGTGGCCAGTCACCTCGAGAATCCCGACTTCATCCGCCGGCTCGGCTGGCAGCTGGAGGGGACGGCGGCCGATCTGGTGCTGTCCAGCCAGCTCACCGACGTGGCGGGGCCACGGATCTCGCTCCGCCAGGTCGTCGGGCTGCCGTTGATCTCGGTGCGGATCCCGTCCTTCGACGGCGCACGTCACGCGTACAAGCGCGCCCTGGACATCATCGTGGCGGGCCTCGCGCTCATCCCGATCGCACTGGTCACGCCTCTGGTCGCGCTGCTGATCACGCTCGACTCGCCCGGCAGCGTGTTCTTCCGTCAGCGCCGGGTGGGTCAGGACGGACGCGAATTCGACATCGTCAAGTTCCGCACGATGCGCACCACCGCGGAGGACGAACTGCGGGCGCTCACTCCCGTCAACGACGGCGCGGGGCCGCTGTTCAAGCTCCGCAAAGACCCGCGGGTGACCCGCGTGGGTGCGGTGCTGCGGAAGTACTCGCTCGATGAGCTGCCGCAGTTCTGGAACGTCCTGCGCGGCGACATGAGCGTCGTGGGGCCCCGGCCACCGCTGCCCAGCGAAGTGGGCGCGTACGACGAGCCGGTCTTCCGACGGCTGTACATCAAGCCCGGCATCACGGGGCTCTGGCAGGTCAGCGGACGCAGCAACCTGTCCTGGGAGGAGAGCGTGCGGCTCGACCTCCATTACGTCGAGAACTGGTCGGTCATGACCGATCTCATGATCATCGTCCGTACGGCGAAGGTCATGCTGCGCGGAACGGGAGCGTACTGACATGACGCTGGAAAAGCCCACGCCGCTCGCGACCAGACGGTCGCTTGCCACGGATCGCTCCCGCTCCGTCGTCGGCGGGATGCGTTCGGCACCCGTCGCTCCCTCACACCGGCTCGACGATCTGCTGCGCATCGACATCGCGGGGTGCGCCGTGCACATCACGGACGAGGCCGGGGCGCTGCGCGTCATCACGCAGGCCGCCGTCCGGCCGCATCCCGCGCCCCTGGCGGTCTCCTCGATCAACCTCGACCACGTGCACCACTTCGGCTCCGGCCCGAGGCGGCTGGGCGGCAGGGGGGTGGAGTGGCTGCACCTCGTCGACGGTGCACCGATCGCCCATCACGCGGAGCGTCTGGTGCACACCGACGTGCCGCGCCTGGCCGGCAGCGACCTCATCTCCGCGATCCTCGACGACGCCCACCGACGCGGACTCTCGGTCGCCGTGCTCGGCGGGTCCGAAGACGTGACGACGCCGCTGCGGGGCCGCATGGCCCGGGATTGGCCGAACGCGCGCTTCGCGGGCCATTGGACTCCTCCGCGCGAGGTGCTGGATGACGCGGAGGCCTCACGGGCGATCGCGACCGAAATCCGGCTCGCCGGCACCGACATCCTCATCGTCTGCCTCGGCAAACCGAGGCAGGAGCAATGGATCGACACCTATGGCTTGGCCACCGGCGCAGGCACGCTGCTGGCCTTCGGAGCCGTCGTCGACTTCCTGGCCGGGCGCGTGTCGCGCGCCCCGCGCTGGGTGGCGAAGGCCGGCTTCGAGTGGATGTGGCGGCTCATGCTCGAGCCACGGCGACTGGCCCGCCGGTATCTCATCGAGGGACCACCGGCTTATCTGGCCGTGCGGCGGTCGCACTTCCCCACTCGGGTGTGAGCCGCCACTCGTCACGCCCGTGCAGGGGATTTCCGCACGGGCCCACGAAACTCCCCGGGTGGGTGTCCCCCTCACCCACCCGGGGTGCTCAATGTCCGGGCGGGTGCGCCCCTCACCCGCCCGGACCTCCTCAGGGGAGCAGGCGAGCGCGGATGGCCCGCGAGAGCGCGTGCGATCGACAGAGGCGCGATATCCGCCACGCCGGCACAGCGGCTCTGGTACCGATGAAAGGGACAGCGATCGTGAATGAGACCCGAGGGTCACGTCGCGGCACGGGCACGCCGTCCGCGCCGCGCCCGCAGCAGAATCCATGCTGCCGCCGCCCCGATCGCAGCCCCGGCCACGTTGGCCACCACGTCACGCAGGCTCGCCGTCCGCTGCGGAAGCAGCATCTGCACGACTTCGGCCAGGACCGACAGCGCGAGAGCTGCCGCGAAACCCACCCACAGGCGCTGCGCCAACGCCGTGACGAGAAAGCCGAACGGCACGAACAGGACGACGTTCGCGCCGAACTCGACCCACCCCTGGCGCACCGCCGTCCAGGCGAGGTCGTCCCGCATCCACGCCGTGAGCCGCTCGACGACCCAGCCGGGAGAGACCGGACCGAGCAGAACCACCACAGCTGCCAGAAGGTAGGCGGCCAAAGCCCACGCGGCCCACGGTCGCACGGCTCGCCTCATGCCACCACACTGGCACGCCCACTTCCCCGTTCGGGGAACCCACGTCGAGAGGTTTCATCATGACCGGTCAGATTCCGCAGGTCCGCGGGGGCACCTTCCATCGCGAAGGCCACGTCGAGGTCGCGGTGGTCGTGGTCTCCTACAACAGCTCGGACGATGTGCAGGCCCTCCTCACCGACCTTCGCCGCGAGGCGCGATCCACCGCGATCCGCGTCGTGATCGCCGACAACTCCTCGTCCGACGGCACGCTCGATCGGCTGGCGGACCACTCCGACGTCATCGCCATCCCCACCGGGGGGAACCTCGGCTACGCCGGCGCGATCAACGTCGCGATGACCCGCGTGGGCGAGACGGAGTCCATCCTGATCCTCAACCCCGATCTGCGCCTGGACCCGGACGCGATCGCGCGCATGCTCCGCAGGCTCCGCAGCGACCGCCGCATCGGCGCCGTCGTCCCGCTGCTGCGCGACGCCGAGGGCGCGCTCTATCCGTCGCTGCGCCGGGAACCGGGCGTGCTGCGCGCCTTCGCCGACGCGGTGCTCGGCCGCCGCTGGGTGGAACGGCCGCGGCCGCTGTCGGAGTACGTCCGCAACCCTCGCGCCTACGCGTGGGCGCATCCCATCGACTGGGCGACAGGGGCAGCGCTCCTCATCTCCGCCCGTGCAGCAGCCTCTGTCGGCGCGTGGGATGAACGCTTCTTCCTGTACTCGGAGGAGACCGACTTCCAGCGGCGGCTGCGGGATCTCGGCTGGTCCATCTGGTTCGACCCTGCCGCTGCCGCGACGCACCGGCAGGGCGGATCAGGCGTCAGCGGCGACCTCGTCGCGCTCACCGTCGTCAACCGTGTCCGGTACATGGACAAGTACGCGCCGCACCGCGCGGGGCTGTTCCGGGGCGCGGTGCTGATCGGCGAACAGCTCCGCCGGGGGGACGCGACGCATGCGCGAGCCCGCTGGGCGCTGTGGCGGCGGTCGCGGTGGTCAGAGCTCCCGCAGCCGCGACGCGATCCGGTGGCGCTGTCGACGTTCCCGCGAGCGTCCGTCGTGATCCCCGCCCACAACGAGTCCGCCGTCATCCAGCGGACCCTCGATCAGCTCGCGCCGCTCGTGCGCGCCGACCGGCTCGAAGTGATCGTGGCGTGCAACGGGTGCACCGACGACACGGCGGAGCGCGCCCGGGCGATTCCCGGCATCCGCGTGGTCGAGACGGCCGTGGCCTCCAAGACCGCTGCACTGAACCTCGGAGACGCCCACGCCACGCTGTGGCCGCGGATCTATCTGGACGCCGACATCACTGCCGATCCATCGGCGCTCGAACCGGTCATCCGGACGCTCTCCGAGGGGACGGCCCTGGCGGGTCGGCCGTCGTTCCGCACCGACCTCCAGGGGGCGTCGGCGACGGTCCGCTCCTACCATCGCGCCCGCGACCGCATGCCCTCCACGAAGGAGGCCCTGTGGGGCGCCGGCGTCTATGCACTCAGTCGCGCGGGGCATGAGCGGCTGGGAAGCTTCCCATCGGTCACGGCGGACGACCTCTACGTCGACCGGCTGTTCTCCGCCGAGGAGAAGGTGCTGCCGGAGACCCCTCCCGTCATCGTGGCAGCGCCGCGCGAGTCGCGGGCGTTGCTCAGCGTGCTCGCGCGAGCGCGCCGCGGGCCGGCGGAGCAGGGCGTTGACACCGGCACCTCGAGCCTCCGCGAACTCGCCCGCACCGTGCGCGGGCCGGTGTCGCTGGTCGATGCCGCCGTCTACGGGATGTACGCGATCCTGGCCCGGCGTCGCGCGGCTCGGACGAGCGTTCGGGGCACCACGTCCTGGGAGCGCGATGAGTCCACCCGTGCGGCCGCTCCGGAGGCCAGGACCGTCGACCACGTGCTGCTCACCCGGTTCAACCTGCCCACGCCGGGCCCGGAGAGCCTGGTGCGCGCCCGGGACGGGTGGCTCCGGGAGCGGGTCGACCTCTTCGAGAAGTACACCGTCCCGTCGGTACGCCGGCAGTCGGTTCAGGACTTCACCTGGATCGTCTACCTCGATCCGCAGAGTCCTGCATGGCTCCGCGACCGGCTCGAGCCGTACATCGCGGACGGAGTGTTCATGCCCCTGTACCGCGAGACGGCGACGTGGGAAGACGTGGCACGGGATGTCCGCGAGCAGACCGGCGCGACGCGCGACGTGCTGCTGACGACCAACCTCGACAACGACGACGGGATCGCGGACGACTTCGTCGCCCGCCTGCAGGATCTCGCTCGCCGTCATGGATCGGCGGCGATCTACCTCGGCTCCGGCCTCATCGCCAGCGGCGAGGCCCTGTACCGTCGGCGCGACGACCACAACGCGTTCTGCAGCGTGGCCGAGCCGTGGGAGAACCCGCAGACGGCGTGGCGCGACTGGCACACGCTGCTGGGGACGCATTTCCCGGTGGTGGTCGAGCACGGGCGCCCCGCATGGCTGCAGGTGGTGCACGGCGGCAATGTGAGCAACCGCGTGCGCGGCACCCGGGTGGCGCCGGCGCCCTACCGGGCACGCTTCGCCTCGCTCCTTCGCGACCTGCGCGACCCGTCCCCCGCCGAACTCGCCGCCGACCGCTACCTGCGGTCGCCGGCGCGCGGGGCGAAGGAGAGCGTCCGCGCGATGGGGAAGACCGTGGTGCTGGGCGTCATGGGGAAGGACGGCCTGGACCGGATGAAGCTGCTCCTCAGCCGTTCGGAGTGATTCGCGCAGCGGCGCTGCAGTAAGGCGCCGGCGGCGACCCCTATAGAGAGGTGTGGTTCCGTTCGCGCCGGCGCGTGGCAATTGCGTCCACGATGAGCGCCGCGGCCACGCTGATCCCGAGTCCGAGAGCCCCGATTCCGGCGAGCGCGCGCGTCCGACTGGGCGCCACGTACGTCACCTCGGGAACGGCCGGGTTCGCGTAGGTCGTGATGCGCTGCTCCGGCGAGACGCCCATCTCGTCCTGGCGCTCGGCGACCACCACCTCGATCTGACTCGTCAGATCCCGCACCCGCTCGTCGACCTCCGCGGCCGAGGGGGCGACGACGTCCACGATGAGAGCCGGCTGGTTGTAGTTCGGCGCCCACTGACCGCCGAAGTTCGGGACGTAGACGAGCTCGTCGTCCCGCATCCCGCCACCGTAGAGCGGGGTGCTCGCCGCGGCGAAGACCTGGCCACCGTCGCCGTCCGTGAGCGTCTCCTCCACCAGCTTGGCGAACCCCACGAGTGAGGCGGCGCTGTCGGTGAAGGTGTTGCCCGCCACAGCCCAGCCGACGGGCGGCATCAGTGTGACGGAAGTGCGCGCGGTGTACACCCCGCCTGCCTGGGCGGCAGCGGCGGCCGCGGCGGCGGTGAGCATCACGCCCACCAGGACGACGTACCAGCGCCTCCCCACGGCGCGCAGTGCTTGCAAGAGCGTCATCATCGGCCCCCTCCGTGTGACTGCAGCATCCTACCGTGGATTGACAGCGGGACCCCGACCGGTGAGACTAGCTGGGTTCGGTCCTGGGGAAATGGCCGAGCATTGGCAGGGGGAGCCATGTATCTGAGTGATCTCATTCGCGGGTTGCTGCGCCGTTGGTATGTTCTTGCGGCAGGCGCGCTCATCACGGCGGCCGCCGCGTATGCGGTGTTCCAGGCGGTACCGATCCGCCACGAGGCGCACGCGACGATGATGCTCCTGCCACCGCAGGAAACGCTGCTGGTGGAGGGAAGCAACCCATACCTGGTGCTGGGCGGGATGGGCCAAGCTCTGGCCGTGCTCGCCACGCGGGTGAACGCGCCGGAGACGCAGGATGCCCTGCTGGGCGACGACGACTCGCTCGACTACGGCGTCACCGCGGAAACCGCATCCGGGGCGCCATTTCTCGTCATCACCACGCAGGCCGGCGGCGAGGCGTCAGCGCTTCGCCTGCTGAGCGAGATCGAGGATGTCGCGGCAGCGGAGCTGACCCGGATGCAGGAGGAGCTCGCGATCCCCGCCGAATCGATCATCGGCATGATGGGCGTGACCACCGACATCGAGGCCACCGCGCTCACGTCCACGCGAACCCAGGTCACGATCGCCGCTCTGGGTGGCGGTCTCGTCGCCACCGTGGCCATCACCGCAGCCCTGGACGGCCTGCTCGCGGCTCGCTCGCGGCGCCGAGCGGAAGCGAACGCCCCCACGGCGCCCGTGCGCGGACGACGAGAGCCGCTGCGCGCCAGCGACATCGTCGGTCGGGAGCCACTCCCCCTCCCGCGGCCCGCGGCGGCACCTGACGATGTGGACAACGACGACGCGCCGGCTGACGCCCCCGCATCCCCACGACGCACTCCCGCGCGGAAGCGACCGGCACATGCCGCAGCGAGCGGTGCCGCGGGGCGCTGAGGCGGCCCGTTCCACCTACGACGCGCGCGAATACGCTGGCGACGGGACTCCCCGGCGCGGCTTCGACGCAGTCACGGTGCTGACGGTCTACCTCGCCCTTCTCTTGCTCATCCCCTCCGACCGGGTCGTCCCCGGCATGGGGAACCTCGGCGCTCCTGCGGTGCTGTGGGGTTTCGCGTGCTTCCTGTGGTGGGTCTGGCATGTCCTGAGTCAGCGCGCCGCCGCCCGCTCCTGGGTGTCGCCCGTCAGCGTCGCCGCGCTCGTCTTCTTCGGCACCGTCCTGCTCTGCTACGTCTTCGGGATGCTCCGGGCGATCCCCCCGGACGAGATCATGCCGGCCGACCGCGGGCTGCTCCGGATGGTGTCGTTCCTGGGCGTGGTGCTCGTCGCCGCTGACGGCATCGGCCGATTCTCGCGCCTCATCGTGCTCCTTCGGCGACTGTCGGTTCTCACCGGCCTGATCGCGGTCCTCGGAATCGCGGAGTTCGTGATGCGGATGCCGCTGGCCTCATCGGTGGTCATTCCCGGCCTGGTCTCCACCGGTGGCGGCGGCGCCGTGGAACGCGCCGGGTTCCTCCGCCCCTCGGCGACCGCGATCCACCCGCTGGAATACGCCACGATGCTCTCCGTGGCGTTCCCCGTGGCCCTCATGCTCGCCCTCCGCAGCCACGGCCGGATCCGTGCGGTCATGATCTCGTGCGCGGCGGCCATCGGCGTCGCCCTCCTGCTGGCCGGGTCGCGCTCGGCGGTCGTGGGCCTCGTGATCGGCGCCGTGCCGCTCCTGGTCGTCCTCGGCCGGCGCGAACGTCTCCTCGCACTCCTGGGGGGCGCGGCGAGCATCGTGCTCGTCTACGTCACGGTGCCCGGGATGCTGGGAACCCTCCGGAACATGTTCGAGAACGCCGGGAGCGACACGAGCATCCTGTCGCGTACCGACAGCTTCGGCGTGTTCGAGGCCCTGTTCCCGCTGAGTCCATGGCTGGGGCGCGGTCTCGGCACGTTCCTGCCCGCCTATCGCATCTTCGACAACCAGTTCCTCGCGTTGCTTCTGGAAGTGGGGATCGTCGGGACGGTCGCCTTCCTGGGTCTCTACGTCGTGTCCATCGCGTGTGTCGCGGCGTGCCGCACGGCGCCACCGGCGATCGCGGGCATCGCGGCCGCCCTCGCCGCGGGGTGCCTGGTCGCGGTGTCCCTCTCGGTGTTCTTCGACTCCTTCTCCTTTCCGAAGGCGTTCGGCCTGCTGGCGCTGATCCCGGGGCTCTGCGGGGCGGCCTGGAACATCGCTCGGACGCTCTCCCGCGAGTCCACTCGGACGAGGGACGCCTATGTCGACTGAGATCCGCCGCCGCGGCCTCACCCTCGTCGGGGCCATCGTGCTCGCGCTCGTCGTCGCCGGCGCGGGCCTGCTCGTCGTGCGTGCGGCGCAGAGTCCGCAGGCGACGGGCGAGCTGGACCTCCCCCGCGTTCCGTGGGAGGGCGGGCCCGAGTACTGGTCGCAGTTCGAGAACGCGTCGGACTGGACGGACCCGTCGTTCTTCCCGATCAGCATCTGGTACGCGGGGATCAGCTCGCCCGAGGAGGTGGAGTGGGACCGGCGGCACGGCATCAACACGTACATGGGCATGTGGGAAGGAACGCCGTTCTCGCTCTTCGAGGACAACGACGCGTACTGGATCGGTGCGCGCCTGAACGACACCTTCGACCCCGACTCGCCGCACTGGCCCGGCGTCGTCCTCGACGACGAGGTGGACGGCCGGTTCGAACCGGACGAAGGGCTGGCGTACCTGCAGCAGCTCAGCGACGACGCCGCAGGGCAGGGCAAATTCCGCTACGCCAACTTCACCCAGCTGGTGATCGGCTCGGATCTGGATCGCGAGGTCCAGGAGCGCTACGTCAACACGTTCACCGATGCGGTCTCGCTGGACATGTACTGGTACACCGTGCCGTTCTGCGACTGGCAGCCCTACCGGGGCGACGGCTACGCGGTGCCCGTTCCGGAGGAGACCTGTCGCACGGCCTCGAGCTACGGGAGGAGCCTGGAGGCGCTCACCCTGCGGGACGCCGTCGACGGCCGGATGCAGCCCCGATGGCAGTTCATTGAGAATCTCAACGGGCTGTCCGGCCAGGAGCACATCGCCGAGATCCGGCCGGAGCAGATCGCCGGGGCCGCAATGGCCTCCGTGATCAGTGAAGCCCGCGGGCTCGTGTGGTTCAACCAGTCGTTCACCGGCGAGTGCCAGACGAGCAACGCGATACGCGCGGCGCAGGTCGACGGGCCGCAGTGGTGCGGGGCGGCCCAGATCGAGGCGATGGGCGCGGTCAACCGGTTCATCTCCGACCTCGCCCCCGTGATCAACACGCAGTCCTACCGGTGGGAGTTCGGCCCGAACCTCCGAACCATGCTGAAGACTCACGACGGATCCGCCTATGTGTTCGCGATGTCGGATGGGACGACCGGCGAGCGCGCCTTCGAGCTTCCACCGGACATCGATGGGACGGTCGTGGAAGTGATCGGAGAGGGCCGCACGATCGATGTGACGCGCGGCGCCTTCGTCGACGTGTTCGAGAACGAGCACGACTATCGCGTGTACCGGATCGCGCTGGATGCGGCCGGCTGATCAGGAAGCGGGGGACGAATGAGCACGGTGTCGTCGTGGGCGAAGAAACTCCGGGCGAAGACGCCACGGCAGGTGGCCCAGTACGCAGCACTGCGGCTGACGCATCTCACCGGCGCCGCCGAGCTCGACTTCCCGCTGCTGCCGTCCGACGTCGCCGATTCGCTTGCGCTGCCGCCGCGCGAGCGTCCGTTCGCGCCCCCCGCGGCACGCCCGCGGATCGGGTGGCTGACCGTCCCTCCGCGCGCCGGGTCGGGCGGTCACACGACCCTCTTCCGGATGATCCGCGCCGCGCAGGACGCCGGATATGACAACACCCTCCTCCTCTACGACCGCTACAACGGCGACTTCGCAGCCAACGCCGCCACGGTGCGCTCGGCGTGGCCCTGGCTGACCTGTGACATCGCCCCGGTTCGCGACCGGCTGAGCGGGTTCGACGCGTATGTGGCGTCGTCATGGCCGACGGCCCATGTCCTCGCGGCCCGCTCACAGCCGAGCGATCGGCGGCTCTACTTCATTCAGGACTTCGAGCCGTACTTCTTCCCGCGAGGCGCGACCTACGCCCTGGCCGAAGACACCTACCGGTTCGGGTTCCGCAACATCGCCCTCGGCGCGATGGTGCATGCCAGTCTGGCCGGGGAGACGGGCGTCGCGAGCGAGCTCGTACCGTTCGGGTGCGACACCGAGACCTACCGGCTGCTGGAGCCCGCCGCTCCACGGTCGGGCGTCGTCTTCTACGCCAAGCGCGGGAACGACCGTCGCGGGTTCGACCTGGCGATGCGGGCCCTGGCGCACTTCCATACCGAGCACCCGGACGAACCCATCCATGTGTGCGGAGACGACGTGTCGGATGCACCCTTCCCGACGATCTCCCACGGCAGCGTCTCGCCGGAACGCCTGAACCGCCTCTACAACGAGGTGGTGGCGGGATTGGCGCTGTCGTTCACGAACATCTCCCTCGTCGCGGAGGAGATGCTCGCCGCCGGCGTCGTGCCGGTCGTGAACGATTCAACGCACGCCCGCGCCGACCTGCCGAACCCGTCCGCGGTCTGGGCGCGGCCGACTCCGCGAGGCCTCGCCGACGCGCTCGGCCAGGCGGTAGACCGACCCGACCGGCACGCGCACGCCGTGCAGGCCGCCGCGTCGGTCTCCGGGCGAGGGTGGGGAGAGACCGAAGAGGCCGTCGTGGACATCCTCCGCAGCGAAGTGGACCGGAGCACCTGACAGCCATTCTCCTGACGGAGGAAAGCGGGTAGAGTGCAGTGCAAGAGGTGGAAGGCGTCCTGGGGAAAGCGACGCCGACACCGGGGGAATCACGGCGGGCCTGAGCAGTTCGTCGTGGGATCTGGGGATGGCTCATGGGGAAGTCAGCGCTGTGGCGCACGTTGACCCCGCGCATGCGCGGGGTCCTGGCCGGGACGGCTCTCGTCGTCGTTGCGAGCTTGATAGCCATTGCGGTGGTCATCATGTCGCCGACCCCGGCTCCGGAGGCCGGCTCATCGCCGGCCGGGCAGACGGCAGCATCCACGCCGGGCCCGGTGGCCGGAGCGCAACCGACCACGGGCAGCGAGGTGCAGGCACCCGATCCCGAGGCGCCGCTGGACCGCCTTCCCGCCCGTGAGAACACGGCGCCGCGCATCACCCTCCCCTTGCCCGTGCCGGCCAGCGCACAGGGCACGCTGGTCGAGGGCTACCCCACGGAGCTGGCCGCGCCCACCTCCGGTTCCGAGGTGCTCCACAGTTCGGTCGCGTCTGAAGGCGTGACTCTCCAATTCACCCTCTCGGCGCGGACGGATGCGGCCGCCGACGACGTGCGCGCGCACTACGCCGGCGCGTGGGCGGGCGCGGGTCTGGTGGCACCGGGCACCGGCACCGATGCCGTCGCGTTCTCCGACGCGTTCACCTCGCTCTCGCTCGCGATCGAATCCTCGGGAACCGGCACCGTGTACACGATCCACGGCGTCCTGAGAGCCGGGTGAGCCGGGATGTACATCTCCCTGGGCAACCCTGAGACAGACGGGCGGACGAGCGAGGCGCGTCGGGGCCGGCGCGGCTCTGCCGGCACGCGGACGGTCTCCTCCACCGTCATCACCCTGGGCGTCGTCTCGATGCTCACCGACATCTCGTCGGAGTCGGTGGCCGCGATCCTGCCCCTCTACATCACGGGCGTTCTCGGCCTCTCCACCATCGCCTTCGGGGTGCTCGACGGCCTGTACCAGGGGGTGAGCGCTCTCGTCCGCATCGCGGGAGGCTACGCCTCCGACCGGATGGACCAGCCCAAATGGGTCGCGTTCACCGGGTATGCCCTGGCTGCCGTCGCCCGGGTGGGGCTCCTCTTCGGCTCCGGTTTCGCCGCCCTCTCCGCCGTGATCACCGCCGACCGCATCGGCAAGGGCATCCGCACGGCGCCGCGCGACGCTCTCATCACCGCCACGAGCGACCCCGAGCGGCTCGGCACCGCGTTCGGTGTGCACCGCATGCTCGACAACATCGGCGCGGCGATCGGGCCGCTGCTGGCCTTCTTCATCCTCCTGGTCATCCCCGACGGCTTCCACACGGTGTTCGTGGCGTCCCTCGCCTTCGCCCTGGTCGGCGTCGTGATCCTCGGGCTCGTCGTGCCCAACGTCCGCACGCGGGCGAAGGTCGCCCGCGAAGAGGGCGCGATGCGGCCGCGGCGCCGGAAGTTCGACTGGAAGGTCATCAGCGCCGGGCCGATGCGTCGCGTTCTGGCCGCCGCCGGAATCCTCGGCTTGATGACCATCGGCGACGGGTTCGTCTACCTCGTCCTGCAGTCGCGCAGCGACTTCGCCGCGCAGTGGTTCCCGCTGCTCTACGTCGGGACCAACGTCGCGTTCCTCGCCTTCGCGATCCCGCTCGGGAGGCTCGCCGACCGGGTGGGACGCACGCGCGTCTTCGTCTTCGGCCACCTCGCCCTGCTGGGCGCGTATGTGGTCGCGTTCCTCCCACTCGCCGACATCGCCGCGACGATCCTGTGCCTGGTCTTCCTCGGCGCTTTCTACGCGGCCACCGACGGAGTTCTGGCGGCCCTGGCGTCGCAGCTGACGACGCCGGAGACGCGGGGTACGGGCATCGCCGCGGCGCAGACCGTCGTCGCGGCCACGCGGTTCTTCTCCGCGGCGGGATTCGGCGTGCTGTGGTTCGCGATCGGACGTGAGCAGTCGATGATCGTGGTCGCCATCCTGCTGGCGATCGCCATCCCGCTCGTGGCGGTGCTCCTGCGCCCCCTGATGGCCCGGCCTGCACACGTGGCCTCGTGACCGATCGGCTCAAGTGGGTGATCGTGGCGCTCATCTCGGCGCTCGCGCTGGGCGCCACCGCCGTCGTCGGGGTGGTCGCGTGGCAGCAGTATCAGGCCCGGAGCGCCGCACCGAGTCAGGCCGAGATAACGAGAACCGTCTCCTGGACCGGCGACGAGCGCCTCGTGTTCCGCAACACCGCCTCCGGCGCCGGCTACGGCCATGTGGCGAGCGTCCCGTTGGCCGACCCCGCGGGACCGCGTGACGTCGCCGATATCGTGTGCGATCGCGTGGACGCCACGATGGACGAGCTGGCGTGCCTGCGCACCGAACGGGGCATCGTCCCCTCCTACAGCGCCACGGTGCACGACGCCGACGCCGGCGAGGTCGCCCAGTGGCCGCTGCCCGGCATCCCGAGCCGGACGCGGCTGTCTCCCGACGGATCGATGGTCGCGTCGACCTCCTTCGTGACCGGCCACTCCTACGCGACGATCGGATTCTCCACCGAGACGGTCATCCGATCCCGATCCGGCGAGAGCTTCGGCAATCTCGAGGAGTGGACGCTGCTGATCGACGGCCAGCCCAGCACGCCCGTCGACCGGAATTACTGGGGCGTCACCTTCGTCGGCGACGGCTCGTTCTACGCCACCGCCGGTCTGACCAGCGCGGGGAAGACCTACCTCGTCCGTGGCGACATCACCTCGCGCACCCTGACGGCGCTCGCCGAGAACGTCGAGTGCCCGTCGATCTCACCGGACGGGACGCGGATCGCCTTCAAGCGGGTCACCGGCGGCGCCGGGACCGACCTTCACTGGACCCCGGCGGTCTACGACATCGCGACGGGTGGGATCGAGCTCCTGGCCGAGTCGCGCTCGATCGACGATCAGATCGAGTGGCTCGACGACGACACCATCCTGTATGGGATGCCGCGCCCCGGTGACCCCGGCGACAGCGATGTGTGGGCGTTGAGAGCCGACGGTTCCGGCGCTCCCGAGCTGTTCCTCGAGCACGCGTGGTCGCCCTCCGTGCTGCGGGCTTCGTGACGAGACCGCGTCAGGGTCAGCGGTTCGCCAGGAGCACGCGCTCGTAGACACCGGTACGGTGCCAGCGTCTCTGCGCGCGATCGAACTGCACGCGCCGCTCCAGCCGGGCCACCGCCCCGGACAACCTCGCGAGCGTCTTCCCCCGTGCCTGCGTCAACCGGCGCCAGCTGCGGGTGCGCTCGATCGTCGCATCCGTCGCGGCAGCGAAGGCCAGCAGGGCGCCGGCCTGGTCCCCGCCGATCCCGCGGTCGATCCAGCGCGCGGCCTGGTCCAGTGCCTGCATGGCCACGGCTCGCCGGGCTGCCAGCCACAGCGGCCGGTCTCCGGGGGCGCCGCCGTCGATGAAGAGCATGTCGAAGGCGTCGCGGATCTCCCCCAGAATGACCAGGGGATCGGCGGCCTTCATCGACAGACTCGCGACGTGGTCGCGATGCCACGCCTGATCGGCCCCGGCCACATAAGCGATGTCGGCGCGGGTCGCGATCCTCAGCCACATCTCCATGTCGTGCGTGTGCGCGAGGGGCCGCTGCCCGCCGACGACATCCACGACGCTTCGCCGCATCACGACCTCCGGCGAGGTGATGGCATTGGTCCCCGCCGCAGCTCGCGCCGCCAGCCATTCCCTGCCCGCCCAGACGATCCACGAGGTCGCCCGCGTCCGTGCGGGCGGAAGCTGATCCCCCGTGAAGTGCAGGGGGTGCCCGTACACGAGGCCGACCCCAGGGAACCGCTGCATGACCGACACCGCGCGCTCGAGTGAACCGGGGGTCAGGAGATCGTCCGCATCCAGTCGCACGAGGTACTCCCCCGTGGACTCGGCCAACCCTCTGTTGAAGGTGTGGACGGGCCCGCGGTTGCCCGCGTTTCGCAGCACGCGCACCCGCGGATCCTCCGCGGCGATCCGCTCGGCCACGGCGACGCTGTCATCGGTCGAACAGTCATCGACCACCACGACGTCCACCTCGACGCCGGACTGGGTCAGCACGCTCGCGACCGCCTGCGGCAGAAAGCGCGCGTAGTTGTAACAGGGGATCACCACGCTCACCCGCGCGCCCGGCACGGGAGGCTGGGGAGCGTGCGCGGTGGCCGCTGTGACGGCCGGGCGACGTTCTCGCATGTCAGGCCTCTCCCGGCTCTCGGATGTCTCCCGCTCGCAGCGTGCGAACGCGCCGCAGTATCCACGGACCCAGCACCAGCAGGTACATCACCCCGAATCCTGCCCCACCCACCAGCAGAGCGCTGAGCGGGTCGGGAAGCAGCACCCGCGCACCGAGCGCGACCGCCGCCGCCGGGATGACGGCCAGGGTCGGCGGGACCGCCGCGCGAAGGATGGGCGCCACCGCCACCCCTGACCGATGCAGCACGAGAAGGTAGGCGGGGAGGATGACGACCACTCCCACGACGAGGTGCGCCCACCCCGCACCGACGATCCCCCACAGGTTCACTGCCACGATCATCGTGGCCGTGAGCAGCAGCAGCGTGGACAGCTGCACCCACAGCACCGGACGCGAACGGCCCTGCGCGTAGAGGTACCCGGCGAACACGTCGAAGACGACGCGGAGCCCGCCGTAGAGGCCCAGGGCCGCCAGCACCGCCGCAGCGGGAAGCCACCGCGGCCCGTACAGGATCTCGATCACCGGCGCCGCGAGGAGAGCGAGAACCGCCCCCGCCGGGAGCGCGCCCGCCCACGCGAAGGAGACGACCTGCGGCAGGCCGTCTGCGGGCCGCTCGACGCGCGAGAAGTACGGCAGCGCGATGGAGCGCACCACCTGGGACAGCGCGCTCATGGGCCAATTCGACACGTTGAAGGCGAGCACGTAGAACCCCAGCGCTGTGGCCCCCGCCACCCGTGCCAGAACGACGTTGTCGACGTTCAGCAGCGCCCAGGACAGGAGGTTCGCGGCCGCGATCGGCAGCCCGAACGCGAGAACAGGACCCAGCTGCCCGCGGTCGATTCCGAACCGGGGGCGAACACGGGCCAGGACGAAGAGCAGGATGCTGGAGACGACCTGTGCCGACACGCGTCCGATCGCGAGACCCAGCACCCCGAAGCCGGCGGCGACCAGGGCGAGGGTCACGGTGGTCGAGATGACGAAGTCGACGACACCCATGATGAACAGCTCGCGCTGCTGGAAGCGACGTTGCAGCATCCCGAACGGCACGACGGTCAGTCCCCCCAGGAGCAGGGTGACCGACAGGATCGCGATGGCCGGTGCCGCCGACGGGCTCCCCATCGCGTCGGCGAGCAGGCCGGCGGAGGAGGCGGCCACGAGAGTGAGCACGCCGCCGCTGACGAGCCCGAGGGTGGCGACGGTCGGCGCGATCCGGTCGGGGTCTTCGGTGCGGATGATGTCGGCGGACAGTCCGAGGTCGGCGACGGTCATGAGGATCGCCTGCACGGTGAGCGCCACGGCGTACACACCGAACTGTTCCGGTGTCAGCAGTCGGGCGAGCACGATGCCGACGACCAGTCCGCCCAGCCGCAGGATGATCGTGTTGAGCCCGCTCCACATAGCGCCCCGTGTGGCGCGGGCTGCCCACCCCACCGTGACGGTCATGCTGCGCGCCCCCTCAGACGTCGGTAGCTGCGCCGGACGCCGGGGGCCGCGAGGGCAACCCGGTACCGCCCGAAGCGCAGCAGCGACGCCGCCACCGGAGGAAAGGAGCGCATCCGCGGACGGCGGCGGCCGAGCTCGTCGGCGTAGAGCGCTTCGAGCCGGTCCACCGTGGCCTCCAGCGCGTACCGGTCGCGCACGAGCGCGGTCCCGAAGGCGGCCAGCCCGGCGCGACGGTCGGCATCGCGCAGCCCGTCGAGGATGTCGAGGAACCCCTCGCCCGTGGATCCTTCGCCGAAGAACCCCTGCGCGAAGAAGACCGATGCCGTCTCGGGGGTGAGGAGCTTCCAGAACCCCTCGCGGCCCTGCACGATGAGGGGCGTGTGGTGGGCCATCGCCCGCAGCGCGGAGGCACCCATGCCGAAGACGACATCTGCGGCGTCGTAGACCGCCCGAGGGTCGGCGACGTTTCCGAGCAGCCGGATGTCGAGACGGTCGGATGCCGCGCCCGCACGCGTGGCGGCATCCCGGACGCGTTCGGCCTCGTCACCGTCGCCGGCCACGAGCAGCACGGTGGCGGGGAGGTCGGGTGCGGAGGCCATCGCGTCGATGGCCTCCGCGATCCCGCGTGCCTTGTGGTGTTCGGCGGAGAGACGTCCGACCACGGACACCACGAACGCGTCCTCCGCGATGCCGAGCAATGCGCGGGCTGCGGAGGGATCACCGGGCGCGTCGACGTCGAGGTCGATGGGCGGTTCCATGAGGTGGACGTCGCCGCGGCGAGCGCCTGCCTCCGTCGCGAGCGCCGCCGTACCGACGATCAGCGGACGGTGCGTGGGCAGGAAGTCGGGGACATCCATCGACAGCATCGTCGCCACGGCCCGGTGGGGACGCAAGAGCGACGCGGCCGCGGATGACACCGCGGGTGACGACTCGAAGGTGTGGACGATATCGGGGGCGAACCGGCCGATCGCGCGCGTCATCGACAGGACGGCGCGCGGTCCGGCGGCGCCGGTGGCCGGCGCCGCCGTATAGCGAAGCCCTCGTTGCTCGAGAAGCTCGACGAGCGGGCCGCGCGGTGCGTACACCTCCACGACGTGCCCCCGGTCGCGCAGCCGCTCGGCGACCGAGATCGCCGTCAGCTGACTTCCGCCGGTGACGAGCTCGTGCGGGCACACCAGCACCCGCAGCGGGCGCGCGGACACGGTCACACCCCGACGATGGCCGGCTCGCGCACGACGGCGCGGGCCAGGCTCGCGGCAACCCGTTCCTGCTGCTCCTCGAGCAGGTGCGGGAACATCGGCAGCGACAGGATGCGGTCGGCGGCGGCCTCGGCGACGGGGAACTGCCCGCGGCGGTATCCGAGGTGCGCGTAGGCCTCGCTCAGGTGCACGGGCGTCGGGTAGTGGATGCCCGCGCCGATGCCGTCGGCGGTGAGCTCGGCGAGCACCCGGTCGCGCCCCTCCACGCGGATCACGTAGAGGTGCCACACATCGGAGTTGCCCGGTCGCACCGACGGGAGGCGAACGCCCTCGATGCCGCCGAGGATCTGCTGGTACCAGGCCGCTGCCTCCTGGCGCGCGGAGTTCCACGCGTCCAGGCGCCGCAGCTTGGCCCGCAGCACGGTGGCCTGCACCGCATCCAGGCGGGCGTTGAATCCCACCCGGTGGTGCACGTACTTCACGGCGCTGCCGTGTGCCGCCATGTCGCGCACGGTGCGGGCGATCTCGGGGTCGTTCGTCATGACGGCCCCGCCGTCGCCGGCGGCGCCGAGGTTCTTGCCGGGGTAGAAGCTCGTGGCGGCCACGCTGCCGAGCGAGCCGGCACGGCCCTCGGCGGATGCGGCGCCCTGCGATTGCGCGGCGTCCTCGATGATCGGGATGCCGTGGCGTTCGGCGATCGCGGAAAGCTGCTCGATCGGGGCGGTCTGGCCGAACAGGTGCACGGGAACGATGGCGCGCGTGCGCTCGGTGACGGCTGCCGCCACGGCGTCGGCATCGATGAGGAGGTGCTCGTCCTCGACGTCGACGAACACCGGGACCGCGCCGATGCGCGAGGCGGCCTCGGCGGTGGCGATGAAGGTGTTGGCCGGCATGATGACCTCGTCGCCCGGGCCGACACCGGCGGCGCGGTACGCCAGTTCGAGCGCGTCGGTGCCGTTGGACACCCCGACCACGCAGTTCACGCCGAGATACGCGGCGTACTCCTCCTCGAAGGCGGCGACCTCGGGCCCGCCCATGAATGCGGCCGAGCGGAACTGCTCGCGCCACTTCGGCAGCACCTCGTCGATGATCTCCGCCTGCTGCGCGGACAGATCCAGGAATGGCACGTTCTCGGTCATTTCTTCTCCGCCAGTTTGCGGGCCGGCACACCGGCCCAGATTTCACCGGCGGGGACATCGGAGAGCACTGCTGCTCCCATCCCCACCGTCGCGGCGGCTCCGATCGACAACCCCTGCCGCACCGCCGCATTCATTCCGATGTATGCAGCTTCCCCCACCCGCACACCGCCCGCCAGCGCGACCCCCGAGGTCAGCGTGGCGAAGTCTTCCAGGACGTCGTCGTGCGTGATGACGCAGTTCGGCATCACCACGACGTGGGAGCCGATCCGCGCGTCCGCGGTCACCACGACGCCGTCGAGCAGGATGCTCCCGGGCCCGACATCGCTCGTGGAACCGACCCGGGCCGACCGCGCGACGTACGTCGCGTAACGGCCCGCCTCGACGCCCAGCCGGCCAAGACTGCGGACGACCTCGCAGCGGCTGCCGCTGGGTCCGATGCAGACGAGGAGCTGCTCATCCCGCTCCGCCGCATCCGCGACGGACCCGAGCACCGGCACTCCGCCGACCTCGGTGCCGTGCAACGACGTGTCGTCATCGAGCATGCCGGTGACCCCGGACATACCGGCCGCCAGCACCTCGCGCGCGAGGCCGCTCGCGCCCACGAGCAGCACTCCTTCCCCCATGCGGATCACCCCTCCGGGTCGCGCAGCACCGCGAGGACGCGGTCGTGGTCGGCGCTGGTCATCGCGTGGAACAGCGGGAGGATGAGCGTTCGGTCCGTCAGCCGAGCCGTGACGGGCAGTTCGCGGTCGGTCACGATCTCACGGTAGGGCGGCTGGCGATGGGCCGCCATGATGCCGCGCCGTCCGGAGATCTCCGCGTTCGCGAGTGCGGTGAGGAGTCCATCCCGATCCAGCGGGTAGGAGTCCTCCACCTCGACCCAGAACGACTGGTAGCTGCCGGTCCCGTGCGAGGGATCGGTCACCGCGCGAAGGCCCGGGATGCCGGCGATGGCGTCCTGATACCGCGCGGCGAGCTCCCGGCGGCGCGCGACGATCGCGGGGAGCTTCCGCAGCTGCACCAGTCCCACGGCGGCCTGCATGTCGGTCATCCGGAAGTTGAATCCGATCTCGCCGTATTCCTCCGCGGGCGCCAGCACGGCGCGGTGACGGTCGGCGGCCGACACGGTCATGCCGTGCTCCCGGAGGCGTCGTGCGCGGGCGGCCCACTCCTCGTTGTCGGTCGTGAGCATGCCGCCCTCGCCGGTGGTGAGCACCTTCCGCGGGTGGAACGACCATGCCGTCAACTGCGCGCCTGCCCCGACCGGACGGCCGTGGTGGGTCGCACCGGCGCCGCACGCGGCATCCTCGATGACGACGATGCTCTCCGGGTCGGTCACGGCGCGGATGCCGGTCAGATCGACCGGCACACCGCCCTGGTCCACGGCGATCACCGCGCGCGTCCGGGCTGTGAGGGCGGCGCGCACGCCGTCGGCGGTGAGGTTGCCGGTGAGGGCCTCGACGTCGGCGAACACCGGCGTGGCGCCGACGTACCGCACGGCGTTGGTCGTGGCGATGAACGAGAACGACGGCACGATGACCTCATCGCCCGGGCCGATGCCGGCCACGACGAGCGCGAGGTGCAGCGCGGTGGTGCAGCTGCTGGTCGCGATGGCATACGGGATCTGCATGGCTTCGGCGAAGGCGCTCTCGAACTCCGCCACGCGCGGGCCCTGCGCGACCCAGCCGCTGGTGATCGCCGCCGCCACGGCGTCGATCTCCTCCTGGCCGAGCCACGGCTCCATGACGTTGATCCGGCGGCCGGCGGCCGGCGGGGCGAGGACGCTCATGACATCAGACATGCGCCACGCTCCGACGCTCCCAGTTGCGGTCTTCGACCTGCGCGAGCATCGCCTCGGGCGACACCCCGCTGTCGCGGAAGATGCCGTAGAGCTCGCGCGCACCGTCTGCGAAGGCCACTCGCGGCTCGAAGCCGGTGAGCGCCCGCATGAGGTGCGAATCGGCGAGCAGCTCCCGCACGTCACCGGGACGGGGGTCCAGGTGCACCGGCTCGAGGTCGTCACGACCGGCCGCGGCGAGAACCGCGCGGGCGAGCGCGTTGATCGAGACGTCGGTGCCCGAGCCGATGTTGACCGTGCGGCCGATGGCGTCGTCCGACTGGGCGAGCGCCACGAGACCGCGGGCGGTATCGGTGACGTGCGTGAAGTCGCGCGACTGCTCGCCGTCGCCGAAGATGAGCGGAGGTTCGCCGGCCAGCACGCGCACGATCGTGCGCGGCAGCACCTCGCCGCTGTCGCCCTCGAAGTGGCTGCGGGGACCATAGGCGTTGAACGGACGCGCCACGGTGACGGGGAACCCGTGCGTGCGGAACGCGGCGCGGGCATACGCCTCACCGGCCAGCTTCGCACCCCCGTAGACGGTCTCCGGGAACGTCGGGTGCCCCTCGTCCATGGGGGCGTACTGCGCCGTGCCGTACACCTCGCTCGAGCTGACGTGGATGAACCGCTCGATGCCGGCACGCATGGCGCCCTCGAGCAGCTCGAGGGTCATGGTCGCGTTGACCTCGTGGTTCTCGCGGGGGTCGTGCAGGCTGTGCCGCACCCCGAGGCACGCGAGGTGGAACACGATATCCGCCTCGGCCAGGAGCACGTCCAAGACCTCGCGCTCGCGAGCGTCGGCCTCGACCAGGATGACCCGCGGGTCGCGCAGCGCCTGCTCGAGGTTGGCGCGGGAGCCGGTCGCGAGATTGTCCAGCGCCACCACGCGCGCGGGCGCGTGTTCGAGCAGGGCGTCGACGAGGTGGCTGCCGATGAAGCCGGCCCCGCCGGTCACCAGGATGTTCTTGCCCTCGATGGTGGTCATCGTGTCATCTCCAGGTCGGAAGTCAGGGTGTTCAGTGTCTGCGGGACGCCACCGGCGGCGGCGCTGACCGTGGCTGCCTCGAGGAGCGACAGCACGCGGAGGCCCGATTCGCCGCTGGTGCGGGCGGGGCGGTCCTCGCGGATGGCCGCGGCGAACTCCGCCACGACACCGGCGAGGGCCTCGGTCTCGGCAAGGGCGGGCGCCCACGTGTCGCCGAGCCGGTAGGACACGCGCGCGGCGCGGTCGCTCTCCGACACGCTCGCGATGTCGACGCCCCGGTCGTACACGCTCACCCGCTGCTGCGGATTGAGGTCGTCCCACACGAGCGTCCGCTTGGTTCCGCCGATGACCATCTGACGGATCTTCGTCGGGCTCAGCCAGTTGACGTGGACGTGGGCCATGGCTCCGCGCGCCAGCGGCATCGCGACGTACCCGACGCAGGCCTTGCCGGTGCCGAGCGGGTCGGATCCGTGCGCCGAGACCGTGGTGGCGTCAAGGCCGCCCGGCAGCACGAAGTCCATGATCGACAGGTCGTGGGGCGCGAGGTCCCAGAACACGTCGACGTCGGGCTGGATGAGGCCGAGGTTGATGCGGACGCTGTCGATGAAAAGCACGTCGCCGAGGAATCCCTCGGCCAACAGCTCGCGGATCTTCAGCACCGCCGGCGTGTAGCAGTAGGTGTGATCGGCCATCAGCACGAGCCCGCGCTCGCGGGCACGACGGACCATGTCGGCCCCGGCCTCGCCACGGTCGGCGAGCGGCTTCTCCACGATCACGTGCTTGCCCGCATCCAGCGCGGCCAGAGCGATGCGCGCGTGCGTGGCCGCCGGCGTCGCGATCGCGATCGCGTCGATGAGCGGATCGCTAAGCACCTCGGCGAGATCGGTGGTGACCGGTGCTCCCCCGACGGACTCGGCGACGCGGACCGCGCGGTCGCGGTCCAGGTCGCAGATCGCCGCGAGGTTCCAGTCGGCGCTCGAGCGGAAGTTCCGCGCGAGGTTCGGTCCCCAATAGCCAGCGCCGATGACGGCGATGTTCTTCCTGTCAGTCACGGATTCCCCAATCCACGTGTGTGATTTCCCCAGATGAACGACGAGCCGTTTAGCCGGCGCCGTCGAACGTGATGTCGACCCAGTAGTTGTGGGTCGAAAGATTTGCCGGATAGTCGGTGGTCTGCGCGTACGCGCCACCGTTGGCCGGGATGGTGAACTGCCCGAGTTTCGTCTCGGTCGCCAGAGTGCCCAGATCCACCGCGTAGCGGCCGGCCGTGCTGAAGAGCCCCACGCGGTACTCCACTCCGGGCTCGAGAGCGACCGGCTCGGCGAAGGTCGCGGTCTGCCATCCGTCGGCGGTCTCGTCGACGAAGTCGACCGCCGCCAGACGCGAGCCATCGGCTCGCCAGAGGAAGCCGGTGTGCTGACCGGTGTTGGCCGCGCCCTTGTAGAACCGCACACCGGTGGCCTCGCCGGCCTCGTCGACGGTGAAACGCGTGGCGACCTGCACCTCGCCGGAATCGTCCCACCACGGATGCTGCGGCAGAGCGTCGCCGAAAATGGTCTCGGCCGCCAGAACGGCGGGTTCGGCACTGGTCGTGAAGCTCCACGTGGCCGCGGTGACGGTACCGGCGGGCGAACTCACCGTGGCGGTATAGGTGCGCGACCAGGCGAGCGGCTCGGTCGGGGTGAACCGGAGTTCTCCCGTGGCGACGTCGTACGCGGTCGCGCCGGCAACGGCGCCTGCCGGTCCGGTCAGCGTGAGCGCGGCCGTGGCCGGCGCGGGCGTCAGCGTCGCCGACACGGTCGTCGTCGGGGCGACCTCGATCGCCCCGGCCGCGGGCGCGGCGGCGGTCGCGGTCGCGATCGGCCCCGCAGGCGGCGTCGGAGTCGGCGTCGGCGTCGGGCTCGGCGTCGGCGTCGGGCTCGGCGTCGGCGTCGGGCTCGGCGTCGGAGTCGGGCTCGGCGTCGGAGTCGGCGTAGTCGGGCTCGGCGTCGGAGTCGGAGTCGGCGTCGGCGTCGGCGTCGGCGTCGGCGTCGGCGTCGGCGTCGGCGTCGGCGTAGTCGGGCTCGGCGTCGGAGTCGGAGTCGGGCTCGGCGTCGGCGTCGGCGTGGGCGTCGGGCTCGGCGTCGGAGTCGGGCTCGGCGTCGGGCTCGGCGTCGGCGTCGCGCCGAAGACGATCTCGGCATCCACGAAGTAGGCGGTGGACTGCCACGACCCCTGCGGGAAGCCGCCGTCAGCACCGTAGCGGTAGCGTCCGTTGTCGCCGCGCGGTCCCGTGAGGTCTCCCGAGGTACGTGCGGTGGCGAAGTATCCCTCGCTGGCGGCGTACCCGCCGAACGGCGCCAGGTACGACACGACGTACTCCACCCCGGGCGTGACGGCCACCGGCGTGCTCAGCGCGGCGCGCTGCCAGCCGGGTGCCGTCCCGGCTGCGAACGAGACGCGGGCGAGTTCTTCACCCTCGGGCGACCACAGGATGCCGCGGTGAGTGCCGGCGTTGCCCGCGCCTCGGTAGAAGCGGAGGGCGGTGACCTGGCCTGCCCGGGCGACGGTGAAGGCGGTGCCGACCTCGACGGCGTCGCCATCGGCGGCCGACTCGACCGCCGGTGCGGCCGCGCCGAAGAGCGTCTGCCGCTCACCGGAGATCACCGGCTCGATGGTCGTGAAGGTCCAGGAATGCAGCGCCGCGCCGTCGAGGCGAACCGTGGCGGTGTACGTCGTCGCGGCGGAGAGCGCGGCCGCGGGAGTGAAGGTGAGGGTGCGGGATGCCGCATCCACCGCCGTCGACCCCGTCACCGCACCGGCGGGGCCGGTGACGACGAGGGTTGCGGCCAGAGCGCTCGGGTCGCGGTCGAAGGCCGCGCTCACCGCGGAGTTGTGCGCCACGCGGGTCGCGTTCGCCGCGGGTGAGGTCGACGCCACCGCGGGCCGCTCGGCGCCGGGCCGGAACTCGACGTCGACGAAGTAGTTCGTCGACTGCCAGACCTGCGTCGGTACCGCCCCGCCCGAGCCGTAGCGGTAGCGGCCGTTCTCGGAATTGACGGCGGTGAGCGGACCGCTGGTGACCGCGTTCGCGAAGCCGCCGCTGGTGTAGGCGTACTTCCCCTGCGGGCTGAGGTAGGACACCGTGTAGGTCCGGCCCGCGACGATGGACACCGGTGCATCGAAGACCGCCCGCTGCCAGCCGGAACCGGTGGTCGCCGCGAACGTGACCTCTGCAACGCGCCGGCCGTCGGGGCCCCACAGCGATCCGGAGTGCGCGGCGGTGTCGCCGGCGACCTGGAAGAAGCGGAGGCCGGTGATGTCGCCGTCGACGGCGGAGGTGAACGCCATGCCCAGCTCGACCGATTCAGACTGGGAGGTCTGCAGAGTGGTCGGCCGCGCGTCGCCGAGCAGCGTGAGGGGCGGCTCCTCGGTCTCGACCCCGAACGACCAGGTCTGGTCGGGGACGGGTGCGCCGCCGGGGGTCGTCAGGCCGGTGAGCGACACGATCACGTGCGCCCCGTCGGGAAGGACGGCGGCGGGCCTGAAGGTGAGCGTCTTCCCGTCGGCCGACCGCGCCCACGATCCCGCGACGGCCGCGGCATCCGCGGTGACCGTCCCGGTGAACCCTGAGGCGACCGCGCCGTCGAACGTGAGCGAGATGGAGGTGCCGGCGTCGACGGTGGCACCTGCCGTGGGCGTCCGTGACACGACGGCGAGGGCGGCTGCCGAGGGAGTAGGAGCGAAGACCACGTCCACGCCGTAATCGGTCGTGGACGTCCCGGTCGGGAACCCGTCGGAATAGGTGTACACGGCACCGGAGGCAGCAACGCTGAGTGGCCCGCGCGTGTAGGCGGAGGCGAAGGCGCCGGGAGAGGCCGCATAGCCACCGCGCGGGGCCAGGTACGACGCGACGTATCGCTGACCGGCAGCCACCGTGACGGGAGCGTCCAGCAGCGCCGTCTGCCACCCGGCCGTCGACTCGTCGGTGAACGACGCGGTCGCGAGGCGGCGGCCCGACGCATCCCACAGGGCGCCCGTGTGCGTGCCGGTGTTGCTCGCACCCTTGTAGAACTTGATGGCCGTGACGGCTCCGTTCACCGAAGGGCTGAAAGCGACGCCGAGGGTCACCAGCGCCGAGTCGGCGTCGGACGCGATCGTCGGGACGCGGCTCTCCGGGAACAGGCTGCAGGGGCACTCGCCCTCGGGCCGGTCGGCGGCGCGGGTCGTGAACGTCCAAGAGCTGCCCTCGGCCAGACCGACGCCGGCGGCGTCTGTGGCGGCGGGCGTGACGGTGTAGGTCGTGGCGGCTGCCAGCGGCGCGGACGGCGCGAATCGCACGGTGCGGGTGGCCTCGTCGTACGAGACCAGGCCCGGGGCGCTTCCGCCGTCGACGTCGGTCAGCGTGAGCGACACCGTTGCCGGGTCGACGGCGCGCGAGAAGGTCGCGGTGACGGCGGCGTCGGGCGCGACGCTGGAGACGCCGGGGGCCGGGCTCGGTGCGAGGACGCGCAGCGGCGACGTGTCGGCGCGGCTGAAGACGACGTCGACGAAGTAGTTCGATTCGGCCCAGGTGGACGTCGGTCGCGTTCCAGCGACTCCGTACACGCCCGCAGCGCCCGCCCCGACGGCGGATGACACCGTCAACGGCGAGGTGCCCGCGGACTGATACGGCCAGTAGCGCTGGTCCATGGCGTAGCCGCCCTGGGGCGCCGTGTACGAGACGGTATAGGTCTGGCCGGCGATCACCGGGATCGCGCTGTCGAACGCGGCGGTCTGCCAGCCCTCGGCCGTCTCGTCGCGGAAGGTGACCTGCGCGAGGCGCGCGCCAGCGGCATCCCACAGGCTTCCGACGTGCGTGCCGGAGTTGGCGGTTCCCTTGTAGAAGCGGACGCCCGTGACGAATCCGTCGGAATCGGGCGTGAACCGCAGGCCCGCCTCGACCGGGGCGGCGTCGGCCGCCGAGGCGAGAATCGGTGTCTCGGCTCCGAGCACCGAGTAGGGCCCGGTCACCGCGACGGTGCGGCTGGTTCCTGCACGGGAGAAGTTGGCGCTGTCGTCGATCGCACGAGCGAGGATGGTCGCCTGCGTGCTGCCCTGCTGCACGTAGCTGTAGCTCCACGTCGTGGTGCCCTCGGCCGGGTGCCACGTGTCGCCGCCGTCGGTAGAGACCTCCACGCCGGCCACGACACCGCCGGTGTCGGAGGCGGAGCCGGTCACCGTCACCGCCGACCCGTGCGCGATGGTCTTACCGGGCGCGGGGGTGAGGATGACGGTCGTCGGCGCCGTCCGGTCGGAGCTGGCGGTCGCCGCAGCCAGTCCGCTCATGAGGGAACCCGGCTGGGCTCCCATGTCGGCGAGGAGGTTGACCTGGGCCTGCTGCATCCGGCGGTCGGCGGGTGCGCCGTTGCCGTCGTGGGTCGCGTCCAGACCCCAGCCCCACTGCACGCTGGCGGAGGAGAAGACGAGCGCGCCGCTGGCGGCACGATACAGAGTCACGTGGTGCTTGGTCGTGCCCGCGGTCACGACGTTGCCGTAGTCGCGGAGGTATTCGGGGGTCGGTCCGACCGTGGTGGACAGACGGATGAGGCCCTCCGGACGGAAGCCGTTGTCGACGTCTTCGTTCGACTCGTACCCGACGGTGCGGTCGGCGAGGGCGACCGAGGTGCCGGCCGGCAGCCGGGTGAGGTCGGTGTTCCGCCACAGCCGCGTGCGTCCCTCGTTCGCCGTGACCGTCACCGGCAAGTAGACGTTGTTGACCAGGTACATCGTTCCGGTGAGGGCGTTCTCCGGAAGATGCCCGCCCTGCGCGGCTCCCGCGAAGCGCGGGTCGCGCCACGTGCCCGTCCATTCCGCACTGGGGTCGATCTTGCCGCCGCTCGGACGGGCCGCGTCGCCCCACGTCTCCTTGTACGACACGAGCGTGCGCTTGTCGCCCTGTTCGCCGACCGTCGAGGGCTCGTAGCGCGTGCGCCAGTATCCCTCGTTGCCCGTGAGGAACTGCAGGTTCACTCCCGCGTCGCGGGCGGCTTCGATGTTGGCCCGCTGTGCGCCGGACCAGTACTCGTCGTGTCCGACGGAGAGGAAGACCTTGTGATTGAGCAGCTCCCCGCCCCGCCGGTCGGTGTCGACGCCGGCGATGTAGCTCATGTCGTAGCCGTTGCGCTCGAGGAAGCGGACGGTGGCGTACTCGGAGGCGAAGTAGAAGTCGCGCGCCTCCACGCCGCCCCGCGTGGCGAACGGACGGTTGTAGCTGATCTTGTACGCCCGGCCCTTCGCTGCGCCCTGGTAGAAGTCTGATCCGCCGTACTTGTTGTAGGCGTGCCAGGTCGGGTCAGAGGTCTGGAACACCACGTCCGAGGTGTTGCCGTCCTTGCGGACGATGAAGGTGATGTGGCTGGCGCCGCCGGTGTCGGCGCGCTCGAGCCGCGCGACGTAGACGCCGGAGACGGCGGTGGTCGGCACGTTCCACGAGGCCGACACGTCCCACGTACCGCAGTCGTACAGCTCGGTGCTGAGGTCGGACAGGCACTCGTCCTGGATCTGCGGCAGCGTTACGGATGGCTTCACGCTGTCGACCAGGCGCGCTCCCAGGCCCTGGTACCAGCCGGTGCGGTAGATGTCGATGCCGTAGCCGGCCGCATCCGTGTCGATCTTGAAGTCGATGCGCTGACCGACGTTGACGCTGATGTCGGTGGCGAAGCCCTGGATGCTGGGGTCGCCGGCGCCGGTGATGTCCCACACCTCGGGAGACGTGCCCGGCTTGCGGTTCTCGCACTCGATCGCATTGACGTCGGCGCCGCAGGGGCTGGATGCTTCGGCCCGGGCCGCCGGCGGAAGCGCGACGAGGAGCGACATGACGAGCGCGGCCAGTGCGGCGAGCGCGACGACGCGCGCGCGCACTGAACGTCGAGCGTGGACGACGAGCGTCGAGTTCCCCATTTTTCCCCATACCACCCGCTGCGCAGAGCGCTTGCGGGCTTCCCGCCCCCCGGCGGACCCCAGTCCGCCCGAAGGCGGATAACGATGACGACAGACCGTCTGCGCCGGCGAGCGGTGCAGAAGTCGTGCGTCTCCCCGCCGCGAGTATAGCGTTTGTCGGGAGGCGTGCACGAGCAATTTCAAGAATCCGCCGGCACGGAGAGGGAGCACCCATGGTTTCGCAGAAAGATCAGCCGTTCATCGCCGCCACCGCCGACGTCGCGGAGGCCGCGCGCATCGGCGACCGCACCAAGATCTGGCACCTTGCCCAGGTGCGGGAGGACGCCGTCGTGGGTGCCGACTGCATCGTGGGGCGCGGGGCGTATGTGGGCCCCGGCGTCGAGATCGGCGACGGCTGCAAACTCCAGAACTACGCCCTCGTCTACGAGCCGGCCCGGCTCGGGCGGGGCGTTTTCATCGGACCGGCCGCCGTGCTCACCAACGACGAGTTCCCCCGCGCCGTGACCCCCGACCTGCAGCTGAAGTCGGCGGATGACTGGGAGGCCGTCGGCGTCGAGATCGGCGACGGCGCCTCGATCGGCGCCCGTGCCGTCTGCATCGCACCGGTGCGAATCGGGTCCTGGGCGCTGGTGGCCGCCGGCGCCGTCGTCACGAAGGACGTCCCCGACTACGCGCTCGTCGTGGGGGTTCCCGCGCGGCGGATCGGCTGGGTCGGCCGGGCGGGCCGCCCGCTCGCGCAGGAGGGCGAGGACTGGGTCTGCCCCACGACCGGCGAGCGCTACCGCGAATCCGCCGGCACGCTGCATCCCCTCCCCTGACCCGCCCCCCGCCCGTCCCAATTTCCTCCCTCATCTGCGGTCCGATCACCATGCGTTGTCCGTGCCGAGGAACAGATCGGCGATGCGCCAGCTGCCTTCCTGGCGTCGGAGCTCGAAGCGGTAGAAACCGGTGCCGACGACGCCACTGCGTGAGACCAGGAGCAGGTACGCCTGAGCATGGGCGGTGTCCGGGCCGGCACTGTGCAGGACGACGTTGAGCAGGTTGTGGCGTCGCTGTTCAGTCTCGGTCGGCCACGCGCTCCCGACGAGCTCGAGGATGGCATCACGACCTCGTATGGGGCCGACGTCGGTGTGGTCGGCGAACCGGAAGGTCCAGGCGGCGTCGACGGTGTGGACGGCTTCCAGGGCTTCCCGGTCGTGCTGGTCCAGGGCGAATGCGTAACGGATGAGCGCCTGGTGCACGGCGAGCTGCTCGCTCGCGTCGATCATCACGGCTCCGGGGTGGACCGTGGCGAGGTGCGCGCTGCCCCAGCCGGGTTCGACGGCCCCGCTCATGCGACGACCAGCACGATCTTGCCCCGGATGTGCCCTTGGCCTGCGCGCTCGTGTGCGGCCGCGGCCTCGGCGAGCGGGAACGTGCTGTCGATGGCGACATGGAGGGCGCCCTCGTCGACGAGCTGCAACATCTCCGAGAGCTGTGCCCCGCTCGCGCGGACCTGGATGGCGGTGACAGTGACGCCGAGCTCGGCGTTCTCCTCCTCGTCGAACTCACCGAAGTAGACCGGGTAGAGCGAACCACCACGGTTGATGATCCGGAGGAACCGGCGACTACTCGGACCGCCGACGGCGTCCAGCACGAGATCAACGTCCGAGGCGACTTCTTCCGGCTGCTGCTTGGTGTAATCGATGAACTCGTCGGCACCGAGGTCACGGAGGAATTCCTCGTGCGAGCCCGAGGCGACGGCAATGACTCGGGCACCCTTCCACTTCGCCAACTGCAGTGCGAGGTGCCCGACACCGCCCGCGGCACCGTTGATGAGGACCGTGCTGTCGGCACTGAGCGGCATCGGCACGTGCTGAGCATCCTGGAACGGCGAGGGGTGATCGTGCCCGACGTCGATGAGGAACTGCCACGCGGTGAGCCCGGACATCGCAAGCCCTGCCGCCTGCACATGGTCGACGCCGGCAGGCTTGATCGCCAAATCGCTCGCCGGCACCGTGACGTACTCGGCGTAGGCGCCGGCCTGCATCACATGAGGGAACCGAACCAGTCCGGCGACCTCGTCCCGGACCGCGAAGGCGTCCACTCGCTCTCCGATGCCAGCCACGACACCAGACACGTCAGTACCCGGGATCATCGGCAGATGGAACGGGGGCTTCAGTTCCGGCGGGACGTCGGGCATGCCCTCACGCGCGTACCAGTCCGGGGGGTTCACGCCGACCGCATGTACACGCACGAGCACCTCGCCTGGCTCAGGTACGGGGATCGGGACGTCCTCGATGCGCAGTACGTCGGGGCCCCCGAAGTGGTGCAGTCGGATGGCTTTCATCAGCCCTGTGGGCATGGTTCTCTCCTGAACTCTGGAACGGGGTACAGTAAGTGATCCAGTGATTCACTTACCTGGATCAGTGAACCACATAAAATGGTTCATTGATCCATTCCAGCGAGGAGGCACGCATGCGAGCGGACGCGCAAACCATCCACGATCGCCTGCTCGCTGTCGCAGCGCGGCTCATCGCGGAACAGGGTGTCGATACCTCGATGCGAGACCTCGCTCGGCATGCGGATGTCGGACTGGCGACTCTGCTCCGACACTTCCCCACACGGGAAGACCTGCTCGAGGCGCTCCTTCGCACTCGGTTCGATGAACTCACGGCACGCGCCGTGGAGATGGAGAGCGCCCACTCGCCAGCTGATGCACTCATGCTCTGGGTGCAGGACTTCATCGCGATGACGACGACCTACCGAGGTGTTGTGACGCTGATGGTGCGCGCGATCGAGAACCCCGAGTCCGCGCTGCACACGTCGTGCGTTGCGATGCGCGGATCCGGTGCCCGGCTCTTGGATCGCGCTCAGGCCGACGGCAGCGCTCGAGGTGACATCGAGGGGGCGGACCTGTTCGCTCTGGCATCGTCCCTGGCCTGGCTCAGCGACCAGCCCGGGTTCGACGGGCGCTCCGAGCGCCTCTTCAAGGTCATCCGCAGCGGCGTCCTCCGACATGAGTCGGCCTAGGCCGCGCCGGGAGGGCCCGGCTAGAGCTTGCGGAGCTGGACCCGCTCGACCGTGTGGTCGGCGGCCTTCTGCAGGATGAGGCTCGCCCTGTGGCGCGTGGGCAGCACGTTCTCCAGGAGGTTCGGCAGGTTGATGTCGCGCCAGTACCCGAGCGCGCGCTCCACCGCCTCCTCGTCGCTGATGTCTGCGAACACCCGGAAGTACGAGTTCGGGTTGCTGAACGAGGCCTTCCGGAGGGCCAGGAACCGGTCGACGTACCACTGCTCCACGTGCGCGGGATCGGCGTGGACGTAGATCGAGAAGTCGAACAGATCGCTGACGGCCACATCGTTCGGCGCCGGCGGGGGCTGCAGCACGTTGAGTCCCTCGACGATCACGACATCGGGCCGGCGGACCGTCACGTGCGCGTCGGGCATGATGTCGTACCGCATGTGCGAGTAGAACGGCGCACGCGCCTCTTCGGCGCCGCTCTTCACTTGGCGGAGGAAGTTCACCAGCGCGCGGCGGTCGTACGACTCCGGGAAGCCCTTGCGGTCCATCAACCCGCGCCGCTCCAGCTCGGCGTTCGGGTAGAGGAACCCGTCGGTGGTGACGAGCTCCACCCGCGGGGTGTCGGCCCAGCGGCTCATGAGCTCGCGCAGCAGGCGGGCGATCGTCGACTTGCCCACCGCGACCGACCCGGCGACACCGATGACGAACGGCGTCGTGACATCCTGCTCGCCGAGGAAGGATGCGGTGTCCGCTCCGAGCCGCTTGGTGGCGTTGGCGTACAGGCTCAGGAGGCGGCTGAGCGGGAGGTAGACCTCGTGCACCTCGCGGACATCCAGCCGGTCACCCAGGCCCCGCAGCTGCACGACCTCGGTCTCGGTGAGGGGCTGCGGCATCCCGGCGGCCAGCCGCGCCCACTCGGCTCGATCGATCTCGCGGTACGGACTCAACGACGGAGCGGGCACGGCGGTCTCAGCGGCGGGCACGCGCCCATGCTACTCCCGCGCGATCAGCGCCCGGGCGGCGCGGGGGGAGGCGATGTGCGGCATACCGCCCGCCTCTTCTGTACTGTCAGGAATACAAATACGGCTTGTTCGGAATAGGGACGTTGCCCTCGCGTTTGTGTACTGCGCAGTATCAAATTATGGACTGCGCTCCCCGATGCACTCTGAGAGAGGCAGCAGCCATGAACAGTTCCGTACCGATCGGGCCGGTAGGCGTCTGGAGCTTGGAGCTCCGTAGCCGCAACCCGGAGGTCGACCAGGTAGCCGCGGAACTCAACGATCAGGGGTGGGGTGCGATGTGGATTGCCGGCGCCGGCGGCCCCGGGATCTGGGCCAGCGCCGAACGGCTCCTCGCGGCCGGTTCGCGCACGAGTGTGGCCCTCGGAGTTGTGAGTATCTGGTCTGAGGACGGACGCCGCGCATCCTCGGAGCACGCCAGGCTGCGAGACCAGTACGGCACGCGTCTTCTCACCGGTTTCGGGGTGAGCAACCCGCAGGCGGCAGCCGCCAGCGGACACACGTTCGCGAGCCCTCTTTCCGAGATGCGACGTTTCCTCGACGAGCTGGACGCGGATGCCGGCGAACCGCCACGGCAAGAGCGGCTCGTCGGGGCGCTCGGACCGCACATGGTGTCCCTCGCCGGCGACCGCACCGCAGGCATCCACCCTTTCCTGGTCACCCCCGTTCTGACGTCTAACTACCGTGCGCTGCTGGGACCTGAACCTCTCATCGCGCCCCACCAAGCGGTCGTTCTGGAGACCGACCCGGCTCGAGCACGAGCCACCGCCCGCGCCGGAATTGGCATGTATTTCGGCTTCCCCAGTTATCAGGCGAACCTGCGCCGAGCCGGCTTCGGCGATGACGACTTCCTTCAGGGCGGCAGCGACCGGCTCATCGACGCCACCGTCGCCTGGGGAGACATGGATGCCATCGCCCGGCGGGTTTCGGAGCAGCACGCTGCGGGCGCCGACCACGTCGCCATCCAGGTCCTGACGGACAACCGCGGTTTCCCCCGCCACGAGTGGGCCGAACTTTCTCGCGCACTACTGCCATCGGAGAGCTAATGGACAGCACCACCACACGCAACACCGGTTCGACGCGAGCACACACACCGCCCCTCCCGGGGATGCGGATGTGGTGGGCGGTCGCCTCCCTCGCCCTCGGCGCGTTCATCCTCGTCGCCACCGAGTTCCTCCCCATCGGCGTACTGCCGCAGATCGCCGAGGAGTTGGAGGTCACGACCGGAACCGCGGGGTTGATGATTCTGGTTCCCGGGCTGGTTGCGGCGATTTCCGCACCGCTGGTCGTGGTGGGCCTGGCACGTATCCCCCGAAACCGGCTCGTGCTTCTTCTCGGCCTGCTGCTGCTCCTGGCGAACATCATCGGAGCGTTCGCTCCCACCTTCGCGATCCTGCTTCTGGGTCGCGTGCTGGTCGGGGTCGCGCTGGGCGGTTTCTGGGCGGTCGTGCCCTCACTGGGGTTCCGCCTCGCAGGTGAGAAGAACGGTACGAAAGCGACGTCGATCATCTTGGCGGGCATCTCCGCAGGGACCGTGATCGGTCTGCCCGCGGGACAGTTCATCGGCCAGCTCGCGGGCTGGCGCGCGGTGTTTCTGAGCGCTGCGGCACTGTCGGCGATCGTGCTTATCGCGCAGCTTGTGCTGCTGCCCCGGATCGGCCCCACCGTCGGCATGAAGTGGCGTCAATTGAGCCGGGTGTTCCAGTCGCCACCGGCCCGAGTCGCGCTGATCGCCTCTGTTCTGGTGGCCACCGGTCAGTTCGCAGCGTCGACGTTCATCACCCCCTTCCTGGTGGACGAAGCACACCTGGCAGCCGGGGTCGTCACGGCCCTGTTCGTCGCGTACGGTGTCGCGGGCGTGTTCGGCACTCTGCTCGGCGGCTACCTCATTGCGAAGAACCGGTTGGCGACGCTTGCAGGTGTGTCACTCGTTCTTGGGGCACTCCTGGTGCTGCTGCCGCTCATCGCCGGGTGGGGCATCGTCGTCGGCGCACTCTTCACCGTGTGGGGGCTCCTGTGGGGCATCGTCCCGCTCTCCCTGCAGACCTGGATGATGGCCTCCCAACCGGGCGCGCCGGAAGCAGCATCCGCTGTGCTGGTCTCCACCATGCAGGGGTCCATCGCGCTCGGATCCCTCCTGGGCGGTGTGCTCGTGGACATCGCCGGACTGCGGATCGACTTCGTCATCGCCGGCGTACTCGCCCTCGCCGCGGGACTGTACCCGCTCGTCCGTCGCGTGACGCCCCACTAATCCGCGCGGGCTGGCGCAACAGGGGGGTACGCAAGCGCGCGCCGCGCACCCCCTCCCGGTTGCGCCCCTCCGGGCCCGCGCGGATCGAGGACATCTCGCGAATCGAGGACCCTCCGGCCAGCATCCATCCTCGATCCGCGAGAATTCCTCGATTCCCGCGCCACCGCTGATCCGCACTGCCGTTCCTTCGCCGTCCGCAGCCCCCTTCCTTTGCCGCCCGCGCCCGGCTGCTGAGCGAGGGCGCCGTCCCCGGTCGCTGAGCGAGCGGAGCGAGACGAAGCCCCGCGACCGCTACGCTCAACGGGTGCGCCTCGGGGTTCTTGACATCGGTTCGAACACGGTCCATCTCCTGGTCGCCAATGCCCGCCCCGGCGGACGTCCGACCGCGACCACGAGCCACCGCACCGTGCTGCGGCTCATGCGCCACCTCACGCCCGACGGTGCGATCGATGCCGCCGGCGTCGCGGCGCTCGTGGATGCGGTCACCGAGGCCCGTGCGAAGGCCGCGGCCGAGGGGGTGGACGAACTGCTCGCCACCGCGACCTCGGCGGTGCGCGAGGCGACGAACGGCCCCGCCGTGATCGCCCGCATCGAGGAGGCGCTCGGCCAGGCGCTGCAGGTGCTCGGCGGTGACACCGAGGCACGGTTCACGTTCCTCGCGGTCCGCCGGTGGTTCGGCTGGTCGGCGGGACAGATCCTGCTGTTCGACATCGGCGGCGGATCGCTCGAGCTCGCCGGTGGCGCAGACGAGCTGCCCGATCTGGCCGACTCCGTGGCGCTGGGCGCCGGACGGATGACCATCGATTTCCTCCCCGACGATCCTCCGAACGACTTCCAGCTCGAGGCGCTGCGCCGGCACGCCGCATCCGTCCTCTCGCCGGTCGCGGAGCGCTTCGCAACCCTCCCGCGTCCCGATCATGTCGTGGGGTCGTCCAAGGCGATCCGATCGCTCGCGACGCTGGCCGGATACCCGGTGCCCGGCTGGTCGGGCATCGACCGGATGGTGCTCCCCCGCCGCGAGCTGAAGGCGTGGATCCCGCGGCTGGCCCGCATCCCGGCGGAGGCGCGCCAGGAGCTTCCCGGCATCACCGCCGACCGCGCGACCCAGATCGTCGCGGCCGCGGTCGTGCTCCACCAGGCGATGAAGGCGATGCGCGTCGAGGAACTCGAGGTGGCGCCGTGGGCGCTTCGCGAGGGCGTGCTGCTGCGCTACATCGAGTCCCTCGCGATGTAACCCCCGCTGAGCCCGTCGAAGCGCAAGCGACACGGAGCCCGCTCCCGGTCGCTGAGCTTGTCGAAGCGTCCGGGAACGGACCGACCTCGCGTCAGCTCACGAGGTCGCGGAGGTGCCGGTAGGCGCCCTTGAAGAACAGCAGCGGCTCGTGGCGGTGCCACTCCGGCGGGCTCAGCTCGACAACCTTGCCGATCACGATGAGGTGATCGCCCGCCTCGTGCTCGGCCCAGATCTCGCAATCCAGCCACATGAGGGTGTCGTTGATGACGGGGTTCCCCGCCTCGGTCGGCGTCCACGCGACCCCCGCCCACTTGTCCGATCCCTTGCGGGCGAACTGGCTCGACACGTCGTGCTGATGGTGCGAGAGCACGTTCACGGCGAACCGGCCGGTGTCGCGGATGCGGGGGTACGTCGTCGACGTCGTCATGACGCTGAAGGAGATGAGCGGCGGATCCATCGACACGCTGTAGAACGACTGGCACGTGAAGCCGATGGGGCCGTCGTCGTCGACGCCGCTGACGATGGTGATCCCGGATGCGAAGTGCCCGAGGGTGTCGCGGAAGGCTCGGGGGTCGACGGTGCTCATCGCGCCACCTCCGCGTCCACGCCTGCCGGCGCTTCCACCCGCGTGGCGCCGGCGAGGGATGCCAGTCGCGCGAGGTTTCCGCGGTACTCGGCGGCCGCCGCATCCACGAGGTCGTCGAGGCGGTCCATCTGGCTCGAGATGAAGTAGAAACCGCGGCCAGGGACGATGGCGCCGAGCTCCGCGAGGAGCGGCGCCAGGGTGTGCGTCGGACCCATCGAGTGGGTCTGATCGGCCCCGGTGAGAACCGGGATCGCGACGACGCCCGACAGCCCGTTCGCAGGGTACCGATCGAGGAAGGCCTTCAGGAGGCCCGTGAACGTCGCCTTGTAGGTCGGCGAGGCGAAGACCGCGAGGTCGCTTCCGGCGACGGCGGCGTTCAGCGCCGCCATCGTCTCCGACGGCCACGCGAAGATGTCGGCTTCGTAGTCGGCGAGGTCGATCACCGTCAGGTCGTAGGTGCCGGGGCCGAGCAGGCTCTCGACCAGGGTCGTGGCCACCTTCAGGGTTCGCGATTGCGGCTTGGGATTGCCGACGACGACCGAGACTTTCACTGTCATGTCTTACTCACACTTTCACCGGTTGGCAGGAAGGTGAGACGCGCGGTCGCCGAACGCACCCGAAAGCAGGCGGGGTTCGAGCGACACCGACGTCTCTCTTGTTCCACCGAGGTTTTTTGTCCCGGTGGCCCGCAACGGCTTACGTTGCCTCACCAGGATACGCCGTGGATGTTTCGCACAGGTAACCCGCGTCATCCCCGGCATGCACGCACGACCCACGCACGACGCACGCGCGCAGCAGCGCTCTACGCGGCGAGGCGCTCGCGCACGACCGTCGCGATGCGGTCGGCGTAGGCCTGGGCCGACTCGGCGTCCGCGGCCTCGACCATGACGCGCACGAGGGCTTCGGTTCCGGATGCGCGCAGCAGCACGCGTCCGGTGTCGCCGAGTTCGCCGGTGACGGCCTTCACCTCGGCCTGCAGCACCTCGTCGGTCGCGACGCGGGTGCGGTCGACGTCGCGCACGTTCACGAGCACCTGGGGGAACACGGTCATGACCGAGGCGAGCTCGGCGAGGGTCTTCCCCTGCCGCGCCATCTCGGCCACGAGGTGCAGGCCCGTGAGCAGTCCGTCGCCGGTGGTGGCGAAATCGCTCATGATGACGTGACCCGACTGCTCGCCGCCGAGGGAGTAGCCGTTCTTGTTCATCGCCTCGAGCACGTAGCGGTCGCCCACGCCGGTCTGCACGACGTCGATGCCGTGTTCCTTCATGGCGCGGTGAAGGCCCAGGTTGCTCATCACGGTCGCCACCAGGGTGTCGTCCACGAGGCGCCCGCGGTCTTTCATCGCCACCGCGAGGATCGCCATGATCTGGTCGCCGTCGACGATGCGGCCCGCCGCATCCACGGCGAGGCACCGGTCCGCGTCGCCGTCGTGGGCGATTCCGACGTCGGCGCCCACTTCGAGCACCTTCGTCGCGAGCTGGTCGAGGTGCGTCGAGCCGACGCCGTCGTTGATGTTGAGGCCGTCGGGGTCGGCGCCGATGACGGTGACCTGGGCTCCGGCGTCGCGGAACGTCTCGGGCGACACGCCGGCGGCGGCGCCGTGCGCGCAGTCGAGCACGACGTGGATGCCGTCGAGCCGGTGCGGCAGGGAGGCGAGCAGGTGCACGACGTAACGGTCTTCGGCGTCGGCGAAGCGGCGGATGCGGCCGACACCGGCGCCGGTGGGCTGCAGCTTGTCCCACTCGAGGGCGGCTTCGATGCGCTGCTCGACGATGTCGGGGAGCTTCACGCCGCCGCGGGCGAAGATCTTGATGCCGTTGTCGGGAGCCGGGTTGTGCGAGGCCGACACCATTACGCCGAAGTCGGCGTCGATGTCGCCGATCAGGTACGCCGCAGCCGGGGTCGGGATGACGCCCGCATCGAGCACGTCGACACCGGATGAGGCGAGCCCGGCTGCGACGGCGGCGGAGATGAACTCGCCCGACACGCGCGGATCACGGGCGACGACGGCGGTAAGCCGCCGTCCCTCGGCGCGCCGCGCCGCAGCCGTACGGCCCTGGCCCAGGACGACGGCGGTCGCCTGGGCCAGGTGAAGTGCGAGGTCGGCGGTGAGGGGGCCGTTGGCCAGCCCCCGCACCCCGTCCGTGCCGAACAGCGGCATGGAACGAGCCGAACTCAGCGCTTGGAGTACTGAGGCGCCTTGCGGGCCTTCTTGAGACCGGCCTTCTTGCGCTCCTTGACGCGAGCGTCACGGGAGAGGAAGCCGGCCTTCTTCAGGGCGGCGCGGTTGTTCTCCACGTCGATCCCGTTGAGCGAGCGGGCGATGCCCAGGCGCAGCGCGCCGGCCTGACCCGAGGGGCCACCGCCGGAGATGCGTGCGATGACGTCGTACGCGTCGGTGAGGTTGAGCACGGTGAAGGGGTCCTTCACGAGCTGCTGGTGCAGCTTGTTCGGGAAGTAGTCCTCGAACGTGCGGCCGTTGACGGTGATGACGCCGGTGCCGGGGACGATGCGCACGCGGGCGATGGCCTGCTTGCGGCGGCCCACTGCGGCACCCGGCACGCTCAGAACGGGGCGCTCGGCGGCGACGACGGTCTGGTCAGCCGGCGTCTCGGTTGAGTAGTTCTCGATGTTCGACACGAGTGATCCTTAATCGGCGCTTACTGGGCGACCTGGTCGAAGGTGTACGTCTTGGGCTGCTGCGCACCGTGGGGGTGCTCTGCGCCGCGGTAGACCTTGAGCTTGGAGAGCTGCTGAGCGCCCAGGCTGTTCTTCGGGAGCATGCCGCGAACGGCCTTCTCGACGGCGCGCTCGGGGTTCTTCGCGAGAAGCTCCTCGTAGGTGACCGACTTGAGACCGCCCGGGTAACCCGAGTGGCGGTACGCCTTCTTCTTCTGGAGCTTCTGGCCCGTCAGCGCGACCTTGTCGGCGTTGATGATGATGACGAAGTCGCCGGCGTCCATGTGGTTGGCGAAGGTCGGCTTGTGCTTGCCGCGGAGGAGCACCGCGGCGTGGGAGGCGAGGCGGCCGAGAACCACGTCGGTGGCGTCGATCACGAGCCAGTCGCGCTGGGCTTCGCCAGCTTTGGGGGTGTAAGTGCGCGTCACAGTAATGCTGCTTTCTGATTCGAACGGAGGTGTTCGTGAATCCCGCTCCGGGGGCTTTTCTCTGTCGGTCCCCGAGCTTGTCGAGGGGCCGAAGAGCGAAGACACCAGTGGAGGGCTCACGTTCGCAGTGCCGCCAGCAGTCGGCGAGCACCAAACGAATAGCTTACGGCATGCGGATGCTGCAGCCAAACAGCATCCGCATGCCCCGGTCGCCAAGCCCAAGCCCGGCCGCCCAGCCCAGCGCCGCGCGCCAAGCCAGGGCCGGTCGCTGAGCCTGTCGAAGCGTCCGGCCCGAAACGCGGGGGTAACCGCGAGCGTCTATCGTGACGGGATGCTCCGAGCACCCGTCGATCCGCGCGTGCGGGGCCTGCTCGTGGTCGCTCTGGGCGTATACGTGCTGGTTCTGGCGCTGATCGCGTTCTGGCCGACGCACGTCGACCGCGACGCTGGACCGCTGCTCGCGGCGATCGAGCGTCTCCTGCCGTGGGCGACGCATCGGCGCCTGGAGTTCACGGCGAACATCGCGCTCTTCCTGCCGTTCGGGCTGCTGCTGACACCGCTCGTGCGCTCGGCACCGGTCACCCTCGCCCTGGGTATCGCGGCGTCGCTGGCGATCGAGGTCGTGCAAGACCTGGCGCTCCCCGGACGGACGGCGAGCGCGTGGGATGTCGCCGCCAACTCCCTCGGCACGGCCGCCGGCGTCGTCCTCGCGCTCCTCATCGCCCGGCTGACACGCCCGGCGCCCGCACCCGCCGGCGCCCGCTGACCCACCCCCGCGTCACCCGCGCCCGCTGACCCACCCCCGCGTCATCGGATGCCGGCGGCTCAGCTGAGGCTGGGCCCGCTCGATCCGCCGAGCAGCGTGCCGGCGGTGGAGAGCGCCACCCAGAGGCCGTTGTAGACGATGTGCACGAGCACGGCGGCCCAGATGCGTCCCGTCTGCAGCACGAGGAGGCTGTTGACGAGCCCGACGAGCGTCAGCGACACCGCGGCATCCCACGGAATCGGCGCGAGAACGGCGTGCGCCACCACGAAGAGGCCGGTGGAGACGAGCGCCGCGGCGAATCCGGCGACGCCGCGCCCGGCGATCCGGCGCACCGCCGTGTACACGGCGACCAGCACGAGCCCGCGGAAGAAGAACTCCTCGAGCACCGGCGCGATAAGAGTGGCACCGAGCAGCTCGTTGAAGAACCATCCCGCCGGCAGGCCGCCACCGACGGAGGGGTACGACGGCCAGGCTCCACTGCCGCCGGCGAGCATCTCCAGCCCTCCCTGCGCGAAGCGCAACAGGATGCCGAGGCTGATGCCATAGAGAAGGTCGAGTAGGCGGAAGCGCAGCAGCGCCCGCGGGCGCGACCGGACGGACGCGAAGACGACGGGTGCGGCGAAGGCGATCCACAGCACCACGAGCGACAGGGTCGACCCGAGCGGCTGGGGAGCGAATTCGTTGAGCGCCGCGGCGGCGACGATGCCGGCGCCGAGGCTGAGCACCGCCCAGCCGAGCATCTCCCAGCCCCAGCGCTGCACCGAGGTGCCGCCCTCGATCCAGGTGCGGTGCCGGCGCGGCGACCGGCGGCGGCTCGACCGCTCACCAGGTGCCTCCTCGACCGTTTCCGCCGTCTCGACATCGACCTCCGACACAGGGAGGTCACGGCGCGCGGCGTCGGTAGACTCGGACATCGACGCCCACGTTACCGGCCCGCCGCCGGTCGCCGAGGAGTGACCTCGGCCTCCCCCGGTCGCCCGGCGGGCGGAGCGAGACGAAGCGCCCCCACGCCGACAGATAAGGGACGGGATGCTCGACCTGGACCTGAGCGGCCTGTTCGCCCCGCAGGGCGACACGTCGTCGTCGCCGACCATCGAGATCCTCACCGTCTGCACCGGCAACATCTGCCGCTCGCCGCTGGCCGAGCAGGTGCTGCGCGCGCGCCTGAGTCCCCTCGACGTCCGGGTCGCCAGCGCCGGCACCAGCGCGATGATCGATTCGCCGATGACACCCGAAGCGGCGCGGATGGCCGCATCCCTCGGCGTCGCGGCCGACGACAGCGCCGCCCACCGCGGCCGCTGGCTGAGCGAGCGCGAACTGGTGACGCCCGACCTCGTGATGGCCATGACGCGCGAGCACCGGAAGGGCGTCGTGGAGCTCTCCCCCGCGCGGATGCGGTCGACCTTCACCGTGCGCGAGTTCGAGCGTCTCGCATCCGGCGTCCCCGACTCGGAACTGATCGGGGCCGCGGATGCTGCCGGCACCGACCCGCACGTCCGCGTCCGTGCAGCGCTGGAGGTGCTGAACGCGCGCCGCGGCGGGGTCGACGCGCCCTCCGATCCGGCCGCCGATGACGTGATCGATCCCTACCGCCGGTCGTGGGAGACGTACCAGCGTTCGACCGCTCAACTGCTCCCCGGACTGGGGGAAATCACGCGGGTTCTGCGGGCGGTTCTGACCTGATCGGAACGGCGTGCCGCCGTCACGGATTGGAAACACTCTGTATGGCAGGATGATCGCGTACCCGCGCACACCCGAGAGGCGTCATGGAGCTCAGCGACTACATCCGCATCCTCCGCAAGAGTTGGCTCGTGATCCTCGCCACGACTCTCCTCGGGATCGCGGTGGCTGCCGGGTACTCCCTCACGCGCACACCTCTCTATGAGGCATCCACCCGCGTCTTCGTCTCGACGGAGGCCGGTGGGAGCGTTGCCGAGCTGCAGCAGGGCGGTAGCTTCGCCCTCCAGCGCGTGGGCACGTACGTCCAGCTCGCCGAGAGCCCGCTCGTCCTCAATCCCGTCATCGCCGAGCTCGGCCTGGAGGGCACCGCCGATGCCCTCGCCGAGCAGGTGACGTCGTCGACCCCCCTCAACTCCTTCCTCATCGACATCTCTGTCGAAGACGCCGATCCCGTCATGGCGGCCGATCTCGCCAACGCGATTTCGGCAAGCCTGACCGCGGCGGTCGAGACGATCGAGACGCGCGAAGGCCAGCCCACCAGCCCGGTGCAGCTCAGCCGGGTGAAAGACGCGCTGCCCCCGCTCAAGCCCGTCAGCCCCAACGTGCCCCTGAACCTCGCCCTGGGCGGGCTGATCGGCCTCGCCGCCGGGCTCGGCATCTCGGTGCTCCGCTCGGTGCTCGACAACCGGGTGCGCAACGCCCGCGACGTCGAAGCCCTCACCGACCGGCCCCTCATCGGAGCCATCCCGTTCGACCCGAAGGCGAGCGAGCGGCCCCTCATCCTCGAGGCCGACCCCCACAACACCCGCTCCGAGGCGTTCCGGTCACTCCGCACCAACCTCCAGTTCCTCGAGATGGACGGCGGGCACAGCTTCGTCGTCACGTCGAGCCTGCCGAGCGAGGGCAAGTCGACGACGACGATCAACCTGGCCGTCGCCCTCGCCGACGCCGGTAAGCGCGTCGCGCTCATCGACTGCGATCTGCGCAAGCCGAAGGTGTCGGAGTACCTGAACATCGAGGGCGGCGCGGGCCTCACCGACGTCCTCATCGGCCGCGCCCGCGTCGCCGACGTCATGTTCCCCTGGGGCAAGCGCCCGCTCTACATCCTTCCGGCCGGGAAGATCCCGCCGAACCCCAGCGAGCTGCTCGGCTCGAAGCAGATGGGCCAGCTGCTCGAGGCGCTTTCGAAAGAGTTCGACGTCGTCCTGTGCGACGCTCCCCCGCTTCTTCCCGTGACGGATGCGGCGATCCTCTCCCGCTCCACCGCCGGGGCGATCGTCATCGTCGCGGCGGGCCGGACCACCACTCACCAGCTCAGCGGTGCCTTCGAGGCTCTGGAGACGGTGGGCGGCAAGGTCGCCGGCGTCGTCATGACGATGGTGCCGACGCGTGGACCCGATGCCTACGGCTACGGGTATGGCTACGGCTACGGCGGCTACGGCAACTACGTGGAGTCGCAGACCCCGTCGAAGCCCGACAAGCCTCGCCGTGCAGCCCGCCGCCGATCCGGGCGCGCAGGAGCTCAGCCCGCCACCGAAACCGGCGCTTCCAGCCTGCTTCCCTGACTCAGGAGTGTGATGGCCCGACGTCCGCCCGGCGTCAGCACTTCCGCGCGATGGCTCGCCGGCGTGCTGGTCGCCGTGCTGGCCATCGGCACGATCGTGCTCGCCGTCGTCGCCGTCGATCGGGTGCGCGCACCGCAGACCGCGGGGGAGGCCGCTCCCGCCCCGACGTTCACGTTCGGGGGTGGGGCGACGACCGTGCCGACGCCATCGTCGCCGCCTGCGCCCGTCGCCGGTGCGGCGTACCCGCGCGCGGAGGAGCGGTTCCTCTCCGTCGGGTCGGGCGGGATGTGGCGCGGAATCGCCGGTGAATGCGGCGCAGCATCCCCGCTGATCGAGCGCTCGACCGACGGCGGCGACACCTGGGAAGACGTCACCCCGGTCTACCGGGGAATCGGGCAACTCCTCGCCCTCGACGCCTTCGCCGGCACGGAGGCCGAGATGGTCGCGGGCATGGGCGACGAGTGCGAGACGCAGGCGCTCCGCACCTTCACGCAGGGCGAGTTCTGGGAGCCGTACCCCGAGGTGCTCGCCGCATCCCGCTACCTCGACCCGACCGCGCCGAACAGTCTCATCACCCCGGGCGGCCCGGTCGATGCGCCGTGCGCCGACCCCCGCAGCGTGCGCGCCGCAGGCGCCACCGTGGCCCTGGTGTGCGAGGGCACTGCGTACGTGCTGGGCGCCGACCGCGAATGGCTGCCGCTCCCGACCCCGGATGCGGCGGCCGTCGCCATCTCCGGCAACCAACTCTTGGTCGCCGCACGGTCAGCGGCGTGCCAGGGCCTCGAGGTCTCCGCCCTCTCGGGCAGGACCTTTTCCGAGTCTGCCCCTCTCGGCTGCGCTGCCGTCGACCCGGCGAACCCGGTCACGCTCGCAGCGGCCGGCGATGACGCCCTCCTCTGGTCAGGGGACTCGCTGATCCGACTCCCGTGATTCGGCCCAATCCCTATCGCGGCGTGGGCCGCCGTGCCGTGAACCTTTGTCCCCCACGTGTCCCCCATTACGTCATTTCGGCGACACAAACCGGTGCTAGCGTGACGCCTGGAACAATCCGTTGGGGCACCGGACGACGGAAGGAAACTACTGTGACGTCAGACCTACGGGTCGACGCGACACCGCCGTCGCAGAGTACCGAGAACCTCGGAGAGCGATCCGTAACCGGCAGCGCCCTCACACCATGGACTAGCCTGACGAAGATGCCGGATAAGGCGTCCCGATGGCGACGCGCCTACGCGCGACGACTCATGATCACGGACCTCGTCGTGCTCGTGTGGGTTGTGTACGGTGCCCAGATCGCCTGGTTCGGCGCCGGCGAAGTAAGCCTCGCCCTTGCAGCCGACAGCCGCTTCGACGACGTGTCATATTGGTTCTTCTCGGCGGCTCTCATCGCGGCTTGGATGTGGGCGCTGTCGTTCATCGACTCCCGCAGTGACCGCGTCACTGGGACGGGGCCCCAAGAGTACATACGCGTCGTGGACGCAAGCTTCCGCCTCTTCGGGTTTATCGCGATCATTGCCTTCCTCACCAAGACAGACATCGCACGGGGGTATCTTCTCATCAGCCTCCCGCTCGGTCTGCTGACGCTGGTCGTGGGTCGGTGGGTGTGGCGCCAATGGTTGATCATGAAGCGGGGCCAAGGGGAGTTCTCCGCCCGGGTGCTCCTCGTCGGGTCCACGGACTCGGTCACTCAGATCGCCCGCGAGCTGAGTCGGAATGTGGCAGCGGGCTACCGTGTCGTTGGGGCCTGCATACCTTCCGGGAAAGTCGGCGACCGGGTCCCAGGCACTGATATCCCTGTGATGGGTTCGGTCGAAGCCGTGACCCCAGCGATCGCCGCAACCGGGGCGGACACCGTGGCGGTGACTAGCACGGATGAGTTGCCGCCGGACAAGGTGAAGGAAATTTCGTGGGGTCTTGAAGCTGGACGGGAGCACCTGGTGCTGGCCCCGAGCATCGTCGACATTGCCGGGCCACGTTTACATACGAGGCCGGTAGCCGGCCTGCCGCTCATCCACGTCGAGACACCACGGTTCTCCCTAGGGCAGCGTTTTATGAAGCGCGCCTTCGACCTAACATGTGCCGGGGTCCTCCTGGTCGCCCTATCACCAGTGCTTCTTGCTGTGACGGTTGCGGTCCTCGCGACGAGCCGAGGCCCGGTCCTCTATCAGCAGGAACGAATCGGCCGGAACGGTCGCCCGTTCAAGATGCTCAAGTTCCGCTCGATGCGGGTTGGCGCTGAAACAGAGTTGCAGGCTCTACTGGAAGCCCAAGGGACCGGCGACAGGCCACTGTTTAAAATTCACAACGACCCGAGAGTCACATCAGTAGGTCGCTTCATCCGGAGGTATTCGTTAGATGAGCTGCCCCAACTCTTAAACGTCCTCGGTGGTTCTATGAGCTTGGTTGGGCCGCGGCCGCAGATTGCAGCGGAGGTGGCGCTGTACAGTAGCGCAGCCCGACGTCGTCTACTCGCGCGTCCGGGCCTGACGGGTCTTTGGCAGGTTAGCGGGAGGTCATCCCTGGACTGGGAAGACTCGGTTCGACTGGATCTCTACTACGTGGAGAACTGGTCCTTGGTCGGGGATCTTGCGATCCTCCTGAAGACTGCGCGCGCGGTCATCATGCCTGGAGAGAGTGCCCACTAAATGAATCGCGGTCCAGGTTCAACGAGAAAAGCGTCGCTGACAGACCTTTACCGGGTTCGCACGACAGCCCCAGGCTGCTTCGCGAGTTCGCGGGCGCGCTACACACCGCTCGAGCGCGCTGCTGACCCTTCCAGGCATCCATCGCGCACGACTCACGGAGAGAGCGGCTGACTTGCCTGCAGTAATTTACTCAGCCCTCATTGGCGGCTACGAGACTCCCATGGCGCAGCCCAACCGGGCCAGCCTCGGGGTAGAGATGGTGATGTTCACGGACCAGCCGGAACGGTTCAGCGGGTCCGGTTGGAACGTCATTGGCGTGGAGCCACGTTTTCCGACGGATAGCGTAAGAAGCGCCCGATACCTTAAAGTCGTCGGTCACCCAGCCCTAGATGAGTATGATTCGACCATTTGGCTCGACAACCGCGTGGTGCTGAAGACGGACGCGCTGCGACTTCTCGACCAGCTTCAGTCCCATGAGTTAGTGGTTTCAAGCCACTCCTACCGAGCGTCGCTCCTCGATGAGTACCGCCAGGTGATCGCCGCTGGGTATGACGATCCCGATCGGGTTCGTCATACGTTCCGGGCCGCTTGCGCTGCCGGCGTCGACATGAAAACCGCTCCTCTTTGGACGGGCCTCCTGCTTCGAAGGCGAGACGCGTCTGTCGCGCGCGCCATGCGTACCTGGATGGATTTCATCCTGCTTGGGTCCCGGAGGGACCAGTTGTCTATTCACGCGGCGCTCGCGCTCACACCGCTCGATACCCAGGTAATCAACCTTGACAACCAAGAATCGCTGTACCACAGGTGGATCCCTAACGGAGCCATGTCTCGCAATACGGCGGTGCAGGCCTGGCGACCATCGCGCAGGTCGTTGGGTTTGAGGGTCGCGGATGTCATTCGCTCCCGGGAGTTGACCCGGCGGGGGGCGCGTCTCTTGGAACGCATGGGACACCCGCTTCCTACACTGGACGAGACGCCGTGTCGGAAGCAGTAACGATGTGCCTCCAACTAACATCTCGCGCGGCCGGCGTCCTGTTGGGGCGACCACACGCCGGACTGCTGTGTGCAAGGCGGACTGAGTGAACCTCACCTTTTATACCGAGTCGCTGGACAGCAACTCCCTAGGGCGCACTTACAGCCTCTGGCTGCTAGCCGATCACCTCGGGTGGAAATCCCGGGTGGTAGCCCCTCGCGGTGTCGGTATCTGGGGGCCCGTCGCAAACACACGCTTCGCTGAAGCCTGCAGCATAGAAGCACCGTCAGACGCTGCCAGCAAGCTTCCCGACCACACCGATCTGATCATCGCTTGCAAGCCTCTGACGCAGTCCCTGGGTGTCGCTCTGAGGGTCAGCGCTGACCGGGAGGTGCCACTGATGGTCGACGTAGACGATCCCGATCTGGAGTCGATGCTTCGGATTGGTCGCCCTTTGGAGCGCATCGCCAGGTCGATCCGCCGCCCCGGCCGGACTGTGCGCGACCTCCGATTCCGGAGCGAAGCCGCGCGCCTGCCATCGATCATCAGCAACCCTTGGCTGGGGGACCGATATGGGGGGACTCTGATACCTCACGCGCGTTTGGATACAGGAGCCGGCCGCTACTCCACTAGCACTCGACCCCGCCTCGCTTTCGTGGGGACGAATCGCCGCCACAAGGGCGTCGATGTGCTGCGCGGCGCCGTCTCGCGATTGGCGGGGGCCGGATTCAGCCTCACCATCACGGACGAGCCGCCGCCGGACGCTAAACCCTGGGAGTTGTGGGTCGGCCGCACGACAATTCAGGAGGGCATGGCACTCGTGCGTGACGCCGATATCGTCGCCATCCCAAGCCTCAGGACACGGCAGTCTGAGGGACAACTCCCCGCCAAGCTGATGGACGCCATGCTTTTTGGCCGACCGGTCGTGGTGTCTGATGTTGCACCTATGCCTTGGGCCGTAGGCCAGGCGGGGCTAGTTGTGCCCCCCGGCTCGACCGGGGCGCTGGCTAATGCGCTCCAACGACTGAGCGACCCTGCTCTCAGACGAAAGCTAGGGCAAGCTGCGCGCGCGCGTGCCATGTCGGAGTTCCGTGTAGAGGCCCTGGCGCCACGCTTCCAGGATGCGTGCGAACAGGCCGTAGAAGGCTACAGGGCCGGTCGATTGAAATGAGACCGCTCACCCTGCTCGCCGCCCCGACTCAGCCGCTTCTGCGCCAAGCCCGCGCGAGGAGTGAGGCCGCCCTTTCTGCGCGGATTCGTAGCACCACGTCCCACCTGCCCGCGGCTGCCGCATTTGACGGTCTCCATAGCCGAAGTCTCGCGATTGCGGCTGTGCGCCCAACGGTCTTGCGACCTCACGTCAACTTGGTGCTTCCACAGCTCTCCCTGGAATCGATGTTCGCTGGTTCACGCACTGCCCTGGGTTTCGGCATGCAGCTAGCGGAACGCCTCGACCTTCCGGTCCGACTGGTCGCCTTGACCGGCCGGCTATCTACCAAGCGCCGTCACGCTCTCACTGCCTACCTGGCGAGAGAATTTCCCGACAGCGCACACCTGGTGGGAGCCATACTCGGTGCCCGCGACATGCCGGGGGTGCCAGTCGGGAACGACGATTTATGGATCGCCACTCACTGGACGACAGCGCACTCGCTGGACGTCGCGTGCCGGCTGCAGATCGTGGACCCCGCACGCGTCATTTACTTGATTCAGGACTATGAGCCCGGGTTCACGCCCTGGTCTACTGAGTTCGCCATTGCCCAGGCCACGTACCACGCAGGATTCCGGGCGGTGGTGAACTCACGGCCGTTGAGCGAATACCTCTGCAATGTCGAAGGGATGCGAATCGATGAACGACTTGTTTTCCGGCCACAACTCGACCTTCGTCGTCTCGAGCGCACGTGGCACGAGCGCGGTACGCGAGGGGATAACGGCTTGTCGATCCTCTTCTACGCACGGCCGGACAAGCCTCGGAACCTCTTTAACATCGGGATGTCAGCGCTAGCCCTGACCGTATTGCGCGAAACAACTAGCGGTCGCACGGTCGACGTCCACACCGCTGGAGGACGGCACGCGGTCCCTTCCAGGGGTCCCCTCACAGGCGCGCGCGTGCTGGGTAAGCTGCCCTGGGACAGCTACTTCGAAACTCTCAGTAGATCCGATGTGGTCCTGTCGCTCCAGCACAGCCCACACCCGTCACACCCGCCGCTGGACGCAGTTGTCTCAGGTGGGCGGGCAGTTACGAACGAACTAGGCGGGACGCGGGGGGGCATTCATGCTCGCCTGCTGGCGGTGGCGCCCGATCCTGACCGCTTGAGTGACGCGCTCAGGCTCGCGCTGGCAAGTTCCCGAGACGGAGATCGGGTCGGATCCTTTGACCCGGGGACGCTAGACGCCTTAGGGGAGCCTCTCGACGCCGTATTGGACCAACTTGTGGCAGAGATCGCACCCTAGATGCGCGGCTTCGGTGGGTGGCGTTCCTTAGGCCTGTTCTTTATCGTCCCGGGTATAAGCGCCCTCGCGCCACTCCTCGTCTACCCTGCCATCACCGCCCAATTCGGAGCTGCTGGCTTCGCGTCGGTCGCCATCGGGCAATCTATCGGCGCGACCGTCGCCGTTGTCTGCGAGTTGGGATGGAGCGTGATTGGGCCCCAGGCTATTGCCCGGGGTCAAGATAGTTCGACACTCCATGGCCAGTCCGTGGCGACGAAGACGATTTCGCTAAGCGTCGGCGTGCCGCTCGGGGCCGCAGTCGCTTTCCTGATCGCGACTGACTACGAGATCGTGGCTAGCGCTGTCGCGGCGGCGACCAGTCTTGCCGCCCTAAGCCCGGTCTGGTTGCTCACCGGGATGAACCGACCGGGGATCATCCTCTTGGTCGACATGCTGCCGCGGCTGATCCTGAACATACTGGCGGCGGTCGTCATATCTCTCGGCGGCCCCTTGATCGCGTTCGCAGTTGTAACAGCGGCGGGTGCGCTGCTAACACCCCCATTGGCAGCGCGCGCCGGTGGTTATCGACTATTCCCGACTGCGAGCAACTACCGGGAGGGCGTGAGCCTGATCCGTCAGCAGATACCTCTGACTGCCGGGAGATCGCTGAGCGTGCTCTACACGACGCTGGTAACCGCCGTCGTGGGCGCCATCTCCCCCGCCTCCGTCGCGCTCTATGGCGCGACCGACAGGATTCTCCGGATGGGCCTCGCTGTTCTTGCTGGGTTCCCGGCGCGGCTACAGAGCTGGCTCGGCGGATCCACCCCAGACGAGTTGCATCGGAGGATCCGGCAGTCGCTGATCGCGAATGTCATCCTCGGCGGGTTTGCGGGCACTGTCTTTTTCATTGTCGCCGCGCCGGCGGCGCACGTTCTCTTCACGGGCGCCATCAACATCCCATCGGTCACGGCCGCGTGGGGCTCTCTCATCGTATTTGCCGTCTGCGCGTCCCGAGGCCTCGGATTGGCGCTGGTCGCGGTGGGCCGTCCTAATGCCATCGCGACAGGTAACTTTATTGCGGCCATGGCTGGCGGCTTGGCCGCTCTCCTGCTGATCGCGCCGCTGGGCGCTGACGGCGCCCTGATCGCGGTCGGGGCAGCGGAGATGGCCGCTATCGTGACCCAGGGAATTGCCCTCTCGAATGCGATCGGAGGAAACCATCGACACACTTGACTCCGTGCTCGCATCTTGGCGAGTTCGCCGCGGCCACCCCGCAGCGCCCGCTTCAGCCGTCCCTCCGCCATGCTCATCACGACCCATCGCAAGATTGGACCAGCCGTGAACCCATCCACCACTCTCGACGACGTGATAGCCGGCATCGTGACCTTCAACCCCGAGATCGACCGGTTGAATGAGAACATCCGGGCAATATCGCCTCAGGTTCGCGCCCTCATCGTCTTCGATAACGGGTCCTCTGACACCATGGCCCTCGAGGCGATCGCCCGCGAGGTTCCGAACATGACGTTGATCCGGGGACAACGAAACCATGGCATTGCGTACGCTCTCAATACCTTGCTCGCGAACGCTACTGATCTGGGTTTCCGCTATCTGCTCACTCTTGACCAAGACAGTGTGTCGTCCCCTGACATGGCGCGAACGCTTCGGGGCGCTATGACTCCGGAGGTAGGGATAGCAACGCCGCTTATCGTCGACAGGAACAAGTTGCACCCGATGACGCGTCGGACTCAAGCAATAGAAGTGCAGGAGTATCGACGCCCTGCGCGGCGAGGCGCCATCACTTCCGGAGCCCTCGTTTCCGTCGATGTGGCTGTCAGCGTCGGGGGCTTCGATGACGACCTTTTCATCGACTATGTGGACTACGACCTAAACGCTCGCCTCATGATGGCGGGATACAAGATCGTGCGGGCCAACGCTGTGACCCTTCTACATGAAGTCGGAAGGGCGCGCGCCACCTGGCTGCGCACTCCTCGTCGAGATGTCGACGGATCGTGGCGCCTAGAGCGGTTCTATTCCTTCGGTCACAGCCCGCTCCGCTGCTACTACAAGGCGCGCAACCGCGTTATTTTCACAAAGAAGTACGGCTTTAAGCTCGGACCAGCCAACGAAGGGATCTGGCAAATACCCCAGCAGGTGCTTCTCACGTTGTTGTTTGAAGACTCGCGACGGGAGAAGTTGATGGCGTACGCGCGCGGCTTCCGCGATGGGTTGAGGTATAGCCCTCGCAAGAAACCTGAAGGCGGCCCCGGATGAGCGCGGGGGGTCGCGTGACCGCATCACACCATACGAATACAGCGCGTATTGAGGCGACGCGTTGGCGCCACACGCGCGCGCGTTCAGGCGAAGGGGCGCAGGCGTGGACGTAGTGGTTGGAGCGGTTCTGGTATTAGCGACTGTTGTCGCCCTGACCATTGTGTCGCGATCAGCAACGCCGGCCGGGTATGCCACCGGTTTCGTCATCGGGCTGAGCACTCTCGTGCCGATGGTGTCTGCAACCGAGGTGATCATCGGCATTCTTGCTCTGTCTTCGGCCAGCATATCGGCTGCGGTCTTATGGAGACTCCGTGGCTCTGGGATGGCGGGGGGCGTCTTCGTCTGGCTTCCGCTGTCCCTCCTCATTTATATGCAGGTCGCGCGGATTTTTGGGGAGCAAGCGTACTTCACCGAGTGGGCGCTCACCCTCGCCGTGGCTGCGGCCGTTCCACTCGCCGCGCGCCTTCGCCGTGCTGACATTGTCCCGGTCGCCCGCCTACTCAACTGCTTTCTCCTTTTTCATCTCGCTTACTCGGCGGGCGAGCTGTTCGGGGGCGTCCCGCCGATATGGCCCATGGGCAACGGGCTCACCGACCTATCTCACCGCCCTAATTTCTTGCTGACCAACCTGCCCGGACGCGCGATGACATCCTTTGCGCATCCGATCCCGATGGCGACCTATGGCTTGGCGGTGGGAATCCTCAATCTGCACATCGCCCTTCGCCATCGCAACATCTATTGGGTCGGCGCCATCGCCGCGTTTGCGCTCATACTCCTCAGCGGCACGCGTAGCGCCGTGATCGCCTTCATCGCAGGAATTGGCGTGGCCCTGGTCACGAGCCAACGGGTTAGTAGTGCGCTTAAGGTGACACTCAGCCTCTTCCTACTCCTGGGGGGCGCGGTAGCAGTCGCGAATCTCGGGAGTTTTCTAAGTGCACTCGGGCTCGGTGCGGGGTTCGAGGAGTCCAACTCGTTCCTGTATCGAACCTCGGTCCTTGCGAGCGCAGGGCAGATATTGCAGCAGGCACCGCTCCCTCTCTTTTTTGGGTGGGGCGGCAATCGCGAGGAGATCTTCGCCCAGCGGCTCGTCGCGGGGGCCGAGTATGGCGTGGTGTTCTTTGACAATCAGTTTGTTGCTATGGCCGCCATGTTCGGGCTCCTCGGCCTGCTGCTCTTCCTCTCAATTTTTGTCCTGGTTGCGTGGAGGGGTGGCACTTTTTCGAGGGGCGTGCTCGCATCATTTGCGGTGATGGGATTCGGGTTCGACTTTTTGCAGTACTTGACGCCGGCATTGCTCTTCTACTTCGGCGTCGCGGCCAGCCGGATGGACGACGCACTCCCGATCGAGGACGATCGCGGACTCCATAGCAAAGCCTCCGCGCGCCAAGGGCAAGTGACCCGCGCACGATCCACGACACGGTCCCGACACGGCACCAGGTCGTAACCTCGCGCTGGTACCAGAGGGAGTGCTGCACGAGTAGGTGACGGTCGGTTTGTCACGCAGCCAGTGCGGCTGGCGTGTTCATGATGACTTCGAACTCGACGGGCGTCAAACGGCCGAGGCGGAGCTGGCGTCTGCGTCGGTGGTAGGTCCGCTCGATCCAGGTCACGATCGCGATGCGCAGTTCGTCGCGGGTGGTCCAGGTGCGGCGGTTGAGGACGTTCTTCTGAAGCGGTGCGAAGAAGCTCTCCATGGCGGCGTTGTCGCCGGCGGCGCCGACCCGGCCCATCGATCCGACCATTCGGTGGCGGCTGAGCGCGCGGAGGAACTTCCTGCTACGAAATTGCGATCCTCGATCGCTGTGAACCACGCAGCCGGTGACGTTGCCGCGCATCAGAGCGGCGTTCTCGAGTGCCCGGACGGCCAGTACCGACTTCATCCGGGAGTCGATCGAGTACCCCACGATCTTGTTTGAGAAGACGTCCTTGACCGCGCAGAGGTAGAGCTTGCCCTCTCCGGTTCGGTGCTCGGTGATGTCGGTCAGCCAGAGCTGGTTCGGCTCGTCTGCCGTGAAGTTGCGGCCGACGAGATCGTCGTGGACGGGCGGACCGGCCTTCTTCCCGCTCCCGCGGCCCTTCTTCTTCCCGAACGCGGACCACCACCCATTCGACGCGGCGATCCGCCACGCAGTCCGATCCGCCATCGCCTCGCCGGCGTCGCGCGCCTCGTCAGCGAGCAGCCGATGGCCGAACTCGGGGTCGTCCTTGTGAGCGTCGAACAGCGCGTTCGCGCGATACGCCTCCACCACCTCGCTGGGCGTGACGGGAGCCGCAAGCCACCGGTAGTAGGGCTGACGAGAGAGCTTGAGCACCCGGCACGTCACCGTCACGGGAATCCCCGAGCCGGCGAGCTCCTTCACGAGCGGGTAGAGCCTTTTCCCGGCAGGTTCGCCTGCGACAGATACGCCGCCGCCCGGCGCAGGACCTCGTTCTCCTGCTCCAGCAGCCGGACCCGCTGACGCAACTCACGGTTTTCCGCGGACTCCGCCCGGGACGGGCCCGGCGCGGTCCCTTCGTCGACCTTGGCGCGGTGGAGCCACTTCTGCAACGTCATCGGGTGGATACCGAAGTCTTTCGCGATCTGCTCGATCGTCACTCCGGGCTCGCGGTTCCTCGCGACGCGCACGACGTCGTCACGGAACTCGCTCGGGTAGGGACTAGGCACAGCAACATCCTTCCAAGCCGCCCTCCCGGGCAAGCCAGATCAGATGTCACCTATCCGTGCAGCCCTCCCCCCCGACACCGTGACTGTGAGGCGGGCCTTGCCGCGACGATCGATTGGTACGGTCGGAACGAGGCGTGGTGCGCACGGCTATAGACGACGTCGAAGCCTTCTACGCATAGAAGGGCTAGTGACGGTGAGCGATCGACTTCGATGACAGCTCAGCCGGTACCGCAACGTGTCTTCGACAATCGCGGCGGCACCAGTTGCGATATCACGCCGATGGCGCCACGGTATCGGGCGGCCTGAGGGCGCAACCCGCACCTTACCGCCGCGCGTTTAGGGAATATCGCGCTGGTCGACAGCGGCGCGAGGAGCCGCGGTTCACGTCGTGGTGGATGACTCTACGCCTGGGGGGTGTGCGGTGACTCGACTGCCAGGGTGCGGCCAGGCTCAGCTGCGGTGTCGCCTAGTCCCGGTCGCAGACGCGAGGCGAACCGCGCGGTAAGCGGACGTTCGACGAACTTAAAGCTCAAAGCCGCGGCTGCGTATGTGCCGGCGAGGCCGAGCACGAACCAAAGCAACGGGTCTATGCCCTTGATCACCGTAGCGATCGCCATCAGCACGGGATAATGCCACAGGTACAGCCCGTACGAGATCTCACCCGTATATGCGATGGGTCGCCAACTGAGCAAGCGGGCCAAGCCGCTTTGCTGGCGTGTGAACAGATAACCGATAACTGTGGCCGTTGACAGACCGACGAGCGGCAGCCCGACCCAGTAATACCATTTCTGAAACATCGCCCCCTCACTGGCGTTGAAGTCAGGCATCGCGATCACGACCGATACCACCCCCAATACCGCGGGGATAATCAGCATCCGGCTCGCGCGCTCAACCAGGTTCTCGTAACCCGCGAAGACGACCATGGCGAGCAGGGCACCGAACACAAGCATGTCGACGCGAAAGTCGGTCCCGAACGTCCGATACATATTTGTGCCGTCGAACACGAGGAAGCGAGTTGCCGCGGATGCAATAGCCGTGACCAAGGCGATCGCTGCCAGCCAGTAAAGTCCTCGGCGCGCGCGGAGCGTCGAGATCACGATGATGGGCCACACGAGATAGAACTGCTCCTCCACAGCCAGGGACCACATCGGACCGAACCAGCCCAGCGCGGGGCTATTCGTGAGAACGATCATCCAGTTGCCGAAGTAGAGCAATACGCCCGGGGTTGCGACAAGGGACTGTACGAGCGTGTCGCTCTGCGACAGCAAGAGAGACGCGACGGCCAATAGGTCTACTGCAGCAACCACCAGGATCAGCGCGGGCAATAACCGGAGCACACGTCGAAGCCAAAACCGACTGATATCAATGCGGCCGAACCGACGGTGCTCCTGTAGCAGCAGGTAGGTGATAAGAAACCCACTTAAGCCGAAGAAAATATCAACGCCAATGCCGCCGCCATGAAAAAAGGGTAGGTGAGCATGCGCCGCGATGACGAGGAGTACCGCAAGCGCACGCACCCCATCGAGCCCAGCGATGTGACCTCTATGCGCCGCACGACTCAAACCATGCCCCCGCCCGTCTCCCCCAAGATAGTAGCGCTGCCCAACGAACGCCGTGTTACCAAGGTGAGACGATTCCCGTGTGGGAAGAGATGGGCGATGCGGGGAGCGAACAGGTTGCCGGAAGCAACGGCACACAGAGATCGACCGCGGCCGCCGTGTTCCGGCGGGGCACGGTTGCCCACGACATTCATCGGCATCAACTAGCTGCTTCAGCCGTCATCCCACGCCGTCAACACTCGCCGGTCACACCGGGTTGATATGAATAGACATGCTCGACGGAGAGCCCGGAAGGCGATCACGCCATAAAGAGGGAGTCCCATGCGTCTATCAGTCATCGGGTGCGGCTATTTAGGCGCGGTGCACGCCGCGTCCATGGCCTCGGTCGGGCACGAAGTGATCGGTATCGACATCGATGCCGGTAAGATCGCGGCGCTGTCTAAGGGCGAGGCACCCTTCTTCGAGCCGGGACTGCAGGAGATTCTGGGAGAGGGGATCCAGTCCGGGCGGCTGCGTTTCACGACCGATATGTCCGAGGCGCGGGGAGCCAGCGTCCACTTCGTCGGAGTGGGAACGCCGCAAGTCAGGAACGGTTACGCCGCCGACATGACGTACGTCAACGCGGCGGTCGATGGACTGCTGCCCTATCTCTCCCCGGGCGACCTCGTCGCTGGTAAGTCCACCGTACCTGTGGGCACGGCGGCCGCTCTCGCGGAACGCGTCACCCCGACGGGCGCGACGCTGGTGTGGAACCCAGAGTTCCTGCGCGAGGGATGGGCCGTTCAAGATACCATCGACCCTGATCGTCTCGTGGCGGGCGTCCCGGCCGGGGAAGAGGGCGAACGGGCGGCTGAGATCCTCCGAGCGGTCTACCACCCCTCTATCGCGAAGAACACGCCCTTCATCGTCACCGACTACGCCACGGCTGAACTGGTGAAAGTGGCGGCCAACGCGTTCCTCGCCACCAAGATCTCCTTCATCAACGCGATGGCCGAGATCGCCGAGGTCACCGGCGCCGACGTCACCACCCTCGCCGACGCGATCGGCCACGACGCGCGTATCGGTCGGCGCTTCCTCGGCGCCGGGATCGGGTTCGGCGGCGGTTGCCTGCCGAAAGATATCCGCGCGTTCTCGGCTCGCGCCGAAGAGCTCGGCCGCGGAGAATCGGTGGCCTTCCTCCGTGAGGTGGACGCGATCAACCTCCGCCGCCGCGACCGCGCCGTCGACCTCGTCGTGAATGCCCTAGGCGGCTCAGCCTTCAAGAAGAACGTCACTGTCCTCGGTGCCGCTTTTAAGCCGCACAGCGACGACATCCGCGACTCGCCCGCCCTTGACGTCGCCGTACGTCTCCATGGGCTCGGGGCGTGGGTCACGATCACCGACCCCGCGGCGATCGAGAACGCGCGCCGCATCCACCCCCAACTCAACTACGTCGAAGACCGCGACGAGGCGCTGCGCGGAGCGGACGCCGTGATCGTCGTCACGGAGTGGGACGAATACCGACGGGAACTCTCCCCCGAGCATGCCGGATCGCTCGTAAACGGCAAGGTCGTCGTGGATGGACGCAACTGCCTCGACTCAGCCGCCTGGCGTGCGGCTGGGTGGACGTACTACGGCATGGGGCGCCCCTGATCTAGCCGGGGGCGGTACACCGCGGCGTGCCGGGCTGCACACGCTCTGCTCGGGCCCCACCGTCCCACGACGAGCGTCCGCAGCCAGCCGAGGAGTGGTGGCCCTCCGTCGGGCGGGGTCGCCGTCACACCTCGCCGCCATCGGTGTCGGCAACGGCATGGGGAGCCCCTCAATCGTGGAAACCACCACTTATCCACAGGGTCGCCCAGGGCCCGTCAGCCAGCCAAGGAATGTCGGTGGCCCCGAGTAGTTTCGAAGTATGGAAACCAGCCCCGGGCCTGGGGAAACCTCGCCGGATGACGCCACGCGGATGCGCGCGGGTCTCCACGGTGTGCTGGAGCAGAAGGCGGCGCTGGCGAGGGCGCAGGCGGCTCTCATCCGCCATCAGGCGGAGCTCGCCGCGGTCGCGCTGGAGCAGATCGCGCGGATGACCTCACGGGCCTCGCGTGAGCGCGAGATGCCCATGCGCTCGGTCTCGGCGGAGATCGCGTTCGCCACCCACGTGCACGATCTGACCGCGCAGAAGGAACTCAACGACGCCCACGAACTCGTCACCCGGTTTCCGGCGACAGTGACCGCGCTCGAGGATGCCGTGATCTCCAAGCGGCACGCCGACGTGATCCTCGAGGTCGGAGCATCCATCGACAACGACGACGTGCGGGAGGCGTGGGAGCACACCGTCTTGGACCGCGCGGCCCGCGAGACCCCCGGGCGCACTCGCGCCTTCGCCCGCGAACTCGCCGAGGCGGTCAACCCCATCGGAATGTCCGAACGCCATGCGAAGGCGAGCGAGACACGGGGTGTGAGCATCGTCGACCTGGACGACGGGATGGCGCTCCTGCAGGTGCGGCTCCCCGCCGCCCTCGCCTACGGCATCCGAGACCGCATCCGCCAGCAGGCGCGCATCATCCGCAACGCGGCGAACGCCGAGCGGGCACGCCGGGCAGCGGAGAAGGGCGACGCCGCCGAGACGGACGCCGTCGTGGATGCTGCGGAGCCGGAGGCCGACACGCGCACCGCCATGGATGCTGCGGAGCCGGACATCGCCGACACGAGTTCCGCGGGGGATGCTGCGGAGCCGCAGGTCGACGACCGACGCACCAGCCCGCAGATCTCAGCCGACCTGGTGGCAGACATGCTGCTCACCGGCGCCCCAGCCATCGACCCGATCGGCGATCGGAGCCCGGGCGGCCTCGGCGCGATCCGCGCGCACGTGCAGGTGGTCGTGCCGGTCCTCACCCTCGCCGGCAAGACCGACGCGGGAGCGAGCCTCCACGGCCAGATCCCCATCGACCCCGACACGGCCCGGCGCCTCGCCGGAGACGCTCCCGGGTGGGATCGGGTCATGTGCGACCCGATCACCGGCACGGTCCTCGAAGTTGATCGCTACACCGCGGGTGCCGACCAGCAACGGTTTCTCCGCGCCCGCGACCAGCACTGCCGGGGCTTCGGATGCCGCCAGCCCGCGCACCGCTGCCAACTCGACCACAACCACGAGCACCACGAGGGCGGTCCCACGGCGGTCGGCAACCTCGCGCACCTCTGCACGCGACATCACACGCTCAAGAGCGAAACCGACTGGACCGTCCGGCAACTCGACAACGGCACGCTCGAGTTCACCAGCCCACTCGGAAACCTCTACACCGACGAGCCCCCGCCCCGGGTGATGTTCGTCCCCGACGGCGATCCGCCACCGTTCTAAGCACCACCGGCCCACCACACCCGCTTCCCCGAACGCGGCGATGCCCCGCGCGTTGCGCCATCCCCGTCGCAAACTTTGACCGAGCGGTAGACCGGAGGCGCCTCCCCCGCCTCCATCAGCGTCCGCGCGATGCCCTCGGTGAGCATCTGCACGGCGCAGATACCGGCCAGGTTCGAGACCCCTCCCCCGACGACGCCATCTCCGAGGTCAACGGCGGCACCTCCCGCGGGACGCCGTCGTCGATGACGACATCGGCGAAATCTCGAAGGCGCTCGCCCGGAGGGTGACGCGACCGCGTCGACGCGGTGTGGGTCACGGAGGGGAGAGCCACCACCGTTCTGACGCTCCGCGAGTTCCCGGCCGCCTCGCAACACCCCCGCCCACCCGCGGGCGCGGACTTACAGCCCGACGAGGTGGCTCAGGCGGGTGCTCGCCAGCTCGCCCGTCTGCGCATCCACGACGTAGCGGAGCCCGACCGACACATCGCGGGCGATCTCCTCCAGGCTCGGACGCACCGCCACCCACCCGACGCCGGATTCATCCAGCGTCGTGCTCCGCTGCACCACGTCATCGAACAGGACCTGCACCGTCGCGCCCGGCTGGCCGGAGACCGAGATCCGCACCTCCACGCGCACGCCATCGACGAACGTGGTGTCGGTGCTCGAGATCGACGGAGCACCCTCCGGCAGAACCGGCCCCGGCTCCGGCGCCGGAGCGGGGTCGGGAGCCGGCGTGGGCTCGGGCGCCGGATCGGGAGCCGGCTCCGGCAGCGGCAGCGGCTCAGGACTCGGCTGAGGTTCTGGCGCCGCCTCGGGGCTCGGGTCCGGCACGGGCGCCGGCTCGGGGCTCGGCTCAGGTTCCGCCGCCGGCGCAGGTGCGGGCACAGGCGCAGGTACCGGCGCAGGTTCGGGAGCCGGGGGTTGGCTCGGCGCAGGCTCACCGCTCGGCACGGGGTCCGCGGCCGGCGGCGGACCGTTCCGCGGCAGCGTGTCCGCCGGCGTGGGTCGCGCAGAAGAGGCGGGAGTCGGCCCACCGGTCGGTGAGGGCTGAGCGAACAGCGACCCGGGAGGGGGCGTCGACGACGCCGGAACGGGGCGAGGCGACGGCGATGCGGCCGCATCCCGCGCCGACTCCGCCTCGGAGACGGCGACGAGCGGATCCGCCGGCGGCCGTGACATGCTCTGCGCCACCGTCAGCGACACCCCGGCGACCACAGCGACCCCCGCCGCCAGCAGGGCCACCGACGTCCCGACACCGGCGAGCGCGCCGCCCGTCGCGCCGGCAGTCGCGGCCGCGCCACTTGCCGCGGCGGATGCGGCGCCGCTGACGACCACCGGCGCACCGCTCGCACCGACAGAGGCGGATGCCGCGGACGCACCCACCACCATCGAGGGCATCGCCGCAGCCGCGACCGCCGAGCCGGCTCCCGCGCGGAGCGCGGCGAGCGTGGCGACGGTGGCGCCCGACCCCACGATGAGCGGCAGCAGCACGAGCGCCAGACGCCGGGAGACCTCCGTGGCCTCGGAGGCAGCCCCCGAGCAGCGGTCGCATCCAGCCAGGTGCTTCTTCATGCGGCCGAGGTCACGCGCGCCGAGGTTTCCACGCGTGTAGGCACCGAGGCGCTCGCCGGCCCACTGGCACTCGGCGTCGTCGCGCACGTCCTGCAGGTGCGCCTGGATCCACGCCTCGCGCAGACCCTCCCGCGCGCGGAAGGCCAGCTGCGCCACGGCCGACGCCTTCATCCCGAGAAGGGGCGCCACTTCGCCCGGCTTCATCCCCTCGATCTCGGTGTACCAGAGCACCTCCTGCCAGCGCGGGGGCAGGCTCCGGAACGCCTCGTGCGTGAGGGCGCGATCGAGCGCCTCATCGGTGACGTGGCTCGCCGCGTCCGGGTCGGCCACCTCCTCGACGTCATCCGTCGCCGTGTCCAGGCGCGAACGCCCCCAGTCGACAGCGGTGTTGCGGATGCTGGTGAACAGGTACGCGCGAAACGACCCGGTCGGTCCGCCTCCGCGCTGCACCGACTGGAAGATGCGGGAGAACGCCTCCTGCACGAGATCGTCGGCGTCGAAGGTCGACGTGATCGACCGGGCGACGGCCAGGCCGGAGACGTAGTGCCGGCTCCACAGCTCCGCGAACGCACCGGTGTCCCCGGTCCGGGAACGGTCGATGAGATCCGCGTCCGACGGCGCATCGCGAGCAGCCCCCATGGCGGCATGATCCTGCGTCATTTCTCCCCCTGAGCATGCTCCCCCGAACATGCGAGATGTCGCGGCGCCCGCACAGCGACCCCCGGTCGCCGGCACGCAGCGCTCCCAATTGTGCCGCACCGACAGGTGGGTCGCATTCCCCGGAGGATTTCCTTCGAATCGCGTAATAGAAGGGCGCCGTCTCCGTCTCATCACACGGGACACCTGCGCCTCCGTCTGGGGCGGAATGCGGGGCTCCCGCCTGGGGGTGGGAGCTGGGGAACTGCGACGTTCCAAATCTGGGGGTCACGCAAGTGACGGAACGTCGATGACGGGGCCTGGACTCCCTGCCGGAGGGAGTCCAGGCCCCGGCATGTTCCGCGCCCTTCGGCAGCGTGGAACCGGCGCGGCTACGACGCGAACGCGGCAGCGATCTCCGGCAGGGCCCGCGGCGCATCCGAGGCAGGCTGCACCTGCACGCACACGTGGTCGGCGCCGGCATCCAGGTGCGCCCGCACCGCGGCCACCAGGTCATCGGCGGCTCCGTGGACGACGATGCGGTCGACGAGCTCGTCGCTTCCCTCGCCGGCGATGTCGGCCTCGGTGAAACCGGCGCGGAGCATGTTGCCGGTGTAGTTCACCAGCCGCAGATAGTTCCGCAGGAACGCGCGTGCCGAACGCCGCGCGCCCTCGACGTCGGTGTCGAGCACCACCGTCTGCTCCGGCGCCACGAGCTTGCCGTCGCCGAGCGCCTCCCGTGCGTCGCGCGACTGACTCGGCACCGTCAGGTAGGGGTGCGTCCCCCCGCTCCGGGCGGCAGCAATCTGCAGCATCCGGGGGCCCAGCGCCGAGATCACGCGATCATCGATCGGCACGCCGCGCTCATCGAGCACGTCGAGGTAGTCCGACATCGCCTGCAACGGGCGGGCCCGATGCGGCGTCGCCTCGGGGTGCCCCGTCCCGACCCCCAACAGCAGACGGCCGGGATGCTTCGCCACGATGCGGTGGTATGCGTCGGCGAGGTCTCCCGCATCCGACTTCCAGATGTTCACGATGCCGGTGGCAACGACCACCGACTCCGTGGCATCCAGCAGCTCCTCTGCGTGCCGCAGGTCGGCGGGAGGCGAGCTGCCCAGCCAGAGCGTGCCGTAGCCGCGGCGTTCCAGGTCGAGGGCCAGCGACGGCTCGAGGTCGCTCCCCCGCATCCAGACGCCCAGGGCGCCGAGTCGTTCGGTCCAGGTCATGTCCGCTCGTTTCTTCAGTGCTGGTAGGTGCCGTGGATGATCGCGCGCCCGAGCGTCTGGAAGACGAGGGTGAACGACACGACCGCCGGGGTGACGTCGGGGGTGACGCCGAGCGTCTCCGACCCGACGGCGTGCACGACGAAGAAGTAGCGGTGCACCTGGTCGCCCTCCGGCGGCGCGGCACCGGCGAACCCGGCGTCGCCCCCGTCGTTGCGCACGTGGAAGGCGCCACCGGGAAGCGGCGCGGAGGCAGCGCCGGCGGGCAGCTCGGTGACGGATGCGGGGAGGTCGACGAGCACCCAGTGCCAGAAGCCGCTCGGAGTCGGCGCGTCCGGATCGAAGCACGTCACGACGAACGACTTCGTGCCCTCCGGCGCTCCCGACCACCGCAGGTGCGGCGAGACACCGGTCCCTGAGCCTGTGGAAGAGCCCGCGACCTGCGCGAGATCCAGCGGCTGACCGTCCACGACGTCGTCGCTCGTCAGCGAGAACGACGGCACCGCGGGAAGGAGCGGATACGGATCGGGAGTCTGCGGACGCGTCAGATCGGTCATACCCCGAACCTAGTGACCCGCGGGCGCGGCGGCGATAGCGTGGGGCAATGAGAACCGTTCCCCTCGGCCCAGGCGACCTGCGCGCACCCAACGTCGTGGCCGGCATGATGCGCATCGCCGACAAGACCGACGACGAGATCCGGACGCTCGTGTCCACGGCCCGCGACGCCGGCATCGACTTCTTCGACCACGCCGACATCTACGGCACCGACACCCACCAGTGCGAGCGGCGCTTCGCCGAGGCGCTGCAGCTGTCGCCGGCCGAGCGCGGCGAGATCACCATCCAGACCAAGGCCGGCATCGTCAAGGACGGGCCGTACTTCGACTTCTCCTACGAGCACCTCGTGCGCTCGGTGGAAGGGTCGCTGCAGGCGCTGCGCACCGACTACATCGACATCCTGCTGCTGCACCGGCCCGACGCCCTGGTGGAGCCGGAGGAGGTCGCGCGCGCGTTCGACGAGCTCGAGGCCGCCGGCAAGGTGCGCGCCTTCGGCGTCTCCAACCACACGCCGCGGCAGATCGACCTGCTGCGCTCGGCGGTGCAGCAGCCGATCGTCGCGAACCAGCTGCAGCTGTCGATCGCGCACGCGCCGACCGTAACGCAGGGGCTGGCCGCGAACATGGACATCGACCAGTCGGTCACGCGCGACGCCGGCGGCATCCTCGACTACTGCCGCCTCAACCGCATCACCGTCCAGGCGTGGTCGCCGTTCCAGGCCGGATTCTTCGAGGGCGTCTTTCTGGGATCCCCCGACTACGTCGACCTGAACGCCGTGATCGACGAACTCGCCGCGAAGTACGACGTCCCGCCGATCGCGATCGCCACGGCCTGGATCACGCGCCACCCCGCCGGCATCCAGGTCGTCCTCGGCACCACCACGCCCGAGCGCGTGGCGGGAGCCGCGCTCGGATCGGATCTGCCGCTCACCCGGCCGGAGTGGTACGCCCTCACCCGCGCCGCGGGCTACCGCATCCCGTAGGCGGCGAGCGCCGGCTCAGAGCCAGTGGCGCTTGCGGAACACTTTCCACAGCGTCACGGAGGTCGCCGCCATGAGTCCAAGGGCCATGGGATACCCCCACACCCAGTCCAGTTCGGGCATGTGGGTGAAGTTCATGCCGTAGACGGTGCCCACCAGGGTCGGTCCGAAGAGGATCGCCGCCCACCCCGAGATCTTCTTCACCTGCTCGTTCTGGGTGAGCGCCGTCTCTGTCTGGCGCTGCGACTCGAGCGTCGCGTTCACCGTCAGGGCGTTCTGCAGGATCGCCCGCAGCGACCCGAGCTTGTCGGTGGTCCGCAGCGCGTGGTCCAGCACGTCGCGCAACGACCGCTGCAGTTCCAGGTCGACGCCGTACTTCTCCGCACCGCGCAGGAGCGACTCGAGCATCTCCTTGAGGGGCTCGGTGGCGCGCTGGAAGAGGATGACCTCGCGGGAGAGCTCGTAGATGCGGCGCGAGAGGGCAGAACTGCTGTTGGAGAAGAGCTGGTCTTCGATCTCGTCGACGTCGTTGAGGAGGCCTGCGGTCACCGGCGCGTACTCGTCGACCACCTCGTCCAGGATCGCGTAGAGCACCGCCTCCGGCCCCGCTTTCAGCAGCTCGTGCTGGCTCTCCAGGCGGCGCCGCACCCGCGCGAGGTCGGGCACTTCGGCGTGGCGCACGGTCACGACGAAGTCGGGCCCCACGAACACGTGCAGTTCACCGAACTCGATCGTCTCGGTCTCGTCGATGTAGCGGGCCGGGCGCAGCACGGTGAAGAGGATCTCGCCGTAGCGCTCGAGCTTCGCCCGCTGATGCCCCGAGAGCGCGTCTTCGACGGCGAGCGGATGCAGCGAGAACTCGGCGGCGACCTTCTCGATCTCCTCGCGGGTGGGGCGGAACAGACCGATCCAGGCCATCCCGTGGTTCGCGCGCATGTGCTCGAAGGTCTGCTCGAGGCTCACCGGGTTCTCGATGCGACGGCCGTCGACGTACACGGCGTTGTCAATGATGGGCATCCCACAAGTCTGGCCCCTCGCGACGCCGTCAAGCCCCTGCAGACGGCGGGCGGTTCTTCGTAACGTGCACTCATGACGCGATTCGGATACACCCTCATGACCGAGCAGAGCGGCCCCCGTCAGCTCGTGGACTACGCCGTGAAGGCCGAGGAGGCCGGCTTCGACTTCCTGGTGTCCAGCGACCACTACTCGCCGTGGCTCACGTCGCAGGGTCACTCGGCCTACGCCTGGAGCGTCCTGGGCGCGGTCGCCTACGCCACCAGCGACATCGGCCTCATGACCTACGTGACCTGCCCCACCATCCGGTACCACCCCGCCGTCGTGGCGCAGAAGGCCGCGACCCTGCAGCTGTTGTCGGAGGGCCGGTTCACCCTCGGGGTCGGCTCGGGCGAGAACCTCAACGAGCACGTCGTGGGCGAAGGCTGGCCCGCGGTCTCGGTGCGCCAGGACATGCTGGTGGAAGCCCTCGAGATCATCCGCGAGCTGCACAGCGGAGACCTCGTGACCTACGACGGCAACTACTTCCGCGTCGACTCCGCACGCATTTGGGACTGCCCCGACGGGGGCGTGCCGATCGGGGTGGCCGTCTCCGGCGACAAGTCGATCGACAGCTTCGTCGACCTCGCCGAGCACATGATCGCCGTCGAACCCGACGCCGAACTGGTCGAGAAGTGGAACGCGGTGTCTCCGCTGGGAGGCTCCGAGTCGGGCGAGTCGCGCAAGATCGGGCAGATCCCGATCAGCTGGGACCCCGACCGGGAGAAGGCCATCGAGCGCGCGCACGAGCAGTTCCGGTGGTTCGGCGGAGGCTGGGCCGTCAACGCCGACCTGCCGACCCCGGCGGGCTTTGCCGCCGCCTCCCAGTTCGTGCGGCCGGAAGACGTCGCCGAATCCATCGCGACCGGGCCCGACCTCGACGAACTCGCCGAGAGCGTCCGCCCCTACGTCGACGCCGGGTTCACCGACATCGCGATCATCCAGGTGGGCGACGAGGAGCAGGACCGCTTCGTCTCCGAGGTCGCCGAGCCGCTTCTGGAGAAGCTCCGCGCCCTGTGATCTCCACCCGCGCCACTGACCGTTCGGCCCGAAGGCCGGGCAGTCAGCGGCCGAAGGTGAGGAACGCGGCGACGACCAGCACGATCGTGCCGAGCGCGATGATGCACACCCCGACGATGAGCCAGATGGGCTGGCGATAGGGCGAACGGATGTGCACTCGCGAGCGCGATTTTCCCTTGCGGCTAGCCATGGGTCAGACGGTACTCCACGGCGGTGTCGCGGTGGTTACATGTTGCCGCCAGTTCGAAGACCGACGGCCGCTGATCCTTTCGCGGCAGGGGCTTCCACATCCACCGCCCTCGCCGTCGGGGAATGGGCTATGGTCGTTGCAGCAAGGGGAGTACTCCCGTCGCGGCGGAATCGTCAATACGGACTCTACGTAGCGTCCCGGCCCGTCGGCCCGGTTTTCCGGGTGGAGGAGACCTTGGCGTCATTAACGCCGACCACTCCTTGGAGTCCCGATGCATGTTTCTTTCCTCGTCTGGGTGATCACGATCGCCGTCACGATCGCGTTCTTCATCTACGAGTTCTTCGCTCACGTCCGCAGGGCCCATGCGCCCAGCATCGGCGAATCCGCGCGGTGGTCGGCGTTCTACATCGGACTCGCGCTGCTGTTCGGCATCGTCGTCGGCACGGTGTGGGGCTGGCAGTACGGCGGGGAGTACTACGCCGGTTACCTCACCGAGAAGGCGCTGTCGATCGACAACCTCTTCGTGTTCCTCATCGTGATGACCGGGTTCGCGGTGCCGAGGATCTACCAGCAGAAAGTGCTGATGGTCGGCATCGTGATCGCGCTCATCCTGCGCGGCGCCTTCATCGCGATCGGGGCGACCCTCATCGAGAATTTCTCGTGGATCTTCTACCTCTTCGGGGCGCTGCTGCTGGTTCTGGCCTACCGTCAGGCGTTCGTGCACCATGACAGCAATCCCACCGATGGCCGCGGCATGCGGTTCGTCCGCCGCCATCTCCCGGTCACCGAGGAGTACGACGGCGCGCGCCTGACACTGAAGAGAGACGGCCGCCGGTACGCCACCCCACTGCTGCTGACCATCATCGCGATCGGCTTCGTCGACCTGATCTTCGCGGTCGACTCCATCCCCGCCGTGTACGGCCTCACCGAGCAGGCGTACATCGTCTTCGTCGCCAACGCGTTCGCGCTCATGGGGCTCCGCCAGCTCTTCTTCCTCATCGGCGGGCTGCTCCAGCGGCTCGTGTACCTCGCTCAGGGCCTCGCGGTGATCCTCGCCTTCATCGGCGTGAGACTCGTCTTCCACGCTCTGCACGAGAACGAACTCCCGTTCGTCAACGGGGGCGAGGCCGTCGCGTGGGCGCCGGAGATCCCGATCTGGTTCTCGCTGACGTTCATCGCGGTGACGGTCACCGTGGCGACGGTGGCGAGCCTGCTGCGCACCCGGACGCTCAAGGAGCGGGAAGACTCCAGCTCGTCGACGACACGGTGACCGGGGGGCGCCGCTTGCCGCTCCTCGTGCTTTTCGGGTGCGCAGCGGCGCTGCTGGCCGGATGCGCCGCATCCGACGAGGAGCGGCCCGTCCTCCCTCCCGCCGGCGCCGCATTCGACTACCAGCTGGGCGGCGCCTATCCCCCGCCCGACGGCGTCGAGGTGGTCGTGCGGGATCGGTCTGCGCCGCCGGTCGAGGAGGCCTATTCGATCTGTTACGTCAACGGCTTCCAGACCCAGCCCGGTGAGGAGGACGCGTGGCCGCGCGACACCCTGCTCGTCCGCGACGGCGAACCGGTCATCGACCCCGACTGGCCGGATGAGATCCTCCTCGACACCTCCACGGCGGAGCGCCGATCCGCGATCGCCGCCACCGTGACCGGATGGATCCGAGGATGCGCCGACGCCGGGTTCGACGCGGTCGAATTCGACAACCTCGACACCTTCACCCGGTCCGGCGGCGCGTTGACGGCCGACGACAACGTCGCCCTCGCCACCGAGCTCGTCGACGTCGCCCATCGCGTGGGCCTCGCCGCCGCGCAGAAGAACGCCGCCGAGTTCGCGGGAAGGTTCTCGCGGCAGGCGGGCTTCGACTTCGCCATCACCGAGGAGTGCGCGGTGTTCGACGAGTGCGGGGCCTACACCGACGCGTACGGGCCGCACGTGCTCGACATCGAGTACACCGACGCCCTCCCCCTCCCGTTCGCCGAGGTGTGCGCCGATCCGGCGGTGCCGGACTCCCTCGTCCTGCGCGATCGCGCCCTGTCCGCCCCCTCCGAGGCGGGGTACGTCTTCGAACGCTGTTAGCGCGTGGACCACCACGCCCACGCGACGAGCGCGGGCTGGAAGAAGAGCCGCACCAGACGCTTGCGGTCGGTGTCGAGGCCGAACGCCGACCGGCCCTTGCGCCACTGGTCGATGTTCCCGGGGAAGACCGCGACGAAGAAGGCGGCGAGCGCCGCGCCGACCCGCCGACGCTCGCGCGGCAGGGCGATCAGTGCCGCCCCGAACGCCATCTCCACGACGCCCGAGGCCACCACCACGGCGTCCTTGTCGAGGGGACCTGCCTCCACCGCCCAGTCCGGCACCTGCGCCTGGAAGTCGCGGCGAGCCCAGAACAGGTGGCTGAGTCCGGCGAGCAGCATGGTGCCGCCCAGCAGCCATCGAGCGAATGTGCGCATCTCGTCTCCTTCGTCACTCTGCCCGGAACGGTCGCGGTCAGCCCAGTACATGCGCGCGGATCCCCTCCCCGAGGAGGCGCGCGCCGTCGACGGTCGGGTGTACACCGTCCCACGACATGCCCTCGCGGTACGTGTTGCGCTCGGTGCGCAGAGGCGACGTCGCATCGGCGAACTCCCACCCGCGTTCATCGGCGAGGCGCCGCAGCGCGGCGTTGTACCCGGTCACCGCCTCGGCAACGACGTCGTTGGGCGGAATGCCGACGAGCACCACTCGGGGCACTCCGGCCGTCGCGGCTATGCGTGCAAGGTTCTCCGCGGTCTCGCGGGGCGGAATGCCGAAGGCGAGGTCGTTCGTACCGGCGAGGATCACCAGGACGTCCGCCTCATACGGCCGCACGTTCTCGGCCATCGTCTCGGTCACGGCGCCGGGCACCGCCCACCCGCCGGCGAAGGCGAGCCGCTCGTCCACCGCCCAGCGCACCCACGAGAAGTCTCCGAGCGCACCGCCGGGGAAATCCGCGCTGTCGCCGTGGCTGATCGAGTCACCCACGACGGCCATCCGTACGGCCGGGTCCGGCGCTGGCGTGGTCGGCGTGGCCGGGCCCGCAGAGTTCCCGGTGGCCGGTGGCGTCGATACGCCCGCAGACTGGACGCCCCCCTGAGCAAGAGCCAGCATCAGCACGACGACGACGGCCACGGCGGCGACGACCACGCCGAGCAACGGCCACACGAGCCGCATCCTGCGTGGAGAATCCTCGGGCGTCGTCACTCCGGCGACCCTACCCCGGTCTCGTGGGCAAGTGGCGCGCGGTATTGAAACTCGCGACGCCCGTCTCGTCAACCCCCCGACAGACACATCGGAGACGGACACAATCGTCACATCGTTGCTTCAGCGACAACGATGGGCCCCCAGGTTCCCGTCGTGGAGCAGGTGCCACGCTCCGACGGGAAGGGCGCGTGGTCGTCGACCGGCATCCCCCCCGCTCGGCGACCGCCGCCCGCCTCTGGTCAGGCGAGGACCGAACGGTTCGGCGGCGGCGGGGTCTTGTCCTCCTCCTTGACGGTCGACTGCGCGACGGTCGCTCGTCCCCCGCACGCCAACGGCGGTAAATGCGGGATCTCGATCGGCCGGCGCCACGGCTCTTTCGAGTAATACATGAGGTGCTCCGTTTTCTGGTTCTCCCCCCAGCACCCCACCATCGGCACCGGCGCCGACGCACGCGACGGGGTTGACACGCAGGGGGGTCGAAGCTAGCCGCCTCGTCCAGCGACACGGCAAAGGGCTCTTCGGGTTCCCGTGGGAACTCCGAAGAGCCCTTCGACGTAACCGGCGCGTCAGCGCCGGGCGGAGATCAGGCGGCGGCGCGTGCGCCGACCGGAACGCGAGTGGCCTGAGCGGGGGCCTCGTCGTTAGCCGGAACCGGGGTCGCGAAGTCGACCGTGAGCCCGCCCGACGAATTCGCCGCGTTGGCGAGGTCCTTCAGGAAGGCGGGGTTGAGTGTCTCCGGCTCGGCCGAGGTGAACACGAAGCGCAGCGGGATCGACGGCTGGAGCCAGATCGTCGACCGACCTCCCGGGATGTCGTCGGGGTGGCGCCATGACAAGGTGAAACTCTCGCTCCGGCGCAGCTTCGTCGCCGTCACCACCTTGATGTGCGCCAGCAGTCGGTCGGGGATCTCAATGGGCTGGGCGGCGTTGCCGTAGAACAGGTACCCCATGGCGTCGTCCTCTCTCGCTGCAAAGCGATTGGTCTGTCGCTCGACACGTTACTAGGCAGACTAGCTATTCAGCAAGTGAATGAAGGCGCGCGCAAGCCCCGGAATTCTGTCCCCCATATGGGGGACAGAGCGCGTACACTTCAACAGGCGGCCCGGCACCGGCCGCTGAGGCCCCTGACGGCGTCGACTTCGGTCCGCCGCCGGGGGCTTTTCTTACGTGTCGGAGCGGCCTGAGGTGGCCGTCCAGTCCATTCGACAGGCGCGTTGACATCCGCTCCGGCGCGCCTGTATTCACGCGTATCGTCGGCGCGCCGAAGTATGCGAGGATTGCGCACGACCCAGGGGTGGATCGAATGAGGCGGACACAAGGATGAGCGACTCCGCGGACGCGCAGAAGACCGCCGTGATCGTCGAGGACGATCCGGATATCCGGCATCTTCTCGTTGAAGTTCTCGAGTCCGCCGGTTTCTCCACGGTGTCCGTCGGCAACGGCATCGACGGCGTGCGCGCCGTCATCGCATATCAGCCCCTCGTCACCACGCTCGACGTCAACATGCCGGGTATCGACGGCTTCGAAGCGGCCCGCCGCATCCGCGCCCAGTCCGATACCTACATCATCATGCTGACCGGACTCGAGGATGAAGCCGACGTCGTCCTCGGCCTCGGTGCAGGTGCCGACGAATACGTCGTGAAGCCCTTCCGCCCCCGCGAACTGCGTGCGCGCATCGAGGCGCTCCTGCGCCGGCCCCGCGGCGGCGCCCCGGCGGTCGCCGGGCCGGGAGAGCCCGCCCCCACCCCGCTGTCCGCGCCGGCCGTCCAGGAGGACCGCCCGCCGGCGACGCAGCCGATGATCTTCCCCGTCCCGCCCGACGCCCAGCCGGAGACGGCGGCGCTGGGCGTGGAGCTGGCTGTGACCATGACCGGCGAACTCGTGCCGGTCGATGCCAGCTGGCTCATCCACCGCGACCTGCAGCTCGACCCCGACAGCCGCATCGTGCTGCTCGGCGGGGAAGAGCTGGACCTCACCCGCACCGAGTTCGACCTGCTGGCAACGCTGCTGGAATCGAAGCGACGCGTGCGCAGCAAGGCCGACCTCACCCTGGTCCTGCGCGGCGAGTCCTACGTCACCAGCTACTTCGTCGGCGACGCCGACAAGCGGGCGATCGAGGCGCACATGACCAACCTCCGCCGCAAGCTCGGCGACAACCCCACGACCCCCCGGTACATCGAAACCGTGCGCGGCGTGGGCTATCGCCTCACCTCCGAGCACCTCGCGCCGTAACCGCGTCGCGCACCCCTCCCCCACGGGATGCGCGTCGGGAGGGAGGTGCACTCCGGAGGACGACTTCCGGCCTCCCCGTGCACTCTCCCTCCCCGACGTTCCCCCTAGGCCACCCCCATGGCCTTCCCCAGCCTCTCCTGCCCCAAACAGCAGAGGTTTCTTCCGGATGCTCCGACCCTCCCCAGGATCGGAGCATCCCTGTTTCTGATGCGTTCGGGTCGCATCAGATCCTGTATCCGTGTGAGCGACGGATGAACTTTCCACTCCCGAGGAGGCTCTGCAGCGCGACCCGGCGCGTGCCGGTGTTCGTGCGTGACAGGAAGCGCCTCGCGCGGGCAGACGGGCTGATCTTGGTGTGGTAGCCGGCCCGGTTGACCTGCAGCGACAGCAGCGAGTCCGCGTCCTCGCGACCACGCACCCACGGCGAGCGCCGGCGGTTCTGCTTCATGACGTCGCGCAGGGCGTTCATCGCGAGGATGGAGAACGGGCCGCCCAGAACCGCCATGGTGCGGCCGTGCAGCAGAGTGGCGAACCACGCCATGGCGCCCGTGACCGGCCCGCGCTCGACCGAGATGGCCGAGATGCCGCCGATGCGGGAGTCGGAGACGGCCTCGCACTCGAGGTACTCGACGGCCTTCGGGTCGGCGATGGTGTCGCCGTCGACGCCGAGCAGATAGTCATAGCCCTCGACGAGCGAGTAGCCGTAGTTGAGAGCACCGACCCGCTTGTCGGGGTTCGTCCCGATGTCGTGGATGAAGACCTCGGTGAACTGCTCGCCCGCGTCGGTCAGCATCAGGTGCGGGCCGCTGTACGGCGAGGCGACGGTGACCGTCTCGTCGGAGGTGTTGTTGACCACCACGTGGATGACGTCGGGCACCCGGCTCTGGCTCAGCATCGCCAGGAGCACCGCGGCGATGGACTCCTCCTCGTTGTACGCGGGGATGATGCAGCCGATGGTCGACCGGTCGACCTGCGCGGAACGACGTGCATCCGCCGCGGGGGCGAGTGCGTTGCGCGGTTCGTTCACGGTTCTGCTTCCTGTGTGGCGGCGCCGGCTGCGGGGCCGGCACTGACCACATTCGTCGACCCGCCGCGAGGAACGCCCCACGTCCAACCAGTGCCGCCGCAACGTTTCCGCAAGAAAGTCCGAATCGAATGTCGGGCCGGGACCGCGTCGGTTTCCGTCATGGTTCCTCCGCCAGCGCCCCGAACCGGTTCCCCGCGCGACGCGTCGATTCGCGGTCCCGTTCGGATAGATCGGCGCATTCCGGTCACTAGACTTCACCTATGGCAGCCGCGAACGCCCTCCCGGCGACGTCGCCTGCCGAAGACCTCGTCCTCGAAGACGAAAGCGACTCGCCCGAGAGCCGCACCCGGTCGATCTGGCTGCTGCAGCTCGTCCTCGCGGCGAGCGTCGTGGTCACCGTCCTCGTCGTCCAGGCGATGGAGCCCGGGCTGTTCGCGGTATGGACCTTCTCCACGGGCGTTGCCGTCATCATCGCGCTGACGGCAACGGCGCTCATCGTCCCGTGGGCGCGGGTGCCACGCAGTCTCGTTCTCCTCGTGCCCTTCGGCGACCTGGTCGGTGTGAGCTTCCTCGCCTTCGACAGCGAACTGCGGTTCGGGTTCTTCTGGGTGTTCCCCATCACGTGGATCGCCACGCACTTCACCCTGGCGGCCCTGGTCACGGCGCTGGTCATCGTGGCCATCGTCATCATCCTGGACGCGGCCCTCACCGGCCCGGGTTCGGACACCATCGTGCGGCTCATGGTGGTGCTCCTGGCCCTCACCTTCATCGGCCTCACCACGTATCTCGCCGCCCGGCAGAGTCGCGCGTTCAAGCACCTGCTCCGGCGCCAGGCGGCCCGGCTGCAGGGCACCCTGTCACGGGTGAGCGGGCAGGAGCGGCGGGTCTCCCAGATGCTCAACGGGCTCGACACCGGCATCGCGCGCCTCTCCCGCGGCGGGGAGGTGCTCGCGCTGAACGAGACCTACTTGTCGCTGTACGCCGTCGATCGCGACGACCCGAAACGGCCGGGCGGATCGGTGGAGTACGCCGCGCTCCGCGGCGACCCCCTCCCTGAGTCCGAACGCCCCTTCGCGCGTGCGGCGCGCGGCGAGCTCTTCGAGGACGAGCGGGTCTGGCTGTTCGACACCGAGGGCGAATGGCACGCGCTGTCCGCCTCGACGCGGCGTCTCACGCCGTCCACCGACGAGCCCGACAGCATTCTCCTCATCGTGCACGACATCACCGCCCTCATCGAGGCCGAGCGCGCCCGCGAGCGGCTGGCCGCGGTCGTCTCCCATGAGCTGCGCAACCCGCTGACGGCGATCATGGGTCACGCCGAACTCGCCCTGGACGGCGTGGGGCTTCCGCCCAAGACGCGCGAGCAGCTGCAGGTCATCGAGAACGCCGCGGTTCGCATGCAGACGCTGATCTCCGAGATCCTCGCGGGGTCGCGCGCCGACGCACGCGAGAACAAGGCGGATTCCTCCGCCGACGCCCGCCGCATCCTCGACGCGTCGCTGGAATCCTTCCGGCCGGCCGCCGACGGGCGGCGCGTGCAGGTGACCATCGACGCCCCCAGCTCGCTGCCCGTGCGGGGGGATGCGTTCCGCCTGCGTCAGGCGATCGACAACGTCCTCAGCAACGCCATCAAGTACACCCCCGGGGGCGGGTCTGTGCGCATCGCCGCCGCACAGCGCGACGGTCACGTGGTCGTCGACTTCGCCGACACCGGGATCGGCATCGCCCCCGAAGACGTCCCCCGCATCTTCGACCCCTACTTCCGTGCGCGCGCCGCGCGGGAGAGCCCGACCCCCGGCACCGGGCTCGGCATGGGCATCGTGCAGACGATCATCCAGGAGCACCGCGGCACGGTTCACGTCGAGAGCGAGCAGGGCACGGGAACCACCGTCACCATCAGCCTGCCCGCCGGTGTCGACGCATGACCGGGCCCATGGGGTCGATCTCCGTCGCCGACCTCGGAATCGCACAGGCCACCGTCGCCGCTCTCGGCACGGTGATGATCATCGGACTCGGCTTCATCCAGCGTCCGTCGCGCGCATCGCTGCTGTGGTCTCTCGCGTTCATCCTGGCGATGGTGAGCACCTGGGTGAGCGTGGCAGGAGAGGCACTGGGCAACGAGCCGGTGCGACGACTGGGCCTCGGGCTCATGCTCGGTGCGCCCGCTCTCATCTGGTCGGGGTTCCGGGCGCGGCGCCGCGCGCGGGCGCTGCCCTGGATCGCGGTCGTGCAGTCAATGGTCTCGGGCGTGGGGCTGGTCCTGGGCGGGTACACCGACGTCTACAGCCTGATCTTCCGCGCCCTGTTCTTCGGGGCAGCCGTGTTCGCCGGCCTGACGCTGCTGGAGATCCGCCGATCCGCCGACCGGTACGACCGCTTGGTGCTGCCCCTCGCGCTGGCATCGGCGGCCTTCCTCGTCCTCGGCACATTCGTCCTCCTCGCGGGGCTGTTCCTCTTCGGCGGCGGCGACGACCTCACTTTCCTGCGCACCCTCAACTCGCTCGGCATGCTCATCTACCTCGTGTGCGGCACGGTGACGCTCCTCTTCTTCACCTCGGTCTCCGCGACCGGGGTGCACACCGCCGCATCCTGGCCGCAGTTCACCGTCACCGCCACCGACCGTCTCGAGCGCGCGCACGCGGCGGGCGAGACCTCGTGGGCTCTCCTGGCCGTACGCCTCGACGACCCCGAGGAGATCCGCGCGGCGGCGGGCGACTCCTCCTTCAGCGGCATCCTCGAGCGCTTCGAGAGCACGGTCCGCCGCAGTTTCCCCGCCGAAGCCGACATCGGCCGCGAGGGGCGCGGGCACATGGTCGTCCTCATCGCCCGGCCGGGGCCGGTGCTGCGCGAGCATGTCCGCACGCTCCTGCGGGAGATCACCGAGATGGATGCGGCGCAGCCGATCTCGGTGCAACTGTCCGCGAGCGTCGGCTGGGCGCCGGCCGATATCGTCGGCTACGACTTCGCGTCGCTCCTGTCCGCGGCGCAGCGCGCGTGCGACGAGGCCGGCGAACGCGGCGGCGACCGGTGGCAGCGGATCGGCGCGTGATCGGGTGACTGAGTACCCCGTGAGCACGCCTCGTCGCATCGCGGGCCGCGTCGTCGCGTGGACCCTGGCCGCGATCCTCGCGGTTCTCGTGCTCGGCGCGGTGTGGATCGGCGCGCGCGGAGCTCTCGCCTACGGGCACCTCGACGATGCTCGCGCCTCGGCCGCCGATGCCCAGGCGGCCCTGTCCGACCCCGCCCAGGCCGCCGGGGTGATCGAGCGCCTCTCCGACGACACCTCCGCGGCACGCGCCCTCACGAGCGACCCGATCTGGGCGCTGGCCGAGGGGCTGCCGTGGATCGGCCCGCAGCTCAGCGCGATCTCCACGATCACGCACGCCGCCGACGACGTCGCCACCGACGCGATCGCGCCGCTGGCGGAGGTCGCGACGTCGTTCTCGGTCGATTCGCTGCGTCCGCAGAACGGCCGATTCGACGTTGCCACTCTGGCCGCGCTGAACGAGCCGGCCACCCGCAGCGCCGCCCGCCTCGCCGAAGCATCCGCCGAGGTCGCCGCCATCCCCTCCGAGGCGCTCCTCCCGCCCCTGCGTACGGCGGTGGGTGACGTGCAGACCCTGTTCGCGGATGTCACGACCGGGGCCGACGCGCTGCGGCGGGCGACGGCGCTGATGCCGGCGATGCTGGGCGCGAACGGACCACGGGACTACCTGGTGCTGTTCCAGAACAACGCCGAGTGGCGACCACTGGGCGGCATCGCCGGCGCGATGGCGGTGATGCACACCGAGGACGGCGTCATGTCGCTGAGCGCGCAGGGCTCCACCCGCGACTTCCAGCGGTACCCCGAGCCCGTGCTTCCGCTTGCTCCCGACGTCGAAGCCGTCTACGACGAGCGGCCGGCCGTGTTCGTGCAGAACGTCACGCAGGTGCCCGACTTCACCGTCGGCGCGCCGCTCGCCCGCGAGATGTGGAAACGCGAATTCGGCACCGAGGTGAACGGGGTGATCGCCGTGGACCCCGTGACACTGTCGTACCTCCTGGAGGCGACGGGCCCGGTCACGCTTCCCACCGGCGACGTGCTCTCCGCCGAGACGGCCGTTCCCCTGCTGCTCAACGAGGTGTACCAGAGGTATGAGCGGCCCGCCGATCAGGACGCGTTCTTCGCCGCCGCGACGGCGGCCGTGTTCGGAACGCTGTCGTCGGGGGCGGTCGATCCCGCCAAGCTGGTCGCTGCGCTCGCGCGGGCGGGCGAGGAACGGCGCCTCTACCTGTGGAGCGCGGATGCGGCCGATCAGGCCGTGCTCGACGGCACGAGCCTGCAGGGCCGGCTGCCGGTGTCGGACGCGGAGACGACCCGCTTCGGCGTCTACCTCAGCGACGGCACCGGCTCGAAGATGGACTATTACATGACCGCGGCGGCCGCGACCGGCTGGTGCACCGACACCGAAGGGACCGCGGAGGCGGAGTTGACGGTGCGGCTGCGCAGCGACGCCCCGGCCGATGCCGCAGCGCTCCCGGCCTACATCACCGGTGGCGGCGCCTTCGGTACGCCGCCGGGCCTCACCGACACGGTGGCGTACCTGTACCTGCCGGATGGGGCGGAGATCGTCGCGGCCGTGGCGACCCCGACCGCCGCGGAGCCCGACCCCGGGTTCGGGGGCGGCATCCATGACGGTCTCCGCGTCCTGTCGTGGGGAACGAGGCTCCAACCGGGCGAGGAGGCCACCGCCACGGTGCGGGTCCGCATGCCGGCGACGACGCCGGCGCTGGAAGCCCTGGTCACACCGACGATCGGGCCCATCGAATCCGCCGAGATGTCCGCGGCGTGCCCCGCGTCGCGCGGCTAGACTGAGCTCGCCCCCGCAGAGGTCCACCAGTTCCCGGAAGCGGTTCGATGATGAAGTCCCTCCCCCGTGCCGCCGTGATCGCTGCCCTCGCGGCCGGCGCCGTGTTCGCCGTTCCGGCTGCCGCCGCCGCGTACCCCGCCCAGGATGCGGCGAGCATCTCCAGTGCCGTCGTCGAGCCGGGCGGCACGGTGACGCTCACGGTGGCGGACGGAACCTTCGGCGCGAACGAGGCGGCCACCATCACGGTCACCGGCGAGAACGGCGCGGACGTGACCTTCGGCATGGTGCGCGCGGCGGTGTCCACGGCGACGTTCCGCGATGCCACGACCACCGAGCGGGGCGGACTGGACCCCGTGCGCCTGACCTTCCCCGCCGATGCGCGCGGTGCGTACACGATCGCCGTCTTCACCTCTTCGTCGCCCGGCGACACCGTCACTGTGACCGTCAACGGGCTCAGTGCCACCGGAGCGGACTTCGGTCCGTACCTCGGCATCTGGGTCGGCGGTGGCGCACTGGTGCTGGCCGGCGGCGCTGTGGCCGTGTCGACCGCGGTGGTACGACGGCGCCGCGACGCGGCGTGAGGACCCGCCCGGTCAGGCGACGTCCGCCGCGCGCGCGGCGGACAGCTCGGCCGTGACCAGGATCGGGAGGTGGTCGCTCGACCCCTGCGGCAGTGTGCTCACGTGCTGGATGTCGAACAGGTACGACGTCGCGAAGTCGTAGTGGCCGCGGAAGAACCGGTAGCGGGTGTAGGTGCGCGCGTCGCTGAGGGTCAGCTCATACCCCTGCGCCCGCACCTGCTGCCCCAGATTCTCCTTGAAGATCGGGTAGTTGTAGTCGCCCACCATGAGCGCCGGCAGCCCCTCCCCGAGCTTCTGCAGCTCGGCCAGGGCCGTTCGGATCTGGTGCCTGCGCAGTGAGTTGAGCGCCGTGAGCGGCGCCGCGTGGAACGACGCGACGATGATGTCCCGCCCGTGGTCGATGTCGTGCAGGCGCACCCCGAGTAGGCGCTCCTCGGCCGGCTTCAGCACGTAGTCGTGCAGCGACTTCTTCAGCGCCATGGCGCGGACATCCACGGCGCGGAACGTGTTCGCGCGGTAGTACACCGCCAGACCGAGCCGGTTGCGCTGCGTGGCCTCGGCCAGGCGCAGCCCGGAGATCTCCTCGGGCATCTCCCGCGTGTCGCATTCCTGCAGACACAGGACGTCCGCACCGTGGCGTTCGACGAGCGTGGCCAATTCGCCGGCGGCGCGATGCTTGCGCAGGTTGTACGAGATGACTCTCATGGCTGTTCCACCCTGGCACACCGCACCCGTCGGAGCGGAGTATTGACAGCGACCCTCAGCGACCCCCAAGTGTCGACGACATCACTCGAGGTCGCGGCGGTTGCGGGTCTGATCGGCGCGCTGGGCGAGCAGCTCGTCCGCGGGGTATCCGACCTCCACAAGGGTCAGGCCCCGGGCGGCCAGCACCTTCGTCGCGGCCGTGCGGATGCCCGCATCCCGGATCGCGGCCACGTCGGCCACGTCCAGGCGCCCCTCGCCCACGGCCGCGCACGCGCCGACGAGGGCACGCACCATGCTGTGACAGAACGCGTCGGCCTTCACCTCGGCCACGAGCACGCCGGACGCGTCTCGGTGCCACCGGAAATCCAGCAGCGTGCGGATCGTCGTCGCCTCGTCGCGCGGCTTGCAGTAGGCGGCGAAGTCGTGCAATCCGATGAGGGAGCGCGCCGCGGCATCCATCGCGGTGTCATCCAGCGCGGCGCGGATGCTGGTGGTCCGGTGCCGCTCGAGCGGGTCGTAGCCGGCGGCCCCGTCGGCGAGCCGGTACCGGTACCGGCGCCAGACAGCGGAGAACCGCGCATCGAACCCGTCGGGCGCCGCGCTGGTGGCCGTGACCGTCACGTCGGGGTACGCGCCGAGGACGCCGCGCAGCCGTCCGGCGAACGCCGTCACCGGGTCGCCGTCGCGGCGGCCCCGCGGCAGCCGTGCCTGCTGCGTCTCGTCGAGGTCGATGTGGGCCACCTGGCCCGACGCGTGCACACCGGCGTCGGTGCGTCCCGCCACGACGAGGCGCGGGCGGCTGCCGAGAATCCGGGTGAGGGCGTCCTCGAGGGTTCCCTGGACGGTCCGCAGGCCCGGCTGGGCCGCCCACCCCCGGAAGTGCGTGCCGTCGTAGGAGATGTCGAGACGGATGCGCACCCGCCCAGCCTAATCGGCGCCTCCTGCGCGCTGGCCGGCGGGCGCCGCGCTGCTGCGTCAGAAGTGCCGCATCAGAAGTTCTGCGTCAGAAGTGCTGCGTCAGAAGTGCTGCGTCAGAAGTTCTGCGTCAGGACGCGGTCGCGATCGGTCGCGGCGAATCCGAGGCGCTCGTACAGACCGTGCGCGCCGGTGGGGCTCGCGGTGTCCACATCGAGCACGGCCTTCTCCAGCCCCGCCGCACGAGCAGCCTCCAGCGTGCGCGCGATCACCGTGGGAGCATAGCCGCGGCCCCGACGATCGCGGACCACGCCGATCAGGTCGACGTAGGCGTGGGATGCCCCCAGCGCCTCCCAGTCGTCCTCGTTCACCGAGGCCAGGCAGAAGGCCACGATCCGGCCGTCCTCCACCAGCAGCGTCGACAGGTCGGGCCGGAGGAAGGGGCCGTCCACGAACGTGCGCCACGAATCCGCCACGGACGGGAGACTCCCCCAGTGGTCGCGGAAGGCGTCGTTGCGGGCTGCGAGGGCGTCCAACGCTCGGTCCGGCGTATACGTCACGAGCGCGGTGCCCTCGGGTGCCGGGCGGGCTTCCGCCGGCGCGTCGAGGTCGCGCACCATCGTGGTGAACCACCGCTCCGTCTGGAGCCCCAGCCGCTCGGCGATCGCCGCCGCATCCGCATTGCGCTCTGGCGTGTACAGCGCCACCTGACCGGGAACCGGCGCATCCACCGACGCCAGCTGCTGCAGCGCGCGGTCGTAGGCCCACCGCATCGCGACGGTGCCGATGCCACGGCGGCGGTGCTCCGGGTGGACGGCCCCGTCGAGGTGCGCCTTGGCGGCGACGTCCCGCGACGGATGCAGGATCGCGCTGGAGGCCGCCAGGAGACGTCCGGCGTCGTCGAGGGCGAGGATCGTGTCGCGCGCCTGATCGATATGCGGCAGCGTGAAGCCGTCGGCGACCTCCGCGCGCGGGATCGTGTAGGTCGGGTGATCCACGCGCCCGGCGGCGGCGAAGAGGGCGTGCAGCGCGTCGATGTCGTCGGCGGTGGCTCCCCGCCACTGCGCGACCTCGGGATGCTGCGGGGCGGGGATGTGCGCCGGAGCCGTCACCCGCGCGGACAGGGGTGTGGCGTTCACTGCTCCAGCCTACGACGAGACCCCCGGCCACGAAGGACGGGGGTCTCGATCGAACCGGGAGAACGTTACTTCTGTGCGTCCTCGGCAGCAGCCTCGGCCGCGGCGCCCTCCTCGGGCGACTCGGCACCGGCGTCTGCGTCGCCGTCGGCGACAGCATCCTCGGCGGGTTCCACCTCGGCGACCTCATCGGTGGCCTCGGTCTCGGCGGCATCCTCGGTGGCCGGCTCCTCCGCGGCGGGCGCGGCGGCGGCCGGTGCGGCGGAGTTCCTGGAGGACTTCACCTTCGGGGTCACCGGCTCGAGAACCAGCTCGATGACGGCCATCGGGGCGTTGTCGCCCTTGCGGTTGCCGATCTTGGTGATGCGCGTGTAACCACCCGGGCGGTCGGCGACCAGCGGCGCGATCTCGGTGAAGAGAACGTGCACCACTTCCTTGTCGCCGATGACGCTCAGCACGCGGCGGCGCGCGTGCAGGTCGCCGCGCTTGGCGAAGGTGACCAGGCGCTCGGCGAGCGGACGCAGGCGCTTGGCCTTCGTCTCGGTCGTCTGGATCGAGCGGTGGGTGAACAGGGCCGCGGCGAGGTTGGCAAGCAGCAGACGCTCGTGGGCGGGGCCGCCGCCGAGGCGGGGACCCTTCGTGGGCTTGGGCATGTCTCAGTTACTCCTGGAAGGTCTCGTGTCGGGCGGCCGCGGTCAGACGGTCTCTTCGTCGTAGCCGCCGTAGAACTGGGCGCCGTCGAAACCGGGCACCGAGTCCTTCAGCGACAGACCGAGCGAGGTGAGCTTGTCGCGCACCTCGTCGACCGACTTCTGACCGAAGTTGCGGATGTTCATGAGCTGCGTCTCCGAGAGGGCGACGAGCTCCGACACGGTGTTGATGCCCTCGCGCTTGAGGCAGTTGTACGAACGCACCGACAGGTCGAGGTCTTCGATCGGCATGGCGAGTTCGTTGGAGAGGACGGTCTCCACCGGCGCGGGGCCGATCTCGATGCCCTCGGCCTCGACGTTCAGCTCGCGGGCGAGGCCGAACAGCTCGGTCAGGGTGCGACCGGCCGACGCGACGGCGTCGCGCGGGGCCATCGAGGACTTGCTCTCGACGTCCAGCACGAGCTTGTCGAAGTCGGTGCGCTCCCCGGCGCGCGTGGCATCCACGCGGTAGCTGACCTTGAGCACGGGCGAGTAGATCGAGTCGATCGGGATCTGGCCCGCCTCGGCGTACTCGTTGCGGTTCTGGGTCGCCGAGACGTAGCCGCGGCCACGCTCGATGGTGAGCTCGAGCTCGAACTTCGCGGTGTCGTTCAGGGTCGCGATGACGAGTTCAGGGTTGTGCACCTCGACGCCGGCGGGGGCGGAGATGTCGGCGGCGGTGACCTCACCGGCGCCGGTCTTGCGCAGGTACGCCGTGATGGGCTCGTCACGCTCGCTGGAGACGACCAGCTGCTTGATGTTGAGGATGATCTCGGTGACATCCTCCTTCACGCCCGGGATGGTGCTGAACTCGTGCAGCACGCCGTCGATGCGGATGCTGGTGACGGCGGCGCCGGGGATGGAGGACAGGAGGCTGCGACGCAGCGCGTTGCCGATCGTGTAACCGAATCCGGGTTCGAGCGGCTCGATGACGAAGCGGCTGCGGAACTCCCCGATCTTCTCCTCGGTCAGAGTGGGACGCTGTGCGATGAGCACTATGGGTTCCTTTCGATCACGTGCCCGCTATATGACACGTGCGGTGGGTGAAATGTTGAGTTGTGTTCAGGGATGCCGAGGGCCCGCCGGAGCGGAACCCGCGGCATCCGCGAGGAAATCTGGGCGGCGAAGCGTCAGACGCGGCGGCGCTTGGGCGGGCGGCAGCCGTTGTGTGCCTGGGGGGTGACGTCCTGGATGGACCCCACCTCGAGGCCGGCGGCCGTCAGCGAGCGGATCGCGGTCTCGCGGCCCGAACCCGGACCCTTCACGAAGACGTCGACCTTCTTCACGCCGTGCTCCTGCGCCTGGCGGGCGGCCGACTCTGCGGCCATGCCTGCGGCGTAGGGCGTGGACTTGCGCGAGCCCTTGAAGCCCACGCCACCCGAGGACGCCCAGCTGATGACAGCGCCGGACGGGTCGGTGATCGAGACGATCGTGTTGTTGAACGTCGACTTGATGTGGGCGTGGCCCAGCGCGATGTTCTTCTTCTCCTTGCGACGCGGCTTGCGCGCCGCGGACTTGGCCTGTGCCATGGTGTCCGTTCTCCCTAAATCCTGGGGCGCCGGCGGAGGCCTAGCGCGCCTTCTTCTTGCCGGCGACCGTGCGCTTCGGACCCTTGCGGGTGCGCGCGTTGGTCTTCGTGCGCTGGCCGCGCACCGGAAGGCCGCGACGGTGGCGGATGCCCTCGTAGGAGCCGATCTCGACCTTGCGGCGGATGTCGGCGGCGACCTCGCGGCGGAGGTCACCCTCCACCTTGTAGGTGCCTTCGATGTGATCGCGCAGCGCGATCAACTGGTCGTCGGTCAGGTCCTTGACGCGGACATCCGGGCCGATGCCGGTTGCCGTGAGGATCTCGTTCGAGCGGGTACGGCCAACGCCGTAGATGTAGGTCAGGGCGATGACCACGCGCTTGTCGCGCGGGATGTCGACGCCGGCGAGACGTGCCATGCGGATCTCCAAAGGAGTGTCGTGGAGGTGTGGAGCAGGATCGGTGCCCGGGCCTCCGCCCCGAGGTGTCCCTCCCGATCGCGGTCCCCGAGCTTGTCGAGGGGTCCGGGAGCGGGAGATCTGATCCTGCCGTTATGTATTCAGTTGTGAGTGGCTCAGCCGGTGGCTGAGCTTGTCGAAGCCTCAGCCCTGGCGCTGCTTGTGGCGCGGGTTGCTCTTGCAGATCACCATCACCCGGCCGTGACGGCGGATGACCTTGCAGTGATCGCAGATGGGCTTGACGCTGGGATTGACCTTCATGATGTTCCTGTTCGCTGTCTTCGTACCGCGCTTCGGCTGCTGAGCTTTCGAAGCACGGTCGTTACTTCTCGACCGGCCTAGCGGTAGCGATAGACGATCCGGCCCCGGGTGAGGTCGTAGGGGCTGAGTTCCACGACGACACGGTCTTCGGGGATGATGCGGATGTAGTTCTGCCGCATCTTGCCGGAGATCGTGGCGAGCACCTTGTGTCCGTTGGTCAGCTCGACGCGGAACATCGCGTTGGGCAGGGCCTCGGAGATGACACCCTCGATCTCGATGACACCGTCTTTCTTCGCCATATACTCGCTATCGCTTGTTGCAGACCGGTCGGTCTGCGGTGGATGGGATTCGGTGCTTCGACACGCCAATAGAGGCGCAAAGCACCAACGACCAATCATACGTGGTATTGCGCCCCCCGGCAAACCAGCCCCCCGCTCCTCCCCGCCGCTCGCCGGCCCCCGCCCCCCGCTCCTCCCCTCTCCCCCGGCGAGAAACGACGATGCGGGCGAAAAACGGCGCGGCGCGTTACGTCTCGTCCCGCTTGTGGTTTCTCGGGGCACCCGGCGGCAGAGCGGGCGCGCCCGACCACTCCTCCCCCGGGGCGGGTTCGGGCGGGTTGTCCACGGGGCGCGGGATGCGCGCGGGCGGCGCGCGTGTCGCGGGCCACCATGTCGGGATGCTGCTTGTACCCGGTGACCCGCTGATGCCATCCCCTCTGCCCCTCCTGCGGGCGCGGGATGCCGAGGAGGCGGGCCTGCGCCTTCGCGAGGACGATCGCCGCGTGAGGGTGAGACCCGGGGTGTACGCGCCCCGCCAGGCGTGGGAAGACCTGAAACCCTGGGAGCGCTATCTGGCGCGGGTGCACGCTTTCGCGTCCGTCTCGCCCGGGGCCGTCTTCTGCCTCGAATCCGCGGCCGCCCTTCTCGGCCTTCCGCTGTTCGGCGAGCCGCGGGACATCCACGTGTACGACCCTGGCCGGGATCGGTCGCACCGCTTCGGGGATGTAGCCGTCCATACCAGCGCCGACCCGCGGGTCGTGAGCGTCGGCGCCCTCTCGGTCACGTCGCCGGAGGACACGACGGTCGATCTCATCCGCGCCCTTCCGCCGGCGTTCGGCCTCGCCGTGGGCGACGCTGCCCTCCGCGGGTTCCCCGACAGCGTGAGCCCCGGGCTTCTCGGTGACATCGCGGCCGCGCAGGTGAACGGGCGCGGGAGCAGGCGCCTGCGCTGGGTGCTCCCCCACCTGGATGCGCGCGCCGAGTCGGTCGGCGAATCCGTCAGCCGGGCGGTGATCCAGTGGTGCGGCTTCCCCCCGCCCGAACTGCAGCAGGTGTTCCACTACGAGGGGATCGCTCCGACTTCTACTGGGCGGCGTACCGCGCGATCGGCGAATCCGACGGCTACGACAAGTACACCGACGACCCCGGAGAGGCGGCGCGGCGGATCCGCACGGAGAAGCAGCGCGAAGATCGACTCCGCCGTCACGAGGGCGGTTTCGCCCGCTGGGATCTGGCGGCAGCGATGCGCGTCACGCCTCTCTGCACCGCCCTGACGCACGCCGGGGTGCCGCAGCCCTTCGCGCCGCAGCATCCGATGCTGGCGACTCTCCGCCGCAATCCGCGCTCCCGCTGAGCGAGAAACGACGTTCCGGACGAGACAGGACGCGGCGCGCCGTTTCTCGTCCGGAACGTCGTTTCTCGGCGAAGGACGGGGGGACGGGGGGCGCGGGCGGTCAGCCTAGGCGAGCGACGATGTCGGCCTGGGGGTCGCCGGTCAGGTCGGTCTGGTTCGAGAGAACCTCCCCGTTCACCACGACGGTCGGGGTCGCGATGCCGGACGACCCCTCCTGCACGGGCGTCTCGCGGGTCATCGCCGTCGCGAATCGCGTGTACGTGCCGTCCGCGATGCATTCGGCGGCATCGGGGGATGCTCCGGACTGCTCGGCGATCGCGATGATCTCGTCGTCGGTGAGGCCGGAGGAGTTCTCGGCGGGCTGGTTCGCGAACATCGCCTGGACGAAGGGGAGGACGTTGGCCGGGTCGTCCTCTGCCACGCAGTACGCCGCGCCGGCAGAACGCGTGGAGTACTCCGTGCCGCCGGAGAAACGGTCGAGGATCGTGATGGGGTGGATGTTGAGCGTGATGGTGCCGTCGGCGGCGAGCTCTTCGAGGGTGGGGCCGTAGGCCTGCTCGAAGTCGTTGCAGACCGGGCACATGAAGTCCACGTAGGTGTCCACCGTGTCGGGGCCCTCGCCCACCGCGATGGCGCCGGTCTCCGCGTTCACCGCGGGAGTGTCGGGCACCTCACCGGCGGAGTTCGCCACGGCGTTTCCCCACCACACCGCGGCGCCGACACCGATCAGCACGACCACGACGGCGATGCTGACGCCGATCGCGAACCAATTGACCTTCCGGGGGGCGGCCATGACGGTCAGATCTCCTTCGGGACGACTCCGAACGGCGCGAGCTTCTCGGCACCGCCGTCGGGGGCGGTGAGCACCCAGACCCCTCCATCATGCACGGCCACGCTATGTTCCCAGTGTGAGCCGTCCGACCCGTCGACGGTCGACACGGTCCAGCCGTCGTCCTCGACGAAGGTCTCCTGGTCGCCGGCGACCACCATCGGCTCGATCGCGACGGCCAGGCCCGGTCGCACGGGCGCGCCGGGGTCGGGCGTGCGGTAGTTGAACACGCTCGGCGACTCGTGCATCTTGCGGCCGATGCCGTGCCCGACGTAGTCGCGCAGGATGCCGTACCCGCCCTCGGGCGCGTGCTCGTCGATGTAGTCCTGGATGGCCGCGCCCACCTCGCCGAGGTGCGAGGCGGTCGCCAGCCTCGCGATGCCGGCCCAGAGCGACCCCTCCGTGACCTCGGAGAGCCGCCGGCGCGCCGCCACGACATCGGTGGGCGCCTCCCCCGGCACGATGACGCTGATCGCCGAGTCGCCGTTCCATCCGCGCAGCTCGGCGCCGGCGTCGATCGAGACGAGGTCGCCGGCCTGCAGCACCCGGTCACCGGGGATGCCGTGCACGACCTGTTCGTTCACCGACGTGCAGAGGGTGTGCCGGTAGCCCCGCACGAGCTGGAAGTTCGAGCGGGCGCCGCGGGAGAGGATGACGCGGGATGCCTCGGCGTCCAGCTCGAGCGTCGTCACACCGGGCGCGACCAGGGCGCGCACCGCGTCCAGGGCCGCCGCCGTGATGAGCCCCGGCTCCACCATCGCCCGCAGCTGCGCGGGCGTCTTGTATGCGGACGAGCGGAACACCACGTCAGGCCGCGGCCGTGCGCGCGAGGCCGCGGGCCTCGAGCGCAGCGAAGATCCGCTCGGTGACCTCGTCGAGGGTGCCGATGCCGTCGACCTCGTCGACGATGCCCCGTGCGCCGTACACGCCGAGGATCGGCGCGGTCTCGGAGTCGTAGATCGCCAGACGGTGCGCGATGGCCTCTTCGGTGTCATCCGCGCGGCCCTGCTCCTGCGCACGCTTTGTGAGCCGCTCGATGGACTCCTCGCGGGGCACCACGAGCGCCAGGACGGCGTCCAGGCTCTCGTCGCGCCCGCCGAGGAACTCGTCCAGGTGCATCACCTGCCCGAGGTTGCGGGGGTAGCCGTCGAGGAGGAACCCGCCCGCGGCATCCTCCTTCGACAGCCGGTCGCGCACGACGGCGCTGGTGAGCTCGTCGGGGACGAGCCGGCCGGCGTCGATGATCTCGCGCACCTGCAGGCCCAGCTCGGTGCCCTCGGCCACGTTGGCGCGGAAGACGTCGCCGGTGGAGACGACGGGGATGCCGAAGGCCTCAGCGATGCGGACGCCCTGAGTGCCCTTCCCCGAACCCTGCGGACCGACGATGAGGAGACGCACAGCCTGAGCCATCAGCGGAGGAGCCCTTCGTAATGACGCTGCTGCAGCTGGGCGTCGATCTGCTTCACCGTCTCCAGGCCCACACCGACGATGATCAGGATCGACGCGCCGCCGAACGGGAAGTTCTGGTTGGCGCCGACGGTCGCGAGGGCGATGAGCGGCAGGAGGGCGATGAGGCCCAGGTAGATCGATCCGGGCAGCGTGATGCGGGTGAGGACGTAGTCGAGGTACTCGGCCGTGGGCCGCCCCGCGCGGATGCCGGGGATGAAGCCGCCGTAGCGCTTCATGTTGTCGGCGACGTCGACCGGGTTGAAGGTGATCGCGACGTAGAAGTAGGTGAAGCCGATGATGAGGAGGAAGTAGACCAGCATGTACAGCGGGTGGTCGCCCGTCGTGAAGTACTGCGAGATCCACACCACCCAGCCCGGGGTCTCCTGCCCTGCCTGCGGCTGGTTGAACTGCGCGATCAGCGCGGGGATGTACAGCAGCGACGAGGCGAAGATGACCGGGACGACACCGGCCATGTTGACCTTGATCGGGATGTACGTGTTGGTTCCGCCGTAGGTCCGGCGTCCCACCATCCGCCGGGCGTACTGCACCGGGATGCGGCGCTGGGACTGCTCGACGAAGACGACGAGAGCGACGACGAGGATTCCGACGGCCAGCACGAGGAGGAAGATCTCGAAGCCGCGGGCCTGCCAGATCGACCACATCGCGGCCGGGAAGGTCGCGGCGATCGAGGTGAAGATGAGGATCGACATGCCGTTGCCGACACCGCGCTCGGTGACCAGCTCGGCGAACCACATGATGAGGCCGGTACCGGCGGTCATCGTGATGATCATGAGCAGCTGGGCCCACCACACGTCGTTGGTGAGGAGGTTCTCGCACTCCGGGATGCCGACGCCCAGCAGCTGTCCGCTGCGGGCGACCGTCACGAGGGTCGTGGACTGCAGCAGTGCCAGTGCGATCGTGAGGTAGCGCGTGTACTGGGTCAGACGCGACTGCCCGGCCTGGCCCTCCTTGTAGAGGGTCTCGAAGTGCGGGATGACCACGCGGAGGAGCTGCACGATGATCGTCGCGGTGATGTAGGGCATGACGCCCAGCGCGAAGATCGACAGTTGCAGCAGCGCACCACCGGAGAAGAGGTTCACCAGGGACAGCAGGCCCTCGGTGCTCCCCTGCTGGTCGAGACAGGACTGCACGTTCGGGAAGTCCACGAACGGCGTCGGAATGTGTGCGCCGAACCGGTAGATCGCGATGATGCCCAGGGTGAAGGCGATCTTGCGACGCAGGTCAGGCGTGCGGAAGACCCGCGCGATGGCGCTGAACAAGTGGATTCCTCCAGAGTGGTTCCGGCGCGCAGAGGCGCACAGACAACCAGGGTAACCCAGAGGGCCGGAGCTAGCGCGCTCCGGCCCTCTGAGATGCAGGCGAGGTCAGTTGACCGAGCCGCCCGCCGCGACGATCTTCTGCTCGGCAGAACCCGAGACCTTGTCGACCGTCACGTTCAGCTTCACCGAGATGTCGCCGGTGCCGAGCACCTTGACCTTCTCGTTCTTGCGCACGGCGCCCTTGGCGACCAGGTCGCTCACGGTCACGTCGCCACCGGAGGGGTACAGATCCGCGAGCTTGTCCAGGTTCACGACCTGGTACTCGACGCGGAACGGGTTCTTGAACCCGCGCAGCTTCGGCGTCCGCATGTGCAGCGGCATCTGGCCACCCTCGAAGCCGATGCGCACCGAGTAGCGGGCCTTGGTGCCCTTGGTGCCACGGCCCGCGGTCTTACCCTTGGAGCCCTCACCGCGACCGACACGGGTCTTGGCGGTGTGGGCGCCGGGGACCGGACGCAGGTGGTGCACCTTCAGCACACCCGGACGCGTCGCCGGAGCGGCGGCCTGGGCGGCGGCGGGCTTGGTCGCCCTGGCGGCCGCGGGCTTGCGCGCGGGCGCCTTCTTGGCGGGCTTGTCGGCAGCGACGTTGTCGTTGTCAGCCATCAGTCGATCTCCTCAACCTTCACGAGGTGGGCGACGGTCTTGACGTAGCCGCGCGTCTGCGCGTCGTCGGGACGGACGACAGCGTCGCCGATCCGCTTGAGACCGAGGCTGCGCAGCGTGTCACGCTGGTTCTGCTTCTCGCTCACCTTGGACTTGATCTGGGTCACCTTGAGTCGGCTCGCCATCAGACACCTGCCTTCGCCGCAGCGGCGGCCTTGGCCTCGTTGCGGATGATGATGCCGGGGACGACCGCGTCGTACTCCAGGCCACGGCGGGCGGCCACGGCGCGGGGCTCTTCGAGCTGCTTCAGCGCGGCGACGGTCGCGTGCACGATGTTGATCGTGTTCGACGAGCCGAGCGACTTCGACAGGATGTCGTGGATGCCGGCGCACTCCAGCACCGCACGCACCGGACCACCGGCGATGACACCGGTACCGGCAGCGGCGGGACGAAGCAGCACGACACCGGCGGCGGCCTCACCCTGCACGGGGTGCGGGATGGTCGAGCCGACGCGCGGCACGCGGAAGAAGTTGCGCTTGGCCTCTTCGACGCCCTTCGAGATCGCCAGGGGCACCTCGCGGGCCTTGCCGTATCCGACGCCGACGACGCCGTTTCCGTCGCCCACGACCACGAGGGCCGTGAAGCTGAAGCGGCGGCCACCCTTGACGACCTTCGACACGCGGTTGATCGTCACGACGCGCTCGAGGAACTGGCTCTCGTTGCGGTCGCGCGATCCGCGGTCACCGCGGTTCGGGTTGCGCTCGCGCCCGCCGCGGCGGGCCTCACGAGGCTCGCGGCTGGCGTCGGCCGTGCCGGCGGTGGCCGTCTCGGCCGTGGCCGGTGCGGCCTGGGACGCATCGGTCACTTCGGTCTCCTTGTTGTCACTCACAGGTTCAGCCCTCCTTCGCGGGCGCCTTCGGCGATCGCGGCGACGCGACCGGCGTACCGGTTACCACCGCGGTCGAAGACCACGTCGGTGACCCCGGCGGCCTTTGCACGCTCGGCGACGAGTTCGCCGACCTTGCGCGCCTTGGCGGTCTTGTCCCCATCGAGCGCCCGGAGGTCGGTCTCGAGGGTGGATGCGGAGGCCACGGTGTGACCCTTGCTGTCGTCGACCAGCTGGACGAAGACGTGGCGCGCCGAGCGGGTCACGACGAGGCGAGGACGAGCCTCGCTGCCCACGACCTTCTTGCGAAGGCGCGTGTGACGACGGCTACGGGCGTCAGACTTTGACTTGAGAGCCATGGCTACTTACCACTCTTTCCGGCCTTGCGACGGACGACCTCGCCCGCGTAACGCACACCCTTGCCCTTGTAGGGCTCGGGCTTGCGGATCTTGCGGATGTTGGCTGCGGCCTCGCCGACGGCCTGCTTGTCGATGCCGGTCACGGTCACGCGGTTGTTGCCCTCGACCGTGAACGTGATGCCGGCGGGCGGCTCCACGAGCACGGGGTGGGAGAAACCGAGCGCAAACTCGATCGAGCTGCCCCGCTGGGCGACACGGTAACCCGTGCCGACGACCTCGAGGCCCTTGGTGTAGCCCTGGGTGACACCGATGATGTTGTTGTTGATGAGCGTGCGGGTCAGGCCGTGAAGCGACCGCGACTCGCGCTCGTCGTCGGGACGGGAGACGAAGACCTGGTTGTCCTCGACCTTGACCTCGATGGGGCGCGCCACGGTGAGCGAAAGCTCGCCCCTGGGGCCCTTGACGGCGACATCCGAGCCGGTCACCGTGACGGTGACGTCGGAGGGGATGTCGATGGGAAGACGTCCGATACGCGACATGTCAGATCACCACACGTAGGCGAGAACTTCCCCGCCCACGCCCTTCTGCTCGGCCTGGCGGTCTGTGAGCAGACCGGAGGAGGTGGACAGGATGGCGACGCCGAGGCCACCGAGGACGGTGGGGATCTCGGTCGAACGTGCGTACACGCGCAGACCGGGCTTGGACACGCGCTTGATGCCGGCGATCGACCGCTCGCGGTTCGGGCCGTACTTCAGCTGCAGCGTGAGCGTCTGGCCGACGCGGGCGTCCTCGACGGTCCAGCCGGCGATGTAGCCCTCCTGCTGGAGGATGTCGGCGATGTGGGTCTTGAGCTTGGAGCTCGGCAGCGACACGGAGTCGTGGTGCGCCGAGTTCGCGTTGCGCAGACGGGTCAGCATGTCTGCGACCGGGTCTGTCATCGTCATGGGTTGCTTCTTTCGATCATGAGGTTTCGGCTGCCGTTACGCGGCAGACGACCTTCCATGGATGCCTCGTCCCTCCGACAGGCTCGGGGACGGGGCTTGGATTGTGGAGTTGTCAGGCCTGCTCGGCCGAACGGAAGGGGAAGCCCAGCTGACGCAGCAGCGAGCGGCCCTCTTCATCGGTCTTCGCCGTGGTGACGATGGTGATGTCGAAACCGCGGACCCGGTCGATCCGGTCCTGGTCGATCTCGTGGAACACGGCCTGCTCCTGGAGTCCGAACGTGTAGTTGCCGGTGCCGTCGAACTGACGGTCCGACAGGCCACGGAAGTCGCGGATGCGGGGAAGCGCGAGGTTCACGAGACGGTCGATGAACTCCCACGCACGGTCACCGCGGAGGGTGACGTGTGCGCCGATGGGCTGGCCCTCGCGCAGCTTGAACTGCGCGATGGACTTGCGGGCCTTCGTGACGAGCGGCTTCTGGCCGGTGATCTTGGTGAGGTCGTCGACCGCACCATCGATCACCTTGCTGTCACGAGCAGCCTCGCCGACGCCGGTGTTCACCACGACCTTGACCAGGCCGGGGATCTGCATGACGTTGGTGTACCCGAACTCTTCCCGCAGTTTCTGCTGGATCTCGTTCCGGTACTTCTGCTTCAGGCGGGGCTGGATCTTGCCAGCCTCCGCGGCAGTCGCGGTGCTCATATTCAGAGGTCCTTGCCTGACTTCTTCGCGAAGCGCACGCGAACCGTGCGCTTGACGCCGTCCTTGACCTGCTCCTCGACCCGGTGGCCGACGCGGGTCGGCTTCTTGGTCTCGGGGTCGACCAGGGCGACGTTGGAGATGTGGATGGGGGCTTCGAAGGTTTCGATGCCGCCCGTCTTGGTTCCGCGCTGGGTCTGACCCACGCGGTTGTGCTTGGTGACGTAGTTCACGCCTTCGACGATCACGCGGTTCTGCTCGACGAGGACCTCGAGGACCTTGCCCTGCTTACCGCGATCTCCGCCGCGCTCGGGCTTGGGGCCCGAGATGACCTGAACCAGGTCGCCCTTCTTGATCTTCGCCATGATCAAATGACCTCCGGGGCGAGCGAGACGATCTTCATGAACTTCTTGTCGCGAAGTTCACGACCGACCGGCCCGAAGATGCGGGTGCCACGCGGCTCCCCGTCGCTCTTCAGGATCACGGCGGCGTTCTCGTCGAACTTGATGTATGAGCCGTCGGGACGGCGGGTCTGCTTCACGACGCGAACGACGACTGCCTTGACGACATCGCCCTTCTTGACGTTGCCGCCGGGAATCGCGTCCTTGACCGTGGCGACGATGACGTCGCCCAGGCCCGCGTACCGACGGTTGGAGCCACCGAGCACACGGATGGTGAGCAGCTCCTTGGCGCCGGTGTTGTCGGCGACCTTGATTCGGGATTCGTTCTGAATCATGCGATCACTTGGCCTTCTCGAGAATCTCGACCAGGCGCCAGCGCTTGGTGGCGCTGAGCGGACGGGTCTCGTTGATCAGGACGAGGTCGCCGATGCCGGCCGAGTTCGCCTCATCGTGCGCCTTCACCTTGGAGGTGCGGCGGATGACCTTGCCGTAGAGCGGGTGCTTCACGCGGTCCTCGACCTCGACGACGATCGTCTTGTCCATCTTGTCGCTCACGACGTAGCCGCGGCGGGACTTGCGGTACCCGCGGGCGTCGGCGTCGCGCACGTCGTGCGCGGAGCTCTCGTGCCCGGCTGCCTCGGGGGCGACCTCAGCGGTCTTCTTGGTGGTGGCCATCACTCAGCCTCTTCCTTCACGGCCTCGTCAGCGGTATCCGCCTTCTTGGCCCTCGTGGACTTCTTCGCCTTCGGGGCAGCAACCGGCGCCGGCGTGGCCCGGATCCCGAGCTCGCGCTCGCGGATCACGGTGTACAGCCGCGCGATGTCGCGCTTGACCGCACGGATGCGGCCGTGGCTCTCGAGCTGGCCGGTGGCCGACTGGAAGCGCAGGTTGAACAGCTCTTCCTTGGCCTTGCGGAGCTCCTCCACGAGACGGGAGTCTTCGAACGTGTCGAGCTCGCTGGGTGCGAGCGTCTTGGTGCCGATCGCCATTACGCGTCGCCCTCCTCGCGCTTGATGATGCGTGCCTTCAGAGGCAGCTTGTGAATGGCACGGGTCAGCGCCTCACGAGCAAGTTCCTCGCTGACGCCCGCGACCTCGAAGAGGACACGGCCCGGCTTGACGTTGGCGACCCACCACTCCGGCGAACCCTTACCGGAACCCATGCGGGTTTCGGCAGGCTTCTTGGTGAGCGGCCGGTCGGGGTAGATGTTGATCCACACCTTGCCGCCACGCTTGATGTGACGGGTCATCGCGATACGAGCGGACTCGATCTGACGGTTCGTCACATACGCGGGCGTGAGCGCCTGGATGCCGAAGTCTCCGAAGGAGACCTGCGTGCCACCGGTGGCCTGCCCGGAGCGACCCGGGTGGTGCTGCTTGCGGTACTTGACCTTGCGGGGGATAAGCATCAGGCAGACGCTCCTTCTGCGACGGGGGCATCGGTGCGGGGGCTACGGCGACGGTCTCCACCACGGTCGTCACGACCGCGGGGGGCCTTCGGGGCGTTGGCCTGCTCGCGCGCGAGCTCCTTGTTGGTGAGATCGCCCTTGTAGATCCAGACCTTCACGCCGATGCGACCGAAGGTGGTCTTCGCCTCGTAGAAGCCGTAGTCGATGTTCGCGCGAAGGGTGTGCAGCGGCACGCGACCCTCGCGGTAGAACTCCGACCGGCTCATCTCGGCGCCGCCGAGGCGGCCGGAGACCTGGATGCGGACACCCTTGGCACCAGCGCGCTGGGCGCCCTGCAGACCCTTTCGCATCGCGCGGCGGAAGGCCACGCGGGCGGAGAGCTGCTCGGCGATGCCCTGAGCGACCAGCTGAGCGTCGGCCTCGGGGTTCTTGACCTCGAGGATGTTCAGCTGGATCTGCTTGCCGGTGAGCTTCTCGAGGTCGGAGCGGATGCGCTCGGCCTCGGCGCCGCGGCGGCCGATCACGATGCCCGGGCGGGCGGTGTGGATGTCGACGCGGACGCGGTCACGCGTGCGCTCGATCTCGATGTTGCTCACACCGGCACGGTCGAGCTGCGTCTTCAGCAACTGACGGATCTTGATGTCCTCGGCAACGTAGTCGGCGTAGCGCTGTCCCGGCTTCGTCGAATCCGAGAACCAACGGGACACGTGGTCCGTGGTGATACCGAGGCGGAAGCCGTACGGGTTGACTTTCTGGCCCATTACTTGCTCGCCTTCTTTGTGGTGCCGGCGTCGGCGCCTGTCGATGCGTCCGCGACCTCCGGCGTCGAGAGCACGACCGTGATGTGGCTCGTGCGCTTCTTGATCTGGAACGCACGACCCTGCGCGCGGGGCTGGAAACGCTTGAGCGTCGTGCCCTCGTCGACGTACGCGTTGGACACGTACAGGTCGGCGTCATCCAGGAACTCGTTGGTCTTGTCGGCCGTGACTCGCGCGTTGGCCATAGCCGACGCGACGAGCTTGTAGATCGGCTCGCTGGCGCCCTGCGGCGCGAACTTCAGGATGGCCAAGGCCTCCTGAGCCTGCTTGCCCTTGATGAGCGCGACGACACGACGAGCCTTCTGAGGGGTCACGCGGATGTGTCGCACGCGTGCGATGGACTCCACCATTTCTCTCTCCTCTTACGCCTCCGCGTCAGCGGCGGCGGCCCTTCTTGTCGTCCTTCACATGGCCGCGGAAGGTGCGGGTGGGCGCGAATTCGCCGAGCTTGTGGCCGACCATGGTCTCGGTCACGAACACGGGGATGTGCTTGCGACCGTCGTGGACGGCGATCGTGTGGCCCAGCATCGCCGGGATGATCATCGATCGGCGAGACCAGGTCTTGATGACGTTCTTGGTACCGGCTTCGTTCTGCGACACGACCTTGCGAAGCAGGTGCTCGTCGACGAAGGGGCCCTTCTTGAGACTGCGTGGCATCTTCTGTTCCTACCTACTTGCGCTTCTTGCTGGCGGTGCGACGGCGGACGATGAGCTTGTCGCTTTCCTTGTTGGCGTGGCGGGTGCGGCCCTCAGGCTGACCCCACGGCGTCACCGGGTGACGCCCACCGGAGGTCTTACCCTCACCACCACCGTGCGGGTGGTCGACCGGGTTCATCGCGACACCACGGACGGTCGGGCGCACGCCTTTCCAGCGCTTGCGGCCGGCCTTGCCCCAGTTGATGTTCGACTGCTCGGCGTTGCCGACCTCGCCGATGGTGGCGCGGCAGCGCGAGTCGACGTTGCGGATCTCGCCGGAGGGCAGACGCAGCTGCGCGTACGGGCCGTCCTTGGCGACCAGACGCACCGAAGCGCCGGCCGACCGGGCCATCTTCGCGCCGCCGCCGGGGCGGAGCTCGATGGCGTGGATGACGGTACCGGTGGGGATGTTGCGCAGCGGCAGGTTGTTGCCCGGCTTGATGTCGGCGCCGGCACCGGACTCGACGACATCGCCCTGCTTCAGCTTGTTCGGCGCGAGGATGTAGCGCTTCTCGCCGTCCACGTAGTGCAGGAGCGCGATGCGCGCGGTGCGGTTGGGGTCGTACTCGATGTGCGCGACCTTGGCGTCGACGCCGTCCTTGTCGTTACGACGGAAGTCGATCAGACGGTACTGACGCTTGTGACCACCACCGATGTGACGCGTCGTGATGCGACCCTGGTTGTTGCGACCACCGGTCTTGGACAGCGGGCGGAGGAGAGACTTCTCAGGCGTCGATCGGGTGATCTCAGCGAAGTCCGCCACCGACGAGCCGCGGCGACCGGGGGTCGTGGGCTTGTACTTGCGAATAGCCATAGTTGGTGTCCTTCTGTCCCGACCGTCAGCCGACAGCCGTGAAGATGTCGATGGTGCCCGACTTCAGCGTGACGATGGCGCGCTTGGTGTCCTTGCGCTTTCCCGTCCCGAAGCGGGTGCGGCGTGTCTTACCGGCCCGGTTGAGCGTGTTCACCGAGGCGACCTTGACACCGAAGATCTTCTCGATCGCCAGCTTGATCTCGGTCTTGGTGGCGCGGGTGTCCACGTAGAACGTGTACTTGCCCTCGTCGATGAGCCCGTAGCTCTTCTCGGAGACGACCGGCCGCAGGATCACGTCGCGCGGGTCCTTGTTGACGGCGATGTTGCTCATGCCGAGACCTCCTCGGTGGTGCCGCCCTTGGACGCGACGAACGCGTCGTAGGCGGCCTTGGTGAAGACGATGTCGTCGGAGACGAGCACGTCGTAGGCGTTCAACTGGTCGAAGCTGAGCACGTGGACGTACGCGAGGTTGCGCACGCTCTTGATGGTCAGTTCGTCACCGCGCTCGATCACGACGAGCACCCTCTTCTGCGCCGGGGCGAGCGTGGAGAGCACGGCGGCTGCAGCCTTCGTGGACGGTGCGCCCTCGATGGCGAACGAGTCCACGACGTGGAGACGGTCACCGCGGGCACGGTCGCTCAGTGCACCCAGAAGCGCAGCGGCGATCATCTTCTTGGGGGTGCGCTGGCCGTAGTCGCGCGGCTTCGGGCCGTGCACGATGCCACCACCGGTCATCTGGGGCGCCCGGATGGAGCCCTGACGGGCGTTACCGGTGCCCTTCTGCTTGAAGGGCTTGCGGCCGGCGCCGGAGACCTCGCCACGACGCTTGGTCGAGTGCGTGCCCTGGCGAGCCGCCGCGCGCTGCGCGACGACGACCTGGTGGATGAGCGGAATGTTCGTCTTGACGTCGAACAGAGCGGCGGGCAGCTCCACGGAGCCGGCCTTCTTGCCGTCTGCCTTCACGACGTCGAGCGCGAGAGTCGAGTCAGCCATCGTAATCAGGCACCCTTCACTGCGTTGCGGACGTAGACGATGCGGCCGCGTGCGCCGGGGACGGCGCCCTTGACGAGCAGCAGACCCTTCTCGGCGTCGACGGCGTGCACCGTGAGGTTGAGGACGGTCACGCGCTCGCCACCCATACGGCCGGCCATGCGCATGCCCTTGAACACGCGGCTCGGGGTCGACGAGGCGCCGATCGAACCGGGCTTGCGGTGGTTGCGGTGCGAACCGTGCGAGGCGGAGACGCCCTTGAAGTTGTGACGCTTCATGACACCCGCCGTGCCCTTGCCCTTGCTGGTGCCGACGACGTCGACCAGCTGGCCGGCCTCGAAGAGACCGTCCGCGGTGAGCTCCTGACCGAGTGAGTAGTCAGCGGCATCCGCGGTGCGGATCTCGGTGAGGTGGCGACGGGGAGTCACGCCGGCCGCCTCGAAGTGGGCGGTGAGCGGCTTGTTCACCTTGCGGGGGTCGATCTGCCCGTAGGCGATCTGAACGGCGTTGTAGCCGTCCTTCTCCGGCGTGCGCACCTGGGTGACCACGTTCGGAGCGACCTCGATGACGGTGACGGGAACGAGCTTGCCGTTCGCGTCCCAGACCTGGGTCATGCCGAGCTTCGTGCCCAGCAGTCCCTTGGAAACCTTGGAGTTGACCTGTTCTGAATGTGACTGTGCCATGTCGGACCTCAGAGCTTGATCTCGATGTTGACGTCAGCCGGGAGGTCGAGACGCATCAGCGAGTCGACGGCCTTGGGCGTCGGGTCGATGATGTCGATGAGGCGCTTGTGGGTGCGCATCTCGAAGTGCTCGCGGCTGTCCTTGTACTTGTGCGGCGACCGGATGACGACGACGACGTTCTTCTCGGTCGGCAGCGGCACCGGTCCGACAACGGTCGCGCCGGCTCGGGTCACGGTGTCGACGATCTTGCGCGCGGACGAATCCAGTCCGGCGTGATCGTACGACTTCAGGCGAATGCGGATCTTCTGTCCCGCCATTGTCTGCTCACTCTCTTTCTCGCGTCATACCGCTGTGCTCATTCGGAACACGGGCATTGGACGCACGGTGGCGCTTGCGCGCCGGGCACTTCGCCGCCCTCTCGGGCGATGCTGCACCGCTGTTCAGGTGTCAAACCGCACGCTTTCGCATCCGGCCCGACCCACCCGCGCGCGGACGCACGTCTCCGTGAGGAGGAGGGGGTCGGTGTGATGTTCTGCTGCCCGCGGCCTAGGTCGTACGCTTGCGCGCTGCCTATGCACTGCCCTGGCAGTGATCCGGACTTGCACGAAGCAAGTCGGAATGTGGAACTGAACTAGTCTACGTGCAGCCCGGGCGTGTCGCAAACCCGGGCGTGTCGCGACCCGCCCCGCAGGCCTCAGGGCGTCGGCGCACCCGCCTCCCGGCGTCGATCCCGTACGAGGAGCCCCGCCGCTCCCCCGCCCAGGGCCAGCAGAGCGAACAGGACGAGTGCGAGCAGGGGCGAGCCGCCGGTGGCCGGCAGCGTCAACACGCGCACGACCGCGTCGTCGCTGTCCGTGCCGCGATCGCCCGGTTCTCCGAAGGTCTGGTGTTCCACGACGGCGACGTTGCGGATGGTGGTCGAGCCGGCGCCGGGATCGACGGTGGCCTCGAGCGTGATGGTCGGGGCGCTGGAGGCGCCGAGCCCCGCTCCGGCCGGATGCAGCGGCCCGAGCAGCTCACAGCGCAGCGTTCCGCCGTATCCGGTGCTGCTCTGGCCCGTCACGGCGCACGTGCGCCAGTTCGGGAACACGTCGGGGTCGCCCTGCCCCGGCCACGACACGCCGGTGATGCGGATCTCCGACGGGATCTCGTCGGTGACGACGACCCCCTCTGCCGCGGAGTGGTCGCTGACGTTGGCCGTCTCCAGCTGGTAGGAGAACTCCCCCCCGGGCGCCACGCGTTCGACGGCGGTGGTCTTCTCGATCCGCACCTCCGAGTGGCGGGCGGCCGCGCAGTCTCCGCCGGTGGGCATCTCGGCGATCTGGAAGGTCTGGCTCGGGTTGACGGTGAGGGTCAGGGTGGTGGGGCCGCGCCAGGCGAAGTCGGCCTCGCTGGGATCGACGATGAGTCCGTTGACAACCAGTTCCGCCTGCTGCTCCGGCGTCATGACGGTCGTGGTGCCGGGGAGGTAGTAGCCGCCACCGGGCGCGTAGTCCGACGCGCGGAGCGGGCGCAGACCGGCGTTGTCGATCCCGATGCCGGCGGGCGTGGAGGTCGCTCCCACCCACGGGAACTCGTCCGTGTGGACCGTCGACCCCCCGGGGTAGGACCGCTCGACAGCGGCCGGATCGGTCGCCGTGCTCGCGCCATCCGGCGTCCACGACAGCTCGACCGGCTCGGCCACGAGGTTCTGGGTCTTGACCAGCGTGAAGCCGATGCTGGGGACGTCCGACACGCAGCGCGTGAAGACGGCTGCGGCGATGTCGCGAGTCCCTACTGTGACATCGCCGCAGTCGTTGGAGGGGTCGCTGTCGCCCACGGCGGTCACACATGCCTCGTTGGTCAGCGTGCTGTCGGGCAGCTCGGGGGTGGGCGCGGGGTCGTCGGGGCCGAGGGCGACCACGTCGGGGGCAGGCAGCGCGTCCACCGTCACCGAGAGCCGGATCTGCACGCTCGCACCCACCGCCAGCCGCGCCGCGCTCAGTGCCACGCCGTTGTCCTCGTCCACGAGCGCGGGCGCGTTGTCGTTCGACCATCCTGGAGCCGCGGAGAGGTCGATCGCGGTCACGGTCAGCCGACTCGGAACGGGGTCGGCGACCCTCACGTCCGTGGCATCCAGGGTGCCGTTGTTCGTCACCGTGAGCACGTAGTCGAACGTGGCGCCGGCTTCCAGCGGTCCTTCCACGCCGTCGGTGGTCTTGACGATCCCGACGTCGTCGAAGGGCACGAGCTCGCACGCGTCGTCGTCGGCGCGGTACCCGCCCGACACGACGGTCGCGGTGTTGGCGATGGGGACGCCCGGCGCCTCGATGTCGTCGCACTGCACCGGCTCGCCGGTCGGCGTCGCCGTGATGCGCACCTGCGCGGTGATGGTGAACAGGTGCTCCCGCACTCCGTCGACGGCGGGGTCGAAGGCGCCCGTCACGATCGTCCAGGTGCCGGTGCCGTCCCACGAGGGCTGGTCCGGTGCCGGCGTGTCGGTCGTGCCCGCCTCCGCGGTCCATTCGCCGGCCAGCTCGACGCCCTCAGGCAGGTCGGGGACGTCGGTGAGGACGTACCCGAGGGTCGGAAGGGGGTCGGCGGCGTCGGGATAGCGCACGGCGATGTCGTAGACCACCGACCACAGCCCGGTGTCGGGGTCGAGCACCGCCTCGCCCACGGCGGTCTTCTCCACCTCCGGGAACACCGGCTCGGAGCACGCGCGCACGTCGGTCTCCACGGTCGCCGAGGTCAGCTGCGCGGTGTTGAGGAACCCGCCCGCCCCGTCGGGCAGGCACGCGGTGGTGCCACCCTCCACCGCGGCGGCGGTGACGGCGGCCACCACGCGCACGGTGTAGGTGTGCGTGACCCCGGCGGCGATCGCCTTGTCCGACGCGAGCACGGCCGGGTCGGGCGAGAACGTGAAGTCCCCGGAGGACTCGCCCGACCAGGAGGCGCTGCGGATGTCGATGTCTCCGCCGAACTGGAGCGTGTCGGTGAGGTCGTACGCCGCCGACAGCCCCTCCGGGTTGTCTTCGCCGAGCGGGGGCAGGGTCACCTGGAGGTCGTACTCGATGGTCCAGAGGCCCGTCTGCGGGTCCTGCGCGGTGGTCGTCACCGTCTTCGCCACGGCCGGGTACACCCGCTCGTCGACGGGGATGCAGTCGGTGGCGTCGATCGGGATGTCGCCGACCTGCAGCAGGGCGGCGTTGAAGAACCCGCTGCCGGCCTCGCCGGTGCAGGCGGCGTCATCCTCGCTGTAGGCATCGGTGAGCTCGGCCTGCCAGGTCACGCGGTACACGTGGGTCGCGCCGGCGGCCAGCGGGACGCCGGTGACGAAGTCCACGCCGCGGGTCACGGGCAGGAGCGGCTGGACCTCCGTGTCGGTGCGCTGGGCCGTCCCGGCGCCGAGTGTGACGCCTTCCGGGAAGGACGGGCTGTCGGCCAGGGAGTAGACGGTGTCGTAGCCGCCCGAGGTGACGGTGAGGTCGTACGTGACCGTCCATCGCGTGGGTGCGTCGGGGTCCTGGGTCACCGCGACGCCGACCTTCTCGATCGTCGGCAGGGCGGGTTCGGAGCAGTCGGAGGCCGGAACCTCCTCGCCGGCGACGGTGACCGTCGCGGTGTTCAGGAATCCGCCGGCCGTCGTGCCGTCGCACGCGAGGTCGCCACCCTCCCACGCGGCCGCGTCGATGCCGGCCCGCGCCACGACGGTGTACGTCTCCGTGGTGCCCGGCGCCAGTGCGCGGTCCGTCGCGAGCGTGGCCGTACCGTCGGCGGCGAAGTCGCCGGTGCCCGTGGGGCCCGTCCACGTGGCCCCCTCGACCGTGATGTCGCCGCCGAACTGCAGCGCGTCGTCGAGGCTGTAGACCGCCGCGAGCGTATCCGAGGCGTTCGCCACCGCGATGTCGTACGTGATCTGCCACGTGCCGTCCGCCAGCTGCAGCGTCGAGGTGACCGTCTTGGTGACGTCGGCGTCGGGGCGCTCGATCTGGGCGCAGTCGGAGGAGGAGGGCTCAGCGATTCCGTTCGTGACCGTCGCGGTGTTCCACACGCCGCCGCCCTCGCCGATGACCGGGCCGCAGGTGAGCGCCTCGTCGGCGACGGATGCCGCCACCGTCACGGTGCGCGAGAGCGTGTAGGTGTGCGTCGCACCGGCGGGAAGCGTGCCGGTCGCGAGCGGCCCGTCACCCACCGGATCGGCGCTGCGCACGAACGTGCCACCGCCGACGGCGACGGGATCCGAGGCCGTCCATGTACCCCCGGCGACGCCGGCGGGCAGTTCCGCGGCAATATCGGTGAGGTCGTAGGCCAGCTCGATCTGGCTGGGGTTGGCCACGGCGACCCGGTAGCTGAGCGTCCACTCGCCCGTGGTGAGGTTCTGCACCGAGGGCTGCGCGATCTTCTCGACGGTCGGGGCGGCCGGGACGGCGCATCCGGTGTCGCTCGCCTCGCCGCCGGGGTAGGTCGCCTCGGCGGTATTGAAGAATCCGCCTCCGGTCGCCGAGCACTCCAGCGCCGACGCGTCGACCGGGGTGCGGTTCACCTCGGCCGTGATCACGTACGTGTACTCGTCGGTGCCGCCGGCCTCGAGAGGCACGTCGGTCACATCGGGCGCGCCCTCCCACCCCTGCGTGAGGACGGTGAAGCTGGCGTCGAACCCCGGCACGTCGGTGAGCGAGTACGTCGTGGGCAGGGTGCTGCTGGTGTTGGTGACGACGACGGGGTAGCGGATGGTCCATACCCCGTCGGCGGACTGCGCTGCCGCGCCGTCGGACTTCTCGATGATCACCGGGACGACGACATCGTCGTTGGTCAGCGTGCATGTGACGGCGTCGCCGGGCTCCAGGGTCAGCTCCGGAGCCGCCCTCGTCGTGTCGGGATATCCGGTGCAGCTCAGGGTCGTCCAGTCGTATCCGGGCGGGCCGGTCTCCCCGATCGTGTACACAGCGCCGGCGGCCACCGCCCCCGACGTTCCGGTCGCGCCGCTCAGGTTCGGGCCGTCCGGGGTCGTCGCCGTGAGGGTCCACTCCGGCTCCTCCGCGGTGCCGCCGGTGTCGTTGACGACCTCCTTCACCAGGGTGAGGGTGGGGGCGACGTCGTCGTTGACGAAGCGGTACACCGGGTTGCCGAGAGCCGGGACCGTGACCTCCCAGTCTCCCGCCGCGTTCTGCCGCGGGTAGCCGGCCGGATCGGGGTTGGCCTCGACATCCACCCACTCCTCGCCCACGCGCTGCTGCAGACGCGAGAACTCGTACCCCTCCTCGGCGGACTCGGTGAGCGTGTACACGTGGTCGGGACGCACCTGGATGATGCTGGCGGCGACGATGTCCTCCGATCCCGTCACGGTCGTGGCTGTCAGCCCCTCCCGCGTGGCGGGTGTGGCGGTCAAGTCCCACTCCTCGGCGGGCGTGGAACCACCGTTGTCGTTGACGACGTTCTTCAGGAGCGTCACCTGCGCGTCCTGGTTCACGAAGGTGCACTGCACGCGGTAGCCCAGCGGCACGTTCACGCCGCCGTTGATGCCGTCCGAGTATCCGCTGTCGGGATATCTGTCGCCGTTCTCGTCGACGCGGATGCACGTCGCCGAACCCGTGGACAGGGGGTTGGACTGCAGGTCCGTCCGCTCGTCGACCTGGATGTACCGTGCGTCGCCGCCCGTCTCGAAGAGTTGGTAGCGGGCGTTGGGGGTGACCTCCTGCGACGTCGTCGCCTCCTCGCCCGAGGAGCCGGAGAACCCGGGGAGTCCCTCGGCAACCGGTGCGTCGGGTAGGAAGGACGCGTTGAGGGTCCAGCTGGTCGGATCGGCATCACCGCCGTCCACCTGCTTGGCCAGGGTGAGTCGGCTCTCGCACGTGACGGTATTCGTGATCGTCGCGGTGTTCTGCGCCTGCGTCAGGTCCACGTCGTACCCGTCGCCGAGCGGGAAGTCCACGGCGGACCCGTTGAGGCTGGTCACGACCGCGTCGTCGGTGCACAGGGTGGAGTCGATCAGGGTGACCTGCTCGGACAGCGTGACGGTGTCGCCCTGCGCGTACCCGGACCGGGTCACGCCCCATCCTTGGCCGCTCGCCTCCGCGTCGCCGGGTCCGGTCAGCTGAAGCTGTGCGGACAGGTTCCCCGGCTGGGCGCCCTCTTCATAGGCGACGCCGTTGACCACCCAGTTCTTCGTCACGGTGATATCGGCCTCCGGGCTGGGCGCACGGTTGTAGACGGTGCAGTTGACCGCCTGCGTGCTGGGCACGGTGACCGTGAAGCCGTCCGTCGGCGAGGCAGTGGGTTGGACCGGATCACCGGTGTTCAGATTCGTGCACACCGCGTTCTGCGCGTCCACCGGCTGCAGCGTGAATCCGGGCTGCTGCGCCTCGGTGACGGTGACCGAGGCCGCCTCCGTTCCGCCGGGGTACTGCAGCCGGTAGCTGACCGTGCCCGTGCCGTTCGCGGTCGTCGTGAGCACCGGATCGGGCGTCGTGACGCCGGGCGTGCCGATGTCGCTCGTGAACTGCCAGCCGGCGCCGGCGGGCGTCGCCCCCTCGATCGAGCCGGCGGGGGCGGACGCGGGGACGATCTGCTTGGTGACGGTCAGGTCTCCCTCGCAGTTGCCGAGGGCGAGAGTGCGCAGCGCCGTCCCGACTGCGGCGTAATTCGCGGTCTGGTAGTAGTCGGCCGACGTGCCGTTGGAACCGTCGTAGGCGGTGGGGCCCGAGATGGCGCGGAGGTTCAGCGCCGTTGCGGCGCCGCTCGCTCCGTCACCGACGCCGAACGCTACGAGCCGTGTGGGGGATCCGCCGGCCGGGCCCGCCTTCAGCGCGTTGGCGGAGAAGATGCCGTTCTCGGTCTCGCGGAAGCGATTGAAGTTGCCCGGCCCCTGGGAGGGCTGGTTGTAGAAGGTGGGATCGCCGTCGGTGATGACCACGGCGAGGTCGAAGTTGTTCGCCGCCGTGTTCGCCGCGGCCGCCACGCCGAGTCCCCGGTCCCAGTTCGTGCCGCCCACCGCCGTCCAGTTCGCGTACCGGTTCTTGAAGGCGTCGGCCTGGGTGGAGGTGGCCACGGAGGTCAGGCTGGGGTAATTCGCGGTTGCACCCTGGGCCGGCGACACGGTGGAGAAAGAGAAGAGCGACATGCGCGACGGGGTGCCTTGGAGGGAGTTCACGAAGGTATCCGCGGCGGCCTTCAACTGCCCGGTGCTGGATCCGACCGATCCCGACAGATCGAGGATCAGGGCGACGTCCAGGCCGCAGGAGGCGCCCAGGGGCGGATTGTTGCGCGACTGCTGCCAGATCCCGCCGGACGCCGTGGCCTGCGATCCGGATGACAGCATGAAGTCGCTCGCGTTCTGCGAGCTGTAGACGTTGCCGGCCCGCAACTGGGTACCGGTACGGAATTGGTACGCGGTGGCCGTGCCTCCTCCGGTGCCGGGCCCGGTGCGCAGCGACGGGTTGGCGTAGTACCCCTCCGGCACGCTGGACTGAACCACCCAGTACCGGTCGTCTCGGTTGGCCTGGGGGAAGCCGAACGGCCCCACGCCGGTGTCGGGCACCACGAACGAGCAGTCCCCGGCGGCATCCGACGTGCACTTGGCCCATCCGTCGGCGGTGCCGGCCACCCCGTCCGGGCGCACGCCGTTCGGCCCGGACGCACCGCCCTCGTTCAGCAGGAGCACCACGCCGGCGAGGTTCGTCACCCCGGTGATACCCGTGCGGTCCGACCCCACCTTCACGGTGATGACCGCGGTGGTCGTCCCCGGGGCGGGCACGGCGAGGACCCCGACGTCGGGGACGGCATCGTCGGCCGGACCCGGGGCGGGCGCCTCCTCGGACGGCGCCGCGGTGGGCTCGGCACTCGGCTCCTCCGGCGCGGGGGTCGGCGGGCTGGGGGGCGTCACGGGCTCAGGGGCGGGCGTCGGCGCGGGCGGGGCCGGCGGGGCGGGCGGGGCTGGCGGGGCGGGTTCCTCGGCCGGCTCGGCGGGCGCGGAAGGCGTCTCCGGCGCCGCCGGGGGGCCTTCGGTCGGCGGAACGGCCGCCGTGGAACCGGCCGGGGCGGGCGGCTCGACCGCCGCCAGCGCGGGCGTGCCGGTGAGGACCAGCACCGCCGTCAGCAGGGCCGAGAGGGCGATGGAGAGCGGGCGTCCGCGCTGCGCACGAGCGTCGTTCGTCCTTCTCCGGGCCCGGCGGCGGAGCGAATGGCTCGGGGGCCCGGACGGGCGTGCCTTTGCACCCATGACTACCTCGGCTAACGCCTATCGGGGGGGGGGGGACTGTGACGAGGCCCCAGACGTCTCCTGGCATGCCGCCTCTTGGGGGCGACGATAGGGGGGGATTTTCCACGCGGTCAAGGTGCGTTCGACCCGTTACACCCGTCCCCCGCCGACTGATCATCCTGGCTGTGGTGAGCGCTGTCGAGGGCCGTGGCCCGCGTATTTTCAGGGATCCGGCCCGCAGCGCGGGCCCATGAGTACGCACCTCGGCGGCGCGCGAAGCGGGCAGAAACAGGTCGAAAGACACGACGAAGGGCCCGGGTCGTTGGTCCCCGTTCCTGGCACGGGTCAGTCGGCCTCGGAGGTGATGGCCGCCGCCAGATTCTGGTGCGCAAGGCGGCGGAGGGCAGCCAGAACGGGCTCCCCCAACGCCGTGCCGAGGACCGCGTACTGGACGGTCGCCCGCGGGTCATCCCGCGGCATTCGCTCGACCTCTGCGCGGGCGATCGCCGCGACGTGCTCACCGTAGATGCGCAGGCTCTCCTCATCGAGCACGATGCCGGCCTCCTGGGCTGCCCGGAGGGCATCGTCCAGCTGTGCGAAGGCCGCCATGTGCTCGGCCGATCTCGCGTACGTCTCCCCGAGGGCCGGCAACGCCGCCCTCGCTCGCGGATAGGACGTCCGCTCCTCCCCCTCGCCGGTCGCGTCGGCGGCGGGCCGGTCGGCCAGAGCGTCGATCGCGCGCCCCAGCGTCGCGTAGAGCGAGCCCTCCGGGTGGTCGATGATGTCGAGGATCCGCTTCGCGCGGTTCAGCGGCAGCCCCGCGACGACGGTGAGCGACCGGATGAGGCGGAGACGCTCGAGGTGCGCTTCGTCGTACTCCGCACGCCGGGCGCTGGTCACACGGCCCGACGGGAGCATGCCCTCCCGGATGTAGAACTTCACCGTCGCCAACGGCACATCAGCTCGGCTGACCAGTTCGGAAATTCGCACCTTGCCTCCTGTAGATATTTATACTATCTTGTAGCTAGATAGCTTACTATCTACGAAAGGAGCGGCCAACATGTCCGCTGCACGAGTCCTCACCCACTACCGCACGTGGCTCATCCCGCTGATGCTCATCATCGGGATCGCCGCACTGTTCCCCACCATCTATCTCGCGGGAACGACCGACCCGCAGTCGAACCTCGAGGGTCTTCCCGTCGGTCTCGTGCTCGAGGAGCAGTCCGGAGTCGCGCCGCCTCTCGCGGGCACCGTCGCCGACGCCCTTGAGGACGGCGTCGGCGACAAAATCGCCTTCACCCGGATGACCGAGGAGGACATGACCCGCGCGATGGAGGAGGACCGCATCGCGGGAGCCGTCGTCATCCCGGCGGGCTTCGACGAGGGGATCGTTAGCCTCCTCCCGACCGGCGCGCCCGTTTCCGTCCCGGTGGTGACCATCCTCACGAACGCCGGTGACGGCGGCCTCAGTAACGGCCTCCTGACGGGCAACCTCGTACCGGTGCTGCACGGCGTCGCCACCGATGTCGGTGCGCGGCTCACCGCCGGAGCCGGCGAGACCCCACTGCCCGCGGCCAACGCGGCACTGCTGGAGCAGCCGTTCCACGTCACCACGACGGCATTCGCAGAGTTGCCGGCGAATGCGGGCCTCGGAACGAGCGCCTTCTACTACGCACTGATCCTCGTTCTCATCGCCTTCATCGGCGCATCCCTCGTGGGACCGCTCGTGGACTCGGCGCTCGGATTCGCCCCGAGCGAGGTCGGACCCAGGGTGGAGCGACGACCCTATGTGCCCGCCTCCCGGCTTCAGACCTACCTCGGAAAGCTCGCGATCCTCCTGGTCGCCTCACCCGTGGCGGCGATCGCGACGCAGCTGATGGCCACTCAGGTGATCGGCGTTCCCACCGCGGATCCGTTGATCCTCTGGCTGTTCTCCAGCGCGGTCATCGCGGCCGTGGGAGCCGGCGCCCTGTCGGTCTTCGCGATCTTCGGTCCCGGCCTCGGTGCGCTCGTGAACACCGTCTTCTTCATCGCACTGGCCATGACCTCGTCCGGGGGAACCGTGCCCCTGGAGGCCACTCCCCCGTTCTTCCAGTGGGTCTCGGGCTTCGCCCCGTTCCGCCCCATCGTCGACGGGGTGCGCGCCCTGTTCTACTTCGACGGCAACCCGGCGGCGGGACTGTCCGACGCCTGGCTGAGCGTCGGCATCGGCGGCGCCATCGGCATCGCCCTCGGGGTGCTCGCCACCATCGCGTACGGACGGGTGCCGGCATTCAGCCGCCACCCCCGCCCCTCGTCCCTCGTGTCGTCATGACCGAGGGCGTTCCATCCACACCACACCAACGCGCCGCGGGCATCCGCGGCCAGAACAACGGAGCAACATCATGAGTAACGACCAATACACCCTGGAACACCGCGCCCGCGCGATCGTCATAGCGAAGAACGTCTACAAGGCGGTCGCCGGCCTCTGGGTCGTCCTCGCCGCCGGAATGCTGCTGATCTGGGGGCTGACCACGCCGGGCGGGTACTTCTGGCCGGTATGGCCCATCCTCGGCACGGCTGTCGTCGTCATCGTGGCGGGCTTGGTGATCTACGGCGGAGCACCGTTCCGGGTGCGCCAGGACCAGGTGGCCCGGGAAGTGGCCCGCCTGCGCGAGCAGAACGCGCGCTAGCGGCCGGGCCGCTCTCCGGCCCAGACGCGTGAACATGACGAAGGCCCCCCGTCCGTGGACGAGGGGCCTTCGTGCAGTGCTGAGTGTCAGTGCTGAGTTCAGCTCTCCTGAGCCTGGCGACGACGGATCATCGCAACGCTCGTGACGGCGATACCGGCGGCCAGCAGCGCGCCGCCACCGATCCAGACGCTCGTCATGGAGGCCGCGTCGATACCGGTCGCGGGGAGGCCGCCGGCGGCGGCCACGCTGATCATGATCGAGCCGGCGTTCGTCGACGCGCTGTCGGCGGTGAGCGTGTAGGTGCCCGTGGCGTTGGCCGGAAGGGTGACCACCACGGAGGCGGTGCCGTCGGCTGCGGCAATCTTGACCTCTGTCGTGGACGTCACTGCGGCGCGCACGAGCGCCAGGTGCTGATCGGCGACGCTCTCACCCGTCAGGGTGAAGGTGACGTCCTCGCCAGGTGCGAAGCCGCCGAACGTGTACGTGCTGCTGGCGCCGGGAGCCAGGACGACCGGACCCGAGGCGGGGGACGGAGCGGGGTACGACCCGCCCTGGGGAGCCGCCATGGCGACGGCAGGAACAGCGGTGATGGCGGCGGCGGCGATGACTACCGCCGCAAACTTGGTCCGAAAGTTCTTCATACAGTACTCCGATGCTTGTGACGTGCGGTGAGCTGCGAAGGAGGACGGGGATCCGTCCGATGTCGCGCGGCGTGGGGGATACGGCACCTTCCCACCACTTCTCGCGTCAGGCTATCGGGGTTCTCAGGAAAAGCACAAGTTTGGATGATCCAGGGTCAGGAACTCTTCATCGGCGCGTAACAATCCGGCCAGTTGCGACCCGGAAACGACGAAGGGGCCGGACCCGAAGGTCCGACCCCTACCGCCTTGTGCGACGTGTTACTTGAGGATCTTCGTCACCGTGCCGGCGCCGACCGTGCGGCCACCCTCACGGATCGCGAAGCCGAGGCCCTCTTCCATGGCGATCGGCTGGATGAGCTCGACCGACATCTCGGTGGTGTCACCGGGCATGACCATCTCGGTGCCCTCGGGCAGCGAGATGACGCCCGTGACGTCCGTGGTGCGGAAGTAGAACTGCGGGCGGTAGTTCGTGAAGAACGGGTTGTGACGCCCACCCTCGTCCTTGGACAGGATGTACGCGGTGCCCTCGAAGTTGGTGTGAGGGGTGACCGAACCGGGCTTCACCACGACCTGGCCGCGCTCGACGTCATCACGCTTGGTGCCGCGGAGCAGCAGACCGCAGTTCTCGCCGGCCCACGCCTCGTCGAGCTGCTTGTGGAACATCTCGATACCGGTGACCGTGGTCTTCTGCGTCGGGCGGATGCCCACGATCTCGACCTCGGAGTTGATGGCCAGCGTGCCACGCTCGGCGCGACCCGTGACGACGGTGCCACGACCGGTGATCGTGAAGACGTCCTCGATGGGCATCAGGAACGGCTTGTCCTTGTCGCGCACCGGGTCGGGGATCGACTCGTCGACGGCTTCCATGAGCTCGACGATGGAGTTGACCCACTTCTCGTCGCCCTCGAGAGCCTTGAGGCCCGAGACGCGGACGACGGGGGCGTTGTCGCCGTCGAAGTCCTGGCTGGAGAGCAGTTCGCGGACCTCGAGCTCGACGAGCTCCAGGATCTCCTCGTCATCGACCATGTCGGCCTTGTTCAGGGCGACGAGCAGGTACGGCACGCCGACCTGCTTGGCCAGCAGAACGTGCTCGCGGGTCTGAGCCATCGGGCCGTCGGTCGCCGCGACCACGAGGATCGCGCCGTCCATCTGAGCGGCACCGGTGATCATGTTCTTGATGTAGTCAGCGTGGCCCGGGGCGTCGACGTGGGCGTAGTGACGCTTCGGGGTCTCGTACTCGACGTGCGAGATGTTGATGGTGATGCCGCGCTGGCGCTCTTCGGGCGCCGAGTCGATCGACGCGAAGTCGCGCTGAACGTTGGTCGACGACGGGTACTTGTCGGCGAGCACCTTCGAGATTGCGGCGGTGAGCGTGGTCTTGCCGTGGTCGACGTGACCGATCGTTCCGATGTTCACGTGCGGCTTGGTGCGCTCGAACTTGGCCTTAGCCACTGGGTCCTCCTCAGGACGTTCTTGTAGGACTTCCGGGCACTGGATTGCGACCGGTCAGCTACGGGGATGGTTCTCAGATTACTAGAGAGTGGGTATTGAGTTTGCTGGATGGCGGGGGCTCGTCGCCAGGCTCGGAGCCCCCGGCATCCGGGCGAGTGTTACTCGCCCTTGGTCTTCTGGATGATCTCGTCGGCGACGGCGCGAGGAACCTCGGCGTAGCTGTCGAACTCCATCGAGTAGACGGCGCGGCCCGAGGTCTTCGAGCGGAGGTCGCCGATGTAGCCGAACATCTCCGACAGCGGGACGTTGGCCCGGACGACCTTGACGCCGGCGGCGTCCTCCATCGACTGGATCTGGCCACGACGGGAGTTCAGGTCGCCGATGACGTCGCCCATGTACTCCTCGGGCGTGCGCACCTCGACGGCCATGATCGGCTCGAGGATGACCGGGTTGGCCTTGCGGACGGCCTCCTTGAAGCCCATGGAACCGGCGATCTTGAACGCCATCTCCGAGGAGTCGACGTCGTGCGCGGCACCATCGGTCAGCGTCGCCTTGACGCCGACCATGGGGTAGCCCGCGAGCACGCCCACGGCCATCGCATCCTGGAAGCCCTGGTTGGTCGGCTCGATGTACTCGCGCGGGATCCGGCCACCACTGACCTTGTTCTCGAACTCGTACGTCTTGTCGGCCGTGACCTCGAGAGGTGCCAGCGCGAACTGGATCTTCGCGAACTGACCCGACCCACCGGTCTGCTTCTTGTGCGTGTAGTCGTGACGCTCGACGGCCTTCTTGATCGTCTCGCGGTACGCCACCTGGGGCTTGCCGACGTTGGCCTCGACCTTGAACTCCCGCTTCATGCGGTCCACAAGGATGTCGAGGTGCAGCTCGCCCATGCCGCGGATGACCGTCTGACCGGTGTCGGAGTTCTGCTCGACGCGGAACGTCGGGTCCTCCTCCGCGAGCTTCTGGATCGCGAGACCCAGCTTCTCCTGGTCGGCCTTCGTCTTCGGCTCGATGGCGACCTCGATGACCGGCTCGGGGAACGTCATCGACTCGAGCACGACCTGGTGCTGCGCGTCGGAGAGCGTGTCACCGGTCGTGGTGTCCTTGAGCCCGATGACGGCGTAGATGTGCCCGGCGGTGACGGCGTCGACCGGGTTCTCCTTGTTCGCGTACATCTGGAAGATCTTCCCGATGCGCTCTTTCTTGCTCTTGGTCGAGTTGACCACCTGGCTCCCCGAGTCGAGGTGACCCGAGTAGACGCGGATGTAGGTCAGGCGACCGAAGAACGGGTGCGTCACGATCTTGAACGCGAGCGCCGTGAACGGCTCATCGCGGTCGGCGTGACGCTCGATGATGTTCTCTTCGTTCTTCGGGTCGTGCGCCTCGATCGCGGGCACGTCGAGGGGAGACGGGAGGTAGTCGATGACGGCGTCGAGCATCGGCTGCACGCCGCGGTTCTTGAACGCCGATCCGCAGAGCACGGGGTAGAGCTCCGAGTTGACGGTCATCTTCCGGATGGCGGCCTTGATCTCGGCGACGGTGAGACCCTCGCCACCGAAGTGCTTCTCGAGCAGGGCCTCGTCGGACTCGGCGACCGTCTCGAGCAGCATCTCGCGATACTTCGCGACGATCTCGGCCATGTCTGCCGGGATCTCCTGCACGTCGTACTTGGCGCCCATGGTCACATCACCCTTGGCGTCACCGGCCCACACGAGGGCGCGCATCTCGACGAGGTCGACCACGCCGACGAAGTCGTTCTCGGCGCCGATGGGGAGCTGGATGACGAGCGGCTTCGCCTTGAGCTTGTTGACGATCGTGTCGACGGTGAAGTAGAAGTCGGCACCGAGCTTGTCCATCTTGTTGACGAAGCAGATGCGCGGTACGTCGTACTTGTCGGCCTGGCGCCACACCGTCTCGGACTGGGGCTCGACGCCCTCCTTGCCGTCGAACACCGCGACGGCGCCGTCGAGGACGCGGAGCGAACGCTCGACCTCGACCGTGAAGTCGACGTGGCCGGGGGTGTCGATGATGTTGATCTGGTTCTTGTCCCAGAAGCAGGTCACGGCGGCCGAGGTGATCGTGATGCCGCGCTCCTGCTCCTGCTCCATCCAGTCGGTCGTGGACGCGCCATCGTGCGTCTCGCCGATCTTGTGGTTGGTTCCGGTGTAGTACAGGATGCGCTCGGTCGTCGTCGTCTTGCCGGCATCGATGTGCGCCATGATGCCGATGTTGCGGACCTTGGTGAGGTCGGTGAGCACTTCTTGTGCCACGGGGTTTTCCTTTACGTCTTGTGGGGTGCATCCGGCCGGGGACAGTGTCCCCGGCCGGATGCAGAAAAGCTGTTTACCAGCGGTAGTGCGCGAACGCGCGGTTCGACTCGGCCATCTTGTGAGTGTCTTCGCGGCGCTTCACCGCGGCACCCAGGCCGTTCGAGGCATCCAGGATCTCGTTCTGGAGGCGCTCAGTCATGGTCTTCTCACGGCGGCCCTTCGCGTAGCTGACGAGCCAGCGCAGCGCGAGCGTGTTGGCGCGGTGAGGCTTGACCTCGACCGGCACCTGGTAGGTCGAGCCACCGACGCGGCGGCTCTTGACCTCGAGGGTGGGGCGCACGTTGTCGAGCGCCTTCTTGAGGGTGGCGACGGCGTCCTGGCTGTTCTTGGCCTCGACGCCGCGGAGCGCGGTGTACACGATCGATTCGGCGATGGACTTCTTGCCATCGACGAGGATCTTGTTCACGAGCTGCGTGACGATCGGAGCGCCGTAGACGGGATCGTTGACAACGGGACGCTTGGGAGCGGGACCCTTACGAGGCATCTAACTCAACCCTTCTTGGCGCCGTAGCGGCTGCGAGCCTGCTTACGGTTCTTGACGGCCTGGGTGTCGAGCGCACCGCGGACGATCTTGTAACGGACACCGGGGAGGTCTTTCACACGACCGCCGCGGACGAGCACGAGCGAGTGCTCCTGCAGGTTGTGGCCCTCACCGGGGATGTACGCGGTGACCTCGGCGCCGTTGCGCAGCTTGACACGGGCGACCTTGCGCATCGCCGAGTTCGGCTTCTTGGGCGTGGTCGTGTACACGCGGGTGCAGACGCCGGCCTGCTGCGGGTTCGACTTCAGCGCGGGAGCCTTGGTCTTCGAGACCTTCGGCGCACGCCCCTTGCGAACCAACTGCTGAATGGTTGGCACGTTCTCTCCTTGATAATGCTGCACGGTGACAGCCGTGTGGTTTCACCACAGACCCGCCGGCGCGCCCGGAAATCCGGCGCGTTCTGGTGGTGGGTATGCCGTGGGGGTGGCCTGTTCGCAGGCCGTTTCCCTGAGATGCAGCGCCGGCTCGCCTGCAGCGGCCGAGGCACGACGCAGAGCGCGCACGTGCGCACACCTACTTAATGATACGCGCCTGGCCGGGGGGTGGCAAACCTGCGGTTCAGCCCACAGCGAGCACGAGGACGAGCACCGCCACGGCGAGGGCGGTGAACGCGCCTGCCCCCGCCACGAGCATCCAGACGAGGCGGCGTCCGCGGCGACCGCGCGAAACCCCCGCCGCATCGCCGGCCGGATGCTGCGGCGCCCGTCGTGCGGCAGGTCGTCGCTCCACGATCTCCGGCTCGGGAGGGCGCGGGCGATAGATCTCGCGCGACCCCGCGTCGGGCACCTGCGCCACGCGTCGCCCCTCGGCGGGGGCCTGCGGAACGGGGCGGGCACCGGGGGGCAGGGCGCGGCCGGCGGCCGGGGGCAGGGCGCGGCCGCCGGTGGCACGGGGGCCGGTGGCCTCCTCGGGCGCACCGTCGGCTTCGTCCGGTCGGGGCGGAAGCGGCTCTCCGCCGCGGCGGCGCGGGCCGGCCGGTTGGCGCGCGGCGAGGGTGGTGGCATCGTCGAGGTCGGCGTCCGGGTCCGGTTCGGCGGCGGGCCAGCCCCGAAGACGCCCCGCCCAGATCGTGACGTCGTCCTCGTCCTCGCGCTCATTCACCGCCCGATCCGCCTCACGTGTCGCTGCGGCGCAGACGCACCTCGGCGTCGCCGAGGAAGAACCGCTCGCCGGCTTCGAGCTCCTGCCCGGGCTGCGCCTCGACCTCCGTGCCCATGAGGGTGGCGAACAGCACGCCGTTGGTGGATCCGAGGTCGGTGACGAACCAGGTCTCGCCGCGCAGTTCCAGCCGCGCGTGGGTCTTGGAGACGGTCCGCGTCTCGTCGGGGATCGACACCAGTTGCGCGTCGGGATACGCCGGGTCAGGCGCCGGGCGGCGACCGAGGATGACCACGTCCGAGGCGATCTCGATGGGCGAGCCGATCGGCGGCACGAGCGTCCACGGCGTGCGACGCCGCTTGGCGATGATCGTCTGATCGATGGGCTCGTCGTCGTCGACGTCGGGGCCGACCTCGTCATCGGGGATCTCGGGCTGCGCGTACAACGCCGACACGGAGGAGCGCGCAGAACGCGGCGCACCGGCATCGGGGGCACCGACGACGGCCGAGATCGCTTCGGAGGGCTCGGGGAAGCTGTCATCCGGCGCGTGCCGATCCGCCGACCACGGCTCGCGCTCTTCGGCGACCGGCGGCGGAGCGGGGACGCTCTCCACCGGAGCGGGAGCGGGTGCCGGCGGCGGGGCCGACCGCGTTCCCGGCACCGAGGAGATGGGGACGACCGGCTCGCCGGGTGCGGTCGGCGTGGGGGGAACCGGCGGGGGCGTGAACGAACCGGAGCGGCGCGGCGCGGGCTCCAGGCGGTCTCCGGGATCCACGGCGCTGTCCTCGACCTCGCGGTCCAGCGTCGGCACGACGCGCGCAACGGGCTCGGACGGGAAGGCGGGGGCCCAGGACGCCGGCTCGGCGGCCGGTGCGGCCGAGGGGGCTCGCGCCGGTCCGAGGGGCGGGACGGGCGGGGGCTGCGCCGAGGGCGTCCACCCGCCCACGAGGGGCGGCGCCGGCGGCGCGGGGGGTGCCGCCGCACGAGCGGGACCCCCGGCGGGCGCCCCGATCCAGCGGGCCGAGCCGAACCCCAGGACGCTCGCCCAGATGAGGAACAGCAGCGCGGCGAGCACCGTCATCCCGCCGCCGTACCCGAAGGAGCGGTTGATCCGATGCGCCGAGATCACGATCAGCACCCAGACGGCGAGCTGACCGAGAACCGGGATGAGCACCAGCAGGATGAGCCACGGGGAGAATGCGCCCAGCTGCAGCACGATGGCCTGGTTGAGGAACGGCACCCAGCCCTTCCACCCCTGTTCGCCGGCCTTGCGGAACAGCGCCGCCAATGCGAGCGCCATCCAGACGTATAGGACGATGGCGAGGACGACCGAGGTCACTCCCAGCGCGATCGTGATGCTTTCCGTGTTCATGACGTTGTGCGCCCGCGACCGACGGCCCGGCGCTTCCCCCTCTCAACGATGCGCGACTTCCCCGTCGACGCCTGCGGCGCCACGAGGCGCACGAACGATCTCAACGATACGGCCGCGAGGATGCTCCGCCGGAGCCCCCCGCCGCGGGTCAGGGCGCGTCGCTCCGCCTCCACGATGCGCCAGAACTCCTCCGCGTCGTCCTCGGTGGTGTTCTGGCCCGAGAAAACGGCGCGGTCGGCGACGGACGCCAGGTGCGCGCCGGCGGCCGTGCCGAATGCGGCGGCGACCTCCGGCCTGGTTCCGGTGGGAGGTGCCGGGCGTCGCGCATCCACCCCGGCGTCGACGTACTCGTCCCATCCGCCGGCGATGCTGCGTGCCGGCTCGGCGGCGCGGCGGCGACCACGACGGCGGAGCGCCTTCGCGGCGACGACGAGGAGGAAAGGGCCGAGCAGCACGAGGAGGACGAGGAGGACGAGGCCCGTGATGCGCAGGATCGGCCACAGCCACGACAGATCCCATCCCGCGGGGTCGTCGTCGTCGTCGTCGCGCGCGGTATCGTCCTGCACCGGCTCGGGCGGAACGACCTCCTCGACGCTGTCGGGGCGCACTTCGGTGACGTTCTCCGGATCGCGCTGCTCGGTCACTTCCAGGCTCGGCGCCTGCGTCCACTGGGGGGTGACGTCGATGGGGATCCAGGCACCGTCGTCGGAGAGCACCTCGGTCCAGGCGGAGAGGTCGCGAGCCCGGCACTGTCCGCCCTCGCACGTGACGACGCCCGGGTCGGCGGCGGTCAGCCGTGCACCGACGACCACGCGGGCGGGAAACCCCAGTTCCCCGGCGATGAGCGCGGTCGCCACGGCGAACTGCTCGTCGTCGCCGACGGCGGCGACGTAGTTGCCGGACTGTTCGGCGCGGGGATCGCTCTCGCGCTCCAGGAGACGGGAGAACATCGTGTCGATGCGCGCGAGGGAGTGCCCCGCGGCGCTGGGCTGGAACCGGTACCCGGTGAGAGACGTCATCCACGACGGCGGCGCCTCCTCCGACACCGACAGCGCGTGGCTGAGGAATCCGCGGTCGCGGAGCAGCCCGACCAGCCCGGCCAGCGCCGCCCCGTCCGACCCGGTGGCGTGCTGTTCGACCCACCTCCGGAGGTTGTCGGGCGCCTCAGGGCCGGTGGGGTCACCGCCGGGCGCATCGACGGCGGCCAGCTCCCGCGGCGACGGGTCCACGGCACGCAGCCGGTACGAGTCACCCGGGCGGAGGCCCCCGTCGGCCGTCACGACGCCGGCCTGACCGGCGGCACTGTAGAAGAACCGGTCGGCCAGCGCGGCCGCACGCTCGCCGGAGAAATCGACGGCGACGAGCCGGCCCGCGGTGGGCACCCAGATGCCCTGGAGATCCTCCACGGTCACGTCGACGTCGACCGGGCGCCCCTCCCCCGCGTCCAGCGTCGAGGGCACGCGGACGAACGTCGGGGTATCCGCCTCCCCGCCGGCGCGGAAGGTCTCCCCGTCGTAGGCGTCCAGCGTCGCCACCCGCACACGCTCGGGCATCGGCCCGTCACCGGAGACACGGAACAGCACCTCGTCGGAGCGGTCGGCGGCGAAGAGCGACCGGTATTCGGCGAGCGGACTCACGGCAGCGGCGATGTCGCGCTCGGGGCCGGCGACCGAGCGGAGGACATCACGGTCGGCGCCGCGGGCCATCCACGGCACGACGGCCACCGCGCCCACGAGCGCGACGACGACCATCCCTGCACCCAGGGCCGTGCGGCGGCGATCGGTGCGGGAGGGTCGCCGCGACACGCGCACGCCGCTCGCCGACGCCGCGCGGTGAAGCGCCCGCACCCGCTCGTCGTGCGTGCGCCACGCGAGCCACAGGAGCGCCGAGACGAGGCCGGCGGCGCCGAGTGCCGTCTCCACCGGTGCGTGCAGCGCGAACGTCCCCACCGGCAGCGGATCGCTGACGGCCGTGCGCCCGAAGAAGAGCCCGAACGCCAGCATCCCGAAGCCCACCGGCACCGCCGCGACGGCCCAGTGGTCCGCCCGCCACGACAGCATCAGGGCGAGGCAGGTGCCGACGAGGAAGACCACGAGGGCGGGGACGAGCAGGTTGCGGTAGGCGCCGACGGGGAGGTCGACGGTGACGAGGTCCTTCCACGCGAGGACGACGCCCACGGCCGCGTCGCCGAGTCCCCGCACGATCTCGAGCGGTCCGCCCAGTCGCGAGGGCACGGCCAGCGGCACGGACAGCACCCCGAAGGCGGCGGCGAGGAGTCCCGTTGCGACCCAGCCTCCCCACCGGCGCCAGGACACGGCGGCGGCGATCGCCGCGCCGACGACCGACGCCACCACCGCGAGGACGACGAACGCCCCCGAGGCGTAGATCGGCCAGGCGGCGATCGCGGCGAGAACGACCGTGACGCCCACCGAGAGCGACCCGCCCACCGCCCGCCGCGCGTTCACGACGTGGCCCCGCGGAGGAGGAGTCCGGAGAGGTCCTCGGTGGTTCCCACGGTGAGCACGGAAATGCCCGACAGCGCCCGCATCCGCGGGTGGGCGCGCTCGTCGCACACCACGGCGACGACGGTGGTGTCGACCGGGAACGCCAACGCGGCCGAGCGCAGGCGGCCGAGCGCCACGAGCGAGCCGACGACCACGAACGCGATCGACAGGCGTTCGTTCGCCTCGGAGGTCAGGCGGCAGACGTCCTCGACGCTCATCGTGTTCTCGAGGCGTTCGACGGCGCTGAAGCCGTCGAGCATCGCCCGCGGGGAGACGGTGGGGACGTGGGAGATGGCACGCAGGCGCCCGCGGACGACGCGGGGGATCTCCGAGCCGGTGACGATGTCGAGGTCGCGCGCGTCACGGACGGCGCGCAGCCCCAGGGACGCGGCGGCGCTGACGGCCAGCTCGAACTCGTCGGCGTCGGCGTACTCCTGCTGCGCGGTGGCGAGGACCACGGCCATCCGGGAGCGGCGGGACTCCTCGAACTGCCGCACCATCAGCTGGCCGGTCTTCGCGGTGGATTTCCAGTGGATCTGACGTCGCGCATCACCCGGCGCGTATTCGCGGATGGCGTGGAACGACATGTCGGCGTTCACGAGCCGCCGGGTGGGGTTGCCCTCGAGGTCGCGGATCAGCCCGGCGCTCGTGGAGGGGAGGAGCACCGTGCGCGGATGCACGAACAGCTCATGCACGTCCTGGAAGGCGTGCTCGCGGCGCAGCAGCCCGATCGGGTCGCTGCGGACGGTGGTGACCGGTCCCACGCGCACGACGCCGCGCGGAAGCGCCGGGATCTCCAGCGGCTGGGCGACGGTGTGCCCCGGGCGGAGGAGCGGTACACCGAATTCGACCAGTCCGCGGCCGACGGGGATGTCCAGGCGCCCGGGGAGCGCGATCCGCCGCCCGTCGTTGCGGACGACGACCTCTCCCTCCACGCCCTCCCCCGCGACGATGCGTTCGTGCGCGAGGGTGAGATCGACGTCGTACGCGCGGGCGCCGAAGAGGAACGGCACGCTCATGGCGAGCAGCAGCAGCGACACCGCGCCCGCCACCATCCACTCGACCCACCCGAACAGCATCCCGAGTGCGAGCCCCGCCGTGGCAGCCACCGCCACGAGCGCGCCGGCCGGCCGCACCGTGCGCGCGCACCATCGCACCGCCGCCGCGGCCCACGCCACGATCGCCCGCCATGCCGCGCTCGCCCACACCGCGGCGCGCACGAGCGCACGCCCGCGTCGTGCCGTCGTGGTCGCCGACGTGACCGACGAGCGTGTGGTCGCGCCGGTGACGGCGGACGTGCGGGTGAAGCGCGACTCGGTCGAACTCATACGGCCTCGCGTTGCAGGGGCGGGGCCACATCCAGCAGCACCTGGCCGATGACCGCCTCCTGGGTGACGCCGTCGAACTCCGCCTCGGGGTGGAGGATCAGGCGGTGCGAGAGCACGGCGACGGCGAGCGCCTTAACGTCCTCGGGCGTGACATAGGTCCGCCCCTGCGAGACGGCGCGGGTGCGTGAGGCACGGGTGAGGGCGAGGGCGCCGCGGATGCTGACGCCCAGGCGCACCTCGTCGGCCGAGCGCGTGGCATCCACGAGCCGCGCGATGTAATCCAGCACGAGGGCGTCGACGTACGTGTCGGCGGCGAGGTCGGCCATCCCGACGAGGGCCTGGGGCGTGATCACGGGAGACAGCTCGTCGGTGGCGAGCGCCGCGCCGTCGAGGATGCGGACGGTGGCGGCGTGGTCGGGGTACCCCAGTGACGTGCGCATCAGGAAGCGGTCGAGCTGCGCCTCAGGGAGCCGGTAGGTGCCGGCCTGCTCGATGGGGTTCTGCGTGGCGAGGACGAGGAAGGGCACGCCGACGGGCCGGGTGACGCCGTCCACCGTGACATGCGCCTCCTCCATGACCTCCAGGAGCGCGGACTGGGTCTTCGGGCTCGCGCGGTTGATCTCGTCGGCCAGCACGATGTTCGCGAAGATCGGGCCGGAGTGGAACTCGAACTGCCCGGTCTTCTGGTCGTAGACGGTGATGCCGGTGATGTCGCCGGGGAGGAGGTCGGGCGTGAACTGGATGCGGGTGTTCGTTCCCTGCACCGACTGCCCGATCGCGCGAGCCAGCGACGTCTTCCCGGTGCCGGGGACGTCTTCCAGGAGCACATGACCGTCGCTGAGCATCGCGGTGAGCACCAGCTCGACGACGTGGCGCTTGCCGAGGACGGCCCGCTCGACGTTGTCGGCGATCTGCGCGAAGGTCGTGGCGAACCAGGTCGCCTGCTCCTGGGTGAGGGTCATCGGTGCGGTCCTTCTGTGGGAGTTGCGTGGGTCATGGGGCGGGCGGGGGCGGAGGCGGGTCTTCCGGTGGAAGATTCGGATCGCAGCGGGTGGTAGAGGCGTGACCGGGGGCGTCGTTCAGCCCCCACTGCCCGACGGAAGCGGTCACCGGGATGTTCTCAACCCGGACGGCGCCCTCCGGAACAGTGCCGGCGGTGGACGGGATGAGAAGCACCCCGCGCGCATCGAAATATCGGATGAGGACGGACTGGGTGTCGGCCGTCACCGTGCCCGGTCCCGCCGTCTTGCCGACCGCGAGCGGTGAGCCGCCGATGCAACTGGTCACGCCCCACTCGATCGCTACTTGGTACGGCGCGCTCCCGGCTGCTGGCGTCACCGCCACCCATCCGGAGGGCTGCCAACCCTCCTCCTCCCGCACGTAACGCACGGTGATCCCGGGGTCGCTGTTGAAGATGCTGGCGGGCCAGCCGGAGAACTGCGGCCGGTAGCCGCGCGGGATCCGGTCGTCCGATCGAGGCTCGCTGATCCGCCACTCGGCGCGCTGGGAGGACACATCCGCGCGCGAGTTCACCGCGTACTGCCATCCCCGCGGGTCGCGCGCGATCTGAATGCGAATCGAGCTGCGCGTATCGGCGTCTCCGAAGCGCTGACCGTTGCGTTCCGACGCCACGCATGCGACGTACTCGGCCACGTCGCCCGTTTCGAGGCCGCTGAACTCCTCTGAATAGGCAGGGGAACCGGCCGCGTGCGGGTCGCACCGCCCCGCCTGGTTCGCGGGAACGATGTCGAAGAGCAGACGAGAGCCGGCGCCGTTCGTATCCGCTCGCGCGATGGCGGTGACCGCGGCGCGGTCATCGCCGGTCGACCGAGCCACGAGCTCCAAGGACAGGTTGTTCGGCGCGCCGATGCCGTTGGCCGTGATCGCGCGGGCCGCACCCGACGGAGCACCGCCGAGGCCAGGCGGCGTGTTGAAACGCGAGTGCGGTGTGACGGACACGGTCGTCGCCGCATTCGAGCCGAGGTCGAAGCGATCGACCGAAACAGCGTCCTGCCCTGGTTGCACTGCGACGTCCCGTGTCACGTTCGTCGCGCTCTGGATCCGCAGGAAACCGGTCTGAGCTGAATCAATGCCGCCTATCCGCAGTGAGATGACACCGCCGACGTCACCGTTGGGCACGGGCTCCCAATCGATACTTGCGGGGGTCGCCGGTGTCGCGTACGCCCACGCCGTCGTGCGCACGCTCGCGCGCGATTCGCCGACGGCGTTCACGGCCCACGCCTCGTACACGCGCTGCTCGCCGTTGGGAGCGGTGATCACCGGGCACGCGCCGTCGGCGGAGCAGCGCGTCACCTCGGCGCCGGCGCTGCGGACCACGAAGCCCGACAACCCCGGGTAGGCCAGGCGCGCCTCGCCCGCATCCACGCGAAGGGTCACGGTGCCGTCGCCGTAGGCGGTCTGGCGGATGCTGGCGGGAGCCTTCGGGTACCCCTGGAGATCGAGCAGGATGCGTCCGTCGCGCTCGGAGGCGGTGGTGCGCCCCTGCGCGTCGCGCACCGAGAAGGATGCCGTGCAGGTCGCCCCCGGGGCATCCGGTGTCCACGAGGCCGTCACCGCGGAGGCGGAGGCGACACGGAAGCTCACGCCCGCGCACGCTCCGGTGGGCCGGACGTCGACGACTTCGAGGGGCGTGCGCGGCAGCGGGTTGACCTCCCCGCCCGCGCCGATGACCGTCAGGGTGCAGGAGACGCCCGCAGCCTGCGAGCACTGCTGCGTCACGGCTCCACCCTGCGGGAGGGTCGACGGCGCCGCGCCGACCCTGAGCACGAGGCGGGCCGGGGCGACCGACGGATGACTGGTGACGCCTACGAGAGCCGCCGTTTCGGTGCCGGGTACCGCGCGGTCAGCGCCCACGACTGTCACGATCGATCCGGCCAGCGACACCTCGAAGGCGCCGCCGGCGGGTTCGAGGCTGTACTGGATGGCGTCCCAGTCCTCGCGCGCGAGCTGCCACGTCGTCATGTTGCGCAGATCGAACGTCGCCGTCTCCCCCGGCCCGACGGTGAGGGACCCGGGGCGGAGCTCCGGCTGCGGATCGCGTGCGACCACGGCGAGAGGCACCGAGACGGAGGTCCACTCGTCGGTGCCGGCCAGGCGCACGGGCACCTGGCACGAGTCCGTCCACGGCGCTCCCGCTCCCGCGTCGTAGCGCACGCGCGTGCCCGATTCCCGCGCGCACACCGCGTCGGGGCGCGCTCCCGAGGCGCGCACGTCGTCGCCGACCTCGAGGGTGGCATCGCGCGGCAGCGCGACGAGGTCGTCCATGTCGAACGCCACCGACTCGAGCTCGGGCACTTCCTGGGGCGGGGTGCCGGTGCGCAGGGCAAGGTCCAGGTCGTCGTCGCCGGGGACCCGGAGGAAGGCGTAGGTCGTGATCTCGTCGTCGCCCACCGTGGCGGTGACGGCGAACGGGATGACGCGCGTGGAGGCCGGTAGCGCACCGCTCAGCCGGCGCCCGCCCACCTGCACGCCCTCCGGCTGGCCCCACAGGCTCACCTCGAGGTCGTCGACCTCACCGCGCGACCATGTCGCCTTGCCGGTGAGCACGTCCACCCCCGACTCGAACTCGTCGCGGTTCTCCACCGACAGCACGGTGTCGGCGACGATCGGGTAATCGGGCACGCTCTCCCGGACGACCCGGACGACGATGAGGCCGCGGCCGGTGTTGCCCGAGTCGGACTCGACGTCGTACAGGAACGACATCGTCGCGGGAGCCTCGCCGGCCGCCAGCACCACCCCGGTGTCGCTGGTGGAGAGGATGTGCTCCGCAAGGCGCGCGTGCTCGGCATTCTCGCTGCCGTCCGAGAGCACCTCGGGCAGGTCGGGCCGGACGTCGGTGAGCCGCAGAGCGCCCTGGGTGGGATCGATGTCGTTGGCGAGGGGGCTGACCCGGATGGTGTTGTCTTCGCCGGCTTGCACTTCGACGTAGTCGGTGAAGGTCACCGGGCTCGGGTTCGCCTCCGTGTCGAGCACGCCGATGCGGACGGTCCCCTCGCCCGTCTCCCCCGCGGCATCCTCGACGCGGTAGCGGAAGGACACCTGGCCGCGGTCTCCCGGGAGCGCCGAGTAGACGATGGACGCGCCGTCGGCCGAGATCGTGGCCGAGCCGCGCGCGGGCTGCTCGAGGATGCGGTCCAGGGTGACCACGTCGCCGTCGGGGTCCATTCCGAAACCGTCGAACTCGACGGCGGTGGTGCCTCCGCTGAGCACCCGCCCCTCGAGGGTGTGCGGGGAGGGGGCGCGGTTCTCGTCCTCGGGGAGGACTCGGATGCGGACCGTGGCGGTGTCGCGGAGCGAGGGCGAGCCCGTCGTATAGACGGAGTAGTCCACGCCGTAGTCGCCGGGCTCGGCCGGAGCCAGATAGCGCAGCACACCGGCGGAGGCGAAGGCGAGGGCGTCGGGCGAGCTCGAGGTCACCGACGACGGGTCCAGGCTCGGGCGACCACCGGCCGGGGAGATGTCGTTGTCGAGCACCGGGATGTCGATCTGCGAGCCCGCGCGGACCGTCACGGCATCGTCGACGGCGATCGGGGCGATCTCCGGCGCGGGAGGCAGCAGGTAGACCGTGGCCTCCCCGACCACGCGCGCGCCGGCGTCCTCGGTGCCGTCGCTGACGGTGTACGCCACCGTGCCGAGGCGCCCAGGGGCGCCGTCGGCCGTGGTGCCCGAAACGCGGAGGTTGTTCTGCCCCACCGCATCCACCGACAGCGTCGCCCCGTCATCGGCCGTGGCCGTGACGTCGCTGAGCAGCAGCACCCGCCGCGTGGGGTTGGACACCGCGGCGAACACGTCGAGCGTCGCGTCCTGCTGCGGATGCACGAACGCGACGACCGGCGAGGTCGCCAGCTGGGCGGGTGCGTCGGCGGGGAGCACCGTGATGCGCGCCGTGCCGGTGGCATCCGTTCGCCCATCGGTCACCGTGAAGCCCACGCGGTAGGTGCCGGGCCCGGACGCGGAGAAGTCGAACGTGGTCGTGCCGCCGAGGACCGTCGCGGTGGCCGCGGCGTCGTCGAGCACCCGGACCGAGGTGACGGCGAGCGTGCCCGCGGTTCCGGTGACGTGCGGGGCGACGTCGACGGTGAGCCCGGCGCCGACGGTGTCGACGACGGCGAAGGACTGGACGGCCAGTGCAGGGTCGGGGCTCACCCGGACGAGAAGGGGTTTGGTCGAGACCTGCCCCGCCGTGTCGGCGACCGTGGCGTTCAGCTCGATCAGCTGCTCACCCCCTGACCCGTCGTCGGCGTGCTGGTACACGATGTCTCCGCCGGGGGTGGAGGCCACCGTCCCGATGCCGGAGGCGTTCTCCACCGACAGCAGCAGGAGGGGGTCGCCGTCGGGGTCCACCCATCCGGGGAGGACGGGCACGGTGACCGTCCCGCCGCGCGCGACCTCGGGGGTCGGCCATTCGACGAGGCATCCCTCCACACCGCACCACTGCGGGGCGCCGTCGCCGCCCGACACGGTGAGGGTGACGCTCGCCGGTTCCGAGCGCAACCCGTCGGCGGCGGTTCCGTCGGTCACGGCGTACTGGAAGGTCGCCGACCCGGATGCGCCGGGCTCGAGCCGCACGGCGAGACGCTGGGCGTCGTCGGTCACGGTGACCACGCCGAAGCCGGGGTCCAATCCGGTGACCGAGGCGGGGTCGACGCTGAGCACGTCTTCGTTGGGGTCGTGGTCGTTCAGCAGCACGGGCAGGGTCGCCAGGCGCCCGGCCCGCACGCCGAAGGAGTCGGCCTCGGCGATCGGAGGCTTGGGGTCGAGCACCACGCTCAGCTGTTCTTCGCTGGGGACGGCGGCCGGATCGGTGCGGTCATCCAGCGACCAGTCCTGGCTGGAGGGGACGAGCTCTCCGCCGGGGACGGTCCACACCCATCCGGTGCGCGTTTCGTTCAGGATGACGGCCTCGTCGGTGGCCACGAACACCGGTCGCCGCTCGTCGGGGATCGTCTCCGCGCCGTAGTCGAGCACCGTCTCGCGCGAGCGCGAACGCCACAGCAGTCCGCCCCCGTCGGTGGGTCCGAGCCACGCGGCGAAGACCTCGCCGTCGTGCACGACGGGAGCTGCCGGCGTACCGAGCACGGTCGCGCCGCGATCGACCTCCGCGGTGACCGTGCCGTCGCGCGAGACCGCGACCAGTCCGGTCTCGTCCGCGAGGTAGACCGCGTCGCCGTCGGGGTCTGCCTCGCCGACGCGGACGTCGCCCGACACCTCCACGGGCACCGGCTCGTCGCGGCCGCGCAGATGCACCTCGCCGGTGTCGCGGTCGATCAGCGCCCAGATATCCCCCATGGCCGTGAGGGCGGGGCTCGCCAGGTCGGCGGGCAGCGGGTCGCGGCCGCTCATCTCGCCCCGGCGCAGGTCGTAGCGCAGCACCGACTCGTCGTCCGACGAGTAGGCGAACAGCATCCCGTCGCGGTTCACCGCGAGCGCATCGGCAGTGTACGGCGGGGTGTCCTCGTCCTCGTCTTCCGTGGCGAACGGATCCACCGGCATCGTCTCGCCCGTCGACAGCCGGCCGGCGTGCACGGTACCGGAGTCGGTGCGGTAGGCCACGAAGTCGCCCGAGGTGACGACATCCGTCGTTCCCGCCGGCGTGGACGGGGACGCGCGAACGGTCTCCTCATCCAGATCCTGCGGCAGCGCCTCGTTGATGCGGGTGAGCTTGCTGAAGCTGTCGGAGAAGAGAAAAGCGCCCTCGCCCGACTGCGCCACCGAGCTGGGGTTGCTGACGCTGCGCACGGTGTCGAGTTCGCCGATGGAGGTGTTCACCCGCGCATAGCGGCGCCCCTCCCCCGTCTGCAACGCCCACACCGCCGTGTCCACCTCCGGGGTCTCCTGCGCGTCGAGCCCCGGCCAGACGATGCTCACCCCGACGATGAGGGCCACGGCTGCCGCGCCGGCGGCCACGGCCGCGATCGAGCGCTTGCGCATCAGAGGATTCCCGTCGCCAGCAGCGCCGCCACCGTCACGGCGGACGCCGCGAGGAGGGCCGCGCCCCCGAGGACCCACGGAATCACAGGACGGGCCCGCCGATCCGGCCCGGAGATGCCGGTGTCCTCATCGCGCGCGAGCGAGGCGACGCCCGTCGCCGAGCGCACCTTCCGCCGGCCGCTGTGCTCGACGGCGCTGCGCACGGGGCCGCGGAGCGAGGTGTCGGAGAAGTCCACGGGACGCGCGCCCGGACGCCACTCTTCCGCCGCGACCTCCAACGGGGTCACCGCGAGGCCCAGTTCCGCCTGCACGGCGCGCAGCGCCTCGCCGACCTCGATCGCGCTGGTGTGGCGGTGGCGCGCGTCGCGGCTCATGGTGCGGGCGAGGAGGAGCTGGAGCGACCGCGGGACATCGGCCCGGGCGATCTCGGTGTAGCTCGCGCGGGCGATACGCCGCCGCAGCTGCTCGCGGGTGTTCTGGCCGCGCTCCAGGCGCTCGAAGGGGCTGTGTCCGGCCAGGAGCGAATAGACCGTCGCCCCCAGGCTCCACACCTCGCTGGAGATCGTGCCCGCGGTCTGCTCGGCCACCACCTCGGGGGCGCTCCACGGCACGCTCATCGCGAGAACCTCATCGGCACTCTGGCGCGCGAGGGCCGAGGCGATGCCGAAGTCGGCGAGCACGGGGGTGCCGAAGGTCGTGATGAGGATGTTGCTCGGCTTCACGTCGCGGTGCACGAGGCCCGCCCGGTGCGCGGATTCGAGGGCGCTGGCCATCTTGACCCCGATCGAGAGCACTTCGGGGACGGGGATGCGCTCCACCCGGTAGCGCTGCGCGAGTGAGCCGGGGCAGAACTCCATGACGATGTAGGGCCGTCCGTCGGCGGAGATACCCGCCTGGTACACCGTGACGATCGACGGATGCGCCGACAGATGAGCCAGCACATCGGCCTCGGCGTTGAACATGCGCAGCAGGTCGGGGTCGCGCACGTCGCTGGGCAGCACCTTCACCGCGACGCTGCGGCGCGGCATGTCCTGCTCGTACAGGAACACATCGGCGAAGCCCCCCGAGCCGAGCGGCCGGATGTACGCCAGCCCCGGCAGGATCGGGGGCACAGCGGGCAGGCGTGTCGGCAACCCCGCCTCCCCCGGTCGGTATAGCCCATAGCGCCGTCGGCGGCGCATCACAGTACAAGCCCGGTCATGGTACCAACCCACCGGATCCCGCAGGAACGCGTGACGCGTCCCGAGCGCTTCCGGCGGGGTCAGACGGTGGGCAGGCCGGGGTCGTTGGGGTCGAACGGCGAGTCCAGCGACCGCGTCAGCTCTTCCAGCATCGCCGCGATCTGCGGCTCGACGTACTCGGCGACAGCGCTCTGGATGCGGAGGCGATGGTGCAGCAGCACCGCGCACACCTCGCGCCCGATCATGTTCGCGTAGTCGTCGGCGAGCCCCACCTCCTGGCGGAGGGCCGCCTTGGCCTCATCGGTGAGGGGCGGCAGGTCGGGGATCGCCGCCTCTTCCTCCGCAGCCATGCCCGAGACGGTGAACAGGAACGGTGCGCCGGGCACCGGATCGGGATCCAGGGGCAGGCCCTCGAACTCCGGCTCCAGTCCCTCAGCGGGACGGTAACTGCGCGCGCGGTTGCGGGCGGACTGCTGGTCGAGCTCGGCCTGCAGCATCGGCAGGTTGCGCGCGGTGTACTCGGCCACCGAGGTGTCGATGATCGTCTTCACGCGCGTGGAGAGCCCGTGCTGCACGCCGTGGGGGACATCCGCGCCGAGCCCCGCCGCCGAGAGCACCGGCGATCCGAAGCAGCGGCGGCACGGGGCCACCCGGCCGCGGTGCGTCGCGGGCTCCCACCGCGGCAGCCACCGCAGCCAAGCGTCCACCGCCTGGCTGACCTGGGTCTCGATCGACCGCTCCACGGTTTCCTACGCTAGTCCCCGCGGGCGCGTCACGAGTCGTCCTCGTCGCGCTCCCACGGCCAGCGCGGACGGCGGGCGCGCGTGCGGACGAGCGCGATGCCCGCCCATCCGCCGATCAGGCCGGTGACGGCGATCACCACGCCGGGCCAGCCGATGGCGACGGCGCCGGCCGCGGCGAAGGCGAGCGCCGGGTCGCTGCCGCTGATCAGCGCTCCGACGGCGACGCCGACCACCTCACCGAGGTACGCGCACAGCGCCGTGATGACGGCGGTCCAGAACGACGGATGCTCCGCCCTCAGCCCCGACCACAGGGCCGCGGCGAACCCCGCGGTGGCCAGCAGCATCCCGATGACGCCGGGGATCTGTCCGAGCCCCCGCACGGCGATGACATCCGCGTCGAGGGCGAGGCTCGTCAGCCCCAGGCCCGCGATGGCGACGGCGACGAAACCCACGACGGCGAAGGCCAGGGCGACGGCGGGTGCGACCGGCCCGCCGCCCGAGCCCGCCGCGTCGCGGGTCATCGTCAGGCGCGGTGCAGCTGCGGACCGGCTTCGAGCGTGCGCTCGTACTCGCGCTGGGCTTCCTCGTTGAGCTCGGTCATCCGGCGTCCGCGGGCGGCGACCCACGCACCGAACCAGATCGTCAGCTCACGACCGAGCACGAAGGCGACGATCGCCAGGGGCGCGAGCACCGCGCCCTCCAGGAGCTCGGCGCCTTCGCGGGCGGTCAGCATCCAGAAGGGCTCCTGGAAGAGCGCGCCGAGGAGGTGACCGGCGTACGCGGCGAGCCCGACGAGGATGCCCCACACGACCCAGTGACCCCAACGTCCGCGGTTGATGACCGCGCCGAGGAGCCAGAACGCGAGGAAGAAGACGACCACGGGCACCCAGAACGCCCACGTGGTCACCGCCTGCGTCGTCGCTTCGACGACCCCGGAGAGCTCGAATTCGCGGTTGAGGAGTCCGAGACCCAGGGTCGCGGCGAGGTAGAGGACGGCGAAGACGAGGGTGGCCAGCAGGCCGATCGCCCCGGCTGCTCCGCGGTTCCCGCGGGGGCGCGGGGCCTCCGGCGCCTGGACGAAGATGGGCTGCGCACCGCCGTAGGCCGGGGCGCGCTCGCTCGGAGTGACCACGGGCGTCGCGGCCACCGTCGGGGTCTCGTCCCTCCGGGCGTCCTGGACACGGGTGTCGTCGGCGCGCGCCTGGTCGGCGCGGGCCTCCTCGGCACGGGCGTCGGCGCGCGCCTGGTCGGCGCGGGCCTCCTCGGCACGGGCGTCCGCCTCGGCAGAGGCGGCGTACATCGCCCAGCGCGCGTCATCGGGGTCTTCGGTGCGATCTTCGACGACCACGGTCTCCTCGATCACGACGGTCTCGGGCTCGTCTGCGGCCGGACGCTCGGCGGACACGGGTGTCGCAGCATCGGCGGGAACCTCCGCGCGTGCAGCCTCGGCTTCGGCCAGAGCCTCGCGCGCACGGCCGACCACGTCGGCGTCGCGGTCTGCGTCCGTCGGTTCGTCGACCGGGTCGCCGTACGACGACTTGGAATCACTCATCGCCCAGCACTCCTCACGCGGGGTATATCCCCGCGTTCGAAGGCTAACGTGCGCTTCCCGCCGCTCCTGGGAGGCGTGCCGCCGTGTGTCGATGTCCGTCGCCCCCGAAGGGCTATGGTGTGGCCATGATCGCCGGTGTTCGACGCTCCCCCGTCCGCGCAGCGCTGATCGCGACACTGGCAGTCGGGATGCTGGCAGTCGGGATGCTGGGTCTGGCGGCCTGCGCGCCCGAGGCGGGGTCGTCCACGGGCACGGCGGGTCCGACGCCGACCGCAAGCCCGACCTCCTCCGGTGCGACCGCCTCTCCCACCCCGTCGGCGTCGGCGACGGCATCCGCGGTCGTTCCCACCGACTGCCGCGCGATCCTCGCCGACCCGGTGCTCGCGCAACTCGGCGAGACTCCGCTGAACCCGGAGGGTTTCGGTCCGGTGGGAGTGCAGTCCGACGGCTCCCTCATCTGCCTCTGGCGCGATCCGCGGGCAGACACGACGTACCTCGCCACGGAGATCACCCGGATGAACCGGGGTCCCGCCCTGGACATGCTCAATGCCCTCGCCGACACGGAGGGCTTCGCCTGCTACACCCCCGACGCCGGCACGCGCTGCGAGAAGACGTGGGACAACCCGCACTACCCCGTCACCGATGGACGCACCCTGTTCTGGCGGGACGGCATCCTCATCGACACCGAGTTCTCCAACCTCGCCCCGTCGGGCTACACCGACAGCATCGTCGCGGCGATCTTCGACTGACTCACCCGCGCCCGAAGACGCGCGAAGCCACCTGCGCGCCGTAGTCCTCCGGCAGCCAGGCGGTCAGCATGCTGGAGAGCCACACGTCGCCGCGCAGATCGTGGATCTCGTGCACGGAGCCCTTCCTGCGCTCGCAGTGCACGGCGGATTCCTCGCTCGTGCAGACGAAGCCCTCGGCCGAGAGTGCCGCGTGGGCCACCTGCGCCGCATCCGCAGCGACCGTCGCCACCGTCGTGGAGGCCGACCGGCCGTCGTCCGCGCGCCACGAGCAGGTGAGACGCACGGCCGGGGCGAGGGCCGTGGCCAGCGTGGACTCCGTCGCCGGCGCCGCCGCGTTCTGCGACAGCAGCGCCTCCGGCGTCCACGTCAGCTCGGCCCAGAGTCGGTCGGGGTACAGGCTCCGGCAGTCGGAGTCCGCCGTGGGAGGTGTCGCGGCGGAATCCTCCTCCACAGCAGCCGGGGGCGAGCTCGCACTCCGCAGGGTGTTCCCCACGAAGTCGATGACCACGGGCACCCCGGGGGCGGCGATCCACACGAGCGCGCCCACGACGGCGGCGCAGATCACGCCGACCGGCCACGCGATCCACAGGCTACGTCCGCTCACCCGAGCCATGTCATCCCCTCCCCACCCACGGTAGCCGCGCTCGCGCGGATTCCCCCCGCTGCCACGCCTGCCTCACCCGGCAGACGCCCGGGAACGACGAAGGCCCCCGACCCTGCGAGATGCGCAGGGACGGGGGCCTTCGGGCGGACGGGATGCGGCGGTCAGCCGCATCCCGACCCGATCAGTTGTACGTGCCGGGCGTGAAGTCGTCCGTCGAGAAGCTGTCGAAATCGACGTAGCTCAGGTCGGCGTCGCTGTAGGCGCCGTCCGAGGCGAAGATGCGGTTGGGGTACCGCTCGCTCTTGGCCTCTTCCGTCGCCTCGACCGTGACGTTGCGGTACTTCGCAAGTCCGGTTCCGGCGGGGATGAGCTTTCCGATGATGACGTTCTCCTTGAGGCCGACGAGCGGGTCGCTCTTGCCCTCCATGGCCGCCTGCGTCAGGACGCGGGTGGTCTCCTGGAACGATGCCGCCGACAGCCACGACTCCGTCGCGAGCGACGCCTTCGTGATACCCATCAGCTCCGGTCGACCCGACGCCGGGCGCTTGCCCGCCGCCACCGTCTCGCGGTTGATGTTCTGGTACTTCTTGAAGTCGACCAGCTCACCCGGAAGCAGCGTCGTGTCAGCGTGGTCGACCACGGTGACCTTCCGCAGCATCTGGCGCACGATGACCTCGATGTGCTTGTCGTGGATCGGCACACCCTGGGAGCGGTACACGCCCTGAACGCCGTTGACGAGGTAGCGCTGCACCTCGCGGGCGCCCATGACTCGCATGACCTCCTTGGGGTCGAGCGTTCCGACCAGGAGCGGCTCGCCGACGGTGACGTGCTGGCCGTCCTCGACCAGAAGCGTCGCGCGCTTCAGGACGGGGTAGACCACGGGCTCGTCGCCGTTGTCGGGCGTGAGGATGACCTTCTTGGCCTTCTCGGTCTCGTCGATCGTGATGCGGCCATCGGCCTCAGCGATCGGCGAGGCACCCTTCGGGGTGCGCGCCTCGAACAGCTCCTGCACACGGGGAAGACCCTGCGTGATGTCTTCCGCCGACGCCGACCCACCGGTGTGGAAGGTACGCATCGTCAGCTGGGTGCCGGGCTCGCCGATCGACTGGGCGGCGATGATGCCGACCGCTTCGCCGATGTCGACCATCTTGCCGGTGGCCAGCGAACGGCCGTAGCACTTCGCGCACACACCGACCGCCGAGTCGCACGTCAGGACCGAACGGACCTTGATGTTCTCGACACCGGCATCGACGAGCTTGTTGATGAGCACGTCACCCACGTCGTCGCCGGCCTCGGCCAGGACCGTGCCCTGCGCGTCGACCACGTCGGCGGCGAGGGTACGGGCGAACACCGAGTTCTCGACGTTCGCGTCCTTGACGAGGCTGCCGTCGACGCCCGCTGCGGCGATCGGGAGCTCGAGGCCCTTCGACGTGCCGCAGTCCTCCTCGCGGATGATGACATCCTGCGAGACGTCCACGAGACGACGCGTGAGGTACCCCGAGTCGGCCGTACGGAGGGCCGTGTCGGCCAGACCCTTACGGGCACCGTGCGTCGCGATGAAGTACTCCGCCACCGACAGCCCCTCGCGGTACGAGGAGATGATCGGACGGGGGATGATCTCACCCTTGGGGTTGTTCACCAGGCCTCGCATACCGGCGATGTTCCGGATCTGCAGCCAGTTACCACGAGCGCCCGACGACACCATGCGGTTGATGGTGTTGTCCTCCGGGAAGTTGTCGCGCATCGCCTTCTGGACCTCGTCGGTCGCTTCGGTCCAGATCTTGATGAGCTCCTGGCGCCGCTCCGAGTCGGTCGTCAGACCCTTCTCGTACTGCGCCTGGACCTTCGCGGCCTGCTTCTCGTAGCCCGCGACGATTTCCTTCTTGTTCGGCGGGGTCAGAACGTCGCTCAGCGCCACGGTCACACCCGAACGCGTCGCCCAGTAGAAGCCGGCGTCCTTGATGCGGTCCAGCGTCGCGGCGACCTCCACCTTCGGGTACTCCTCGGCCAGCTTGTTGACGATCTGCGACAGCTTGCCCTTGTCTGCCTGCTCGCGTACGAACGGGTAGCCCTTGGGGAGGGTGTCGTTGAAGATCGCCTGACCGAGCGAGGCGTCCACGATGCCGTGACGCTCGTAGCCCTCGGGCGCCTGGCCCTCGAGGAACGAAAGACCCGGGATGCGGATGCGGACCTTGGCCTGCAGGTCGAGGGTGCCCTCGTCCTTGGCCAGGATCGCCTCACCGACGGAGCCGAACACGCGGCCCTCACCGGCTGCGCCCTCCTTGAGGGTCGTCAGGTGGTGCAGACCGATGATCATGTCCTGCGAGGGCAGGGTCACCGGACGGCCGTCCGACGGCTTCAGGATGTTGTTGGAGGCCAGCATGAGGATGCGGGCCTCGGCCTGCGCCTCGACCGACAGCGGCAGGTGCACAGCCATCTGGTCACCGTCGAAGTCCGCGTTGAACGCGGCACATACGAGCGGGTGCAGCTGGATGGCCTTGCCCTCCACGAGCTGAGGCTCGAAGGCCTGGATGCCGAGGCGGTGCAGCGTGGGCGCACGGTTCAGCAGAACCGGACGCTCGCGGATGATCTCCTCGAGCACGTCCCAGACCTCGGGACGGGTGCGCTCGACGGCACGCTTGGCGGCCTTGATGTTCTGCGAGTGACCGAGGTCGATGAGGCGCTTGATCACGAACGGCTTGAACAGCTCCAGAGCCATCTGCTTGGGCAGACCGCACTGGTGCAGCTTCAGCTGGGGACCCACGACGATGACCGAACGGCCCGAGTAGTCCACGCGCTTGCCGAGCAGGTTCTGGCGGAACCGGCCCTGCTTGCCCTTGAGCATGTCGGACAGCGACTTCAGCGCACGGTTACCGGTACCGGTGACGGGGCGACCACGGCGGCCGTTGTCGAACAGTGCGTCGACGGCCTCCTGCAGCATCCGCTTCTCGTTGTTGACGATGATCTCGGGGGCACCGAGGTCGATCAGGCGACGGAGACGGTTGTTGCGGTTGATCACGCGACGGTACAGGTCGTTGAGGTCGCTGGTCGCGAAGCGGCCACCGTCCAGCTGCACCATCGGGCGCAGCTCCGGCGGGATGACCGGAACGACGTCGAGCACCATCGCAGCCGGGCTCATGCCCGTCTGCAGGAACGAGTTGACGACCTTCAGTCGCTTGATCGCGCGGATCTTGCGCTGGCCCTTGCCCTCGGAGATCTGCAGGTGCAGGTTCTCCGACTCGGCGGCCAGGTCGAAGGCCTCCAGGCGGCGCTTGATCGACTCCGCGCCCATGTGGGCCTCGAAGTACTGACCGAACCGGTCCTGCAGCTCGTGGAAGACGTCGTCCTCGGGCTTGAGCGTGCCGACCTCGAGCGAGCGGAAGTCTTCCCACACGCGCTCGAGCTTGGCGATCTGCTCGTCGGCGGCCTTGCGGGCCTGCGACATGTCCTTCTCGGCGGCGTCCTTGACCTTCTTCTTCTGGTCGGCCTTGGCACCCTCCGCCTCCAGGGCGGCGAGCTCCTCCTCCAGCTTGGCCATGCGAGCGGCGATGCGGGCATCGCGACGGTCGCCGAGGGTCTTCAGCTCGAGACGGATGTTGTTCTCCTGCGTGGGGAGGTCGCGGTGACGCGCCTCCTCGTCGACGGAGATGACCATGTAGGCGGCGAAGTAGATGACCTTCTCGAGGTCCTTCGGCGCCATGTCCAGGAGGTACCCCAGGCGCGACGGGACGCCCTTGAAGTACCAGATGTGGGTGACGGGAGCGGCCAGCTCGATGTGGCCCATCCGCTCGCGGCGGACGGAGGACTTGGTGACCTCCACGCCGCAGCGCTCGCAGACGATGCCCTTGAAGCGGACGCGCTTGTACTTGCCGCACGCGCACTCCCAGTCCCGTGAGGGACCGAAGATCTGCTCCCCGAAGAGGCCGTCCTTCTCGGGCTTGAGCGTGCGGTAATTGATGGTTTCGGGCTTCTTGACCTCGCCGAACGACCAACGACGGATGTCGTCAGCGGTGGCCAGACCGATTCGAAGCTGATCGAAAGTGTTTGATTCGAGCACTACTTCTCCTGTGTCGGAAATTTTGGGACGCGGTCCCTGAGCTTGTCGAAGGGGCCGGGTCAGATCTCGTCGATGGACGAGGACTCGAAGCGGCTGGAGATGTTGATGCCGAGTTCTTCGGCAGCACGGAAGGCGTCATCATCGGTGTCGCGGAGGTTGACCGCGGTGCCGTCGGCCGAGAGGACCTCGACGTTCAGGCAGAGCGACTGCATCTCCTTCATCAGCACCTTGAAGGACTCAGGGATGCCGGGCTCCTGGATGTTCTCGCCCTTGACGATCGCCTCGTACACCTTGACGCGGCCGAGGATGTCGTCGGACTTGATCGTGAGGAGCTCCTGGAGCGCGTATGCGGCGCCGTAGGCCTCGAGTGCCCACACCTCCATCTCACCGAAGCGCTGGCCACCGAACTGCGCCTTACCACCGAGCGGCTGCTGGGTGATCATCGAGTACGGACCGGTCGAGCGGGCGTGGATCTTGTCGTCGACGAGGTGGTGCAGCTTCAAGATGTACATGTAGCCGACCGAGACGGGAGCCGGGAACGGATCGCCGGAGCGACCGTCGAACAGCAGCGTCTTGCCCGAGGAGCCGATGAGCCGGTCGCCGTCGCGCGTGGGGAACGTCGAGTCCAGCAGACCCGCGATCTCCTCCTCGCTCGCACCGTCGAACACCGGGGTGGCGACCTTCGTGCCGGGGGCGGCCTCGAAGGCCTGCTCCGGCAGACGGACGGCCCACTCCGGGGTGCCCTCGACCTTCCAGCCCTGCTGGGCGATCCACCCGAGGTGAAGCTCCAGCACCTGACCGAAGTTCATGCGACCGGGGATTCCGAGCGGGTTGAGCACCACGTCGACGGGCGTGCCGTCGGCGAGGAAGGGCATGTCCTCGACGGGGAGGATCTTCGCGATGACACCCTTGTTGCCGTGGCGTCCGGCGAGCTTGTCGCCTTCGGTGATCTTGCGCTTCTGGGCGATGTAGACCACGACGCGGCGGTTGACGCCGGAGCCGAGCTCGTCATCGCCGTCCTCGGCGTTGAACTCCTTGACCGCGATGATCGTGCCCTGCTCACCGTGGGGAACCTTCAGCGACGTGTCGCGAACCTCGCGGCTCTTCTCGTTGAAGATCGCACGGAGCAGGCGCTCCTCGGCGCTGAGCTCGGTCTCACCCTTGGGCGTGACCTTGCCGACGAGGATGTCACCGGGGCGGACTTCGGCGCCGATGCGGACGATGCCGCGCTCGTCGAGGTCCTTCAGCAGGTCGGGGCTGACGTTGGGGAGATCACGGGTGATCTCCTCCTTGCCCAGCTTGGTGTCGCGAGCATCCACCTCGTACTCCTCGATGTGAATCGAGGAGAGGGTGTCGTTCTTGACCAGCTCCTGGCTGAGGATGATCGCGTCCTCGAAGTTGTGGCCTTCCCACGTCATGAACGCCACGAGCAGGTTCTTGCCGAGCGCGAGCTCGCCGTTCTCCGTCGCGGGTCCGTCGGCGATGACCTCGCCGACCTCGATGCGCTCGCCGGCGGATACGACGACCCGCTGGTTGTAGGACGTGCCCTGGTTGGAGCGGTCGAACTTGCGCAGGAAGTAGTCCTGCGTGCCGCCCTCATCCAGCTGCACGGTCACGACGTCGGCCGAGACCTCCAGGACGACACCGGCCTTCTCGGCGGTGATCACGTCACCGGCGTCGACCGCGGCGTAGCCCTCCATACCGGTACCCACCAGCGGCGAGTCGCTGCGAACCAGCGGCACGGCCTGACGCTGCATGTTCGCACCCATGAGGGCGCGGTTGGCATCGTCGTGCTCGAGGAACGGGATGAGCGAGGTCGCCACCGACACCATCTGGCGCGGGGAGACGTCCATGTAGCCGATCTCGCCGGCGGGGATGAGGTCGACCTCGCCGCCGATCTTGCGGGCGAGGACCCGATCCTCCTGGAAGTGACCGTCGGCCTTCAGCGGCGCGTTGGCCTGGGCGACGATGAAGTCGGCCTCTTCGCTGGCGGTCAGGTAGTCGATCTGGTCGGTGACCCGGCCGTTCACGACGCGGCGGTACGGCGTCTCGATGAAGCCGAACGCGTTGATGCGGGCGAACGATGCGAGCGAGCCGATCAGGCCGATGTTCGGGCCTTCCGGCGTCTCGATCGGGCACATGCGGCCGTAGTGCGAGGGGTGCACGTCACGGACCTCGACGCCGGCGCGCTCACGCGACAGACCGCCGGGGCCGAGCGCGGACAGGCGGCGCTTGTGGGTCAGGCCCGCGAGCGGGTTGTTCTGATCCATGAACTGCGACAGCTGCGAGGTGCCGAAGAACTCCTTGATCGCGGCGACGACGGGGCGCACGTTGATCAGGGTCTGCGGCGTGATCGCCTCGATGTCCTGCGTGGTCATCCGCTCGCGGACGACACGCTCCATGCGCGACAGGCCCGTGCGGACCTGGTTCTGGATCAGCTCGCCCACCGCGCGGATGCGGCGGTTGCCGAAGTTGTCGATGTCGTCGATGTCCAGGCGGATCTCGGCGGTCTTCCCGCCGCGCGTGCCGGAGAAGGTGTCGTCGCCGCGGTGCAGGCGGACGAGGTACTTGATCGTCGCGACGATGTCGTCGACGGTCAGGACCGAGTCGCTCAGCGGCAGGTCGAGGCCCAGCTTCTGGTTGATCTTGTACCGACCGACCTTCGCCAGGTCGTAGCGCTTGGAGTTGAAGTAGAAGTTGTCCAGCAGCGCGCGGGCAGCCTCGGCGGCGACCTGCTCGCCCGGACGGAGCTTGCGGTAGATGTCGCGGAGCGCGTCCTCCTTGGTGAGGATCGTGTCCTTGGACAGCGTGTCTTCGATCGAGTCGAAGCCGGCGAACTCGGCGAGGATGTCTTCGCTGGTGAGGCCCAGGGCCTTCAGGAAAACGGTGACCGACTGCTTGCGCTTGCGGTCGATGCGGACGCCGACCTGATCGCGCTTGTCGATCTCGAACTCCAGCCACGCACCGCGGCTGGGGATGATGCGGGCCGACACGATGTCCTTGTCGGACGTCTTGTCGGGGGTCCTGTCGAAGTACACGCCCGGCGAACGGACCAGCTGCGACACGACGACACGCTCGGTGCCGTTGATGATGAACGTTCCCTTGCCCGTCTGCAGGGGGAAGTCGCCCATGAAGACCGTCTGGGTCTTGATCTCACCGGTCTGGTGGTTCATGAACTCGGCCTCGACGTACAGCGGGGCGGCGTAGGTCTTGCCGCGCTCCTTGCACTCCTCGATCGAGTACTTCTCCGGCTCGAGGTACGGGTTCGTGAACGAGAGCTGCATCGTCTCGCTGAGGTCTTCGATCGGCGAGATCTCCTCGAAGATCTCCTCCAGTCCGCTGATCTCCGGGACGTCGGTGCGACCGGCGGCCAGAGCCTCGGCGACACGCGTCTTCCACGCTTCGTTGCCGACGAGCCAATCGAATGACTCGGTCTGCAACGCGAGAAGGTCGGGGACCGTCAGCGTGTCGGAGATTTTTGCGAACGAAAGCCGGGATGCTCCGCGGCCGTTCTTAGGGGTGGTGGGGGTGGATGCGTTGCGCGCAGCAGCCAAGGGAATAACCTCCGCAGAGCCCGGGCAGGACTCGTGATTTCCTTGTCGTCAGGGTGGAGTGCTCCCGGCCCCGAAACCTGACACGACGCACACCGCGAGAGCGGGGACGTGCAGGAACAGCCGACCACCATATGAGGGCAGGGGAAAGGGGAGCGCAAAAGACGACTATACGTCGGATGACGCGCCGTGTCCAGCCGGATTCTTGACGGGTTCCCCGACGTGCGGTATAACCGCGGCCCGTGGCCCGGGAAAACAGGGGATCCCGCTCCCGCCGACCCCGTCTCACCGGGGCCCGACCTGGTCTGCGCCGGGTCTGGATCTGCGCGGGGTCAGGGCAGGGGGCGGGCGTGGCGGAAGCGCACGCGGGTTCCCGGCCGTGCCTGGGCGAGCGCGTCGAGGGCGGCATCGGTCGCCACCGCGATCACGGGGTATCCACCGGTGACCGGGCCGTCGGCCAGGAGGATCGTGGGGCGACCGGACGGCGGCACCTGCAGCGCGCCCGGCACCATTCCTTCGCTGGGCACCTCACCGTCCTGCACCCGCTCGAGCTCGGGCCCGTCCAGCCGCATCCCGACGCGGTCGGCGGCGTCGGAGACGGTCCAGACCGCCTCGAACAGGGCGCGGTGCGCGGATGCGGCGAACCAGTCGGCGCGTGGCCCCGGGGCCAGCTCGACCTCGATCTCGGCGTCGGCGGGCGCGCCCCACGGCACGAGGTCGGCGACCGGCACGGCGGCGGCAGGGTCGGCGCCCACGGCCACCACGTCGCCGGCGCGGAGCGGTGCCGGGCCGAGGCCGGCGAGCACGTCGGTGGCGCGGGATCCGGCGACCGGCGGTACGTCGATGCCGCCGCGAACGGCGAGGTAGCCGCGCGTCCCCTGGGCGAACCAGCCGACCGACAGCTCGGCACCGGCGGGCCACCGGATCGCGGTATGCGGATCGATCGCGTGCCCGTCGAGCGTCATCGGGCCGACGGCGCCGGCCACCGCGACCCACAGGGGTCGGTGGGCGACGGCGCGGAATCCGCCCAGGGTGATCTCCACCCCGGCGGCGCCCTCGTCATTGCCGACGAGCCGGTTCGCACGTCGCAGCGCCTCGCGGTCCAGCGCACCCGATCGCGCGATCCCGAGGGCGGCGTTCCCCGCCCGGCCGAGGTCCTGCACCGTAGCGAGCAACCCCGGCTCCACGACCCCGATCCCCGCCTCCCCGGCGCTCCCCGCCTCCCCCGCCTCCCCGGCCTGCGAGAAACGACGTTCCGGGCGAGAAACCACGCGCCGCGCCGTTTCTCGTCCCGCATGTCGTTTCTCGACGAAGCGCACGCGGGCGCCGGGCGGGAGGAGCGCGGGCGGAGCGGCGTGCGGGTCGAACAGCGGCGCATCCGTCGCGCCGATCAGCCGCCATCCGCCGGGCGTCTCGCGCGGGTACGCGCCGGAGAAGGCGCCCGCGATCCCCACTGAGCCGGCCGGCACGCGCGTGCGCGGCGACGCGAGCCTGGGCACGTCGTAGGGCCAGTCGTCGCTCACCAGGTACGCGAATCCGGGGGCGAATCCGGTGAAGGCGACGCTCCACTCGGCGGCGCGGTGCCGCGCGACGAGTTCGGAGGCACTCATCCCGAGCAGGCCGGCCGTGTCGGCGAGGTCGGGCCCGTCGTAGCGGATCGGCACCTCCACGAGCGGTCCCGACGGTGCCGCGCCCGCGGCAGCGTCCTCCTCGGCGGCGGCGCGGATCCACGCCCGCACGCCCGAGGGCGCGACGACCCCCGGGTCGAACGCCACGAGCACGGTGCGGGCAGCGGGAACGATGTCGCTGATCCCCTCGGGCCGGGATGCGGCGAGCGCGGCCGACAGCGCCAGGACGTCGGCGAGCGACGCCGTCCCGGCGAGGACTGCCCGCTCCCCCATGGGCCGCAGCTCCACGTTCACCATGGTGGGCGCACGACGATCGCCTCAGCCTCCAGGGCCGCCCGCACCGCACGCGCCATCGCCACGGCAGCCGGGGTGTCGCCGTGCAGACACAGGGATGCGGCGTCCGCGGCCACCGGCGGTCCGTCGACGGTGTCGACCAGGCCGTCGACGGCCAGACGGACGGCCCGCTCGGCCACGACGGCGGCCTCGTGCAGCAGATCACCCGGCTCACCGCGGCGCACGAGCCCGCCCGTCGCGGTGTAGCCGCGGTCCAGGAACGCCTCGCGGACGAAGGGGAGGCCGGCCGCCCGTGCGGCGCGCTCGATCTCTCCGCCGAGGCCCAGCACGGGCAGGGCGCGGCCGAGCGCCGCCGAGACGTCGGCCACGGCCGCCACCACCGCATCCGCCTGCTCCGCCTCGACCGTGACCGCGTGGTACAGCGCGCCGTGCGGCTTGACGTAGCGCACGTGCGCCCCGGCGGCCACCAGTGCCCGCAGCTGTTCGGCGACCTCGGCGCGCAGCTGCGTGGGCGCGGGGTCGCGGTGGATCCGGCCGAAGTTGTCCGGATCGCGATAGGAGGGGTGCGCACCCACCGCCACATCGAACCGCGCGGCGCGCTCCACGGCCGCGCGCATGGATGCCGCATCCCCGGCGTGGCCGCCGCACGCGACGCTCGCACTGGAGACGACGGCGAACATCGCCTCGTCGTCGGCGGTCGGCACGCCCCGGACCGTCTCGCCGAGGTCGGCGTTGAGGTCGATCACGCGCATGCGAACACGCTACCGGCGCCGGCGCGCGGTGCCGGGACCGCGACAGTGCTGGCTCCGCCCCTCCCGGGGCCGAGGCGGCGCGGTTACGGGTGCGTGACGATGCGCCCCAGCGCGTGCGTCGCCGCGGCGCGCGGGGCAGGATGGACGGATGACCTCCGCCGCCGCAGCGCCCCTGCTGTCCGTCCGCGACCTGGCCGTCGACTTCTCGACGATCGACGGTCCCGTCCGCGCCGTCGATGGCGTCGACTTCGACATCGCCCCGGGAGAGACCGTCGCCATCGTCGGCGAGTCCGGCTCGGGGAAGTCCACCACGGCGATGGCAATCATCGGGCTGCTCGCCTCCGGCGGGTCGGTCGCCCGCGGCAGCATCCTGATCGAGGGCGAGGATCTCACGCAGTTCAGTGAGGCGCGGATGCGGGAGGTGCGCGGCCGCCAGATCGGCCTGGTGCCGCAGGACCCGATGTCGAACCTCAATCCGGTCGCCAAGATCGGCACGCAGGTGGCCGAGACGCTCCTCGCCCACGGCCTGGCCACGCGGTCGGACGTGCAGGGGAAGGTCGTCCAGACCCTCGAGGCGGCGGGACTCCCGGATGCGGCGGCCCGCGCCAAGCAGTACCCGCACGAATTCTCCGGCGGGATGCGCCAGCGCGCGCTCATCGCGATCGGCATGGCCTGCAGCCCGCGTCTGCTCATCGCCGACGAGCCCACCAGCGCCCTCGACGTGACGGTGCAGCGCACCATCCTCGACCAGATCGACCGGATGACCACCGAGCTCGGCACCTCGGTGCTGCTCATCACCCACGACCTCGGGCTCGCCGCCGAGCGCGCCGCCCGCGTCATCGTGATGCACCGCGGGCGTGTGGTCGAGCAGGGCCCGGCGCGGCAGATCCTCGAGGCGCCGCAGCATCCGTACACGAAGTCCCTCGTGGCGGCCGCCCCGTCGGTCGCGGCCGTGCGCCTGCGGCCCGAGGAGTTCCGCGCGGCGCGCCTGGCTATCGTCCCCGATCCGGCCGAGGCGGTGACGGCCACGGTCGACAACATCGTCGAGATCGAGCACCTCACGAAGGTGTACCCGACCCGCGGGCGCGGCGACGACTTCCGCGCCGTCGACGACGTGTCGCTGGCGATCCCGCGCGGCCAGACGGTCGCGATCGTCGGGGAGTCGGGATCGGGCAAGACCACGACCGCGCGGATGCTGCTGAAGGTCGTCGAGCCCACGAGCGGGGCCATCCGGTTCGAGGGTCAGGATGTCACCGCCCTCAGGGGCGCGCCGCTGCGGGACTTCCGGCAGAAGGTGCAGCCGATCTTCCAGGACCCCTACTCGAGCCTGAACCCCATGTTCACGATCGAGCGGATCATCGAGGAGCCGCTGTCGTTCTACAAGCGCGGCTCGGCCAAGGAGCGCTCGGAGCGCGTGCGGAAGCTCATGGACGACGTGGCGCTGCCGCAGTCGATGCTGCGCCGCTACCCCTCGGAGCTGTCGGGCGGCCAGCGCCAGCGGGTCGCGATCGCCCGTGCACTCGCCCTCTCCCCCGAACTCATCGTGTGCGACGAGCCGGTCTCGGCCCTCGACGTGCTCGTGCAGGACCAGATCCTCACGCTCCTCGGCGACCTGCAGCGCGAGTACGGCTTGAGCTACCTCTTCATCTCCCACGACCTCGCCGTGGTGCGTCTCATCAGCGACTACGTGTGCGTCATGAAGGACGGCCGGCTCGTGGAGGCGGCATCCAGTGAAGAGATCTTCACGAACGCGCGCGACCCGTACACGCGGCGCCTGCTCGCCTCGATCCCCGGCAACGAGCTCGACATCGCCGGCTGACCCGCCCCTGCCCGGCTTCGCGCACACGGCCGGGGCCGCGAGAGTTCAGCCTGCCGACGAGACCGCGTCAGAATGTCGATGTCTCGTCGGCAGCGTGCAGTCTCGCGGGTCCGGCGGGTCCTCCAGGACGGGGCGGGGCGGGCGGTCAGCGGGCGCGGGTGCGGGGGTCCATGGACTCGCGCAGCGACTCGCCGAGGAGCGTGAAGCCGAGCGCGGTGACCGCGATGCAGATGCCGGGGAGGAAGGCCAGCCACGGCGCGATCGCCAGTTCCGACTGCGCGTAGGTGAGCATGCGGCCCCACTCGGCCGTCTGCGGGAGCCCTCCGCCGAGGCCGAGGAACGATAGGGCCGCCGCGTCGATGACGGCGGTGGCCAGCGTCAGCGTCCCCTGCACGATGACCGGCCCCACGCTGTTGGGCAGGACGTGGCTCATCGTGACCGAGCGGCGGCTGAGGCCCAGCGTCTGCGCGGAGAGCACGTAGTCCGCGCCGCGCTGCTGCAGGAGCGAGGCGCGGAGGAGCCGCGCGAAGACCGGCACCTGGGATGCTCCGATCGCGATCATGATCGCCAGCTGGCTCTGCCCGAGGATCGCCGCGATCGACACCGCCAGCAGCAGGTTCGGCACCGAGAGGAGGATGTCGACGAAGCGCATCACGACGTTGTCGACCCACCCGCCGAACATGCCGGCCAGAAGGCCGAGCAGCATGCCGCCGACGAGGCCGAAACTGGTGGACACGATGCCGATCATCAGCGAGGCCTGCGCGCCCCAGATCAGCTTCGACAGCACGTCACCGCCGAAACGGTCGAGGCCGAGAGGGAACTCGGCCATCTCACCCGGGCCCGGAATATCGGTCGGGGTGATGAAGCGCTGCCCCGGCAGCGACTCGGCCGGGTACGGCGTGAGGAGCGGGGCCAGGAGCGCCACCAGGATGAACAGCGCCACGATCACCGCGCCGATCCACGCGGTGGGGTTGCGCCGCAGACGCCGGAAGACGTCGCGCCAGAACCCGCCGCGGGTCTGGGCGCTGAGGAGCGCTGCATCGACGATCGCGTTGTCGTCGACGGGGCCGCCGCTGGGGGCGGGGGGCAGGATGCTGGAGCTCACTGCACTCTCACTCTCGGGTCGATGACGCTGTAGGACACGTCCACGAGCAGGTTGATGAGGGCGTACAGGATCGCGATGAAGATGATGAAGCCCTGGAGCACCGGGAAGTCACGCGTGAAGATGGCCCTCGCGAGGAACTGCCCGATGCCGGGGAAGGCGAACACCGTCTCGGTGAGCACCGCCCCGGAGATCAGCAGACCCGCCTGCAGCCCCACGGTGGTGACCACGGGGAGCATGGCGTTGCGCAGGATGAATCGGTTGCGCAGCGTCCCCTGCCCGATGCCCTTGGCCCGACCGGTGCGGACGTAGTCGGCGTTCTGCACGTCCAGCACCGACGCGCGCGTGATGCGCACGATGATCGCGAGCGGGATGGTGCCGAGAGCGACCGCCGGGAGGATGAGGTGCAGGAACGCGTCCCATGTCGCGTCGAGTTCGCCCGTGATGAGGCCGTCGAGCAGGTACAGGTTCGTGTAGTGGGTCGCGTCTATCCGCGGGTTCTGCCTCCCGTCGGACGGGAGCCATCCCAGCTGCACCGCGAAGATGTACTTGAGGATGAATGCGAGGAAGAACACCGGGATCGTGATGCCGACGAGGCTCAGCACGACCGCGATGTGATCCCACGCCTTGCCGTGCTTGCGTGCGGCCCAGTATCCGAGGGGGATACCGACCCCGACGGCGATGATCAGCGCCGCGATCGAGAGCTCGAGGGTGGCCGGGAAGCGCCGCAGGAACTCCTCCAGCACGGGGCGTCCGGTCTGGATCGAGGCCCCGAAGTCGCCCGTGATCAGGCGCCCGAGCCACGTGAAGTACTGCACGTAAAGCGGCTCGTTGAAGCCGTACAGCTCGTTGATGCGCTCGACGGCCTCAGGGGTGGCGCGTTCGCCCAGCAGCGCGACGGCCGGTCCGCCCGGGAGCGCGCGCACCCAGAAGAACAGCAGCACGGACAGGCCGAACAGCGTGGGGATGAGCAGGAGCAGACGCCTGCCGATGGTGCGTAGCACGAAGACTCCGGGATAAAGGGGAGCCCGACCCGCGTGAATCGGCTGCTTCGCGCCGGGCTAGGCAGCCGATTCACACAGGTGGGGCAGACGAGGATGCTGCGACCCGGGCCGGGTCGCAGCATCCGTTCGTCACTCCGACAGTTCGATCAGGTTGTAGACCTCGTCCTGCACGGGGCTCGCCGGGTACGAGGTGACTCGCTCGGCGAACGCCAGGGTCGGGACGGGGCTTGCCAGCGGGATTCCGGGCAGGAACTGCGCGATCTCCTCGTTGATGTCCTGGTAGGCGGGGTCCTGCTCGTCCTCGGTGGCGAGGCCGCGCGCGGTGGTCAGCGCCGAGAACAGCTCGGCGTTGTCGAAGCCCCACTCGTTCGAGGGAGCACCGAAGAACGTCCCCACGAAGTTGTCGGGGTCGTTGTAGTCACCGGTCCACCCGAGGAGGTGGATGCCGTGCTCGCTGCCGCCCTGGATGAGGTCGAGGTACTCGGCCCATTCGTTCGAGACGGGGTTGAGCACCACGCCCACGGCCTCCAGCTGCGACTGCAGGTTCGTGAAGATCTGCTCCGGGTTCGGCATGTACGGGCGCGAGATGTTGACCGGGTAGTTGAAGGTCAACGTCAGCGGGTTCGCCTCGGTGAAACCGGCTTCCTCCAGCAGCGACTGAGCCGCCTCGACGTCGTACTCGTACGCCGTGACGTCCTCGTTGAAGCCGATCACGCTTTCCGGCATGAACTGGTCGGCGATCACGGTGCCCTCGGGCAGCACCTGGCTGACCAGCTGCTCCTTGTCGATGGCGTGGGCGAGGGCCTGGCGCACGCGGATGTCGGCGAGCGCGGGGTCGGCCTGGTTCATGGCGAGGTACAGGATGTTGAACGGCTCGCGGTTGACGAGCGTATAACCCGCGTCCTCGAGTGCGCCGAGGTCGGCGGGGGCGACGAGGTCGTAGCCGTCGATCGAGCCGGATTCGAGAGCCTGGCGGCGGGCGGTGGTGTCACCGATCACGCGGAAGATGACTTCCTGCACCTGGCCCTGCTCGCCCCAGTAGTCCTCGTACGCGGTGACGGTCGCCTCGGCGCCCGGCTCCCACGAGTCGAACATGAAGGGTCCGGTGCCGGTGGGGTGCTCGGTGGCGTATTCGCTCAGCGTCGGGGCCTCGGAGGTGCCGCCCACGTCGTCGGCGTTGTACTCCTCGAGCGCGGCCGGGCTCTGCATGGCGAACGCGGGGAGCGACAGCGCCGGGATGAAGCCGGCGAAGGGCTCGTTGAGGGTCACGGTGACCTCGGTGTCACTGACGGGCTCGCAGCTCTCGTAGATCGAGCTGCCGGTGTCGGCGTAGCCGCGCATGATCTTGCCCCAGTAGTACGACAGGCTCTCGCTCTGCGCGATACCGGTGAAGTTGTTCTGCCGGTCGAAGTTGAAGCAGACCGCATCCGCGTTGAACTCGGTGCCGTCGTGGAAGGTCACGCCCTCTTTGAGCTGGAAGGTGTACGACAGTCCGTCTTCGGACTGCTCCCAGCTCTCGGCGAGGAGCGGCGCCGGGTCAGCCGTTCCCGCCTCGACGCCGACGAGACCCTCGAAGATCTGCCGCGAGATGCGGAAGGACTCGCCGTCGCTGGCGAAGGCCGGGTCGAGGCTGGACGGGTCTCCGGATGCGCCGAAGACGAACGTCGAGTCGACATCGCCCGATTCGGTCTCTTCTGCTCCGCCGCCGCGCTGGCTGGAGCAACCGGAGAGGACGATCGCGCCGATCGCGACCGCGGCGGCGCCGCTGAGCAGGCGCCGTCTCATCGTGTGTGCCATGTGCTGTGCACCTTCCATGTGGGGGTCAGGACAGGGCCGGCGGTTCCAGATCGACGCGCCGCATCCCGTTCAACCGATGTACCGACCGTACCCGCAAGCGATCGAGGGCCGGTTGCTCGTGTGTATCGATCGTGTTTCGACCGGCCGGGCACCTGCTGGTCGTGCGCGGCTAGCGTGGGGGCATGGCCCGCGCCCGCGTCGAACCCGCCGAGATCGCCTCCACGCGTCTGTCCGATGGGACCATCGCTCGGATCGTGCCCTCGCCGTACGCGTCGGGGTATGAGCTGGAGGTGGACGGCACACCGCAGTCTCACGTCGACCCGGATGACGCCACTCACCTGCACTTCGAATACGTCGCGCGCATGGCCGCGGTGATCGACCGCCTGCGCCTGCCCGGGCAGCCGCTGACCGCGGTGCACCTCGGCGCGGGCGCGTTCACCCTGCCCCGGTACGTCGAGGCGACCCGCCCGGGCTCGCGCCAGCAGGTCATCGAACTGGAGCAGCCGCTCGTCGACCTCGTGCGCGCGACCCTGCCGCTGCCGCGCGGCTCCTCGATCCGGGTGCGCATCGGCGACGCGCGGGCGGGGCTGGCACGCCTGCCCGCCGGGATCGTGGGCACGGTCGACCTTCTCGTCAGCGACGTGTTCGCCGGCGCGCAGACCCCAGCGCACCTGACGACGGCGGAGTTCTACCGCGACGCGACGCGGATCCTCGCCCCCGACGGCGTGCTACTGGTCAACGTCGCCGACGGCGCCGGCCTCGCCTTCGCGCGCCGGCAGGTCGCCACCGTCCTCTCGGTGCTCCCCCACGTCGCGGTGCTCGCCGAGGTGCAGGTGCTCAAGGGCCGGAGATTCGGCAACCTCGTGATCGCGGCATCCCCGGCTCCTCTCCCGGTGGAGTGGCTGCCGCGGCTCATGGCGGCGGGGCCGCATCCGGCCAAGGTGGCCTCCGGCGCCGAACTCGTCGAGTTCACCCGGGGGGCCTCTCCGGCGACGGATGCGGATGCCACACCCTCTCCCAAACCGAACTCGTCCCTGTTCGACCGGTGATCGGCGGCGTGCCTTCCGGGAGACTCGGGCCCGCCTGACGCAGACTGGGGAAAGCAGTCGGAAGGCCAGGCGACCGGCACGGCGAAGGGAGACGACGATGAGCTACATCCGCGGATACGACCCGGAGACGCTGCGCGAGATCGTCGATCTCCCCGAGTGTCAGGCACGCCTCGACGAGATCGGCCCCCAGCGGAGTCTGCCCGCCCTCCTCGAGCGCGTGTGGCTGCTGAAGGTGCTGGGCCGGTTGGATGAGGCGCTGTCGATCTCCGACCAGTCGGTGCGCGTGGCCCGGATGGCCGGAACCCGCAAAGACCTCCTGCGGGCGCGCGTCCTGCACGCGACGGTCCTGCAGGCGCGCGACGCACTACCGGCGGCGGCGCAGGAGCTGACCACCTGCGCCCTCGAGGCGGACGGCGCCGGGTGGTCGGGTATCGCCGCGTTCGCGTATCAGCACCGCGGCAAGGTGTCCTACGACGCCGGGGACTACGACGACGCGCGCACCGACTTCAAGCGCGCCCTGTTCCTTCGTCAGGACGCCGGCGCCGCCGACGAACAGCTCGAGTCGACCCTGATGGCGATCGATGCCGCCGACCGGCGCCGCGCTCGCACGTCGGTCGCCAGCTGACTGTCGGTCGCTGCCTCTACGCTCGTTGTCCATGTCGGAGCTGCAGCGGGTGCGCACGTGGGCGGAGGCGTTGATCTCCCTCCACCTGGATGCGACGTGGTCGTTCGGATTCGACAACGCCAAGCGCCGGGCGGGCCTGTGCGACTACGCCAGCCGCCGCATCAGCGTGTCCCGGTACCTCACCGCCCGCTACGACGACGACACGAACCACCAGACGCTGCTGCATGAGGTCGCCCACGCGCTCGCCGGCCCCGCGGCGGGTCACGGACCGCAGTGGAAGCGCATCGCGCGCGACCTCGGCTACGTCGGCGGGACCACCCACGCCGGCGAGACGGCCAACGAGCTCGCGCCATGGGTCGGGGTGTGCCCGGCCGGACATGTCGCGTACCGCCACCGGCGCGCGTCCCGGCCGACCTCGTGCGCGAAGTGCGCACCCCGGTTCGACCCGAGACACGTCTTCACCTGGACGCGCCGCGACATCACCCCCGCGACGCGTCTCGCCGCGCAGACCCCGCGCTGACCCGGCTGGCCGGGCCGCGCGTCACTCCGGGACGAACTGCCCGTCACGGAGCACCGGCACGACGGGTACCGCATCCACCACCGCCGCCGACAGCACCTCGTCGCGGCGGCCCAGGGCTGCGAGCTCCTGCCCCGACCCGCTCGCGGTCAGAAGGTGCCGCGTGGCGCCGCGGAGCGCGCGGAACGCCTCGCCGGCGACGGCGGCATCGGGTGAGCACGCGTCGATGCCCAGGTCGCCGAGCGCGGCGATGACGGCGCCGGCGCCGAGCTGGTCTTCGACAGCGAAGCGCAGCTCCGCCGCATCCGGTGGCACCCGCTCCCCCGCCGCGATGACCGCGACGCTCGTGCGCACCCCGCGCTCGCCCTGGCGCCCGAGCACCCAGCGGGCGACCGCCGCAGCGTTGCGCAGGCATCCCAGCACGACCGTGCCCTGGCCGGCGGAGGCGGCGGTGGCGAGGGCGGCACCGCCGAGCGAGACGGCATCCGCGGCGTCATCCAGGGGGTACGCCGCGCCGGAGGCGAGGGCGTCGGTGACGCTCGAGGAGAACCGCAGCACGTCGACGACCACGACGATGTCGGCGGGAGCCAGGCGTGCGAGCCCGCCCACCCCCCAGTCCAGGCGCACCTGGTAGACGGACTGGTCGAACGCACGGGTGTTGTCGGGCACCCGACGAGCCTAGGACCCCGCGACGCGGCACCCGCGATGGGAGAGGATGAGGCATGCGCATCATGCTCAAGCTGGTGATCGACTGCGACGCCGACGCGGCTTGGCGTGCGCTGCACTCCCCGCGCGCGGTGGCCGAGCTGTACGGCCCGCTCCTGGCGATGGAGCCGCTCGCGGCCGCCCCGACCTCATGGGAGGTGGGCACGGAGCTCCCCGTGCAGCTCTCGGTCGCCGGAGCATTGCCGATGGGCCGCCAGCTCATCTCCGTCAGTGAGCGCGAGGCCACCGACGCGCACGGACGGGTGCGCATCTTCCGCGACAGTGGCATCCCGCTGACCGGTCCGCTGGCGCGCTTGGATGTGTGGGACCACCAGATGGCCGTGTCACCGGCGCCGGGAGACCCCACCCGCACGCTTTGGCGAGACCGGCTGGTCATCGGCGGTCCGGCCGCGCCGCTCCTGTGGCCCGTGCTGTGGTCGGCGTGGCAGTGGCGCGGCGCCCGCATCCGCGCCCTCGCGCCGTCGTGGGCGCACGACCCGGAACCCTCAGACGGCGGCGAGAACCCGGAGCCGGAGCCGGGCGGGTGAGCGAGATCGTCGTACGCCCGGCGAGGCTCGGCGACGAGGCCGGCATCGCCCGCGTGCACGTCCAGGGCTGGCGCGAGGCCTACACCGGCCGCATCCCGACCTCGCTCCTGGACCGGATGGACCTGGCCCGCTACACCGAGCGCTGGGGGCAGACCCTCGCCGGACAGCGACCCCCGGGCGAGCCCACAGGGCGGTCGTGGGTCGCCGTCCGCGACGACGAGATCATCGGCTTCGCCTCATCCGGTCCCTGCCGCGACCCCGACCGCACCTTCGACGACCTCGAGCTGTACGCCATCTACGTGCTCGCCGCCCACTATGGGTCGGGCGCGGCAGCCGCCCTCCTCGACGCCGCGCTCGGCGATCGTCCGGCGACCCTGTGGGTGCTGGAGGACAACCCCCGCGCGCAGGCTTTCTACGTCAAGCACGGTTTCGACTTCGACGGCGCGCTGCGCGACGACGCCCGCTGGGGCGAGGTGCTGCACGAGGTCCGGATGGCCCGCTGACGCGAGAAACGACGATCCGGTCGAGACGGCACGCGACGCGCTGTGTCTGGACCGGATCGTCGTTTCTCGCGGGGGGCTACTCCGCCAGGGCGGCGAACGCGGCGGCGCAGCGAACGGAACATCGTCACCGAGGTTACGCGGGGCGGGGAGGACGCAGCATCCGCCTGCAGATGTATCCGCGGCGCCGACGGTGGGGCGCCGTCGCTGTTCAAAACTCAGGAGATCCGCGGATCCGGGCGCCGTGTCACCGGTAACGGCACCGGGATCTCCTGAGTTCTGCGCACACCCGGCGGGGATATAGCCGCAGCGGGCTACGGGGCGTACACGCGCAGCGCGTCGGGCACCGCGCGCACCCGGATGCTGAATCCGGCCGGATCCGCCTCCTCGAGTTCACCGTCGTGCACGTACACCGCGGGAGCGTCGCCCGGGCGCACGTCGATGGACCATTCCGCTTCGACCAGTCGCTCGAGGTCGGACGAGGGCGGCATGAGCCGCAGCGCCCGCAGCACCGCGACCGTGCGGCGTCCGAAGGCGAGCGAGGTCATCGCGCGCACCCGCGACCCGCGGGCGTGGTGCACCCGGATGTCGAGGGTCGGGTCATCCAGGTGCACGCGCTGCATCATCGCGTGCTGGTCGGGGTCGTTGCGTCCGACGCTGACGAACACCGACCACACCGCCGCGCGCCGGCCGCCGCGGACGATGGTGATCGGCCGCGAGCCGTGCAGTTCGCGCCAGGTCGCCACGACGCCGCCGAGCCACTTGCCCAGGTTGCTGCGCCGCGTGCGTTCGGCGAGGAACTGCGGATATGCGCCGAGCGACACCGCGTTGAGCACGGTGACCGGGTCCCCACCGTCCACCACCAGCTCGGCCACGGTGATGTCCCGGATGCTGCCGCCGGCGAACGCGTCGAGGCCGGTGTCGATCTCGTCGATGCCCGCCGCCCGCGCGAAGTGGTTGAAGGTGCCCCCGGGGAGCACGAGGAGGGGAACGTCGAAGCCCCGGGCCAGGTGCGCCATGCGCGAGACCGACCCGTCACCGCCGAGCACGCCGAGCGCGGCGGGACGCTCGTCCGAGGCCATCGCGGCAGCAACGGCCTCGTCCAGGCTGTCGTCAGGGCCGAGTTCGTGGATGCGGGCGCGCGGCAACCGGCGCCGGATCTCCGGGAGGGGGTCGGCGCGCAGCACGGAGTCGCCGGCACTGCTGTTGGCGAGGAGGAACAGTCCCTCGCCGTCGGGCCGCGCCGTTGAGCGTTGATCGGGCATGCTCCGACCGTAGCGGGCGCGCGCGGACTCCGGGGTGCGTGACCGCCCCGGCGGGGGGCGCGGGCATGCTCCGGGGTGCGTGACCGCCCCGGAGGTAGGCTGGCCGCATTCTGACCGGTACCGCGCGCTCCCGCCGGCCGACCCCGCAGATCGGAGGTTCGTATGTCCATTTCCGCCGCCACTTCTCGTGAGCACAAGGCGATCATCGGCGAGCCCGAGGTCGTCGAGGACGGCCGGGCCGCCGGCGTCGAGGGATCGCCCGCGTGGGCGATGCTCAAGCGCGCGGCCATCGAGCTGCAGGCCCTGCAGGGGCAGGACGGATCGGTCCCGGATGCCGCGGACCACCCCTCCGCCGCATCCCTCGTCGACGCCATCATCGCGGCGGTCGAGGAGCTGGAGCCGCGCTTCCCGCACGACGCCGACTACCTCGCCGCTTCCATCGCCGACTTCGCCCGGTGGAAGGCGGAGGACTTCGGGGTTCCCGATTTCCTCGACTCCCTCGTGGCCTTCCAGCCGCAGCGGCACCGCGTGGACGGCATCCGCCACCTGATCGTCTTCCCCATGTACACGCAGAACGGTTCGCGCGACCGCCACGTCGAGGCCGTCCTGGCCGAGGTCATCTGGCCGGAGTTCGTCGCGCGGCTCGAGCAGGACTACTCCAACGGCCTGTTCGTGTCGCTGCGCCTGGTGGACTTCACGCCCGGCTACGACACCAACTCCGCGGTGCTGTTCCCCGAGACCGTCGCGATGCGGGAGATCCCGGCCTTCACGTGGGGCGCGATCTTCCAAGACCGCGAGGCCGCCCGCTACCGCCGCGTCGTGCGTGCGGCGGCGGAGATCACCAAGCTCGAGCTGCCCGACGCGGCCGCGCGGATGCTGGGGGACCAGGCGCTCGCCGAGCGGACGTTCGTGATGTGGGACCTCATCCACGACCGCACGCACATGCGCGGCGACCTGCCGTTCGATCCCTTCATGATCAAGCAGCGCATGCCGTTCTTCCTCTACTCGCTGGAGGAGCTGCGGTGCGATCTGACGGCGTTCCGCGAGAGCGTCGCGATCCAGGAGCGGTTGCAGGATCGGCTCCAGTCAGCCTCGGCGGGCGAGCCGGTGGACGAGCTGGATGCTGCGGAAGCCGCCATGCTCGAGCACGCCGCCCTCGTGCAGTACGCGGTGATCTTCGACCGGATCTTCCGGTTCGCGATCACCGGGTCGCGCGTGCGCAACTACGACGGGCTCGGGGGGCAACTGCTGTTCGCGTGGCTGCACCAGCGCGGCGTGCTGCACTGGACCGACACCGCACTCGCCTTCGACTGGGACGAGGTCCCCGCGGCGGTGGTGGCGCTGGGAGACGCGATCGACGAGCTGTACTGGCGCTCGATCGACCGGCCGAAGACGGCGCACTGGCTCGCGGCATATGAGCTCGTGCGCGGCGTTCTCACGCCGCATCCGGCGTCGCAGTGGGCGCGTGGCCTCCCGGATGAGGTGCTCTCGGGTGCCCCGAAGGGCTACACCGACGCCGTGCTGGATGACGAGTTCCCGCTGTCGATGTTCTACGAGGCGCTGGAGAAGAAGATGCGCGCGGTGATCGAGTCCACCGCCGGCATCCGCGGCACCGACTGACGCCGGCCTCCGCGGCACGTCTGCCCGCGCCGGGCGGGGGTCAGCGTCGAGCGACGAGGACGGCGTCCCACACGGCGTCGGCGACCTCGCGTTTGCTGCCCTCGGCACGCGCGAGCACGTCGCCGGCGCCCGACACCACGAGGACGGCGTTCTGAGTCGCCCCGAAGCCGGAGGTCCAGCCCACGCGGTTGGCGACGAGAAGGTCCACGCCCTTGCGGGCGGCCTTGCGCACGGCCCGCTCTTGCAGCGCGGCGTCGTCCTCCTCGGTCTCTGCGGCGAAGGCCACGACGGACTGTCCCGGTCGGCGTCGCTCGGCGAGCCCCGCGACGATGTCGGGCGTGCGGACGAACTCGAGCGTCAGGCCCGGTCCGTCGGCGTCCTGTTTGCTGAGCTTGTGCTCGCTGATCTCGGCGACGCGGTAATCCGACACCGCCGCGGCCATCACGACGACGTCGGCGACCGCAGCGGCCGCGCCCATCGCCACCTGCAGCTCATCGACGGTACTGGCGCGCTCGACGCGGATCCGCGGATGACGCGACGCTTCGGCCAGCACGCCGTCATCCACGTGCGCGGCCACGAGCGTGACATCGGCCCCGCGGTCGGCCGCGGCCTGCGCGAGCGCGACTCCCTGCCGTCCGCTGGAGCGGTTGCCGACGAAGCGCACGGGGTCGATCGGTTCCCGCGTGCCCCCGGCGGAGACCGCGACGGCGAGCCCGGCCAGATCGGCTCGCGACGGCACGAGCGCGAGGGCCGACGCGACGATCGCCTCCGCCTCGCTCATCCGCCCGGGCCCGGCATCCCCGCCCGTGAGCGGTCCGTCGTCGGGTCCGACGAACTGCACTCCGCGGGAGCGGAGCGTGGCGACGTTGGCGCGGGTGGCGGGATGCTTCCACATCTCGGTGTGCATCGCCGGCGCGACCACGACCGGCGCGGACGTCGCCAGCAGCGTCGTGCCCAGCAGGTCGGCGGCCAGGCCGGCGGCCATGCTCGCGAGGGTGTTGGCCGTCGCCGGCGCGATGATCACCAGGTCGGCGCGGCGGCCCAGGGCGACGTGGCGCACCTCTGCCACATCGTCGTGCACACTGGTGGACACGGGGTGGCGACTGATCGCCTCCCACGTGGTCAGCCCGACGAAGCGCAGCGCATCCTCGGTGGGAATCACGTGCACCTCATGGCCGTTGGTCACGAGGAGTCGAACCAGATGCACGGTCTTGTAGGCGGCGATCCCACCGGTGACGCCGACGACGATGAACACGCGCCCATCCTTCCACGGGCCCGGCGCAGGCGGGAGAGCGAACAGATGTGCACGGTCATCGTGTCCGTTCCGGGAGATCCGGCCGAGCCGACGCGGGTGCTGGCGGTGCGGGACGAGGATCCCGGACGACCGTGGGATGCGCCGGGGCCCTGGTGGCCGCAGACCCATCCGGGCGTCGTCGGTGTCCGCGACGTGCGTGCCGGCGGCGGGTGGCTGGCCGCCGACCCGGATCGCTCGCGGTTCGCGGTGATCCTCAACCGCCGCGAGGTGCCCGGGGCCACCGAATCCCGGGGCGCCATCGTGCTCGACGCCGTCGACGGCCGACCACCCGTCGCGCCACGGACCAACGGCTTCAACCTCGTCGTCGTGGACGAGCGCGGCACCCGCGTGACCTCGTGGGACGGCGACGCGCTGCACGAGGTGCCGCTCCCGCCCGGCGTGCACATGATCGCGCACGACGACGTCGACGACCACGACACACCGCGCATCGCCCGGTGGCTCCCCGAGTTCGCCGCGGCGCCGGCCGCATCCGCCGACCCGTGGTGGCGTGCGTGGATGGCGGTGCTGGACCGCAGTGCGCAGCTGCCCCCCACCGACGACCGTGCCATCGTCCGCGACAACCGGCCGTACGGGATTCCGACGCTGTCACTGCTCGTGTGCGCCGCATCCGTCGGCCCGGCCGGGGTGGACCTCGCTTACGGCGAACTGGACGAGCCCGGCCGGTGGAACGGGGTGACCCTGGCCTCCCGGCCGCGCTGACGGCGGCGGATCAGTCTCCGGCCGCGCCCCGCAGCATCGCGATGAGTTCGCCACGCGAGCGGATGCCGAGCTTCCGGTACGCCGAGGACAACTGCGTCTCGACTGTCCGCACACTCAGGTGGTTCTCGGCGGCGATCTCCCGGTTGCTCGCCCCGCGGGCGGCGGAGTACGCGACCGACCGCTCACGCGCCGACAGACTCGCATCGACACTCGTCCGGTCGATCGCCAACCGGGCGGCCGCGATGACGGCCAGAGAGTTCTGATCCCACGCCGAGCGGGCGAGGGATTCGGCGGCGTCCAGCGCTCGCCCCGCCTTCTGGCGCGCACGCTGGTCGGAGTAGGCCAACGCCAGCTCGAACTGGGTCGCGGCCTGCTCGCTCGGGAACCCGGAGTGCAGGAGATGCGCGGCCGACGTGCGCAGCAGAGCCACCGCCGCCTTGGGGTCGGACCCCGCTGCCGCGAGACCTCGCACCCGCGCGGCCACGCCGTCCAGGAGCGGTCGCCGTCCGGACGACAGCTCCTCCAGCTGACCGGCGATGCGCAGAGCCTCCGCCGTCTCGCCCAATTCCAGCAGGCCGCGGGCCAGGGGGAAATCGAGCCACATGCGCCGGCCGGGCTCACGGATGCCCACGCTTTCGGCCAGATCACGCGCTGCCAGCAGATCGGCGACGGACGTCTCCCACCGTCCGGCCCGCGCCGCGAAGCAGCCGGTCAATGCCCGCCGCACGATCTGCCCTCGCTCCTCCGACCCCGGTCGGTGCGGTGCATCGACGACGCGGCGCAGCTCCTCCTCGTTCCCGTCATGCAGGGCCCGCAGCCCGTACGCGGCGACGACGGCCGGCGGCGGCGTGCCAGGCCAGGGATCCACCGTCTCCCACTCCGCCAGCAGGTGATCGGCGCGCGCACGCTGACCGGCGTACAGCTCGGTCGATGCCAGGTGCACGGCGAACAGCCCGGCCAGGATCTCCTCGCCTTTATCCAGCGCCGCCGCGCGTGCCGCCTCGAGCGCGGCCCGCGAAGTGGCCAGATCGCCGATCTGGTAGCCGTGCAGCCCGCGGTCCGCCAGTGCACTGTCGTTCGCGGCGAGCACCTCGATGTGCGACTCCTGCTCCTCTCTCTCCGCCAGGAGCTCGGGATCGAGCCCGCGGCCGGCATCCACGTTCCGCAGGATGAGGACGCCGAGGGCGCGGTGCCGTGTCAGAGGCGCGGCATCGGTCCGACGGAGCACCTCCAACGCGCGCCGGACCCGGTCGGCGCTGGTCGACGGATTTTCGTTGTACTCGGCGAGGTAGGTGTCGAAGATCGCCTGCCGCACCGGGTCCGCGGTCGGCGACAGCGCCACCCGTAGGGTCGCGCGCGCGGCGACATGGCCCTTCGCCGCGGCAGCGGCGTTGACCAGCAGCGGAAGCGCACGGTCCAACTGCGTCGTCGGGAGGTCGGTCAGGGGGACCGCTTCCATCGCGTCGAAGGCCGCCTCGTAGTCGCCATATTGGAAGGCGATTTCGGCGAACAGGATGCGGCGGGCGGACGCGGCGCCGGCGTTGGGCTCGGTCCGCTCCAGCGCGCGCCGGGCGAGGTCGAACGCCGGCGCCAGGGCGCCCGAGGACCGCGCGTGCACGGCAGCGTCGGCCAGGACGGCGGCTATGTACTCATCGGGTCCGGCGTCCACCGACCGGTCGAGATGGTCGGCGCGCGCGCGCGGGTGATCCACGACCTTCGCGAGGGACCCGTGCAACTGCTTGCGTTCGCGGTGGCAGAGCATGGAGAGCGCCGTCTCGCCGAGCATGGGGTGGGCTGCCTGCAGCCGCCCGGCCCGTTCGACGACGAGCCCTTCGTCGACGGCTGCGGAGACGTCGTCGGCGGATACTCCGAGCACCGCTGCCACCTGCGTCGACGAGGCGGACACCAGCCCCGCGACGGCCTGGAGGACGCGGCAGCTCGTCGCCGAGGCCCGCGCCACGCGGCCGCGCATCTCCTCGCCGAGGCCATCGGCAGGAGGCACCTCACCGCGCGCGGCCAGTTCGATCGCCCACATCGGATTTCCGCCGCTGACGGCGAATGCGCGCTCCACGTCGGCCGCCGACAGGGGCGTCGAGACGTGCCCGCGCACCACGGCGTGGACGCCCGCCCGGCTCAGGGGGGCGAGCCGGCGCAGCTCCGCTCCGGTGAGCGGCGCGGCCGACCCGTCCGACTGGGTGGCCAGCAAAGACGGCGCGTGTCCGTCCTGGTAGCGCCGGGAAGCGAGGTAACGGACCAGTTGCGCAGTCTCCGCATCCAGGTCGTCCAGATCATCGACGACGAGGGCCACCGGACCCTCATCGAGCAGGGCACGCACGGCGGCGAGGGCGGCGCCCGTGACCGAGACGGCGGAGGTCTGCTCCGTCGCCTCGGTCCGCGCGAGAGCGACCCCGAGCGCCCCGGCCTGGGCGCCGGGCAGAGTCAGGGTGTCGAGGTCGACATCGGCGAAGAGCTCCTGCAGCCCGAGGTAGGGGCTGGCCGTGCCGGCGCGCACCCCCCGCGCGAACAGAACGGTGAGCTGCGGGCATCGCGCCGCCACCGTCTCGAGCGCCGCATCCAGAACCCGGCTCTTGCCCGACCCGGGTTCTCCGGCCAGGATGACGACACGGCCCGGACGGCACAGGCCCTCGGCGAGTTCATTCGCGACGACGGCACGCTCGGGGGGGAGCGCGCTTCGGCCCGAGCTGAAATTACGTGGCGCGTGCGTAATCTCTCGGATGCCCGCTGGCTCGGCGGTTCCTAGCTTGGTGCTCATGGACATCACCCCGACCATCTCGGCGGCCGCACCCGGCACGCCCGACTATTCCGAAGCGATAGCTTCCTACAATCTTTATCCCGATCTACGCCCCGCTCGGACGGTCATCGCCCGTTCCACAGCCGACGTCCAGGCAGCGATCCAGCTGGCGCGGGAGGCGGGACTGCGGGTGACCGTCCTCGCCACCGGTCACAGCGCGCACACGGCCCAGCCCATGACCGACGCCCTCCTCATCCGCACGGCCTTCGACGAGCAGGTGCGGATCGACGCCGAGGCGCGCACCGCGACGATCCCGGCCGGCACGCGCTGGCAGACCGTGCTGGACGAGGCCGACCGGTACGGCCTCGCCGCCCCGCACGGCTCGAGCGGAAATGTCAGCGCGGTCGGTTACCTGCTGCGCGGGGGGATCAGCTTCTACGGCCGCCTCCTCGGCGTGGCCGCCAACAGCGTGCTGTCGGTCACGCTCGTGCGCGCGGACGGGTCGGTCGTCACGGCCTCCCCCGAGCGCGAGCCCGACCTGTTCTGGGCTATCCGGGGCGGGGGCGGCGGTTTCGGCGTTGTGACGTCGATCACCGTGCGCCTGTACCCGATGTGGCGAGTGCTCACCGGCATCACGTTCTGGGACGCCGAGCACGCGGACGACATAGCCCGGGCGTGGCGCGCCTGGACTGAGACCGCCCCCGACTCGATCACCACGTCGCTGCGGGTCATGAACCTTCCGCCCCTCCCGGGCGTGCCGCCCGTCCTCGCCGGGCGCACGGTGATCGCGCTGGACGGCGCGGTCGCCGTCCAGGATCCCGAGAAGCTCACCACCGGCGCCACCACCGCGCTGTCGCTGCTGGAGCCGCTGCGCGCGATCGCCGAGCCGCTCCTGGACGGGTGGGGCATGCGCAGCCCGGCAGAACTGCCGCTCACGCACATGGATCCCACCGAGCCGCTGCCCTTCGTCGGAGATCACATGCTGCTGTCGTCGGTGACCGATGAGGATCTGACCGCTCTGGTCCGGCTCGTCGGCCGCGACTCGGGCTCCGCCCTCACCGTCGTCGAGCTGCGACAGCTCGGCGGTGCGTTCGCGCGGCCCGCGCTCGCCGGCGGCGCCTTCGACGGCACCCCCGCGCGGTTCGCGCTCGTGCAGATCGGCGCCCTCGGCGGCGGCATCACCGACGACGTCCATCGCGGGATGATGGCCCGCGTGCGCGCGGCACTGTCACATCGCGACACCGGCTTCACGCTGCCGAGCCTCGTCGAATCCACCACGCAGGCCAGCCGCACCTTCGGAACGGACGTGGAGGTGCTCGTGGAGAGGGTGCGCCGCGACGTGGATCCGGACGGCCTGTTCGCACCGGCCGTCGCGCCCTTCGTGGAGGCGTGATGACGCGCGGGATCACCACCACCGCCATCGGGGAGGGGACCGTGTTCGTCCAGGGGCCGGGGTCGAACTGGGTGGTGCTGGTCGGGAGCGGCGAGGTCGCCCTGATCGACAGCGGCTATCCCGCCGACCGTGCTCTGGTCGAGCAGTCCATCACCGATGCGGGCGGCGACGGGCTCGAGCTGCGGACGATCTTCATCACACACGGCCACAGCGACCACATCGGCGGAGCCGCTGACCTCGCGCGCCGCGACGGCGGCACCGTGTACGCCTCCGCCGAGGAAGTGCCCAACGTGCGCCGCGATATCACCCAGCAGGCCAATCTGATCGACATCGCGCCGCACCTGTGGAAGCCCCGCGTCCTCCGGTGGGCATGGCGGGCCGTGCGCGCCGGGGCGCTGGCCGAGGTGGGGGTGCCCACCGTCCGGGCACTGCCGGCACACCCCGTCCGGGCTGCGGGCTTCACCGTCACGCCGTTGGCGCTACCCGGGCACAGTACGGGTCACACCGCGTATCTGCTGCCCGAGGCGAATGTCCTCGTCACCGGGGACGCGCTCGTCTCGGCGCATCCCACCAGCGCGTACGTCGGCCCGCAACTGCTGCCGGAGATGTTCCACGCCGATCCTTCGCTCGCGCGGCGGTCGCTGGAGGCGCTGGACAACGTGCACGCCGCGATGTTGCTTCCCGGTCATGGCCGCGTGCTGCACATGCGCCCCTCCGACGCCGTCACCGCCGCGCACCAGCGCTGGGCGGCGGTGATCGAGCGGGAGCGCACCGCAGCCGTGGATCGCTTCTTCCCGCCACCCTTCCTGCACTGATCCCGCGCCCTACACTGGCCCCGTGGACATCCCCGCCGAACTCGTCGCCGACCGCGTGGTCCTGCTGGCCGGTGGTACGAGTGGCGCGGGGGTGGCGGCGGCTCGCGCGCTGCTGGCCGCCGGGGCGCGAGTGATCGTCGCCGGTCGGGATGCGGCCAAGCTCGACGCCATCCGTGCCGAGCTTCCCGCAGCCGCGACCGAGGTCTCCGACCTGTCGGACGAGGAGTCGGTGGGCGGGCTGGCCGAGCGCGTGCGCAGCACCCACGGCCCCATCGACGGGGTGCTGCACCTGGTGGGGGGATGGCGCGGCGGCGGCGGGCTCGCCGGTCAGACCGATGCCGACTTCCGGGCACTCGAAGCGTCGCTCACCGCCTTGCGGCACGTCTCCCGCGCGTTCGACGCCGACCTCCGCACGTCCGCGGCGGGACGGCTGGCGATCGTGTCGTCGACCGCCGTGCCCCGTCCGCTGGCGGGCGGGGCGAACTACGCGGCGGTCAAGGCCGCGAGCGAGGCCTGGACGCGCGCCGTCGGCGAGGGGTACGCCAAGGCGGCACGCGACGCCGGCACGCCCCAGACGGCGGCCGCCGTGATCTTCCGCGTGAAGAGCCTCGCGGGCCTGGAGGCCGCTCTCGCCGACGCGTTCATCGCGCTCTGGGACGACGACGCCGAGGCGTGGAACCACACCGTGCTGGAGCTCAGCACCGGCGACTGACCCCTGCGCCCCGCGCTTCCCCGCCCCTGCGCCCCGCGCGTCCCCCCGCCTCCCCGCCTCCCCCGCCTGGGCCCAGCGAGAAACGACGATCCGGACGAGAAACAGCGCGGCGCGTCGTGTTTCGCCCCGCATGTCGTTCCTCGGCGCCGGCGCCGTCCGTGACGGGCGCACCTAGGCTGGGATGTCGTGACCGCTCTGCATGACGCCGCCCTCCGAGGCTTCGCCTCCGACAACTACTCCGGGGTGCACCCGGAGGTGCTCGCCGCCATCGCCGCCGCGAACGAGGGGCACCAGATCTCCTACGGCGAAGACGTGTACACCGAGCGGTTGCAGGAGGTGTTCGCCGCACACCTGGGCGAGGGCGTCGAGGCGTACCCGGTGTTCAACGGCACCGGCGCCAACGTCGTGGGCCTGCAGTCGATGCTCCCCCGCTGGGGCGCGGTGATCACCGCATCCACCGCGCACATCAACGTCGACGAGGGCGGGGCGCCGGAGCGCGTGGGCGGCATGAAGCTCCTCACGGTGCCCACGGATGACGGCAAGCTCACGCCCGCGCTCATCGACCGGGAGGCGTGGGGATGGGGCGACGAGCACCGTGCGCAGCCGCTCGTGGTCTCGATCACGCAGTCCACCGAGCTCGGGACCCTCTACAGCGTGGACGAGCTCCGCGCCATCGCCGATCATGCCCACGCGCGCGGGATGCGGCTGCACATGGACGGCGCGCGCATCGCCAACGCCGCGGCATCCCTCGGCCTGCCGTTGCGCGCCTTCACGCGCGATGTGGGCGTCGACGTGCTGAGCTTCGGCGGCACCAAGAACGGCGCGATGATCGGGGAGGCCATCGTCGTGCTCGACCCCGAGGCATCGGCGGGGCTGACCTACCTGCGCAAGCTCGACATGCAGCTGTCGAGCAAGATGCGGTTCGTCTCGGCGCAGCTGATCGCGCTGCTGGAGGGCGACCTGTGGCTGCGCAACGCCTCGCACGCCAACGCGATGGCCGCGCGCCTGCGCTCCGGGATCGAGGCGGGATTGGCGGATGGCTCCATCCGCGGTGTCGCCTTCACCCAGCCGACGCAGGCCAACGGCGTGTTCGCGACCGTGCCCGCCGGTGTCGCCGACCGGCTCCGCGAGAGCTTCCGGTTCTACGACTGGGATGCCACACTCGGCGAGGTGCGGTGGATGTGCAGCTTCGACACGACCGAAGACGACATCGACGCGTTCGTCACCGCCATCGGCCGCGAGACCACGGCCGCCGTCGCCTGACCCGCCCCGCCGCCGCCCGCCTCGCAGCCGCCCCGCCTCGCGAAACAGGGCATTTGCGGTGAGACACAACGCGCTGCGGGGCGTTTCGCCGGGGATTTCGTTTCTCGGCGCAGGGCGGATCAGCGCAGGGCGAATCAGCGCAGGGCGACTCGGCGCAGGGCGGATCAGCGCAGCGCGCCGACGCTCGCGAGCGCCAGGCGGATGAGGGTGCCGCGGCCGCCCTCCATCTCGCCGGCGAGCGCGTCGGAGGACGCTTCCTCGGGCGAGAGCCACGTCACCTCGAGCGCATCCTGCCGCGGCTCGCAGGTCCCGGACACGGGCACCACGAAGGCGAGCGACACGGCGTGCTGGCGGTCGTCGTGGAATGCGGTCATCCCCGGCAGCGGGAAGTACTCCGCCACCGTGAACGGGGTCGGCTGTGGCGGCAGCGTCGGGAACGCCATGGGCCCGAGGTCGTTCTCGAGGTGGCGGAAGAGCGCGTCACGCACCGTCTCGCCGTACCTGACGCGACCCGACACGATGGTGCGACTCATCTCGCCTATCGGTGTCGAGCGCAGGAGGATGCCCACCTGGACGACCGCACCCATGCCGTCGGTGCGCACCGGCACCGCCTCGACGTAGAGGATCGGCATCCGCCGGCGGATCTCGACGAGCTCGACGTCGCTCAGCCACCCGGGATTGCCGGCCGGTCCCCCCGCGGAGCCGGAGTCGAACGGCGAGCCGAGCGGCTCACCGTTCGCGTCGTCGTCGTTGCCGTCGGCGGGGTGGGGATCCGGGGTGCGCACAGGCATGCTCCCTGTATACCAACCCGCCGCGAAATCGCGCTGATCCGGGACGGATGTTCCGGCTTCGGCGCAGCCTGGAAGGATGGTCCGCATGAGCGACACGCCGCGAATCGACGCCGACCTCGTCGTCTGGAGCACCCCACCCGCGGAACGCGCCGACCGCCCCGTGCTGGTCCTGCTCCACGGGTACGGGGCCGACGAACGCGACCTGTTCGCGTTGACGGAGCACCTTCCCGACGCATTCGTCTTCGCCGCCGTGCGGGCGCCGTTGGCCCCGCCGTGGCCGTCGCCGGGGTACTCCTGGTATCCCATCGAGGGCTTGGCCGGTCGCGACGCGTCGGCGGTGACAGCGGCCGCGGCGGGAGTGGTCGAGTGGGTGGATGCTGCGGCCGGTGCCGCACGCGTGGGACTGCTCGGGTTCTCGCAGGGCGCCGCGGTGGCACTGCAGGCGATGCGGCTGGATCCCGAGCGGTTCGCTTTCGCAGTGAACCTGTCGGGATACGCGACACCCGGCGCGCTCCCGGGAGACCCGGCCCTTGCCGCGCGCAAGCCGCCGGTCTTCTGGGGACGCGGAACCCGTGACGACGTCATCCCCGAGCCCCTCGTCGCCCATACCGTGGACTGGCTGCCCGCCCATGCCGAGCTCACCGGACGCGTCTATCCAGGGCTCACGCACAGCGTTTCGGCGCAGGAGCTCGCCGACGTGCACGCCTTCCTCACGAAGCGCCTGGAAGACACTGCCCCCTGACGGTCCGGGGGCCGCGGGCGTGGTAGCGGCCGCTACAGCCGTGGAAGGGTCTGTACGGGACGGCACGTCTCCGTCACGGGTCGATGGCGTACGCTCCCGCCATGAATTTCGTCTTCGTTCCCGGCGTGAATCACGCTGGATGGTGCTGGTACCCCGTAGGGCAGCGGGTTCGGGCCGCCGGTCATTCGGTGTACCCCTTGACGTTGCCGGGTCTCGCGATGGGCGACGATCCGACCGGACTTCACCTGGCGGATGCCGTGGACCACATCGTGCACGAGGTGGAACGACGTGATCTCCACGATGTGGTGCTCGTCGGTCACAGCCTCGCCGGCATTCCGATCACCGGCGCTGCCCCCCGCATCGCCGACCGGCTCGCGCACCTCGCGTTCTTCAGCGCCTTCATCCCCCGTCGTGGTGAAGCGATGGCCGACGCGCTCGGTCCCGATCTGGCCGCGTGGATCCGCGCCACGGTCGAGGCGGCACCGGACGGCACGATCGGCATGGATTTCGACATGTTCCGCGACCGGCTGATGCAGGACGAGCCGGAAGAGTTGCAGAGACTCGTGTTCGATCAGCTGACGCCCCAGCCCGGCGGCTACGTCCTGGAAACCCTGGACGTCGATGGACTGGACACCCTGGGCGTGCCGATCACCTACCTGCTTGCCGAGCGCGACCGGGGCCTGGCCGCTCCCGGCGCCGAACTCGCCGCCCGCCTCGGCGTCGAGCCGATCATGGTGCCCGGTACCCACGAAGCACTCCTCACTCACCCTGACGCGCTGGCTCGCGCGCTGCTCGAGAACACGACATCCCGATGAACACCGCGCAGCCGCCGATCCCCGGGTGAGGTGAGGAGCGGGGCTGCTACTGCGGCGCCGCGGAGTGCCCGGGGCACCGGGAGATCAGTCCGCCGAGGCGGCCGACCCGTCGCCATCGATGGCGGACGCCGCTCCGCCGCCGTCGTCTCCGCCCGCACGGGAGCCCGGCGAGGCTGCGCTGAACAGCAGCGCGAAGGTGAGCCCGAACGAGGCGCCCAGCCCCATCCCCAGCGCCGCGTTGTCCTGGGTCAGCCCGAAGGTGACGCCCAGCGCAGCGCCCAGGGCGATGCCGCCGAACCACGCCCATCCCCGCGAGTGGTCACCCGTGCGTCCTGTCATGCTCCGACGCTATGACGAGGAGCAGCCGCGCACCTCCCCCACGCGACGGAGTCACCGGCGCGGGCCGGGCGCGTCAAGCCCGAGCCGGTGTCGGCGGGACGGGAGAGGATGGAGGGGTGAGCGACGTGCTCGAGCGGTTCAGCCCTGCCACCCAGGACTGGTTCCGTGGCGCGTTCGCCGCGCCCACCCACGCGCAGGTCGGCGCGTGGGACGCCATCTCCGCCGGCCGCCACGCGCTGGTGGTGGCTCCTACCGGATCGGGCAAGACGCTGTCGGCGTTCCTGTGGGCCATCGACCGGGTGTTCCGGGAGACTCCCGTGGCCGAGCCGGCGCCGCCGCCCGGGCGGGGAAGACGGCGCGCTGCGGCCGCCCCCCGACGCGGAACGCGCGTCCTCTACATCTCCCCGCTGAAGGCCCTCGGCGTCGACGTCGAGCGGAACCTCCGCTCGCCGCTGGTGGGGATCGGGCATTCGGCGCGTCGCCTCGGCCTCGAAGTCCCCGCCCTCTCCGTCGGGGTGCGCTCCGGTGACACGACCTCCTCCGACCGGCGCAAGCTCGTCACCTCACCACCCGACATCCTCATCACCACGCCCGAGTCGCTGTACCTGATGCTCACCAGCCAGGCCGGCGACACCCTCCGCGACGTGCACACCGTGATCGTCGACGAGGTGCACGCCGTGGCCGCCACCAAGCGCGGCGCCCACCTCGCGGTGAGTCTCGAGCGCCTCGACGCGCTCCGACGAGGGGCAGCCGACGCCGAGGGGCGCGACCACGTCCCCGCGCAGCGCATCGGCCTGTCGGCCACGGTCCGCCCCATCGACGAGGTCGCACGGTTCCTCGGGGGCGCGCAACCGGTCGACATCGTGGCCCCGCGTGCGACGAAGGCCTACGACCTGCAGGTGATCGTCCCCGTCGACGACATGCTCAACCCTCCCCCGCCCCCGGGCACCCAGGCACCCCCCGCCGACGCCGGCGAGGACTGGTTCGCCGAGAACACCGAGGTCACCGGATCGGTGTGGCCGCACGTGGAGGAGGCGATCGTCGACCGCATCCTGCAGCATCGCTCCACCATCGTGTTCTCCAACTCGCGACGCCTCGCCGAGCGGCTGACCGGACGTCTCAACGAGATCTACGCCGAACGTCTCGGCATCGACCTGCCCGAGCCGACCGTACCGGCAGCCATGATGGCGCAGGCCGGCGCCAACGCCGGAGCCCCGGCGATCCTCGCCAAAGCGCACCACGGCTCGGTATCGAAGGAGCAGCGCGCCCAGGTCGAAGACGAGCTGAAGTCGGGGACGCTCCGCTGCGTCGTGGCCACCAGCAGCCTCGAACTCGGCATCGATATGGGTGCGGTCGATCTGGTCATCCAGGTGGAGGCGCCGCCGAGCGCCGCGTCCGGCCTCCAGCGCGTCGGTCGCGCAGGCCACCAGGTGGGCGAAGTCAGTCGTGCAGCACTCTTCCCGAAGCATCGCAGCGACGTGCTGCACACCGCGGTGGTGACCGAGCGCATGCTCGCCGGTCGCATCGAGGCGATCGCCGTGCCGCAGAATCCGCTCGACATCCTCGCGCAGCAGACGGTCGCCGCGGCAGCGCTCGGGGCGATCGACGTCGAGGGCTGGTTCGACACCGTCAAACGCAGCGCGCCCTTCCGCTCGCTCCCCCGGTCGGCGTTCGAGGCGACGCTCGACCTCCTCGCGGGGCGCTACCCGTCCGACGAGTTCGCCGAGCTGCGCCCCCGCGTGGTGTGGGATCGCGATGCGGGCACGCTGACGGGCCGCCCCGGGGCGCAGCGCGTGGCGGTGACCAGCGGAGGCACCATCCCCGACCGCGGACTGTTCGCGGTGTTCGTCGCGGGCGAGTCGCAGAACGCCCGGGTGGGCGAGCTCGACGAGGAGATGGTCTACGAGTCCCGCGTCAACGACGTGTTCACGCTCGGCACCACGAGTTGGCGGATCGTGGAGATCACCCATGACCGCGTGAACGTCGTTCCCGCGTTCGGGCAGCCCGGAAAGGTGCCGTTCTGGCACGGCGACGGCATCGGACGACCCGCCGAACTGGGCGAGGCGCTCGGCAAGTTCTCCCGCGACGTGTCGACGGCCGCCCCGGAGAAGGCCCAGGAGCGCCTCCGCGGATCCGGCCTGGACGACAACGCCGTCAGCAACCTCCTCTCCTACCTCGCCGAGCAGCGGGAAGCGACCGGGACTCTCCCGACCGACCGCACCCTCACCGTCGAACGCAGCCGCGACGAGGTCGGCGACTGGCGGATCATCCTCCATTCCCCGTACGGCATGCAGGTGCACTCGCCGTGGGCGCTGGCCGTGAACGCCCGCATCCGCGAGCGGCTCGGTGTCGAGGGCGCGGCAGTCGCCAGCGACGACGGCATCATCGCGCGAGTACCGGATGCGGCGGCCGAACCGCCCGGCGCCGACCTCTTCGTCTTCGAACCCGACGAGCTCGAGCAGATCGTCACCGACGAGGTGGGCGGGTCGGCGCTGTTCGCCTCGCGCTTCCGCGAGTGCGCCGCACGTGCCCTGCTGCTGCCGCGGCTGAACCCCAACCGTCGCGCGCCGCTGTGGCAGCAGCGGCAGCGGTCGGCGCAGCTCCTCGAGGTCGCCCGGCGGCACCCGACCTTCCCGATCATCCTCGAGACGCTGCGCGAGGTGCTGCAGGACGTCTACGACCTGCCCGCCCTCCTGCGGATCGCGCGCAGCATCGGCGAGCGCCGCATCCGCCTCGTGGAGACCACGACCTCCCAGCCGTCGCCGTATGCGCGCGACCTGCTGTTCGGCTACGTCGGCGCGTTCATGTACGAGGGGGATTCTCCGCTGGCCGAGCGCCGGGCCGCCGCACTCTCGGTCGACCCCGCCCTTCTCGGCGAGCTCCTGGGCAAGGTCGAGATGCGGGAGCTCCTCGATCCCGACGTCCTCGCGCAGTTCGAGCGCGAGGTGCAGCGGCTCGATCCCGAGCGCCGCGCCCGCGGCGTGGAGGGGGTCGCCGACCTCCTGCGCGTGCTCGGACCGCTCGATGCCGCAGAGGTCGCCGAGCGACTAGACGGCGAGAGCGATGCGGCGCTGGAGGCGGCGGGGCACCTCCAGCGGCTCATCGACGACCGCCGCGCGATCCCCGTGACCATCGCCGGAATCGCTCGCGTCGCGGCGATCGAGGACGCCGGCCGCCTGCGCGACGCGCTCGGCGCCGCTCTTCCCGTGGGGCTGCCCAACGCCTTCCTCGAGCCGGTCGCCGATCCCCTCGGCGACCTCGTCGCCCGGCACGCCCGCACGCACGGCCCGTTCCCCGCCGCCGCGGTCGCCGAGCGACTGGGGATCGGCGTAGCCGTGGCGCGGCTGACGCTGCAGCGCCTGGAGTCGCAGGGCCGGGTCGCCAGCGGCTTCTTCCTTCCCTCGACCGATTCCGCGAGCTCCACCGCGTCGGGGGACGACACCGAGTGGTGCGACTCCGAGGTGCTGCGGCGCCTGCGCATGCGCTCCCTCGCCGCCATCCGAGGCAGCGTCGAGCCGGTGTCGCCGGAGGCGTACGCCCGGTTCCTCCCCGTCTGGCAGCACGTGACCCGGCCCCTCGAAGGCATCGACGGAGTCGCCGCCGTCGTCGAGCAACTCGCGGGAGTGCCGATTCCGGCGAGCGCGTGGGAGTCACTCATCCTCCCGGCACGCGTGGCCGACTACACCCCCGCGATGCTCGACGAACTCACCGCGACGGGTGAGGTGGTGTGGTCGGGGCAGGGGACGCTCCCGGGCCGAGACGGCTGGATCGCGCTGCATCCCGCCGACGCCGCCCCGCTGACCCTGACCGAGCCGGAGGACGAGATCGCTCCGGGCGGACTCGAGGCGCGGCTGCTGGAGGCGCTGGCTGCCGGCGGCGCCTACTTCGCCGCCCAGCTGCGGTCGCTCACCGACGCCGAGAACGAGCAGTCGGTCATCGAAGCGCTGTGGGCCCTCACGTGGGCGGGCCGGGTGACCAATGACACGTTCGCCCCCGTGCGCACCCTGGTCGGCGGCGGCGGGCAATCGCACCGGGTGGCGCGCAAGACCCCCCGCGCACGGATGTACCGCTCCGCCGCGCTGCCGCGTGCCTCCGCTCCGCCTCGGCCCCCGGCCATCGGGGGGCGCTGGTCGCTGCTGCCCGTCTCCGAAGCGGATCGGGCGCTGCGAGCGACCGCGACGGCGAGCCTGCTGCTCGACCGGTACGGCGTCGTCACCCGCGGGGCCGTGCAGTCCGAGGGCGTCCCGGGCGGATTCGCGCAGGTGTACCGCATCCTGTCGGGCTTCGAAGAGGCCGGCCATTGCCGCCGGGGGTACGTGATCGAGAAGCTCGGCGCCGCCCAGTTCGCCGCATCCACGACCGTCGACCGGCTGCGCGAGTTCGCGGGACTCCCCGACCCGGCGCCGCTGGGCGCCGTGACGCTCGCGGCCACCGACCCCGCCAATCCGTACGGCGCCGCGCTGGCCTGGCCCGGCATCGAGGGCGTGACGCACCGCCCCGGACGAAAGGCCGGCGGGCTCGTCGTGCTGGTGGACGGCGCGATCGCGCTGTACCTCGAGCGAGGGGGCCGCACCGCCCTGGCGTTCACCGACGACGAGGAGCGCCTTGCCGCCGCCACCCGCGACCTCGCCGCGACCGCGCGCAAGCGACGGCTGGACACCCTCACGATCGAGCAGGTCAATGGTGCGTTCGTGTACGGGACAGCGGTCGGGCGGGCCTTGCGCGACGCCGGGTTCGTCGAGTCCCCTCGCGGGCTCACGCTCCGCCGGCTCACCGCCGGTGACGCGCTCCGGGAGGCCGCGCGTGCCTGAGGGCGATACCGTCCACCGGACGGCCCAGCGACTGTCCGCGGCCCTGGTGGGCGAGGAGGTGACGCGCTTCGAGGTGCGCGTGCCACGCAGCGCCACCGCGGATCTGCGCGGCGAACGGGTCGAATCGATCGTTCCCCGGGGGAAGCACCTCCTCGAGCGCATCGGCGCCTGGACGCTGCACTCCCACCTGAAGATGGAAGGGCGGTGGGACGTGTACCGGCCAGGGGATCGCTGGCACCGCCCGTCGTACTCGGCCCGGGCCATCGTCGGGACCGCTCGAGCCACGACCGTCGGGTTCGACCTGGCGCTGGTGGAGGTGCTCCCCACCGCCGACGAGGAGCGCGTCGTCGGCCATCTCGGGCCCGATCCGCTCGGCCCCGAGTGGGATGCGCCCGAGGCGGCACGCCGGCTGGGGAGCGACCCGCGGGCGACGCACGTCGCGCTCCTCGACCAGCGCAACGTGGCGGGTTTCGGCAACGAGTACGCCAACGAGATGCTGTTCGTCCGCGGCATCCCGCCCACCCGCCCGGCCACCGAGGTCGACGCACCGGCGCTTCTGGACGTCGGCGTGCGGATGATCCGGGCCAACCTCACGCGGGCGGGCCGCACGTTCACCGGCGACACGCGACCCGGCCGGCGGACCTGGGTCTATCGCCGGGAGGGCAAGCCCTGCCGGCGATGCGGCGCGATCATCCGGGCCGGTTCGCTAGGAGCCACGGAGACCAGCGAGCGCAACGTGTTCTGGTGCCCCGTCTGTCAGGCCGGCTGAACGCACGACCGGGACGATCATGCGTTGGAACGACCATGCGCGGGAATGAAAGCAGGAAGCGAATCGTTGCGATAAGTGTCGGCGCCGAGTGGCGCTGCCGGAGGAGAACGTGGGTAAGAACTACATCGACATCGAGAACGACCGAGGCGAGACGCTGCGCTACCGCAAGCACGTCAACGGTCGTGGCCTGATCGCGCACGGAGCGAAGGTCCACCCCAGCGCGCTCGTGGAAGCCGGGGCGTACATCGAGCCCGGCGCCCAGGTGGCCGAGGGTGCCCAGATCGGTCGTGGCGCGTGGGTCGAGTCGGACGCGGTGATCGGACCCCAGGCACGCATCGCCCCGCACGCGCACATCGGATCCGGTGCCGCCGTCGGCGCGGGTGCCACGATCGGCGTACGCGCGCACATCGGCACGCAGGCGCGGGTGGCCGTGGGCTCGCTGATCCGCGACGATGAGAGCGTCCCCGACGGCGAGACCGTCGCCACCGACCGGCGCGGTCTCCGCTTGGCGGCCTGACTCAACCACGCGACGGGCACCACGCGGCGGCTACGCTGACGACATGGCCAGAAGCGGGAGTTCGCGCGCGCCCCGCGCACCGCGCGGCGGCCGCCGAGTGACGAAGAACGGCGGATCGGCACGCCCGAGCGCCCCACGGGGCGGATCGTCAACGCGCCCCGCAGCAGGGTCGCGCGCGCAGGCGACGCCGGCCCCACCGGCGCCAGAGGACCCCCGCACCTTCCGGCTGGGCGTGGTACCCGGAGCCACACCGGGGAAATGGATCGCGATGTGGGCGGAACGGATGCCCGCGGTGCCCCTGGAACTCGTCCCCGTCGCCGTCGCCGACCAGCACCGGATGCTGACCGACCGCAGCGTGGATGCGGCACTCGTGCGGCTCCCGCTCGAGGACGATGACCTGCATGTCATCCCGCTGTACACCGAGGTGCCCGTGGCGGTCGTTCCCGCCGAGTCGCACCTCACCGCCGCAGACGAGCTCGATCCGGCCGATCTGACGGGTGAGGTCGTCATCGTTCCGCGTGACGACGTCCTGTCCGCCGACCTCCCCGGCGTGCGCGCCCCCGCGTTCGCGCCCCCCGAAACGACTGCGGACGCGATCGAGACCGTCGCCGCCGGCGTGGGCGTGGTGATCGTGCCGATGTCGCTGGCCCGCCAGTATGCCCGTCGTGATGTGACCCACCGTCCGCTTCGCGGCGGCCCGGAATCGACGATCGCGCTCGCCTGGCCGCGGGATGCCGACAGTCCCGACGTGCAGACCTTCGCCGGCATCGTCCGCGGGCGGACGGCGAACTCGTCCCGCTGACTTAGCCGTGCAACCCGCGGCGGTCGTCGAGCCACACATCAGAGCGGCCCGCGAGCGCCCGCACGACATCCACCGCGTCCACGGGGCGACTCCCTGGCCGGGCGGTGAGCCCCACCCGGAGCGGCTCGGCGAAACGCGGACCCTCGGGAGGTGCGGTGCGCGTCCCTGCCGGCCCCTCGGTCAGCGGCTCGGTCACCGCATCCCAGCCGAGGCGGTCGGCCACCTCGGCCACCGCGGCGGCGGCGCCCGCGTCGGCGGCGAGCAGCCATCCGCGTACGTACCGGTCCGACCGCGCTGCCATGCGCTCATTCTCCTCGGTGCGGGCGCCGAGCACACCCCGGCATGCGGGCGGCGCGCGCGCCCCTAGACTCGCGTGGTGACTCTCCCCCTGCTCTACGTCTGCGCACGCCCGCAGCGCGCAGCCGCCGACGCGGAATACGCCTCGTTCCGGGAGGGCATGCAGCTCGATGGGAACCGGCTCGCCCTCCTCGACCTCGTGCGCGACGACCTCCCGCCGGATGTGTTCGAACGCTTCGCCGGCTTCGTCGTCGGGGGAAGTCCGTTCAACCTCACCGATCCGGATTCCGAGAAGTCGGAGGAGCAGCGCCGTGTCGAATCGGGCCTCGAGCGGATCGCGGCGGAGGCCGCTGCATCCCGCACCACCGCCCTGTTCACGTGCTACGGCATCGGCGTCGTGACGCGGATGCTGGGGGGCCACGTCTCACGCGAGTTCCCCGAAGACACCGGGCCCACCACGATCCGCCTCACCGACGCGGGGCGTGCGGACGCACTGTTCGGAGGGCTGTCCAGCCCGTTCACCGCGCTCACCGCGCACAAGGAGGGGACGGCGGCCGTTCCCCCCGACGGCGTGCTGCTGGCCGAGAACGACGCCTGTCCCGTGCAGGCCTACCGGGTGGGCGACCGCCTGTACGCGACGCAGTTCCACCCGGAGCCGACACCGAAGGCCTTCACCGAGCGGATGGCCATCTACCGCCTCGACGGGTACTTTCCGGCCGACCAGTTCGAGGAGCTCGCGGCCCGCGTGCTCGCGGCCTCCGTGACCCAGCCCGCGGCACTGCTCGAGCAGTTCGCGCGCACCGCGACCGCCTGACCCGGGCGGGTCAGTCGCCCTGCGGGCGGAGAACGCGCAGGCCCGCGACGGCGAGCGGAATCACCACCACGACGGCCGCGACGACGATCGCAGTGACGCCGATCGCGCTGTTCTCCGGCTCGCCGGACAGGCGCCCGACCCCGACCCACACCGCACCCCACCCGATCGCCAGGCCCGGGGTCACCCGCCACTCGCTGGCCCAGGCGACGGCGAGTCCGATGATGCCGACGACCACGAGCACCGCGATGCCGAAGGCCGCCGCGTACTCGCCCCACTCCCGCGGCACCGTCTGGGTCAACCACGCCGACGTGTTGGCGACCGTGGCAAGGCTCACCCACCCCAGGTGGAGGCCCGTGACGCCGTCGACGAGCACGGAATCCAGCGCGCCGCCTCCGGGGATGCGGGTGGCGACCGCGACGCGGAACGTGATGCCGAGCGCGATCAGGAGCAGGATGATCACGATCACCGTGAGCGGCAGCGTCCAGAACTGCGCGGCCACCAGCCACAGGCCGTTGAGCACGGCGGTGAGCGCGATGAGCCACCCGATCTCGCGCTGCCGCGGATCTGCGCGCTGCCGCGGAAGCGCCTGCCACACCCCGTAGGCGATGAGGCCGACGTAGATCACCGACCAGATCGAGAACGCCGGTCCTGCCGGTGCCAGGTACGAGGCATCCGAATCCAGTGCCCCGCCCTGCACGTCCTGGATGGGCGTACCGCCCAGGAGTCCCGTGCCGAGCATCGCCGCCACCAGCATGAAGGAGACCGCCGAGATCACCACGACCTGTCGCAGGAGGTCGGTGGGCCCAGTTCCGGTGCGCATGGGACGACGGTACGGGCCGAACTCGGGGCCGTCCCCGGGTTGACACCACCGCCGGCGTGTTCGCGCGACGGCCCGCGGGCCGGGTCAGGGTTGCCGCTCGTGCACAAGGCCCTGCCCGACGCTCGCGGTGCGGCTAACGTCGACCACCGGACCCCGACAGCAAGGAGCAGTCATGTCGAACGGCCTTCCCGCATCCGACGCGCCACTGGAGCACGAACCGGCGGATGAGGACCGCCCGGCCGATCCGGACGAGCCCGGAGCCGGCGTCCTCCCCGATGACGAGCGTCCGCTCGACCCGGCCGACGTCGTCGAAGATCCCCCGCTGGATGACGAACGACGTGTCCGGCAGGGCGACGGCCTCGACGCCGGCGAGGTTTAGAGCGCCGCGCCGACCACCACGGCCGAGTCCGGGGGGATGGTGACGGTGCGTCCCCCGGGTTCGGCGGTGTCGCTGATCGTCGCCCCGTCGGTGGCCAGCAGCACGACCGCATCCGGAGCCACCGGCGAGTCGGCGGGCGTGTCGGTGAGGTTGGCGAATACCGTCAGGCCACCGCTGGTATAGCGGTACGTCCGCCCGTGCCCCGCCTCGCCGACGGCGGCCGACCGCGCCGACCACTGCGGGTCGGTGAGTTCGGGCCGCTCGCGGCGGAGGCGGGCCAGGTCGCGGTACAGCTGCAGCAGGCGACGGTGGTCACCGCGGGATGCTTCGGCCCAATCCAGCGCGGATCGGCTGAAGGTGTCGGGATCCTGCGGGTCGGGCACGACCGACTCGTCCCACCCCATCTTCTCGAACTCCTCGATGCGGCCCTTCGCGGTGGCCTCGCCCAACTCGGGTTCGGGGTGAGAGGTGAAGAACTGCCACGGAGTGCTCGCTCCCCACTCCTCGCCCATGAAGAGCATCGGGGTGCTCGGGGCGGTGAGGGTGAGAACGGCCGTCACGGCCAGGCGGCCGTACGGGAGGTTCTGCGACAGCCGGTCACCGGTCGCCCGGTTGCCGATCTGGTCGTGGTCCTGCGCGAAGGTCACCAGGCGCCACGCGGGCACCTCGGGCGGGATGGGGAAGCCGTGGTCGCCTCCGCGGAACGACGAGTACGTTCCGTCGTGGAAGAACCCGCTCGTGGATACCTTGACGAAGGCGGCCGGATCGGCGAAGTCCTCGTAGTACCCGGCGGTCTCGCCGCTGACGGCGACGTGCACGGCGTGGTGCCAGTCATCGCTCCACTGCGCGGTGAGGCCGTAGCCGCCTGCCTCGCGCGGGAGGATGAGCTTCGGATCGTTCATGTCCGACTCGGCGATCGTGGTGAGCGGGCGGCCGAGGTGCGCCGACAGCGCGTCGGTGGCCTCGGCGATCTCACGGAGGATGTGGGTGGGGCGTTCGTCGTGAAGCGCGTGCACGGCGTCCAGGCGCAGGCCGTCGACGTGGTAGTCGCTCATCCACATCAGCGCGTTGTCGATGATGTAGGAGCGCACGCCGTCCTCGTCGAGGTTGACCGAGTCTCCCCACGTGTTGCGGCTGCCGCTGCGCAGGTACTCTCCGAACTCGGGCAGGTAGTTGCCGCTGGGGCCGAGGTGGTTGTAGACGACGTCCTGGATGACGGCGAGCCCGGCCGCGTGCGCGGCATCCACGAAGCGCTGGTAGGCCTCCGGTCCGCCGTAGGCCTCGTGGACGGTGTACCAGAGCACGCCGTCGTAGCCCCAGTTCCAGACGCCGTTGAAACCGTTGACCGGCAGCAGTTCTACGTGCGTGACGCCGAGGTCGACGAGGTGGTCGAGCTTCCCGGTCGCCGCGTCCAGGGTTCCCTCGGGCGTGAACGTGCCGATGTGCAGCTCGTAGATGAGACCGCCCGCCAGCTGCCGCCCCGTCCAGGCGTCATCGGTCCACGCGAACCCGCGGTGCTCGAACCACGCCGAGGCGGCATGAACGCCCTCGGGCTGGCGCCGCGAGCGGGGATCGGGCCGCAGGTCGTCGGAGTCGCCCAGGACGAACCCGTACCGCTCGCCGTCGGCCAGGTCGACATCCGCGGACCACCGGCCCGACCCTGCCGGGTCGCGGCGCAGCTCGATCTCGCCCACGACCGTCGTCCCGTCGGCCTCCAGCCGCCGCATCCGCACGCGCTCCGCGCGGGGCGCCCACACCTCGATCGTCATCCGTCACTCCTTCTGCGAAGGCACGGGGTCCCACCCCGTGCACGACGTTTCAACGTTGTCAGGTCGTTCGCTCGACGGGATGTCGTGCGAACGATGCCATGTCAGCCCTCCGGAACCAGCAGGGCCACGGGGTAGACAGAGAGCAGTTCGGCCAGGGGAACCGTCCCGGCGTCGTAGCGGCGACCCGTGAAGGCGTCGACCGCAGGACCGGCGGCGCGCAGCAGCGCGGTGTCGCCCCATCCTCCGCGGCGCTCGAGGCCCAGCGGCAGGCGCGTCGCCACGGCGAGCGCCCCGCCGCGGTCGAACGCGATCGCATGCCGGGATGCTTCGCCGACGACCGTCATCGGCGTGTAGCGCGTGAACAGCTCGGGACGGTCGCGACGCAGCCGCAGCGTACGGGAGGTGATCAGCAGCTTCGCGGCGCCCGTGGCGTCGACCGCCGGCAGGTCGCCCTGCGCGAAGCCGGCGTCGATCTCGGCGAGCATCGCGGCGCGCTGGGCGAAGTCGACCGCCCGTCGATTGTCGGGGTCGACGAGCGACAGCTCCCACAGCTCCGAACCCTGGTACACGTCCGGCACGCCGGGGGCAGCCAGCTGGAGCAGCTTCTGCGAGAGGCCGTTCACCCATCCGGGCGCGGAGATCTCGTCCGCGAAGCCCCCGACCAGTTCCGCGGCGTGCCCGGTTGCGGCATCCACGACCGCGTGCATCGCGGATTCGAACGCCTCGACCGGATCCCACCACCCGGTGGCCTCGGCCGCCTCGCGCGCCGCCTTCTCCGCGTACGCGTGCAGCCGCTCCGGCGATGCCGGCCACGCGCCCACGATCGCCTGCCACAGCAGCGCGTCGAAGGGGCCGTGCCCGGTGGTGGCGACCGTGCGGAACTCCTCCAGCACGCGGGCCCAACGCTCGGGCATCTCCGCCAGCACCGCCAGGCGCGCCCGCACGTCTTCACCGCGCTTGGTGTCGTGCGTGGAGAGCGTGGTCATCGCGTGCGGCCACGACGCCTGGCGCGCGGCCTGGGCGGCGTGGAAGCCGGCGATCGGGAGCGCGAACTGGGAGGGATCGCCGCCCACCTCGGTGAGCGAGCCCAGCCGCGTGTAGCGGTAGAACGCGGTGTCCTCCACGCCCTTGGCCATCACCGGACCCGTGGTCTGCTGGAACCGGCGCGCCACCTCCAGCGACGGGTCGGCCAGCACGGGCACGAGACCCGCGATCGCCTCGGCGAGGTCGGGTCGACGACCGGAGGCCTCGGCCGCAGCGGCGTCGAGGTGCTCGCGCCCGGCCGGCAGGTAGGAGCGGTAGACGGGGAAGCAGGCGAGGAGTTCGGCGAGCGCATCCTGCAGCTCAGCGCGGTCGCGCTGCCCGACGGGCGCGGGGAGTCCGCGGATCAGTCGCCGGATCTCAGCCACCTGGATGGTGTCGGCGATCATGCGCTTGGTGTCGTGGATGAGGTCGTGCCAGCCGGATGCGGCCGGGAGTCCCGTCTGCGTGCGCAGGCGCGCGTCCAGCGCGTCGAGGCCCTGCTCGCCGACCGGGTCGGTGAGCACGCGGCCGATCTCGCTCAGTGCGTCGTACCCGGTGGTGCCGTCGGTGCGCCACCAGCCCGGCAGGGCCTCGCCGTGCTCGAGGATCTTCTCGACCAGGACGTACACGTCGCCGCTCGCGGCGGCGAGCTGCTCGAGGTAGCCGCCCGGGTCGAGCAGGCCGTCGGGGTGGTCGACCCGGAGCCCGTCGGCCAGGCCCTCCCGCACCCAGCGAAGGATCTCGGCGTGGGTGGCCTCGAACACCTCCGGCAGCTCCACGCGAACCCCGGCAAGGGTCGTGACGGCGAAGAATCGGCGGTAGTTCAGCTCGGCGGCCTCGTCGCGCCAGAAGCGCAGTTCGAAGTTCTGGCGCTCGAGCACCGCCCGTACGACGTCGGGGTCGGTCCACGCGGCCGCCGACCCTGCCGTCGGGCCCGCGTCGTCGACCGACCCGGGGGCGAGGGGGAATGCGTGGTCGAAGTACCGCAGCAACCCCGAGGGGGCGTCGTCGGCGGGCGTCGTGTCGATGACGAGGTCTCCCGCGGCGAGCACCTCGTCAAGCGATGCGCCCAGGATCGGCACGCGCACGCGTCCGTCGCCGTACTCCCAGTCGATGTCGAACGCCTCGGCGTGCACCGACTCGCGGCCGAGCCGCAGCACATCCCACCACCACGGGTTCTCCCGCGGCTCGGAGATGCCCATGTGGTTGGGGACGATATCGACGAGGATGCCGAGGTCTTGGGCGCGGGCGGATGCCGCGAACCGAGCGAGCCCCTCCGGGCCGCCGCGTTCGGGGTCGACGACGGTGACGTCGACGACGTCGTACCCATGGTCGGATCCCGGGGTCGCGCGCAGCAGCGGCGACAGGTACGCCCACGACACACCGAGGTCGCGGAGATACGCGGTGACCTCGGCCGCCGCATCCAGGTCGAACGAACGGCGGATCTGCAGGCGGTACGTGGAGAGCGGGCTGCGCGTCATCAGAGTTCCGGCTTGGGGGCGTGCGCGGGGATGTCTTCGGTCGTGGAGGCGGCCACCTGCGCGGTCAACGAGGCGGCGACGGAGTGGTCGACCTCGGGCTCGGGAAGGTCGTGTTCGCACAGCACCACGAGCGACTTGCCCGCGAGCGTCAACGCGGCACCTGGCTCGACCGGCTCGGTGTTGGCCAGCTCGCCCGCGGTGTCCACGAGCACGTCCCATTCCGGGCTGAACTTCACATCGGGGACGTGGAACTCCACCGCCTCGTCGCCGGCGTTGAAGAGCACGATGAAGTGCCGGTCGGCGATCTGCTCGCCGCGGCGGTCCCGCTCGCGGATGCCCTGCCCGTTGAGGAAGACGCCGATCGCGCGCCCGAATCCCGAGTCCCAGTCCTCCGGCTGCATGACCGACCCGTCCGGGCGCAGCCAGACGACGTCGGGCATCGGCGCGCCCTCCTCCATCTTGACCGGGCGGCCGTTGAAGAAGCGCCCCCGGCGGAATGTCGGGTGCTCCTTGCGCAGGCGCGACAGCGCGGCGGTGAACTCGATCAGCGGCTGATCGACGTTCTCCCAGTCGACCCACGTGATCTCGTTGTCCTGCGCATAGCCGTTGTTGTTGCCGCCCTGCGTGCGACCCATCTCGTCGCCGTGCAGGAGCATCGGCACGCCCTGACTCAGGAGCAGCGTCGCGATGAAGTTCCGCTGCTGGCGGGCGCGGGCACCGAGGATCCCCGGGTCATCGGTGGGACCTTCCACTCCCATGTTGTCGGAGCGGTTGTGGGACTCACCGTCGTTGTTGTCTTCGCCGTTGGCGTCATTGTGCTTGTCGTTGTACGACACGAGGTCGCGCAGCGTGAATCCGTCGTGGGCGGTGACGAAGTTGATGGATGCCACGGGGCGACGCCCGGAGTGCTCGTACAGGTCGGCCGACCCGGTCAGCCGGGAGGCGAATTCGCCGAGCGCCTGCGGCTCGCCGCGCCAGAAGTCGCGGACGGTGTCGCGGTACTTGCCGTTCCACTCCGTCCACTGCGGAGGGAAGTTTCCGACCTGGTAACCGCCGGGACCGACGTCCCAGGGCTCGGCGATGAGCTTGACCTGTGAGACCACCGGGTCCTGCTGCACCAGCTCGAAGAAGGTCGCGAGACGGTCGACCTCATAGAACTCCCGCGCGAGGGTGGAGGCCAGGTCGAACCGGAAGCCGTCGACGTGCATCTCGAGCACCCAGTACCGCAGCGAGTCCATGATGAGCTGCAGCGTGTGCGGGTTGCCGGCGTTCAGGCTGTTTCCCGTGCCGGTGTAGTCGGTGTAATACCGCTTGTCGTCCTGCTCGAGGCGGTAGTACGCCTCGTTGTCGATGCCGCGCATCGACAGGGTGGGGCCCATGTGGTTGCCCTCGGCGGTGTGGTTGTAGACCACGTCGAGGATCACTTCGATGCCGGCGGCGTGCAGGGCTTTGACCATCGCCTTGAACTCCTGCACCTGCTGGCCGTGGGCGCCCGAGGCGGTGTAGGTGTTCTGCGGGGCGAAGAACGCGATGGTGTTGTAGCCCCAGTAGTTCGACAGCCCCTTCTCCTGCAGCGTCGAGTCGTTGACGAACTGGTGCACCGGCATGAGTTCGATGGCGGTCACGCCGAGCTTCTGGAGGTGCTCGATGATCGCCGGGTGGGCGACGCCGCTGTAGGTGCCGCGGAGCTCTTCGGGCACGGCGGGGTGCAGCTCGGTGAGCCCCTTCACGTGCGCCTCGTAGATGAACGACTCGGCATACGGCGTCTTGGGCTGACGGTCACCGCTCCAGTCGAAGAAGGGGCTCACGACGACGCCCTTCATCATGGCGGCGGCGGAGTCCTCGTCGTTGCGCGAGTCGGGGTCGCCGAAGTTGTAACCGAACACTGCCTGACCCCACTGCACCTGGCCGTCGACGGCCTTCGCGTACGGGTCCAGGAGCAGCTTGTTCGGGTTGAACCGCTGCCCGTTCTCGGGATCGTTCGGCCCGTGCACGCGGTACCCGTAGCGCTGCCCCGGCTGGACGTTCGGGAGGTACGCGTGCCACACGTAGGCGTCGACGTCCACGAGGTCGACCCGCGTCTCCTCTCCGCCGTCTCCGAAGAGGCAGAGCTCGACACGCTCTGCTCCTTCACTGAAAAGGGCGAAGTTCGTTCCGTTGCCGTCGAACGTCGCCCCGAGGGGATAACTGGATCCTGGCCATACCTGCACGGCCCAACGATACGGCAGCAGAAAAAGCGCGCCTGGGCGTTGACCGCGGACCCCCCGCCCACTATGCGCGGTCGGGTGGCTGACGCAGCAGGGCGACGCGCTCGTCGAGATAGGCCGCGAGCGGGACGTAACCGGCGGCGGCGCTCCACCGCACCGACGGCACGCCCTCGCGCACCGCGAGCGGGGACGTGCGCTCAGACAGCATCGACAGCTCCAGCGGCACCCACCCCACGTGCGCGGTCTCCCCCTCGGCGAACCCGCCGCGGCTGGCGGCGGCAGCCAGCGCCGCACGGGCGCGCTGCGACTCCGCCGTGAAGCCGCGGACGGCCTCGGCACGCGCACGGACGACCTCCCCGGTCGCGAGCACCGCGTCGGCTGTGAGGAGGAGCACACCGAGGTGCCAGGCCTCCCCCACCCTCACGATGCGCGGGGAGCGCGAGATGCCGAGGATGCGGCGGGGTGTCCGCAGCTCGCCCAGCGCCTCCCGGGGAGCATCCTCCAGTCGGGTGCGGGCGCGCGCGAGCAGCGCCTCCACCTCGGCGGCCGCATCCGTCATGGCATTCCTAGCCGAGGCCGGCCCGGTCTTCGTGCGGGCCGTCGCCCTCCACCGGCCGCCGCGACAGGCCCACCGCGCCCGCCTGGGGCCCCCGGGCGGTGGCGGCCGCGACAGCGATCGACTCGTCGACGTCGGGGTAGCGCGGCCGGAGCGTCACCGGCGCCTCGGGAGCGCGTTTGGCGCGTCGCGCGGCCGCGGCAAGGTTCAACGCCTCCACGAACACGGCGAAGGCCATGGGGCCGTAGATGAGCGCCTTGTCGATGTGCAGCCCGAAGCCCTCTGCGATGAGGAAGACACCGATGAGGAGGAGGAAGGACAGCGCGAGCATCTTCACCGTGGGGTGCTTGTTGACGAAGCCGAAGATGAAGCGCGACGCGAAGAGCATGATGCCGAACGAGAGCACGACGGCGGTGATGATGACGATCATGTTGGTGGTCATGCCGACCGCGGTGATCACGGAGTCCAGGGAGAACACGAGGTCGAGGGCGAGGATCTGCAGGAGCACCGAGCCGAACGTCGCCGTCCCGCCGCCGGATTGCGCGTGCTCCTCAGCCCCCTCGAGCTTCTGGTGGATCTCGTGGACCGCCTTGTACACGAGGAAGAGGCCGCCCAGGATCAGGATGAAGTCTTTGACGGAGAATCCGAGGTCGCCGAATCGGACGATGTCGTTCGTGAGGGTGATGATCCAGCCCGCCAGGAACACCAGCCCCACCCGCATGACCATGGCCAGCGTGAGGCCGAGATTCCGCGCCCGCGCCTGCTGCGCGGCGGGGAGCTTGGAGGCGAGGATGGAGATGAAGATCACGTTGTCGACGCCCAGCACGACCTCCAGCACGAACAGGGTGAGAAAGACGGCGATCAGGTCGGGCGTGATGACGAGGGAGAAGTCCACGCTCCGATTTTACGGGGCCGGTCCCGATGACCCGGACGCCGCACTCCTTGCGAGGATGAGCCGTCACTCGACCGGTTCGAGCACCGCGCGGGCGCGCTCGGCGGCGCGGGCGGCGGCCTTGGCCCGGTCGCGGGCATCCGTGTGCTCGTCCTCCAGGTTCCCGACCTTCTCGTCCGCGGCATCCGCGTCACGTTCGATGCGCGCGAGCTCTGCGCGGAGGTCGTTCACGCGCTCGTGGAGCAGATCGGCGCGTTCACGGGCCTTGGCGAGCTTCCCCTCGAGGCGCGCCGCTTCGCGGTCGGCTTCGGATGCGGCACGGTCGGCGTCCCGCGCGGCTGCTTCGGCGGCCTTCCGCGCGCGGCGGGCGGCGAGGTCGTCCCGCGCCGGCGCGGGTCGGTCGGGCACTCCCGGGACCGACCCCGCCACCGCGTCCGCGAGGTCGGCCGCATCGGTACCATCGGCGTGCACCGTTCGGACGAGCCGCCCGGTGAGGATCGCGGCCCCGGCCGCAGCATCCACGATTGCGGCGTTGATGGTGACTTCGACCTCCTCGAGCACGGCGCGGCTGAGGGCGGTGCCCGCCTCCTCGGCCAGGGCGGCGGCGCGGCGCGCGAGCCCCCCGACGAGGGCGCGGCGCTGACGGCCGAGCTTCGCCAGCTCCGGCGCATCCAGGTCGTCCTGCGCCTCGTGCAGTGCCTGTGACAGTTCGACGGCCTCGGCGAGCTGCCCGTCGCGCACGAGGAGGTTCACCGCCCAGGCCGCGACCGAGGGCTTCCGCAGCGCCTTGATGTTCTTGGCGAGGGCGCCGGTCACCGCGGCCGCCCGGGCGTTCCGGGCGGCGGTGAACTCCGCCGGTGGAAGGCCGTAGAGCGCAGCGGCGGCCGCGTCGAGTTCCGCCGCCGCATCCGTCATGCGCCCATTCTCGCGCGCGCGGCCGGAGCCTTCGCCGATCGCCGCGTGCACAACCGCGGAGATCCTGGCCGACACGCCGGATGCGGGCGCCGACGACGGCGTGTCGCCCCGCAGATCCGCAGTTGTGCACGCGACGAGGGGCGGGCGGGCGGGGTGCGCACAGGGCGGCGGGCGGGCCGGGGCCGGGCCGGGGCCGGGGGGCCGGGGGCTGTTAGAGCGCGACGACCCCGGGCGCTGCGGGACCGCGGATCTGGCGGTGCAACCCCTCCATGCGGGTGTCGAGTTCCGCGGCGGTGTCGGCAGCCTCCTTGAGGTGCGCGAGCAGCTCGTCGGGCACCTGGCGGTCGTACTTGTAGTAGATCTTGTGCTCCAGGCTCGCCCAGAAGTCCATCGCGATGGTGCGGAACTGCACCTCGACGGGGACGGCCACGCGACCGGTGGACAGGAAGACCGGCACCTCCACGATGGCGTGCAGACTCTTGTACCCGTTGGGTTTGGGCGAGGCGATGTAGTCCTTCACGCTCAGCACCGTGATGTCGTCCTGCTGGGTGAGCAGGTCGAACAACCGGTAGGCGTCCCCGACGAAACTGCACGTGATGCGGATGCCGGCGATGTCGGTCACCGCCGCGCGCACCGAGGGGAAGTCGGGGTCGATGCCCTTGCGCTGGACCTTCTCGACCAGGCTGTCGGGCGATTTCACGCGGCTCGAGACATGCTCGATGGGGTTGTACGCGTGCATCTCCTGGAACTCCTCACGGAGGATCGAGATCTTCGTCTCCACCTCCGCCAGGCCGAAGCGGTACTCCATGAGGAACCGCTGGAACTCGTCGCGCATCGCTCGAAGAGCGGTGCCGGACACGGTGATCTGCTGCTCGTCGAGCGATCCGGGCATGCCCGGCACACTACGGCGGCCGGCTACAAGGGCGCTGTGAAGCGGTGGGTCAGACCGCGGCGTGCGGAGCGTGCCGCCGTTCGAGAGCCGCGCCCTCCACGTCGACGTTCGGGATGATGCGGTCCAGCCACCGCGGGAGCCACCATGCCGACCGGCCGAGGAGGTGCATGACGGCCGGCACCAGCAGCATCCGTACGACGATCGCGTCCAGGAGCACCCCGAGCGCCAGCCCGAAGCCCATCGACTTGATGATCACCGACTCGCTCGTGACGAACCCGCCGAAGACGGAGATCATGATGAGCGCCGCGGCGATGACGACGGTGCGGCCCGCGCGGAATCCCTGCGCGACAGCGAGGCGCGCCGAAGCGCCGTGCACGTAGGCCTCCCGCATCCCCGTCGCCAGGAACAGCTGGTAGTCCATCGCCAGGCCGAAGAGGATGCCCACGAGGATGACCGGCAGGAAGCTGAGGATCGGGCCCGGGTTGTGGATGCCGAACAGGTCGCCGAGCCACCCCCACTGGAACACCGCGGTCACCGCGCCGAAGGTCGCGAACAGGGAGAGCACGAACCCACCCGTCGCCAGCAGCGGCACGAGGATCGAGCGGAACACCATCACCATGATGAGGAACGACAGCCCCACGACCACGGCGAGGTACAGCGGCAGGACGTCGGCGAGGCCCTCGGAGATGTCGATGTTGATCGCGGCCTGCCCGGCAACGCCCAGCTCGATGTCTCCGTCGACGGGAGGGAGCGAGCGCAGATCGCGGACCAGGCGCTCGGTCGACGCGCTGTTCGGCCCCTCGGCGGGCACGACCTGGAACGCGGCGACCGAGGAGTCTTCGGCGATGGCGACCGGGGCGACGGCGACGACGTCCTCCTGCGCGGCGAGTTCACGTGCAACGGTGAGCTGCGCGTCCTGCACCTCGGTGTCGTCGAGGCCCTCGGGAAGGGATGCGGTGACCAGCAGCGGGCCGTTGACCCCCTCGCCGAACGCCTCCTCCGTGGCGGTGTACGCGCGGTAGGCCGGCGAGTCGGCCGCCTCCGATCCGCCGTCGGGAAGCCCGAGGCGCATCGAGATGGCAGGGATCGCGACCACGAGCAGCAGCACCACGGCCAGGAGCGTCGTGGTCACGGCGCGAACGGTCGACATCGGCTGCACGGCACGCCCGCGCGGCCGCTGCCGACTGCTCCCGGCCTCGGCCGACGCCGCGTGGGCGAGCCGGGCGCGCGCCCGGCGCCCGAGCACCCGCCTGCCGGCGAGCCCGAGGAGCGCCGGGGTGAGCGTCACGGCGATGAGCACGGCGATGAGCACGCTGGCCGCCCCCGCGGTGCCCATGAGCCCCAGGAACGGGATGCCGGTGATGTTGAGGGCGAGGAGGGCGACGATCACCGTCGTGCCCGCGAAGACGACCGCGTTACCGGCGGTGCCGTTGGCCAGGCCGATGGATTCGACGACCTCGGCCCCCTGCAGCAGCTGGCGGCGGTGGCGGTACAGGATGAACAGCGAGTAGTCGATGCCGACGGCGAGCCCCAGCATGACGCCGAGAATGGGGGTGACCGACGCCATCTGCACGACGCCCGAGAACGACAGCGTCGCGAGTGCTCCGATCCCCACGCCGGTCAACGCCGTGACGATGGGGAAGGCCGCCGCCAGCAGCGAGCCGAGCACCACGACCAGCACGACGCCGGCGATCACGACGCCGACGGCTTCACCGACGCCGAGGATCTGCGGCACTCCCTGCGAGATGTCGGTGGAGAACGAGACGTCGACGCCGTCGATGGGCTCGGAGCGGAAATGCGTCATGACCGCCTGCTTGGAGCTTTCCGGAAGCTCCAGGCGCGGCTCGGTGAAGGAGACGTTCACGAGGGCGGTGGCGCCGTCCTCCGACACCAGCCGGATCTCGTCGGCGAACGACAGCAGTTCGGCGCCGCGTTCGAGTTCGGCCTCCTGCTGGGCGATCGTCGCGAGAGCGTCGGTCAGCTCCTGCTGCTGCGCGTCCAGTGCGGCGCGGCCGGCGTCCAGCTGCGCCTGCTGCGCATCCAGCTGCGCCTCCTGGGCGTCGAGCTGCGTGGTCGGGAGGCCGGCGGCCTCGGCCCGTGCGCGCCCCGCGTCGAGCTGCGCACGGCCGGCGTCCAGCTGCGCCTGGGCAGCATCCAGCTGGGCGCGTCCGGCGTCGAGCTGCTGCTGGCCGGACTCTGCCTGCGTACGCCCCGCGGCGAGCTGCGCACGCCCGTCTTCGATCTGCTGCCGGGAATCGGCGAGTTCCTGCTCGGTGGCGAACGGGTCGATGACATCCGCGACATCCGGGAGGTCGCCGGCGGATGCCACGAGGGCCGCGATGTCGGCGCGCTGATCGTCGGTGAGCGCGCTGCCGTCTTCGGTGGCGAACACGACAGTGCCGGAGGCTCCGCTGAAGTCGGGAAGCGATTCCTCGAGCTCCTCGATGACGGCCCCGGATGCGGTGCCCGGGATGTCGAAGCTCGAGCTCAGGCCCTTGAAGCCCAGCGCGAAGCCGCCGCCGGCAATCGCGAGCAGGGCGACCCACGCGATGACCACGGCCCAGGCGCGACGTGCGGCAAATGTTCCCAGGCGATGGAGAAGCTCGGCCAATGCGGTTCCTTCGACTCGCGAGGGCCGCCGGGAGGTGGCGCCCTCGACTCCGACAAGCGGAGCTAAGATAACACGGACCGTCTCGTCTTTCCGATTGCGAGCCCGATGCCTCTCCCGCGAAGCGGCCCCGTCCGCAGCGAAGCCGCCCGGCAGGCGATCCTCCACGCGGCCGCCGACCTGTTGATGGAACGCGGCTACGACGCCCTGTCGGTCGAGGGGATCGCCGCGCGGGCCGGGGTGGGGAAACAGACGATCTACCGGTGGTGGCCCTCCAAGGGTGCGGTCATCGCCGAATGCCTTCTCGAGGGGAAGATTCTCCCGGGCCGCCTGCTGTTCTCCGACACCGGAGACATCCGCCGTGATCTCTCGGAGTGGCTGCGGGCGGTGTTCACGGTGCTCGCCGAGCCGCACGGCGAGACCCTGCTGCGCTCGCTCGTGGCGGCCGCGGCGGAGAACGCCGATGCGGGGCGGCGGCTCCGCGACAGCCTGACGGGATCCGAGTCGCTCGTCGGGCGCCTGCGATCTGCCATCGGAACGGCCCCCAACCTCGCACCCGGCGCTCCGGTCGAGGAGATCGCGGAGGCGCTCATCGGCGCCGTCATCGTGCGCGCCCTCAGCCGCGAACCCATCGGGGAGGGCGACGCCGATCGTCTCCTCGACGCCGTGCTCGGACGCTGACCCCGCCCCCTCCCCGCCCCGCCGACGGCACGACGTGCGTCCAGTGCACGGCTTCCTCCCCAGCGCACGACCTTCCTGCGCTGTGAGGTCGTGCGCTCGGCAGCAACCCGTGCACTCGCGGGGGCGGGGAGCTCAGGCGGGGGCGGGGAGCTCAGGCGGGGGGAGCTCAGGCGGGGGGAGCTCAGGCGGGGGGCGGGGCGGTCGTGGCGCGGGGGACGAGCACCGTGGGAAGCCGCAGATGCGTCTGGGCGGGGGCGGTGCCGCCCATCAACCCCAGGAGCATCGTGACCGCCTCCAGGCCGAGCCGCTGCATCGGCTGCCGCACGGTCGTGAGGGCCGGCGACACCTGGGAGGCATCGGGGATGTCGTCGAAGCCGACGACCGACAGGTCCGCCGGCACCGACAGGCCCATGCCGGCGGCAACGCGAAGGACCGTGATGGCGGAGATGTCGTTCGCGGCGAAGATCGCGGTGGGCCGGTCGGGCCGGGAGAGAAGCTGCGTGGCGGCATGCCGGGCACTGTCTTCGGCGTAGAGGCCCACGCCGACGAGCGAACCGTCGAAGGGGATACGCGCATCCTCCAGCGACCGACGGTAGCCGCCCTCGCGCAAGATCGATGAGCGGAGATCCGGGCGTCCGGCGACGAACCCGATACGGCGGTGCCCCAGGGAGATGAGGTAATCCACGGCCTGGCGCGCCCCGCTGAAGCTGTCGGATTCGACCGTCGGCAGGTCCGCCGGGCCGGTATGCGGGTCGATGGCGACCACCGGCACCTCGGCTGCGGCGTTGACGACCGACGGCGTCACCATGATCACCCCGTCGACGAGCGTCCCGCTCAGGCGGCTCAGCGATCGCCGCTCCCATCCCTCGGACGAGCCCTGGGACGAGCCGCTGTACGCGAGCAGATCCAGGCGCGAGTCGCGCAGCGCCGCGCCGACGCCCTTGAGCACTTCGGCCGAGAACGGCTCGAAGCCGGCCACGAAAACCCCGATCACCCCGGTCTGTCGGGCCCGCATGCTGCTGGCGACGAGGCTCGACTCGTAGCCGAGTTCGGTCACTGCGGCGAGCACGCGCTGCACGGTGCGATCCGCGACGCCGTAGCGCCCGTTGACCGCCTTGGACACCGTGGCCACGGAGACGCCGGCCGCAGCCGCCACGTCATGGATCGTCACCCGTCGCCGCATGCTCGTTATCGTAGGGGTCCGGAAAACATTTTCGAAAACGTTTGACGAAATGGCGCGCCGATCGGACACTGACAGTGCACCGGGCGATGCACCGCGCGGAAATCGGCAGCCCCCTCGATGACCGAGGGGGGCACTCAATGAAGAGACAGGTGATCACATGAGGTCCACAAAGCTAGTTGCGGGGGCCGCGGCTCTGGCAGCGGGAGCGCTCCTTCTGAGCGCGTGTTCGGGTGGCGGTTCGTCGGGCGGAGGCGGCGACGGAGACGTCGAGATGACCCTCTGGCAGAACTCCACGACCGGCCCCGGCCAGGAGTTCTGGACGAACGCCATCGCGGCGTTCGAAGAGGAGAACCCCGGCGTCACGATCAATATGCAGTCCGTCCAGAACGAGGACATGGACGGCAAGCTGCAGACGGCGCTCAACGCGGGCGATCCGCCCGACATCTTCCTCCAGCGCGGCGGCGGGAAGCTGGCCGCGATGGTCAACGCGGGCCAGCTGATGGACCTCACGGATCTCATCTCGGACGAGATCCGAGGCGAGGTGTCCGAGGGCTCGTTCGCGGCCGAGACCTACCAGGACAGCGTCTGGGCGATGCCGCTGTCGGTACTGCCCGGGGGATTCTTCTACAGCCAGGACGCGTTCACCAACGCCGGCGTCGCGGCCACCCCCACCAGCATCCCGGAGCTGGAGACCGTCGTCGAGCAGCTCAAGACGAGCGGCATCGCGCCCATCGCGCTCGGCGCGAAGGACGCCTGGCCGGCTGCGCACTGGTACTACTTCTTCGCCCTTCGGGAGTGCAGCCCCGAGGTGATCGAGGAGACCGGCGACTCCAAGGACTTCAGCGACGAATGCTGGCAGCGCGCCGCGGAGGACCTGAGCGACTTCGCCTCGATCGATCCCTTCAACGAGGGCTTCCTCACCACCGCCGCCCAGCAGGGCGCCGGTAGCTCGGCCGGACTCGTCGCGAACCGTCAGGCCGCGATGGAGCTCATGGGCGCGTGGGACCCTGGCGTGATCGCCTCCCTGACGCCCGACGAGCAGCCGCTGCCCGACCTGGCATGGTTCCCCTTCCCGGAGATCGACGGCGGTGACGGCGAGCCCGGATCGATGATGGGCGGCGTCGACGGATACTCCTGTGCCGCACAGGCACCGGAGGAGTGCGCCGACTTCCTCAACTTCATCGCAAGCTCCGACCAGCAGACCGCGTACTACGAGGCCTTCCAGTCGCCGCCGGTGAACTCCGTCGCGCAGGAATCCGTCACCGAGCCCTACCTGCAGCAGATCCTCGAGGCCTACAACAGCGCCCCGTTCGTCTCGCAGTGGCTCGACACGGTCCTCGGCCAGAACGTCGGCAACGCGCTGAACGTCGCGGTCGTCGACCTGCTCGCCGGCAACAGCTCGCCGGAGCAGCTCATCGAAGCCGTCAACGCGGCGGGCGCGCAGGGCTGAGCATGTCTGTTCGCGAGATGTCCTCCACGGACGGTCCTGATCTCGCGCAGCACGACGGGGGCGGCAGCACGCCGCCCCCGTCGGTGCCGCGGGATCGCCGTCGTCCGCGCGGGCTGGGCTGGGCGGGTCGCCTCGAGGTGCTCCTCATGGCCGGTCCCGCCGTGATCTTCTTCGTCGGTTTCATCATCCTCCCGGTGATCATGGCCGCGTACTACGGGTTCTTCCGCTGGTCGGGTTTCGGTCCGGCGACCGAGTTCGTGGGCCTGCGCAACTACCTGGTGATCTTCAGCGACCCGAACTTCCAGCAGGCGCTCCTGCACAACGGCTTCATCGTCATCATGTCCCTCGTCCTGCAGGGACCGATCGCGATCCTGCTGGCGCTGCTGCTCAATCGCAAGATGCGGGGCCAGTCGGTCATCCGCGTGCTGATCTTCGTGCCCTACGTCATCGCCGAGGTCGTCGTCGGCACCGGCTTCAGCCTGCTGCTGTCCACCAACGGGGCCGCCAACGGTCTGCTCGAAAAGATCGGCCTCGGGTTCCTTCAGCAGGACTGGCTCGCCAATCCCTCGATCGCGATCTGGACCCTGATGGCGATCCTCACGTGGAAGTACATCGGCTTCGCCGTCATCCTCTTCCTCGCGGGCCTGCAGGGGATCCCCGACGAGCTCTACGAAGCGGCCGCCATCGACGGCGCGTCGTTCTGGCAGATCCAGCGCCGCATCGCGCTGCCCCTGCTGGCGCCCACCCTGCGCATCTGGGCGTTCCTCTCCATCATCGGCGCCCTCCAGCTCTTCGACCTCGTGTACATCATCTGGGGCCAGTACGTCTCCTCGGTCGCAGGCACCAACACGATGGCGATCTACATGGTCGTGACGGGGCGCAACGCCGGCAACTTCGGGTACGGCAACGCCGTGGCCGTCGTCATCTTCGCCATTTCGCTCATCGTGGCGCTCGTCTACCAGCGCTTCGTGCTCCGCCGCGACACGGCCGGCGCGATCACAGAGAAGGGTGCGCAATGAGCACCATGACCCTCACCACCGCCGCCCCCGACGTGGGCGGCCGGCGCCGCCGGCAGCGCGAGAGGCTCCCCTGGGGTTCCCCAGCGGTGTACTTCATCGCCTTCGTGGTCATCGCCCTCATGCTCGGCCCGGTGATCTACATCATCATCGGGGGCTTCCGCTCCAACTCGGCGATCACCGTCGACCCGGCGGGATTCCCCGACCCGTGGAACGTCGAGAATTACATCGGCGTCATCACGAGCGGTCAGTTCTGGACGCAGGTGGGCAACTCGACGATCGTCGCCCTTGCGACGACCATCGGCGCCGTCGCCCTGGGCCTCATGGCCAGCTACGTGATCGCGCGCTACAGCTTCCGCGGCCGCGGCGTCCTGTACGCCATGTTCGCCGCCGGCCTCATGTTCCCGATCACCGTGGCCATCACGCCGCTCTACATCGTGGTGCGCAACCTCGGGCTGATGAACACCCTCCCCGGCGTGATCCTCCCCCAGATCGCGTTCGCCCTGCCGACGACCGTCATCATCCTGGTGCCGTTCCTCCGCGCCATCCCGGATGAGATCCAGGAGGCCGCCTATATCGACGGATGCAGCCGCCTGGGCTTCTTCTGGCGCATGGTCCTACCCCTGGCCGTTCCCGGCGTGATCACGGTCGGGATCCTCGCGTTCATCGGCAGCTGGAACGCGTACCTCCTGCCGCTGTTCATCCTCAACAACGAGGCCGCGTTCACGCTCCCGCTGGGCGTGCAGGCCTTCTCATCGCAGTACTCCGTGGATACCGCCCGCGTCCTGGCGTTCACGTCGCTGTCCATGCTCCCCGCTCTGGTGTTCTTCAGCCTGTTCGAGCGGCGGATCGTGGGCGGGCTCACCGGCGCAGTGAAAGGCTGACATGTCACCGTCAGGTACGGAGGAGCCTTCGGCGCGCGTGCGCGCGCTGCTGGCCCAGATGACCCTCGAAGAGAAGGCCGCGCAGCTCGTCGGCTACTGGGTCGACCAGGGCGGTGAAGTCGTCGCCCCGCTCGCTAACGAGATGGCCACGTCGACCAAATACGCCGACGCCACCACGCACGGGCTCGGCCACCTCACCCGCGTGTACGGGACCCGCCCGGTCGACCCCGCCGAACGGGCCGGCTGGCTGTGGAACGAGCAGCGCCGCCTGGTTGCGGAGACGCGCCTGGGGATTCCCGCGATCGTCCACGAGGAGTGCCTCACGGGGCTCGCGGCATGGAAGGCCGCCACCTTCCCGACTCCGCTGGCGTGGGGGGCGTCGTTCGACCCCGCGCTCGTGGCCGAGATGGCCGAGGTCATCGGCGGATCGATGCGGGAGCTCGGCATCCATCAGGGGCTCGCTCCCGTGCTCGATGTCATCCGCGACCCCCGCTGGGGACGCGTCGACGAATGCATCGCCGAGGATCCATATGTCGTCGGCACGATCGGAACCGCCTACGTCCAGGGTCTCCAGAGGGCGGGCGTGGACGCCACCCTGAAGCACTTCCTCGGGTACTCCGCGTCGCAGGCGGCGCGCAATCACGCGCCCGTGCACGCCGGACCCCGCGAGATCGCGGACGTGCTGCTGCCGCCGTTCGAAATGGCGCTCCGCGACGGCGGCGCCCGCTCGGTGATGAACTCCTACGCCGAGATCGACGGTGAGCCGGTGGCCGCCAGCCCCGCGTACCTCGACGAGCTCCTCCGCGATGAGCTCGGGTTCGACGGCGTCGTGGTCTCGGACTACTTCGCCGTGGCCTTCCTCCACTCCACCCACGCCGTCGCCGGCGACCCGGGTGAAGCGGCCGAACTGGCCCTGAGTGCCGGCATCGACGTGGAGCTCCCGACCGCCGACGCCTTCGCCGAACCGATGCTCACGCGCATCCGCGACGGGCGTATGGATGAGGCGCTCCTCGACCGGGCGGTCTTGCGGGTCCTGGAGCAGAAGGAACGGCTCGGACTCCTCGACGAGTCCTTCGCCGAGCCGCCGGCCGCGGTCGACCTCGACTCGCCGCGCCATCGTGACATCGCGCGCCGCCTCGCGGCGGAGTCGGTGATCCTGCTCGCCAACGACGACACGCTCCCCCTGGCCGCCGCATCCGTGCCGCGCATCGCCGTGCTCGGCCCGAACGCCGATTCGTCCGAAGCGCTCATGGGCTGTTACTCCTTCGCCAATCACGTGCTCGCCCACCACCCCGGGGTTCCGCTGGGCATCGACATCCCGACCATCCTCGATGCTGTACGCGGGGAATTCCCCGGCGCCGTCGTGGACTGGGCTGCCGGATGCGAGGTGGAAGGGTCCGATCGGTCCGGAATCGCCGCGGCCGTGGAGGCCGCGCGTGCGGCGGACGTCGCGGTGGTGGTGGTCGGCGACCGCGCTGGCCTGTTCGGCCGCGGGACGGTCGGCGAGGGCAACGACGTCGACGACCTCGAACTGCCGGGGCTGCAGCGCCAGCTCGTCGAGGCGGTCGTCGAAACCGGCACGCCCGTCGTGCTCGTCGTCGTGTCGGGGCGGCCCTACGCGATCGGCTGGGCGCTGTCCGGCCCTCACGCGACCGCCGCGGTCGTGCAGTCGTTCTTCCCGGGTGAAGAGGGAGGGGACGCGATCGCGGCGGTCCTCTCCGGCCGGGTGAACCCCTCGGGCCGGCTCCCGGTGTCGCTCCCGCGGTCGGCCGGCGCACAGCCCTACACCTACCTGCATCCGCCGCTGGGTGGCCGCAGCGGCGTGACCAGCGCCGACCCGACCCCGCTCCTGCCTTTCGGTCACGGTCTGAGCTACACGACCTTCGAGCGCACCGATCTCACCGCCGATGCCACGGTGGTCGCCGGCGACCACGTCACCGTCGCCGTGACGGTCCGCAACGGCGGCCCCGTTGCCGGCGCCGACGTCGTGCAGCTCTACGGTCACGACGTGGTGGGCAGCATGACCCGGCCCGTCGCGCAGCTGCTCGCTTACGAGCGCGTCGTCCTGGAACCGGGTGCTTCCACGCGCGTCACCTTCCGCGTCCCGACCGCCCGTCTGGCCTTCACCGACCGGTCGGGCCGGCGCGTCGTGGAACCGGGCCGCGTCGAGCTGTGGGTGGGTCCGTCCTGCGCGGAGCGCGATGTCGAGGCAACTCTGGAGATCACCGGCGGCGTGCACGCCGTCACCGCCGCGGACGGGCGGCTGGCGACGGCGACGTCCGAGACGGTCGTCGGGGGCGGTGGGGATCCCGAGGCCGTACCGATTCCGGCGGGCACCGTCTGATCCGAACGCGCCGATGCCCTCTCCCGCGAACCGTGGGAGAGGGCATCGGCGTCCGGGTCAGTTCAGAACGAACGTGTACGTCGCGGCGTTGCCCACCACGTCGTAGACGAGCATCGTGTTCTCCCCCTGCACGGCCCCGAAGGTGCCGGGACGCAGGAAGTTGACGTCAGACCACGCGTTGTTCGTGAGGTCCTTCGTCTGCCCGTTGATGACGACCCTGTCCACGCCGCCGACGTCATGCAGCTTGTAGCTGACGACGTCGAAGGTGTCGCCGGTGGCCACCGTGAACTCCGCGCCGTCCTTCACCGTCGCAACCGGCGCATCCACGTCGACCGTGAATGCGAAGGTGCCGGTCTCCGAGATATTCCCCGCCCTGTCGTGCGCGTTGTACTTCACCGTGTACGCACCCGACGGCAGCGTGACCGTCGCCGAATGCGTGCCGCTTTCCGCCCCGTTCATCGCGGACTGCGTGCTCTGAACCAGCGTGCCGCCCTGATAGATGTTCGCGACGATGCGCTCCAGGCCACCGAGGTCGGACGCCTCCACCCGCACGTCGACGGCACCGAACGGACCAGCCGTCGTCGGCGAGACCAAGGTCGCCTGCGGACGGGTGGGGTCAGCCGGCACGTTCTGGAACAGCCGCGGCGCGAAGTCGATGAGATTCTTCTGCCACACATCCCATCCGTGCGGGCCGACCGTCACGCCGGCGAACTCATAATCGATCCCGGCCTGGTCGAGGACGGGCAGCGAGTTCATCACCGAGCCATACGTGAAGTCGGTGATGTCTCCGGTGTAGAGCCGGAACAATTCGGTCCCGGCGTTGATGGCCTCGACGTCGACCCCGGCGGTGCCGCCGAATCCGGCCGCGAAGGTTCCGATGTACGCGAACTCGCCCGGGTGCGCCTTCAGCACCGACACCGTGCGCGCACCACCGGCCGACAGGCCGGCAAGGGCACGCTTCAGCGGGTTCTCGCTGACGTTGTAGCGCTCCTCGGTCACCGGGACGACGTTCTCGAACAGCTCCCGCGGATAGTCGTTGACGTTGCCGTTGGGCATGACGACGACCATGGGCTGGATGCTGCCGTCGAGGAACAGGTTGTCGAGGATCTGACGCGCACGCCCGACCTCCACCCAGTCGGTCCAGCTCTGCCCACCGCCGTGGTTGAGCACGAACAGCGGATAGGGCTCGGCGCGGTCGGCGTCGTAGCCGGGAGGCGTCCAGACGTAGGCGCTGCGCTCCTCGCCGGCGACGCTGCTCTGGTACGACATGACGTCGAGGTCGCCACCGGAACCGGCCGGGACATCCGACAGCACGCGTGACCCTTCACCCGGAACGAGGAAGGTGCTCCACGCGGGCTCCGACGTCACCGACGTCGGGTTCGAGGTGTCTTTGACCGACTGCCGGTCGACGATGAAGCGATAGTGGTAGAACTTCTGCTCGAGCGGCCCCACCGTGGCACGCCAGCGGTCTCCCACCTTGGTCATCTCCACGCGCAGCCAGCTTCCGCCCGGTGCCCAGTTCGCCCAGACCGAGACATACTCGGCGTCGGCGAACTCGGTCGTCGTCTCGAACGTGACATAGCCGTCCTCCGAGATCCACGGCGTCGGCGTCGTGCCGGTCGCCGGGGGCTCGAAGCGCTCCGTGAGCGGGAGGTGTCCCTCGCTCATGCCCGGGTCGCCCGGGTTCCGGGTGAACAGGCGCGGCGCGAAGTCGATCAGGTTCTCCTGCCACGCGTTCCAGTTGTGCCCGGCGTCGGGGTTCACCCCGTCGAACTGGTACTCCAGGCCGACGGCGTCGAACTTCTGGAACGAGTCGAAGACGTCGTTGTAGGCGACATCGGTCTTGTTCCCGACGTACACGCGGAACAGGTCGGTGCGGTTGTTCATCTTCTTGACGGGGATGTCGTCGAGCTCGCCGAAGCGACCCGCGCCGAAGGTGCCGACCGCCGCGAACTCGCCCGGGTGCTCGCTGAAGACCTCGAAGGTCTGTCCGCCGCCCATCGACAGGCCGGCGAGTGCCCGCTTCTGCTTTCCCGGCGCGACGTTGTAGGCGTCTTCCACGGCGGGAACGATGTTGTCGAGGAGCTCGGCCGGGAAGTCGGGGACGTTGCCGTTGCCCATCACGACGAGCATGTCCTCCAGCTGCCCGGAGAGCCACAGGTTGTCCAGGATCTGCTCGGCACGCCCGACCTCGACCCAGTCGCGGTAGCTCTGGCCGCCGCCGTGCTGCAGGTACAGCACCGGGAACTTCTTCCCCTTGGGCTTGTAGGTCGGCGGCACCCAGACGAGCGCCTCGCGCTCCTCGTCGGCCACCGAGCTGTCGTAGGTGAGGCTCTGGACGGTGCCGGCCTCCTCCGGTGCGTCGGCCAGGAGGGCGGCGGACTCACCCGGGATGAAGAACGTGCTCCATTCCGGCTCGGATGCCACGCTCGTGGGGTTGCTGGTGTCCTTGAGTACTTTGCTGTCGTCGCCGGTGACCTGGTAGTAGTACAGGCCCGGTTCGAACGGGCCGTAGGTCGCGGTCCAGTTCGCGCCGCTGCGCTGCAGGCCGATCTGCGCCCAGTTGTGCGAGGGGCCGAAGTTGCCTTCGACGACGACCTGCGACACGGGCCCGACGGCCTCCTCCACCGCAGCGTTGGGTACGGCGATGCGAAGGTAGCCGTCATCCTGCACGGTGATCCACGGTTCCGCCGCCGCCGCGGGCGCCGCCGCGGCCAGCCCGGCCAGGGCGAGGACCGCTGCCGTGAGCAGCGCCACCGCCCGCCGGGCGCTCGGAGTCCGGCGCGAGGGCCGGCTCTGGGATGTGATCTCCATCGATTCCTCATCTCGTGTGACCTGCCCGGCCCTGCGGGCTCGACAAGGCGAGCTCGCGCGAGCCGGTTTGGGGGGAACGGGATCGACGACGTCGCGACATCCCACCGAGGATTTACAACGTCGTAAATGCCGTACGCGACACTCTGGCAGGGCCGCTGCGCGCGGTCAAGAGCCACTGTGCAACGTTGTGAATCACCGGCCGGCGTGCCCCGCCGCGGCAGGAGCGCGGCTCAATCCTGATCGAACGGGGAGGGGCCCAATTCGGCGAGAAGCTCCGACATCCGCACGTACGCGCGGTTGCGATACGCGATGAGCTCCGCGATGCGGTCGGCGTCCAGTTCGCGGAACCCTCCCCCGGCCTTCGTGCCCAGGCGGCCCTGGTCCACGTTCTCCTGCAGGATCTGCGGAGTGGCGAAGCGCTCGGGGAAGTCCTCCTGCAGCGACCGGTAACAGAAGGCGTACACATCGAGACCCGCCATATCGGCGATCGCGAACGGGCCGAAGAAGGGCATCCGGAAGCCGAACGTCGACCGCACGATCGCGTCGATGTCCTCCACCGAGGCCACGCCCTCATCCACCAGCTGCGTCGCCTCGTGGAACAGGGCGTACTGCAAGCGGTTGAGGACGAAGCCGGTGGCATCGCGCACCCGCGCCGGCGTCTTGCCGGTGCTGCGGACGATCTCCATCGCGACGCGGATGGCTTCGTCGCCGGTGGTGTCATGCGGGATGATCTCCACGCCGGGGATGAAGGGGGCGGGATTGGAGAAGTGCACCCCGACGAAGCGCTCGGGCCGCTCGACCGCCGAGGCCAGGCGGTTGATCGAGATCGTCGAGGTGTTGCTGCCGATCACCGCCGTCCCGGTCGCGCGGGAGATGCGCGCGAGGGTCTCGTGCTTGAGCTCCAGGCGCTCGGGCACCGCCTCTTCCACGAAGTCGGCGTCGGCCACGGCGGATTCGATGTCGGCGGCAGCGCTGACGTTCGCCGCCACCAGGGCGGACGCGCCGGCGGGGAAGAGCCCCTGCCCCTCGAAGTCGGTGGCCTCGGCCACGAGCCGGGCGAGGTTCGCCTCGGCGATCTCCGGGGTGGCGTCGGTGATCACAACGGTGTGCCCGGCGATCGCGCACACCTGGGCGATGCCTCCCCCCATGTAGCCGCTTCCGATGATCGCCACCCGGCTCATGGGGTTCCACCGGTCGTGTCGCCGGGGGCGGAGTCGTACTCGTCGATGACCGCCACCTTCGCCGCGGACGCCGAGGTCGGGTCGAAGCGGTAGCCGAGCCACTCCGAGACCAGGCGCTTGGCCAGTTCCAGGCCGATGACCCGCTGCCCCATCGTCAACACCTGGGCGTCGTTGCTGAGCACGCTGCGTTCGACGGAGTACGAGTCGTGCGCGGTGACCGCGCGGATGCCGGGGACCTTGTTGGCCGAGATCGCGACACCCAGCCCGGTGCCGCAGACCAGCAGCGCCCGATCTGCCTGACCGGCCGCGACGCGCCGGGCGGCGGCCACCGCGACGTGCGGGTATGCCGTGGCCTGGTCGCTGCCGACCCCGACGTCGACGACCTCCGCCACGCGGTCGTCCTGCTCGAGCAGCGCCTTCAGCGCCGTCTTGTACTCGTATCCGGCGTCGTCGCTTCCGACGACGATGCGGAGTGGTTCGTTCATCGTGATCCTTCCCTTGCGTCTGAGGCGATCGCCGTGACGATCAGCGCGAACGACGTCGCACCCGGATCCGGGTGGCCGACACTCTTCTCCGCCAGCGGCCGAGCCCGGCCGAGGGCCGGCCGCATCGCGGCCGTCCCCTCCGCGGCGGACGTGGCCGCCGCCGCGGCGTCGGAGAGCGCATCGGCGATCGTCGCGCCGTCTCGGAGCCGATCGCCGAGGACCCGGACGTACGGGTCGATCGCGTCGACCATGGTCTTGTCTCCCACGTGGGCGCCTCCCCGAGCGCGCACCACCCGCAGGGCCGCGGTGGCCGCCGTGGCGATCGTGTCGCGGGTGTCGGGCTCGTCGCCCTCGAAGGCCGCTCCCACCGCGCGGAGCATCGCGCCCCACAGCGCCCCCGAGGTACCCCCGGCCTTCTCACTCCACGCGTCGCCGACGTCCGACAGCATCCGCGAGATACCGCGACGCGGGTCGGCGGCGGCGTACGCAGCCTCGGTCCCCGTCCGCATCCCGACGCCGTGGTCACCGTCACCGGCGATCGCATCCAGACGGCCCAGTTCCTCGGCGTGGGCCGCGACCACGTCGCGGGCGACGCTCAGCAGACCCACCGCCACCTCGGCAGCGGCCTGCGAAGCGGGGGATGCCTCGGCCACGACCTCGGCCGGCTCCTCCGCTGCCGCCCCGGCGCGGGCTCCGGTCACCACGCGCCCGGGCGCCAGCGAGCCCTTGCGATAGGCCGCCGACTCCGCCGGCGCCGCCCACAACGGCTCCAGCTCGTCGTCCAGCCAGACCAGCGTCACCGAGGCCCCGGCCATGTCCAGGCTCGTGACGAGTTCGCCCACTTCGGGCTGCACGATCGTCAGACCGGCATCGGCGAGCAGCGCGGCGACATCGCGATAGAGGACGAAGAGCTCCTCGTACTTCACCGCCCCCAGCCCGTTGACCAGCACGGCCACGCGGTCGGCGCGGTCGTCCGGCACATCCTCGAGTAGCTGTTCGATCAGCTGACGGGCGAGATCCCGCGAGCCGGTCCGCGGCACGTCGCGGATGCCGGGTTCACCGTGGATGCCGAGACCGATGGACATCATGCCCTCGGGGACCGTGAACAGTGGGGCGTCGGCGCCGGGAAAGGTGCAGCCACCGAAGGCCACCCCGAGGGAGCGCGTGCGATAGTTCGCCCGCTGCGCGAGTCGCTCGACCTCGTCGAGGTCGTCGCCGCGTTCGGCGGCCGCTCCCGCGATCTTGAACACGACGAAGTCGCCCGCGATCCCGCGACGGGCGGTCCAGTCCTCGATCGGGGCGCTCGCGATGTCGTCGGTGACGAGCACCGTGCGCGTGTCGATCCCTTCGCTGCGCAGACGATCCTGCGCCTCTCCGAAGTGCATCACGTCGCCGGCGTAGTTGCCGTAGGAGAACAGCACTCCCCCGCCGGCGTCCGCTGCCCGGCCGACGCGATACGCCTGACCGGCGGAGGGGGACGTGAAGATGTTCCCGCACACCGCGCCCGCTGCCATCCCCGGACCGACGACACCGGCGAACGCGGGGTAGTGCCCGGAGCCGCCGCCGACGACCACGGCGACCGACCCCTCCTCGGCGGGCACCGCACGGACGACTCCACCGTCGACCGCGCGGACGACGGCGGCGTTCGCGGCCACGAATCCTTCGAGCGCCTCCGCGACGAAGTCGTCGGGCTTGTTGGCAATACGCGTCATGGGTGTCTCCCTCGCATTGGCCCTGTCTCTCGCCTGGGCGGTGTCACTGCAGTTGGCGGACGCGACTGGTGCCGCGCGCATGGCCCTCGCGGCGGGGCAGCACGTACCTGCGCAGGTAGTCGCGGTTCTCGGCGCAGACACTCAGTCCGTCGCCGCCATAGTTCTCCAGGCAGATGACCCCCTGGAACCCCTGCTCGAGGGCGTATCGGAAGGCCCACCGGTAGTCGATGACCCCTGTCGACAGCGGGGACGGGGCAGCGAAGTAGAAGTCCCCGGCGACATCCTCGTCGCGGACGTAGTTCTTCACGTGCCAGAAGTTCGCATACGGCAGGGTCTTCTCCACCAGCTCCTCCCAGCGCTCGACCGGGCGATGGAGGCGAATGAGGTTGCCGATGTCGGGGTTGAGCCCGACGTTGTCCAGGCCGATCTCCTCGACCAGGCGAACGGCCAGATCTCCCGAGCCGAGGAAGGTGTCTTCGTACATCTCGAGGGACATCAGGATGCCGGCTTCCTCGGCGTGCGCGCCGAGCTCTCGCAGTCGCGCCACGGCGAGGTCCCAGTCCGCGGGGTCGTCGTGCGGTCCCTCCACCGTCCAGAACCACAGCTGAGCCGACTGCGCCGGTGTCAGCGGGCGATGCAACCCGAAGGACACCGTTCGGATGCCCGCGGATGCGGCGGCCTCGATCACCCGATGGCTGTACGCCAGGTTCTCCCCACCATGGGCCGGGTCGATCACGCTCCGCCGGATCGCGGAGAGCGAGACGGGTTCGACGCCGCACGCGGTCGCGGTGGCGACGAACTCCGAAAGCCGGCCCGGCGAGAGATCGGCCAGCCTCACCCACGAGTCCGTGACATCGAGCATGTCGAACCCCGCGTCGGCGATCTCGGTCAGGTCTGCCGCCCAGACCTCGGCATCGGCATCCGTCACGGCCGTGCCGTCGCGCAGCGTCCCCGGAAAGGGCAGCGCGGCTGCGGCGATGGGCCATGTCTCGGCCGTCCATGCGGTCATCCGTCGGTTTTCCTCTCGATGCGAACGGGGGTGTCCAGGACCGGATCCCCGACGACACGGACGCCGCCGGTCAGCGTGATCCGCACCGGCTCCGTCGTCCGCGCAAGCGAAAGCCCCGCGAAGAGGTCGATCGCGCCGGGCTCGACGATGCGGCGCCGGTCGAGCCCCGTGAACGAGAAGCGATCGGCGGAGAGGGTAAAGGTCACCCTCGCGGCCTCGCCGGCCGCCAGAGCCACGCGCGCGTAGCCGACCAGCTGCGCCACCGGCCGCGTGACCTGGGCGACCGGATCGCCCGCGTACAGCTGCACCACGACGCCGCCCTCGCGATCGCCGGTGTTGACCACATCGACGATCGCGTGCACGGTCCCTGCCACATCCACCTCCTCGGCGTCGACCGCGAGGTCGCCCAGGCTGAACCGGGTATAGGAGAGGCCATGACCGAACGGGAAGGACGGGGCGATCGACAGATTGCTGATGCGGTCGCCGTCCTGTCCCAGCGGCGGGGCGAGGTAGGTGTGCGGGACGGCCCCGCCGGTGTGCGGAACCTGAACCGGGAGGTGCCCCGACGGGTTGACCTGCCCCGTGAGCACGCGCGCGATGGCCCCCGCCCCCTCCACCCCGGGGAAGAACGCCTGCACGATCGCCGCGGCGCGTCCGACGAACCGCCCGAGGGCGTAGGGCCGGCCGGACACCACGACGAGAACGACCGGCGTACCGGTGGCGAGCACCTCCTCGACCAGGCGCGTCTGGTGACCGGGAAGATCCAGATCCGGCGCGTCCGATCCCTCGCCCGACGTGCCCCGGCCGAACATTCCGGCGCGGTCCCCCACCACCACGACGGCGACATCGGCGGTGCGGGCCGCCGTGACCGCGCGCTCGACATCTCCGGCGGCCGGCGCATCGACGAGCGGCGTGCCGTCTTCGGCGACCACCTCGGCGTCGGGGAGGGCGTCGGCCACCGCTTCCGCGATGGTCCGCGCGGCGATGCCGAGCCCGAACTCGGGATGGCGCGGCAGCACGTGGATCGGATACGAGTACGCGCCCAGGAGGACGCGGGGATCGCGCGCGCCGGGTCCGACGACCGCCACGCGGCCGGTGGACGGGGACAGCGGCAGGACGCGTTCGGCATTGTCGAGAAGGATGACCGATTCCTCCGCGAGGCGTCGCGCCACGCTCCGGTTCCGGGCGCTGTCGAGGTCGTGCGGCTGCGGTTCCGCCGGCGCCCATCCGTCGTCGAGGAGCCCGAGATCCAGCTTCTGCCGAAGCACCCTCCGCACGGCCGTATCAATCTCCGCCGCCGTGCGATCGGGATCCGGATCGTCGACCCCCAGCTGCGTGTACGCCGACGTGTCGGGCAGTTCGACATCCATGCCGGCGTGGAGGGCGAGCCGACCGGCATCGGCCATCGACGCGGCCACCCCATGCTGGGACTTGAGGAAGGCGATCGCCCAGTAGTCCGAGACGACGGTTCCCCGGAAACCCCACTCGTCCCGGAGGACCTCCGTGAGCAGCCAGCGGTCGGCGGCTGCGGGCACCCGGTCGGTCTCGGTGTAGGAGTTCATGACGCTGCCGACGGCGCCGGTCCGTACCGCCATCTCGAAGGGCGGGAGCACGAGGTCGCGCAGTTCGCGCTCGCCCATGGAGACCGGCGCGTGGTTGCGCCCGCCGCGAGAGGACGCGTGACCGGCGAAGTGCTTGAGCGTCGCGATCACCCCGCTTCCCTGCATCCCCCGCACGTACTCGGTCGCGAGCGTCGCCACCACGAAGGGGTCTTCGCCCAGTGTCTCCTCCACACGGCCCCACCGATAGTCCGTCACGACGTCGAGCACGGGAGACAGCCCCTGGTGCACCCCGACCGCGCGCATGTCGTCGCCGATCGCGGAGGCCATCTCACGCACGAGGTCGCGGTCGAACGTGGCGGCCCACGCCAGCGGGGTGGGATACACGGTCGCCCCGAGGGTGGTGAAGCCGGTCAGGCACTCCTCGTGCACGATCGCCGGGACGCCGAGCCGGGTGCGGGTGCGGAGGAACTGCTGAGCTGCCCGCACCTTCTCCATCCCGTCGCGCGGGTCGACGGGCGTGGTTCCGAAGACGCGCGTGAGGTGCCCGATCCCGGAGGCGGCCGCCTCCTCGAACGGGCGCCTGCCGCGCGCCAGGACGTCCTGCATGGGGGCGATGATCTGCGACGCGTCCCGCGTGTCCTCCCAGTGGCTCCCCAGTTGACCGAGCTTCTCCTCGCGGGACATCTCCGCCAGGAGGGCCTCCACGCGCGCTTCCGGGTCCGCTTCGGGGTTCCGCCACACCGGCGGCGCCGTCGGTCGGTCGGTGATGGGCGTATCCGTCATCGTGGCACCCGAGCTCACCGGAGGGTCACGGCCGCCCACGACACGGGCGGCAGCGTGAGCGCCACCGTGTGCTGGTCGACCTGCCGGGTGGCGATGTCCTGCAGGCCCACCCGCTCACGGTCGTCGAGGGTGTTGGCGGCGTGGATGTCGGCGTCGTGCAGCCCGACCGCGGACACGACCCCGACGGCACCCAGCATGGTCGCGTCGATGTCGAGCGTGATCTCCTCCTCGAGGCTGCGGTTGACGACGAACAGCGTCGTCTCGCCGCTCTCGGGATCGTGGGTGGCGACAGCGTCGACGACGGGGACTTTTCCGTACAGCGCGGTGTCGTACTCGGGTGCCTCCAGACGCACCTCGAGCGCGTTCCCGCGCGCGAGCCGGGCCGTCTCGGCGAACGGGAAGAACGTCGTCTGGCGCCACGCCGGACCGCCCGGTTCGGTCATGATCGGGGCGATGACGTTCACCAGCTGAGCCAGGCTTGCGGACTTCACGCGGTCGGCGTGGCGGAGGAGCGAAATGAGGAGGTTGCCGACGACGACGGCGTCCGCGACGGAGTAGGCGTCCTCGAGCAGGCGCGGGGCGACCGGCCACTGTTCGATGTCGGTGATCTTCTCCACGTCGTTGTAGCGCGACTGGTACCAGACGTTCCACTCGTCGAAGGAGATGTCGATCGTCTTGTCGCTCCGACGTGCCGCCTTGACGTGATCCGCGGTCGCGACGACGGCGTCGATGAAGCGATCCATGTCGGTGGCCGACGCCAGGAAGCTCGCGTAGTCGCCGTTCTTCGGCTCGTAGTAGGCGTGGCACGAGATGAAGTCCACGTCGTCGTAGGTCCGCTCGAGCACGACGCGCTCCCACTCACCGAAGGTGGGCATCCCCGCGCCGGAGCTCCCGCAGACCACCAGCTGCAGGTCGGGGTCGACCTGGCGCATCGCGCTGGCCGTCTTCGCTGCGAGGCTCCCGTACTCTTCGGCGGTGCTGTGGCCGAGTTGCCACGGGCCGTCCATTTCGTTGCCGAGGCACCACATGCGGATGTTGTGCGGCTCGGGGCTGCCGTTGTGCACCCGCTTGTCCGACCAGAACGTCCCCGAGCGCAGGTTCGCGTACTCCAGCACGTCGAGCGCCTCGAGCACGCCCCGGGTGCCGAGGTTGACCGCGTACATGACGTCGCTGCCCGCCTTCGCCGACCAGCGAGCGAACTCGTCCAGCCCGATCTCGTTGGTCTCGGTCGAGTGCCACGCGAGGTCGATGCGACGGGGGCGGTCCTCGCGAGGGCCGACCCCGTCCTCCCAGCGGTATCCCGACACGAAGTTCCCGCCCGGGTAGCGGACGGTGGAGACTCCGAGTTCGCGGACGAGTTCCAGGACGTCCGAGCGGAAGCCGTCCGAGTCCGCCGAGGGATGCGAGGGCTCGAAGATCCCGTCGTAGACGCAGCGACCGAGATGTTCCACGAACGACCCGAAGAGGCGCCGGTCGATGCCTCCGACGACGAAGTGCGGGTCGATGGTCACGCGTGCAGAAGTCATGCTTTTCTTTCCGGAAGAGGGTGGAACGGACGGGGCGGAGACGGTCACTTGAGGCTGCCGATCGACAACCCGCCCTGCCAGTAGCGCTGCAGGGTCAGGAAGGCGATGACGAGCGGGATGACGGAGACAAGGGAGCCGAGGATGATGATGCTCCACAGCGAGGTCCCGCCGGAGTTGTTGGCCGATGCGATGCCCTGCCACAGACCGATCCCGACGGTGACGGGGAAGAGACGGTTGTCCGACAGCATCGCCAGGGGCAGGAAGTAGTTGTTCCACGACGCCACGATCGACAGCAGCAGCACCGTGACCACTGCGGGGCGCAGCATCGGCAGGGCGACCTGGACGAAGATGCGGAACTCGCTCGCTCCGTCCACCCGACCGGCGTCCAGCAGCTCATCGGGCACGGCGTCGCGGGCGTACACGTGCATGAGGTACACCCCGAACGGGTTCAGCAGGGTGGGCAGGATGACGGCCCAGATGGTATTGGTGAGCCCGAGCTCGGAGAACATGATGAAGGTCGGGATGACGAGCGCGGTGGTGGGTACCATCACCGACCCGAGGAGGATGGCGAAGCTCACCCGCCGGCCGGCGAAGCGGTATTTCGCGAACCCGTATCCCGCGGCCACGGCCAGCACGGTGGCCCCCAGACCGCCGGCGAAGGCGTAGAGAGCCGAGTTCGCGAGCCACCGCAGGTAGATGCCGTCCTGGAACGTGAACAGCTGGGAGATGTTCCCGGCATAGTCGATGACGTCGTCGAACCACAGCGCGCTTCCCCCGCCGAACAGGCCGGCCGCCGTCTTGGAGCTGTTGACGATCACCCACCAGAACGGGATGAGGAAGTAGACCACGAGGAAGCCGAGCAGGAGTTGCAGCGGAAGGAATTGCCGCCGCGTGGCCGAGCGGCGTGATCGGTCGACTGCCGTGGTCATGAGAGGAAGCTCCCCCGCTTACGCGTGATGAACATGAACAGGTACACGCAGACGAACACCACGGCGCCCAGCGCGAACGAGATCGCGGAACCGTAGTTGTAGTTCGCCAGGGCGAAGGCCTGCTGGTACGCGTACATGTTGGGGGTGAAGTCGGCGGAGATGGCTCCCGCCGCCAGGTAGCGGAGGATCTGCGGTTCATTGAAGAACTGCAGTGTGCCGATGAGCGCGAACACGAGGATGAGCACCAGCGCCGGCGCGATGAGGGGGATCTTGATCCGCAGCACGATCTGCCACTGGCTGGCCCCGTCGATGCGCGCCGCCTCGTACAGAGTGGGGTCGATCCCCTGGAGCGCGGCGTAGAGGATGATCATGTAGTAACCGGCCCACTGCCAGATGACGATGTTCAGCAGCCCGAAGAAGATCAGATCGCGGCTGAGGAAATCAGGACCTGCGAGTCCGAACATCCCGAACAGCTCCGCCAGCGGACCGAAGCTCTTGCTATAGAGGAAGCCCCACATCAGCGCACCGATCACGGCGGGGATCGCGTAGGGCAGGAACACCATGAGCCGGGAGAACCGGGCGAATCGTCCCGTCACGATGTCGAGGATGAGAGCGACGGCCAGCGAGATGGCCATCTGCAGGGGGATCAGCACGAGCGAGAAGCGCAGGACGAACCAGATCCCGCCCAGGAAGCTGGCGTCCGTGAACGCCTTGACGTAGTTGCCGAACAGCACGAACCGGGTGCCCCCGATGAGCTGGTTCTGGAACAGGCTCAGGTAGAGCGCGAAAAGGAGGGGCGCGACCAGGAACGCGAGGAAGACGATCGCGAACGGTGCGACGAAGCTCCAGCCGACGAGCGACTGCCGGCCTCGGCGCCGGGGACGCCGGGCGGGTGCGGCGTCGGCGATGGTGGCGCTCTGCGCCAGATCAACGGTCATGGGATTCCTCCGGGGAAGCGGATGGACGCGACGCCGCGTAGGCCGGCCCGGTAGGCGGACCGGCCCACGCGGAGCGGCTCACTCGACGGTGAAGCCCTGTTCCTCGGCGTAGGCGACGACGTCCTCCTGCAGCCGGTCGGCGGCCTCGGAACCCGACACCGAGCCCTCGTTGATGGCCGCGAGCTGCTCGGTGAAGGCGTCGAAGTAGTACTGGCCGAACGGCGTGTAGGTCATGCCCTCGTAGGCGTTGGCCGCCGGCACGTACACCTCCGAGTTCGCCTGCTGGCCCCCGAAGAACGGCACCTCGTAGTCGACGAACTCGGGAGAGTTGAGCGCGTTGAGGTTCAGCGGGAAGATGACCTGGTTCTGCCATCCGTCGGCGAGGGATGCCTCGTCGGCGTACAGGCCGAACGCGGCCATCGCCGCCAGCTCGGGGTTGCGGGCCTGGCTGGTGACCGAGAACGCCGATCCACCCCAGTTGACCGACACGGGATTGCTGGTGTCCCACTGCGGCAGCGGGGCGGTCTTCCACACCCCCGCGTCCTGCCCCTCGCCGACCCCCGCGCCGGTGAGGTATCCCGGCGCCCAGGCCGCCGAGATGTACGTGGCGTAGTCGCCGCCGATGACACCGGAGATGTACTCGGGGGTGAACTGGTCCTGCGTGCCGACGAGGCCCTTCTCCACGAGCCCGGCCCAGTAGTCGAGCACCTTCTTCGACGCGTCGTCGTTGAGGTCGATGCCGATGGTCTCGGGGGAAGCCGAGTCATAGGTGAAGGGCTGCGCGCCGGCCTGGTATTGCAGCGCCATGAAGGAGGCCGGGACGTTGGCACCCAGGTCGCCGAACAGGGGTCCGCCGGCATCCTTCACGGTCTGCGCGGCCGCTTCGTACTCGGCCCACGTGGTGGGCGGGGTGATCCCGTACTGATCGAAGATGTCGGCGCGGTAGATCATGCCCATCGGACCGCCGTCGACGGGAACGCCGTAGATGCCGTCACCGACGGAGACGTCCTTCCACGCACCCTCGCTGTAGTCGTCCTGGACGTCTTCGTAGCCGTAGTCGCTGATGTCGATGATCGCTTCCTGGATCTGGAAGGTCGGGATGCGGTCGGCCTCGATCATGATGACGTCCGGAGCCCCCGTCTCCGCCGTGATCGCGGTCTGGAACTTGTCGTACTCGTCGCCGCCCTGACCGACGTTGGTCCAGCAGACCTGCACGTCGTCGTTCTGCTCGTTGAAGTTGTCGACGACGAGCTCCATGTTCGGGTACCAGGCCCACATCGTGACGACGGGCAGGTCCTCTTTCGGGATCGTGTTGGTGCAGTTGGTGGCGTCGTTGCCGCCGGCGGCGTCGCCGCCTCCCCCTCCGCCACCGGTGCAGGAGACGAGGGCGGCCGCGAGCACGACGGTGGCGCTGGCAGCAAAGACCGGCTTTGTCTTCACGGGATTTCCTTTCGGATGCTGAGACCTCTTTGTCACGCAGGATCACGCTCGTGCAGGACCGGCGTTCGGGAAGCCGAGCGTTTCTACAACGTTGTAGAGCAACGTTGTAGAAACACTATGACGCCCCGCTCACGAGTGTCAAGATCCGGTGCTCGCCGGAGGACGATCCGCGGGAGGGCGGTGATCCGGGGCGCTCGGCCCAGCCCCTAGAGTGGGGATCTACGGCGGCGGGAGGGGGACCGATGGGGCCGACGATGCATGACGTCGCCCGTGTCGCGGGGGTGTCCATCAAGACGGTGTCGAACGTCATCAACGACTACCCCCATGTCCGGCCAGGCACCCGCAGCCGCGTGGAGGCGGCCATCGAGCAGCTGGCGTACCGGCCGAACGCCTCCGCGCAGGGCCTCCGCTCCGGCCGCACCGGAATCATCGGACTGGCCGTTCCCGCGCTGCGCGAGAACTACTTCGCAGAGCTGTCGGACTTCATCATCCGTGCCGCAGAAGCCCGCGGACTCGGGGTCGTCGTCGAACAGACGAACGGCGACCGGGCGGCGGAGCTTCTGGCGGTGTCCGGAGGACGACGGCGGTTCACCGACGGCCTGCTCCTCAGTCCGGTGCGCCTCGGCCAGCGCGACGCCGCCGTGCTCGACGTGGATTACCCGCTCGTCCTGCTGGGCGACCGCATCTTCGGCGGGCCCACCGACCACGTCGCCATCCACAACACCGAGGCCGCGCGCGCAGGCGTGGAGCACCTGTTGTCGATCGGGCGCCGTCGGATCGCCCTTCTGGGGGGCAGCGAAGACGCCGCCGGGGAATCGAGCTCGGCGAGCCTGCGCCTGCGCGGATACCGCGAGGCACTCGCCGCCGCCGGAATCGCCGAGGATCCCGCGCTGATCCGGCCCGTCCTGCACTGGACGCGTGCGGCCGGCGCCGAAGCCGTCCACGCGATGATCGCGGACGGCGTGTCGGTCGACGCCGTCTTCGCTCTCAACGACACCCTGGGCCTCGGTGCGCTCCGTGCGCTCGCGGGCGAGGGCCTGGCGGTCCCCGACGACGTGGCCGTCCTCGGGTTCGACAACATCGATGAGGCGCGCTTCTCCGTGCCCTCGCTGTCGAGCGTGGATGCGGGCAAGGAGCGCATCGCGGAGATCGCGGTGGACCTGCTCCTCGAGCGCATCGCGGAGAAGGGCCCGCGGCAACCCCCGCGCACCGTGCAGCCGGAGTTCACCGTCGTCGCTCGCGAATCGACCGGTTTCGCCACCGACGAGTAACGCCGAGTCCGCCTACCCCGGGTGGGACGACGCGTCCCGCCATCGGTCCCGCGGAGTGAGCGGAACGAGCGCGGGCGGCCGCACGGTGGAGGTGATCCCGAGCCGTTCGCCGGAGGCAGCCGAACGGAGGAGGCCCTCCATCACCTCCAGGACGTGCATGGCCATGGCGCCGTCCGCGCGAGGGGTCTCCGTCGTCACGAAGTCGATGAGGCCCACTCCGCGCCCGGCCTCGGCGTACCCCGCGGAGGGCTCCAGGTCGCTCCAGTCGGTGTCGCCGACACGACGGATCCGGGCGACACCGTCGAAGAGGTTCGGGTCGGGGACCTGGATCGACCCCTGCTCGCCGTGCACCTCGATCGGCGGGGCGGCGGTACCGCCGCCGTCGAAGCTCATCACCACGGTGGAGACCGCGCCGCCGGAGTGCTGGAGGATGCCGGTCACGTGCGTGTCCACCGCCACGGGGATGGTCTCACCGGCGCGAGGGCCGGTGAGAATCGTCCGTTCGGACCGCGTGCGGCTCGCGGCGCCCGTGACCGTGGTCACCGGCCCGAGCAGGTGCACCAGGCTCGTGAGGTAGTACGGCCCCATGTCCAGAAGCGGGCCGCCGCCGGGGGCGTAGTAGAAGTCGGGCGCCGGATGCCAGTGCTCATGGCCGGGGGCCACCCAGGTCGCCGATGCGGCCACGGCCCGTCCGATCGTCCCGGAGTCGACCGCATCCCTCGCCGTCTGCACGCCCGTGCCGAGAACCGTGTCGGGGGCGCCACCGAGCCGGCGGCCCGCGCGTGCGGCGGCGTCCACCACGGCGCGGGCCTCCGCGACATCCACCGCGAGGGGTTTTTCGCCGTACACGTCCTTGCCTGCCGCGATCGCCTGGAGCGCGATGTCGGCGTGCGCGGCGGGGATCGTGAGATTGAGCACGGTCTGCACCGACGGGTCGGCCATGAGCTGCGCCACCGAGAGGGCCCGAGCGCCCGGAATGGTCGCGGCGATGCGGTCGGCGCGCGCCGGATCGAGGTCGGCCACCGCGGTGATCTGTACCGCGGAACTCCCGACGAGGGTCTCGAGGTACTGCCGCGAGATCACCCCGAGTCCGACGATGCCTATGCGGTGCGGGCTGCCCACAGCATCCCCCGTTCGATGATGGTGCGCACGTTCGGGTCGCGGAGCACATCGGGGCTGTGACCGGGGGTGGCGACGAAGATCCGGCCGGCGCCCCACTCCCGCGTCCACACCGCCGGGCTCACCACGGGACGATGCCAGGGGTGGTAGGGACGCACCGGATGCGTCGTGGTCGCCAGCACATCGATCAGGTCGTCGTGCAGCACCCAGTACTGCTCCGTGTCGAGAGCGAAGTCGTCGAGCCCGGCGGTGATCTCGTGGGCTCGGCCCGCGGCGGTGATCTCCACCCGGTGCGGCAGGAAATTGTCGCGCTCGTCCCCCGGCCGCTCGTCGGGCCGTCGGCCGGGGTGGGTGGCGAACTGGCCGCCGATGAGGTGCAGGTAGTCGGATGCGGCCCGGTACGAGTCCGCGATCCCGCCGTGCCAGCCGGCCAGTCCGGTGCCGTTCTCGACCGCGGCGCGCAGGCCGCGGAGGGCCTCATCGGAAATGGTGGACATCGTGACGGACTGCACGACGAGGTCAGTGCGGGCCATCGCCTCGGCATCGGCGTAGACGTCGTTCGTCTCCTCCACCCGCACCTGGAATCCCGACTCCTCGAGGAAGGGGAGGAAGAGCTCGGTGGACTCGCGGGGATGGTGCCCGTCCCACCCACCTCGGACGACGAGTGCGTGTCTCATGTGATCTCCTCCGCGAGGGCCGTCCCCGCTGCCGCCGGCTTCAGCGCGCGTCGGCCGCGCGGGCGGTGGCTATCGCATCGTAGGCCGCACGGACTTCGGGTCGAGCATCCGATACCGCGTCGCGCTCCAGGACGACCGGCCAGGAGGGGCGCGCGCCCGTCAGCGTCCACGCCGCCTGACGCGCCGCGCCCAGGGCGACATACTCCGCCGGGGCGGGTACGGCCACGGGAACGTCGAAGACCTGCGCCGCGATGCGGGCGACCGCCTCGCTGCGTGCCGCGCCGCCCACCAGGAGCACGCGCTCGGCGGTGACCCCGAGGCTGCGGATGGCGTCGAGACCGGTCGCAAGTCCGGCGAGCATCCCTTCCACGGCGGCCCGGGCGAGGTTCTCGCGGGTGGTGTTGCCCAGCGACAGCCCCGACAGCGAGGCGCGCGCGTTCGGCAGGTTGGGGGTTCGCTCGCCCTCGAACCAGGGAACGAGCACGACTCCCCCGGCGCCCGGCACGGCGTCGAGCGCGAGTGCTGCCAGTTCGTCGTGGGTGACGCCGAGGAGGCGGGCTGTGACGTCGAGTACCCGCGCCGCGTTCAGCGTGGCGACCAGGGGGAGGTAGCCGCCGGCGGCGTCGGCGAATCCGGCGACCGTACCGGTCGGGTCGGCCACCGGGTGATCGGTCACGGCGAAGACGGTGCCGGAGGTGCCGATGGAGACGCCGACGTCGCCGGGTGCAGCATCCAGCCCGAGGGCCGCCCCCGCGTTGTCGCCGGCTCCCGGGCCGACGAGGACCCCACCCGGCGTTGTCCCGGCGTTCTCGCCCGGACCCAGCACCGTCGGGAGGACGGCGTCGTGCCCCAGCGCCACCGTGAGCAGTTCGCGGTCGTACCCGTCCGGACCCCAGTACGCGGTGCCGGAGGCATCCGAGCGGTCGGTCGTCAGGGCGTCGAGCTCGGGGTTCTCCGGGCCGAATCCGCGGAGCCGCCAGGTGAGCCAGTCATGGGGCAGTGCGACGGCGGCCACTCGGGCGGCGTTCTCCGGCTCCGCATCCCGCAGCCATCGGAGCTTGGTCGCCGTGAAGGATGCGACGGGCACGACGCCGGTGCGGGCCGCATAGGCGTCGGCCCCCACCTCGGCGACGAGGTCGGCGGCCGCCTGTGCGGAGCGTGTGTCGTTCCACAGCAGGGCGGGCCGGATGACGCGCCCTGCGGCATCGAGCGCCACCATCCCGTGCTGCTGCCCGCCGATCGAAATGGCCGCGACATCGTCGAGGCCACCGGCGCTCGCGATCGCGGCCTGGAGCGCGACCCACCAGGCCTCCGGGTCGACCTCCGTGCCATCGGGGTGCGCTGCGCGCCCCTCACGGACGATCGCGCCCGTGCCGGCGTCGACGATGACGATCTTGCACGACTGCGTCGACGAGTCGACTCCTGCCACCAACGCCATCACATGCTCGCTCTCTCTGCGGCGTGGAGTGTCCACGACACCCGGGTGCGTTCGTGCCGCATCCGGGTGTCGCGGAGACTCAGGAAACGGACGTGCTCAGCCGCGCGCGCCGAGGAGGTGCTCGGTCGCCAGCTGCTGCAGGCGGACGAAACCGGCGCCCTTGCCACCGAAGTACACCGACGCGTCGAAGTCCTCGTAGGCGGAGCTGTCGGCGAGGAAGTCGTCGTAGCTCTCGCCCTCGTTGAGGGTCGGCGTGGACAGCTCGTCGACCTTGGCGGCGGCGAGCGCCTCCTGCACCTCGGGGTCGGCGCGGAACGCTGCGGCGCGCTCCTTGAGGAGGAGGTAGGTGCGCATGTTCGCCGCGGCCGACTCCCAGACACCCTTCTCGTCCTCGGTGCGCGAGGGCTTGTAGTCGAAGTGACGGGGGCCGTCGTAGGCCGGCACGCCGCCCGGGCCGCCGTTCTCCAGCAGGTCGACGAGCGCGAAGGCATTGTGCAGGTCGCCGTGGCCGAACACGAGGTCCTGGTCGTACTTGATGCCGCGCTGCCCGTTCAGGTCGATGTGGAAGAGCTTGCCGTGGTACAGCGCCTGGGCGATGCCGGCGGCGAAGTTCAGGCCCGCCATCTGCTCGTGACCGACCTCGGGGTTCACGCCCACCAGCTCGGGGCGCTCGAGCGAGTCGATGAAGGCGATCGCGTGGCCCAGCGTCGGCAGCAGGATGTCGCCGCGCGGCTCGTTCGGCTTCGGCTCGATGGCGAAGCGGATGTCGTAGCCCTTGTCGGTGACGTAGTCGCCGAGGAGGTTGACCGCCTCGCGGTAGCGCTCGAGGGCCTGACGGATGTCCTTGGACGAGTCGTACTCAGCGCCCTCGCGTCCACCCCACATGACGAAGGTCTTCGCGCCGAGTTCGGCGCCCAGGTCGAGCTGGCGGAAGACCTTCCGCAGGGCGAATCGGCGCACCTGCCGGTCGTTGGCGGTGAAGCCGCCGTCCTTGAACACCGGAGCGCTGAACAGGTTGGTGGTGACCATCGGCACGATCAGGCCGGTGTCGCTCAGCGCGCCCTTCAAGCGGTCGATCTCGGTCTGACGCTCCGCATCGGTGGAGCCGAAGGCGAAGAGGTCGTCGTCGTGGAAGGTCAGTCCGTACGCGCCGAGCTCGGCCAACTTCTCCACGGCGTGGACGACGTCCAGAGCGGGGCGGGTCGGGCCGCCGAAGGGGTCGGAGCCGTTGTAGCCGACGGTCCAGAGACCGAACGAGAACTTGTCCTTGGGGGTGGGGGTGGCCATGATTCTTCTTTCCTCGTCGAAAAATGTTGCCTTAAACAACCTATCGGCGCTCACGGCCGAGGTCAACACCCTCCGGGATGGCCGCGCGGCCCTGTGCGGCCCGGTTTCGGGGATGCCGATGGCCGGGACGGCGCGGCGTCGAAAGTTTCGCTTTCGCCGTAGAATCCGGTCATGACATCCGATACCGAGACGTCCCGTGTCCGCCTCGTCGACATCGCGGCCGAGGCCGGAGTATCGCTGTCCACCATCTCGAAGGTGCTCAACGGACGTAGCGACATCTCCCCCCTCACACGCGCGCGTATCCAGGAACTGCTCGCCTCGCGCGGCTATACCCGGCGTGCGTCCTCGGGGCGAGACCGCGGGGAGTTGATCGACCTTGTCTTCCACGAGTTCGAAGCCAGCTGGTCGATGGAGATCATCGCCGGTGTGGAGGAAGTGGCCAAGGAGCACGGACTGTCCGTCGTGGTGACCGAGAGTGGCAGCCGCCATTCGCTCGAGCCGGAATGGATGGAGGCCGTCCTGCGCCGGCGCCCGGCGGGGATCGTGCTCGTGGTGTCGGACATCCCCCTCGAACAACGCCGGCAGCTGGCATCCCAGAACATCCCCTTCGCCATCGTCGACTCCGCCGGCGATCCCCCGGCCGATGTCGCATCGGTCGGCTCGGCCAACTGGGCCGGAGGGCTCGCGGCGACGCGCCACCTCATCGAGCAGGGCCACACGCGGATCGCCGCGATCACGGGGCCGGACGACATGATGTGCTCCCTCGCGCGCCTTGATGGTTACCGCTCGGCGATGGCGAGCGCGGGTCTCGCCGTCGACCCGGGATGGGTGCGGTTCGGCTCCTTCCACGTCGAGGGCGGTCGCGAGGCCGCGCTCGCCCTGCTGACGCTCGCCGACGCTCCGAGCGCGATCTTCGCCGGGAACGATCTGCAAGCGCTCGGCGTGTACGAAGCGGCGCGCGCGCGGGGGCTGCGAGTCCCCGACGACCTGTCCGTCGTGGGCTTCGATGACATCGCCCCGGCGCAGTGGGTCAGCCCGCCCCTGACGACGGTGCACCAGCCGCTTCGCCGCATGGGAGCAGAAGCGGCGCGTATCGTGCTGCGAGCATCCGCGGCCGACCGGGATGCCGCCGCTCCCCGGATCGACCTGGCGACACATCTCGTCGTGCGCGGAAGCACCGCCCCTCCCCGCTGAGCACCGCATCCCGAAGCGGCGACCCACGCGCCCGGTTCTCGCCTCAGGTTCGAGGGACAGGATCTGTCGGGTCCCGCCCCGGAGAGCCGGCAGATGCTGTCCCTTCAGCGGCGCGACGCCGGCACCGGGATCGGACGACAAGGAGGGCGCGCTCGCGCCGGGGGAAGGCCAGGACCCCGTGGGAGCGCACCCAACGGAACTTTCGGTGGAGTTTCGTCACGTTTGCGTAACGAACGCCCGAAACGGCGCGAGTGCGGAGATATGTTGGCGCGCACAACATGACCGCGCAAAGGAGCGCCCGTGTCTCGACGATTCCTCCCCCTCGTCTCCCTGGCCGCTGTGGGGGCCCTTGTGCTCACGGGCGCCCCTCCGGCTACCGCAGCGCCTGTGGTCGTCAGCGCCGTCGATTTCGAAGACGGCACGATCGGCACGTGGGCCCAGAGCGGCGGGGCGACCGACACGCTGAGTGTGGTCGACCTCGACGGGAGCACGGTGCTGCAGGTCGCGGATCGCTCTGCGGACTTCGTCGGACTGCAGAGCCCGGCCGGGATCTACGAAGCCGGCACCACGTACAGCTTCTCCATGCGCGTGCGCCTGGCCGAAGGAACACCCGACAGCTCAGCGCGCTTCGTCATGAAGCCCGCGTACGACTGGATCGGCAACACGGCCGTGACGTCCTCGGCATGGACCACGGTGAGCGGCACGTACACCGCCCCCGCCGGGGACACCTCACAGCTGCAGGCCTACATCGGCACGACGGACATCGCGGGCGGTCTCCCCTATACCTACTACGTCGACGACATCGTCGTGACCGCCGATCCTGCCGACGACGGCGGCGGCACGCCCGACGTTCCGCCCGGCGGGGCCGTGAATCCCACCGCCACACCGGTGTCCGCGGCCGAGGGCAGCGGGAACGTCGCGGCCCTCACCTTCGACGACGGCCCGAACCCGGGCACCACACCGGCGCTGCTGGACTTCCTGGCCGAGCGCGATATCCGCGCGGTGTTCTGCGTGATCGGCCAGAACATCACCGCGCCCGGTGGGACCGACATCCTGCGGCGGATCGTCACAGAGGGCCACGTCCTCTGCAACCACTCCACCACGTATGACGACATGGGCGGTCTGTCCGAGGCCGAGGCGGCCCAGCGCATGGCCGAGAACCTCACGATCATCCGCACCGCACTCGACGACCCCGACCACCCGGTGCCGTTCTTCCGTGCACCCAACGGGTCGTGGGGCAACACTCCCGCCGCGGCCGTCTCGCTCGGCATGCAGCCCCTCGCGGTCGTGAACACCATCAACGACTGGCAGACGCAGGAGGAAGCCACCCTCACGGCGAACCTGCGCGCGGCGATGAAGCCCGGCGAGGTCGTGCTCGTCCACGATGGCGGCGGCGAGCGCTCCGGATCGCTGGCGGCCACCCGCACCGTCGTGACCGAACGCCTGGCCGCGGGCTGGTCGTTCACGCTGCCCGCCGGCACGCCCGACGGCGGCGAGGAGCCGGGCGGACAGCCGCCCGGCACCGTGCTGCTGGACACCACCTTCGACGACGGTCTGCTGGACGGATGGGCGCCGCGCGCTGGCTCGGGTTCGTCCACGCCGGTCGTCGCCGTGGTCGAGGGCGGCGCGTCGGACACGGCCTTCGCGGCGCAGGTCTCCGGTCGCACGCACGAGGGCGACGGCATCCAGCACGACGTCGCGGACGTCCTGATCCCCGGGCAGACCTACCGGATGTCGGCGGCGGTGCGCTTCGCGCCGGGCGCCGCGGTCGGCCTGGGTCTCTCGGTCTCGATGCGCACGGTCACCGGCGGATCGGAAAGCTACGCGAACATGCTGCAGATCGACAACGCCTCGGCGGATGTCTGGACGACCATCGAGGGCGAGTTCACGGTCCCGACCTACGACACCAACGCCGAGCTCTACATCGAGGCCCGCTACAACAGCGGCAACACGTCGACCTTCCTCGTCGACTCGCTGCGGGTGTGGGTGCCGGAGCCGTCAGCGGTCGACACATCGCTCGTGCCGCTGAAGGACACGCTCGACTTTCCCGTCGGAGTCGCCATCGACTCCCGCGAGACGACCGGCGGAGCGTCGGAACTGCTGCTGCACCACTTCGACCAGATCACGCCTGAGAACCATATGAAGGTCGAAGCCTGGTACGACGGCGCGCAGAACTTCGTCCGCCACGCCGAGGCCACCGCGCTGCTCGATTACGCCCGGACGAACGATCTGCGCCTGTACGGACACGTGCTGGTGTGGCACTCCCAGACGCCCGCGTGGTTCTTCCAGGACGACACCGGACGGGAGCTGACGAACTCCCCGGCGGATCAGCAGCTCCTGCGCGAGCGCCTGCGCACCCACATTCATGCGGTAGCCGCCTCCATCGCCGAGGACTACGGCCCGTACGGCTCGGCCACCAACCCGGTCGTGGCGTGGGACGTCGTCAACGAGGTGATCTCCGACCAGAGCACCCCCGACGGACTGCGCACGAGCCGTTGGCACGACGTCCTGGGCGAGGAGTACATCCATCTCGCTTTCCGGTACGCGGATGAGGCGTTCAACGACACGTACGCCGCCCCCGGCGCCGACCGTCCGGTGGGTCTCTTCATCAACGACTACAACACCGAGCAGGACGTCAAGGGCGCCCAGTACGAGGCCCTCGTCGAGCGGCTCGTCGCCGCCGATGTGCCCGTCGACGGGGTCGGCCACCAGTTCCACGTGTCGGTGAACACGCCGGTGGCGGCGATGGAGAATGCGCTCGCGCGCTTTGCGGGAATGGGTCTGATGCAGGAGGTGACCGAGCTGGATGTCACCATCAACCCGGCGACCGAGGCCAACCGCATCCGGCAGGGGCACTTCTATCGCGACGCGTTCGCGATGCTGCGTGGCTACCATGTGGCGGCACCGGAAGACGAGAAGCTGTTCGCCGCGACCGTCTGGGGGCTCACCGACACGCGCTCGTGGCGCGCGGAGCAGCAGCCCCTGCTGTTCGACGGCGCGCTGCAGGCCAAGCCGGCGTACTTCGGCGCGGTGGATGACGCGGAGAACCTCCCGCCGCTCGTCACCACCGCGGATGTGTTCGGCGGAGACGTCGCCCTCGCCGACGGCTTCGCCGAGGCTCCGGAGTGGCGCAACCTTCCGGAGAATCCCCTGACCGGCGGCGTCAGCGGCTTCCAGACACGCTGGAACGCCGATCACCTCACGGTGCTCGTGCGCACCGCGGAGGTGCCCGAGCGACTGGAGTTCACCTACCGCGGGGCGGAGTACACGTTCGACGAGGGCGCCCCCGACTCGGTCGCCGGCATCGCCGCGACGGTCGGCGACCGCCACGTGGTGGCCGTGCATCTGCCGCACTCCGGCATCTCCGTGGGCGACACCGCCGACTTCGACGTGCGCGTGATCGTGAACGAGGAGGTGCGAGGCGCCTGGAACTCCCCCGGCGCCACGGGCCGCCTGACCTTCCTCGAGCCGCTGTCGTTCCTGCGCATCCCGGAGCTGACCGCGCCGGAGGTCGACGGGGAAGTGGACCCGGTATGGGCCGATGCCCCGGCGGTGACCACCGCGACGACGGTCGAGGGAGATGCCGCCGGTGCCACCGCCGATGTGCGGGCGACGTGGCGCGGCAACACCCTGTACGCGCTGTTCGACGTCACCGACCCCGCTCTGGACCTCACCAGCAGCGATCCCTGGAACCGTGACTCGGTGGAGCTCTTCCTCGACCTCGGCAACAGCAAGTCCGGGGCGTACGGTCCCAACGACACACAGATCCGGATCACCGCGGACAACCAGCTGTCCTTCGGCACCGGCAACGCTGCGGCGCAGCAGGCGCGTGTGCTGAACAGCGCGACGACGACCACCGACACCGGATACCGGGTCGAGGTGGCCGTCGCGATGATCGGCCAGTCCGGCGGGCAGAACGACGTGCCGCTGGGCGGCGCCGGGACGTTCCACGGCATCGACTTCCAGGTCAACGACGGCCGCGCCGGCGTGCGAGTCGCCGTGCACACGTGGGCGGAGCCGACGGGCACGGGCTACCAGAACACCGCCCGGTGGGGCGTCGCCGAGCTGGTCGCAGCAGGTCCCGCTCCGACAGACCCGACCGATCCGACCGATCCCGCCGATCCCGCTCCGGACCCGAACACGCCGAGCGTGATGCCGCTGCCGGGAAGCTCGCTGACCGACGGCAACAGCGGGGGGATCACGCTCCCCGCGACCGCGCGACGGGGCGACGCAGATCCCCTCGCCGGAACCGGGGGCACAGTCCCGCTCGGCGCCCTCGCCCTCGGTGCCGGGATGCTGGCGCTCGGCCTGGTCCTGGCCTTCGCGCGACGGCTCCGGAGGAACTGAGGCGGTTCGCTATTTCGTGGTCGCTAGCAACAAACGTCATCGCGAGGCCCGTCTGCTCGCTACTCTGGTGCGATGACGACGCCGCGCACGGGAATCGAACAGGTCCGTGCCGGAAACCTCGGTCGACTCCTCCGCCGCGTGCACGTCAGCGGCCCCGCCTCCCGGGCCACCCTGACGGCCGAACTCGCTCTGAACCGCTCGACGATCGCAGACCTCGTCGCGGAGCTGGTCGCCCTCGGTCTCATCCGCGAGGGCGCCCCGAGCCCCGAGCGCCGCGTCGGGCGGCCCTCCCCCATGGTGCAGACGCACCCGGATGTGATCGCCATCGCCGTCAACCCGGAGGTGGATGCGCTCGAGATCGCCGCGGTGCGCCTGGACCGCTCGATCCCGATCCGCGAACGCGTCGAGATGGACCACCTCCTCTCGCCCGAGGAGACGACCGATCTCGTGCGCGCGCACATCGACACGTGGCTCTCCGGCCCCCTCGCCGGCGCGGCCGTGACCGCCGTGGGCGTCGCCGTCCCGGGTCTCGTCCGGGAGGCGGACGGGGTCGTTCGCACCGCCCCCCACCTCGGGTGGACCGACGCTCCCCTGCGCACCATGATCGCCGAGGCCACGGGCGTGCCGGCCGTCGTGGGCAACGACGCGAGCCTCGGCGTGCTGGCCGAGCACCGCTTCGGGGCGGCACACGGGATCGACGACGTCGTGTATCTCAACGGCGGGGCCAGCGGCATCGGCGGCGGTCTCATCGTGCAGGGCATGGCCGTGTCCGGCGCGGGCGGGTACTCCGGTGAATTCGGGCAGAACCGCCCGGGCATCGTCTCCGACAGCGACCGCCGCGCTCCCGGTGGCGTCCTGGAGGACGAGGTCAGCCGTTCGCGGCTGCTCGAGGCCGTCGGCCTCGCCTCGGCGGACGAACCGACCCTCGGTGCGGTGCTCGCCGCCTCGACATCCTCGGCCGTGGCCGCCGAGATCGCCCGGCAGCGGCGCATCCTCGCCACCGCCCTCGCCAACGCCGTCAACGTCCTCAATCCGTCCGTCATCGTCCTGGGGGGCTTCCTCGCGACGATCGCAGGCCTCGACCTGCCCGCCCTGACCGGAGCAGTGGCCGCACAAGCCATGCCTGCCAACTCCGAAGGCCTCGACATCCGCGTGGCGTCGCTGGCCGCCGACCGCCTCCTCATCGGCGCCGCCGAAGCCGCCTTCGAACCGCTCCTGGACGATCCGGCCGCCGCAGCACCGCGGAGAGCGGTCGCTACACCCGCCGGCTGAACCCGGCAAGCCCTTCGCCGCACACCCGCCCCGCGCAAGAGTAGGGGGATGAGCGATCCGACTCTCCCTCCCGGCTCCCCCTCCGCGCCCGGTATGCCCGGGCCCGCCCCCGGCATGCCGAGCCCGACCCCGGGCGGTCCCCCCGCAGAACCGCCGGCCCCGTACCCGGACGAGCCGCTCGCCCCCACCCCCGATGAGCCGACCCTGCCGCTACCGGACGGCCCGGGCCGCACCCTCGCCTGACCCGCGGCACGCATGACGGCGTCATCCGCTCTGCCCGCTCCGCTCGCAGGGGCGGGCGGAGCGGATCAGCGCCGACGCGGGCGGCGCGGGACGAGTTCCCCGTCGACGACGTCGATGGGGGTCAGCCCGGCGAATGCGTCATCTGCGCTCGAGGTCCCCTCTGTGGCGTCGTCTCCGCCGGGGGCTCCAGGGCCTGGGCGTGCACTCACGGTTCTCCTCCTTCAGACTCCTCCAGGCTCGCAAGGGCCGGTGCGTAGCGCATCCCCTTGACAGTCCCGCGCGGGCGGGCGTATCCCGTGCGAGGCGGGCGAGAACGCTAGGGTGGTCGCCATGGGCACCATCTACTACGGCGGATCCGGCGCACCTATTCAGATCGAGGATCGCGCCCTGGCGCATCTGAAGGTCGTCATCGCGACGAAGCTGCGCCGCGGCGAGAGCTTCACCGTCTCCTGGCGCCACCCCCAGGATCAGCCGCCGGGACGCAGCACGCTGTGGCTGCACCCCTCGATCCCGCTGCGTTTCGTGTTCGATGACCCGGTGGCCCCCACACTCAGTCGCGAGTGGATCGAGGAGCTCGCCGCCTCCGCGAACTCGACGGGCGGCATCATGCTCGTCTCGGAGCACTTCGACCTCGCGGCGCCCGAGCGCAGCGAGAAGTCCTGAGCGGCGTCAGCCCTCTTCGACGAAGGAGTCCTCGGAGGGCTCCGGAACGATCGTGAGGCCGCTCGGGCCGCTCGCGACGAGCATCAGCTCTTCCACCCACGCGCGGTTGATGCGCGGGGCTCGGCTGCCGAAGAAGTGGAACTGGATGGGCACAGCAGGGTGCATCCAGTAGCTGCGCCGGCCGCTGCCGTCACCGACCTCGACGTCGAACATGAACGACTCCGAGCGGCGGAGCTTATTCATCACGACGATGCGGAGATGTGCGAGGGTGCGGTCATCGATGTCGACGGAGTTCGGCATCGTGTCGTAGATGAATCTGCCCATGCGCCGAGCCTAGCGTCCCGACGTGCGCGCGCCTGCCGACCGGTATGGGCACCCGCCCCGGAACGCAAGCCCTCCCGGCCTGCCGGCGCGGCACCGTAACGTGGAGGCGTGGGAACGATCTTCTATGGCGACTCGGCGACACCGATCGAGATCGAGGACCGGGCACTGGCTCACCTGAAGGTGGTGATCGCGACCAAGCTGCGCAGAGGCGAGAGCTTCACGCTGTCGTGGACGCACCCCGAGGGCCAGGAACCCGGGCGGAGCACGGTGTGGCTGCATCCCTCGATCCCGCTGCGCTTCGTCTTCGACGACCCGGAGCCGGCGATGCTCAGCCGCGCGTGGATCGAGGAACTGGCGAACTCGGCGAACTCGTCCGGGGGACTCATGCTCGTCGGCGAACCGCCCGAGCAGCGTCCCTCCTGAGGTCAGAGCAGGTCGAGGATCTCGCGCACGCCGGCTTCCACCGCCGTGGGTACCACGAGGGGGCGCCCGGCCGTGAAGGCATCCCATTCGCGCAGCAGGATGGTCTCGATGCGTGCCGACGCCACGCCGGGGTAATCGACGCAGAGACGCTCGACGACGGCGGTGAACGACGCGACTTCGACGCCTTCGATCTCCAGCACGGCGCCCTCGGACGGACCCCCGCCCGGGGTCGCGTCTACCGGCTCGTCGTCCATGCGCTCATCGTTTCACGGCGGTCCGGCAAATGCGAATACTCTGCGCTCGGGGAGCGCACCTGCCTAGCGATCGCCCGGCGCTCGTCCGATGGCGAGTTCGATGGGCGCCTCCGGGGCGTCTCCCGCGACGTGCGCGTCGACCTGGTCGACGGCCTCCTGGAGCCGAGTGAGGGTCTCCACGACGATCGCGCTCTCCTCCGGCGACATGTCGACGACGGCCGCCATCATCCGTTCGTGCATCTTGCCGAGCGTGGCTCGCACCTCCGCGTCGGACTCCTTGGTCGCCACGACGAGGATGCTGCGGCGATCGGAGGGGTGCGGAATCCGGGTGACGTGACCCGACTTCTCGAGGCGGTCGATGATCGCGGTGGTGGAGGCGGTGGAGACGCCGAGATACCGCGTCAGCTCGCTCGGTGACACCGAGCGGCCCTCGCCGGAGGCGCGGAGAAGGTAGCGGAGGACGAGCAGTTCGTTCTCACCCATCGACATCGACTCGCGCGTCCGGCGGCGCATCGCGATCTCGGCCGCACGGTACACGCGGAACGCCTGCAGTACCTCTACCGCGCGCTCACGGCGGTCCTCTTCCGTCCCGCCGTACCAGTAGCGCGACGACTCGCCCCGCGTTTCTTCCACGTCGGGCATCCTATGCCAGGGCATGTACCGCCCGTCCACCCCGATCGGAGTTTGCCGTCGCACGGGCACCGGGGGGTACGATGTGCTGCATCGCTCGGCTATTTGCTCCGTTCGGGAGTATCTCGCTCCGCTAGGTGATAGCCGCGAAGGGGGTGTCGTGAGGCAGACCGCGTCGGCGGATGACGTCGTGAAGGCGCTGGACGGATTGTCCGGCGTGGAGAAGTCGGTGGATCGCGTCACTCTGCACGCGCTGGGTATCGGACCCAATGACGCGCGCGTGCTCCGCCACCTGATCGAGCTGGAGGCCGGCGGCGGGGAGGCCACCCCGCGGAGCCTCTCGGCACTGCTGGGCATATCGTCCGCTGCCACCACGGCGCTGATAGACCGTCTGGTCCAGGCCGGATGGGCCGAACGGGAACCGCACCCGCAGGATCGGCGAAGCATCATCGTCAGATCCACGGTGCCGGCCGGTTCCCCTGCGCGCCGGCTGCTCGCCGTGCGGCGAGTGGCGGTATCGGTCGCTGCCGCCCGGCTGGGGGCTCAGGAGCGACGCACGGTTGTCGAGTTCCTCGACGAGCTGCACCGTGCCGAGGAGCATTACCTCGACGAGGTGAGCGGAACCGTCGGGTCGGAGGCACCGCGCGCACAATAGCTCGCGGCGATAGCGCGCCGTGCGGCGCGGGGTCAACCCGCTGCGCCCCGCGGCCCCGATCGGCGATCGTCGATGCGGGAGGAGCTGCATGCACACACCGCGCGCATGGATCGGGACATCGGGGTGGAGCTACCCGCACTGGCGAGGTGTGCTCTACGAGCCCGGCACCCGTGACCAACTCGCCCGGTACGTGCGGGAGTTCGACACCGTCGAACTGAACACGAGCTTCTACCGGTGGCCGCGGCCGGAGCGACTGGCGGCCTGGCGCGACCGGCTCCCGCCCGGGTTCCAGCTGGCCGTCAAAGCGCCGCGCGGGGTCACGCACGCGCGCAGCCTCACGCTCACACCGGAGTGGCAGGAGCGGATCGCGCTCGGCCTGGCGGCCGTGGGCGATCGGCGCGGTCCGTTCCTGGCCCAGCTCCCCCCCAAGGCCGAGCGCGACGACGCGCGCCTCGCGGCCTTTCTGGAGGGGCTTCCCCCGGACTCCCGCCCCGTCGTGGAGTTGCGGCACCCGTCATGGGTGGATGAGGAGGTGTTCCAGCTGCTCGAGCGGCACGGGGCGGCGTACTGCGTGATGAGCGGCGCGGGTCTCCCGTGCGTGCTGAGGGCCACCGCATCCTTCGTCTACGTGCGCCTGCACGGTCCGGATGACACCCTCTACAACGGGTCGTACAGTCCCGACGCGATCGCGTGGTGGACCGACCGCATTCGTGAGTGGCTGGGTGAGGGGCTCGACGTGTACGCCTACTTCAACAACGACCTGGGCGGTAACGCCGTCCGCGATGCCCGCGCGCTGCGCGACGCGCTGGCCTGAGCGCGCGGCGTTGTCACGGCCTCACGTCCCGGCGTTCGCGGTGAAGGCATGGAGACGCTCGATCAGTTCGGCAAGCGCTTCTTCGTCCCGCACCAGACCGATGCGGATGTAGCCGCGTCCGCCCGGGCCGAAACCGTCGCCGGGGGCGACGGCGACCCGCTGCTCCTCGCGAAGGCGCCCGGCGAAGGCCACCGCATCCCCGCCGCCGGGGACGCGCACCCACACGAAGAAGCTCCCGTCAGGAGCTGCGACCTCCCACCCGATCCGGCGAAGGCCCGCGACGACGACGTTCCGGCGACGCTGGTACATCGCCACGAGGTCCGCGACCGCCGACTGGTCGCCCTCCAGCGCCGCGGCGGCGGCTTCCTGAGTGGCGCCGAACAGGGTGCTGAACGCGTGCGCCTGGTACCGCGACATGGCGGCGATGATCGACGCGTTACCCGCGGCGTATCCCACGCGCCATCCCGCCATGCTGTAGCTCTTCGAGAGCGTCTGCACCTCGACGGTGACCTCGTGCGCGCGGTCGACGGCCAGGGCCGACAGCGGCCGTCGCCCGTCGAACCCGAGAGAGGAGTACGCGAAGTCGTGCACGAAGGCCGCGCCCGTGCGGTGGGCGAAGGCGGCCGCCTCTTCGAAGGTCTGCGGCACCGCCAGCGCGCCGGTGGGGTTGTTCGGATAGTTCAGCAGCAGCACCGACGCGTCGCTCAGCCCCGCCAAGGCGGCGAAGTCCGGTTGGTAGGCCGGCGCGGGAAGAGGAAGCGGCACCAGCTGCGCACCGGCCAGGCCCGTCGCCGACGTGTAGAGCGGATAGCCCGGATCGGGGAGGACGACGGTGCTCCCCGGATCGGCGAGCGCCATGACGGCGCCCAGAAGGGCCTCGTGGGAGCCGTGGGAGACCACGATCTCCGCATCCGGGTCGACCTCGACGCCGTGGTCCTGGCGGTACCGACGGGCGATCGCGCGCCGGAACGACGGCCGGCCGGCGTAGGACGGATAACGGTGATTGACCGGATCCGCCACGTCGCGCTGCATCGCCGCGACGATGTGCTCGGGGGTGGGGACATCCGGGTTGCCCTTGGACACGTCGATCATCGCCGGCCCGGGCTGGGCGGAGAGCCGCGCGATCTCCCGGTCCATCCCGCCCCAGAAATTCTGCGGAAGGCCACTCACCCGCCCGGCGGGGCGATAGTCGACCACGCTCACCTCCGCCCGACGCGCCGAGCGACGGCGGAGCCGACCATCTGGATGCCCTGGACCAGCACGACCAGGGTGATCACGGTGGCCACCATCGCGAAGCCGTCGTAGCGCTGGTAGCCGTACGACAATGCCAGATCGCCGATGCCGCCCGCCCCGACGGTGCCGGCCATGGCCGTCGCGTCGATCAGGCCGACCGTCGCGATGGTCACCGCCAGGATGAGCGAACCGCGAGCCTCGGGCAGGAGGAACCGCCAGAAGATCTGCAGGGGCGAGGCACCCATGGCGCGCGCCGCCTCGATCACGCCGCGGGGCACCTCGAGCAGCGAGTTCTCCACCAGCCGGCCGATGTAGGGGGCGATCATCACGGTGAGCGGCACGATGGCCGCCCACACGCCGATGCTGGTGCCCACGAGGAATCTCGTGAAGGGGAGGATCGCCACCAGCAGGATGATGAAGGGCAGCGACCGGACGAGGTTGACGAGGATTCCCAGCACGAGGTGCACGGCCCGGTGGGGCAGCACCCCGCCGGGGCGGGTCAAGGCCAACACCGTGCCGATGACGATCCCGAGGATCGAGCCCAGGACGAGGGCCACCCCGAGCATCTGCAGCGTCTCGCCGAGCGCCTTCAGATAGATGTCGGGCGTGATGAGGGTCCAGCGGTCGCCGGTCATGCGTTCACGTCCTCGAGGTGGATGACGCGCTCGGCGAGGTAGGTGCGCGCTCGTCGCACGCGGTCGGGGTCGCCGGTGACCTGAACGATCATCTGCCCCACGGTGTGGTCCTGGATCTCGGTCATGTCGGCGTGCAGCATGTTGACCGATACGTCCAGGTCGCGGATGAGATCGGACACCAGCGGCTGCGTGACCTCCGCGTCCAGGAGCAGGAGGCGCCACAGGCCGCCGGCGCCGAGGTGGTCCACCACCCGGCGGGGCAGGTCCTGCGGGACCACGGTGGACACGAAGTCGCGCGTGATGGCCTCGCGGGGATGCAGGAACGTGTCGAGCACCGCGCCCTGTTCGACCACGCGCCCCTCGGCCATCACCGCGACCGAATGGGCGAGGTCTTTGATGACGTCCATCTCGTGCGTGACGACGAGGATGGTGGTGCCGTACTCGCGGTTGATGTCGCGCAGCAGGTCGATGATCTGCACCGTGGTGGTCGGGTCCAGCGCGCTGGTGGCTTCGTCCGAGAGCAGGATGCGGGGATTGCGCACCAGCGCGCGGGCGATGCCGACGCGCTGCTTCTGTCCTCCGGAGAGCTCCCCGGCGAAGCTGTCGGCTTTCCCCCCGAGCCCGACGAAGTCGAGCACCTCCTCCGCGCGGGCGCGGGCGGCGGGCTTGCCGACACCGTCCAACCGCAGGGGCAGCGCGACGTTGTCGCGCACGCGGACGGTCTCGAGCAGGTTGAACTGCTGGAAGATCATCCCGGTGTGCTTCTGCGCGTCACGCAATCCGCGGCCGCGCAGCGCCCCCATGTCGACGCCGTCCACGACGACGCGACCGGTGGTGGGCCGCTCCAGCCCGTTCACCATCCGGATGAGGGTGGATTTCCCCGCCCCGCTGTAGCCGATCACCCCGAAGATCGCCCCCTCGGCGACCTCGAGGGAGACGCCGCGAAGGGCCGCGGTGTCGGCGGCCCTTCCCGGAAACGTCTTGGATACGTCGTCGAAGACGATCGTCCCCGATCCAGCGGAGCTCACTCGAACCATGCGGGCAGGTTGTAACCGTCGTACTGCGCGTTCGAGGTGATGTACTCGACGAACTCAGGCGACTCGTAGGCGGCCTTGATCGCCTGGGCCCAGTCGGATTCGACGTCGGCGCCGCGCACGGTGACGACGTTGGAGAACTCGACCGGCTGATCTTCCACCGCGAGCGCGTCGTCGTAGTCGAGGCCGCCCGCGATGATGAAGTTGCCCTGGATGGTGGCGTAGTCCACGTCCTGCAGCGCGGGGACCTGCTGCGCGTTCTCGATCGCGGTGATGTTCAGATTGTGCGGGTTGTCGGTGATGATCGACAGGTCGGCGGTGTTCGGATCTTCCACGTCGTCGAAGTCGATCCATCCGAGGTCGCGGAGGATCAGCAGCCCCCGGTAGAGGTTCGAGGGAGCGTTGGGCACGCTGATGGTCGATCCGTCGGCGACGTCGTCGATGGAGGTCTTCTTCCCTCCGAACAGGCCCATCCGGGGGGTGGGGATCTGGACGAGCGCCACGTTGTCGAGGCCCTCCTGGGCGTTGACGAAGTCGAGATAGACGGGGTGCTGCATGATGTTCGCGTCGATCTCACCCGAGTCCACGGCCACGTTCACGACGATGCCGTCGGTGAAGTCCACCGTCTCGACGGTGTAGCCGTCGTCCTCGAGGATCGGCACGATCCCGTCCTGGAACATCTCCAGGTACGGCCCGGGGTTGAATCCGACGGTGATGTCGGTCTTGTCGGCGTCGCCGGCGCCGTCACCCGGCGACGTCGAGGCACCGGCGCATCCGGTCAGCAGAAGAGCAAGGGCCGCGGTTCCGGCCAGCAGAGTGCGGGGAATGCGCATGGGAGTCCTCTTTCGCTGTGCAAGGGATGCGGCCGCCTCCGCGACGCGTCGGGTCCGCGTCACTGCCGCCCCGCCACCGTAGAACGGCCGCGCGCATCCCCCGATTCGCCTCGTCATACGATGCAACAATCACGCGCCTTGAGACCAGGCGGGCGTTACCGGATGTCCACAACGCCCACCACCGGCCGCGGGCCCAGGTCGCGTCATCCAGTGCCATCTCCCGCCGGAAGACGCCTCGTGCTGACGCGGGGAGGAACGTCCACAGGGGCACCGTGTCGCACGCCGGATCCCCCCACGCCCGCGCGCAGCCGAAGTCCAGCACCGCGGCCAACCGGCCCTCGCGGATGAGCAGATTGGCTGCGGCGACATCGCCGTGCACCCATCCTTCGCCCCAGCGGAGTGGCCCCGCCGGCGGAGTCGGCCCGCGAGGGGCCGGCCCCGGGGGCGTCAGCCGGCCGAGCGGCCGGTCTTGTCCTGGAGGCGGTCGATCTGCTCGGAGGCCTCGGCCTTGGTGATGTCGGCCGGGATCTCCTCCCCCGCCTCGCGCGCGAGGGTGTCGAGGTAGCTGCGCTGCGGCGCGGTCATCGGCTCGTCACCGGTGACCCACGTCGAGGGGTCCTTCTCGACGGGGTTGTTGCTGTTCTCGGTCGCGCCGAGCATCTCTCGTTCGTCGTTTCCATCAGACATGCGTTCGATGGTAGGTGCTCCCCCCGACACGGCGACGGGCCTTGACTGGGGCAGGCACCCGTGCGAGCCGTGCTCGTCACAGACCGATGCGCTCGAGGAAGCCGTTCGAGAACGTGCCGTGCGGATCCAGCGAGCGGCGGAGCGAGCGGAAGCTCTCCCACTGCGGATACAACTGCGGGAGGCGCCCGGCGGCAGCATCCAGGTCGAACACCTTCCCCCAGTGCGGTCGCGCGGAGAACGGCTCGAGCGCGTCTTCGATCCGCGGCAGCAGCTTCTCGACCTCCGGTTGGCGCGGCTCCCATGTGAAGTGGATGCCCACGACATCACGCCCCGCCGCGGGCGAGAGCCACAGGTCGTCGGCGGCGACCGTGCGCACCTCGGACACCAGCAGGAGCGGTGCGATCGCACTCGCGAGCGACCGGATGGCGCGGAGGGCGCCGGCCGCGTGTTCGCGGGGGACGAGGTACTCCGACTGCAGTTCGTCGCCGTTGGACGGGGTGAACTCCAGCTTGAAGTGCGGAAGGCGCGCGAGCCAGGGCCCGGGCACCCCCAGCTGGTCGGTGCAGTGCTCGGGGTCCACACCGGGCAGCGGGTGCCGCTTGCCCGTGGCGGCCCGCGCACCCAGGACGCTGTCCGGGGCGGGGCTCGCCCCGTCTGCACGGCGCTTGACCCACAACTGGTCGACCACGTCCGGGTCGCGCCATGTCGTGAACATCGACACGCTGTACCCGAGCGCCGTCACCGCGTCGTAGTCCTCCAGCGCCGCGTCCAGCGGCAGCCGCTCGTAAACGGTCTGCGCGATCTCGAAACTCGGCACGATGTCGAGCTCGACGGCGGTCACGATCCCCAGCGCGCCGAGGGAGACCACCATCCCAGGAAACCCGTCATCCCCGCGGCGGAACGTGCGCGCCTCGCCGTCGGCGAGCACCAGGTCCACGGCGGCCACGGCCGAGGCCAGCGAGCCGACCGCGTCTCCCGACCCGTGCGTGCCGGTGGCCACGGCGCCCGCGAGCGAGATGTGCGGGAGCGAGGCGAGGTTGGTGAGCGCCCAGCCGGCGCGCTCGAGTTCGGCGGCGAGGTCGCCGTACCGCAGGCCGGCCGAGGCGCGGACGATCCCGCGGTCGCTGTCGATCGAGACCTCTCGGGGGAGTTCGGTCACCGAGATCGCCACGCCCTGGGTGTCGGCGACGGTGTTGAAGCTGTGGCGGCTGCCGAGCGCCTTGACCCGCTCGGCGCCGCGTACTGCGGCGGCGATGTCGGCGAGGGACGCGGGGGCGATCGTCTCGGCCGCGGAATAGACGAGGTTGCCCGCCCAGTTCGTGCGCACGGCGCTCACCTCCGCCCTTCCCCGACCGTCACTTCGGCCGCGAATGCGCCGGCCGGAAGGTCGACCTCGGCCGCGGCAGCATCCGTGCTCACGCGGTAGGTGCCCGCGAAGCCCGACACGGCGACGATTCCGTTGTCCTCCGCCACCGCACGCGTAGGTGGCGTCCACCATTCGCCCCGGATGAGGTCGTGCAGGGCGTCGTACGAGGGTTTGCGGGAGCCGTCGGCCCGCAGGAGCCCCGCCGGTGCCCCCAGCCAGGCGCCGGCGTCGGTGATTCCCCAGTACGTGAGGGATTCGACGGCCGGATGCGCGAGCACGTTCCGGTAGTGACGCACCACCTCCTCGGCCTGCCGCGCCTCCCCCTCGGGGGTGGACGGCCACTCCGCCACCACGTAGTCGTTGAGGTCGTCGATGTCCTGGGGCATCAGCGCCCCCGAGAGCAGCGTCGTCTCCGTCACCTGGATGGGAAGCCCGAAGCGCGAGAACCGCTGGAGCACTTCGCTGATCTTCTCCTCGCCGCGGTACCCCTGGTGCATGTGCGTCTGCACGCCGATCGCGTCGATGCTCACCCCCGCATCAAGGCTCTCGGCGATGAGCTGCTCGTAATCCGCCGACCAGTCGAAGTCGTTGAGCACGAGCCGCGCGTCCGGGTTCGCCGCGCGTGCCTCCTCGAAGGCCATCCGCACCATGCCGAGGCGCCCCTTGGTCTGCGCGAGGCGCGTCACGGCGTTCTGTTCGGCGGTGAAGATCGGCAGGATCACGGCTTCGTTGATGGTATCCCACAGATCGACCGTGCCGGCGAACCCGGTCACGACCGTATGGATGCGCTCTCGGATCGCCCCCTCGACCTCCCGGTCGTCGAGCTCGAGCAGCCACGCCGGGGCGAGCGTGTGCCACACGAGCGGGTGGCCCTTGACGCTCACGCCGCGGTCGCGGAACCACTGCGCCGTGCGCCGCAGCCGATCGGCGTCGGTGTGCCCGCGGACCGGCTCGAACCCGCGCCAGTAGAACGGCAGGGTCACAGCGTTGAAGAGCTCCAGGTACGCCTCGGCGAGCACCTCCGGGTCGGTGGAGGGCGCTCCGCCGAAGACCTGCGAGTCACCGACCGCATCCGTGGGGGGCGGACCGGCGATCCACTCGATGAGGTCGAAGCCGATGTTGCCGAATCCGAAGGCGTGCCCGGTCTGCTCGATCGTCACGGGGACTCCGGCCAGCGGGGCGCCGTCGGGATCGGTGAGGCGGAGCCGCGCCTCGCTCGTGCGGAAACGGAGGTCGGGCATGCGCGGTCTCCTTCGATCGGATCGGCTGTGATGCGCCGGGGTACCGCTTTCAGCGTACGTCCCCGCCCCCAGCCCGGCACTGCCGCCGCATCCTGTTCAAAACTCAGGAGATCCGCGCCCGGAAGGGGCCTGCAGCGACACCGGCACGGCGTGTCTCCTGAGTTTTGAACCGAACGGAAGGCCGAAGGCCGAGCGGCGCACCCCGCCGCATCCGTCGCGCCCGGAGCCCCGCACTCCCGCCGCACCCCTCGCGCCCAGAGCCGGCATCACCGCCGCGTCCGTTCAAAACTCAGGAGATCCGCGCCCGGAAGCGGCCTGCAGCGACACCGGCACGGCGTGTCTCCTGAGTTTTGAACAGAACGGCAGGGCGAAGGCCGAGCGGCGCACCCCGCCGCATCCCCCGCGCCCGGAGCCCCGCACTCCCGCCGGGTCCCCTCGCGCCCAGAGCCGGCATCACCGCCGCATCCTGTTCAAAACTCAGGAGATCCGCGCCCGGAAGCGGCCGGCAGCGACACCGGCACGGCGTGTCTCCTGAGTTTTGAACAGAACGGCAGGGCGAAGGCCGAGCGGCGCACCGGGGCGGGTCAGCCCGCCATCACCTGCGCGCGCCACGCCGTGACCGCGGTCGCGACCGCCCGGGTGTGCGCCCACGGCATCTCCGGGACCTCCCGGCGGCCCTCCGCGAGCGCCCGGCTGACCGCGTCCGCTTCGGCGGCCATCGGCTGGACCGGCCGCACCTCGTGGACCGTCGCCTCGCCCTCCGCGGGCCGGACGATGATCGTGGTGGGGCTCTGGGCCCGCCCTCCCCACGCGTCGGGGAGTTCGATCGCGCCGCCGGAACACCGGATGACCGCCGACCCGGGCAGATCGCGGACGATCGAGGTCGCCACCAGCCCTTCGCAGCCGCCGAAGCTGATCGTGGCGGTCGCGCTCGTGTCCACCCCGTGCGCGATCTCGCCCCACGCCCGGGTCACGGCGATGCGATCCTCCGAGACAGCGCCGGTGGCGAAGGCCGCCTCCACCGCCAGCGACACCGGGTAGCACCCGACGTCCAGGATCGCGCCGCCGCCGAGAGCGGGGTCGAACAGGCGGCCCGTGCGGTCGCCCGCCTCGAATCCGAAGGCGGCCTCGACCTGAAGGGGCCGACCCACCGCGCCGTCGGCCAGCACGGCGCGCAGCGCGTCCGCCCAGGGCCCGAAGCGATTCTTGAAGGCCTCCACGAACGGACGATCGGCCGCCTCCGCAGCGGCGAGGATGCGCGCAACCTCGGTGTCGGTGGGACTCGCGGGCTTTTCGCACAGCACCGCCTTGCCCGCCTCGAGGGAGCGGATCGCCAGCTCGGCGTGCGTCGTGTGCACGGTGCCGATGTACACCGCGTCGATGTCCGGCCTCGCGAGCACGTCGTCGTAGCTTCCCGCGAACGCCGCTCCCGCGTCGGCGGCGAAGCGCGCGGCGCGCGCGGGGTCGGAGCTGCCCACCGCGGCCAGCATCCCGTGCCGGGAGGCGCGGAGGCCGGCCAGGAAGTCGCGGCTGATGGCCCCGGGCCCGAGGATCGCCCATCGCGTGATTCTGCTGGTCACCGTGCCGATGCTAGCCCGGGCCTCCCCCACGGCGCTGGGCGCAGCATCCGTCACGCAGGCTCGGCCGAAGTCCGGTCCTCCTCCGCGCGGGCGCGGCGCTTCTCACGGGCGGCCGCGATCGACGTGCCGACGGCGTAGACGAACAGCCCGCCCGCCACGATCGCGATCACCAGGGTACGGTTCGGGCCGTTGAAGACGTTGTTGACCCAGCCGAGCAGGGGGATGCTGTACCAGAGGGTGCCGCGGATCTGCACGGCCTGCACGGGGTTGGGGTCGGGGGCGTCGTTGTTGTCGCCCTTCGTGATGAACGTCAGCTCACCGTTCTCGTAGGTCTTCGACACCACGCGGTGGCTGACGACGGCGGCCTGTCCCGATTCGATCTGGTACGTGATGACGTCGCCGACCCGGATCTCGTCCGCCGGCGTGGGGCGGATCACCACGAGGGTGCCCGGGGGAAGGCGGGGCTCCATCGACTGGGTGAGCACGGTCATGGCAGTGCCGCCGACCAGCGCGGGGATCCCGATGACGGCCGCGGCCACCGCGAGCAGCAGCACGAGTACCGACGCGCTCAGCGAGACTGCGAGGTAGTGCCTGAGGCTGTGCTGGCGTGCTGACGTGCGCTCGGCCGTGCGCAGGGCGCGGCGCGAGGGGGCAGGGCTCGCCGTTGGCGTGACGTTCATCAGCAATTGAGCGACGGCAGCAGCCACGAACTGTTGCGGCTGACAGTGACAGGCGGGCTCTGAACGGCGGTGCTGCCCGAGAACGTGTCCTTCGCCTCGACGGCGAGGGAGCGTGTGGTGCCACGCTCGAACGCACCCACATCGAGACTCACGGAGGCGGAGGCCGCGTCGACGGTCACGGCGGCGACGTCTGCGCCGGTGGCCGTATCGATGACGCGGTAGGCCACGGGCGATCCGGCGAAGCGGTTCGACGGCGCGCTCCATTTCAGCGTGACCCCGCTGTTCAACCAGTTTTTCGTGCAGCTGATGGCGCCCGATGAGGCGATGCGCCAGACGCTCTGGGTGATGGGGGGCGCCGAAGCAGTCGCCTTCCAGTTGGTGCCGACGGCACCGGTCACGGTGAAGGTGGCCGTCGCGCTCTGGCCCTGAAGGGCGGCGTTCGACGCCGTCGCGTCGCCGGTGACCTTGGTCGCCAGGCAGACGATCGCCGTGGCACCCGGCTGGATGGTGCGGGCCGCCTGCGGCAGAGCAGGGGCGGGGTCGGCAAGAGTGGTCGTGATGACGCCCGAGCTCGGCGGCGTGGCGCTGCAGGTGCCCGTCCACAGCATCAGCGCCGTCTTCTGCGCGAGCGCGGCGCTGCCGGTCACCGTGGTGGCCAGGCCGTAGGTGAGCGGAGCGCGTCCGGTGTTGACGATGGTGAGCGTGCCGTCCACCGCGGTGGAGGTCGTGCCGGCGTAGCGGTAGAACGTGTTGAGCTTGCCGCCCTGGGCCACCGTCGTGCCGACCGTGACCGAGGAGGCGCCGGCCGACACCGTCGCACTCGTGATCCACACCGCGGCAGCGGCCCCACCGCTGGCCAACGCGATGAACGTCGCGATGGCGATGATCGGGGCCAGAAGGCGGCGACGGGTCATGGGCGAACCTGGGTTCCGGTGACAGTGAGGGACAGGGCGGTGGCCGCGGCTCCGGCCGCTGCGGCCGGGGCGGCAGCGGGCAGTCCCACACCGATGCAGAGGGTGACCGTCGCTCCCGGGGCCAGCGTGGTGCCGAGGGCGGCGGCGGTTCCGAGAGGAGTGGTCGCCGTGGGCGTCACTTTACCCGCCGTGCAGTTCGCCGCGGAGGGGGTGGACGCCGCCGAAACGGTGAGCGCGGAGGTGAACGCCGTCGGGGTGCCGGATGCGGTGGTCGCCTGCAGCGAGAGGGCGAGAGGCGTCGTGCCCTCGTTGCGCACCGTGCTCGTGCCGTACACGGTCTTGCCGGGGTAGAGGTCGGCGGCCGTGAGCGAGAGCGGGGTGAGCGAGAGGGCGGCCGAGCCGGCCTGGACCGTTGCGGGGGCCGCAGCAGATGCGCTGCTGGCCCACACCGCGAAGGTTCCGCCGCCGGCGATGACTCCGAGGACGATCGCACCCGCCGTGCCCAGCGCGGCCAGAAGCATCCGCACCGGCGCTGATGCGCGGTGCTTCTGCTCTGCGCGGCGTGCGGCGCGGGTGGGGTGCGTGTTCATCGTGGGTCCTCATCGGAGGTGGGCGTCAGCGGCCCACCCGTCGGGGTGGCTGGTGGGTTACGCGGTGGCCTGGGTCAGCGTGACGGTGAGGTCGCTGAGGCTGACGGCGCCGTTCATGGCGTTGTTGTTGCCGCCGACAGTGTCGCCGTAGGGGAAGGTGATGGTGACCGTGACGGTGACGTCCTCGTCCACGACGCCCGCGGCGGGTGCGACGGTGTAGGTCGGGCCGGTGCCGGTGATGCCCTCGCCGCTCGCGGTCAGCGTGGCGGTGGAGACGAGGTAGCCGGCGAGCGCCTGGTCGGCGGCGTCGGTGACATCGGCCGCGACGATCGATCCGCCGGTGAGGCCCAGAGTGGCCTGGATGCTGTCGCCTTCTGCGCTGACCGACATGGTCTTGGTGTAGGTCAGCGTGTCGCCCGGAGCGATGGAGTAGCCGGCGAGCGCGATCGGCGAGCCGTTGGCGGTCCACTCTCCCGCGGTCCCGGAGTCTTCGACGACCATGTTGCCGGAGGCGACGGTGGCGCCCGACGTCGTGGCCGAGGCGTTCCAGCTGGCGAAGGTGCCGGCTCCACCGAGGAGGAGGGTGACACCGGCGGCGGCGGCGATCGAGGCCTTGACGAAGTTCTTCATGGGAGTGTCCTTCCGCGGCGTCCGCCGCTGGTCTGAGAGTGAGTGTCGAGGCCGTGTTCCGATCCGGTGGACCGCTGCCTTCCGACATTCATCAGTCTGCGACGGTGACCGCAACGTTCCGCCCCGCTAAGCGACAGGGGCTGCACAGCGTTGCCTGAAGGCCATTCCAGCGAGCACGAGACAACCTCAACGCCAGCGCAAGACGCCCACAGGTTTCGCATAGGAGCGCTCCCATGAGGTGCCCGCCGAGCGGAATGCACGGCCATGGGCCCGCTCGCTAGGCGGATTGGTTCCGCACCCGGACACTCCGGGCGGGCCGGCCTGCCCGCCACCGACCGCGCGGCCTCACAGACGCGCCCAAGCCGTACAGCGGGCGGGATCGGGCGACCCGGCGCTGCTGCGGTCAGCGCGTGCTGAAGGCGGCGTCGAAGGCGGCCGTGGGTGCGTCAAACAGGTTCGCCTTCACGAAGGCGAGGGCCTCGGGCGCGCCGGTCAGGCGGTCCATCCCGGCATCCTCCCACTCCACGGAGATGGGGCCGTCGTACCCGATGCTGTTGAGCGCGCGGAACGACGCCTCCCACGGCACGTCCCCCCGGCCGGTGGAGACGAAGTCCCACCCGCGGCGGAGGTCGGCCCACGCGAGGTGCGATCCGAGCCGTCCGTTGCGTCCGTTGCCGACGTTGAGCTTCACGTCCTTGCAGTCCACGTGGTAGATCCGGTCGCGGAACTCCAGGATGAAGTCCACCGGATTCAGCTGCTGCCACACGAAATGCGACGGATCCCAGTTGAGACCGAACGCCTCACGGTGTCCGATCGCCTCGAGCGTGCGGACCGTCGTCCAGTAGTCGTAGGCGATCTCGCTCGGGTGCACCTCGTGGGCGAAGCGCACGCCCACCTCGTCGAACACGTCCAGGATCGGATTCCACCGGTCGGCGAAATCCTGGTAGCCGGCGTCGACGGCGTCCTGGGAGACGGGCGGGAACATCGCGACGTACTTCCAGATGGACGAGCCGGTGAAGCCGACGACCGTCTTCACCCCGAGCTTCGCCGCAAGGCGGGCGGTGTGCTTCATCTCCTCGGCGGCGCGCTGACGCACGCCCTCCGGGTCGCCGTCTCCCCATACGCGGTCGCTGAGGATGTCGCGGTGGCGCTGGTCGATCGGGTCGTCGCAGACGGCCTGGCCCTTGAGGTGGTTGGAGATGGCCCACACCTTCAGCCCGTACCGCTCGAGGACCTCGAGCTTTCCCGCGACGTACGCGTCGTCGTCCCAGCGCCAGGGGTCGAGGTGGTCGCCCCAGCAGGCGATCTCCAGCCCGTCGTAGCCCCACTCCGATGCCAGGCGTGCCACCTCTTCGAAGGGGAGGTCGGCCCACTGGCCGGTGAACAGGGTGATCGGTCGCGTCATCGCGGGTGTCCTTCCGGTGAGTTGGATGCTGTCGTCAGCCGCCGACGGGTGTCCACGCGCTCCCGGCGTCCGAGCTGCGCTCGACCGCGTCCAGCACCCGCTGCACGTGCAGTCCGTCGGCGAACGAGGGCCGCGGCTGACGGCCGTCGGAAATCGCGACGACGAAGTCATACGCCTGGTGGGAGAATCCGTGCTCGTAGCCGAGCATATGACCGGTCGGCCACCAGGCGCCCAGGTAGGGGTGGTCGGCCTCGGTGACGAGGATGCGGCGGAAACCCTGCTCGGTCGCCGGCAGGGTCGCGTCGTAGAACTCCAGCTCGTTGAGGCGCTCCAGGTCGAACGCGATCGCCCCGAGCGAGCCGGAGATCTCCAGCCGCAGCGCGTTCTTGCGCCCGGTGCGAAAGCGCGTCGCCTCGAACGAGGCCAGGGCACCGGAGTCGAGCCGTCCGGTGAACAGCGCGAGGTCGTCCACGGTCACGGGCCCGCGTTCTGCGGACGCCGTTCCGGATAGTCCGACGCCGTGCTCCAGGAGCGGACGCTCGCCGACGATGGTCTCGAGGATGCCCGAGACGGTCGTCACCGTCTGACCCGTGATGAACTCGGTGAGATCGATCGCGTGGGCACCGATGTCGCCGAGCGCGCCCGAACCGGCCAGTTCCTTGTTCAGTCGCCAGGTCAGCGGGGCCTCGGCGTCGCTCAGCCAGTCCTGCAGGTACTCCGCGCGCACCTGGCGGATCTCCCCGATGCGCCCTGCCGCCACCAGGTCGCGAGCGAAGGTGGTCGCCGGCACGCGGCGATAGGTGAACCCGACCATCGAGCGGACACCCCGCTCGGCCGCCCGCTCTGCCGCGGCGGCCATCGCCTCCGCCTCCGCGACGGTGTTGGCCAGCGGCTTCTCGCACAGCACGTGCTTGCCCGCCTCGAGCGCGGCCAGCGCGATCTCGGCGTGGGTGTCGCCGGGAGTGACGATGTCGACGATGTCGATGTCGTCGCGGGCGATCACGTCCCGCCAGTCGGTCGCGCCTTCGGACCACCCCCACTTGGCGGCGGATGCAGCGGGGTCGGTGCGCCCGACGACGACGGCCAGCTCGACCTCGTGCGGAAAGGGGAAGAATCGCGGCGCGACCCGCCAGCCCTGCGAATGAGCGGCACCCATGAAGCCGTGGCCGATCATGGCGATGCGGAGCTTGTTCGTCAACGCAGGTCCTTCCGGGGGTCGTAGGGTGGGGCGGCGTCGGTGATCGACGGACGCCCCACCCCGAGAGTGCGGTCTACTCGAACGACAGGTCGATGAAATCGGCGACGTTCTCCCTCGTGACGACGGGGGCGTCGAGCACGATGCGGTTCGGGACGCTGGGCGTCACGATGTCACCCATCGTCTTACTCTGCGCGATGAGGCGGGCGAGCGCCACGCCGTCGGCGGCCTGCGTCGAGGGGTAGATGACGGTCGCCTTCAGCACCGTGTCGTCGGCGTCGATGGCCTCCATCGCGCTGCGGCTCCCCGCGCCGCCCATCATGAAGAACTCGTCGCGACCGGACGCATCGATCGCTGCGAGCACGCCGATCCCCTGGTCATCGTCGTGGTTCCAGATGGCGTCGATCTGCGGGTTGGCCGAGAGCAGCTGGGATGCGGCGGTTTCGCCGCCCGCGACGGTGAAGTCGGCGGCAACGCGCGCCGAGACCTGGAGACCGCAGTCCTCCAGCGAGTCCGTGAAGCCCTGCGACCGATCCTGCGTGAGGGGCAGAGCGTCGATGCCGGCGATTTCCGCCACCACCGCGTCGGGGTTGTCGCCGAGCTGCTCGCAGATGTAGGTGCCGGCGCTGACGCCCATGCCGTAGTTGTCGCCGAGGACGGTCGTGCGTGCGGCGAACGGGCTCGAGAATTCGCGGTCGACGTTGACGACCGGGATGCCGGCCTCCATCGCCTCGATGGCGATCTCGGTGAGCGCGGCGCCGTCGGTCGGCAGAAGCACGATGGCGTCGACGCCCTCATTGATGAAGGTCTCGACGGCCGCGATCTGGGCGATCGGGTCGTTGGTGCCCTCCGCCACGCGCAGTTCGACGTCGTCGAAGCTGTCGGCGGCGGCGGTCGCTCCGGAGTTGATGGCGCCGAGCCAGCCGTGGTCGGCCGCGGGACCGGAGAAGCCGATGACAACCGTGTCACCGGATTCCGCGTTCTCTTCGGTCGTGGTGCCCTGGTCGACGACGTTCTGTTCGTCCGCACCGCCGCCGGTGCAGCCGGCCAGTAGTGCGACAGCGGCGATGACCGACGTACCGGTGAGCACCAGGCGCGACCGCGCTTTCAGGTGTGAGCGCATGTTCTTCCTCCTTGAATGTGATGCAGCCTCTTGCGTCGCGAGGACGAAACCCGAGGGGGAAGCTGCCCGCACTCTGGAGTCCACGCTGACGCGTCTCACCGTAACAGAAGTGCGCTTCGACGTGTCATCTTTTGTTTTCTGCTCGTCATAAGTGATTGGCCTTGTCAAAGGCTGTTTTTCGACTGGCTAACGGGGCCATGGCTCCTCGCACGCTGCGCATTCGCCCGGGAAGGCGCCCTCGGCATCCGCGTTCTGTCGTGTTATGTTCGGTGGGTGATTAAAGATGACCATTCTTCGGCGTTACTCGCGGTCAAAGGCGTCACGAAGACCTTCGCCGGTGTTCGCGCTCTTCGCGGCGTCGATCTGGAGGTCGCCCCGGGTGAGGTGCACTGCGTGCTCGGACAGAACGGCGCGGGCAAATCGACCCTGATCAAGACGCTCGCCGGGGTGCACCGCCCTGATGACGGGGAGACCCGCTGGCTGGGCGAGCCGGTCCGGATCCCCACGCCGGAAGCCGCGATCGAGATGGGCATCGCCACGATGTACCAGGAGCTCGACGTCGTCGACGGCCTGACGGTCGCCGAGAACATCTTCCTCGGGCACGAACTGGCCAAGGGAGGGTTCACGAGGCGGTCCGAAGCGGCGAAGCAGACGCGCGCTCTGCTGGGGCGCCTCGGCCACAGCAGCCTCTCGCCGCACACCGAGGTGGGAACCCTCAGCGCCGCCAACAAGCAGATCGTGAGCATGGCGCGCGCACTGTCGCACGACATCAAGCTCATGATCATGGACGAGCCCTCCGCGGTCTTGGACTCGGAGGAGGTCAAGAACCTGTTCGCCGTCGTGCGGGAACTGACCGCGGCGGGGATCGCGGTGGTCTACATCACCCACCGGCTCGAGGAGATCCGCCAGATCGGCGACCGGATCACCGTGCTCAAGGACGGCAGGACCACGGCCACCGGGCTTCCCGTGGCCGATACCCCGACACGAGAGCTCATCCGGCTCATGACCGGTCGCGAGGTCGCGAACGTCTTCCCGCCCGCGACCCCTGTTCCACCGGATGCGCCGGTGATCCTCGAAGTCGAGAACCTCGGCCTTGCCGGCGTCTTCGACGACGTGACCTTCACCGTGCGCGCCGGCGAGATCGTGGGCCTCGCAGGGCTGGTGGGCTCGGGCCGCTCCGAGATTCTCGAGACGGTGTACGGCGCCCGCAGATCCACCGCGGGGTCCGTCCGCGTCGGTGGGGAAGCCCTCCGCCGCGGCTCGGTCGTCTCCGCGGTGCGCGCCGGCGTGGGGCTGTCGCCCGAAGAGCGCAAGAGCCAGGGACTCGTGCTCGACGAGCCGATCTTCGTCAACGTGACACTGTCGTCGGTCGCACGGTTCGCCAAGGCCGGATTCCTCGACGAGCGGGCGGAGCGCAGGGTCACGCGCGAGCAGATCGAGGCACTGGAGCTGCGGCCCGCCGACCCCGACCGCCCTGCCGCCACGCTGTCGGGCGGCAATCAGCAGAAGATCCTCCTCGCTCGGTGGCTCGTGCACGGAACCCGGGTGCTGCTGCTGGACGAACCGACCCGCGGCGTCGACGTCGGCGCCCGCGCCGAGATCTATCAGCTCATCCGCCGCCTCGCGGCCGCCGGGAACGCGCTGGTCATCGTCTCCAGCGAGATCGAGGAAGTGCTGGGCCTGGCCGACACCGTCCTGGTCATCGGCGACGGGCACGTCCTCACCTCCCTCCCCGCCTCAGAGATCGACGAGCACGGCGTGCTCGACCTCGTCATGAAAGGAACCGCCGCGTGAGCGAGCAGACCCCCTCGGGGACCGGAGCCGGGCAGACGGCGACCGAACCGCCCCCCACCACGAGCACGACCGCGACCCAGCCGGTTCCCGCCTGGCGTCGCGTGCTTTCCGGCTCGGTCGGACGCAACCTCGGGCTCGTGGTGGCGCTCCTTCTCCTCGTGATCGTCGGCGCGGTCACGGCACCCGACACGTTCCTCAGCGTCAGCAACATCCTCACGATCCTTCGCGCGGCGTCGATCATCGGCGTCGTCGCCATCGGCATGACGCTCGTGATCATCGCCGGGGGCATCGATCTTTCCGTCGGCTCCGTCCTGGGACTGGCTTCGGTCGTCGCATCCCTCGCGGCCATCCAGGACCTGGCCGACAATCTCCACTGGATCGTCATGGTGCTCATCGCCCTCGCGGTGGGCCTGGGCGCGGGGCTGATCAACGGAGTCGTCATCGCCTACGGGAAGGTCGTGGCCTTCATGGCGACCCTCGCGATGCTCGTGGCGGCACGCGGTCTCGCGGAGATCCTCGCCGAGCGCCGGACGCTGCAGGTCGGGAACCGCGAGTTCATCACCTTCATGAACCTCGACATCGTGGGCGTCGACATGCTGATCTGGATCTTCGCGATCGTCGCCGCCCTCGGGTGGGTGCTGCTGAACCGCACCACTTTCGGCCGCCGCACGGTGGCGATCGGCGGCAACCGTGAGGCTGCTCGCCTGGCGGGCATCCCCGTCAAGCGCCACACGATGTGGCTGTACGCGATTCTGGGGCTGTGCGCCGGTATCGGAGGAGTCATGATCCTCGGCCGCACCACCGCGGGGACTTCCACGCACGGCATGCTCCTCGAACTGGACGTCATCGCGGCGGTCGTCGTCGGCGGCACGCTGCTCGCCGGCGGGCGCGGCACCATCACCGGTACGGTCTTCGGCGTCCTCATCTTCGGGACGCTCACCAACGTGTTCGTGCAGAACAACCTGTCCTCGTCGGTCCAGAACGTCGTGAAGGGCGTCATCATCGTCGTCGCGGTGCTCCTGCAGCAGCGCTTCTCGAGGCCGACAGGCAGGGGATGATCCGATCGCCCGGCCCCGCCGACTTATGATCGATCGGTGACATCGGGGCCATGGCATCCCTTCGAAACACCGGTGACGTCGTCCGGCAGGCGCCGACAGGGAACGAGAACAGGGTGGGCATGAGCATCGATTCCTCCAGCGGGGTCTCCGGCGTCACGCAACTGTTCCAACTCCTGCGGGACGGTGTCCCCCGCACCCGCGCCGAGCTGGCGAAATCCACCGGACTTGCGCGCTCGACGATCGCCGCGCGTGTGGACGAGCTCATGCGCATGGGGCTGGTCGCCCCCGTCGCCGAGACCGTGTCCACGGGCGGCCGGCCGCCGTCGCAGTTCGCGCTCAATCCGCGCGCACGCCTGGTGCTGGCCGCCGACATCGGCGCCTCGCACGCGACCGTCGCCGTGACCGACCTCACCGGCTCGACCCTCGCCGAGCACAGCGAACCCCTGGACGTCACGCTCGGCCCGGTTCCCGTTCTCACATGGCTGGTCGACAACGCCGGCGCGCTCTTGGAGCAGTTGGGCCGATCGACGAAGGATCTCGCGGCGATCGGTGTCGGCATCCCCGGGCCGGTCGAGCACTCCACCGGTCAGCCGGTGAACCCGCCGATCATGCCCGGGTGGGACCGATTCGATGTGCCGGGGTGGGTGCGCCAGCACCTCGACGTCCCGGTGCTGGTCGACAACGACGTCAACATCTCGGCGCTCGGCGAATGCGCCGCCGCGTGGCCGGGCGTCGAACACCTCCTCTTCGTGAAGGTCGCCACCGGCATCGGCGCGGGTGTCATCTCCGGCGGCACCCTTCAGCGCGGCGCTCAGGGGATCGCCGGTGACATCGGGCACGTGCAGGTGGCGCGCGGGGCCGACGTGCCGTGCCACTGCGGCAACCGGGGATGCCTCGAAGCCCTCGCGTCGGGCCCGGCGATCGCCCGCGCGCTGACGGCGCAGGGGGTTCCGGCCGGCAACGGCAACGACGTCGTCGACCTCGTCAAGCGCGGCAACATCGATGCGATCCAGGCGGTACGCCAGGCCGGTCGAGACATCGGCGAGGTGCTCACCACGTGCGTGAGCCTCATGAACCCGTCCGTGATCGCGATGGGCGGCTCCATGGCGCGCGTCGGCGAGCATCTCATCGCGGGCGTCCGCGAAGTCGTCTACACCCGCTCGGCGCCGCTGGCCACAGAGCACCTCGCCATCGTCCAGTCCGTCGCCGCCGAGAATGCCGCCGTGCTGGGTGCGAGCATGCTCGCCATCGAGCACGTGCTGTCCCCGGAGACGCTCGCGACCCTCGTCAGCGCCTGACCGCTCCCCGTCCTGCGGGGCGCGGCGAGCGGCCTAGGCGTCCGCGCCGACGCGCTGTCCGACGGCATCCAGCTCGGGGAACTCCATCTCCGTACCGAAGCGCCCGGCGCCGACCACGGTGCGCTTGCGGCCGTTGTCGAAGAGGAGCTGCGTGACGTCGGGGCGGCTGTAGTGACCGGCCGGGTCGGCGGCGTTCTTGGCGTACGCGATCATCGCCAGGTCGATGTCGGCGGTGATGATCCCCTCGACGTACTCGTCGAGCACCTCGGAGAGCAGCGAGGAGTCGGGCCCGTACACGCGGGCGAAACCGCCGCCGCCGTTGTAGATCGGCGGGGCGCTCCCGTCGGCGAGCAGGAAGGTCTGGATGCCTTCGTCCGTCATCATCTGCGTGGCGGTGATCACGAAGCAGCTGCCCTCGAGCGCATAGGTGGAGGAGGCGTTCAGGTTGGCCAGCGGGCTGAGGGCGGGGATCGCGCCGAGCACGCCGAAGCAGGGCCACCCGGCGATGTGGATCTGCTCGTTCTGGGCATACATCGCATACTTCGTGAGCGGTTGCAGGTGCTCCCAGCAGTTCAGCGCGCCGATGCGACCGAGGGGGGTGTCGGCGACCTGCAGATCCGAACCGTCGCCCTCGCCGAAGAGGGTTCGCTCGACGTGGGTCGGCTTGAGCTTGCGGCGGTGGATCAGGATCTCCCCCTCGGGGCCGATCACCGTCTGCGCCATGTACAGCGTGCCGTAGGCCTTCTCGCTGTAGCCGATCGCGACCGTGATGCGGAATCTCCGCGCGGCCTCGCGGATCCGGCGCATGTGGTCGCTCGTGACCGTCATCGAGTTCTCGTGATACCGCGCCACGAAGGGCATCTGCTCCGGGGCGGGGAGAGTCCACAGGAACACCGGATACCCGGGGATCCACGTCTCCGGGAAGGCGACCAGGTCGGCGCCGCGGTCGGCCGCCTCCTCGATCAGTGAGATCGTCTTGGCCACCGTGCCGTCGATGTCCAACCAGACGGGTTCGGCCTGCACTGCGGCAACACGGATGGTCGGCATGGGTCCTCCAGGGTCGTTCGGGTCGAGTGCGTCCGACAGTATTCGTGTGGCCGGCCGAGCGAACGGCGTCGCGTGCAAGGAAATCGGCATTTCGTGCAGCATTCCGCGCGCCGGGTGAGCGAGTCGGACGCCGCCGGTGACACCGCGCCCGATCGGCTCTACTCTGATCGGATCCAGTCGCATCGCCCGGAGGTGCACATGGGAGTGAAGACCGCGGCCACCGCCGAGGAGTGGCAGGAACTCGCCAGTCACAGCTTCGTGCCGCTCGAGTGCGAGACGCCCTCGCCTCTGTTCCGCGCGTCGCTGGAAGACATCCCACTCACCCCCGGGATGACCGTGTGCCGTGTGCGGTCCGACTCCGCGGTGATCACCCGCACCCCGCTACTGGCCGCGCGAGCCGTAAGCGACGATCTCCACATCTCCGTCCACGTGCGCTCGTCCGGGCGCATCCATCAAGGGAGCCGGAACGTCACGGTGGACCCGGGTGCTGTCGCCGTCTACGCCACGCATCATCCCTACCAGCTCGACTACTCCGCGCCGGGCCAGCGCCTCATCGTGGTGCAGGTGTCCCGAGCCGAGCTCGGCCTGCCCGCCCGCACGATCGACTCCGCGGTCGAATCGATCGCCGTCGCCGACACTCCTGCACGCCGCGTCTTCAGCTCTTACCTCCGCTCCGTCGTGGGCACCCATGACCGGCTCGACTCCCAGACCCGGTCGGACTTCGCCCGCGTCACGGCCGACCTCGCCGCGACCATGCTGCGGTCTTCGGCCGCCGGTCGCCAGGTTCTCCCGGGCTCATCCGAGTCACTGCTCTACACCGTCCAGTCCTTCGTGCGCGCCCAGGCACGGTCTGCCGATCTCACCGTCGACGACATCGCCCGCACGCACTACATGTCACGGCGGAAGCTCTACGACCTGTTCTCGCAGGTCGCGACGACGCCGTCTGCCTACCTCCGCGAGCAACGCCTGCAGGCAGCCGCTCGGATGCTGTCCGACCCGGCAACGCAGGAGTCCATCGCTGCGATCGCCCTGGGCTGCGGATTCTCCGACGTCACCACCTTCGCCCGGACGTTCCGCAAACGGTTCGGGATGACCCCGCGGGACTGGCGCGCGGGGCGCTGAGCGAACCGCGCCCGCGCCCCGGGAGAACGCCCCTACGCGCGACGGAGGGCCGCGCCGACGGAGGTCCGCGCGAGTGCTCGCAGCTCGGGCGCTGGGACGCCTGCGCGAGCCTGGATGGCGATGGCCACCAGCAGCGCGGATAGCAGCGTCACGACGGCACGGGCACCTGGGACCTCGGTTCCCTCCGCCGCGGCGCGCTCGACACGAGCGGTGATATGGCTTTCGATCTCCGCCAGGACTCCGGCCAGAGCCGCGCGGATGTCCTCGTCCGCGGCAGCCTCGGCGGGTGCAGTGCACAACACCAGGCAGCCGGGTGAAGAACCCGCGCAATAGAAGCCGATCGCGGCATCGAAGAAGGCCACCATCGCGTCACCGAGTGCGCGCGGTTGCTCAGCCGAGGCGCTGACCGCCTCGACCATGTCGCGCTGGTAGCGCTCACCCTCATCCACGTGCTGGACCGCTACCCCCGAGCAGGGGTGATCGAAGGGCTTCAGTTCGAGACCGCCGATCACCCCACGGGCACTCGGCCCGCGGTGATGACTCGGCTCGGGGGCGGCAAGGCGCCTCGCGATCACTTCGCTGCGATCCTCGAACGCAGCGAGCCACCCGCAGGCGCTGAAACCTTCAGGCGCCGCCTCGTCCGCCGCACCCTCGGTTTCTCGTCCGCGTCAGTCGATCCGGACGAGCGCGGCGACCGCATCCGTGAGTTCACGCCGGAAGCCGGCGGGGGGTGCGGCACTGTCGGCCCCCTCCAGCGAACGCAGTGACCAGGACGCGGAACTCCATGACGTGACAAGCGCCACGACCATCGCGATGAGCACCACGGGGTCGCGGTCGCTCGGAAGCACACCGCGACGCTGCGCCTCGGCGACCTCCGCGACCTTGGCGCGGTACGAATCCACCTCGGCGTCGATCGGAACCGGGCGCTCCAGCGCTGCCCACGTCGTGAGCCGCGCGATATCGGGACGCTCCTGCAGGACGTCGAAGAGGTCGCCGGCGTAGCTCGGCAGCCGCGACGCGTCGAACGGAACGGCATCGGCCAGTTCGAGGAGGCTCTGCCCGACCACCAGATCGAAGAGCTCCTCCTTCGCGCCGAAGTGCACGTAGATCGACCGTTTGTTCGCGGTCGCTTCCTCGGCGATGCGATCCATGCGTGCGCCGGCCAGCCCGAAGCGGGCGAACTCGCCACGGGCTGCGTGGAGGATGCGTCTCTTGGTGTCGGTGGCGTCGGGCGGCATGGTTTCATCCTACGTAACTAACCGGTTGCATACGAAACGGCGGGACGTCCACGCAGGCGAGCAGCAATCCGACGGAATGCCCGCAAGAGCTTGGCGGCGCCATACGCGTCGTGTTTCGTATCGTTCTCGCATCGGCGCAAATTCGTGGCACAGTAGGTATCCATCTAGTTGGTTACGAAAGGTACATCATGCCTCGCACATGGCTCATCACCGGCACCTCCTCGGGCTTCGGCCGGGAGCTCACCGAGCAGCTCCTCGCCCGCGGCGACCGCGTCGCTGCCACGGCTCGCCGCCCGGAATCGCTGGACGATCTCGCCGACCGATACGGCGAGCGCCTGTGGCGCGCCGCGCTGGACGTCACCGACACCCCCCACCTCCGAGAGGTCGTGGCGCAGGCGTTCGCTGAGCTCGGCACGATCGACGTCGTCGTCTCCAACGCGGGATACGCCCTGTTCGGGGCCGCCGAGGAGGCCTCCGACGCGCAGATCGATCGCCAGATCGCCACCAACCTCACGGCCTCGATCCAGTTCGCCCGCGCCGTCATCCCTCCGCTCCGCCGCCAAGGCGGAGGTCGCATCATCCAGATCTCCAGCATCGGCGGGCAGGTCGCCTTCCCGGCGATGAGCCTCTACCACGCCACCAAGTGGGGCATCGAGGGTTTCTGGGAGTCCGCCGCATCCGAAATCTCGTCGTTCGGGATCGGCGTGACCCTGGTCGAACCGGGAGTCACCCGCACCGGATTCGCTGGACCGAGCGCGGATCTGACTGACGCTCTGCCCGAATACGCGGACGCGGCCCCGGGGCAGATGCGGCGGACGCTCTCCGGCGAACTCCCGCCGCTTCCCGCGCCGGGCGACCCCGCGAAGATCGCCGCGGCGATCATCGCCTCCGTCGATAACCCCACGCCGCCGCTGCGACTCGTCCTCGGTTCGGACGCGTACGAGCTCGGCACCACGGCGCTTCGCGGCCGGCTGGATGCCCTCATCGCCGGCAGAGACCTCGCTCTGTCCACCGACGCGGACGACGCCGTTGCCGCCCGCTGAACCCCCGAAAGGAACAGAAATGCCTGAATTCACGGACAAGACCGTCCTGGTGACCGGCGCCTCCGGCGGCATCGGTCGCGCCCTCGTCGAGGCGTTCGCCCTCGCCGGCGCGAACACGGTCGTCGCCTCCCGGCACGACAGCGAGCGGATCGCCGCAGAACTGCCCGGCCGCGCGATCGGAGTGGCCCTCGACGTCACGAGCGAGTCGGACTGGGCCGATGCGGTGGCGAAGACGGAAGCCGAGCTGGGACCCATCGACGTGCTCGTCAACAACGCCGCCTACCTGCGCATCGGCAGCACGGAGTCGATCGATCTGGTGGAGTGGGGCCGGGTGTTCGACACGAACGTCCTCGGTGCGCTCCTCGGCATCCGGGCGGCTGCGCCGTCCATGCGCAAGCGCGGCGGTGGCGTCGTGATCCAGATGAACTCCATCGCCGGGTTGTCACCCTCCCCGAACCTCGTCGCCTACAGCAGCAGCAAGTGGGCGCTGCGCGGCCTGATGCGCGCAGCAGCGTCCGAACTCGCCGTCGACAACATCCGCGTCAATGCCGTGCATCCAGGAATCGTCCCCACTCCGCTGGCCTATGCGCCCGACGGATCGGAACTCGTCCCCACCGGGCGATTCGCCATCCCCCGTCAAGCGACGCTCCCGGAGATCGTCGACTTCGTGACGTTCATGGCCTCGGACAAAGCGAGCTTCGCCACCGCCTCGGAGGTGGTCGTCGACGGGGGGTTCAGCCTCGGGCCCATTCGGTAGTGGCGGCGGCCCTCACCTTGGCCGTTCAAAACTCAGGAGACACGCCGCGCACAGGGCCGCCCCCACCGCCCCCGATGCCGGATCTCCTGAGTTTTGAACGCGCCCGGCGCCGGACGGCAGCCGCGGGCGGCGGAAGACGGAAGGGCCCCGGAGGCGAATTGGGTCGCTCGGACGAACACGCGGCCGCTTTTCTGTCCGCACGGACAGAATGAGGCCGCCGAGTCCTTCCTAAAGTGAGGCCATGCGCAGCCTCGCGAGCATCGCCGACGTCTTACAGACCGAGTTCGCCGCGCGCGCGGCAGCACGTGGGGTTCCCGGCGCCTCGATCGCCGTCGTCGTGGACGGTCAGATCATCGACGCGGCGACGGGGGTGCTCAGCACCGCGACGGACGTGGAGGCGACGACCGACTCGGTCTTCCAGATCGGTTCCATCACCAAGGTGTGGACGGCGACACTGGTGATGCAGCTGGTCGATGACGGACTCGTGGGCCTCGACGAACCCGTCGTCACGTACCTGCCCGAGTTCGCGATCGCCGACGAGGCCGCCACCGCGCAGATCACGGTCCGCCAGCTGCTCAGCCACCGCGCCGGCTTCGAGGGCGACATCCTGACCGACACCGGGCGCGGCGACGACGCCATCGCCGCGTACGTCGACACGCTGTCCGACGTCGCCCAGATCTTCCCGCCCGGCGCCTACTTCTCGTACAACAACGCCGGATACATCGTTCTCGGCCGCCTCGTCGAGCGCCTGCGCGAAACGACGTGGGACCAGGCGGTGCTCGACCGCATCGCCACACCGCTCGGGCTCGAGCGCGTGTCCCCCAGCCCGTACGAGGCGATCCTCCATCGCGTCGCCGTCGGTCATGTCGGACCCGGTGCGGACGGCGTGGAGACCCCCGCGCCGCTCTGGGCCCTCGCCCGGTCGAACGGGCCGGCCGGATCGATGCTCGCCATGACCGCGCGCGACCTCGCCGGTTTCGCGCTCATGCACCTCAACGGCGGCTCCGCGGGGAGCGACGGGACCGCCGTCGTCTCCCCGGCCTCGGTGGCGGCGATGCAGCGCACCGAGGTCGCCCTGCCCACCCTGGCCGGAATGGGCGTCGCGTGGGGGCTCGGCTGGGAGATCTACGCCGAGGGCGCCCCGCGGGTCATCGGGCACGACGGCAACACGATCGGTCAGGCCTCCTTCCTCCGCCTGGTTCCCGAGGCGGGGGTGGCGGTCACCCTGCTCACCAACGGCGGCGACGGCATGGGGCTGTTCCACGACATCGCCGGCCCGCTGCTGCGCGAATTCGCCGGGGCGGACCTGCCCGCTTCGCCGACACCCTCCGCCGAGCACGTCGACGTCGACGCGACCCCGTTCGTGGGGACGTACTCGAACACGATCGTCGACATGGTCGTGTCCCAGGACGACGCCGGACGCGTCTGGCTCGAGCAGCGCCCCAAAGGGGTGCTCGCGGATCTGAAGGCCGCATCCCGCGACGAGCTGGTGGCCCTCAACGCCAACTCCCTCATCCTGCGCGAATCGACCGGGGGCCTGCACCCGGTCTTCGCCTTCCTCGACCCCGACGCCGAGGGCCGCCCCACCTACATGCACTACGGCCGAGCCATCCCCCGCTCGACCCACAATGACGCCCCACCACGCGCCACCCGCCCGTTCGCCGCCCAGGAGGAATCGCAATGACATCCACTCGCACTGCCATCGCAGCCGTCGCCGCTGCGGGCGCACTCGCGCTCACCCTCGCCGGATGTACCGGAGGCGGAGGCGGCTCCGACGACGGCGCCCCCGTCGAGGGCGGCACATTCACCCAGATCCTGCCCGCCGACCCCGGCGCGCTCGACCCGCAGATGTCCGCCGGCAGCGCGTTGTTCGCGCTCAGCAAGTTCGCCTACGACTCCCTCGTGAGCGTGGACGCGGATGGCGAGATCCTCAGCCAGCTCGCGTCCGACTGGAACGTCGACGGGCTCACCGCCACGCTGACGATCCGCGACGGGATCGTCTGCAGCGACGGGTCGGACTTCACCGCGGAGACGGCGGCCGCCAACCTCAACTTCATCGGCACCCCGGAGAATCAGAGCGCGCTGCTGGGGGCCTTCCTCCCGTTCGGCGTCACCTCGGCGGCCGAGGGCGACACCGTCACCATGACCCTGACCGATCCGGCGCCCTTCCTGCTGCAGGGTCTGGCGAGCATCCCCATGATCTGCGACGCGGGCCTGGAAGACCGCACGGTTCTGGCCGACTCGACCCTCGGCACCGGACCGTATGTCCTCACCGAGGCTGTTCCCAACGACCACTACACCTTCGAGGTGCGCGACGAGTACACGTGGGGTCCGGATGGCGCCACCGTGGACGAGCCGGGAATCCCGGCGACCGTCAACGTGCGTGTCGTCACCGACGAGACCACGGCCGCGAACCTGCTGCTGTCGGGCGAAGTCAACGCCGCCCAGATCGTCGGACCCGACGTGGACCGCGTCCTGGCTCAGGACCTGTTCTCACAGGACGCCGTGGAGCTGTCGGGCGAGCAGTGGTACAACCAGGCCGAAGGCCACCCCACGAGCGACCCCGCCGTGCGCATGGCCCTCACGCAGTCGATCGACCTGGAGGAGCTGGGCTCGGTGATGACCGCCGGCAATGGCGGCCCCGCGACGAGCCTCGCCGTGGTGCAACCGGGTGGATGCTCCTACGACTCCGTCAGCGGATCCCTTCCGGCGCACGACGTGGATGCCGCTGCGGCAGCGCTCGACGCTGCGGGCTGGGTGCCGGGGTCTGACGGCGTCCGCGTCAAGGACGGCACGCGGCTGAGCCTGCTGTTCCTCTACGACAACGCGTTCGGCGCCTCGGCCGCGGCAGCGGCGGAGCTCGTCATGAGCGCCTGGCAGGAGATCGGCGTCGAGGTCGAAGGCCGCCAGCAGGACGACACCGTCCTGATCGAAGCCCTCTTCAGCACCGGAGACTGGGACGTGGCGTGGGTCTCGGTCAACGTCAACAACCCCGACCAGATGATGGGCTTCCTCTCCGGGGCACCTGCCCCCGAGGGAACGAACTTCGCGAGCATCGACAACGCCGAGTACCAGGCGGCGATCGCCGAAGCGCTGCAGCTCCAGGGCTCGGACAGCTGCCCGAAGTGGCAGGAGGCCGAGACGGCGCTGTTCCAGGCCGCCGACGTCGTGCCCTTCGCCAACAACCCCATCCGGATGTTCGGGAACGGCGCCGAGTTCACCTGGTTCGGGGAGCCGCAGCCGACCACCATCCGACTGCTCGGCTGACCCGGACGCGCCCGCGACCTGAAGGAACGAACTGATGACCACGGCGACCGTCCGGCTGGCGGAATCCGCGCGCAACACCGCCGACCATCGGTGGGTCCGCTTCGCGGTGCGGCGCACGGGCCGCCTGCTGGTCTCGCTGTGGGTTCTCATCACCGCGGCGTTCCTGATGATCCACCTGGTCCCCGGTGACCCCATCCGCGCGGCCATGGGCCCGAACGCCTCCGCGGAGGTCGTGGCCGCGCGGCGGGAGTCCCTCGGACTGAACGACCCGCTGTGGCAGCAGTATCTGGACTACATCGGCGGGCTGTTCACCGGCCAGCTCGGGGTGTCGATCGGATCCCAACTGCCGGTCGCCCAGACGATCGCGCAGCGGTTACCGGCCACCGCTCTGCTTGCTGTCCTGGCCTTCGTCCTGGCCATGCTGATCGCGATCCCGATCGGCGTGGCCGTCGCGATCGCGACGCGGCGCGGCCGGGGGCGCGGCCTGGAGCTGGGCTTCACGTCGACGAGCGTCTTCCTCGGCAGTATCCCGGAGTTCCTTCTCGCCGTGGCGCTCGTGGCGGTGTTCGGTGTGCAACTGGGCTGGCTGCCGGTCGCGGGGCGCGAGGGGCCGGCGTCCTACATCCTGCCGGTGCTCGCCCTCGCGCTGGGGCCCGCCGCCGTGCTGGCGCGGATCGTGCGGGTCGAAGTCCTCGCCGTGCTCGAGACCGACTTCGTCCGCACCGCGCACGCCAAACGTCTCCCGGCCTGGCGCGTGAACCTCCGCCACGTGCTCCCCAACGCCGTGACGGCCACGCTCACGGTCGGCGGACTGCTGCTCAGCGGGCTCGTGGCGGGCACCGTTCTCGTCGAGACCGTCTTCGCGTGGCCGGGGCTGGGCACCACCATCGTCAGCTCCATCCAGACCAAGGACTACCCGCTCGTACAGGGCACGGTGCTCGTCTACGGAATCGGCGTGCTGCTGGTCAACACGGCGGTCGATGTGGCACTGGCCGTGCTGAACCCGCAATCGACAGTGGCGGAGAGCTGATGCGCACGCTCCGGAAGATGCTGCGAACCCCGCTGGGCGCCACCGCCCTCGCGCTTCTGACCCTCGTGGTCGCCGTCGCCGTTCTCGCGCCGGTGCTGTGGGGCGCGCAGGCCGACGTCACCGACACCGGCGATCTGCTGGCCGGACCCTCCGCCGAGCACTGGGTCGGAACAGACAACCTCGGACGCGATCTGCTGCTGCGCACCCTGGTCGCCACACGCCTCTCGGTCGTTCTCGCCCTGCTCGCCACCACCGTCGCGGTGACGGCAGGCCTCGTGCTCGGCGTCGCTCCCCTGCTCCTGGGCCGGGTCCTCGGGCGCCCGGTGACCTGGTTCACCGGCATCGCCGTCGCCTTCCCCGGACTTCTGCTCGCGCTGTTCTTCGCCGCGATCTTCGGCAGCAACTCCGTCGCCGCCGTGTTCGCGATCGGCCTGGCGGGCGCGCCGTCGTTCGCGCGGCTCTGCCAGAACCTCATCTCCGGCATCGAGGCACGAGACTTCGTCGCAGCGGCCCGCGTGGGCGGGGTCGGCCGGTTCCGCGTGCTCGTCCGCCATGTCCTCCCCAACATCGGCGAACCGCTCATCGTCAACGCGACCATCGCCGCGGGCGGTGCACTGCTCGCCTTCGCCGGCCTGTCCTTCCTCGGCCTGGGTGTCCAGCCTCCGGAGTACGACTGGGGCCGGCTGATGATGGACGGCGTCCGCGGCATCTACATCAACCCGCTCGCCGCCCTCATCCCCGGCGCCGCCGTCGTGATCGCAGGTCTCGCGTTCAACCTCACGGGCGAGTCCGCCGCACGCACCCTCGGAGTCGGTGACGAGCTGTTCCTCGGCACGAGCGGATGGCGACGCCGGAAGCTCCGCCCCTCCCCCGCACCGCCGACGGCCGCGCACACGGACAAGCACGAGGATGCGGTGCTCGAGGTCGTAGATCTCCGGGTGACTCTCCCCGGCGTGAAGGAACCCGTGCAGGCGGTGCGAGGAGTGAGCTTCTCCATCGGCACAGGGGAGATCGTCGGCATCGTCGGCGAGTCCGGGTCGGGGAAGACGATGACCGCCCTGGCCGTCGCCCAGCTGGTTCCCGAACCATGCCAGATCGAGGCATCCACCCTGCGGTTCCTGGGAACCGACCTGCTCACCACACCCAAGGGGCGACTCCGACGACTGCTGGGCACCTCCCTGGCAATGGTGTTCCAGGACCCGATGTCCTCCTTCAACCCGACGATGCGGATGGGCGATCAGCTGGCCGAGGTCGCCAGGGAACACGCCGGGCTGAGCAGGCGGGCCGCGCGCCGGCTCGCGGCCGACCGCATGGCGGCGGTGCGCATCTCCGACCCCGAGCGGCGCGTGCGGCAGTACCCCTACGAATTCTCCGGCGGCATGCGGCAGCGCGCCATGATCGGGATGGGCCTCATGGTCACGCCGCGACTGATCGTCGCTGACGAGCCGACCACGGCGCTGGATGTGACCGTGCAGCGGCAGGTTCTGGATCTGCTGCGGTTGATCCGCGACGAGAACGGCGCGTCCATCCTCTTCATCAGCCACGACATCTCCGTGGTGGCCGAACTGTGCGATCGCGTACTGGTCATGTACGCCGGCCAGATCATCGAAGAACTCCCCGCGGCCGACCTCGACCGGGCGACCCACCCCTATACCCGTGCCCTGCTCGCCGCCGTCCCGCACATGGCCACCCCCCTGGACCGCCCGCTCGCCACGGCGCCCGATAAAGCAGCCACCACCGGCACGATCACCCCCGCGGCCGACCTCGCGGTCGGCGACGAACCCCGGGAGAACGCGGGAGTGACCACCACATGAGCGAACTCCGTTTCGACAGTGTCACCGTGCGCTACGGCATCGGCCGGAAGGCCATGACCGCCGTCGAGGACGTGTCCTTCACCGTCCCGGAGGGATCGGTGGTGGGCGTCGTGGGCGAATCGGGCTCGGGGAAGTCGACCCTCGCGCGTGCAGCCGTCGGGCTCGTCCCGGTGCACTCCGGCAGCATCACCGTCGGCGGGCAGCCCGTCCCCTCCCGCGGACCGCGCCCCCTGCAGATGGTGTTCCAGGACCCGTACTCATCGCTGGACCCCCGGATGACCCTGGGCGCCAGCATCGCGGAGATCATGCCAGCAGGCATGAGCCGCAAGGAGCGCGCCGCCGAGACCGCGCGCCTGCTGAAGCTCGTGCACCTGGAACCCGAACGCGCCGAGACCTACCCCGCCCGCCTCTCCGGCGGCCAACGGCAACGGGTCGCGATCGCCCGCGCACTCGCGGGCCGCCCGCGTGTGCTGATCGCGGATGAGATCACCTCGTCGCTGGACGTCCTCATCCAGGGCGCCATCCTCAACCTCATCCGCGAGCTCCAGGGGGAACTGGGCCTGTCGATGCTGTTCATCTCCCACAACCTCGCCGTGGTGCGCTACGTCGCGTCCCGCGTGGCCGTCATGCACGACGGGCGTCTCGTCGAGGAGGGACCGACCGCCGAGGTGCTCGGCGATCCGCACGACGCGTACACCCGCGAGCTCCTGGCCGCCATCCCGAGCCCCATCCGATTCACCCCCTGAACTTCGCCAAGGAGCACCCTGTGACCCGCAGAATGCGCATCGACGACACGCTCGCGCTCACCATCCCGAGCCAGCCCGCGCTCGCACCCGACGGCAGCCGCGTCGCGTACGTCCTGGGGGGCGTGGACGTCGAGAACGACCGCGCGACCAGTGCGCTGTGGGTCGCTGATGGGGGCGGCGAGGCCCGCGCGCTGACGCACGGGAGCAGCGACGCGGCCCCGGCCTTCTCCCCCGACGGCGCGACGCTGGCGTTCCTGCGCGACGGACAGCTGTGGACCCTGCCGTTCGCCGGCGGCGAGCCGCAGCAGCGCACGCACCTCCCGCTCGGGGCGGGCGCTGCCGTCTGGAGCCCGGACGGAGCGAAGATCGCCTTCTCCGCGCCGGTCGATCCCGAGGCCGGCCCGGATGACAGCGACCAGACGCGGGCGGCCCGCAGCGGCTCCCCCCTCGTGACCGACGGCATCGACTACTTCGTCGACGGTGCGTGGTTCGTCCGCGGGGTACGGGCCCAGCTCCACCTCCTCGACCTCGCCACCGGCGAGGTCACCCAGCTCACCGACGGGGATGCTGACGCCGGGAGCCCCGCGTGGTCGCCCGACGGATCGGCCATCGCGTACACGACCCGCCCGGCCGGCGTGGATGACCTCACCTACCGGTCGGCGGTGCACGTCCTCTCCCCCTCGGACCCGGCGGCGACCCCCCGCGTCGTGGCATTCGCCGACGGGTATGCGGGCACGGTGTCGTACACGCCGGACGGAACCGGTCTGCTCGTGGTCGGGTGGACGGGCGATCCGGAAGGGCTCGCCGGTCTGTACGCCGTCGACCTCGGTTCCGGCTCGCTGACCGCCCTGTCGGCATCCCTCGACCGCAACGTCATGCCCGGCGCACCCGCCTACCCCGGCGCCCTCCCGCAGGTCACCGCCTTCGGCGACGTCGTGTTCGCCGTGCGGGATCGCGGGTGCACGCACCTGTACGCGGTGCCGCTCACCGGCGGGTCGCCCCGCCACCTGTACGGCTCGGACGGCGAGGTCGTCAGCGGGCTCTCGGTCGCGGGCGGCTCGGCGGCGATCGCCGTGGGGACTCCGACCTCGTTCGGTGAGATCGTCCGGCTCGACCTGGCCGGCGGCGCATCCACCGTCGTGACCGCGCACGGCTCCGCCCCCGACGGCGCCGAGCTGTTCGCCCGGGAATCGCGCGATTTCACCATCAGCGACGGCACGGTGGTGCAGGGGTGGCTCGTCCGTGACCCCGCCACGCAGGGGCCGTCTCCGCTGCTCGTGGACATCCACGGCGGCCCGCACAACGCGTGGAATGCCGCCGTCGACGAGATGCACGTCTTCCACCAGGAACTCGCCGCGCGCGGCTGGACCATCCTGCTGATCAACCCGCGCGGGAGCGACGGGTACGGTGCGGAGTTCTGGAAGGCGGTCTACGGCGCGTGGGGCACGGCGGACTCACGGGACTTCCTCGAGCCGGTCGACGAGCTCGTCGCCGAGGGGCTGGCCGATCCGAAGCGCCTCGCGGTGACGGGATACAGCTACGGCGGCTACATGACCGCATACCTCACCGGGCATGACGACCGGTTCGCCGCTGCGGTCGCCGGCGGTGTCGTGTCAGACCTCGTGAGCATGGGCGGCTCGAGCGATGACGCGCACCTGCTGAACCTGCACGAGATCGGTGTCATGCCGTGGGACTCGGTCGGGCGCGACCGGCTCGCGGAGATGTCGCCCCTCACCGCCGTCGACCGGGTCACGACCCCCACGCTCGTCCTGCACGGTGAGAAGGACCTGCGGTGCCCGCTGGGTCAGGCTCAGCAGTGGCACTACGCCCTCCGAGAGCGCGGCGTGCCCACGCAGCTGGTGATCTACCCCGGCGGCAGTCACGTCTTCCCGCTGCTGGGCACGCCCAGCCACCGGGTGGACTACGCGCGGCGCGTGGTCGAGTGGGTGGAGCGCTACGCCGGCTCCGCCTCCGGCGCCCGGCCCGCGCCCGTCGACGCCGCCCACTGGCAGCGGCGGCTGGACGTGCTCGCCGAGCGTCACGGTGTGCCGGGAGCGCAACTCGGGATTCTGCGGCACTCGCCCGACGGTACCGACGACCTCGTGGTCGTCGGTACGGGCACGCTCAACAAGAACCTTCCCGCCGGGTCCGCCCGCGTGAGCGCGGATTCGGTCTTCCAGATCGGGTCGATCTCGAAGGTCTGGACCGCGACGGTCATCCTGCGACTCATCGAGCAGGGGCGTTTCACGCTGGACACGCCCGTGCACGAGCTTCTGCCGGATGTCCGCCTCGTGAACGACGAGCTCACCCGGGGGGTCACCATCCGGCACCTGCTCACGCACACCAGCGGAATCGACGGTGACATCTTCACCGACACCGGCCGCGGCGACGACTGCCTGGAGAAGTACGTGGAGCTGCTCGCCGACGCCGCGCAGAACCACCCCCTGGGGGCCACCTGGTCGTACTGCAACTCGGGGTTCAGCCTGCTCGGCCGCATCATCGAGGTCGTGACCGGCACGGTGTGGGACACGGCCATGAAGGACCTGCTCTTCACCCCGCTCGGCCTCACGCACACGGTCACGCTCCCCGAGGAGGCCATCCTCCACGCCGCCGCCGTCGGACACGTCGACGCCGACGGCGAGCAGGTCGTCACGCCCGCGTGGCAGCTCCCCCGCTCGCTCGGCCCCGCCGGGCTCATCACCGCTCGCGCCGCTGACGTGCTGGCCTTCGCGCGCCTTCACCTCTCCGGCGGCCTGGGCGCCGACGGCGAGCGCCTGCTCAGCCGAGAGGCCGTGGCCGACATGCAGGCCTTCCACGCCGAGGTGCCCGACAAGCAGGTGCTCGGCGACTCGTGGGGGCTCGGCTGGATCCGGTTCGGCTGGAACGGGACCCGCCTGTACGGCCACGACGGGAACACGATCGGCCAGGCGGCATTCTTGCGGATCCATCAGGAGTCCGGCCTCGCGGTGACCCTGCTGACCAACGGCGGACACGCGCGGGATCTGTATCAGGACCTCTACCGCGAGATCTTCGCAGAGCTCGCGGGCATCGAGATGCAGCATCCCGTCCAGCCGCCCGCAGAGCCGGTCGACGTCGACATCACCCCGTACCTGGGCGTCTACGAGCGCGAATCCGTTCGCGACGAGGTGCTCGTCGGCCCGGACGGCCCGATGCTGCGAACGACCGTCCTCGGTCCTCTCGCCGCTGTCGTGGCCGACCCGGTCGACGAGTACGCGCTCACCCCGCTGCGCGAGGGCGTGTACGCGTTGCGGGAGCCCGGGACCCAGACGTGGATGACGGCCACCTTCTACGCGCTGGACGGCGGCGAGCAGTACCTGCACTTCGGCGCCCGGGCGACGCCGAAGGTCGCGAGCGGCGCGTGATGGACGCATGCTCGTCGCTGAGCCGTACGGTTCCTCCGCTCCTGAGCGAGGGAGCGATCCTCGGTAGCCTCCGGCAGCTCATCGAGTGCGAGTCGCCCTCGTCGGACCTGGGCGCCGTCGCCTCCTCGGCGGATCTGGTCGCTCGCATCGGGCATGACCTGCTCGGGGACGCCCCGGAGCGGGTGGTGCTCGACGGTCGCTCGCACGTGGTGTGGCGATTCGGTGCCGCGACGAGGGTTCTGGTCCTGGCCCATCACGACACGGTGTGGCCGATCGGGACCATCGAGCGGCATCCCTTCGCGGTGCGCGACGGGGTACTGACCGGCCCGGGATGCTTCGACATGAAAGCGGGCCTGGCCATGGCGCTGCACGCCGTGGCCTCCCTCGACGACCGGGACGGCGTCACCGTCCTCGTCACCGGGGACGAGGAACTCGGCTCACCGAGTTCCCGCGCGCTGATCGAGGCCGAAGCGCGTGGCGCGCGGGCCACCCTAGTGCTGGAGGCCTCGGCCGACGGCGCACTGAAGATCGAGCGCAAGGGAGTGGCGCTCTACGAGGTGGAGGTGGCCGGCCGCGCCGCGCACGCCGGGCTGGAGCCGGAGAACGGTGCGAACACCACGCTGGAACTGGCCCACGTGACCCTCGCCGCCGCGGCACTGGCGGACGCCGCAGCGGGTACGACGGTCACGCCCACGGTGGCGGAGTCGGGGACCACCACGAACACGGTCCCGGCGCGGGCACGCCTGGCCATCGACGTCCGCGCGCGGACGGCCGCCGAGCTGGCTCGGGTGGACAGGGCGCTGCGCGCCTACGCCCCGGTCACCCGCGGCACCAGCATCCGCCTCCTCGGCGGAATCAACCGGCCACCGCTGGAAGCTGCCCTGTCGACGGGACTGTTCGCGCAGGCGAACGAGATCGCCGCCCGGCTGGGACTCGCCGCGTTGGAGGGCGTGTCAGTGGGGGGCGCCAGCGACGGCAACTTCACCGCCGGTATCGGTATCCCCACGCTCGACGGGCTCGGCGCTGTCGGGGGCGGAGCGCACGCCGAGGACGAACACGTCCTCATCGGCGAGCTCGTCCCTCGCACGCGGCTGCTCGTCGAGCTGATCGCGGAGATCGCAAGGAAGGAAGAACCATGGCACAGGTGACCCAGGCCGATCCGCTGGTGGCGGCAGCTGTGCAGGACGCGGAGCGCGCCGCGCACAGCGCGGCCGTCACCGTCCGGGAGCTCACGTCGATCGCCGATCAGGCGGCATCGGTGCGGCTGCTGTCGGACATCTGGGCGCGCAGCGCCGAGAACCCCCCCGTGCCCCCCGAGCTGCTGCGCGCGCTCGGCAAGGCGGGCAACTACATCGCCGGCGCGTACGCCGGCGATGATCTCGTCGGCGTCGCGATCGCGTTCCACGGCACCCCCGAGCGTCACGCGCTGCACAGTCACATCGCCGGCGTCTCACCGGCGCACGCGGGGCGATCGGTCGGGTACGCCCTGAAGCTGCATCAGCGCGCGTGGGCGCTGCGGCGCGCGATCGACGTGATCGAGTGGACGTTCGACCCGCTCGTGTCGCGGAACGCGTACTTCAACATCGTCAAGCTCGGCGCCGTGCCGGTGGAATACCTGCCGAACTTCTACGGCGAGATCGCGGACGGGGTCAACAACGACGATGAGACCGACCGTCTCCTCGTCCGGTGGCACCTGCGGAGCGAGGAGACCATCGCCGCCGCCGCAGGCTCGCCCCAGCGGGTCGACGCCACCGCCGCGGGAACGGTGTCGGTGGCCGTGCCGCCTGATATCGCACAGATCCGGCGGGAAGACCGGGCGCTCGCCCACTGGTGGCGCCACACCGTGCGCGACCGGCTCACGGCGCTTCTGGATGCCGGCGGGCGGGTGACCGGTTTCGACCGCACGAACGGCTACATCGTGCGCCAAGGAGAGGACGACCGATCGTGAAACTCGAAGGCTTCGAGCTGCGACGGGTGGCCATGCCGCTCGTCTCGCCGTTCCGGACGTCGTTCGGAACCCAGACCTCGCGCGACATCCTGCTCGTGAAGGCGGTGACGGATGCCGCGGAGGGCTGGGGCGAGTGCGTCACGCTCCCCACACCGGTGTACTCGCCCGAGTACACCGAGGCCGCGGTGGACGTCCTCAAGCGATTCTTCCTTCCGGCACTCGGCGCGGCGACGCTGTCCGGTGCTCAGATGGTCGGCGAGGTCCTCGCACCGTTCAAGGGCCACCGCATGGCCAAGGCCGCCCTCGAGATGGCCGTGCTGGACGCGGAGCTGCGCGCCGAGGGGCGCTCGTTCGCCCGGGAGCTCGGCGCCGTGCATGAGAGAGTCCCCTGCGGCGTGTCCGTCGGGATCATGGACGAGATCCCGCGGCTCCTGGATGCGGTCGGCGAGTACCTCGATGAGGGTTACGTGCGCATCAAGCTGAAGATCGAACCCGGCTGGGACATCGACGTCGTGCGCGCCGTTCGCGAGCGCTTCGGAGACGACGTGCCCCTGCAGGTCGATGCGAACACCGCGTACACGCTGCGCGACGCGCAGCATCTGGCCCGCCTAGACGAGTTCGGGCTCCTCCTCATCGAGCAGCCCCTCGAGGAGGACGACATCCTGGGACACGCCGATCTGGCCCGGATCGTCAAGACACCCATCTGCCTGGACGAGTCCATCACCTCCGCCCAGACGGCGGCGGCGGCCATCCGGCTCGGGGCGACGAGCATCATCAACATCAAGCCGGGCCGGGTGGGCGGGTACCTGGAGGCCCGCCGCATCCACGACCTCGCTGCCGCCCACGGGATACCGGTGTGGTGCGGCGGGATGGTGGAGTCGGGAATCGGCCGGGCGGCCAACGTCGCCCTGGCGGCGCTTCCGGGCTTCGCCCTGCCGGGCGACGTCTCGGCCAGCGACCGGTTCTACCGGACCGACATCACCGAGCCTTTCGTCATGGTCGACGGGCACCTCACCGTGCCCCAGGGACCGGGTCTGGGAGTCGCGCCGATTCCGGAGATCCTCGACGAGCTGACCACCGCCGTCGAATGGGTGCCCGTGTGACGGCTACGCTCCCGGATATGAGCCCGGGAGCCCGATCCACCTGGGGACGTGTGCTGACCGATCTCGGCGTGACGCTCCTCGAGGTCGCCCACGGCCGTATCGACGCGGACCACCCCGTCGGCGGCGTGGTCATCCACGACCCGTTCGACGAGCCGGTGTACCCGGAGAACTCGATCGTTTTGGGCATCGCGGTGCACACCGCAGACGCCCTTCCCCCGCTGCTGACGACGGTCGGGCATCGGGGCGCGATCGCGCTCATCGTGCGCTCCCCCGTCGACGTCACCGACGAGGTGCGCGCGGCGGCGGATGGCGCGGGGGTGGCGATCCTGGGGCTTGCCCGCGGAGCGACCTGGACGCAGCTGGCCGCGCTCCTGCGGTCGCTGCTCGCCGAGGAGGACATCGGGCATACGCAGTCGGAGTCGCTCGAGGGCATCCCGGCCGGAGATCTCTTCGCCGTCGCGAACGCGATCGCCGCGCTCCTGGATGCGCCGATCACGATCGAAGACCGGTCATCCCGCGTCCTGGCGTTCTCGGGCCGGCAGGACGAGGCCGACGCGTCGCGGATCGAGACGATCATCGGCCGGCAGGTTCCCGATCGCTACGCCAGCGCCCTGGCCGAACTGGGGGTCTTCCGTGACCTCTACCGCAACGATCAGGTCGTCGTCGTCGATCCCGTGCACCTGGGCGAAGGGGTCACGACGCAGCGGGTGGCGATCGCGGTCCGCGCCGGCGGCGAGGTGCTCGGGTCGATCTGGGCGGCGATGGACGGTCCGGTCACGGCGGAACGGGACGCGACGCTCCGCGAGGCGGAGAAACTCGTCGCCCTTCACCTCCTCCGCGTGCGCGCGGGCGCGGATGCGGAGCGGCGCTTGCGGGCCGAGCTCGTCAGCAGGGCGATCGAGGGCGGCCCCGAGGCGCGTGACGCGCTCAGCCGGCTCGGCCTGGCCGGCAAGCGCGTGTGCGTGATCGCAGCCGCCGCCCTGCCCGACACGAACGCGTCAGGAGGGGTGCGAGTCGACCAGGAACTCATCGCGCACCGCGAGCGACTGGTGGATGCTCTCGCGATGCATCTCTCGGCGGTGCAGCCCGGCGCCGCCGTCGCTTTCGTCGCCGACACCGCCTACGGCATCATCCCCGTCGCCGACTTCGCGGCCGAGCAGCGATCGGCGGCGCTGGCCGAGGACTTCCTGCAGCGCGTGCAGACCCGCATCCCGGCGGTCATCGCGATCGGGCACGCCGCCGACGACATCGCCGGCATCGCGCGGTCGCGGGCTCAGGCGCGGACGGTGCTCCGCGTTCTCACCGAACGGCCCGGCGTCAGCCGGGTCGCGCGAATGGCGGATGTGGAAACCGAATCGCTCGTGCTCGAGTTGCGTGATCTGCTCGCCGCCCGCGGCGACGAGATCACCGGCTTCCTGGCGCGGCTCGTCGCGTACGACCGGCGCAACAGCGCGCAGCTGGTGAGCACGCTTTCCGCGTGGCTGGACAGCTTCGGGGATGTCCCCGCAGCCGCCGCAGCCACGTTCAGCCATCCGAACACCTTCCGCTATCGCCTGCGCCGCGTCGCCGAGGTCGGACAGATCGACCTGTCCGACCCCGACGTACGGTTCTCAGCGATGCTGCAGCTGCGCATCCGCCGCGACTGATGCCGCGAGCACGGCATCGGGCGCACTCACCTCGCGAGCAGGCCGGTGACCTCATCGACGGTGTCGGCGGGCGAGGGCATCGCGGCGATCTCGCTTCGGACCGCCTGGACGGCGTGAGTGATCGCCGGGTCTTCGAGTGCCGTGGTCAATGCGGACGGAATCTGATCGATATCGTCCACGACGACCGCGATCCCCGCCGAGCGGGCGGCCTCGCTCACGCCGAACTGGTCCGCGCCCTGCGGGAACAGAACGAGCGGTTTTCCCGCAGCGGCCGCTCCGAGCACGGTGCCCGATCCGCCCGCGGACACCACCGCATCCACCGGGCCGAGCAGGTCGGCCAGCGGCTCGAACCCCACGACATGAACGCCTGGTTCGTCCGCGAGGAACGACGAGCCGGCGGCCGCCTGCGAGAGCAGGAGCCCTTCGGTGACGAGGACCTCGACACCCGTTCGGATCACCGCACGGACGACGCTCTCGAGAATCGCGGGGTCGGAGAAAACCGTGCCGAGGCTGACCAGCGCCGATCGCGATGATCCGTCGAGCGAGGGGACTGTCCCGGGGCCGTTCTCGCTGCTGAACGGCTCCGAACGGATCGGGACGACCGGCACGTCGATCGACCAGCCGGCAGGCTTCAACGAGCGAGGGGAGGAGTCGACGTACGCCCGGGGCGACTCCAGGGTCAGCCCCAGAGCCTCGGCGAACGGCGCGGCCTGGGCCCGCACCTCTTCGCGGTTCTCGGCGAGCGCGCCGGGACCGATACCGAACTGAACCCAGGGGATCTCCAGGGAGGACGCGAGAATCGGGCCGATCGCGTCGTACGACTCGCTCACGACGGCATCCGGAGCCCACTCCCGCGCGCCGACGAGAGATTCGTCCAGGCGCAGTCGCGGCATGATCTTGCCGAACACGACGCCCTCATCGTGGGGCGTGACGTTGTTCAAGTCCACGCCCTCCTCGGCGATGGCGCCGACGATCACCGGCGCGGAAGGACCCGCGGTGACGAAGTCCGCGCCGGGGAGTTCGGCCCGCACCATCGGTTCGAGATCGGGCCCGGACAGCACAGCGACGTCGTGGCCGGCCCGGAGGGCCGCTCGAGCAAACGGGACGAGGGGGATGAGGTGACCCAGAGCGGGGGTGACACTGATCAGTAGCTTCATCGCAGCGATGGTACCGGTCACACGGGACGCATCAGCTGCGGGCGGCGGAACATTGGGCATAACCCCAGCCGCGGCCGGCGCGATCAGGCTGCGAGGAAGCCGAGCAGCGCTGCGGTGAACGTCTCCGGCGCCTCCTCCGGCACGAAGTGACCCGACCCGGGGATGACCAATTCCGTGACGTCGGCGGCCACCATGCTCGCCACTTCCGCCACCGAGGCTCCGCTCGCGTACTGCCCACCCACAGCGAGGACCGGCATCGAGAGTCGCCCGCGCTGCTGCCACGCGATGATCTGTTCCGTGGTGGCGTCCGATCGGTAGAACTCGAAGCTCGCCCGGAGAGCGGCCGGGTCGCGCAGCGCGTTCACGTACAACTCCACCGCGTGCGGGGCGATGGCATCGGGCGAGGCGGCCTTCGACGCGAACTGGTGGCCGAAGTACACCTCCTCCCGCCCCCGCACCATCTGCTCGTTGATGTCGCCGAGGCGGTTGAAGGCGAAGTGCCAGAGGAACTCGTTGGTGGGCTTGTCCATGAACAGCGGCGGCGACGGACTCAGCCCGGGAAGAATCGCCTCCGCCAGCACCAGCTTCGTCACCCGATGCGGATGGGCGGCGGCCAGCGCATACGCGACGATCATGCCCAGGTCGTAGCCGGCGACGGCGAACGTGTCGTGCCCGAGCGCCGTCATGAGGGCGGCCATGTCCTCCGCCAGCGTGGCGCCGTCGTAACCATCGCGCGGCTTGGCACTGGCCCCGACGCCGCGGAGGTCTGCCGCCACGACGGTGTAGTGCTCGGCGAGAGCAGGCATCATCAGTCGCCAGCCGTACCAGAACTGGGGCCAGGCCGGCAGAAGGAGCAGGGCGGGTCCCTGCCCGCCGACAACGGCGTGGATGCTCACCCCGTCCAGGTCCAGCGTGTGACTGGCGAAGGTCTCCTCGAATCCGGCGGGCAGATTGCCCACATGGTCAACCGTAAACGTCACGTCGTACTCCGATCCGTAAGTGGAATCTTTATCCAGATCGAACCTAGGGGTCGAGTGGATAGTTTGTCCAGTTACGCTTTCGGTATGGTGACGGCTCTTCGGCGCGACGCGGCGCACAACCGCGACCAGATCCTGCGCGCCGCGCGGGCGATGGTGGACGAAGGGCAGCCCCTGGTCTTGAACGATGTCGCCAAGCGGGCAGGTGTCGGAGTCGGGACGACCTACCGCAACTTCCCCACGACCACGTCCCTGCTCGAAGCAGTCGCGCAGCCTCGGCTCGCCGAACTCATCGCAGCGGGCGAGGGAGCTCTTCACGATGATGAGCCGGGGTCGGCATTCGCGAGCTTCTTGTCCAGCATCGTGCGCGCGCAGATCATCGACGCGTCGTTGCCCCCCGTGAATGCGGCTGTGCACGACGAGCTCGAAGAGACGACGCGGCTCAAGGCGCGGCTCCGCGAGGTGGGGGCTGAGCTTTTGGACCGCGCCAAACGCGCCGGGGACATCCGGGATGACCTCGCCTACGGCGATGTGGTACCCCTGGCCTGTGGGCTGGCGCACGCCGTGCGCGCCGGGGCTCCCGGCGATCCACTCGAAGCCGCGGATCGGTACACCCGCATGCTGCTGGCGGGTCTGCACCGCTGAGCGGAAGCGCCCGCCGCTCACGCGGCGGGCGCTTGCGGAGCTCTCAGCTCATTTCGCCGAAGGTGCGGTCGATGTCCGCCATCTCCATGGCTGCGGTGGCTTCGATGAGCTCCTGCAGCTCGGTGTCGGCTCCCGGAGAGAACTCCTCGAAGCGCTCCGGGGCGATGGTCATCGGCACGCCGACGGGAGCCTGCTCGCTCGCGTCGAGCTGGGTTCCGTCGTTCGACGGCGACATGCCCTGGAAGATCTTCCCCGCCTCGGACAGGTTCGTCAGGTCGAAGGAGAACTGCTTGCTCTGCAGCCCCATCTCCAGCAGACGAGCCACCTCGGGGAACTTCTCCGCGTTGGTCTTGGGGATGGGAAGCGACGTACGCCAGTTGACCCCGAGGGTCTCCAGCGCCTTGGCGTACGCGTTCTCGTGAGCCTGGTCGCGCACGATGAGGTACGCGATCGTGCTGCGAGCGGTCTTGTTGTCGGTCATCTCGTACAGGCGGCACTTCTGCAGGCGCCCGGTGGACTCCAGCATCAGGTTGTAGAGCAGGTCGAGCACGAGGTTGCCCGAGTTGTAGACGTAGCTGCCCATCCACGGGTTGCCGGCGGCATCCACGGGCAGCGCTCCCTGAGCGCCCACGAGGTAGTGGTGGATGTTGCTCTCGTGCTTGGCGATCTCCAGCGGAATCGACCCGCCGGCGCCCGGCTTGTCGAGCGGGTCGGTGAGCTTGCCGTTGTACCGGGGCGACCCATCGAGCAGACGCGAGATGGTCGTGCCGATGAGCTCGACGTGGCTGATCTCCTCGGTGCCGATGCCCTGGATCAGGTCCTTGTACGGCTTTGCGGACGGGCCGCGGAAGTTGATGCTCTGGAAGAGGTACTGCATCATCGTGCGCATCTCACCGAACTGCCCGCCAAGGCCCTCCTGGAGGGCGTTTGCGGCCGCGGGATCCGGCTCGTCCTGCTCGATTTCGTTGATCAGTTGCTGAACGTGAAAGTACATGAGGCCTCCGAAGCGGTTGGTCCTCTCAGCCTCGTCGCATCGACACATAACCGAGACCCTCTCGCCTTTCCGCCGGGTGCCGAGTACCCTCCGACCTACATCTGCGATGAGTCTCGATTTGTCGGTGTCCTCGACGGCTGTGACGACCCCCCGACGTGCGACGCCCGAAGCTGCTGGTGCTGCGTCAGGATCGACCAGGCACGTGAGCGGCGAAGCCAGCGCCGTCGCCTAGCCTGCTGTCATGCAGTCTTCGCGTGTGGAATGGGTTGAGCACGTGATGTGGTGGCACGTCTACCCGCTCGGATTCGTCGGAGCATCGATACGCCCCAGCGGCGACGGGGACCGAGAACTCTCCCACCGCCTGGGCCGGATAGCGGCCTGGCTGGATCATCTGATCGGTCTGGGTCTGAACGGGCTGCAGCTCGGCCCGGTCTTCGCCTCCACCACCCACGGATACGACACGACCGACTACTTCCGGGTGGATCCCCGGCTCGGCGACGAAGCCGACCTGGTCGCGCTGATCGACGCCGCGCACGCGAAAGGCGTTCGGGTGCTGCTGGACGGCGTGTTCAATCACGTCGGCCGCGAGCATCCCGCCTTCGTCCTCCTCGAGCACGATGGCCCGGACGCCCCTACCGCGAATCTGTTCTCGGTCCGCTGGGACGGCTGGGCGCCGGGCGATCCGGTGGACGCGGATGTTTTCGAAGGTCACGAGCATCTCGTTGCGCTGGACCACAACTCACCGGCGGTCGAGGATCTGGTCGTCGAGGTGATGGAGCACTGGCTGGAACGAGGCATCGACGGGTGGCGCCTGGATGCGGCGTACGCCGTCGCACCCCGCTTCTGGGGGCGTGTGCTCCCTCGCGTTCGCGAACGGTTCCCGCACGCGTGGTTCACCGGCGAGGTGATCCACGGCGACCAGGTGGCGATCGTCACCGAGTCAACGATCGACTCCCTGACGCAGTACGAGCTGTGGCAGGGCATCTGGCACGGCATCGCCGAGCTCAACCTGTTCGAGCTCGCCCATGCCATCGGACGGCACGACGAGCTCCTGCAGACCTTCATCCCGAGCACCTTCGTCGGTAACCATGACGTGACCAGGATCGCCACGGCCGTCGGCGACCGACACCTCCCGCATGCCCTCGCCGTCCTGTTCACCGTCGCCGGTACCCCTTCGGTCTACGCCGGCGACGAATACGCCTACCACGGCACCAAGGAAGAGCGCCTGGACGGGGACGACGCCATCCGCCCCGAGTTCCCCGCCCACCCCCCGCGGCGCGAGGACCTGGAATCGCGGGCGCGACGTGCACTGGAGACCACCGAAGCGCTCGTCGCCCTCCGGCGCCGACGCCCGTGGCTCCACCGCGCGCACACCGACATCGTCGAGCGCGCCAACACCACCCTGGTGCTGCGTTCGGCCGTGGACGACGAGGCGATCGTGACCGCACTCAACGTCGGCGACGACGCGGCGCGCGTGAGCGCCGGTGGCGCGATGACCGTGGAGCTGGGGGACGGCGCCATCCGCGGCGGCGAGGTACTCCTCCCACCCCACGGATGGGCAGTCCTCAGCTAGCGGTACGATCAGGCACCCGAGCCAGACGCGGGCGGATGAGGCCCCGGCGCCGCGACGTCGGCGGCGACGCCTTTCAACCGCCGCGCTTGCCCCTGTAGCGTTACCCCTTCACGGACGTGCCTCTCGCGAGCGGCCCGATCCCGAGGATTGCGAAGGTTCCCCATGACGAAGAACACCAAGGCCGAGAAGGCCGTCGGCGCGGCGCTGGATGCCGCGGCCGCGGCCGCGAAGGAAGCGAAGCGCCTCAGCAAGTCCTTGCCGAGGAAGGCCGCGAAGAAGCTCCGCTCTCTGGCGGACGAAGCGAAGGATGCCTCCCGCGTCTCGAAGAAGAAGGTCGCTCGCCACCCGCGCAAGGCGGTGAAGAAGGCGGTCGCCGCGACCGCCCGCGTGGACAAGGCCGCCGGCAAAGCACAAGCCAGGCTCGCCGCGAAGGCTCAGCGCACGGCTGCCCCCGGCCGACGGCCCGCGGAACCCGCCGCCGTCGTGCCGGAGCGCGCGGACGAGGCCGTCGGCGAGTCGGCGGCGCCGGCGCCTCTCCTGGCCGAAGCCCTCCGAGCCACACTGCCGACGACCGACCTCGACTCCCTCACCGTCGTTCAGCTTCGCGATCGTGCTCGCGCCGCGGGCCACCGGGGATTCTCACGCTTCAGCAAGGCGCAGCTGATCGCGCTGCTGTCGTCCTGACCGCGGGGCAGGCCGTCGCTCAGGCGTCCCGCTCCCCCCGCCCGGTCGTCCCGCTGTCACCCTCGGACACGAGAGCGCCGAGATCGCCCGTTGCCCAGCCGCCGATGATCGGGGTGCAGGAGCGGGGAAGGTCCTGGACGAATGCGAAGCCGCTGTCGCGGAGACGCTCGAGGAATGACGGCAGCAACGCGCGTGCGGCCCCGGGGATGTCGTGGAGGACGACGCAGGCGTGGTCTGTCTGCTCGCAGGCAGCCAGTGCCCTCTCCACCCATCCATCCGGGTCGATCCAGTCCCGTGGCAGCACGTTCCACAGGGCCAGGGTGTAGCGCTCACGGCGGAGGAGGTCGACCGATTCACGGTTGAGCAGGCGCCGATCGATCACCCCTCCTTCGCCCCCGCCGACAGGCCGGAAGAGCGGCGGCTCGCCGGTCAGCCCGTGCAAGAGGTCTCCGGTTCGGCGGATCTCATCGACCGCGTCCTGCGCGGACATGTCGCCGAGTGGGCGCGAATGCGACCACGTGTGGTTGCCGATCAGGTGGCCGTCGCCGTGCGCGCTGCGGACGTGCTTCTCGGTGCGGCCGGTGATGCGCGAGCCGACCACGAAGAAGATCGCTCGCACATCAGCGCGTCGGAGCGCATTCAGGACATCGGGTGTCACCTCGTCGTCGGGGCCGTTGTCGAACGTCAGGACAACACGGCGGAGGGTGTCGCTCACGGCCCCGGTGCGAGGGCGTTCTCCGCCATCCTCGCCACCTCGTCGGGGATGCGCGCGAAGAGCCCTCCAGCGCTGTGCTCGCGGCTCGCGCGCCAGACTTCGCGCGTCCTGTCCCGGACGGCGCGGCGGGGAGAGAGCGCGACGCCGTCCAGCCCCACGCCTTCGATATCCCATCGATCCTCGGGCAGGTCCCGCCATTCCACCCTGAGGTGGATCGCGGAGTGCTCCGCCAGATGGCGGAGCGCGCGCGCCGGCAGGCTCTCCCCTTCGTCCACGGCCGCGGCGAACTCCGCATCGTCGAATCCCACGGGCTTCGCGCGACCCTCGCGGATCTCTTCCGCCAGCCGCGCGTACCCCCGTGCGCGATAGCTCATGTCGGCGATGACCCGGGATCGCCGCCCGCCATCGCCGACCTCGAAGAGCTGCACGTCGCTCAGACGGGCGATGGATCGCAAGAAGACCGCGGTTCCGCGATAGGCCCACAGCAGGTCCTCCGCGGGCCGGCCACCACCGGCTTCGATGCTCATGGTTGTGCGGGTTGGATACGCGTGCGATCGAACCCGAGCCGCTCGATGATGGGGAAGTCGGAGAACCGGAAGAGGTCGAACGACGTCTCGGCCTGCAGTTGCCAGGGGATCCACGACGGTACGACGAAGAGGTCCCCCGGCTCGAGGTCGTAGGGCGTCCCCTCGAGGACGACACGGCCGGTGCCCTCGAACACCTGCCACACGGACGACCCGACGTCCTGCTGCACGGGCGTCTGCACTCCGGGTCGCAGCCGGTGCATCTCCGCGCGGATGGTCGGCATCACGTCGCCGCCGGTCGTGGGATTGACGTAGCGCAGCGCGGCATGCCCGTAGTTCAGGGTGGCGGGGTATCCCTCGTCCTCCAGGCGCAGCTGCTCGGCCAGCGCGCGGTCGGTGTACTCCCAGCGGTATGCCGCGATCGGGCTGCTGACGGTGTCGCTCAATCCGCTCAGGGGCCGCAGTCCCGGGTACGCCCACAGCCGCTCCGAACGGGAGAGGGCGGGATTGGCTTCATCCGTGACCCGCTCGGTGCCGTACTCGAAGAACCCGACATCGATGTAGTCGGAGAAGGGCACGTCGAGACCGTCGATCCACGCCATCGGTTGCGCGGTGTCGTTGTGGTGTCCGTGAAAATTCCAGCCGGGCGTCAACAGGAAGTCGCCGCGGCGCATCGCGACCGGGTCGCCGTTGACCACCGTCCACACGCCCTCGCCTTCGACGACGAAGCGGAACGCGTTCTGGGAGTGGCGGTGTTCGGGGGCCGTTTCATGTCCGCCCAGGTACTGGATCGCCGCCCAGAGCGTGGGGGTGGCGTAGGGTGCGCCGCCCAGCCCGGGGTTGGCGAGGGCGATCGCCCGGCGCTCTCCGCCGCGGCCCACGGGGACGAGGTCACCCGAGCGCGCTGCCAAAGGATAGAGGGTGCCCCACCGCCAGACCTCGGCGACCGCACGCGACTGCGGGTGAAAGCTGAGGACGTCGGACGTCTGCGTCCAGAGCGGGCTGAGATTGTTCGACTCGAAGTCGCGGTAGAGCTCACGCAGTTCGGGAGTGTCGTCGAGCACGGCGTTCTGGAGTTGCTCGTTCTTCGTGTCGGTCATCAGGAACCTCCTCGTCCCCCGGAACGCTACGGCGACCCGGCCCCGATACGGGCGCGTCGTCCCACGGAGAGGGAAATCGCACCGCGAGCGCGGCGTCAGGTGCCCGAGAGCCGGAGGAGGAGTTCGTCGAGCAGCAGCGCCTCCCCGGCCGACAGCCCGGATGCGTCGCCGCTCAGGGCTGCCCGGAGGGTGATCGCCAGCTGCGCGGTGTCGCAGTCGCCGATCGGCTCCGGCGCTGTGATCGCCGAGAACACCGCATCACGGGTGCGGACGGACAACGGCGCCAACGGGTCGACCACTCCGTCCTCGATGAGCTGAAGGGTGACCCCCACCCCCGCGGCATGGATCGTCCGCGCTGCCTCCTCGGGCTCGACGATCAGCAGCCCCGCCCTGGCAGCCGCACCGACGAGCCCCCGGAGGATCTCATCCGCTTCCGCTCGGACGTCGCCCAGCCGGATGGAGGGCGCCATGCCGTACATCAGCCGATACTGATCCGGGTACGCGAGCCCGAAGCCGACGTGGAGCTCCCACCCGTGGGCGAGGTCGGCGAGGGGGTCATCCGTACGCTCGAGGCCCCGTTTCTGGGTGAAGTAGCGCTCGAACCCGTCCCGGACCACGTCATCCAGGAGGCCCCGCATGTCGCCGAAAAGGCGGTAGATGGTCGGCGGCTGGACGTTGGCCGCCGCGCTCACCGAACGAGTCGTGACCGCATCCAGGCCGCCCTCCACGAGGAGGCGAGCGGCAGCCGCGATGACGTTCTGACGGTGCTCTGAGGCTTTCGGCATGAATCAATGGTAACGCTTTTTTATTATCACTGGTTGCGCTATCGCCGGTATCGGTTTATCGTTACCAGCGTTACCTCGCGAATCGGATGAGGGCATCGATAGAGGGAGAGATTATGAATGACCAGCGCACCGCGATCGTCACGGGCGGCTCGCGCGGCATCGGGCGAGCGATCTCCGAGCGCCTGGCCGCTGACGGCCTGGCCGTCGCCGTGGTCTATGCCGGCAATGAGGCAGAAGCACAGGCGACGGTGGACTCCATCGTCGCCTCGGGCGGACGCGCGAGAAGCATCCGCGCCGATGTCGCCGATGAGAACGCGATTCAGCGTGCGTTCGACGAGGTCGAGGAGGCGTGGGGCGGCGTCGATGTCGTCGTGAACTCCGCGGGCCTGATGATTCTCAAGCAGGTTGTCGATTTCGACCTCGCCGACTTGGACCGGATGCACCGCACCAATATCCGCGGAACCTTCGTGGTGAGCCAGCAGGCAGCCCGCCGGGTTCGCGCCGGCGGCGCCATCATCAACCTGTCCACCTCGGTGAGGCTCCTGGCGTTGCCCACGTACGCGGCCTATGCCGCCTCCAAGGCGGCGGTCGACGCGATCAGCCTCGTGCTGGCGAAGGAGTTGCGTGGCCGGGACATCACCGTCAATGCCGTGGCACCCGGTCCGACCGCGACGGCGCTGTTCCTGGAAGGCAAGGACGAGGAGACCATCGAGCGTATGTCGAAGATGAACCCGATGGAGCGGCTCGGTCGCCCGGAAGACATCGCCGAGGTGGTCTCACTCATCGCCGGCAAGGGTCGCTGGATCAACGGCCAGACGGTGTACGTCAACGGCGGGATGGTCTGAGATGGCCGTCATCCTCATCACCGGCGCCGGGAGCGGGATCGGGCATCTCGCGGCGGAATCCCTCGCCCGAGCCGGACACACGGTATACGCGGGGGTGCGGGATCCGCAGGGGCGCAACGCGGAGAAGGCCGAGGAACTGCGTCAGTTCGGCCAGGAGCACTCCGCTGATCTGCATCCGGTGGACCTGGACGTCCTCGACGACAAGTCGGCGCAGGAGGCCGTCGACGCGATCGTCCGCGACCAGGGCCGACTCGACGTCATGATCCACAATGCGGCCCATCTGTATTTCGGGGTCACCGAGGCGTTCACCCCTGAGCAAGTCCTCGCGGCGTTCGATACGAACGCCGTGGGCGCACTCCGGGTCAACCGGGCGGTGCTCCCCCAGATGCGCGCGCAGGGGCAGGGTCTGCTGTTGTGGGTCGGGTCGGGCACGTCGCGGGTCGTGCCGCCCTTCCTTGCTCCGTACACGGCGGCGAAGGCGGCGATGGATTCGTTCGCCGAATCCATCGCCGTCGAGGTGGCGCGCTACGGCATCGAGACGTCCATCCTGATGCCCGGCCCGTTCACGGTGGGGACGGATCATTTTCCGCATGCCTCCCACCCGGAGGACACCGCGATCACGGACGCCTACGACCTCGTCGCCGACGCGGTCAGCGCGAACGGCGCCGTCACGGAATCCCTGTTCGCACCGGGCGTCGTCCAGGACGTTCAGGCCGTCGCGGACGAGATCGTGCGGATCGTTTCCCTGCCGCACGGCTCACGGCCGTACCGCTCGTCGGTGGACTTCTCCGACTTCGGAGATGTCCCGGTGACGGCCGTCGCCACGGCCCAGCGGGAGCGCCTGTTGCGCCGGATGGGACTGGCCGACGTTCTGCATCCTCGGAGCACCGCTCGGCAGTAGGAGACGGGGTGCGCGGGGCGGAACGTCCCGCGCACCCCTCGCCTTCTCCTCAGCGAGATGCTCCGTATGCGGAACATCGACTAGCATAGGGTGTCGCTGATGAAAGGGGAACACGTGTCCTATGGCGGTGGCAGGGGGTCAGGCGTCCTCGTGGGTGGGGTCTCGCTGGATCGCATCGGCGGGTATCTCATCCGCCGCAGTCAGGCGGTCCACAATCAGCTGTGGGCGGAAGAAGTCGACCCCGAGCTGACGAGCCCTCAGTACGCGGTGCTGTCCGTCCTCGCGGTGTGGCCGCAGATCGATCAGAAGAACCTCAGCGAACTGGCATCCCTGGACAAGTCATCGGCCGCCGACGTGATTGCGCGCCTGGAACGCCGCCGGTGGATCCTCAGACAGCGTGACCCGGCCGACGCGCGACGCAACCTGCTGCAGCTGTCCCCGGCGGCCGCGATCGCATTCGATCACCTCACCCCTGCCGCCCAACGGGTGCAGGACCGGCTCGTGGAGCCGCTCGCAGAGGACGAACGAGGCGGATTCATCGAGAACCTGCGCATCGTCGCGCGGCTGGATGCGGTCCAGGGGCTCGCCGAGAACCACGATTCGTCGCTCGTTCTGCGCCTGGACGTTCCGGGACACCTGATCCGTCGCGCCCAACAATGGCACACGGCGATCTGGGCCGAAGTGTTCGACCGAGAGTTGACCGGCCCGCAGTACGCCGTGCTGTTCGTCCTGGCTCAGAATCCGGGCATCAGCCAAAGGGAGCTCGGGGAGCAGGCGGCGCTGGACAAGTCCACTGCGGCCGATCTCGTCGACCGGCTGGCCCAGCGCGGATGGGTGACGCGCACGCGGGATGCCAGAGACGGCCGCCGCCGGCTGCTCGGGCTTTCCGACACGGCCGAGTCCATCGTCAGCGACCTGCTTCCGCGTGTTGCCGACGTGCAGCAGCGCCTGTTGGACCCCCTGCCCCACTCGGAACACTCCGAGTTCCTCCGGCAGCTCGCGATCATCGCGTACCGCCGCTAGGTGTACTGACCCGGCGTCGCTCGCGGAACAGGCCGCAGGTGCGCCGCCCGTCTCATGAGACGGGCGGCGCACGCGGTCAGGCGCTCACCAAGACCAGCCGCGCGACTCCGGCGTCTCCCACAGCCCATCCGACTCGAGATGCGCGAAGACCTCCCCCAGCAGGGCGACCTCCGACGGCTGCCAGAGCATCGTGGCGAACATGAACACGCGCAGGCCGGTGTACTCGTGGATCTCGCGGATCTGGTCGGCGACCTCCCGGGGGTCGCCGACCAGCACGCGACTGCCCGCGGCGATGCCGATTCGCCGCGCCGCCGCGTCGAGTTCGGTCTCGAAGTTCTGCTGGTACGTCTGACTACCGGTCAGGAACGTGCGCGCCCACCCCCGCGCCGCATCCATGTCGAGCGAATCGCGCAACCACTCGTACTTGGCGCGCGCCCCTTCCGACGTGGTGTCCAGCACGACGCCGATCGCGCCGGCGCCGCTCACCTCGCCGGGGCCGCGCCCAGCGGCGGCCGCCCGCTCATCCAATTGCGCCACGGTCGCCTTTGTGCGATCGAGATCGTCGACGACCGAGAAGAAGGCGTAGTCGGCGTGCGAGGCGACGAACTTCTGCCCCGCCTCGGACACCCCCGCGTTGAAGATCACGGGCGACTCCTGCACCGGATAGGGGCCCCGTGGGATCCCCTTCAAGTGGTAGTAGGTGCCGTCGAAATCGATCGGCTCACCCCCGGCCGCCCACAGCGCACGGACCGCGGCGAGGGTCTCCTCCACGACCGCATACCGCTCATCGTGCTCGCCCGCGTCGATGCCGAACAGGCTCGCCTCGGAGCCCTTGGCGCCGGGCACGATGTTCCAGCCCCAGCGTCCACCGCTGATGACATCCAGGTTCGCGCCGAGGCGTGCGAGCACGACCGGCGAGAGGTAGCGGGCGTGCATGGTCGTGACGACGCCGATCCGCTCGGTGGCCGTCATGACGATGGGCGCCCAGACCGGGGCTGAGATGCACGGTTCGCCGTGGCCGACCCGCGCATTGTCCTGCCCGTGGTGGGTGTAGCCGTCGGCGAAGAAGACGAAATCGAGGCCCGCCTGCTCCGCGGTCTTGGCGAGCTCGATGTGGGCGCCCACGTCCAGGATGTCGGGGTTGGCTTCCGCGACGGCTCTCGAAGTCACCCCCGGGGAGGGAGAGTTCGGCCACATCATGCCGAATCGCAGCTTGTCGTCGATACGTCGGGGCTTCGGCTCCCGCCGGCCCCTCGCCAGTTCGCGGGTCATTTCTTCTCCTCGTTCATTGTCGGATTCACCAGATCTGCTGCAGCACGCGCAGCGTGTTCCCGCCGAGCACCTTCACGATGTCCTCGTCCGTATACCCCCGGACGATGAGCATCGACGTGAGGTTCCGCATCGCCTCGGTCGGGTTCTCCACCCCCTGGACGTAGTCGACCCGGGCTGTCGTGGGGTTCTCGACCCCGATGCGGCTGAGGGGATCGTCGCCGGGTGACGGATGCGGCTGAGTGCGGGGGAAGACGTCGGGCATCACCTCGTGGAAGGCGGTGTGATCGGCATAGATCGTGTCGGGTCCGAACGTCACGTGATCGATCCCCATGAGGTCGACGCAGTAGTCGAAGTGATCCATGACCGATTCGATGTCCTGACCGGGACGGCGAGGCGACACGGTCGACGTCGGCGCTGCTTCGATGCCGATCAGACCCCCGCGCGCGGCGACGGCGGTCAGCACCTCGTCCGGCTTCATCCGCTCCGACGGCCACACCCCACGGGCTCCCGCATGAGTGATCACGACCGGCGTGGCGGACAGATCCACGGCCTCCAGGCTCGTCCGGTCGCCGGCATGGGAGATGTCCACCATGATGCCGAGCTTGTTCATCCGTTCGAGGGCACGCCGTCCGAAGCGGGTGAGGCCCCCGTCGTGGGGCTCCTTCAACCCGCTTCCGAGGGTGTTCGCATCGTTGTAGACGAGTCCCATCTGCCGTATCCCGAAGCCGTACAGCATGTCGAGGCGATCCAGCTCGTTCTCGATCGGGGTCGCCGATTCGAGTCCGAGCACCATCGCCACGCGCCCGGTGGCGCGTGCGGAGAGGATGTCGTCCACGCTGAGGGCGAGGGTGACATAGTCCTGCTTGGCGAGGTCGGCCAGCCGGAGCCCGATGTCGATGACGGTGTCGGACCACTTCCAGCCGTGCGCGCTCGTGATGCACCCGGTGGGGCCGGCGAGGTTGTCGAAGACGACATCCATGCCCGACAACCGCAGACCCTCATAGGCGGTCTCGACGCGGCCGCTGCGGATGTACTCGGGGATCTCCTCGGTCGCCGCGGGGAAGGCGGTGACATGGTCGTGCAGGCTGATCACGATGTTCTCGTCGAACAGGCGCGACAGGCGCTGTTGCTGCTCGCCCTCCAGCGGCACGACGTACTCCTCGACCCGGTTGCGCTGGGAGACGAGGTCGTGCTGGCGGAAGTCGGCGCCCGGTGTGAGGTAACCCCACGACCGGTAACCCGAGTATCGGGGGGGAACGCGGGACGGAAGGCCCTGGCTCATGAACGGTGATCCTTATCGTGTGAGCGCCGAGCGATACAGCTCGACGAGGTTGGACGGGGTGAAGGCTCGGCTGCGGTCCTCGAGCTCGCCGAGCATGCGGTCGAGCAGCTCCAAGGTCGGGGTGGCGGAGCCCGCCTCGCGCCCGGCCGCCGCGAGATCAGCGAGTTCGGAATGGGCCTCGGTGCGGCGGCGGCGAATGGCGATGTCCCGAAACGGTCCGACGCGTTTCTTGGCGATGCCCTGCTGCCAGTGGATGAGCCGGTCCAGCTCCTGCGTGGCCGCGTCGTCGTCTTCGACGAGACGCGCCGGCGCGAAGTAGCCCAGATCCTCCAGCACCACCCCACGGCGGTGGGCTATCGCGACGACTTCACCGGCCAACCGGCGCATGAGGGGGCGGTGGTCGTCGATCAGGCGGTCGGTGTCGTCATCGGCGAGCGCGGTCGCGGTGTACATCGCGGCGAGCGCCCGCTTCGACCAGATCGCCCCCTGGACGTTGGTCGAGATCGCCACCAGGCCGGGCGCGTCCGCGTGGAAGGACCTCAATCGGTCGGTGATCGTGCCGTCCAGTTCGCCGACGACCAGCTCGCTGACCCCGCCGGGGCGCACGATGCCGGGACCGACGACATCCGCGGCGATGTTGACGAACGCCCCGACGACGCGATCGGCGCCCAGTAAGTCGATCAGCACAGCCTCGTTGTCGCCGTTCTGACACGACACGACGAAGCCGTCCTCGTGAAGGTGCTCGCGAACGGTGGCCGACGCCGTCACGGTGTCCTGCGTCTTCACACACAGCAGCACACGACGGAATCTCCCGTGCACCTCGTCGGGGGCCAGGACGGCTGCGGGCCGGATCCCGGTGCGGAGGTGCGCGACGTCCCCCTCCTCCGCGAAGAGGATGCCGCGCTCTGCGAGGCTCGCGCGGTGCAGGTCATCCCGCTCCGCGAGGGTCACCGAGTGACCCTCGCGGATGAGATGCGCGGCGACGGTGCATCCGATCGCCCCCGCCCCGACGACGAGATACCCGTCGTCGGAACGCGGATGCACCGTCGCCGCGCCGATCAGTTCTGCTTCCACGTGTCAACCAGCAGCAGGCCGTTGGTCGCGTCCAGAGCCAGGCCCTGCACCGTCGTCGCGTGCGACATCGGCAGTGCGAGTTCGTGGATGGGGATGACCAGAGCCGTCTCGAGCAGTCGCGCAGTGGCCTGCTCGACGATGGCCAGTCGCGCGTCCGGCACGACCTCGGCGGCCTGGGCGAGGAGCAGCTCATTCACTTCGGGGTCCGCATCCGAGGTCTGCGAGCGCAGAACCGCCGGATCGGCGCGCGTCTGCCCCGACATCCGGACGTCGAAGTCCCACGCGATCTGGCGTTCCTGACCGGTTGCCGTCGGCACCGGTTCGAGGATGAAGTCGATCCCGATCTCGGCGTACTGCTGGCGCATGAGCTCCAGCAGCGGGACGTAGGCGAGGTAGATGGGCGTGTAGTACATGACGCTCACTTCGGCGCGCTGACCGTCGCGCACTCGGATGCCGTCGGCGCCGACGTCCCAGCCGGCGTCATCGAGCAGCTCGTTGGCGCGGTCCAGGTCATACTCGAGCAGGTCGCTGTGGTCGCTGTACCCGGGCGTCGTGGATGACAGCGCGTCGGTGGCCGGAAGATCCTGGTCGGTCAGCGTGGTGGTGACCGCCTCCTCACGGTCGAACCCGATCTGCATGGCCTCGCGGATGGCGGGGTCGTCCAGGGGGGCGCGGTCGGGGTTGATGAAGAGGCTGTTCGGGAACCCAGGGTTCGGTCGGGATACGACGGGGAGTCCCGCCGCTTCGACCTGCTGCACGTCCTGCGGCTGCAGTTCGTTCGCCACATCCAGCTGTGCGGATACGAGGCTGCCCGCTCGCACGCTCGTGTCGGGGATCATCTGGAAGTCGACCCCGTCCAGATACGGCCCACCGCCGTCCAAGGCGTCGGGCGCCCACGCGTACTCGTCCTCGCGCTGGGTGAGCGTCACGCCCTGCGCGGTGCGGAAGTCCTCGAGGACGAACGGACCGCTTCCCACCAACTCGCCCTGGCAGCGCTCATCGGGGGTCAGCTGCGTCGTGGCGTCCGAGACGATTGCCAGCGACGGCGTCGACGCCGCCTGCAGGAATTGCGCGTTGGCGGCCTCGAAGGTCACCTCGACAGTCGTGTCGTCAACGGCCTCCGACCCCACGTAGCCCCGCAGGTAGGGTCCGGCGATGATCGCACGAGCGCCCATCGCGATGATCGACTCGAAATTGGCGACGACGGTGTCGGCCGTCAAGGAGGTGCCGTCGGAGAAAGTCACATCGTCACGGAGGGAGAACGTGTAGGTGGTGCCGTCTTCGGAGATCTCCCACGACTCCGCGAGCCAGGGCTGGAATTCCAGCGAATCCGGGTCCTGGAAGACGAGCGAGTCGGTGAACTGGCGCGTGATCGACAGGACGGCGCGCTGCTGCACCTGCTGTGGATCGATGCACCCGCCGTCCGGCGGTGTCCCGATGACCAGCTTGCCGCCGGCGACGGCCTCCTGTGGCGGCGGGGTACTGGTGGCCGAGGGCGCGGCGCACCCGGCGAGCACGAAAGCCGCCGCGGCGGCCACGGCCACGGCCCGCGTGGCCCGTTTCGGATTCTGAGCGTTCATTGTGCTGCTTTCTCGAAGGTGGAATCGGTGCTATCGGGAGGGAGGTGAGGGAGCCCGGCGACGCGGCGACCGGGGATGGCGCCCAAGAGCTCCTGCGTGTAGGGATGCTGCGGGGCGGCGAACAGCCTTTCCGCGGGGCCGGACTCGACCATGCGTCCCTGCCTCATCACGCCCACGACGTGCGCGACCTGCCTGACGACGGCGAGGTCGTGGGAGATGAAGAGGTAGCTGACGCCCAGTTCGGCTTGAAGGCGCTGCAGGAGGGAGAGGATCTGAGCCTGTATCGACACGTCCAGGGCCGAGACGGCCTCGTCGCAGATCACGAGGTCCGGGCGCAGCGCGAGCGCGCGGGCGATGGCGACCCGCTGCCGCTGACCGCCCGAGAGCGCGTGCGGAAGCCGTCCGGCCAGGTCAGCGCTGAGGCCGACCTGGTCCAGGAGCTCGCGCACGCGGCCTTGCCGCTCCGCCCGCGAGCCCACCCGGAACCCGGCCATCGGCTCGGCGATGGAACGACCGACGGTGTAACGCGGATCCAGAGACCCGAACGGGCTCTGGTACACCATCTGCACCGAACGGAGGCGGTCGCGGCCGTGCGCGACGGCGCCGCCGGAGTTCCGCGGGTACAGCAGCGCTTCTCCGCGCGTCGGCGTCTCGAGCCCCATCACCAGGCGCGCCACGGTGGACTTGCCCGAGCCCGACTCGCCGACGATGGCGTACGTCTCCCCCCGACGGATGTCGAAGCCGACGTCGTCCACCGCGACCAGCGTCGACGAGCCCGCCCCCGCACTCGGGAGGCGGAACTCCTTCCGCAGTCCCTTGGCCGACAGCACCTGCGCGGCATCCTCGGGGAGGGGCTGCGGCAGACGCGGGCTCGTGAGCCCGGGGGCCGCCGCGACCAGCCTGCGGGTGTACTCGGCGCGAGGAGCAGCGAGAACCTGGCCCACAGGGCCGCTCTCGACGATGCGGCCCTCCGACATCACGATCACCCGATCGGCCCGGTCGGCAGCCACCGCGAGGTCGTGGGTGATGATGAGGATCGTGGTGTCGTTCTCCTTCCGGATCTCATCGATGTGGTCGAGGATGCGTTTCTGAACGGTCACATCCAGCGCGCTCGTCGGCTCGTCGGCGATGATGAGCGGCGGCCGGCAGGCGAAGGCGATCGCGATCAGCACCCGTTGACGCATCCCGCCGGACAGCTGATGCGGATACTGACGGGCGCGCGCGGCGGGCTCGCTCAATCCGGAGTGCTCGAGGAGTTCGACTGCGCGCTGGTGGGCCTGGGCGCGCGTCACCCCGCCATGCGCGAGCAGCGCCTCCGCGACCTGATCGCCGATCCGGCGCACCGGGTTCAGCGACATCATCGGGTCCTGGGGTACCAGGCCGATCGACCTTCCGCGCAGTGCTCGCATCCGGGTTTCCCCCGCGCGGACGAGATCCTCGCCCAGGAAGTTCACCTGGCCGGACTCGACCCGGCCGCCCCGCGGGAGGAGCTGGATGAGGGACTGTGCCACGGTGCTCTTCCCCGAACCGGACTCGCCGACGAGGGCCACGACTTCGCCTCGGGCGATGTCGAAATCGACTCCGTGCACGACCGTACGGTGGGCGTGCCCACTCCCGTAGCCGATGTGCAGATCACGGACACTCAGCAGGGGCTCAGTCATCGTTGCTCCGGTCGATAGCGTGTCCCAGGCGGTTCATGGCCAGGACGACGATGGCGATCACGAGGCCGGGCATCGCCGACATCCACCACGCCGTTGCGAGGAATCCCCGGCCGGCCGCGACGAGCGATCCCCACTCCGGCGCGGGGGGCGGCGTACCGAACCCGAGGAAGCTCAGCGTCGAGATCGACAGCAGCGCGTGCCCGAACTCCAGCGTGCTGAGGGCGATCACCGTTCCCCACGAGTTGGGGAGGACGTGCCGGAACAGCACACCGGAGCGGCGGATGCCCGCGGAACGGGCGGCTTCGATGAACGCGGCATCGCGCACGCGGAGCACTTCGGACCGCATGAGGCGGGCGAATGCCGCCGTGGCGACGAGCCCGACCGCGATCGCCACGTTGACCGTGCCGAAACCGAGGGCGGACACCAGCGCCAGCGCGAGCAGGATCGAGGGGATCGCGAGCACCACCTCGACGATGCGCATCAGGACGGCGTCCACCCATCCGCCCAGGAAGCCGCTGAGGAGGCCGATGAGCGAACCCAGGACGACCGCCAGGGCGACCGCGATCGCGGCGCTTCCCAGAGAGGCGGCGGCGCCGTAGACGACGCGCGAGTACAGGTCGCGCCCGATCTGGTCCGTTCCCAGCGGATGCGCCCAGCTCGGCGGGAGGAGCCGGTCGGTGGGCACCGCCAACTCCGGCCCGACCTGGGTGAAAAGGCCCGGGAGCACGGCGGCGAGGAGTGCCAGGAGCACCACGATCGCCGGCAGGATGATCCCCCATTTGAGGCGGAACCTCAGCCGGCGGACACCGGCCGCCGGCGTGCGGGGTGGTGTGAACTCCGCCTCGATGGCGTCCACACCCAGTCCGGTGAGAGTCATCGCGCGACCTTTCGCGTCAGACGGACCCGAGGGTCGATGAGAGGGTAGGCAAGGTCGACCGCGAGGTTGACGACGACGAAGATGCTCGCGCCGGTGACCACCAGGCCGAGGATGAGGGGCAGGTCCTGCAGATCGACCGCTTCCACGGTCACCCTGCCGATCCCGCTTCGGGAGAAGACGGTCTCCACGGCCACGGACCCGGCGATGAGGTTGCCGGTGAGGAGCCCCAGCATCGTGAGGACCGGGAGCAGAGCGTTGCGCAGCGCGTGACGGAAGTGCACCCCCGTGCGCCCGACGCCTTTGGCCCGGGCCGTGGCGATGTACGGCTCCTGGAGCGCGGCATCCATGCTCTTGAGGAGGATCTGGCCCACGACCGCACTGGTGGGGAGGGCCAGGGTCACCGCCGGGAGGATCAGCGAGGTGAAGCCCGCGTTGCCCCCGGCCGGCAGCATCCGCAACTGGAACGAGAAGAAGAAGATCAGCAGGAGCCCGACCCAGAAGGTCGGCAGGGCGATTCCGACGGAGGGCACGGACGTGAGGATGCTCCGCAGCCAGCGCACGCGCGTGTACGAGGCCAGCAGGGCCACTCCCGCGCCGACCAGCGCCCCCAGGACCAGGGCGAACGTCGCCAGTGCGAGGGTGTGCGGCAGGGCGTCGCCGATCACCTCGACGACGGGTGTTCCCGTGCGCACCGAGGTGCCGAGGTTGCCCACCACCAGCCGCGCCAGGGCCGTCACGTACTGCACGAGCACGGGCTGATCGAGGCCGTACTCGGCCTGGAGAGCCGCGATGTCCTCGGGGCTCAGGTCGGCCCCTTCGCCACCGCCCCCGATCCGGGCGAGCACGGCATCCCCCGGCATCCAGTAGAGGACGAAGAACGCGACGGTGAAGGCAGCCCACACCACGAAGACGGCTTGCAGCAGCCGGCTGACGACATAGCGCGCCATGGTCAGCTCCGGCGGATGAAGTCGCGGATCTCCTCCGCGACCTCCACCGGGTACTCCCGGTGGGGCCAGTGCCCGGCGCGGTTGATCATGTGAAGCCGGAGGGTGTCGACGTGTGGACGCATCACGTCCCACAGATCGAGCGCATCGGCGGAGGTGGTCGTGGGGTCCCCGACGCCCCAGATGATGATCGTCGGCTTGCGGTGGCCACCGCCGATGATCCATTTCAGGACATCGGTCTTGAGGATCTCGAACTCGGCGAACATCTCGTCGTTGACCCGGCGGAACGCCTCCTTGGCCTCTTTCGATTTCGGCAGCGCCGCGATCTCCGCCCGGTTGGCCATCCACTCGTCGGTGAGGTGCTCGGTCGTGACCGACATGATCTTGAGGTCCTCCATGACGTTGCCGGTCATGAGTTCCTTGTAGACGCGGTACGTCGCCGTCCCCGGTACCTGCTCGGCCGGGTAGCGCACCGAGATCGACGCACTGTTGATGATGACCAGTCGCGTGCAGAGACCGGGTGATTCCTTCGCGATGCGCGACGCGACGAACGCACCGCGAGACTGTCCGCCGATGGTCGCCCCGGAGATGCCGAGCGTCTCGATGAACCGCGTTGCGTGGCGTACGACCGCCGACATGCGGTACTCGTCGTCGGTGCGGGGGTTGTCGGTGAGTCCCTGCCCCAGCCGGTCGACCACGACGAGCCGATGCCCGGCTCCCACCAGCACGTCGAAGATCTCGTCGCGCCAGGTGTCAGCCCCGCCGGCACCGAACTCGCCACCGTGGAAGAGGACGATCGGGTCGCCGTCCCCCTCGTCCTTGTAGCGCGTGTTGATGCCATCGATGTCGATGTACTTCCATTCAGGCATTCGCCTTCTCCTCCTCGATCGCTGCGCCGACGGTGTCGGACGTGTCTGTGATGGGCAGCGAGTACCGCCCCGCTCCCCCGCCGCCGTCCACCGACAGCAGCGCCCCGGTGATGTAATCGGCGCGGTCCGAGCACAGGAAGTCGATGGCCTCGACGACGTCTGTGGCCAGCGCCGTCCTGCCCCAGGGGATCGACCGCTCGATCGCCGCGGCGTACTCGGGGGTGACCCACTCGCCCAGGCCCTCGCGGTATCCGTGATTCACGAAACCGGGCGAGACGAGGTTGACGTTGATGTGGTGGGGTCCGAGTTCCATGCTCAGGACGCGGGCGAGCTGCTCGAGCCCGGCTTTCGAGGCGCAGTAATGGGCGGCGCCCATCCGGGCCGACCGCGCGGAAAGGCTGGTGACGCAGCAGATCTTTCCCCCGCCGCCCTGGGCGATCATCTGTCGGGCCGCCGCGCGGGTGACCAGGAACGTACCGGTGAGGTTCGGCTCCGTCACGCGTCGCCATTCTGCGAGCTCCATCTCGACCACAGGGGTCCCCCCGGCGATGCCGACGTTGCTGACGACCACGTCGATCCGCCCGGTCACCTCGAGCGCCTGGGCGAAGGCCTCCGACACGCTCTCTTCCGACGCGACGTTCATGGCTACCGGGACGACGTGACCGCCCTGCTCGCGGATGCGGTCCGCCGAGGCCGCCAAGCGATCGCGCGCGATGTCGCACATGACGACGGTCTGGCCGGTCGCGGCGAAGTGTTGCGCCACGGCGAATCCGATGCCGTCGGCTGCTCCGGTCACGAGAACCGTTCGGGATGCGCCGGTCTGATCATTCACGACAGAGGACTCCTAGTACGTATACGGACTATTCGGGTAAGGATCCGCCTAAGCGGCCGGCAGTGCCTGGGACACGTCTTCGTCGAGCGCCGGCTCCCCGGCTGGTGCCCTGAAGGGGAGACTAGCCTGCCGGTGTTGCACCAATATTACGTATACGTCTCATTTTGTCCACCCCACGTTTGTGGCGTCGTCCCTAACGCATATGCCGTGGAGAGCCAGTAGGGGTGCGGCCGTGCTCCGAAGAGAGCCATATAAGCAGTGCACACGGATGATCTGAACCAGGAGCCGGGACCGCACCGCAGGGACTCGGCTCCTTCCTCAGCGATCACTTCGACGCTTGCGTTCGACGGACGGGAGCACCTACAGTTCTCCGTATACGTACTAATGGAGGTCGATAGATGCGCGATACCGATGTCGTCGTCGTCGGGGGTGGGATCGGCGGGATGGGGACCGCCCTTGCGCTCGCCCGTGCCGGCCTGAGCGTGCGGGTCCTCGAACGCGCCCCCGAATTCCGCGAGGTGGGGGCCGGCCTCCAGGTGGGTCCCAACGCCGTTCGCGCCCTGGACCGATTGGGAGTGCTCGATGAGATCACCGACCTCGCCGTCTTCCCCCAGGTCGGTCGGATCTCCGACGCGCTCACCGGCGACGAGCTCACACGGATCGATTTCCAGGAGCCGATGGTGGCTCGGTTCGGTTATCCCTATCTCGTACTCCACCGCAACGACGTGCTGACCGTTCTCCTCAATGCGTGCATGCAGCACGAGCGGATCGAGCTGCTCACCGGCAAGGAAGTCGTAGCCGTCGAGACATCGGAGACGTCGGCGCACGTCGCCTGCTCCGACGGTCAGGTGTACCGGGCGAAGCTCCTCGTGGGTGCCGACGGCCTTCGATCCGTCGTGCGGACCCTCATCCGTGTCGATGAGCCGGTCTTCAGCGGGTACGTCGCGTATCGCGGCACCGTTCCGGTCTCCGAGCTGCCCTACGAGGATCGGGTCGACGACGTCCTCCTGTGGGTGGGCCCAGACCTCCACCTCATGCAGTACCCCGTCCGACGCGGTGAGCTCTACAACCAGGTCGCGGTCTTCCGCAGCCACCGTCATGCCGATGGTCGGGACGACTGGGGAAGCCCCGAGGAACTGCTGGAGCGATTCTCGGGGACCTGCGCCGCGGTCCGGCGCGCCCTTCCGATCGTGGCTCAGGCCCGGGCGTACCCCAACTTCGACAAGGACCCGATCGACAGCTTCGTCGGAGAGCGCGTCGTCCTGATCGGCGACGCCGCGCATCCGATGCTGCAATACCTCGGGCAGGGCGCCTGCCAGGCGCTGGAGGATGGACTGGAGCTCGCCGCACAGCTGGGCGGCTCGGCGGACGATCCTCGCGACGCCCTCGCCCGCTACGACGCGGTGCGGGTTCCCCGCGCGACGCGGTGCCAGCGTGTGGCGCGGCCGTGGGGCCGCTCGTGGCACACCGACGACCCCATGGCGATCGCCCTGCGCAATCGCTTCTTCCAGACGCGCCGATCCGACGACTACACCGACGTCGCTTGGCTCTACGAGGACCCGTCGCCGGCGGGCCTGAAGGGATGACGAAATGAAGCTTGTCAGTTTCCGCGACCGGGACGGCTCTCGCCGCGTGGGCCGCGTGGACGGTGACTCGATCATCGCGCTCGACGTCCAGGCGACGCCCGGCATGAGCCCGATGCGAAGCCTGCTGCTCGCCCATGGCGGCGACCTGCGCGCCGTCCCGGACGGCGGGGAGCGGCTGGCGCTCGCGGACGTGGAGATCGAGGCGATCGTTCCCGATCCCTCGAAGATCGTCGCAGCGCCCGTGAACTACTTCGATCACAAGGCGGAGATGCAGGAGGACGCCCATATCGACGCGCTGGGGGTCTTCCTCAAGTCCCCCGCGTCGACTCTGGCCTCGGGTGGCATCGTGCGGCTCCCGTACACCGACCGCCGCTTCGACCAGGAGGGCGAGCTCGCCTTCGTCATCGGCGCGCCCGCCCGGCATGTCCAGCGCGCCGACGCGCTGCGGTATGTGGCGGGCTTCACGATCCTCCTCGACATGACGATGAGGGGCGGGGAAGACCGGTCGGTACGGAAGTCGTTCGACACCTTCACCCCGGTCGGTCCCTTCCTGGTGACCCCCGACGAGGCGGGGCCGTGGGACCGGATGCGCCTGCGGACATGGGTGAACGACGAGATCCGGCAGGATGCGGATCTGGCCGACCTCATCTGGGGGGTGGAAGCGGTCCTGGCCTACGCCTCCTCGGTCATGACGCTCCAGCCGGGCGACATCGTGGCGACGGGCACGCCGGCGGGAGTCGGGCAGGTGCGTTCCGGTGATGTCATCCGTGTGACCGTCTCCGGCCTCGGCGACCTCTCCGCCGTCGTGTCCGACGACGGCGCGGTCCCCTGCCCGACCCGGGGCGCCCAGCGGGGGCCCAAGCCTCCCGAGACCGTGACTCCCGTGCGCTCCCGCTAGCACGGCCGCCTGGCGCAGGCGGAGCAAAGGGTGAGCGGTGCAGCCGATGCTGCACCGCTCACCCTTTGCGTCTCGGCAGTCCGCCCTCGTCAGAGGAAGACCGTCACCGACTTCGACTGCGAGTAGCTCAAGAGCTCCTCGATGCTCTCCTCCCGACCCACGCCGGAGTTCTTCCAGCCCCCGTAGGGGAGCCCGAGGAAGTGGGGTCCGGCGCCGTTGATCCAGACGAATCCCGTCTCCAGCTCTCGGGCCGTCCGCAGAGCCGTCGTCACATCGTTCGTGAAGACGCTGCCGGTGAGCCCGTACTCGACGCTGTTCGCGATGCGGACCGCCTCGACGGGGTCGGTCCAGCGGATCACCGACACCACGGGGCCGAAGATCTCCTCCGTAGCGACCCTCGAGGCGGGGTCGACATCGAGGAACGTCGGTTCGATGAAGAGCCCGTGCGAGGCGGCCGACGGACGCCCTCCCCCGGTGAGAACCCGCGCACCGTCGTCCACGGCGCCGTCGATGTAGCCGAGCACCCGGTCGTACTGACGCTGGTTCACGATCGTGCCCTGCACGCTCGCGGGGTCAAGGGGCGACACGTACTGCCGGTCGCCCAGGCGTTCACGGACGCCTTCGATCACCGCATCCGCGATGTCATCGTGGACGAGCAGCCGCGACGTCGAGCCGCAGGACTGCCCCGACCACGTGAAGTTCATCCCCCGGATGGCCGCGTCGGCCACGGCGTTCGGGTCGGCGTCGGAGAAGGCGATGAGCGCGTTCTTGCCCCCGAGTTCGAGAGTGATGTGCTTGACCGCCACCTCGGCTGCAGCACGCTGGATCGACCGTCCCACTTTCTCGCTCCCGGTGAAGCCGATCCGGCGCACCTGAGGGTGTCGCACGAGGGCGTCGCCCGCGTCCGGGCCGTCCCCGACGACGATGTTGACGACCCCCGGCGGAAAGATCTCTGCGGCGAGGTCGGCCATCACCAGCGCGGACAGCGGAGTGGCTTCGGCCGGCTTGAGCACGACGGCATTGCCCGCCACCAGCGGGGCCGCCAGCTTGGACGCGGCGAACATGAACGGGTGATTGAAGGGGATGATCTTCCCCACGACCCCGTAGGGCTGCAGCTCGGTGAAGTGCAGGTTCGCACTGGCCGGCACCGTCTGTCCCTTCGACTCCATGGCGAGCCCGGCGTAGAAGCGAAGGCTGTCGAGGGCGAGCTGAACGTCCTGGAGCATGATCCCGATGGGCGCTCCGCCGTCGATGGCGTCCAGGACCCCGAAATCGTGCGCGCGCTCTTCGATCGCATCCGCGAAATCCTCGACGTAGCGGGCCCGGCGGGGCGCCGGGATCCGCCCCCACGCGGGGGCGGCGGCCAGCGCGGCGTCGATCGCCCGGTTGACGTCGTCCCGCGAGGCGTCGGGCACCTCGGCGATGAGCCCGCCGGAGTACGGGCTGGTGACCTCGAAGGTCTTGCCCGAACCGGCCGCCACTCGTTCGCCGCCGACAAGAAGCCGCCAGTCCCGGCTCAGGAGACGCTGGGCGCGGGCCTCGTTCTGCTCACGCGTGTTCTCGGTGTGATCGGTCATCTGTGCATCCACTCGGTCGGGCCATCGAATAAGCACGGGCGGGCCCGTCTCGGACGGACGCTCATTCCTCGAGCTCCGCCGCACGCGAGACGTCCACGTCGCCGCGCAGGAAGCCGTACTCGACGGCCGGTCCCATCCAGATCTCGAAGTCGTCCGGCGACATCTCGGAACTGATGGTGGGAAGGGTGAAGGTCTCGGCATCCGCCTCCGGGAAGTTCAAAGCGGTCACCACCGTCTGGCGAAGCGAGTCCGGGTTCTCCGCGAGGTACTCGTCCACCATGAGCATGGCCTCTCGCCACGCTTGCGCCTCGCGGGGATGCTCGTCGAGCCAGGTCCGCTTGGCGGTCCAGCAGGCGAAGGTGGGGTCATCGCCGATCGCCGCGATCGGGTCCGCCTCCAGCACCGGAAGCCCGGCGCTCTTCATCTGGCTGTTGAACGGCTCCGCAGCCAGAGCGGCGTCGACCTGGCCCGACTCCAGGGCCGCGCGATGCTCCGCGAAGCCGAGTGCGACGAACTCGATGCGCGACGGGTCCGCGCCATCCTCGGCCGCCCAGGCCTCCACGACGAGCTGGGCGATATTGCCGAGCGTGTTCACGGCTACCGTGCGCCCTTCCAGATCGGCGCCGCTGCGGATCTCGTCCGCCGCATCCGGGGCGAGGAGCACGCTCTGCGTATCCGTCCCCTTGAAGATGCCGTTCAGGCAGGTGAGGTCGAGTCCCTGCTCCAGCCCCTGGAGCAGGGACAGCAGGTTCACGTTTCCGATCTGCATCGAGCCGGACTCCAGAGCAGGAACGAGCGCGGAGCCGCCGGCGAGCGTCTCCACCGTCACGTCCAGGCCCACCTCATCGAAGAATCCCTGTTCAAGGGCCACGTAGGGGGCTGTGATGTCGGCGGCCGGGGCTGCGCCCACGACGATGGGCGCGAGCGCGGACTCCCCGTCGCCGCCGCTGGGCGCCGGCTCGGATGCAGCGCATGCGGTTATGGCGACGAGTACGGGGACGGCGAGTGCGGCGGACGTCCAACGCCCGCGAGACGAGATGTTCATACGGCCTACTCCTCTTCGAGTGATATTCAGGCGATGCGCTGCGGGGAGCCGGTGTCGTCGGAGGGCGCAGCGCTGACGCCCTCGATCAGCTGGAAGGCTTCTTCCCGGATCTGTTGGAACCGGGGCAGAACCTTGGTCGTGAGCTGGTTGCGCGGCCGCGGCAGATCGACGACGAACTCTTTGCGCAGCCGACTGGGCCGCGGCGAGAGCACGAAGAGTCGATCGGCGAGATAGACGGCCTCCTCGATGTCGTGCGTGACGAAGACGCACGTGAAGGGGGTCTCTGTCCAGATGTCCAGGAGCAGCTGCTCGAGGTGGATCTTCGTCAGCGCATCGACGGACGCGAACGGCTCGTCCATGATGACCAGGCCTGCCTCGGCTGCCAGCGCTCTGGCGATCGCGCACCGCTGCTGCATCCCCCCGGACACCTGCCAGGGGTAGAGCGACATCGAATCCGTGAGCCCGACCCGGTCGAGGGCGTGCCTCGCTCGCTCGCCGGCGGCCGGCCGAGGGACCCCGTGCAGCGCGAACCGGACGTTCTCTTCGAGGGTCATCCAGGGGTACAGGCTGCGGTTGTACTCCTGAAAGACCACCGCGACGTCGGCGGGCACACCCTGCACGGGACGCCCGTCGATCGTCACGGACCCCGACGAGGGGGCCATGAGCCCCGAGAGACAGCGCAGCAGTGTGGTCTTTCCCGCTCCGGATGGACCGAGGACGACGCCGAACTCTCCTTCGGCGATGTGCAGGTCGAGGCCGTCGATGACTTTGCGGCCGCCGAAGGCCTTCACGAGACCGTCGGCGTGAAGGGCGACAGGATTAGGCAAGGTTTCCTCCTTGGAAGGCCGGGTGCCATTTCAGAACACGACGTTCGACGGCGACGAAGATGGTGTCGAAGATCCACCCCAGCAACGCGAGGAGCAGGACGGCCCCGTACGTTCCGCTGACGTCGAAGGTCTGCTGGGCGAAGTTCATCCGGTAGCCCAGCCCTTCGCTGGATGCCAGCACCTCCGAGACGACCATCAGGATGAGCGAGATGCTCAAGGCGGTCCGCAGGCCGGCCATGATCGTGGGGAGGCATGCGGGAAGAATGACACGGGAAAGGCGCACCCCGTAGGGCGTGCGGGCTGCGCGCGCGACCTCCAGGTACATCGGATCGATGCGACGAGCGCCGTCGAAGGTGTTGAGGAGCACGGGCCAGAATGCACCGAAGACGATCACGGAGATGACCAGCTGCGGACCGAGACCCAGGACGAGCAGCGCGACGGGCACGATCAACGCGGGCGGGATCGATCTCATGAAGGAGATGAGGGGATGCACCCACGCGTCGAGGCGACGAAGGCTCCCCAGAATGAGTCCGACGACCACGCCCAGGACTCCCGCGATGGCGAACCCGACGATCACGCGGACGATCGAGGGGAGGACATCCTCGACCAGGGACGGCCCCGTGAGATACCCGATCATCGACTCGAGCGCGCGTGTGAACGTCGTCGTCGAGGATGTCGCCGAGACGGTCGCCGCGACCTGCCACAGGATGAGCAGCGCGGCCAGGACCAACCATCCGATGCCGAGCTTGAGCCCCCGGATGCCGATGACACCCGATCGCCGCGGGACGGACGCCGTCGTCATGATTCGACCTTCCGGTTGTCGGGGCTCCAGCCCAGGGCGCGATGCTGGATCACACCGATGAGTCCCGTCACCGCGACTCCGAGCAGACCTCCCCATACGATGCCCGCATATCCCGCGGCCACCTGGGCACTCCCCCGGGACTGCAGGATGAAGCCCCCCAGCCCCGCGCTGCCGACGATCAGCTCGGTGGACACGGTGATCACCAGGCCGATTCCGGCTGCCACCCTGATGCCCGTCACCACGCCCGGGAGGACGGCGACCATCGACACACGGAAGAAGATGTGCAGTCGGTTGTACCCCAGCACCCGCGCGGTCTCGGCGTACTGCTCCGGCAGCTCGCGAAACGCGTAGAGCGTGTTGAAGAGGACGGGCCACACGCATCCGAAGACGACGAGCGAGAGCACCATCGCCGGCCGCAGCCCGAACGCGAGGACGGCGACCGGAACGAGCGCGATCGCGGGCACGGTACGCAGGAAGCTGATCACGACGCTCGAGCCGGCGCGCACCCACGACGAGGCTCCCGCCACCGATCCCCAGACGACGCCGAGGACGATCGCCGCGAGAAGACCCCCGAGCCAGGCGAACAGCGTCGGCGCAAGCACCCGCGCCCAGGTTCCGTTCGCGAAGCCCTCACCGAAGGCGCGGGCGATGTCCGCGATCGACGGCACATAGGCCGGGGGAAGGATGTTCAGAACGCGAAGCAGCTCCCACAGAAGAGCCGCGCAGACGAATCCGCCCGCGCCCTTGAGGACGGCGATGAGGCCCCGCGGAACGGTGCGCGACGCGACCTGCTCGGTCGGCGCCGCATCCGGCGACCGCCTCTCGATCACATCAGCGGGACTCATCACTTCCTCCTCGAAGTTACTCCGTACACGTAGCATTAGACTATGCAGCATCCTGCTGGATGCGTCAAGCCCCAGGGGGTTGCTGACCACCAAGGATCGGGTATTTGATCCGTGTACGTAGTGGATGCCGGCCAGAGAGGATGACATGGGCTCGCCCCGTAAGCCGTTCGACGCCCGCTTTCTCGCTGCGCTCACCATCGGGCCGGCGCTGAACCCGCTGAACTCGACGATGGTGGCCGTTGCCCTCCAGCCGGTGGCAACCGCACTCGACGTGCCGCTGCGCTCCACGGTCTGGCTGGTCATCTCGTTGTACGTCGCCTCGGCGATCGCGCTGCCCACCCTGGGAGCCCTCGCAGATCGCATCGGGCCGAGACGGGTCTATGTCGCCGGGCTGGCGACCGTGATCGCGGGGGCGGTGATCCCCACCATCTGGCCCACGCTGGAGGCGGCGGTCACCGCGCGAGCCCTTCTGGGGGTGGGTACCTCCGCGGCCATCCCCTCGGCCCTCGCGATGATCGCCCAGCAGGCCGAGCGATCGGAGCGGCCGGCGCCGCCTGCGGCGCTGGCCACCGTCTCGGTGTCGGCACTGGTGGCGACGGCCGTCGGACCGACGGTGGCCGGGCCGCTCATCCTGGTCTTCGGCTGGCAGTCGATCTTCTGGGCGAACATCCCGCTGGCTGCGATCGGATGCCTGATGGCATGGCGGTGGTTGCCACCGGACTGGCGGAGAGCTCGCTCGCATCCCCCCATCGCGAGCGACCGGTCCCCCCTCGATGCGCCCGCGCCGCAGGGCGAGCGCGCGTGGGCGCCCCTGGCACGCACCTACGCACGCATCGTGCTGATCTTCACCGGCGTGTACACGTTCGTCTTCGGATTCGTCCCGTGGATACAGGGCCCGTACGGTCTGGACGTCGCGGCGAGCGGGCTCGTACAGCTACCTTTCGCCCTCGCATCCATCGGCTGCGGCTTCGCGCTCGCGCGCGTTCGCCGCATCCGGGTGCTCCTCATCCTGGCGACGGTCAGTGCGATCGTCGGGTCCCTCGTCCTCTCGCTCCTGCACGACGATTCACCGCTCTGGGTGGTGCTGGTCGCGTCGACCGTTCTCGGGCTCGCTCAGGGCCTCGGCTTCGGCGCGACCCAGAACTCTCTGTACCTCCAGGCCCCCGCGGGCAAGACCGGACGCGTGGCCGGCATCGGCCGCACCTTCATGTACGCCGGCGCTGCCACTTCCGCGTGGCTGATCGGCAGCGCGTACGGCGATACTCCGACGACGGCCGGCTTGCACGTCCTCGCGTACGCGATGATCGCCTGCGCAGCGGCGGCGCTCGTGCTCACGGTGGCCGACCGCCGGCTCCCCCGCCACTACTGATGCGTCAGATGATGGCGCGAGCCGATCCGCCGATGGTGGGGAAGAGCTCCTCGAGCGACAGCTGCCGGCCCGTCAAACCCTGACGATGCAGATACCGGGTGGCCGTTTCCAGCACTCCGCGGTTGGCCTCCACGCCATACGGCCAGTAGTCCTCGCCCATCACGTCGCGCGTCCGATCTGCCTCACTGAAGGCGAAGGGCAGAGCCACCGCGAGCGACCCGCCCGAGCCGAGGGCCCCGAGCGCGAGGTTCTTCGCACTCTCGAACGCATCCTGAAGCGCGCCGGGGAGCCATCGGTGGCGCTCGGCCACGTCCTTGCGCACCGCGAAGACGTGCATGATCGGGAAGATCGAGGTTCGCCGGAAGTAGTCCGCCTCGACCGTGGACGGGTCCGCCCACAACCGCCGCATCCGTCCCTCGCCGGCACCCGTAGGCGGATACGGCGAGTACAGAGCATCGATCGTCCCGTCCGCCAGGGCTTCTGACAGCGATCCGCGAGCGAGCGGGGCGATCTCCACGCCGGGGGGTGCCACCGGGATCTTCTCCGACCGGCCGTGGGCTCGAAGGCCCCCGGTGCGGTACGAGACGCTGTCGTGCGGGACCCCGTACTCGTCCTCCAGCATTCCGCGGATCCACACGGCCGCCGTCATCTGGTACTCGGGGACCCCGACGATCTTTCCGGCCAGATCCGCCGGCTCACGGATGCCGGCATCCTCTCCCACCCAGATTCCGTTGTGCCGGAACGCTCGCGACGGAAACGCCGGCAGAGCGACATAGGCGGCCTCGCCCCGGTCGACGGAGACGGCGTACGACGACAGTGACAGTTCGGTGACGTCGAACTCCGCCGACCGGAACGCCCGCAGGAAGATCTCCTCCACGGGCAGGAGGAGGGTGGTGAGGTTGACACCCGGAACGCGCACGCGACCGTCCGCGATCGCGGCGATGCGGTCGGTCGCATTCGCCGCCACGGAGATCTCGATCATTCGCTTCCTCCTGCAGGGTCGGCGTGGACGGCCGAACGACCCGGGACGATGACCGGCTTGATCTCCGCGCCCGAGCGGATCGCCGACAACGCGTCGTCCACCTCGTTGAGACCGTACTCCGACCCCAGCAGGGCGGAGAAGTCGAACCTGTCCGCGTGGGTGACGGCGAAGTCGAAGGCGCGCCAGTAGTGCGAAACGTCGGCGCTGACGGAGCCCACGAGAGTGATCTGATCGAGGTTGATCCGCGTCGCCGGGATCTGGGCGGGAACCGGATCGGTCTGACCGACCACGAGGTAGCGCCCGCCTCGACGGACGAGACCCAGCCCTTCCTCGACGGCGAACCTGCTCCCCGCCGCCTCGACGACCAGGTCGGCGCCGCGACCGTCGGTCCACTCGCGCACCCATTCCGCCCGCTCCTGTGCCGACGACGATTCGAGATCGAGGGTCTCCACCGCCCCCCACGAGGTCGCGATGTCCAATCGGCGGCGGGGCGCGCCGATGACGGCGACTTCGCGTGCGCCGCTGCCCAGGGCGTAGGCGAGTGCGTACAGCCCCACCGCTCCGCTGCCTTGGACGAGGACGCGGTCGAGCGGTTCGACTCCCCCGGCCCGCTCGAACGCGTGCACGACCGTGCGGAACGCGCAGGTCAGTGACGCCGCAACGGCGTCGGGGAGCGCGTCGGGGACGCGCACGATTCGGCACGCGGGCATGACGTACGCGTAGCGGCTGTAGCCCCCCGTGACGAAGGGGAACACATCGGCAGGACCCCATCCGTACTGGCGCGCCCGGGCGCATAACGTCGGCTGCTTGGCGATCGCGCACCAGTAGCACTCGCCGCACCATGCGTAGGACCAGGCGATCCGGTCACCGACACGCACGCGGCCGCCTGCCACATCCCACCGACCGGCCGATCCGATGGCGACGACGCGCCCGATGATCTCGTGTCCGAGGAGCACCGGAAGGTGGGATGCGCCGCCGTCGAAGTCGCCCGCATGGATGTGCACGTCGGTTCCGCACATGGTGGTTGCGAGCACTTCGACGATGACGGCCGTGGGCTCGGGGTCGGGGACCTCGAGTTCGGAGACCTCGACGGGCCGGCCGTACTCCACGAGGAGCGCGGCCGCACTGGTGGCGAAGCTCATGGCTCAGGCGAAGTCGAGAGGGCTCAGCGCGTGGAAGGAGGAGCGATGGAAGATCAGGGGATCAAGGTCTTCTTCGACGTCCAGGCCGTGGATGCGCAGGACGATCAGGAGGTGATCACCGGCCTCGTGCTCGTGCTCCAGGGACGTGTTGAAGGTCGCGATCGAACCATCCAGCACCACCGCGCCGCCGCCCTCGAGCACCTCGTACTCGACGCCGGCGAAACGATCCCCCGACTTGGACGCGAGCTGACGCACGATGGGGCTCTGCGACTGCGAGAGAACGGAGATCCCGAGACGCTCCGCCGCACGTAGCTGCGGCCAGGTGCGGGATTCCCGCATCACGGCGAATGCCACCAGGGGCGGATCCAGCGAGATCCCCACTTGAAGCGAGGCGACGACGAATCCGGTCACCTGTGCGTCGACCTCGGCGCAGACCGCCGCCAAGCCCGAGGGAAATTGCGCGAAGACCCGTCTGAGCCGGCCGTCGTCGAAGATCGTGTGGAACTCCGTGCTCTTTCGCGGTGCCATCATCTCGCCTTTCGCCTACGTGATCTCGCCCTTCGCCTGCTCGCGCTCAGCGTGACCTCCTCGGCCCGCCGGCGTCGAGGAGCTTCCCGCCATGCGGCAAAGTTCCCTCTTCGACCCCGTCGGGGTGGCGGGTGCGCGCCGCCACTCGGGCGACCCGGTCCAGCGCCGGCCCCGCGTGGGCGAGGACTTCACCGAGCTTTGCGGCGAGATCGGCGGTGGAGCCGGGCGAGAACCGGATGCTCGGCAGCACGACGGCGAGCGCCGCCGGGGTGCCCGCGCCCAGCGACGACAGCGGGACGGCGACGGCTGAGATCCCCTCCTCCGCGTCGCCGTGGTTGATGGCGACACCCCGCTCACGCACCACGTTGAGCTCCGAGAGGAGGCGTCGCAGATCCTCGCTTCCCGCCCGCTCGTGCCGGTCGCGGCGATACCTGTCGACGACGGCCGCGTCGTCGAACTGAGAGAGAGCGGCCTTGCCCCCTGCTGTGAGACGCGCGGGCAGAACCATGCCCTCCTGATCGCTGACGCGCAAGCGACGACTGGCCTCGACCGTCGCGACGACACGCCACCGCGTCTCGACCAGGATGCCGAGACTCATCGTCTCCCCGATATCCGAGGCGAACCGCGCCATGTCAGGCAGGACAGCGTCGCGCAGCGAGAGCAGCGGGTGTTCGCTCGCTGTGAGGGTCAGGGCGGGGCCGGGCGTGTACACCCTGCTTTCGTCCTGGAGAGCGAACCCGCGCCGCACGAGGCTGGTGAGCAGCCGGTGACTGGCCGACGTCGATACCTCGAGGGCGGCCGCAGCCTCCACGACGCCGATGTGTCCCTGATCCCGCAGGAGGTGAAGGAGGCGGAGGGCGTTGTCGACGGATTTGAGCACCCCCGGGCCATCGTTGGTCATGGGGGGATCGTAGGCGTCTCCCGCACGATCCGCGAGACAAAAATGCGTATACGGAGTGAGGCGGGAAAATTCTCTTTCCCATACCTGCACTCCGAATGCTACGGTAACCGTCCGTATACGTCTTATATTTTCCCCGCGGTCGAGGAGGACACGATGGCGAGAACCGATAGCAGGAGCGAGCAGTTGCGCGCGGCGAAGCATCCGGTCGTGAACGACCGAGCCCTGAAGCTGGGGACGTTCTCGACGAATCTCAGCGGCGGATGTGCGATCTCCACCGCTGAGGGTGTCTTGGAAGCGGACTGGGACAGCACGGTCGAACTGGCCCGGCTCGGAGACGCGATGGAGTTCGAGGCGCTCGTTCCCGTCGGCCGGTGGCGCGGATTCGGCGGCGAGACCGACTTCAACGGCGCAGGGTTCGAGTGCTTCACGTGGGCGGCGGGCGTGTCCGCCTCCACCGAGCGTGCGGGGGTGTTCGTCACGTCGCACGTGCCGACGATTCACCCGGTGATGGCGGCCAAGCAGGCCACCACGATCGACCACATCTCCGGGGGGCGATTCGCGCTGAACATCGTCACGGGGTGGAACGCACCGGAGATCGAGATGTTCGGCGCCCCGCTGCTTCCCCATGACCAGCGCTATGAGGTCGCTCAGGAGTGGGTGGACATCGTCCGCAATCTGTGGACGCGCGACGAGCCGTTCAGTTTCGAAGGACAGCACTTCACCGTCACCGATGCCCTCCTGAAGCCGCGGCCCGTTCAAGACCCGCACCCCGTCCTCATGAACGCCGGCAGCTCGTCGGCGGGGCGGCACTTCGGGGCGCGCAACTGCGACGTCGCCTTTGTCAGCACCGACATCGGGCAGCACTCCATCGAGGGCATCAAGGCGAAGGTGGACGACTTCAAGCGTCTCGCGCGAGAGGAATACGGCCGCGAGATCCAGGTGTGGATCAACGCGTACGTGGTGCACGGCGACACGGATGCCGACGCCCGCTCCTACCTCGACTACTACGTGAACCAGAAGGGCGACTGGGTCGCCGCGAACAATCTCGTGACCAACATGATCGCGACGAGCACGTCTTTTGCGCCGGAGACGTTGCGGGAGATGCAGTTCCACTTCATCGCCGGATGGGCGGGCTACCCGATCGTGGGAGATACCGAGCACATCGTCGATACGCTCGCGGCGCTGTCGACGACCGGCGTGGATGGCATCCTGCTGTCGTGGCCGCGGTACGTCCAGGACATGGGGCGATTTCACGAAGAGGTGTACCCGCTCCTGGTCCAGGCCGGCTTGCGGTGACGCTGTCCACTCCCCGCTCCGACGACGCGAAGGGGCGTCCACTGCGATCCTCCGAGTCCCCTGCCGATTGGGAGACGCGGCTGTTCACGAGCGACGGCCACGCCTCGTGGCGCGATGTGCGCGTTGCGGAGTTCGCTCACCCCCCGAACGCGGAAGATGCGCGCCTCGAGGCTTCCGATCGCTTCAAGGTCGTCCTCGTCACCCAGGGGGAGGCGTCCATCCAGTCGCTCACTCCGTTCAACCGCCGCGCGTTCTACGTGCCCGGAAGGTTGGGCATGACCCCCGCGGGCCGGGCGCCCCACCTGCGCTGGACGTCCGCGCTCCCCCTCGGGCTGCGGACGATACACGCCGAGTTCCCCCAAGGGCTTTTCGCTGAACCGCTGGGAGGCGACACGGCGTTCTCCGCGGACGAGCTACCCGATCTTCTCGCGACGAACGACCCGCTCCTGGAGGCCTGTGTCCGCGCACTCGATCGAGCAGCTCGTGAGGGAGCCGATGCTCTCTACGCCGAGTCGGCCGCCCGGTTCATGGCCGTCCACATTCTCGCTCGCCACAGCACCAGGCGCCTGCAGGAGCCGGGACCACAAGCCTCCGACTTCAGCGCCGTGATCGAGTACATCAGAACCGACCCCGGCGCCCCGATCTCGCTCAGCGACCTCGCGACGATCGCCGGGCTCAGCGTGTATCACTTCTCCCGCGCGTTCCGTCGCGCCGTCGGGCAGACGCCGTGGCAGTACGTGCTGGACAGCCGCCTGTCCGCCGCCTGCGCGGCGTTGCGCCAGACGGATGAGAGCGTCGCCGCGGTCGCGGTGCGTGCAGGATTCGCCACGCCCTCGCATTTCACGGCGGCGTTCCGCCGGCGCTACGGTGTGACGCCCAGCGTGTTCCGACGGGAGTTCCGGACGACCCCTGCGGCCGACCCGGACGCGCAGGGCTCCGCCGTGGCGTCCGGGTAGGAGGCGAGGACGCGAGGTCCATCACCTCGTTGTGAATCCGCCGTTCACGAAGAACGTCTGGCCGCTGGCCCACCGGCCATCGGTCAACAGGAAGTGGAACCACGGGACGACGTCCTCGATGCGCGTGAGCCGGCCCTCCATCACCAGGCTGCTGACCAGTTCGGCTTCGCCTTCATGCGCGGCGTTCCAGAAGAAGGAGGTATCCATCGGCCCCGGCGCGACGTTGTTGACCGAGATCCTCCGGCCGGCCAATTCCTTCGCGAGCGCCCGGACGTAGTGCTCGTTGGATGCCTTGGTTCCGGCGTACACCGAGTAGAGGGGCGTGAACCCGGCGACCAGAGAAGTCACGGTGTTCAGGATCCTGCCGCCCTCTTCGACCTGCCGCGCCGCGGCGCGGAGCACGAGAAACGCGGCCTTGGTGTTGACGGCGATCATCTCGTCGGCGTCCTTCTCCTCGAACGACGTCATGTTCGTGCCCACCGCACGGCCAGCGGTGTTGACCACCGCGTAGAGGCTTCCGTACGTATCCAGAGCGGTGGCGAAGACGCGATCCACCTGCGCAGAATCCGTCAGGTCGCCCTGGACGACCACCCCGGCACCACCCGAAGCCTCGACGGCTCCCGCGGTCTCTTCCGCGGCCCCGGCTGTCGCCTCACTGTTGTAGTGGATGACGACGTTCGCGCCCTCCTCTCCGATCCGGCGAGCTATCGCGCCGCCCAGATTGTTAGCGCCTCCGGTGATGATGACGGTCTTGCCTGTAAGTGTGCTCATGCGTGAACGATACGAATGAGGACGCGCACGACACCGCCCGGCTCTTGCGGGGATTCCGTCGGAATATTGCTCCCGGCGTGACGCCCCGGATCAAGCGGGGCGCCTGGCAGCGCCGGTCATACCGAGATGTGCTCCGGTGCCGCTTCGCGTCACGCGACGCCCTGCGCGGACGTCGCTCTGCTCGCCCGCATCCGGTAACGCTGCGGCGATTCCCCCACCTCGCGCTTGAAGGCGTGGGAGAAAGAGCTCTCGGAGCCGTAGCCGAACCGGGCTGCGAGAGCTGCGACAGTGGCACCCTCCTCGGTCAGCGCGCGACGCGCCAGCAGCATGCGCCACCGGGTCAGGTACGCGTGCGGGGGAACACCGGCGACAGCGCGGAAGCGCTCGGCGAGGGTGGTTCTCGACATCCGCGCAGCCTGGGCGAGATCATCCAGGGTCCACTGCTTGTCAGGGTGGGCGTGTATCGCCGCGAGCACAGGATGAAGTTGGTCATCCGCCAGGGCGCGGAGCCATCCGGGGGGCAGATGTGCCATCTGCGCGGACGCACGGATGATCTCGAGCAGCAGCAACTCGCTGTATTGACGTGCGGCGAAGGAAGCACCTGCGCTGGCATCGGAGGATTCTTCGAAGAGCAGCCTGAGACTGTGACGCATGTTCCGGGCGTGTGGGAGGCTCCCCCGGAGGCACCCCAGTGTCGGAAGCGCTTCGGACAGCAAGGCCCGGCCGGCTCGGTCGAGCTCGATGTGACCGCCCAACACGATGTCCGATCCGCTCCCATCGAGGTCGAGGTGCTCGTCGTAACCCTCAGGGGGCGCGACCTCGCGTACCGGCCCCGAACCCACCCCGCCTTCCAGTTCCAACCACTCTCGGCCATTGAGGACGGCCACGTCCCCCGCTTCCAGCTCGAGGGGCTCCGCGCCGTTCGTCCGCAGGGTGAGGCGCCCTTGAACCACGCCGATGATCTTCAGTTGATCGCAGAGCGTCGCACGGGTCATCCAACTGTTGTCCACCGCGAACGCCCCCGAGAGGGTCGCGCGCACTCGTACCAGGTCGAGCACTTCTGACACGCGGTCGGAGAGCATTTTTCATTATCCCGCGTCCTCCACCGCGGCGGCGATCCACCCGACGACGCGCTCGCTGGGCCGCTCGTCGGTCAGCAGTTCGACCTCGCGGAGCCCGGTCGGACTGGTGACGTTGACTTCGGTGAGGTGCCCGGCGATGACATCGATCCCGACCAGGGCGAGTCCGAGTCGCCGAAGCTCCGGCCGGAGGCGACGGCAGATCTCCCGATCGGAGGGCGTGACCGACGTCTCCTCCGCAACCCCGCCCAGCGCGAGGTTGGATCGGAAGTCCTCCCCGGACGCGCGGCGGTTGATCGCTCCGATCGGTTCACCGTCCAGCAGGACGATCCGCTTGTCGCCCTCCGCCGCTCCGGCCAGATACTCCTGGACGACGACCTGACGTGTCCCCTGGTCGGTCACGAGGTCGATGAGCGCAGCTCCTCCCGGGTCGCCTCTGCGCAGCATGATGATGCCCCGCCCGCCCGCCCCGTCCAGCGGCTTGGCCACCGCCAGGTCCCATTTCTCCAGCGCGGCGCGGATATCGCGGCCGTTGGCCGTGACGATCGTGTCCGGGGTGAGGTCCGGCACCGCCAGCGCCAGGAGCTTCTCGTTCCCCTCGCGGAGCCCACGCGGGTCGTTGATCACGAGCGCACCCCCGCGAACGGCGACGTCGAGAACGAACGTCGCCCGCAGGTACGCGCTGTCCACGGGCGGGTCCAGGCGCATCAGGACGGCCACGCCGGGGCCCAGATCGATCCGTTCCACCTCGCCGGCCTGCCACCAGTCCGCCGCAACCACCCAGCGGCCGTCCTGTCGCTGGGCCGGAACTACCCGAACCGGTCGCGCCCAGGCTGCCGCTCGCGTGCCGTCGATGACCAGATCGGCTGCACCGGCCGTCCACACCTCGGCGCCGAACCGTTGAGCCGCCTCCATGAGGGCCACGCTCGTGTCATGGTGTGGGGCCAGCCCCTCGATCGGGTCGATGATGAAGACGAATCGCATGACAACCCCCGGGCGCCCAGCGGTGGAATCGACGGTTCAGTTCTGGAAGTGCGCAGGGAGGGAGACCAGCATCTTCCCGCTCGCCTCCCGACCGGCCATGCGCTCGTACCAGGCGGCGACGCTGGGTCGCTGTGGCACGTTGAGCCACTCGGTACCCTCACCCTCGATGTTGGTCGCCATGAAGGCGTACAGGATGATGTCGGCCATCGTGATGTCATCGCCCGCGAGGAAGCTCTTTCCTTCGAGGTCCTGGTCGAACTGATTGAGTCCGCGTTCGGCCAGCAGCCGGTTGCTCCGCCTCGCTTCGGGCTGAAGGATGCGGTGACCGCGGTAGGCGTTCTCGGCCGCTTCGCTGCCCCGCCAATGGTTCACAAACGGGAGGACGACGTCGAGATACGCCCGTCGGGTCCACATGTGGATCACCGCTCGCTCTTGCGGTGTGTCTCCGAACAGCCGCCGTCCGCCCTGCGCGACCTCATCGAAGTAGCCGCAGATCGCCGTGATCTCGGTGATGACGCTTCCATCGTCGAGGCGGAGTGCGGGAACCTCTCCTCGCGCGTTCACCTCGGTGAGGTACGGGCGCTTGCGATTCTCGAGGCCGACGAGATCGATCGTGACCACGTCGAAGTCGAGCCCGCCGCGTTCGTGGGCGAACAGTCGCACGGTCGTGGGGTTCGGTCCCGGTGCGTTGGCGTCGTACAAGATCATGCGTGATTCTCCTCGGAGCGTTACGGCGTCGGATCGGTGACGCCGGCTCGGTCCGTGCGCGACGTCGAGCTTTCGACGCTATGGCGGCGGCCGCCGGGCCACCATGCGCGGACGTTCGCGTCTGTTGCGCGAACGTCCGCCCGGTGGCGGATCATCCGCCGGCGGCCCGCCCCGCACCGTCACGACTTGGAGGAGCTAGATGTTGCTGGCCAGAAGGTTGTTGACGTTCTGACACGAGCGACCGGAAGGCGCTCAGTTCGCGGACGGTATCTGGAGG
>NZ_JBXVOQ010000002.1:0-634341 GCF_057197605.1 Microbacterium sp. Z11_20 | reverse complement strand
CCTCCAGATACCGTCCGCGAACTGAGCGCCTTCCGGTCGCTCGTGTCAGAACGTCAACAACCTTCTGGCCAGCAACAGCTAGCCCTCCCCCGGTCGCTGCGCCGAGAGCCGGTCGCTAACCCTCCCCCGGTCGCTGAGCTTGTCGAAGCGTCCGGGCCCCCGCTCGGTAGACTGACCAAGCCAGCCTCTGTAGCTCAATGGAAGAGCAGTTCCGTCCTAAGGAAACGGTTGGGGGTTCGAGTCCCTCCAGGGGCACCGTCGCTTTTCCCGACCATGTTCTCTCGGGCACACCACAGAACTTCAGTTCTGGCCCGCGCCTTGCCCGTCACCCCGGCAACGCCCGATCGCTGGATGGGCGATTGCCGAAGCGTGGTGTAGTCGGCGGGCCGACTACACCACCGTCTCGTCGGCCGCCAGTGTTCATTCCTGAAGGCGCGTGTCGGTGCCGAATGCCCGACAGTCCCGGAATCGCCGACGAGCTTGGCGCAAAGTGACGTCGAAATCACGCATTGCCGTGGAAGTCTCCGACCGGCTGCGATGCTTGAGCGATGTGGCAAAGCTTCTGGCCGGACGTGCTCGTTGCATTGATCGGGGCGACGATAACCGTACTCATCGCACTGATCACCTATCTGCTCAGACTGCGACTCGAAGAGAAGCGCGCTCTCCAGTCGCTGATTAACGAGCTGCATCGTCGCCGAGCACTCGCGGCGGGGTCGGAGCCGTTGATACCTGACGCCGCAATCCGCGCAGACTTCACTAGAGCGAATGCGAGCGTCTTGAGTATCCGCGACGAGATTCGTCGTACCCGTGATCGTGTGCGTCAAACTGACTCGCGACAAGCTCCACTCGCGGATATGACGCGGGCATGCAATCGCTACCTAGAGATGAGCGCGGCTTCTCCGCCTCAATACGCCATACTGCTCGGAGAATTGCGCCGCGACCTATTCGAGGACGTGCTCGCGTTGGCGGCCGCCCGTAAATCTGTTCGCGTGCTCGAGCCGGGCGCGGGTGCATTCTGACGGGCCAAACATTCAGCTCTTCCACCTATGTAGGAAAGGACGACAATGGCGCGGATTGAACTGATCGAGGACGGCGACCTCGACTCGAAACCTCATCCGACGACCGTAGTTTGCGCGGCTCAGCTCGTTGACGACGGCGAGGGCGGAGTGCTGGTACAGCTCGCCAGCTTTGGATCCGGACTTGCGGAGTCCAGCACAAAGCGGCACATCACCCAGACTTACCAATTTGACCGGGCTGCCGCGCGGGCGCTTTCGGCGTACTTCCTTCGCGCGTTTGGATCCGACGTGTTCGAGGACTCAACAGCTTGACCTTGGCCACCGCCGGCTCGTGGGCTCGAGTTAGCGTGGTGCCCGTCCCTTGGGGGTGGCCTGCTTAGCTCCTTTGCGTCGGCCCGGACCCCAGAGCTTTGTCCTAGTGGAGCGGTTCGGGTACCGCGTGGACGATTCACCGTTGGGCAATCGTCCACTGCACGGTAATGTCCGGCTAGGTCCTTCACCCTGGGGGCCTAGGGGGATCAATGTCGAATATGCAGCCCGGGTGGTTTCCAGACCCGACCGACAAGAGCAAGTCCCGGTGGTGGGACGGCAACCAATGGACATCCGGAGTGTCACGGAAGGGGAAGGTCTGGGAGGAGGCGCTGCCCGCTGCGGGCTCCCCAACTACGAGGCGACGACTTCCCGTGTGGGCATGGGTGGCCATCGGATTGCTGTTGCTCATACCCGTGCTCCTTCTCGCACCCGTTGTTGCGCCACTCGCACTCGTCGTGCTCATCACTGGGATCATCGGCCTGAGCAGGGGGTCACGGACATGGCTGCGGTTTAGATCTCGTCGCGCCGCAATCGGCGTAACCGCTGGCGCGGCGGTAGTTCTTCTTGTCACCGGTAGCGTGTCGGCGGCGATACTACCCAGAGCGGCGGAGAACAACGCTGCGGTACAGCCGGCACGGTTTGCCGACACGGGAGACCCGACCGCGACACCAGCACCAAAACGAACATCGACACCGACTCCTACCCCGGTGACGACAACCCGCGAGGAGATCGTCTCGGAGGTGATTGCCTTCGAGCGGGCCACCGTCGAGGACGCGACCGTGCCACGCGGGCAGACGAGCATCTCGGTGAGCGGCCAAGATGGCCAGCGCACCCTCACTTATGTGGTCACGCTCGTGGACGGTGTTGAGACCGCCCGAGAGCTCAAGTCGGACGTGGTGACCGTGGCGCCGGTGAGCGAAGTCACCATCCTTGGGACGTACGACGCGCCGCCGCCGCCGCCGCCGCCCCCGCCCCCTGCATCCAACTGCGATTCGAACTATGCCGACGCGTGCGTACCTGTCGCCAGCGACGTCGACTGCGCTTGGGGTACTGGTGACGGGCCCGCCTACTTCGATGGCGTCGCGCGCGTGGTTGGAGGAGACCCCTACGATCTCGATCGGAACGGAGACGGATGGGCATGCGAGCAATAAGCGGTTGCAGCAAGCCCATCTCGCGACGGCTGATACGTTCACAACGTGGTCAGTGAGCAAACACGGAAAGCAGTTCTGTCGATGCGAGATGAGCGCGACTGGGGACAGTTCCACACCGCCGAGAATCTCGCCAAGAGCGTGGCAATCGAAGCGGGCGAACTCCTCGAGTGCTTCCAGTGGGGCCCGGATGCCGACGCGGCCCGGGTGGCGGAGGAACTCGCCGATGTTGTCACGTACTGCATCCTCCTCGCGGACCGTTTAGGCGGCGACCTCGACCAGATCGTGATGGCCAAGCTGGAGAGCACGCGCGCAAAGTACCCCGTCGAGAGGGCGAAGGGGCGGAACACGAAGTATGACGCCCTTTGAGATTGAGCGCCTCGACTTCACTTCGCCGGGTGTCACGTCGTGGGCTGCCGGTGACGAACGGCGCAGAAACTGGCCCGTCGTCTATGTCCTTGATGGTGCCGATTCCCCGGGCACTCCGTCCGTATACGTAGGTGAGACTGTGAACGCCGCCTCGCGAATACGTCAGCATCTGGGCAACCCCGCCAAGGGCGCCTTCCGCAGAGTCCGAGTGGTCATCGATGAGACCTTCAACAAGTCAGCATGCCTCGATCTGGAGTCGCACCTGATCCGATGGCTCGCTGGCGACGGGCAGTTCGCGGTGATGAACGGCAATGAGGGCATCATCGACGCTCGCTACTACGAGCGCGACGTCTACCGAGAGAGCTTTCGGGACATTTTCGAGAGGCTTCGATCGGAGGGGGTCTTCCAGCGCAGCATCCCGGAGATCGAAAACAGCGACCTGTTTAAGCTCTCCCCGTTCAAGGTGCTCACGTCGGAGCAGGCGATCGCCGTTGAGGACATTGTTGAGGGCCTGCTCGAAGACCTCGTGAGCGGAGCCCCTTCAACGAGTGTGATCGAGGGTCACCCGGGGACCGGGAAGACGATCGTCGCAATCTTCCTCATGAAGCTTCTCGCCGACATTCGGGACTATGACGATGCCGACGAAGTCGAGCCGGATTCGATGTTCGCTGACTTCTTTGTCCCGGAGAATCGGGATCTGCTGAAGAACCTTCGCATCGGATTGGTTGTCCCGCAGCAATCGCTAAGGGAATCGATCAAGCGCGTATTCAGGAAGACGCCCAAGGTGTCCGAGGATCAGATTCTCACGCCGTTCGACGTCGGCCTGTCGAGCACGCCCTGGGATGTGCTGATCATTGACGAGACCCACCGGTTGAATCAACGTGCCAGTCAATCGTCTGGCGTGAATAACAAGAGATTCGGCACGATAAACGGCACGCTGTTTGGCGCCGACGATCTCTCGAAGACCCAGCTGGACTGGATTCGAGCCCAGAGCTCACACCAGATCTATTTGCTGGACGCGCAGCAGACGGTGCGGCCAGCGGACCTCCCGCAGAAAATACTGCGCTCGCTTGTCGAGGACGCCCGCTCGGCGGGCCGCCGGTACCCGTTGTCAACGCAGATGCGGGTGCGAGCCGGAGCGGACTACGTGGAGTTCGTACGTGCGATGCTCCGCGGAGAGTCGAGCTCGAGGAGCCGACCGGACCTCGGCGACTACGACCTCCGTTTGTTCGACAACCTCGCTCAAATGCAGGGCGCGATCACGGATCGTAACACCGAGCACGGACTTGCGCGTGTAGTCGCCGGGTATTCATGGGAGTGGAAAAGCCGACGCAACAAGGCGGCATTCGACATTGAGTTGGATGGATTGCAGCTGCGCTGGAACAGCAAAGCGAAGGACTGGATCAATAGCCCCAGCTCGATTCACGAGGTCGGCTCGATCCACACCGTGCAGGGGTACGACCTCAACTACGCGGGCGTCATCATCGGCAACGACCTTCGCTACGACCCCGCGTCGCGTCGTCTCTTCATCGACCGTGACGCGTACCGCGATACGAAGGGCAAGGAGAACAACAAGCAGCGCGGCATCGTTTACTCCGACGACGACCTGCTCGAGTTCATCCGCAACATCTACGGAGTGCTTCTCACACGTGGCATACGCGGCACGTACATCTATGTTTGCGATCCGGCTCTCCGCGAGTACATCGCGTCTGCCCTCACTCGTTGAGGTGCGCCGTTCTCCTCTACGAGCTGTCTCGCCAGAATATCCGGCTCGGCGCGGCTCGCATCGCGATTCGCTCCACTAAGACCGTAACCCCGTCCGACGCACGGCATCGATATCGATTCGGCGCGGCTCGGCCCCACTCCGACGGCAGGTGGGCGTGGCGATGGTGGGCGATCCGTACCAGGCGCTTCCGGTCGGGCACGCGGGAGCGATGGCATCCGCAGTGCGCTTCGCGACAGCACCGTCGAACTCGACACGGTGCACCGGTTCAGCGACCCGAGTACGCCGCGCTCACGCTTCGCCTACGCAATCCACGTGACCGGGAAGACGCGCTCACCGTTGGAGGAGAGCTGCTCGAGCGCGGGCACGTGCAACGGGCGCGGAGCACGGAAGAAGCGCGCGAAGCGATGGTCGCGGCGTACTTCGATTGGCACGCACGCGGGAAGCGGGTCGCGCTGATCTCGGGCACGAACAGCGAAGCGGATTCGATCAACGACGCGATCCAGCAGCGCCGTATCGACGACGGCGAGCTCGATGCCACCGTGCTTGCGCTCGGAATGGGCGAGCAGCGCATCCTCGTCGGCGACACCGTGCAGACGCGTCGCAACGACCCGCGCACCGGAGTCGAGAACCGTGCGCAGTGGGTGGTGCGCGGGATACGCGACGACTTCATCACGCTCGCGTCTGCGAGCGACAGCGGCGAGATCCGGGCCGTGACTCGTGAATACGCGCTCGAACACGTGCAGCTGGCGTACGCGTCAACGGTGCACGGCATCCAGGGCGAGACGACGGATGCGGCCGTGGTGGGACCGGATGTCGACGCAGCCGGGCTGTACGTCGGACTGACCCGAGGGCGTCACCAGAACGTCGCGATCACGGTCGCGCGGACCGACGAGGACGCGATTGCACAGGTCGGAGCCACGATGATGCGCGGGACGACCGAGCTCACGATCCAGGACGCGATGCGCGCCGCGCACGCCGAGGTGCGGCGCGCCGCGCGAGAGCGGGAGACTTCGGCCCCTCGGACCGCACCGAGCGCGTCTCCCTCGCGTGGCGGGCTCTCGCTGTAATCGTGCGCTCGGGAATGTGCGCTCGCTCGCGGGTATTCTCCGGGGTATGACCACGACCGTCAAGGTCAGCGCCGAGCTTCGCGACCGACTCAAGGAGCAAGCCGCCCGCGACGGGCTTACCCTCGGTGCGCACCTCGTACATCTCGCAGATGCCGAGGACAGACGATGGCGTCTGCACACGCTGAAGTCCGCGATCGATGCGTCGAATAACGACGCTGCAAGGTCGCACGCTGCGGAGACTGAAGACTGGGAGCGCACCGAACTCGCCGACGCTTCGTGACGGCCGCCGACCTTGCCCCGGGAGTCGTGGCCTGGGCGGCACTCGAGCCTGTCCTCGGCAGAGAGCAAGGTGGTCATCGCCCGGTGCTGGTCGTTGCGCCCGCCGGCCACTTGGATGCTGTGACGACGCTCGTCATTGTGTTGCCGATTACGACCACCGACCGCGGATGGCCGAACCACGTTCGTGTGGAGGGGGCCGAGCGGGCTGGACGGGCCATCGTGGGTCATGACGGAGCAACCCCGAACGTTGTCACGCGACAGACTCACGGGGCTGGCCGGCGAAGTGTCGAACGACTGTCTCGCTGCAGCCCGCACCTGGCTGGGCGACTTCCTCGATCTCTGACGGACGTGACGACGGCAGACGTGAGGTCTCGGCATCAGCAGTCGCGGGCTTCGGCAGCGTTGCAGTTGGCGGAGCTCAATCGGGCAGATCTGCGCGCGGGGGATGCGAGGGGTCTGCTCCACAGCCGGCCGCACAATGGAGACGCTCCAGCCACGCTTAATCGAGGACCGGCATGCGGACGCGGTCTATCGCTATGGAAAGCCGTCGGAGTGCAATCGACCGACGAATCGACGCTTGCCGATAGAGTGCCGCACGTGTCGCCCTCACCATCACCGGTCCCTGTCGGGGCATTGCCGCTTGGCACGCAGGCGGACTGGTGGATGTTCGCAGCGACTGCATTGGCCGCCGCGGCCTCGGTATGGGTCGCCTTCGAGGCGTTCAGGTCATCCCGTACTGCGCGGAGAATCGCCTCCGAGTCCGAGGCGGCACGGGTCCGCGACGAGGAGGGGCGACGGGCACGCGAGTACGAGCTTCGGTTCGAAGACGCACTAGCCAAATTCTTAGAGGATGTCGGCCGGCAACTCGAAATACTCCGAGCCGCAATCAGCGCCCACCACACGAAGTCATCGATGGCCCCGCTCATCGCGTCGCTTGAGGTAGTCCGGCTCCGCGCTCGTGGGAAGGACATAGAGGCGATGGATGTCGTGCGCGAAGTCTTTAAGACTGCTTGGGACACAGTTGACCTGCGCGAGCGAGAATCAATTCTCCGCGCGCTCCCGCGGAAGGTTCGTGAATGGCGCACGGGTGAGTTGTCGCTCGTCGACTTCGCGACGTGGGCAGATGAGCTTACAAGAGAGGCTGCGAAGCCCGACTGAGGACCGGGCTACGTGCGATGACCGCCGAACTCCGGCTGTACGTAGGCGAACACCTGGACTTCTTCCTGGAGGCGTCGCGCGAGCCACTCGCCATCGCGCAACCACTTCTGCAGGTTGTGCTCGCTGTCCCACCCTTCAAAAGGGTCCGCGTGCGTCTCGAAGAACGATTGCCATCCCTCGAGATCCTCGGCCAGCTCACGTGACAACCCGTACATCTCCGGGGTGGTCGTGTACCCGACATCCCAAGTCAGTGTCGAGTTCTCCCAGAGCGGGTATCGCCGGCCGTAGTCAGGGAACATACGAATGACGCGCCGCTCCGGCGGGGACTGCGGCATCTGCTCCATGCCTGACACCGTACAGAGTGCTTGCCCCTCGATCAGCGACCGGCTTCCGTGGGTCTTCCGTGCGCCCGGGCACCGGCGGCGGCGAGTGCTTAGGGGCGAACGTCAACTATGCGGCGACGACGCGTGCTGGGGCCGATGAGACCAGCTCGGAGCAGACTAAGCGCGTGCGCGGTCGGAACTCAGACGATGTCAGCGACTTCGGAGCGTTGCTCAGTGAGCTCTTGGTCCTCATCGATCCGGCGCGATTCCCTCATCATCGTCGTTACGACGACATTCCGGAACATGGCGGAGGCTGGCAGAACCTGGGTGTTGATCCGCCCCGCGAGCTCCAAAGACCGAGGAGCCCAAAGGTTCGCGTGGAGCCGCATCGCGAGGTGGGGGATGGGTGTCGGCTCCCAGCTCGCCCGTTCATGAACGGGCCGACCGTCGACCAGCCAAACAATCCGGTCGGTGGTCCACCCGATGGCATATTCGTGGAAGTCCTGGGTGGCATCGAAGCCAAGGTCGATCCAGTGTGGCGCACCGCGGTAACCGTATTCCATGGCCGTCCCCACTCCACCTGGGTTGTAAAAGACGTTGGTCAGCATGCGGGTCGGATCAGTCCCAACAATCTCGATGTCAATCTCCTGACGCGGGGAAGCGCGGTGCAGAAAAAACCCTGTGATTAGGCCTGGTCCAGACGCCGCGCGGATTTCCGCCCGGAACCAGCCGTGCGTGAAGGACTGAGATGACGCGAACGCCCCAGACACTAGCCGGCGACCATGGCCCGCTCCTTCGTCGAGAACAACGCGGACGCCCTCGTGGCTGAATGAGAGGCGGTCAGGTGAGAACGAAGCCAGATTGCCTGGAAAAGTCTCCGTCACGCTCGGGAACGACTCAGATGCGCTGGTCATGGACGAGGTCACGATGACTGTGTCGCCGTAACCGGTGGGACATGTGGTCGGTTCAGTCGGTCGCCAGCGCGCGGAGGGTGGCAATACCCACGGGGAGTTATCCATCGGAACCGCCTTGCGCGACACCTCACCATCCGCCACAGGAGGGGACGATTCTTTGCGGCGAAAGAGCCGAAAGGAGGGTGGCGCGCCGAGAGGGAAGGCCTCAACGGGGGTGGCGATCTTCAGGAACTCGCACAGTGCCTGCCAGGTCCTCTCCGCAGAACTCGTGGCATCCACTACTGCGACCCGGGAAGGAGCGACGCGCGTGCGCAGTGTCGTAGCCGGCTCCACATCAGAGTTCTCTAGGATGAACCTCGTTTCGTGCGTGGCTATGGCAGAGGCCAGTGTTGGCGGCAGCAATGGAGGGTCCACGAGGGCGTCAAAGAGTTGTAGCTCACCCAGTAGCGCGGCCGGTGACAATGGCTCCTCGTCTGAGTCGAATACACGGACTCTCAGACCCAGCATCGAGAGCGCCATTGCGAGGCTCTCGTGGTCGCCACGACGAGTCCAGGCGAGGACCCGTTCAGAACCCATCACGCCTGCCTGCTTGATTGCGTGGCCTCCGTCGACGACGCCTGCTCGTGCCAAGTAGGGCATCACTGAGTATGAGTTGTCGGATTTTCCGTCGAGTCTCTGAGCTATTGCCGGCGAAGTCATCGCAAGCGCGTCAAGCTCAGCAAACTGGTAGTTCATCCAAAGGTCGACGGGACCCTTAACCGGCATCGAACGCAGTAGCTTCGCCGCACCCGCTTGCGTGAGCACGTACCCGGACAGATGCCAAAGACCGCGGACTGGTCGAAATAGGCCGCCGCGCTCGTCCTGCCTCGACGCAGTTCCTCCGGCATCCTCGTACGACAGGAACACTATGTCCGGGTTCCCGACGGCAGTCGAGCGATTGCGTACCTCGCGCCAGATTCCGTCGATAGAGGCGCGCGCCCTGGGCTTGAACCAAGCGTCATCTTCCAGGATCAGCACCAGCGAATCAGGGCCGGTCGCGATTGCCTTCCAAACCTCGATGTGTGATCTCGCGACGGCGACCTCCTGTCGAGACATGCGAACCGGCTCATCGGCTGGGAATGAATGCGCGAGTCGCTCATCGGGTTGGACGAACAGCTGATCACCTATCTGGTACACGGGGTCAACGTCCGCCGTCGCCGCGACCGCGCGGCCATCTCGCGCGTCAATCGCGGCAACGCGGCGCACCATTGACATGAGGTTGTCACCGTCGGACGTCCTGAAGCGTTGAAGCTCCCGGGCAATACGTCGCCATCGATTTGGTTGGCGATCCAGATTGATCACGAAGATCGCGTCAATCCGATTGCCATCATGCCCAAAGGCTTCGATGCGACCACCTGGAATTGCAGCGACAGTCGCGCGCCATACTCGGAATGCAGCTGCCCTGAGCGGGTCGAGTGCTTCTGCGAGATTCATGGGTTCGAGCTGCCTTTCGTCTAGCGGGGTCCGATGTTGCGCCAGTTGCGGGCGTCGTTCCGATACTCGAGATCCCAGAACGGCTCCGCAGTCGCGTGCCAGTCGAGCAATATATGGAAGTCCGCGGGTTTGCCGGAGATCGCTAGAGCCCGAGCATGGGCAGCCAGGGACGCTGTCAGGTTCCCAGGTCCAGTGGTCGACTGAATCTCGAGATCTGAGCCATGGCGAAGAAGCGTGTCGATTGCGCGATCAAGCGCGCGCTGTACTACGGGGTGAAGTGGCGGCGCTGCGATCGGGTTGTTGTTCACGTAGAAGATTCGATCGCTCGTCGGCAGGTCGACGTTCCGTAACTCCCCCATTGGGACCATCGAGTGAAGGTTCATGTCGTATGCGAGCGGCTGCACAAGGAGCCGATGATCAGCGAAGATTTGGCGCCACTCGTTTCCCAGAAGCACGTCATCGGCGTCGACGTAGAGTCCGCCATCGGCGAGGATGAAGCACATCCTGAAGAAGTCGCTCCGCATCGCCGGGTGATGACACCGATCGAATGCGGCGACTGCCCGCGCATCAAACTGCTCAGCGATGTAAGCACGCGCTGTGTCGTCCCCGAAGAACCTGAACTCAATGCCTTCGTCGTGGAGCGGTTGCCAAGTCGTGAGGCAACGGACAACGTCCGAAGGTATGTCGTCGGGGTTGTGCCAGTAGCGGACCAGCGTGCGGGGGATGGTCGATCGCGCAGCCGCGGGGTCACCATCGCCATGCGCCGCGGCTCGCGAGATCTGATCGATTGTCAGTGCTCGTACGTAATCTGAGCGGAGGCCGTCGTCCTCCTCGAACCCGAGGGGAGGCTGCAGCAATGACGCGTTGTGGTCGGCGTGGGTCGGTGAACTCATTGATGTGCCCGCTCACGAGAGCCAATGTATGGGCCGGAGTCTCGTCGAAGGAACGCCTTCCCGTCCACGATGAATCCGTCCAAGCCGTGGTGCCACGCATACGTGTCCATGTCGACGAGGTTGTTGATGAAGCCCTTGCCGTTGAAGTTCAGCGAGGTGTTGCAGAGGACACCGAAGCCCGTGCGCGCCTTGAACTCCACGAGCAGGTCGAAGAGGGCCGGGTTCGAACTCTGACTGACGGTCTGCAGGCGCGCCGATCCATTGACATGTGTGACGGCCGGCAACGCATCGGTGGCTGCCTGCGACGTATAGAGCATGAACGGGCTCTGCCGATCCATACCGAACCAGCGCGCCGCGTCAGCCTCCAGGCAGACGGGGGCGATCGGGCGGAACTGCTCCCGCTGTTTAATCTCGTTAAGACGAATCCTCGTCGCGTCATCGAACGGGGCCGCGAGGATCGACCGATTGCCGAGCGCTCTTGGACCGATTTCGTATCGGCCGTTCACCCAGCCGAGGATTAGTCCGCTGCTCAGCATTCCCGCGACATCTGCCGCCGAGACGTCGTGAACGTCGTAGCGCCCGTCCGCGACGGCCCCATCCATCACGAACGGAAGGCCGCAGTAGACATCCCATTCAATCTTCGCGTTGTTCGTGAAGTGGAATTGCGCATCTATCGCGGTGCCGATTGCTGAGCCGGAGTCGTTAGGAACTGGAGGGACAAATACATCGGAGAACAGTCCTGTCGCTCGCCACTTGGCGTTCCAATCGCAATTGAGCCCGCAACCACCTGCGATCACGAGCGGAAGCCCCCGTTGAAGGTTCGCCTCAGCGAAGCGCGCGAAGGTGTCGAAGATGCGATCGCTATAGATGCCCGCAAAGTTGCGGAACTCTTCATCATCGACTCCGACGTCGTAGTAGGGCGACGAATTCAACTGGTCGTACAAGTCAAGCCGTACATCGATGGATCCCAAGAGGAACCTCATCAGTTCTTCTTCGGCGTCGGTGGGGTCGGTCCTCTTGGAGAATGAAGCCAGGGCCATGAGTTTGCCGGCATCCGACAACCGTGAGAAGGGAGCATCCTTCGGGAACGTGGGATCCGCCAGGCCGTAGATGAACGCATATCGATTGCCCGGCTGATTCATGACATTGGCGAGAAGCCTGATGCTCACATCTCTGTCGATCTCGTAGAACGCGCCTATCGCGCCTTCCCAGATGAGCGCGTAGCATGGCTCGCCTTGAGGGATCGGCGACATTCCATATGCGCTAAGGAGATGGGATCTCTCGTGGGAGGAAGAGAAGTAGCCAACGTCTGTTGCCATGAAGGTGCTCCGGCGCATGATGACGTCGCTCCGATCGAGACCGCGATAGCCGACGTGTTGGGTGCGCCCAGTAGGGCGTGCCTCGCGGGGCCACCATCCTCCCGCTGCAAGAACGTCGGGTATCCGGTCGAGGCGAGCAATCGCGTCCAGCATGTCGGAGCTCGCCAGCGGTGAGTACCGGTAGTTCGAGTCCTTCTCCGCCTCGATCGAGGATACGAGCTGACCGTCGCGCAGATGCGCGATGGCGCCGTCATGGCCGGGGTTGTAGGCGACGATATCCACGATTGGCACCTTTCAAGACTGTGGGGCATGGCAGCGAGGTCGACAAGGTGCAGGTGAGAGCGCGCGCCCTGCTCGGTGGGACCACCCGTGCGTTCAGCGGCAGCCACACTCTCGCAGGTCGCAGCGCCCGCGTGTGACCCGTTTCCCGGAACCGAGGCTGAGGAGTGGTGGCTAGTTGACGGTGTCTGGTTTCATCTCTAGCGGCGTATCTCATCCGAGGGCGCCGTGTCGGTGTCGGCGGTTATGGAAGCCCTCGATGTACTCGAAGATCGCGTTGGCGATCTGGATCCTGGTCGCCCAGCGGCGTCTGAACATTCACGTCTACCCACAGGGACATCGCCAGGCGCCGTTGCCTGACACGCTTATTATCGTCGTTCTGTCTCGACCAAGGTTCATCCACATCGCACGATATGGGAAAAAGGTGTTCCGGCCCGATCTGGCAACTGCTGTCGCCCGTACCCGACGCCTACCAACGAGCACTGCCCGCAACGCGACCCTTCTCGAGCGATCGCGTGCTGGACGGATGGACTGATCGTTCGCGGGCTGTGCAGTAGGGGGCTGTCAGACTTCGGGAAGCAGGTACCCCTTTCCTCGAGCTGCCGTCACAAGCGGGGCGAGCTCTTGCGGGGAGAGGGATACACTGAGGCTCTCAATTAGCTCATGAAGCCGGTACGCGAGCATAGCGTTGCCAGGTTCAGAGTTCGCGACCCGCTCCGCCAAGAACGCAACTAGCGCCGATCCGTGCGCGTTGAGCGCCTCGGTGGGAATGTCGATGCTCAGGCTGTCCGGGTTCATCGCTGGCGCGCGGCCGCGGAACGTGGCGATCCCCTCTGGGATGCGCGCTCCGAGAAGGGGGACGACGTCGGCCCACGCAGCCAGTTCCGCAGCGTCGGGGTCCCGGGGGACACCGTTCAGGCGATTCTCCAGGTGACCTTGCAACCAGTTTTCCCAGGCGGTCTCTCCGTCTTCGGCACCAGAATCCAGGTCCTGGGCGACCTCCTCGGCGAAGCGCGGCGCATGCACGCCGCCCTGAGCGGTGACGCTGGTGAAGCACAATTGCCTGCGCTCAGCCGGTGTGATTCCCGCGTGGGTGGCGATGGACGCCGCCAGCGACAGGAATCGCCGGATCAGCGGTTCATCGTCAAGGTCGGACAGCCGATCCCACATGCTCAAGAGGGCGTCGAACATGCCGTTCTGCAGCATCCGGTCGTTGATGCGCGGCCCGTAGAGATATGCCTTCCAGACCCCCACCATGGTGGTTGAGTCGCTGAACAGCGGGACCACGCTATTGGTAGTGAATGCTTCGTCGGCGGCGAATAGGAAGAAGAGTTCGCGGGCTATGGCGGGAGCGGCAGCAGCTGCCAGGTTCGGAAGTGCGAGCAATGTCCGAAGTGCCGCGGCTTCGTCGTCGTTCAGCCCACCCCAGCCGTCGCGGTCGCTGCGCCAGCGCCGGTCGATCTCTGTCAGCCAATACGTCGCGAGCTCGCCAGGCCATGAGTTCAGAGCGAGCATCAACCCGTCGTATCCGGGGGGAAACGCGTTCTCGTCGTTCTCGTTGTTCGCGAGAAGGCGCTGTGAAAGGGCTCGCAAGCTGTCGGCGGAGGCTGATTCACCTGAGTCGACGATCTGGCGGATCTGGCCGAGCAGGAATTGCGCCATCGGCCGGGTAGAGCCGGCGACTGGTGCGTCCTCGGAGAGCGCCTCGATGACTCTAAGCCTCATCGCCTCGTCAATGACCGCCTCGGCCCAGCCCGACACAATCGCGTTCCGAATCTGTTGATGCTTGTCGTCGTCGAGGGGGTGCAGCGCTTCTAGGAGTTCGAGACCGGATGCAGGGTCTTCGCGGGCCGCACGGCCGAACAGATCGAGGGCATCGTCCCAGGTGGGCTCGTTGAAGTTGCGCTCGGAGTAGTCGCGAGCCAGCACTGAACTTAGAGCAGCGTCGGCCCCGTCCGATGTGACCATACCTACGAGGTCGTCAGGTTCCATCGGAAGCACCCCGCCCCAGGTGCCAGTGCTGATCGTGAAGTCTTGATCGGGCGCTTCTCGTTCCGCGAAGTCGGGGTACTCGGCTCGGATCGCGGCTAGTTCGGCTGCCGCTTCAGCCCATTCCGGTGCCGCGCGAGTGATCCAGACCAGAACGTTGAACTTGCTGTAAGCGATGTGCCGTTCCACGTTCTCGACGTCGGCGGGAAACTGCGGACCACGACGCACTTCTTCGAGTACGGCCGCCCGCTGAGCGGCGCCCGCCCCAGCCACCGTATCGGCGAGGATTCGGAACACCTCATGCTTCACGCCGCTGAGGAAAATCGCCCGTCGGTCCGTCAGCCAGGCAACCTTGTCGTCCGCGGAGCGGTTGGTGTCCTCGGCGATGAGATGGAGCGCCAGTCTGCGGAACAGGACGCGGTCGAACCGCCACCACCGATCTGGCAAATCGGGCATGTCGTGGTGCAAACGTTCTCCGACGATGCGGAGGCCGTCAATCATGGAGTCGATGTGGTGGATGCGATGCTGCGGCTGCTCTTCTATCCGGCTTCTGCTGAAGCGGAAGCTGGCGTGTTCAGACGCGCCGTTGTATGCGGCGACAAGATCGTAGGCGCTGTGGAGCGCCTCTTCGAAAAAGCTGAGGGTTCGAGGATCGTGAGAGTCCGCAGATGTCGCGTGTTCGGTGACGATCTTGTGAAGCTTCCGCGGTTTCGCGGGCCATCCGAGGTCGGCGATCGGCGGATAGTTGTTGTCGCTATTCGGGAACCATCCCTGCTCCAGCACGAGGTAGGGGCGCAGCACGGATCTGACGACGGCACGAGTGTTCGACATTCCTCCGCGTCCGAAGCGGAGCGCGGAACCCGGATCGCCGGGGGCGGTACGCCCTTCGATGGAGGTCATTAGGAGCACTCGCCATCGTGAGCCGAGGTCGGGGTTGACGCGAAAGAGTGCCTCCGTCGCGAGCGAAGCGGAGAAGAGGAGCTCATCGGAGAATCGTCGTCCGAGGCGCTGCACCGTGTGGAGCGCGAGATCGCTCGATTCTGGGTTCTCGATGAAGGTGCAGTACCAGTGCGCGAGGACGCTACTCGAGGTGGCGGTGGGACCGCCTCGGAAGAGAGCCTTGAAGATGTCGGTGCCCTCGAGCCACCGCAACCAGCGATGCTCGGTCGTACTCGCGGCAAACCGACGGGCTCCTTCCTCGGTATTGATCTGGGAGATCAGGTAGTCGCGCTCGGGCAGCGGGAGGGTCGTTGAGTCGCCGTTGATGATCTCCCGAACCCGAGCGGCGTGCTCGAGCGCTCCCATTCTGGCGCGCTGCGCCCAGGTGGTCAGAGCGTCTTCGAGGTTGCCGTGGTCGTGTTCACCGCGGAGCGTGTACGGAATGGTAGTGATTTCGAGATGTTCCCACTTCGGGTCGTCCGCGTCATTCGTGAAGGCGTATCGGCGGGTGTTTGAGGGGAGACCGAGCGCGAGGTACCGCATGATGGTGTCCTCGTGGCTGTAACCAACGAAAACCACCGTGCGCTTGTCGAACATCGGCAACAGGAACCGTGTAGCCCATGCCTCCGTGATGTAGGCGCGGCCGAAATCACGATCCGTGACAATCAGCTCCTCGGGCGGGCGACGGACGGAACCATGCAAGTACACGAGGCCGGCATAGTCGGAACCGATGGGCAGTGCGGGGCTGTGCCAGACATCAACGGGGCTGACGCCAGCGGCGGCGGCGGCAGTTTCGAGATGCAGGTCGAAGTTGGTCGTTACGACCCTGAACTTCCCACTCGTCGCCGCGAGCTGCGCGATAGCAGTGTGGGTGGGATTGAACTTCGGATTTCCGCTCATGATCCCGTCGCGCACGTGGCGTCGGGTGTCGAATCCCTCGGGAAGCGAACCGAGGAAGAAGTCGATCCCGCCCTCCTTCGAGAACGGCACCGCCGCTTTCTCAGCCATGGCTTTCGCGAGGCCCTCGAACGAGGGCAGCTTCGACGGCGGGCCCATAGACGCTCCGGCCCCCACAAAGAAGACCAAGTCGCCATTGGCATGCGCGTCGACAACCGGCTGCGGGATCTCAACATCCCCCGTGATCCACACTGAAAGCCCCCTCAAGATGCTGGCTCGCTCAACACTCTCCGCGAGGCGTCTGGGCCGGGGTGAAGTCGGTCACCGCAGCGCCGAGCTCAATCGTAGCCACCAGCCCACGACGCCCCGAGCCCCCGCCGCCGCGCACCGGCACAGAGAAGGGCCGCCGGAAATTCGAGTCGCCCACGACTTTCGGGCCCGCATATCCTGGGCGCCAGTAGCCATTCCGCGCGCAAGTCAGAGATCAACGCATCTGAACGAGCGAGTGAGTACGGCGAGGTGACTTGTCTACCGCATACCAACCGTTCCCGACGCTGATGAACAGCAACGACTTGGAGACTTAGCCGGTGTGGCGGTGGACGCCGAAAGGGTTGGCTCCTCGCATCCGACGCGGCGCGACGTATGGCCGATTCCGGAGCATGCGACCACCCACTAGCTCACATCCATGCACCCATCTGGGTGGCGCGTTGGCCCCGCTTCCGTGCGATGCCCGGCTGGGGATCGCTTACCGTACTCGGCGAGAAGGAGCTCAGTTACGGCGCGTCGGGGTCGTATGCGGCGAAGTCTCCGACGTTGTCGACGTGCCCATCGGCGACCACGAGGTCAGGCTACCGCTTGGGCGGCGGGCAACGCCGCTATCAGGCGTCGACGCCGAAGGCGCGCAGCAGCGGCACGCGGGGGATCATCCGGCGCGGGCCGAGCTGAACCGTGGGGATGGTCCCGCTCTCGATGCCCAGCTTGATTGTGCGGTAGTCGACGCCGACGAGCTTGGCGGCATCCTTCATCGTCAGTGCCAGGGAATCCTGTGTTCGGTTCATGGTTCTACCTCTCCGTGAGCCAGCAGTGTCAGTCTCCTTTCGTCGCAAGGTAGCACACGCATGAGCCAAGATCGACACTCTTCTTCGCGAATCTGCGATGACCTGGAATAGTGGGCCTCATGGCAGACGTCGAAGCGTATAACTTCAGCGACGAGCGCAATGATCTCGGTAGCGGGGTGACGCTTCCGAGGTCCTGGCATGCGCGTGTGTCGGGCGAGCAGGACGTGCCCGGCACGATCACCGTTCGCGTGGAGTGGGATGACGAGCTCGGCCGCACGGCCGTCGCCTTCGCAGCGCTCGAGCGCGAAGTGGAAGGCGTCGACATTACGAGTCAGGTGCTCCGCGAGGTGCGGACGCACTGGATCATGACGAGGTCAGCGCTCGATGTCGTCACAGTCGACGTCGACGCTCCGGATGGCGGCGAGCGAGACCGCATACCGGTGCGCGAGTTTCTCAGTCGCCTGCGGGCGCAAGAAGAACGCGAGCCCATGGAGTCCCTCCATGCCGCGATCGCTGTCTATCGAGTTGCGACAGCAATCAGCTATCCGCCACTCAAGCTGGTCGCCGACACCCTCCAGATCAGCCAGAGCACCGCGACGCGCCTCATGAGTCGCGCGCGCGACTCCGGTATGGCGCCGGAAGTCCGGATCCAGGAGCCACGACGGGCGCCGGCGGTTGACCCTTACAACCCGGGCGGGTCCTACGACCCCACGGCGCCCCACCTCGGGTCGTCCCAACCCGGCGGGCCTTCGATCGGCCGATGAGAGACGCGGTGGGGAACGCCGTCTGTCCGCCTGATGCCGTCAACGCACCGCTGAGGATCGTTTGGACATGTTGCTAAATGACGATCGACGTTCTAAGCAGAGTGCCCAAAATGCGTGCTTTCGGATAGTCCTCAGAGCGGGCTTGACCGCAGTGGCTCGCCGCATGGGCCGGAATCACGCCCCACGGCGGGCAATTTTGCCCGCATTTTGCCCGCATTTCATTCGCACGTGGCTGTTTTCGGACGTCGCACGATGCCGTTTGACTCGCGAAAATCCGCGTAATTCCGCGGAAGTTGTCGTTCGCTGTCGCTATGCAGAATGCTCAAAACGTGTTCGAGTCCCTCCAGGGGCACCACGCTTCGTGCGCGCGCTGGGCGACTTCCTCGATCTCTGACCAGCGTGACGACGGCAGACTGATTGTGTCCAGCCATGTCGAACCCACCAGGGCAACCGCAGGACCCACACTGACGGTTTTGATCTGGACCGCGTGATGCCGCGCTTCGTGTGAGGTGAAGCGAACGACATTGAGACGGACGAGTAGCTGCCCCGCCTAGGCTTCACCCCTCGGGACTGACGACCGTGATCGGGTCATTGGGACAACTCGCGATTCAGCCGGTCGAGGAGAACTTCGAGGGAGACTTCGAACTCCTCGCCGCTGCGGTCCTGGCTGAGCAGGGGACGGAGGCGTTCCACTTCTGTCGCCGCGTCCAGGGAGGTTTGCCCGTCGACTTCGGGGATGTCCGCGTTTCCCTCGTCGAGGGGCTCTTCGACGGGCCCCGTTTCGGCTCCGCGGACCGCGGACTCGAGGAGCAGGTGGCCGAGGAGGAAGCTGCTGAATGATCGGTACGCGTCAACAGCCTGCGCGTCGGTGAACCCGTGTCCGATGAGTGTGCTCAGGAATGTGTTGACGACCTCGACACTTCTCAGCGGCGGACGCAGCCAGGGCGCTGCGGGGTGCCGAGTGGCGACCAGTGGAAAGGCTTTGGGGTGTTCCATTGCGATGCGGCGGACCTGGTGCGCGGTGCTCTGCAGGAAGCCTTGCCAGTGCTCAGCCAGCTCCTCGTCAAGGTCCGAGGTCAGGTTGCTCATCAGCAATGCGACAACGCCTTCGAGGAGGTCCTCTCTGCCGTGCACGTGCCGGTACAGGGACATGGCCTCCACACCCAACTCTTGCCCCAGGGACCTCATCGACAAACCCTGCGGGCCGGAGCGGTCGATCTGAGCCAGGGCGGTCTCGACGATCAACTCACGGCTGAGGCGGGGGCCCGGCGCTCCCACCGGCTTCTTCCGCACGCGTGCCTCCATAGCACCCTCTCCTCCCGGCCGCCAGGGGCACTGGTGGTGGCGTTGCTTACACTGTAACGTCACATCCGTTGCTTACGCTGTAAGCGGCTCTCCCCCGGCGGCTCGCTGTCTGTTGCGCGAGCTCCACCCCCATGAGAGGCAATGATGGCCAACAACGGCTCAAGCAGGAATGGCGGTGCGGCGGCCCTGCCCGTCACGACCGATAACGACTCTGGCAAGGAGTCGCTGATCGGGACCGAACGTCCCGGTCGCCCCGCGAACGTGTCGTGGGGATCGATCATCGCCGGTGTGATGACGTTCCTTGCGGTATCGGTACTGCTCTCGCTGGTCACCGCAGCAATCGGGCTTGGCGGCTCGGGCGTCGGGGCGGGCATCTGGAGCGTTATTGCGCTCGCTATTGCGCTCGCCGCCGCCGGCTTCGTCGCTGGCGCTCTCGCCGTCCGCAGCGGGCTGCTACACGGTTTCCTGACCTGGGCGACCTCCCTGGTCGTCGCTCTGGCCCTGACGGTCTGGCTCAGCGCCAGCCTGCTCGGAGCCGTCGGCGGCATTGTCAGCTCCGCCACCCAGGCTCTCTCTGGCACCGACGTGACCCAGGTCGCCGAAGACGTCCAGGGCAACGTCGACGAGGAGGCGGCCCAGGACCAGGCCGGCGAGGCGGTCGAGAATGCAGAGCAGGTGGCCAAGGACGCCGCCGACACCGCTCAGGCGGGCTCATGGTGGGGCTTCTTCGGTCTTCTGCTCGGCGCAGTGATCGCATCCTTGGGCGGCATGTTCGGCGTACGCACCGTCGTCAGTCGTGACCGTCAGAACGACGCCGAAACCGTGCGGGCTACCCGCTAACGCGGGGACGCCCGTACCTGCGGTCCGATAACCCGAAAAACGCATTTCAACAACGGAAGGAACAAAATGATCAACTCGAACAATCTCGGCAGCCTCATCGGCAGCAGCGTCATCGACTCGGACGGGGACAAGATCGGAACCATCGGTCAGGTCTACGTCGACACGGACTCGGGTGCGCCCTCGTGGGCGTCGGTCCGCACCGGGCTCTTCGGAATGTCGGAGACCTTCGTTCCCATCGACCAGGCAGACCAGATCGGCGAGGACGTCCGGGTCCCCTACACCAAGGAGCGCGTCAAGGATGCTCCCCGCATCGACGTGGACGGCGCGCTCGAGCAGTCCCAGGAGAACGAGCTGTACGCCTACTACGGCAACGGCTCGACCGGCGGGGCGACCGATCACGACCGCGGGGTCGACACGGACACCACCGTCGGCTACGACACGTCAGGGCCCTCCACGGATGACGCGATGACCCGCTCCGAGGAGCGTCTGCACGTCGGCACCGAGAAGGTGGAGACCGGTCGTGCGCGTCTGCGGAAGTACATCGTCACCGAGAACGAGACGGTCACCGTCCCCGTCAGCCGTGAAGAGGTGCGGCTCGAGCGTGAGCCGATCACCGACGGGAACGTCGGCGACGCCCTGGCCGGACCCGACATCAGCGAGGAAGAGCACGAGATCGTTCTCACCGAAGAGCGCCCCGTCATCGCCAAGGAAACCGTCCCGGTCGAGCGGGTCCGCCTCGACAAGGAGACCGTCACCGAGAACGAGACGGTCACCGAGCAGGTCCGCAAGGAAGAGATCGAGCTGAACGACGGCGCGGCCCGCACGGACCGTAGCTGACGCTGACCGATCCCACACGCCCCCGCGGGAATGACTGCCTACCAAGGTCGACACCCGCGGGGCGTGTGACGCCCGGGGACGGGCGCGACCGAAGGTAAAAGCTCGCGCGGGGTCAGCGGACCCAGGAGGTGCGACCGAACCGCTCCCAGCGGTCCACGATCCGAGGCTCCCGCTGACCGTCGGCGGCCGGCTCGACAACCGCCCGGCCGTTGATGAAGACCTGCTCGACCTCTGACTCGATCGCCAGCGGGTCACCCGACCACACGACGATGTCCGCATCCCGACCCTCTTCGAGGGCACCCACGCGCGAGTCCAGTCGGAGGATCGAGGCCGGGTTCACCGTGAGTGCCTCCAGCGCCGTCTGGGCCGGCAGCCCCTCGCGCACGGCGAGGATCGCCTGCAGGCGAATCTGTTCGATCGGGATGACGGGATGGTCCGTCGTGATCGCGACCTTCACGCCAGCCGCCGCGATCAGCGCGAGGTTGCCGATCGCGCGATCACGCAACTCGACCTTCGAGCGGGAGGTCAGCATCGGGCCGAAGATGACGGGGATGCCCTTCTCCGCCAGCACATCGGCGATCTTGTGCCCCTCGGTGCCGTGGTTCACGACGAGGTTGTAACCGAACTCTTCGGCGATGCGGACCGCGGTGGCGATGTCGTCGTGGCGGTGGCAGTGCTGGTCCCAGATCAGGTCGCCGTCCAGGACGGCGGCGAGCGTCTCGTCGGTGAGGTTGCGGTCGAAGGGCTCCCCCTTGGTGACCGCCGCCGACCGCTTCTCGGCGTAGTTGCGTGCGCTCACGGACGCCTCGCGCAGCACTGCCGCGACGCCGAGCCGCGTGGAGGGCGTCTGCTTCTTGTCGCCATACACGCGCTTCGGGTTCTCCCCCAGCGCCGACTTGACCGACACGTCGAGCGCGAGCACCTGCTCATCCACCGTGCGACCGCCCCAGGTCTTGATGGCAACCGTGCGTCCGCCGATGGGGTTGCCCGAGCCGGGCTTGATGACCGCGGTCGTCACTCCGCCGCGGAGGGCGTCGCGGAAGCCGACCTCTTCGATGTCGATGCCGTCGAGCGCCCGGAAGCGCGCGCCGTTCGGGTCGGTCATCTCGTTGGTGTCGTTGCCTGACCATCCCTCGCCGTCCTCATGGACGCCCAGGTGACCATGGGCCTCGATGAACCCGGGCAGCACCCAGCGGCCCGCGACGTCGACGACGCGAGCGCCCTCCGGGATCGGGGTCTCGGCCCCGCCGACGGCGGAGATCACGCCGTCGGCGACGACGACCGTTCCGTTGTCGATCGGATCACCGATGACGGGAACGACGTAGCCGCCGGTGAGGGCGAGGAATTCAGTCATCCGTCAAGCCTAGGTCGGGCCGCGGGCTGGCTATGTCCGCTCAGTTCCGCTGCCGCATCCGCCCCAGCCACTCGGCGATCAAGGCTGAGCACAGGTCGCCCTGCTCGAAGAGGAGGTTGTGTCCGGCCGCGTCGAGTGCGGCGAAGGTCGCGCGTGGGTAGTGGTCGATCCGCCCCCACGCGTCGACGTAGCCGACGACGTCGTCCTGCCGGCCCGTGATGTGCAGGGTCGGCTGACAGAAGGATGCGGGGTGGGCGTCTTCGGGTTCACGGTCGAGCGAGTACGCCTTCGCGATGCGGTCGAGGGCGTCCTGATCGCCGCCGTCGAGGCCGGGCAGGGTGTACTGCACGAAGGCGCTGGCATCTTCCGCAGACTCCACCACGGCGTCTTCGCGGTACTGCTCGAGCACCGCCCCGAGGATCGGCTCGATGTCCGGATCCCTTCTCAGCACCGTGCGAGGCGGCACGGTCCGCTCGGCGTGCGGGGCGACGAAGACGCCGGCCACCGTGGCGAGCCCGAGCACCTGCGAGCGCAGCTCATGGGCGACATAGCGGGCGATCATCCCGCCGAATGAGTTCCCCACGATGGCGAACGGCTCCTCGCCGAGGCGCGCGACGACCTCGTCGACCACCGCATCCGCAACCTCCTGGGCGCTGCTCACGGCCCCCGCCGGCGACCGGGTTGCGCCGGGGAGGTCGAGGTAGATCCGCCGCCACTCCCCCGCGCGCTCGAACGTCGGCTCCAGGGGGAGCAGGGAACGGTGATCCAGACCGAATCCGTGCAGGAGCACCACCGGGATACCCGAGCCTGCCTCGTGTGCGAACACTGTGCGAGGCTACCGCCCCGGCGTCTCGTCCTGCCGCCGCTCCGCGAGCCGCTGCCATTGCCACTCGTGCACCTCGGGCAGCCAGTACAGCGGGGCGGACGGACCGACCCGCGGGTCGTCGATGGCACCGCCGTCGCGCGCGGCCTCCACGTACGCGCGATCCTGGTCGATGCGCACTCGGATCTGTCCCGCGCCGCCGACGGATCCGTGACCGGGGATGACCGCATCCGCCTCGTCGGCGACGCTGTCGAAGAGCCGCAGCGCGGTGAGGTAGTCCTCGATCGGGTCTGCCGCCTCGAGGTCGAGGAAGGGCATCAGGGTGTCGGAGAGCATGTCGCCCGCGACGAGGACACCGGCCTCCTCGATCAGCAGGGCCGCGTGACCCGGCGCGTGTGCCTGGTGTTCGAGGATCCGTACCGTCGGGCCGTCCCACGGGACGCGCCCCGCTCCGGCCGGCAGGCCTGTGACAAGACCGAGCAGGTCCATCGGGATCTCGTCCGCCTGCTCGGGCGGCAGTCCCTCGGCGACGCGGTCCTTCCAGTCGGCGTGCGACAGCAGCTCGTGCATGGACGCCGCGCAGCGGGCCGTTCCGTAACGGGGTGCGTCGCCGAAGCTGGCGTGCCACAGCACGTGGTCCCAGTCCGGATGCGTCGAAAAGCCCGCCACGACCGGCTGGCCGAGCTCGTCAAGGTCTCCCGACAGCTGCGCCATCTCGTCGGTGGTGATGCCGGGATCGATGAGCAACGCCCCATCCCGGCCCTGCACGACAGTGGAATTGGTCTGGATGAACTCGCTGACATGAACGAGAACACCCTCAGCGACGTGCTCCAGCATGGCTCGCCCTCCGCTCGTGGCTCTCAGCCGCTTGCCGCGAGTGTATTCCTCGTCCGAGCCGACCTGTCAGTGCCCTTGCTGTTGACCGCATCGGCGCGTGACCGCACTGGCGTCGCGCAGAAGCAAGCCCCTCGGAGCCCATGCCCCCACCGGCCAGGATGGCAGCATGGCCGGTGCCCGCCTCCACACCTTCCGCCGCGGCGAGCTCGTTTTCGATGTGTCGGACACCGGGCCGATCGACGGGCCGGTGGTCGTCCTGCTGCACGGCTTCCCGGGCTCGCGTCACACCTGGCGCTCCGTGACACCGCTGCTGGAGGGCGCCGGCGCTCGCGTGGTCGCTTTCGACCAGCGTGGGTACTCCCCACGAGCTCGCCCACGCCGGCGCCGGGACTACCGCGCCGTCGATGTCACGGGCGATGTGCTCGCGCTGCTCGACGCGCTCGGCGGGCAGCGCGTGCACCTGGTCGGGCACGACTGGGGCGGATTCGTCGCCTGGCGCGTCGCGGCCGTCGCTCCCGAGCGACTGACCGGCATCACCGTGTTGTCGACGCCGCATCCCCGCGCCCTGCTCCGTTCGCTGCTCTCCTCGGCCCAGGGCCTGCGGTCGCTCTACATCGGCTTCTTTCAGCTGCCGCGGCTACCTGAGACGGTGCTCCGGCCGCGCCTCGCGCGGCTGCTCCGCGCATCCGGGCTCCCCGCCCCGATCGCGGACGAGTATCAGCGGTTCCTCTCCGGACCGGGCGCTCTTCGTTCCGCCCTGCACTGGTACCGCGGGATGTGGCTGCCTGACCGACGCGGAACGCGTGCCGCCCGGGCGCCGGTCACCGTGGACACGACGTACGTGTGGGGAAACAAGGACCAGGCACTCGGGCGCCGGGCCGCGCAGTTGACCCGGCGTTATGTGCGCGGCGGCTACCGCTTCGTCGCACTCGACGAGGGGCATTGGCTCCCCGAACGCGCGGCACCGCGGGTGGCTCAGGAAATCCTCTCGGCGCTCCCCCGCAACGCCTCGGCGAACCCCTCGTGACGGTGGGTCGACGGGGTCGAAACGACTGATGGGCGACATCACGTCTTGACCGTCAGTCGTGGGGTGGTCGACGGAGGCGTTTGACGTCGGTGCGCTGCTTCTTCGCGGTCAGCCGCCGTTCCTTCGCGCCTCGCGTCGGTTTCGTCGGTCGCCGTGATGCTTCGGGCGGCCGCAGCGCGTCAGCCACGACGGCCGCGAGCCGAGCGCGCGCGGCATCCCGGTTGCGCAGCTGTGCGCGGTGTTCGGATGCGGCGATCGTCAGCACCCCGTCGACGAGGCGCCCGTGCAGCCGCTCGAGGACCCGTTCTCGTTGAACCGGCGAGAGGACGGCCGAGTTCGCCACATCCCATCCCAATTCCACGCGCGAGTCGGCCGTGTTCACCCCTTGCCCGCCCGGCCCCGACGACCGCGAGAACCGCCACGACAACTCCGACTCGGGGATGGTGAGTGCCGAGGTCACCCGGAGTCCGGGACGGTGAGCGGCAGGCATGCACCCATCATCCTCCGGTGACACCTGCAGCGACCCTCGCCTCGGCGCCTCCAACACGCAGCGGTCACCCTTCGCGGTCGATACAGACGGCCTGAGTACGGTTACAGCATGAAGCGTGCCTCGAAACCTGGCGACAAAGCTGAAGTTGTGTCGCGGTCGACGAAGGCTGCGCTCGCCGAGATAGGAATGCTCAGCCTCTTCTCCAGTTTGGTGGCGGCTTGCGCGCTGCTGGCTGCATCGGGGATCAACCTTCGAAGCATGGGTGAGATCGCAGTCGACGCGGGTGAAGCGGTTCTCGGGCAGGTGGGGTGGGCGTTTGGGATATTCGTTCCCACGCTCCTAGGGTTCTATGTGCTGGTCAGCGGCGAGCAGCTCGGCGCCCCTCAGTCGGCCGGGCGGGTGAGACGGCTCCTGGGCTTTGTGGCGGAAGTATCATTCGCAGGTTTTGTGCCCGCACTTCTCCTAGCGCTGACCTATTCCGTGACAGCGCCGAGGAACCTCGGCCTGATCTTCCTGTTGCTCCCCGCGATAGGCCTAACTCTCTTCCTGGTGGCGCAATTGGGTGGGTTCGTCGTCTTTGATCGGGAGTTGCAGCTCGAAGAGGCAACGCGAACTCGTGCGGCAGCGCGCGTCGCGCTAGATCGACTTCGGCCGCGCTCTCGGCGAAAACTGTGGCTGGTGTTTGTCACGAATGTCGCCGTGGCGACACTAGCCGGCCAGCTCGGGGCATGGGCGGTTGGAGGACCAGCGTGGCTACATTGGCAGGTCCCGCTTACCCTCGCCATCTGGGCTTCGGTCATTTGCGTATTTGGGCTCAGCATGGCGTGGATCCGAAGTTCATCCGCCGGCTTTATGTGGTGGCTCGGATGGGCTTCACTCCTCGGATTATGGCTGATCACTGCGGGGCTGGCCTGGTCGCTCTCGACTGACGGCGATCTCGTCCAAAATCTACCGCTCGTAGTTGCAGTCTCCGCCATGGCGATCGTTGTTACCGCCTCGGCCCTGTGGCCCCCGCGCTGGTCCGCGCGATTCATGCTGGACTGGACGTTGATGGGCGGGCTGATTGCAAGCGAGGCCCGCGCCGCGGCCACCCAATACCGGCGCAGCTCAGCGAAAGTTCGGGAGTTACGCCCGACCCAAACCAACCGACGATCCCAATTCCTCCCCCGCTTCACTGACTTTCTGGGGAGAACGCGCTCTGGAGCAACTGACTCGATGTAGCAGACCCTCCTCGTTCTCGCCGGGCGGTGTCCTACGCCCGGCATTCCCGCCCGTTCGCATAGGGATTCCCTACCGCGGTCATCCAACGAGGTGGGCGCCCGCGAGGTGTGCCGCGCGCCGCCGGTCCCGTCTCCCGCGCTCCGCAGGAGCCCTCAGCCCGGCGGTCCCCTTGACGGGCCTTCCACCCTGAGTATCGTGATCGACAGAGATGTTCACGGTGTACACATTGCGCGGATGCGCGGCATCCGCGCAGGAGCGAAAGGCGAGAACCGATGGATTCCACGACGACCACTGCCCTTCCGCCTGTTACCGACGCGGACGAATGGCGCCGGCAGCTGGATGACCTGCGCGTGCGGGAGAAGGCGGCGACCCGCGAACTGGATGCGATCGCCGCACAGCGCCGACGACTCCCCATGGTCGAGATGCCCGAGTACATCCTCGAAGACGAGCACGGCCCCGTCCGACTGGTGGATGTCTTCGAGGGGAAGTCGCAGCTGATCACCTACCACCACATGTGGCGCCCCGGGAAAGCGTGGCAGTGCCCCGGCTGCACGGGCTACACGTCCCAGTTCACGCGACTGGATTTCCTCGAGCCGTACGATGCCCGGTTCGTCATCGTCACCCAGGGTGAGGTCGGCGAGGCCCTCGCCTACCGCGACCGGGTCGGCAACCGGATGACGTGGTACTCCACGGCGCACAGTCCCTTCGGCGCCGATGTCGACGCCCCTCCGGGAGGCGGGTTCGCGGTGAACGTGTTCCTTCGCGACGGCGACACGGTCTACCGCACGTGGCACACCAACGGACGGGGCACCGAACAGCTCGCGCACACCTTCCCGCTCATCGACCTGCTCCCCTACGGCCGGCAGGAGGACTGGCAGGATTCGCCGGAGGGCTGGCCGCAGCATCCGCCCTATGAGGGATGGATCGACTCGAGAGAGATCGCGCGACTGTATGGGCCGAACCAGCCGAATTGAGGTACCGCGGTCAGCCCCAGCCCTGTTTGGTGGAAGCGACAACCAGGTCGTGCAGCGCGACGCCGGGGGGCTGCCGGAGAACGAAGTCGATGATCTCCGCGACGTCGTCGACGGTGATGAGGTCGGGCCCGAGGCGCTGGTAGTCCTCCGCGTTCAGGGTGAGGCCCTCCGCCCACGAGGAGCGCACATATCCCGGTGCCAGGTTGGCCACGCGGATGCGCTGCGGGCGCAGCTCCTTCCTCAGATGCGTCGCGAACATCTTCAGGGCTGCGGAGGTCACGCCGTATAGCGTCGAGCCGTCGTAGGAGTTCTCGTCCGCGAGCGAGCCGATGGTCAGGACATCGGCAACGCCCGACTCTGCGGCCTCCCGCGCAAGTCCGGGGATCAGCGCCTGGACGAGGCCGATGGTGCCGGCGATGTTGGTATCGAGGACGGCGGACCAATCGGCGACCGGCGTCTCCTCGAACCGCTGGGAATGGCCCAGCCCGGCTGCCGCAGTCACGGAGGCAATGCGCGGGAACTCGTCGAGGAGGCGCGCCGCGACATCCGCGACACCCTCGTGGTCGGTGACATCCTGCACGAAGTAGCGGATCGAGTCGTCCGCGAGCGCGTCCGGGCGCTCGAGGCGGTCCACGATCACGACGCCTTCTCCCCGCCCGAGAAGGCGGTGCGCGAGCGCAAGCCCGATCCCCGACGCTCCCCCGCTGATGACGTGCGGGCCACGCCCGCTCACGAGGCGCCGGCCGTTTCGTCGTCGGCTGTGTCGCCGAGCGATCCCGCGCGACGTGCTGCCGAGTCCTCACCCACTGCCGTTGCGGTGGCCCTCAGCTCGGCCGCGATGGCGCCGGCTTCCAGAGGGCCGGAGTAGATGAGCCCGTTGACGAAGAGCACCGGCCCCTCGGTCAGACCCATGCTCTCGGCATCCAGGTAGTCCTGCTGCACGCGTGACCGCCGCGCCCCTCGTCGCAGGTCGTTCTCGACCCGCGACAGGTTCGCCCCGACATTGACGGTGGCCCGGAGAATCGCCTGCGAGTCGAGCGAACTGTCCTCACTCATACGATTGAGCTCCCTCCGCATCGCCCAGAACAGCCGCGGCGACTGCGCCGCCACCGCCTCGAGCGCCTCTCCCGTCTGCTCCGGTGCGCCCTCGGCGTCGGGCCGGAGGTGGCGGAAGACGAACGCGATGTCATCGCCGAAGTCCGCCAGCACGTCGTCGATGATCTCTTCGGTACTCAGGTCATCGAGCCCGCCGAAGGTGCCGTACTCCACGAGCGAGTACGGCGCGTCGATCGGCCCCGCCACATGGTCGCGATCGGGCTCGACCGCGCGCACGAGCTGCGTGCGCGGCGCCGCATGTGCTGCGTCGTATCGCGAAGTGAGCCACAGCGCAGCGGTCGCCGACAGCGCAGCAACGAGGGACGCGGTGATGATCCCGATACGCGCGTCGGATTGCGCGACCGGGTCTTCGATGGCGAGGTCGACGATGAACAGCGAGATGGTGAACCCGATGCCGAGGAGGAGCGATCCGGAGGTGATGTGACGCGCGTGCAGCGCCGGCGCGAGACGGCCGACGCGCAGGCGTCGAGCGAGCAGGACGGATCCCGTGACTCCGAAGAACTTGCCGACGACGAGCCCGATGATCACGCCCCACGTGAGCGTGGACGTGAAGGCGTGCTGCAGCGACTCGGCGGTGATCTGCACGCCGGCATTCGCCAACGCGAAGATCGGAACGACGACGAAGGCAACGACGCGGCGCAGGGCCAGCTGCAACCGGTCGTTCACCGAGACGGAGCGAAGAATCCCCTCCGCGGCGGCGCGTCCCTTCTCGGCATCGGGGGTTCGGCGGAAGCCCTGAGTGAGTGTCTCGGCGCGGTCCACTTGATCTCGCTTCGGGGGGAAGACCGGTAGGAGCAGGGCCAGGACGACACCTGCGATAGTCGCGTGCACACCTGACTGGTAGATGGCGAACCACAGGACGAGACCGAGCACGGCATAAACCGCACCGCGCCACACCCGTGCCCGCTGCGCCACCCAGATGCCCGCGGAGACCACGCCCGCCACGACGAGCCAGACCAGGTCCAGGTGGTCGGTGTACACGACCGCGATCACGCCGAGCGCGCCGACATCGTCGACGACGGCCATCGTGAGCAGGAAGACGCGTAACTGCACCGGCAGACGGGAGCCGAACGCCGCCAGAATGCCCACGACGAAGGCGGTGTCGGTGGAGATGACGACACCCCACGCGCCCACATCGCTGGTCCCTCTGGTGATGAGCACGAAGAGCACAGCCGGCACCGCAAGGCCGAACGCTGCGGCGATGATGGGCAGGCTTGCTTGACGCCAGTCTCGGAGGTCTCCCAAAACGAAGTCCTTCTTCACCTCCAGGGTCACGAGGAAGAAGAACAGAACCATCACGGCATCGTTGACCCAGTGCTGCAATGACAATTCCAGAGCGGAGCTACCGACGTTGATCCCGATGTCCGTGTGCCAGAAGTCGTCGTAACTCTCCGGGGACACGTTCGCCCACGCGATGGCCAGTACCGTGGCGAAGAGCAGCGCGATCGCGCCCGCACTCTCCGATGATGCAATGCGCCGCCAGCGAGCCGCACTCAGAAGAGGCATGTCAGCTCTTGGCCGCGCGGATGGTGGCCTCCGCGAGGTTCACGCGCCTCGGGAGGGACGTCATGAACCACACCAGGTCGGCGACGGAGGCTGGGTCGATGGACTCGAAGTCGTCGAACAACGACTGCACCTCCTCGAACACCGCCGATTCCGCCATGTCGGAGCCGATCTGTGACGTCACGTAGTACGGAGCGACGTGATGCACGCGGACCCCTCGTCCCCCGAACTCGTCGCGGAGGTGTTTCGACAGCTGCGTGACCGCTGCCGAGATGGCCGAGTACACCGCAAAGGCGGTGGTGCGATTTTCGGCGATGGCTGATCCGATGAGAACGATGTCGGCCGGTTGTCCGTTGTCTCCGGCGGCGAGAAGACCGTCTGTGAACGTCTGGACCGTCTGGAGCACTCCCTGAATGTTGGTCCTGATCATGGTCGCCCACTCGGAGGGAATCGCGTTCTCGAACGAGGAAGCAAGGAACACTCCCGCGCTCACCACCAGCAGGTCGGGATCCGCGCCGAACCGGGAGCGGACAGCATCCCGCGCCTCGACCAGGTCGAAGGGCTCGGTCACGTCCGCTCGCACACGTATCGTCAGATCGGAGGCGTCGAGCCGCTGCTCGAGCCTCTCGAGTCGACGGGCGTTGCGCGCGAGAAGGGCAACGCCCACGCCTTCAGCGACGAGACGGCGGGACACCGCCGATCCGATCGCGCCGGTGGCGCCCGTGACGAGCGCGAGTCGATGAGGCTGCTCCGGGTCAGGCACAGGTCAGCTCGCTGTCACGCCGAACGGGCGCAACTGATCCCACGTCCACCGCATCAGCTCGTCGCCGCGCGCATGAGCGAGCCCGATTCCACTCGTCCCACCCGTGAGTGCGACGGTTCCCCCCGCTCGCTCCATCTCCGCCGCTCCTCGCCGTGATCAGCTGCGTTCATCCCCGTTACCGTGACAATACTCAGCGGGGCCGCCGCGGACCAATAGCCGGCCTGGCTAGCGCAGTCCCGCTCGCACGGCAAGCGGGACGCGCAATCGCCGGCTCTCCGGTTTCCTTGCAGAGGATGCGCCGAACCATTGTTCTGCGCCGCACTCGAGGGAGAGACCGTGGATACGTCTACCGTCATCTGGATCATTGTGGCCATCGTCGTGGTGCTGGTGATCGTCGGCATCGTGCTGGCGGTCACCGCGAAGGGACGCCGCGAGCGCCGGCAGCAGGCGCAGCACGAGAAGGCCCAGAAGCTGCGCGCCGAGGCCCGCCAGGCCGACCTGGGCGCACGCGAGCACGAGGCGGAGGTCGCGCAGGCCCGTGCCGACTCGGCTCAGGCCCAGGCCGAGTCGGAGCGGGCGAAGGCGCGCGCCGCTCAGGCCGACATGGAGGCGCAGCGCCGCGCCGCCGACATCGACGAGCACGCGGCAGAGGCCGCCAAGCGTCGGGAAGAACAGGCCGAGACGCTGCGGAAGGCCGACAAGGTCGACCCGCTCGTGCGGGGCGACGGCACGCGGGGCGACGGCCGCGATCGCGGCACCGACGAGACGACCCGGTCGGATCGCTGAACCACGAAGGCCCCCTGCGTGGCAGGGGGCCTTCGATCACAGCGTTTCCGGGAGGGGTCTCCCCCTCCGGTCACTCTTGGGGGTCAGTCAGCGACCGGTGCGCGCGTCGCGGTCGTCGCGGTCGTAGAACTCGCGGCTGCCCGACTTGGCCAGGCCACGGCTGATCATGTAACCGATGGTCAGCAGGGTGGCGTACAGCCACACCTCGGAGGCGCCGAAGCCCTGGCCGTCTTCGTTGCTGTCCACGACGATGGACGCGATGAACATCGCGACGAGAATCACCACGTAGGCGATGAACTCAGTGGTCTTGAAGGCCGCCTTGGTCTCGGTCGAGAGGCGGGAGTTGCGGGCACTGGGGGTTGTGGTGCTCATGGGTATGTCCTTTAATGTGACTGTCGTATCGCGTACGTCGGGCACGAGATGTGCCTCAGGGAGCTAACCAGGCGGCACGAATCTTCGCTGCCCCCTTGCTATTTGCGCTGCGCGCCAGGAAAAATCCAGGCACCCTGCATCCTGCGCCGCCGAAACCGCGTCAGATTGTGCCGCCGCCCGGCCGCTCGGGACGCTGGTACACGTCGGGGATCCCGTCCGCATCCGCATCCCGCCTCTCCTCCGCCGCCACGCGTTTGTACACGCGGTTGCGCGCGAGCAGGATCACGGATGCGGCCAGCGACGCGATGACCGAGGCGATCATGATCGCGATCTTGGCGTCGTCATTGTGCACGCTGTCCGGGCCGAAGCTGAGTTCCGCGATCAGCAGCGACACCGTGAAGCCGATGCCGGCGAGAATACCCACGCCGATGAGGTCGATCCAGCGGAGCGCGGGATCCAGGCGCGCGTGGGTGACGGCCGTGAGGATGCGCGTCGTGAGGACGATGCCGATGGGCTTTCCCAGCACGAGGCCCGCGACCACACCGATGGTGACGGGGTCGGTCGCGGCGCGGACGATGCCGTCCACTCCCCCGATGGCGACGCCGGCGGCGAAGAACGCGAAGACCGGCACGGCGAAGCCGGCCGAAAGCGGTCGGAAGCGGTGCTCGAACACCTCCGCGAGTCCCCCCTCGCGCGACGTCAGTGCCGCGCCCTTGGGCTGTCGCACCGGGATGGTGAAGGCCAATGCGACGCCGGCGATCGTCGCGTGCACCCCGGAGGCGTGCATGAACGCCCACGCGACGAAGCCGATGGGGAGGAGGATCAGCCACGCGGCAGCAGGTTTCAGGTGGAACAGCTTCTGGTAACGCTGCGCGATCACCCCGTACACGGCGACCGTCACGGCAGCGGCGACGAGCGGCAGGAGCTCGATGTCGCTCGTGTAGAAGATGGCGATGATGACGATCGCGATGAGATCGTCCACGACGGCGAGCGTCAGGAGGAAGATGCGCAACGGGCTGGGGAGGTGCGAGCCGACGAGGGCCAGCACCGCGACGGCGAAGGCGATGTCGGTGGCGGCGGGGATCGCCCAGCCGGCCAGGAGCGAGGGCGCCTGCCACACGACGGCCACATAGATGAGAGCGGGGACCACGACTCCGCCGGCGGCGGCCGCGATGGGAACCACCGCGGTGCGGAACTCCCTCAGGTCGCCGACGACGAGCTCGCGCTTCAGCTCGAGGCCGACGAGGAAGAAGAAGATCGCCAGGAGTCCGTCGGCCGCCCATGCGCCGAGGGAGAGCTCCAGGTGCCACGGGGCGTACCCGATCCTGAAGTCGCGCACGGCGAAGTAGACGTCGGCGAAGGGGGTGTTCGCCCAGATGATCGCGATGGCGGCCGCGGCGACGAGGAGCATGCCGCCGACGGCTTCCTTCCGCAGGAGCGTCCCGATGCGGCTCGCCTCGGCGTAGCTGCCGCGGCGGGGGAACGCGGGCGGGGGGGATCCAGGAGTCTCGTGCGTCATCGGTTTCCACCTAGGGCTTTGGTCGACAAGGGAAGTGTCGACCAGACTTCCCGACGCGCCTGGGCCAGTCTAACGGCGCAGGAATCGCGATGCCGGGCGTCGGCATCGTAGCCCGTCGCCCCGGCGGCGGCGAAGGGGGGGCGCCACAGCGGCGGCGCCTGCGGACAATGGGCCCATGCTCGCTCGTCTCGCCGGAATCGCCGGTGCCGCCCTCCGCGGCGTGTCTGCCCTGACCTACCGCTGGGTGGAGCGGGTGCGGCAGCCGTCCTACCGGTACGTGCAGGTTACGGTGACGTGATGGACGCGGTGAACAACACGGTTCTCACCGGGGGAGATTTCCTCTGGACCTGGGCGGTGCTGCCCGTCCTCGCCGTCCTCGGCATCTACTTCACCGTGAGATCCGGGGTGGTGCAGTTCCGGCTCATTCCCGAGATGTTCCGTACGCTCACCAACCCAACTCCACGCGATGAGAACGGCGAGCCGCAGTCGGTGTCGGCGTTCCAGGCGTTCACGATCTCCGCCGCCTCGCGGGTCGGGGTGGGCAACATCGCGGGGGTGGGCACCGCGATCGCGATCGGCGGCCCCGGCGCGGTGTTCTGGATGTGGGCGATGGCGTTCCTGGGCGGAGCATCCAGCTTCGTGGAATCCACGCTCGGTCAGCTGTTCAAGGTGCGCGACGAGGAGGGCTTCCGCGGCGGCCCGGCGTATTACATGCAGTACGGCCTCAAGGCGCGGTGGATGGGGATCGTCTTCGCCGTGATCCTGGTGGTCTGCTTCCCCTTCGCCTTCAGCTCGCTGCAGGCCAACACCATCAGCGCCACCGTGTCGTCGAGCTTCGGCGGTGACCTGACGTGGATCCCCTGGGTCATCGGCATCGCCCTGTCCGCGATCACCGGCCTGGTGGTCTTCGGCGGCCTCCGCCGCATCGCCAGCGTCACCCAGGCCGTCGTTCCGGCCATGGCGCTGGGGTACCTCCTCCTGGGCCTCGTGATCGTCGGCATGAACATCGAACGTCTCCCCGAGGCGTTCGCGTCGATCTTCACGCAGGCGTTCGGGTTCAACGAGGTGGTCGGCGCCACCCTCGGGGTGATCATCATGACCGGCGTGAAGCGCGGAATGTTCTCCAACGAGGCGGGCCTCGGGTCAGCTCCCAACGCCGGCGCCAGTGCCGCCGTCACCCACCCGGTGAAGCAGGGGCTCGTGCAGACCCTGGGCGTCTACTTCGACACGTTCCTGGTCTGCTCCATCACCGCCGCCATCATCCTGGTCTCCACCCCCGACCTCGCCGGCGCGACGCGCGGGATCGGGCTGACCCAGGAGGCCATCGTCGGCAACCTCGGCGAATGGTCGAACGTGCTGCTGAGCATCATCATCTTCCTGCTCGCGTTCAGCTCGATCCTGGGCAACTACTACTACGGCCAGTCCAACATCGAGTTCATCTCCTCCAGCCGCCGCGTGCTCACGATCTACCGCGTGCTGGTCGTGGCCGTCGTCTTCGTCGGGTCGATCGCATCCGCCGACCTCATCTGGAACACCGCGGACGGGATCATGGGCGTGATGGCGCTGGTGAACCTCGTCGCGATCGGCCTGCTCTCCGGCGTTGCCTTCGCGCTGCTGCGTGACTACACGCAGCAGCGGCGCGAAGGACGAGACCCCGTCTTCACGCGCGATCGGCTGCCCGAGGTCACCGGCATCCAATGCTGGAGCGACGAGCGGAGCGTGACCGGCCCGCTGCCGATCCAGCGGCACGGACGGCACGCGAGAGGTGGCGCGAGGGGCTAGGCGCGCGCCGGGCCGACCGCGCTGCGGACGAGCTCGGTCACTCGCGCCTCGACGGCCGGTGTCCACGCGCGCACGGCGAAACCGACCGGCCACATGTCGCCGTCGTCGAGATCGGCCTTGTCTTCGAAGCCGATCGTCGCGTAACGCGTCTTGAACTTCAGCGCCGGCTGGATGAAGACGACGATCTTGCCCTCCGCGTTGGCGAATCCGGGCATGCCGTAATAGGTCTTCGGCACCAGGTCGGGGGCGACTTCGCTCACCACCGTGTACAGACCCTCGGCGAGGCTCTTGTCCGCAGGCTCGAGATCGGCGATGGCATCCAGAACCGCCTTCTCCCCCGCGGCCCGGTTCTTGCCGGCCTTCTCCTGCTCCCGGAGCTCCTTCGCGCGCTGCTTGACCGCCTCGCGCTCTTCCGTGCTCAGTCCGTCGGACGACCCTGTCTTCGCCATGCTGCATCACCCTCCCGGGAAAGCGTGCCTCGTCTGTCGAGGCTCACGCTAGCGCAGCGTCAACGAAGAAACGCCCCCTCCCGCGACGCGGTGCGTCGGGAAGGGGGCGTTCGCCTACCGGGTCAGATACCGCGGATCTGCTGACGCGTCGGGCAGTCGAAGGGGTCGCGCGCGGCGAGACCGACTTCGTTGAGGTACTTGATGACGATGCCGTACGACTGGATGAGGCTCGTCTCGGTGTACGGCACGTTGAGGTTCTCGCACGCCTCGCGCACGATCACGCGGGCGCGTGACAGGTACGGGCGGGCCATGCTCGGGAACAGGTGGTGCTCGACCTGGTAGTTCAGGCCGCCCATGAGGGTGGTCGCCCACCAGCCGCCGCGCACGTTGCGGGAGGTGCGCACCTGCTTGGTGAAGAAGTCGAGGCGGGCGTCCGGTGCGATGACCGGCATGCCCTTGTGGTTCGGAGCGAAGGAGGCACCCATGTAGACGCCGAAGACGGCCATCTGCACGAAGATGAAGGCGATCGCCAACCCGAGCGGCAGGAAAAGGAAGACCGGCACGATGACCGCGGCCAGGCGCAGGAGGATCAGGGAGAGCTCGATCCAGCGGCCCTTGATGGGCTCACGCGTGGTGACGAGGTACTTGATGCCGAGGAAGTGGAGGTTCCAGCCCTCCATGGTCAGCAGCGGGAAGAACAGCCACCCCTGACGCTGGGTGATGAAGCGGACCACACCACGCGCCTTGCGGGCGTCGTCCTCGACGAACGAGATCGTGTCGATCTCGATGTCCGGGTCTTTGCCCACCCGGTTCGGGTTGGCGTGGTGCCGGCTGTGCTTGGAGTCCCACCACGAGTAGCTCATGCCGACGAGGGCAGGGCCGATGATGCGGGAGAGGCGGTCGTTGGCCGGACCCGTGGAGAGGATGACGCGGTGCGCGGCCTCATGGGCGAGGAACGCGATCTGCGTGAAGATGATGCCGAGCGCGGCGGCGATCAGGAGCTGGAACCAGCTGTCACCCAGCAGGATGAAGCCGGTGATGGCGCCGGCCAGCGCGACCGCGAGGGCGGCGGCGACCAGGGCGTAGAACCACTGGGCACGACGGAGAAGACCCATTTCTTTCACCACCTGCGAGACCTGGGTGTAGGCCTTGGCGACCGGAGGGAATGATTCACGGGTGGCATACGTCTGCCGGACCGGACCCAGTGTGGCCTGTATGGGGGTGACAGTGGTCAAGGGTCTCCTTGGGTTAGCCAGCCAGACCCAAGGTCATGCTGATGTGATACGCGGGGGCGGATGCTGCCCGCTATTGCCGACCATACTAAGGACAGCCGACGGCTGTGTGTCAACGCGCGGATGCACAGTCACTGCACAGGAGCGCGAAATGAGAAGGATGCGGCGGGCTTCATGCCCGCCGCATCCTGAGGTCACACGAGGCGAATGCTCGAGGCCTGGGGACCCTTCGGGCCGCGCTCGACGTCGAACTCGACGCGCTGTGCTTCTTCGAGCGAGCGGAAGCCGCCACCCTCGATCGCGCTGTAGTGCGCGAACACGTCGGGCGAGCCGTCCTCGGGTGCGATGAAGCCGTAGCCCTTTTCAGAGTTGAACCACTTAACAGTTCCGAATGCCATCGGATCTCTCTTTCTTAAAGAGGGGCCGCGACGGCGACCCCGATGACCGCGACGAAAAGATCGCGGAGACTTGGGGCGACGTCGCCCAGGATGGGGGTGGCCGCTGGTGCGGCCGAGCGCGTCTTCCAGCGAGCGCTGCGCGAGAACCAGCGCGGCGAAGACACCCAGCGGCTGGCCGACGGCGTCGTGGGCCGCGAACTCGGTCTCATCGATGGTCACGTGCCCGGCGTATTCGCCAGACGAGTGCCCGACGTACACGTCGAGGTCGGCCTTGAGCCACGTCAGCAGGGAAGGAGAAAGATCAGGGGATAAAAGCAAGGAAGAGATGTGAAGAGGTCGATTCAGTCGTGCAACCCGGTTCAGCGATGAGGGCGGGTTTGTGGATTTTTGCCCGGATGGGCGGTGTCCGTCATTGGAATACTCATCCGGACAGCCGACGCGCGTGAATGCTCGTCGTGGTTCGACCCTACCCCAGTGCGGTGCCGCTGTCTGCATGTTCGCCCGGATGGGGCGAAATCTGCGGCGAATGCCGGGCACCATGCCTCGCGCGCTGTGCGCCGCATTACGCTCGCTGCAGGAGATCCCCCGCCCCCGAAGAGAAGAGTCCCGCATGACCGACGTGACCAGCACAGTGGACATCGACGCGCCCGCTCGCCTCGTGTGGCAAGCCCTCACCGACTTCGAGAGGTATCCCGGGTGGAATCCCTATTTCCGCCACGCCTCCGGTGTGGTCGCGCCCGGAGAGACGATTCTGCTCGGCGCGACCCTTGACGAGGGCTTCGGGAAGCCGCGACAGGGCCCTGTCCGGGTTATCACCGCGACTCCCGAGGCGGAACTCCGCTGGACGAGCCGATTCCTCCTGCCGGGCCTGATGGACGCCGATCACCGATTCACGCTCACCGCGTTGAGCCCCACTCGCACCAGGCTGGCGCAATCAGAGAAGCTGACGGGGCTCCTCGTTGCTCTCTCGCCCGCGATGATGAAGAAGATTCAGGTCAAGCTCGGGGAATTCGACCTGGCCCTGAAGGCCTACGCCGAAGGGCTGGCTACCCGGACGAATGCCGATGACACGCGTGCCTGACCGCTGTCGGTCTTCTCAGCGCCCCTCGTCCCAGTCGAAACCCGCCGTGCGGCCGGCGACGACGGCAGCGCGGCGCCGGATGCTCCAGGCCGCCAGCTCCTCGCCCTCCAGCGTGAGCGGCAGTTCCGGTTCGGATCGCACGGCCACGAGCGGGACGCCGGCCCCGAGGCTGACCCACGCCTGGCCGGCCTGACCGTCCAGCAGCGCCGGGAACGACACCAGCTCGGTGCGGCCCTGCTCGGAGAGCACGCGGAAGTACTCCAGCAGCGCTTCGGCGACGTCGTCGGTGGTCGCCATGCGCGCTCCGGTGACGAAGATGTCGAACATCTCGAGGCCCTCTCCTCCGATTCGCAGCGCACTCGGGTACGGCGCGTACGATCGGTTCAGCTTCGCCGCGTGCGGGGCGAGAACCTAGGTCTTGACCACGGCCGCGGTGGACGCTAGCGCCGGGGCAGGCGGGCTCGGGACGGTCGTGTTCCCGTCCGGCGCGGTCTGTCAAGCCGCGGCCGGCCCGGCCGGCGGCTTCTACGGTTGTGATGGTGACTACTGAGACGCAACCGCCGACGCGCCTGCGGCGAGGCATCACCGGACCGCTGCTGTTCGCGTTCATCCTCGGCGACGTGCTCGGTGCGGGCATCTACGCCTTGATGGGCGTGCTCGCCGGGCGCGTGGGCGGGATGCTGTGGGCTCCACTCCTCCTCGCCCTCCTGCTCGCGCTCCTCACGGCCGGGTCGTACGCGGAGCTGGTGACGAAGTACCCCCGGGCGGGAGGCGCGGCGGTGTTCGCCGAACGCGCCTTCAAGAACCCTCTCGTGTCGTTCCTCGTCGGCTTCAGCATGCTGGCCGCCGGTGTCACCAGCGCCGCGGGGCTGTCAATCGCCTTCGCGGGCGACTATCTGACGACGTTCATCGACCTGCCGGTCATTCCCGTCGCCATCGTGTTCCTGGCCGTCGTCGCCGCCCTCAACGCCCGCGGCATCCGCGAGTCGATGGGGGCGAACCTCGTGATGACGGTGATCGAGGTGAGCGGACTGGTGCTGGTCATCGTGGTCGTCGGCATCCTCCTCGGGGGTGGAGGCGGCGACGTGTCGCGCGTCACCCAACTCCCCGAAGATGCCGCCTTCGGCTCGGCCGTGCTCGCCGGCGCCATCATCGCCTACTACTCCTTCGTCGGCTTCGAGACGTCGGCCAATGTGATCGAGGAGGTCAAGGACCCCTCCCGCACGTTCCCGCGCGCTCTCTTCGCCGCTCTTCTCGCCGCCGGCGTCGTCTATGTCCTCGTGGGTCTCGCCAGTGCGATCGCGCTCCCCGCCGCCGAGCTCGAGGGATCCAGCGGACCGCTGCTCGATGTCGTCGAGGCCAGCGGCGTCGCCATCCCTTCATGGCTGTTCAGCCTCATCGCGCTGATCGCCGTCGCCAACGGTGCGCTGCTGACGATGATCATGGCGAGCCGGCTCGCCTACGGGATGGCCGAGCAGGGTCTGCTGCCGGCCGTCCTCGCGCGGGTCCTGCCGAAGCGGAAGACCCCATGGGTGGCGATCGTCGCCACGACCCTCGTGGCGATGCTGCTCACCCTCGTCGGAGACCTCGCCACCCTCGCCGAAACGGTCGTGCTGCTGCTGCTGATCGTCTTCCTCAGCGCCAACGTGTCGGTGCTGGTGCTGCGTCGCGACCCCGTCGAGCACCCCCACTTCCGCGTGTGGACGTTCGTTCCGGTGCTGGGCATCGCCTCCTGCATCGTGCTCCTCACCCAGCAACGTCCCATCGTGTGGCTGTTCGGGGCCATCCTGCTCGCCGTCGGCGTGGTGCTGTTCCTCGCCGCCCGGTGGGGCCGTCGACGCGGCGAGCGCAGCCGCGCCCGCAAGGCGAGCGAGCCCACCGCCCGCTGAGCCGGGCCGCCGTCCTCCGATGAGCCGGGCCGGGCCTGAGCAGGGTGGCGCCGTCGTCACCAGCGGAGGTCGTCACCAGAGGAGGTAGAGCGCTCCGACGATCGTGAGCGCGATCACCAGGCGCTCGAACACCACCTGTGGCAGGCGGCCGGCCAGAAGACGGCCGAGCAGCCCGCCGAGGAGCACCGCCGGGATCAGCCACAGGTCGATCCACAGGCTGTCGGTCGAGAACAGCCCGAGACCGGCGGCGAAGGGCACCTTGCCGATGTTGACCACCGCGAAGAACCAGGCGCCCGTACCGAGGAACTGCTTCACCGGAAAGCGTGCCGCGAGGAAGTACATCGACATGACGGGTCCGGCGGCGTTCGCGACCATGGTGGTGAATCCGCCGAGGGTGCCGTAGACCGCTGCTGCCAGCCATCCCCCGCTCGACGCGCGATCCACCGAGTGCGCAGCCCACCGACGCCACAGCGTCACGGCGACGACCACGAGGAGGAGCGCGCCGATGACGCGGCGGACCCACCCGTCGTCGGCGACGGCGAGGAAGGCCACCCCGAGGAGAATGCCGGCCAGGACCGCCGGGATCAGCCGGATGAGGGCGCGCCACTGGGCGTGGCGCCGGTACGCCCACAGGGCGAGCATGTCGCCGACGATGAGGAGGAGGAGGAGCGTCGCGGTGGACTCGCGCGCGGGGAGCACCGCGGCAAAGAGCGCCACGGCGATGGTGCCCCCACCGGGGAGGGCGGTCTTGGAGAGCCCGACGACGACCGCGCCGATGGCCAGCACCACCCACGACAGGGGCGTCAGATCCCCCAGTACGACGGCACCGCTCACCTGCTCAGATTACGGGGCGGGGCGCGGTGGCCCGGCACGCGCCGATGCGTTCGTTGTTATGGGCTTTCAGTAGGCTTCGGTCGTGCCTTTCGCCATCGCCGTCGACCTCGGCGGAACCAAGATCGACGCCTGCCTCGTGGACGACATCGGCACCGTGGTCGCCGCCTCGCGAACCCGCGCCGCCACCGGTGCGATGAGCGACCGAGCGGGGCTCGCCCGCGCGGTGGAGACCGTCATCTCCGGGGCGGTGGCCGCCCTCCCCTCCGGCGCCGAGGTGGTCGGAGTCGGCATCGGCAGCGCCGGCCCCATCGATACCGTGCGGGAGACCGTCGCCCCGGTGAACCTCCCCCACGCGGCCGGGTTCGCGCTCGTGGACGCCGTCCGCCACGCTCTGCCGCCGCACCTTCGCGAGGTCCCCGTGCGCTTCGCCCTGGACGGCCTCTGCATCGCGATCGCCGAGCACTGGCGCGGCGCCGGGCAGGGCGTGGACACGATGATGGGCATGATCGTCTCCACCGGTATCGGCGGCGGCATCATCGCCCGCGGTGCACCGTACCTGGGAGGCACCGGCAACGCCGGGCACCTCGGTCAGATCGAGGTCGCGGGCTTCACCGCGCCGGGCGTGCGCGGACTGGATGCGACGGTGGAGCGCGTCGCAAGCGGACCCAACACCGTGCGCTGGGCGCGCGACCAGGGATGGACCGGGCGTTCGGGCGAAGAGCTCGCGGCCGCGTACCGCGAGGGTCAGGAGATCGCCGTCACCGCCGTGCGCCGGAGCGCCGCCGCGGTCGGCTCCGCGCTCGCGTCGGCCACGGCGCTGCTCGACCTCGACCTGATCGTGATCGGAGGCGGCTTCTCGCACGTCTCCGATGACTACATCGACCTCGTGCGCGAGGCGCGGGACGCCACAGCCGCCTTCCCGTTCCTCGCCCGACCGGAGATCACCCGCGCGAAGCTGGGCGGCGACAGCCCCCTGCTGGGCGCGGCGGCACTCGTCCTGCGCGAGCGGGCCTGACGCGGCTCGCCGGAGGCGTGCGCGGGGGCTCCCGCGTGCTGTGCGGGGGCTCAGTCCGCCCGCGCGCGGGTGGCCAGGTGTCGCCGCCAATCCTCCGGAACCCGGCCCTCAGGGCCCGGGGACGGCTGCGACTCGGGGCGGCTCGTCGGTGGCGCCAACTCGGGCCCCTCGATGGTCGCCTGCTCCTGGTAGTCCCACCACCAGTCCTCGCCGGGCTCGAAGCTCTGGATGTAGCGGTGTCCTGTGCTCTCCCAGTGAGCGGTGGCGTGGCGGGAGGGCGAGTCATCGCAGCATCCCACATGCCCGCACGCCGTGCACCGGCGGAGGTGCACCCACCAACTGCCGCTCGCCTCGCAGTCGATGCATCCGTTCGACGAGGGCTTTACGGTCGTGTCGATCTGTTCGTCGGTCATCGTTCCTCCTCCGGCGCGCCTAGGGGCGCGAGAAGTTCTCGTAGGTGTTCATGAGGGTGAACACCTCGTTGATCAGGTACACCGCGAAGACGAGACCGATCACGATGCTGAGCACCGTGACGGCGATCCACGCCCACACCGGGGCGAGGCCCTTGCCCGTCTGCCGTCGCAGGATCACGCCGCGGCCGATGACGTACACGCCGTTGGTGATCACCAGGGTGAAGAAGATCCACGCCCAGTGGAAGGGCTTGTCGATGCCGCGCGCCCGCAGGGTGCGCCAGTCGAGGTAGGCGAAGACCACCTGCGCGGCGATGATCAGGTAGCCCAGCAGAGTCAGCGCGAGGATGCCGCCGGTGAGCCCGGTCGCCCACGCCGAGGAGGGCGACTCCATGGAGTCTTCGATGCTGTCCTCGAGGAACTCGCGCCAGTCGATGAAGAACAGCGGGACGAAGGTGAGCAGCGGCAGGAAGACGATCAGCCAGATCCACGGCGTCTCGGTCGGGATATCGCGACGCTCCGGCGCGGCCGTGGCGGGCGCCGACGGGTAGGCCGGATATGTCGTCGCGGGCGGGTATGCCGGGTACGCCGCAGCCGCTGCCGCGGGGGCCGCGGGGGCCGCGGCTGACGTCGGCGCGGGGGCGGCGGACGGGGCCGCGGGCTGGCGGGCGTCGGTCCACGCCGAGCCGTTCCACCAGCGGTGGACGGAAGGGTTGTCCGGGTCGGCGTACCAGCCCGGGGGATACTGCGGTGCGTCGGTCATGTCGGTCCTTCCGCGAGGGGGCCCTTCGCGTCGAGTCTATTAGCCGCGCCTGTCACCGGAAGTCGCGCGAGATATGCGTCACCCCCACGCGCAGATCTTCGAACCGGTCGGCCACGAGGTTGGTGACCCCTTCGACCGAGCGCTCCAGGATGCCGCGCACGATCAGTGCCGGCGACTCCCGCACAACGCGACGGTGCCGGTTCCACAACCCGACCGAGCAGATCACGTTGACCAGCCCGTGCTCGTCCTCGAGGTTGAGGAAGGTGATGCCGGATGCGGTGGCCGGCCGCTGACGGTGGGTCACCAGCCCCGCGACCTCGACACGGCGGCCGCTCTCGTGCCTGCGCAGCTCACGCGAGGTGAGCACCCCCCGCGCGTCGAGGTGGGAACGGTAGTGCGTGAGCGGGTGGTCGTCGGGCGAGATCCCGGTCGCCCACAGGTCGGCGGCGAGCACCTCGTAGCTCGTCGGGTCGGGGAAAAGCGGCGGCTGCACCGACACCATCGAATCGGGCAGGTACTCGGCACGATCCTGCGCGGCCGAGCCGGAGACCCAGATGGCCTCGCGGCGACTGACGCCCAGACTCTCGAACGCCCCCGCGGTGGCCAGCGCCTCCAGCTGGGCGGCGGTGAGCCCGGTGCGGCGGACGAGATCGCGCAGATCGCGATAGTCACCGGACGCCTCCCGCTCGGCGACGATGCGCTCGGCCACCTTCGCGCCGATCCCGGTGACTCCGGCCAGTCCCAGCCGCACGGCGAACCGCCCGTCCCGCCGGTGCGCCTCCGACTCGTCGGGAGCCTTCGGGTCGAACTTCCCCACCGGCGGCTGCACGCGCTGGGCGCACGCATCCCGCCCGGTCGGTCCGGCCGGTCCGGACGCTTCGACAGGCTCAGCGACCGGCCCCTGGGCCACCCGCCGCCCGTCCGGCGAAAACCGAGGAGATCGCGCGGATCGAGGAACGGATCCGTCCGCAGCATCCTCGATTCCCGAGATCTCCTCGGAATCCGCGCCCGGCTCGACAGGCTCAGCGACCGGACCCTGGGCCACCCGCCGCCCGTCCCGCGAAAACCGAGGAGATCGCGCGGATCGAGGAGCGGATCCGTCCGCAGCATCCTCGATTCCCGAGATCTCCTCGGAATCCGCGCGGGGCTCGAGGGTGGCCTGGACGCCGGAGCGCCGCAGGTCGGGGCGGCGCACCTCGACACCGTGCCGGCGCGCGTCGGCGCTCAGCGTCGCCGGCGAGTAGAACCCCATCGGCTGCGCGCGCAGCAGCCCGGCGAGGAACGCGGCCGGATAGTGCAGCTTGATCCACGAGCTCGCATAGACCAGCAGAGCGAACGAGAGGGAGTGGGATTCGGCGAACCCGAAGTTCGCGAACGCCTGGATCTTCGCGTAGATCCCGTCGGCGACCTCGCCGGTGAGGCCGTTGCGGGCCATCCCGGCGTACAGCTTCTCGCGGAGCTTCTCGATGCGCTCCACGCCGCGCTTGGACCCCATCGCCCGGCGGAGGAGGTCGGCATCCTCGGCCGTGCAATCCCCCACCGCGACGGCCATCTGCATGAGCTGCTCCTGGAACACCGGCACGCCCAGCGTCCGCTCGAGCACCGGGCGGAGCTTCTCGTGGGCGTAGGTCACCTCCTCCTGGCCGAGCTTGCGCCGGACGAACGGATGCACCGCCCCGCCTTGGATGGGACCCGGACGGACGAGCGCGATCTGCACGACGAGGTCGTAGAACCGCCGCGGCTGCAGGCGCGGGAGCAGCCCCATCTGCGCGCGGGATTCGACCTGGAACACCCCGATCGAATCGGCGCGGCACAGCATGTCGTAGACGGCCTTCTCCTCCTTCGGGATCGTCGCGAGCTCCCACTTCTCCCCCGTCGCATCGCGGATGAGGTCGAAGCAGTACTGCAGCGCCGCCAGCATCCCCAGGCCCAGCAGGTCGAATTTCACCAGGCCCATCCAGGCGGCATCGTCCTTGTCCCATTGGATGACCGTGCGGTTCTCCATGCGCGCGTGCTCGATGGGCACCACCTCCCCCACGGGGCGGTCGGTGAGCACCATGCCGCCGGAGTGGATCCCCAGATGCCGCGGCGCCTTGAGCAGCTCGGTGGCGTACGTCAGCACCTGATCGGGGATGTCGTGATCGGCCCCGGTGTCCAGCGCCGCCCCCCACCGCTCGACCTGCTTCGACCACGCGTCCTGCTGCCCCGGCGAGTGCCCGAGCGCCTTGGCCATGTCGCGGACGGCGTTCTTCGGCCGGTACTGGATGACGTTGGCCACCTGTGCGGCGCGGTCACGGCCGTACTCGCGGTACACCCACTGGATGATCTCCTCGCGGCGATCGGAGTCGAAGTCGACGTCGATGTCGGGCTCTTCGTCGCGGAGGCTCGAGAGGAACCGCTCGAACGGGAGGTCGTACGCGATCGAATCGACCGCGGTGATGTCGAGCAGGAAGCACACGGCGCTGTTGGCCGCCGACCCGCGACCCTGGCACAGGATGCCGCGGCGACGGGCCTCCTGCACGATGCCGTAGACGATGAGGAAGTAGCCGGGGAAGTCCTTCATCTCGATCACCCCGAGCTCGCGCTCGATGCGGTCGCGATCCTTCGGCTTCAGGTCGGGGTACTTGCGCGGCACCGCCTCCCACACGAGGTGCCGCAGCCACGACATCGGCGTGTGCCCGTCGGGCACGGTCTGCTTCGGCAGCGCGGGCTTGGCCCGGCGGAGCGGAAAGGCGAGCTCGTCGGCGAGGGTCACGGTGCGCGCCACCGCGCCGGGATACCGCGCGAACCGGCGGGCCATCTCCGCGCCCGAGCGCAGATGAGCGCCGGCGTGGGCCGGCAGCCATCCGTCGAGTTCGTCCAGTCCCCGGTTCGCCCGCACCGCGGCGACGGCCGCTGCCAGGAGTTCCCGCTCGGGGGCCGCGTAGTGCACGTTGTTCGTGGCGAGCACCGGCAGTTTCCGCTCGGCGGCGAGCGCGGCGAGGAGGTCGTTGTCCCGCGAATCGAGCGGATTGCCGTGGTCGATCAGCTCGACGTGCACGGCGTCGGGACCGAAGAGCCCGACGAGCCGGTCGAGGGCGGCGGCCGCCGCATCCGGGCCGCCGTCGGCGAGCGCGCGGCGGACGGTGCCCTTGCGGCACCCCGTGAGCACCGCCCAGTGCGGATCGCGAGGGCCGCCGGCCCGTTCGGCGAGGTCGTCGAGGTCGTACACCGGCCGGCCCTTCTCCGCCCCGCGCAACTGCGCGGCCGTGATCGCCGCGGCGAGCCGGTGGTACCCCTCCTCCCCGCGGGCCAGCACGAGCAGATGCGAGCCGACCGGATCGGCCTCGCCGTTCTGCGGGCCGGGCAGGTTCAGCGACAGCTCGGCGCCGAAGACGGTGCCCAGCTGCAGCGTCTCGGCGGCCTCGGCGAAGCGGACGAGGCCATAGAAGCCGTCGTGGTCGGTGACCGCGAGGGCGTGCAGCCCCAGCCGCTCGGCCTCCTCGGCGAGTTCTTCGGGCGAGGATGCTCCGTCCAGGAACGAATACGACGAGTGGGCGTGCAGTTCGGCGTACGGCACGGTGTCGGCAGGACGCTCGATGGCCGGGGGCACGTAGGGCCCGCGCTTGTGCGACCACGCCGGGCTGTCGCCGCCGTCCGCTCCGGCGGGAACGGGGCGCGGACGGCGCCGGTCGCTGAGGGTGCGTTCGATCTCCGACCACGGCACCGGCGGGTTGTGGAAGCCCATCACCGGCCCTTCGACAAGCTCAGGGACCGGAGGTTCGACAGGCGCTGGGGGCGGCCCTTCGACAAGCTCAGGGACCGGGGGGTCGACGGGGAGCGGGGGTCAGTCATAGCGGCCCTCGGCGGTCCAGACGCCCGCTTCCTCCACGAGCAGCCAGGCCACCCCGTCGGTGTCGATCACCTGGAACCGGTGCGCGCGGCGGCTGCGTGCCGCATCCCATCCCCGCTCGCGGATCGGCCACGGCCCGGCCCACGACCGGATGCGACTGCGCCGCCCCCCGGCGGCGAAAAAGGCCGGCGGGGCGCTCATGACCTCACGCTCCCCCACAGTCACCGTCGCTCCCGCGACATCGGTGACCTCCACCGGCCGCGGCTGCGGGTAGACGGTGGTCGGCAACGGGTCGGGGAGGCTCCCCGGCCACGGGCGCGCGCGTTCCTTCGCCACCACCGCACGATCGCCCCACGGCACAAGCACCTGGCGTTCGGTGAGCCAGCGTCCGCCGCCGACGGCCGGAGTGAGCACGCCACGGTGGCCGAGCATCGCCTGCACGCGCGAGAGGGCGTGATGCACGCGTTCCTCGGGGCCCGCCCCGAACAGTCCGATGACGTGGTGGGATGCGGCATCCACCGCCTCCGGCGAGATGCGCACGCGCGCCACGCCGCTGCCGAGGACGCTCTGCGCGTCTTCGGCGAGTTGCCACCGCACGCGGTCGACCACGGCGGGCGCATCGAATGACCCCGGATGCAGCCACACCCGCTCGCTGCGTTCACCGCGGTCGCCGGTGAGCTCGACCCGCAGCTCCGTACAGACCAGGCGCCGCTCGCCCAGCGCCGTGACGAACTCGTCCGCGGCGATCCGCATCCCGAAGGCGATCTGCTCGGCCAGTTCCAGAGGCGGCTCGAACGCCACCTCGCGATGCAGTTCGGGCGGTGGCGTGCGCGGCTCGACGGGGCGGGAATCCCGCCCCGAGGCGAGCGCGTGCAACCGGACCCCCTGCTCCCCGAACCGCTCCCGCACGCGCTCGGCCTCCATCGCCGCGAAGGCACCGAGGGTGTGCACCCCCAGCCGGGCCAGGAGTTCCGGCAGCCCCGCCTCCCGGGATGCGGGGGACCCGGTTGCGTCCGACTGCAGCACGGCCACCGACAGCGGCGCGAGGAACGGCGCGGCCTCGCCGGGGGGAACGATCCGCACGGGGTCGTCCGGGCGGGTGGCGCGGGCGGCGAGCTGGGCCGTGAACGGCCCGTCGGCGACGCCCGCGCGCACCGACGTCAGCGCGTCGGCGACGAGGGCGGCCAGAATCGTGCGGGCCGCCTCGTCCTCTCCGCCGTAGTACCGGGCGGGTCCGCGCGCCCGCAGCGCGCACAGCCCGGGGCGGACGATCTGCACGCCGGGCGCGAGCTCTTCGATCCGCGAGACGACCGGGGCGAAAGCACGGGCATCGCGGGCAGGGTCGGCGGGCACGACGATCAGCCCGGGGCTGAGCGCCTGCGCATCGCGCCGTCGCTGGCCGCGTCGCACCCCTGCGGCGCGCGCGGCCTCCGAGCACGCCACGACGACGTTGTTCGCGAACACCGCGACCGCTGCGTCGGAGCTCAGCGCCTCGGGGTCGGATGCGGCAGCGTCCAGGGCGAGCGCGGTGACCGGCCAATCGGGAAACCACAGCACGAGGCTGCGTACGGGTGCGAGCACTCAGCCCACCGCCCTCACCTCGGACAGCTCCGGCACCGCCTCCAGGCGGGGGCGCTGGGCGGCGGCGCCGCCGAGTAGCGACACGGTGCCGTCGGCAGCGGGAAGGAGCATCCGGGCGCGCCGCGCGGACGGGGAGCGGCGACTGGTCACCGACACGGTCAGTTCGCGCCCGGCGAGGTATCCGTGCCCGTCGCCCAGGCCTTCCCAGCGCGGGTCGGCGACGTCGATCACGGCTTCGGCCTGCGGCCATGAGCCCTGCACGAGCAGGACGGTGCCACGATCGCGCAGCCGGGCGGCCAAACGCGACACGTCGGCGTCGGTCACCCGGGCGGGCGGGCGCACGGCGACCACGGGCATCACCTCGGCGATCGTCGCGGTGATCGCGAGCCACCGCGGGCCGGGGTCGGGCACGAAGACCAGCCGGTCGAGATCGAGCCCGTAGCGCTCGGCCGCTTCGACGCCCAGCTCGGGCATGCCCACGGCTGCGCACCACGCGCCGTCCTGCGACGGCCGCGCCATCAGCGCGAGCAGCAGCGCGGTCGAGGAGGCGAGGGCGTAAGCGGAGCCCGGGCGCAGTCCGCCGCCGGGAAGGAGTCCCGCGAACGCCGGATGGGTCGGCATCGCCGGCGCGTCGAGACGGCGGCCCTGCATCCGTTCGAGCTGTGCGCGCAGCTCACGCACGTCACTCAGCGCTTCCGCCTCGGTTCGCACGATCGCCCTCACTCCCACAGGCTAGAACATTCGTTCTAGGGTCTCAATCCCTGTGGTTCGAAGATACGAACGCCTTCCGACATTCGCGTCGGGGGCGAGGAGCGGGTCAGGCAGCCAGAGCCAGGTACGGTTCCCAGCGCGGGTCGGCCCGGTCGGTGCCGCGCACCGTCCACTGCGTCCCGTGCGGCGCTCCCGGGATCAGCCGCAGCTCCCACGACATCTCCTGCGGCGTGCGGTCGCCCTTGAGGTTGTTGCACCGCAGGCAGCACGCGACGAGGTTCTCCCACGAGTCCGCGCCTCCGCGGGAGCGGGGCAGGACATGATCGATCGTGGATGCGGTCTTGCCGCAGTAGGCGCAGCGGTGCCCATCGCGGCGCAGGACGCCTCTTCGGGTGACCGGCACGCGGCGCCCGCCCGGCACCCGCACGTAGCGGGTGAGGAGGATCACCGCGGGGCGGTCGTAACACCCCGAGTTCCCCCACACGGGGTCGCCCTCCACACGCTCGATGACGGTGGCCTTCTCGTCCATCACGAGCACGATGGCCCGCTTGAACGACACGATGGCGAGCGGCTCATAGCCCGCATTGAGCACCAGTGTGCGCATTCCGCTTCCTCTCGAATGGCCGGGACGGATTCTCGGATATTCGACGTGCGACGGATCAAGGAGCGCAGGTTATGAAAAAGGCGCTGTCTTCACAGACAGCGCCAGAACGTCGCGGCAGGGCCGCAGCATCCGATTCCACGATGCCGAAGGACGAGCAGGCCAAGCGCATCCGTGGTGCGGATGCGAGGTGTGCTGCCCATCGGCGACCTCCGCTTTCTCTCAGCGTCGCTGACAGGCTAACCCACGCGACACGCCCGGGGATCGCCGCCGGGGAAAACGAAAGGCGGCGTGTCGAGGAACGGATTCCTCGCACGCCGCCTTCGGCGGATGTGTCAGCTGGCGTTCATCTCGAGCCACGCCCACGGGTCGACGACCGGGCCGTTGACGTGCACTTCGAAGTGCAGGTGGCATGCCGTCGAGCTGCCGGTGGATCCGACGACGCCGATGAGCTGCCCGGCCGAGACGGTCTGACCCGCCTGGACGACGCGGCTGCCGTAGGTCATGTGGCCGTACAGCGTGTTCACGCGCTGGCCGTTGATGACGTGGTCGATCGTGACGCCGACGCCGTAGCCGCCGTAGCTCTCCTGCGAGACGCGCACGACGCCCGCGGCGGCGGCGAACAGCGGCGTGCCGCACGAGGCGAGCAGGTCGACGCCCTGGTGGTAGCCGGAGTCGCCGAGGCCGCGGCCCTTCTTGAACCCCGACAGCGGCCAGCGGACCTCCCCGGATCCCGGAGCGGTCATCGTGAGGTCGACCGAGGACAGCCGCGCCGAGGACGACGAGGAGGAGGACGAAGCGACCGCGGCGGCGGCGGCGGCGGCGCGGGCGCGCTCTGCGGCAGCCTCGGCCGCCTTCTTCTTCTCGATCTCCTCCGCGGTGGTCGCGGCGTAGCTGCTTCGCTGCAGCTGCTCCGCGGATGCGTCCGAGGCGACCACGAGAGACTGCGCGTCGTCAGCGGAGATCTGCTGCAGCGTGCGCGCTTCCTCCTCGGGCTGCCACGCCGCGTAGGCGGGCAGCGCCACTGTGGCGATCAGGCCGGCGACCATCGTCAGGATCACGGCGCTGCGGAGCGGTGTCGCCGTACCCGAACGGATCGGGCGGGGCGTCGTCGAGCGCGCGGGCCGCGGCGCGCGGGCGGGGGGCCGCACCTTCGCACGAGCGGATGGGCGCACTCGACCTCGGCGCGTCATGTCGGTCGGGTTCTGCTCGGGTGCAGAGCCGATCGAATCGATTTCTTCAGCCAATAGTTCCTCCGTCGCCTCCGCGCACATAGCGCTGGCTCGTCGGCACTCGATGTCAGGGCACGATCGCGCGCGTAAACCCACCGCAGACGACGAGCCAGAGAGGCAATCTGCGCGGGGTCCGACGGTGGGCTTCTCACCTGTGGACGGGATGAACGCTACCGGAAGGTAACGAATAAGTCACGCTGACGACAAACCCTGTGGACAATCGATGTCCGAAGGCGGCTGGGGAGGCTCAGCGCTTCTCGTCGACGAGGAAGATGTGCGAGGCGACTTCGACCGGCAGTTCGAGGCCCTCGTCGATGCCATCCATCTGCACGAGGACGTAGCCCTCGCTGAACCGATAATCTCCCCGCGCACCCGGGACGACGCCGGCCGCTTTGAGCTGCTGCAACAGTTCGGGATCCACCTGCGCGGGCTCGGCGAGACGGCGCACGGTTCCGACGATGGGCTCTCCGGCCTCGTTGAGCCGGCGCACGAGGCCCACCACGCCCTGCTCGAACGTGTTCGCCGGGTGGTCTCCCAGCTGGTCGAGGCCGGGGATGGGGTTGCCGTAGGGCGACTCGGTGGGGTGGCCGAGGAGTTCGACGAGGCGACGCTCGACCTGCTCGCTCATGACGTGCTCCCAGCGGCAGGCCTCTTCGTGCACGTAGGCCCAGTCCAGGCCGATCACGTCACTGAGCAACCGCTCGGCGAGGCGATGCTTGCGCATCACGTCGACCGCCTTCTGGCGTCCGGCATCGGTGAGCTCGAGGCGGCGGTCTTCCGACACCACGACCAGACCGTCGCGCTCCATGCGCCCGACGGTCTGCGACACCGTCGGGCCGGAGTGCCCGAGGCGCTCGGAGATGCGTGCGCGCAGGGGAACGATGTTCTCCTCCTCGAGCTCGAGGATTGTGCGCAGGTACATCTCCGTGGTGTCGATGAGATCGGTCATAGGGCGGGGTTCCTCGGCGCTCAGCAGGTGGACTTCCAGCCTATCCAACGGGGAGCGCCCGGGATCCGGGCGCCGGAGGCGGGGGCGCGGCCACCGTAGAATCGAGCCATGCCGCACGTTGATCTGCCTCGCGACCTGTTGCCCGCCGACGGACGCTTCGGATGCGGTCCGTCCAAGATCCGCGGAGCGCAGCTCGAGGCGCTCGTCACCCGCGGCGCCACGCTGCTCGGAACGTCGCACCGGCAGGCGGCCGTGAAGAACCTCGTCGGAAGCGTCCGCGGACGCCTGGGTGAGCTGTTCCGCCTTCCCGACGGCTACGAGGTGATCGTCGGCAACGGCGGGTCGACCGCATTCTGGGACGCAGCAGCGTTCGGCCTCATCCAGCGGCGCGCGCAGAACCTCGTCTTCGGCGAGTTCGGCGGCAAGTTCGCCGCCGCCGCGAAGACGCCGTGGCTGGAAGCTCCCGATGTGCGCAAGGTCGAGCCCGGCACGGCGACCGTCGCCGAGCCCGTCGAGGGCGTCGACGTGTACGCGTGGCCGCACAACGAAACCTCCACGGGGGTCGCGACCCCGGTGACGCGCGTCCAGGGCGACACCGGCGCCCTCACCGTGATCGACGGGACGAGCGCGGCCGGCGGCATCGACCTCGACATCGCACAGGCCGATGTCTATTACTTCGCGCCGCAGAAGAACCTCGGATCGGACGGCGGCCTGTGGTTCGCCGTGGTCTCCCCCGCCGCGATCGAGCGCATCGAGCGGATCGCCGCATCCGACCGGTACATCCCCGAGTTCCTCAGCCTGAAGAACGCGCTGGACAACTCCCGCCTGCAGCAGACGCTGAACACCCCGGCGCTGACCACGCTGCTGCTGCTCGATGACCAGCTGTCGTGGATCCTCGACAACGGCGGGCTGACGTGGGCGCACGCGCGCACGTCGGAGTCATCCACCGCCCTGTACGAATGGGCGGAGGCCTCCGCCGTGACCACCCCGTTCGTCGCCGATCCGGCCGACCGCTCGCCGGTCGTGGTGACGGTGGACTTCGACGAGCGCATCGACGCCGCCGCGGTGGCTGCGAGCCTCCGCGCCAACGGGATCGTCGACACGGAGCCGTACCGCAAGCTCGGCCGCAACCAGCTGCGCATCGCGACGTTCGTCTCGATCGAGCCGGACGACGTGCGCCAGCTCATCCGCTCCATCGACTACATCATCGAGCGGCTCTAAGCGCCGTCGAGTCGCCACAAAACGCCGGATTCACTGTCGAAACCGCGCGTTTGTTGGCGAGTCGACGGGGAGGACGAAGGGAGCGGGCGGCTCAGTCGTCGTGGCGGGAGCCGTCGTCCTCGTCGGAGTCGTCGTCGTCGGAGTCGTCCTCGTCGGACTCGTCGGAGTCGTCGTCGTCGGAGTCGTCCTCGTCGGAGTCGTCCTCGTCGGAGTCGTCGTCCGAGTCCTCGTCGTCGTCGGAGTCGTCGGAGTCGTCGTCCGAGTCCTCGTCGTCGTCGTCGTCCTCGTCGGAGTCGACGTCCTCGTCGTCGTCGTCGGGAGCGGAGGGGTCGAGCTCGTCGATGTCGACCCCGTCGACGTCGCCGGCGTGCAGGATCGGCGAGCCGTCGTCGTCGAGCTCGTCGTCATCCAGGTCGTCGCCCAGCACGTCGTCGATCTCGTCGTCGTCGAGGTCGTCCTCGGCGTCATCCTCGTCGTCGACGTCTCCTCCCGTCGCGTCGGCCGAATCGGCCACGTTCTGGGCAGCCTGGTACTCCGCCAGCCGCACGGCCCACGGCACCCACTCCGGAGCGAGCAGGGCCTGGTCGCCGGGAAGCAGCTCGACCTCGAGCACGGTCGGGTCGGCGTCGTCCACGCGCGCGAGGCTGACCGTCCAGAACCAGCCCGGGTATCCGGCGAGGCGATTGGCGAACCTCAGCGACACCACGCCGTCGCCCTCGTCGAGGTAGCCGACCGGCTCCCCGATGGAGGACTCGGGGGTCACTTCGAGCAGCGCCGCACGGGCGAGGTCGGATGCGGCGAGCAGACGCTCGTCGACCGGCTCAGGCGTCGAGGTCATCGGCGACCTTGCGGAGCACGGCGGCGACCTTCTTGCCGTGCGAACCGCTGGGGTACCGGCCGCGGCGGAGGTCGGTGCCGATGTCGTCGAGGAGCTTGACGAGATCCTCGACGATCACGGCCATGTCGTCGGCGGGTTTGCGCGTGCGCTTGGACAGGCTCGGCGGCGCCTCCAGCACGCGCACCGAGAGCGCCTGCAGACCGCGCTTGCCCTCGGCGACACCGAACTCCAGCCGCGCACCGGCCTTCGGGGCGGGAGCGCCGGCGGGCAGGGCAGTCGCGTGCAGGAAGACGTCCTGGCCGTCATCGCTGGTGATGAAGCCGAACCCCTTCTCTTCGTCGTAGAACCTGACCTTGCCGGTGGGCATCGGAACCTCACTGAAACGGGGGTCCGCGTGTGCGGACGGATGGATCGCGACCGGAGGGTCGCCATCTTCCAGACTACGGCACGGGCGCGAACCGCTAGGCTGAGGGGGATGAGCAGCCGTATGCCGAGCGAGGATCTGCCGGTCCGTCGCATTGACCGCATCCTGGCATTCATGTCGCTCGGCCTGCTGCTCCTGTCGATCGCCTGCTTCATCGCGATCATGATCGGGTCCACCGCCAGAGCGGATTTCGGCACAGGAATGTGGCCGACGGTCGGTGTGACCGTCTACATCGCGCCGGTGCTCGCCTTCGTGTTGCTGATCACGGTGCTCGTGATGAGCTTCGTGCGAAGGGCCCGCGCCAACCGGGACCGCTGATCGTGCCGCCGACCTCCGATCAACGCGCGCTGGCCACTGCCCTGGCTGCACTGGATGACGCCGAGCTCTCGGGGCTGCTCGCCGGCCGTGGCGCTCCCCCGTCGGCCGGATGGCGCGACCTGTTCGACGTGGCCGCGGCCCTGCTGGAGCCGACCTCGGTCGCCCGTGCCCTGATCGCGCTGCCGTACGGCCCGGCCCTCGCCCTCACGCTCTCCGTCACGGCAGGCGGGGCGGTGCCGGACGATGACCGCGCCGCTCTCGTGGCCGTGGGCCTCGTGGATGCCGACGGCCGCCCCTTCGCGGCGGTGACCACGGCCGTGCGCGACCGGGAGCCTCCCGTCGAACGCGCGGGCTCGTTCGACCGGTCCACGTCCCCCGCCGACGACGCCGCCGCCGCCGAACGCGCCTTCACCTCGGCGGCATCCCTCGCCGACCTGCTGCTGCGCGCCCTGACCGAGCCGCTCACCCGCATCGGCAACGGGGCACTGGGCGCCGGCGACCGCCGCGCGCTCGTCGAATCCGGCGCGGTGCCCGATGGCGACACCGCGGATCTGCTCGTCGGACTCGGGGCAGCCACCGGACTCCTCCACCCCGAGGAGCGGGCGTGGCTGGTCACCGCGGCCGGGCGCGAATGGGTCGCCAGCCCCACCATCGAGCGCTGGACGAGCGTTGCCGAACGGCTTCGCGACGCCTTCCCCGCGGGGTTGCGCACGCGCACCGGCGGGTGGGTCGCTGCCGCGACCTGGACCGACGCCTACCCCTTCGACACGGCGTGGCCGACCCGGGCAGGCCTGTGGCGCGCCCGGGCGGTGGCGTGGGGACTCCTGACACCGGCCGGTGGAGAACCACCCTGGGCGGTGACGCTGGCCGCCGGCGGCGAGGCGGATGCGGCGGCCCTGGCCGCGTTCCTGCCCCCCGAGGTCGATCGCGTGTACCTGCAGAACGACCTCACCGCCATCGCCCCGGGTCCGCTCATGCCCCACCTGGACGTGCGCCTGCGGAGCATGGCGGTGCGGGAGTCGCGCGCCCAGGCCGCGACCTACCGGTTCAGCGCCGACACCATCGCCGCAGCCATCACGGCCGGTGAGACCGCCGAGTCGCTCCGCGCGTTCCTTTCCGACCTGTCGCTCACGGGCGTGCCGCAGCCGCTCGAGTACGTCCTCAGCCGCACCGCCGACCGCTACGGCCTCCTGCGGGTCGGACGGGATGCGGCCACCGGACGCACCCGCGTGACCAGCGACGACCCCGCCGCGCTGGAGACGGTGGCCGTCGACCAGGCGCTGCGCTCTCTCGGGCTCATCCACGACGGCAGCGCCCTCGTCTCGCGGGTGGGCGACGACACGGTCTTCTGGGCCCTCGCCGACGCACGCTATCCGGTGGTGGCGGTGGACGAGGCGGGGATGCCGCGACAGCTCGATCGTGCGCGCCTGGCGCCGGACCGCGCGGCGCCCTCCCCCACCGAGCAGTACGCCGAACTCGTGGCCCGGGTGCGCGCGGGCAGCGAGTCAGAAGACGCCGACGCGGCGTGGCTCGAGCGTGAACTGGACACCGCCGTACGGGCACGCTCGGTCGTGGACGTGGTGGTGCGCCTGCCGGACGGGTCCACCCGCACCTTCCGCCTGGAGGCGACGGGGCTGGGCGGCGGGCGTCTGCGCGGCCGCGACCGCGGGGCCGACGTCGAACGCACCGTGCCGTTGTCCAGCATCGCGAGCGTGCATCCCGTGCCGTGAGGGCCGTTCACCTCTGCCGCGACGGTAGAATCGAACGTTATGGTTGACGGCCCCCTGATCGTGCAGAGCGACCGCACGGTACTGCTCGAAGTCGCACATCCCGACGCGGAGAGCGCGCGGCACGAGCTTGCCATCTTCGCGGAGCTCGAGCGCGCCCCCGAGCACATCCACACCTACCGGATCACGCGTCTGGGGCTGTGGAATGCGCGGGCGGCCGGGCACGGCGCCGAGGACATGCTGGCAACGCTGGAGCGCTGGTCGCGCTTCCCCGTGCCGGCATCGGTGTCCATCGACATCCGCGAGACCGTGGGCCGCTACGGCCGGCTCGTGATCGAGCGCGATGACGAGGGCGCCCTCGTGCTGCGCTCGACCGACCCGGCGGTGCTGACCGAAGTGGCCCGCAACAAGCGGATCCAGCCGCTGCTGATCGGTCACCCCTCCCCCGACGCGTACCTCGTGGACGCGTGGGCGCGCGGTCACATCAAGCAGGAGCTGCTGAAGATCGGCTGGCCGGCCGAAGACCTCGCCGGCTACACCCCCGGCACGCCCCACGTCATCGACCTGGATGAGACGAGCTGGCACCTGCGCCCGTACCAGCGGGAGGCCGTCGACGCGTTCTCCGACGGCGGATCGGGTGTCGTGGTGCTGCCCTGCGGCGCCGGGAAGACGCTCGTGGGAGCTGCGGCGATGGCCGACACCAAGACCACGACCCTCATCCTGGTGACCAACACCGTCAGCGCGCGGCAGTGGCGCGACGAGCTGCTCCGCCGCACGTCGCTGACGGCGGAGGAGATCGGCGAGTACTCCGGTCAGGTCAAGGAGATCAAGCCGATCACGATCGCCACGTACCAGATCCTCACCGCCAAGCGGGCGGGCCAGTACGCGCACCTCGCCCTCCTGGACGCGCTGGATTGGGGCCTGATCGTCTACGACGAGGTCCACCTGCTGCCGGCGCCGGTGTTCAAGCTGACCGCCGACCTGCAGGCCCGCCGCCGCCTGGGTCTCACGGCGACGCTGGTGCGCGAGGACGGCCGCGAGGGCGACGTGTTCAGCCTCATCGGACCCAAGCGCTTCGACGCGCCGTGGAAGGAGATCGAAGCTCAGGGCTTCATCTCCCCGGCCGCCTGCTACGAGGTGCGCGTCGACCTTCCCGCCGGCGACCGGCTCGAGTACGCCGCCGCGGCGGACGAGGACCGCTATCGTCTGGCCGCCACCGCGCCGGCCAAGATCGACGTCGTGCGCGGGCTCGTGCACCGTCACGCCGGAGAGCGCATCCTCGTCATCGGGCAGTACCTCGACCAGATCGACATCCTGGCCGAGGCCCTGGATGCCCCGCAGATCACCGGCGCGACGCCGGTGTCCGAGCGCCAGGAGCTGTTCCAGGCCTTCCGCGAAGGCTCGATCTCGCTTCTCGTCGTGTCGAAGGTGGCCAACTTCTCGGTCGACCTGCCCGAAGCATCCGTCGCCATCCAGGTCTCCGGGTCGTTCGGCTCCCGCCAGGAGGAGGCGCAGCGGCTCGGGCGGCTCCTGCGACCGAAGGAATCGGGCCTCACGGCGAGCTTCTACACGCTCATCTCCCGCGACACGGTCGACCAGGATTTCGCGCAGAATCGTCAGCGTTTCCTCGCCGAGCAGGGCTACGCGTACACGATCCTCGACGCCGACGAACTGCTCGCCCCCGCAGCCTGATACGCCGAATCCCCCGATATCCAGCCCGCCCATGGGTTTGGTCACGATAATGAGGGAATGACCGCACCACGCATTCTCGTTGTGGACGACGAGCCGAACATCCGCGATCTGCTCATCACGAGCCTCCGATTCGCCGGATTCCAGGTGCGCGCCGTCTCGAACGGCGCCGCTACCATCTCCGCCGTGCTGGAGGAGGAGCCCGACCTCATCGTGCTGGACGTCATGCTCCCGGACATGAACGGATTCAGCGTCACCAAGCGCCTTCGCGGCGCCGGCTACACCGCCCCCATCCTCTTTCTCACCGCCAAGGACGAGACCGAGGACAAGATCACCGGCCTCAACGCGGGCGGCGACGACTACGTCACGAAGCCCTTCAGCCTCGACGAGATCGTCGCGCGCATCCAGGCGATCCTGCGCCGCACCATGCAGGCCGACGAGGAGTCGGTGATCCGTGCGGGCGAGCTGTCGATGGACCAGGACACCCACGACGTCACCGTCGGCGACGTGTCGATCGACCTCAGCCCCACCGAGTTCAAGCTGCTGCGCTACCTCATGCTGAACCCCAACCGCGTGCTGTCCAAGGCGCAGATCCTCGATCACGTGTGGGAGTACGACTTCAACGGCGACGCGGGCATCGTGGAGAGCTACATCTCCTACCTGCGCCGGAAGATCGACCCGCACTCCTCCGAGCCGCTGATCCAGACCAAGCGCGGGTTCGGGTACATGCTCAAAGCCGGCAAGACCGCCTGAGCGGCACGACGGAAGACACCCCCTGTCCCACACGAACGACGCCGTAACCGGATGGTGGCGCGGGCTCAGCCTGCGCGCCAAGGTCACTGGCGTGACCGTGGGGCTCCTCGCCATCGGGCTCGTCGCCGCCGGCTTCGGCACGATGGCGTTCCTGCGCTATACCCTGATCACGAACCTCGACGAGCAGCTGCGCCTCCTCGCGGCCAGTGACATCGCCAACACCGTGTTCGACCCCTACGACAACGGGGGGACGATCGCGTTCACCCCCCGCGACGACGTGGCCGCCACCGGCAGCATCGTGGTGCTCTACCGGGGGGTGGACGGCGCGCTCGAGGCGCTCTACGACGGCACGGCCGCCCGCGTGCTCCCCGACCTCCCGCAGACCTTCACCCTGCAGGAGACGTACCTGAAGATGGGTCAGTCGCTGGAGTACCGCGACGAGGACACCGGCGCGACGTTCCGCGCCAGCGTGGACGTGTTCCAGCCGCCGGGAACGGCCGAGGTGTTCACGCAGATGGTCGTCGTGCCGCTGGCCTCGACGGAGCGGGTGGTGGCGACCTACATCGGCATCTACAGCATCCTGGCCCTCCTCATCCTCATCGCCAGCGCGCTGCTGACCCGCTGGCTGGTCACCCTCACCTTCCGGGGCCTCGGGCAGGTGGAGGCCACCGCCATGTCGATCGCCGGCGGTGATTTCGGACAGCGCATGTCGGACGTCGTGCCCGGCACCGAGGTCGGGCGACTGAAGATGGCCATCAACACCATGCTCGACCGGGTGGATGCGGCGATCCGTCAGCGCGACGCGACCGTCGGCCAGATGCGCCGCTTCATCGGTGACGCCAGCCATGAGCTCCGCACACCGCTGGTGACCGTGCGCGGATACGCCGAGCTGTACCGCATGGGCGCGATCCGCGGAGACGAGGAGATCGCGCAGTCGATGGACCGGATCGAGAAAGAGGCGATCCGCATGGGCGTGCTGGTGGAGGATCTTCTCGCCCTGGCCCGCCTCGACGAGCGGCGGGATGTGACGATCGCGCCCGTCGACCTGCGCCCGGTCGCCCGGGACGCGGCGCTGGACCTTCGCGCCGCCTCGCCGCAGCGCGAGGTGACCGTCGAAGACACCACGGTGTACGAGAACCTGCCCGACGCCGCCTCCCTGACGGCCGACGCGCCCGTCGAGCCGTCCGACGAGCCGCGCCGGCGGGCCACGTCGGCGACGTCGGCCATCGCACTGGCGGGTGCGACGTTCTCCCGCCTTCGCCGCCGACCGCGGGGTCACGCCGACGGCGAAGGCCCTGAACCGTCCACGGGCGCCACGGAGGAGGTTTCCGACCTCCTCCCGCCAGAGCCCATCGTCCTCGGGGACGAGAACCGGATCCGGCAGGTGGTGGCCAACCTTCTCGGCAACGCCCGCCGCTTCACGGGAGACGACTCCCCCATCGGCCTGCGGGTCGGGGTGTCGTCGGCCGACGACACCGGATGGATCGAGGTCATCGACCACGGGGAGGGGATCCCCCAGCAGATCCGCGAGCAGATCTTCCAGCGCTTCTGGCGCGCCGACACCTCACGCGCCCGCGAGACCGGGGGGTCGGGCCTGGGCCTGTCGATCGTGGCCTCCATCGTCGAGACCCTGCACGGCACCGTCTCGGTGCGCGACACCCCCGGGGGTGGGGCGACGTTCCGCGTGGCCTTCCCCCTCGCGCCGCAGCCGGTGACCGACGAGAGCGCCGACACCCGCCCGCTTCCCCGGCTGCGCTGAGCACCGACCGTCGGCGCCTCCTCCCCAGGCGAGGACCGCCGGCGGTTGTCCACGGGGATGCCTCCGTGCCCGGCCGCCCGTGGCCGCCCCGGCCTAGCGTGACGAGCACGAACCTCGTGAAAGGAGCCTCCCATGGCCGTCTTCTCCGTCGACAGCGACGCGGTCTTCACCGCCTCCAGCGCCATCCGCGCGACCGTCGACCGTCTGGAATCCGAATCCGCCTCCCTGCTGTCGCAGCTGACACAGCTGCAGGGCTCGTGGACGGGGGCGGCCTCGGCGGCCTTCTCCGGCGTCGTCGAACGGTGGCGGGCGACGCAGCGCGACGTCGCCGCCGCCCTCGCGGAGATCGACGGCGCGCTCACCGTCGCCGGACGCCAGTACGCCGAGGTGGAGCAAGCCAGCACCAGCCTGTTCCGCTGACCCTTCGACAGGCTCAGGGACCCCCGGAACGCAGAAGAGCCCCCTCCAGCGGAGGGGGCTCTTCTGTGCGTCGGACGCGGGGAGGACTTAGAAGTCCATGCCGCCGGTCGGGTCGGCGGGAGCTGCCGAAGCCTTCTCGGGCTTCTCGGCGACAACCGCTTCGGTGGTGAGGAACAGGCCTGCGATCGATGCCGCGTTCTGCAGCGCCGAGCGGGTGACCTTCGCCGGGTCGATGATGCCCTGTGCGAACAGGTCACCGTACTCGCCGGTGGCGGCGTTCAGGCCCCATCCGGCTTCGAGCTCGGCGACCTTGTTCGCGACAACACCCGGCTCCATGCCGGCGTTGAAGGCGATCTGCTTCAGCGGGGCCTCGATGGCGACGCGGACGATGTTCGCCCCGGTCGCCTCGTCACCCACGAGGCTCGTGAGGGCCTCGGTGGCGAACGCGATCTTGCCGGCCTGGATGAGCGCGACGCCACCGCCGGGGACGATGCCCTCCTCGACGGCCGCCTTCGCGTTGCGAACGGCGTCCTCGATGCGGTGCTTGCGCTCCTTGAGCTCGACCTCGGTGGCCGCCCCCGCCTTGATGACGGCAACGCCGCCGGCGAGCTTGGCGAGGCGCTCCTGGAGCTTCTCGCGGTCGTAATCGCTGTCGGTGTTCTCGATCTCGCGACGGATCTGGGTCACGCGACCCTCGATCTGCGCGGTGTCACCGGCACCCTCGATGATGGTCGTCTCATCCTTGGTGATGATGACCCTGCGCGCACGACCGAGCAGGTCGACCGTGGCGTTCTCGAGCTTGAGGCCCACCTCTTCGGTGATGACCTGGCCGCCGGTGAGGATCGCGATGTCCTGCAGCTGCGCCTTGCGGCGGTCGCCGAAGCCGGGAGCCTTGACGGCGACCGACTTGAAGATGCCGCGGATCTTGTTGAGCACGAGCGTCGCGAGAGCTTCACCCTCGACGTCCTCAGCAATGATGAGGAGCTCCTTGCCCTCCTGGATCACCTTGTCGACGATCGGCAGCAGGTCCTTGATGTTCGAGATCTTCTGGTTCGCGATCAGGATGTAGGGGTCTTCGAAGACCGCTTCCTGGCGCTCCGGGTCGGTCACGAAGTACGGGTTGATGTAACCCTTGTCGAAGCGCATACCCTCGGTGAGCTCGAGCTCGGTGCCGAAGGTGTTCGACTCCTCGACGGTGACGACGCCTTCCTTGCCCACCTTGTCGATGGCCTCGGCGATCAGCTCGCCGATCGCAGGGTCAGCGGCAGAGATCGATGCCGTGGCAGCGATCTGCTCCTTGGACTCGACCTCCTTGGCGCCGGCGAGGAGCTGGTCGGTGATGGCCTTGACGGCCTTCTCGATGCCCTTCTTGAGCGAGATGGGGTCGGCGCCGGCTGCGACGTTGCGCAGTCCTTCGCGAACGAGCGCCTGAGCGAGAACGGTAGCGGTGGTCGTTCCGTCACCGGCGACGTCGTCGGTCTTCTTGGCGACCTCCTTGACCAGCTCGGCGCCGATCTTCTCGTAGGGGTCGTCGAGCTCGATCTCCTTGGCGATCGAGACACCGTCGTTCGTGATCGTGGGGGCGCCCCACTTCTTCTCGAGCACGACGTTGCGACCGCGCGGGCCGAGCGTCACCTTGACGGCGTCGGCGAGGATGTTCAGGCCACGCTCGAGACCGCGGCGGGCCTCTTCGTCGAAAGCGATGATCTTTGCCATATGTGTGTCGTCCCTCCAGGACGGAGCTATCAGTCTGTTAGCACTCAATAAACACGAGTGCTAACTCATTCTGGCACTCGACCCATGCGAGTGCAAGCTGCCGCACCCGCGGGTCGTCTCCGTCCTGCCCGCGGCGGTGGCCGCGAGGAAAGAGAGCGAGGCGGCATCCCGCGGCGACTCCGGGCACCGTTGCCGGGGTGGAGTCATCGCGCGATGCCGCCTCGAAAGGGGCGCCGGGACGGACGCGTCAGACGACGCGAACCGACTCGGCCTGTGGGCCCTTCTGGCCGGCGCCGACGGTGAACTCCACCGTCTGCCCCTCCTCGAGAACCCGGAAGCCGGTCATATCGATGTTGGAGTAGTGGACGAAGACGTCCTGTCCGTCACCGGAAGTGATGAAACCGAAACCCTTCTCCGCGTTGAACCATTTGACGGTGCCTTGGGCCATGCTCTTCTCCTGATGGTGTGGGACGACCGTCATCGTATCCACCACGTGCAGCGTCGCGGCCCCTGGTCGGGCAAGTTTTGACACGGCCGCATCCAACTGTTTACTCCCCGGAAACACGGGGGTCGGGGCCTACTCGGAGGGTTCAGGGACGCGGTCGAGTCCCAGCACCACCGTGAGCTGCCGGGCTGCCTCGTTCGCCTCTGTGTCGGGGTCGTCCAGGGGGAGGTATTGGTCGCTCAACGCGATCTCCGCGCCGCCGATGGCCTCGGCCAGTCCCAGCGCCGCGGCCTCGTCCTCCTCGAACGGGTAGTACACCGTCGTCACCGGGAAGTCGTCGACCCCGGCGGCTCCGGCGGACACGATCTCGGCGGCCCAGCCCGCAGCGACCACGGTGTCGCGGATCTGGGATGCGAGTCCGTCCTGCGGCGTGGCGTTGAGAACGAGCACCGGCACCGTCGTGTCGACCACGGGCTCGACGACGGGAAGCGGTGACGTCGTGGGAACCGGCTCGGGCGCGAACGAGATCCGCCCGCTCATCAGCAGCGAGCCGAAGATCCCGGCCACGAGGAGGATGACCGTTGCGACGACGGCCCACAGGAAGATGATGCCGCCGCGCAGGCGCGGATTCTCGGCGCGATGGGCACCGACCCGGCCCGTGTCAGGGGCGAGCTCGTCGAATCGGTCTCGCGGGTACGTCGTTCGCGCCACCCCCCGATGCTAACCGCGAGTGCTGAGGATGACCGTGCGCCGGGCCCGGACGGAGGCGCGCTCATCCCGGACCCGGCGAAGGCGACGCACGAGGAGCGGATCGTGCTCGAGGGCCTCGGCCGTGTCGATCAGGCGGCCCAGCAATTGGTAGTAGCGCGCGGGCGGCATCGCGAACTCGGCCCGGATCGCCTCTTCCTTCGCTCCCCCGTGCCGGCGCCACTCCGCCTCGAAGGCGAGGAGGGCTCGATCGCGGTCGGAGAGAGGCACGCCTCCACGTTAAGCCTGCGGGCGGGCAGGTGCCGGGAGCCACTCCACGAAACCGCCGAGGGGATCCACCGCCGCGAGGATGGCGCCATCCAGCGCCAGGGCGAAGCCGCCCGGCCACGGGTCGGGGACCGAGCTCCAGCCCTCGTGCAGCCCTGGGTCATCCATCGTGATCCACCGGCCGGCGGCGCGCGCCGCGTCGATCACCGCGCCCCGCCGGGCGCGCGGGATGTGGGCCAGCACACCCGGGGTCGTGACGACCAGGGTCGCGTCGCGGGGGGCTGCGGCGGCGACCTCGGCCAGGACGGACGCGGCGTCGCCGGCGGTCAGCGCGGGCGGGTCGGCGGCGACCACGTCCAGCGCGGCCTCGACCCGCTCGGTCCGCCCCGTCTCCCCGGGCCAGACGAGGCCGGTCAGCCACGCACGGTCGCGCGGGTTCCGCGCATCCAGCGGCGACAGGTCGATGCCGGCGCGCCACACGATGCGCGGCAGGTGCAGCCGGGGAGGCTCCCCCGTGAGGCGGCTGGTCAGGACGACCGAGCTCGCGCCGTCGGCGGGGTCGAGCGCGAGCATCCCCTCCCCGGTGGCGTAACGGTAGGAGTAGCGGTCGGGATACAGGCACAGGCCCGCGCTCGCGCCCACTTCCAGCAGCGCGATCGGCCCCTCGATGAGGCTCAGCGCCGGAAGGAGCGCGGCGCACCGCAGCGGTTCGTTGGTCTGCAGGCTCCGGGCCCCGCACTCGGCGACCACCCGGTCGGCGTGCCGCCGCAGCCACGCGGCCCACTCCGGGTATCCGCTCTCCGGTGCCCCCAGCATCCGCGTCACCGCGAACACCAGCGGCGGCTGGCGGTGGGTGTCCGGGATGCGCGCGAGAACGGCCGCGGTCTCGGGGTCGGCAGCCACCCCGGCAGCCCACTGGCCGTACAGCGCGGAACGTCCCGGCGCTTCCTCTCGTGCGAAGCGGTCGTAGCGCCCCGTCACCGCGGCGACGGCATCGGCATTCACTCCGGCATTATCCTCGCGCGGCGCCAGCAGTGCACAGGGTCGGGTTGAATGGAGGAGGAGAGGAAGATCCCATGAGCTATTCCGTGAACAAGACCGACGAAGAGTGGCGTGCCGAGCTCGACCCCGAGAAGTACGCCGTCCTGCGCCAGGCCGGTACCGAGCGGGCGTGGACCGGCGAGCTTCTGGACGAGGAGCGCGCGGGTCTGTACACGTGTGCGGCGTGCAACGCCGAGCTGTTCCAGAGCGGCACGAAGTTCGACTCGCACTGCGGATGGCCGAGCTTCTACGAGTCGGTGCGCCCCGAGGCCGTCGAGCTCATCGACGATCGCAGCCACGGGATGGTTCGCACCGAGGTGCGGTGCGCGGCATGCGGCTCGCACCTCGGCCACGTGTTCCCCGACGGCTTCGGAACCCCCACCGGAGACCGCTACTGCATGAACTCCCTCGCACTGAACTTCTCCCCCGAGTCCCCGGCGTGACCACCCCCACGCCTCCTCCTCCCGACGCCGCCGACCCGTCGCGCGGCGCCTCCGGGCGCGGGGGCGCGGCGCTCCAGGCCGTTCGCGCCCGCCGGTCGTGGTCGCGGGTGACCGACGACGCGCCCACCCGCGCCGAGCTGGAGTCGCTCGTGTCCGCGGCCGCGCGGGTCGCCGACCACTCGTCCCTGCGGCCGTGGCGTCTCGTCGAGCTGCGCGGAGCCGACCGGGAGCGCCTCGGCCGCGCCATCAACAAGAGTCTCGGCGAGAAGGGCTCATCGCCCAAACCGCTGCGCGCCCCGCTTCTGCTCGCCGTCGTCGTGAGCTACCGCAAGAGCGAAAAGGTTCCGCGGTGGGAGCAGGAGGCCGTCGCATCCGGCGTGGCGCACGTGCTCAGCCTGCTGCTGGATGAGGCGGGGTGGGGCGTCATCTGGCGCAGCGGCCACTACACCCGCAGCAAGGCCGTGGCCAAGGCGCACGGCCTGGATAAGAACGAGGCCCTCCTGGGCTGGCTCTACGTCGGCGGCAAGCCCGACACGACGCGGCTCGGGCCGCGCAAAGAGGTCGACGCGAGCGCGCTCATCACGCGCATGCCCGAGCGCGGCCAGGGCGCGAAACACTCCGCCGCGGTCGACCCGACTTTGCTCTAGCCGGACGGCCTCCGCCGCCACCCCACGACGATCGCCACCCCCGCCAGCGCGATGGCGACTCCGGTGAGCGCGACGGGTAACGGCGGTCCCGACGGTGCCGGCCAGAGCGCGTCGAGGACGACCGACGTCGCCAGCAGCCCCACGACCGATCCGAGTCCGAGCAGAAGCACCCCGGTGACCCGCACGACCGCGGCCGACAGGAAGATATACACCGCTCCGACCGCGCCCCCGAGATAGAGCCACGGATCCACCACCAGGGTGCGCGGCGCCCCGTCGAGGAGGATGTGCACGGATGCGGCGACCGCGAGCGCCAGCGTGCCTCCCAGGAAGTTGACGAGAGTGGCGATGAGCGGGTTTCCCACCCGCTGATTCAGGCGGCCGTTGGTGGCCTGCTGCCACGCGATGCCCGCACCGGCCAGCAGCGGAAGGAGTAGCATCCAGAGCGCCGGCGCGCCGGTGACCCCCGCGAGGCACACGACGACGCCGGCCACGGCCAGGCCGCCACCCACCACGCGCGGCACCGTGACGGCGACCACTCCCCCGGGACCGTAACCCAGGCGGTCCAGGATCAACCCGTGGATCGTCTGGCCCGCGACCACGCCGACCGTGAAGAGGGCGACGCCGATGGTGGCGACGGTGAGGCCCTGGGTCGCGACGGTGAGTGCTCCGGCGAACCCGCCCAGCAGCATCCATGCCGGCACCTGCCTACCGCGGATACCCCGCATCAGCCGCGCGAGACCGGCACGCCCCGAGGGGAGCGCCGCGGTGATGATCGCGACGATCGCCAGGCCCGAGGCGAACGAGATGACCGCGGCGGTGTACCCGTCGTCGATCGCGTCGCCGAGCGACCCGTTGATGCGGGCCTGCAGTGCCGTGAGCACCCCGACGGCGACGGCGGCGGCCACCGCGACCCCCAGCGGGATGCGTCGTGTCGGTCCGGTACCTTCGCGCGACGCCACCCGCCCGATGTTACGGTCCGCCCGCACCCGCGAAAAACCACGTTCCGGACGAGAAACGGCGCGGCGCGGTCCGTCTCGTCCGAAATGCCGTTTCTCGGCGGGGGATGCAGCGTGGAGCCGACTGCGGGACTCGAACCCGCAACCCCCTAATTACAAGTTAGGTGCGCTACCAATTGCGCCAAGCCGGCAGAGCGCCCAGTCTATCGGGACGCCCGGGGCCGGTTACGGTGCGGGCGTCGACGTGGCAGGGGCCGACGGCGTCGGCGAAGGCGTGCGGTAGTACGCGTCGCTGGCGACGGTGAGGACGAACTGGGCGAACTCCGTCGGGTCCTCCGTCGCGCCGACGTACTGCACGCCGTTCACGAGGATCATCGGAGTCGCGGTGAGGGGCACCCCGTCGGTGTCGGGGATGCGGTCGAGCGCACGGTCGGTGGCCGCTCGCGCCCAGGAGGCGAACGAGCCCTCCTCGATGCAGTTGCGAACGACCTTGTAGGCGGAGACGCCCGTGGCCTGTGCGAGCTCGGCCAGCTGCTCGTCGGTCAGGCCGTCGGAGTCGATGTCGGGCTGCTCCCGCAGCAGCTGGTCGTTGAAGGCGAAGAACGTGTCGGGCGAATACGTCGCCACGCACGCCGCAGCGCCGGCCGCTCGCAGGGAGTACTTGGTGCCGTTGGACTTGGAGGTCAGCATCGCCACCGGGTAGTAGGTCAGCGTCGCCGCGTCGGCACTCACCCACTTCTTGAGCTGCTCGGCGTTGGCCATCTGGAATTCGCGAGCTTCGGTGGAGAGGTAGTCCACGTAGACGCGGATGTCGACCGCACGCGTGTCGCTGGGCGTCGGCGTGGGCGCCGGCGCCTCGGCGGGCGGCGCCTCGGCGGGCTCCGCCTCCCCGTCGCCGGTCGATTCGTCCACGCCGGAGCTCCCGGGGTCGGCGACATCGGTGACGGCGGTGATCGCGAACCCGTCGTCATCCGCGTTTCCCGGTTCGATGAGCGGGCGCGGACCCATCTCGGCGAAGGCCCAGATGATGGCGGCAGCGGCCGCTCCGAGGACCGCCAGACCCGCTGCGCTCAGCAGCACACCGCGCAGCACGCGGACGCGCGACTGCTTGGCGTGCACCTGCTGCGCCTTCTCGCGCACCGCCTCTCGGCGGTCGCGCGTGGCAGGCACCTGTGGTGTCTCGTCGGTCGACATGGAACCTTCTGAACGGATGACGGTGGCCGGAGATCCGGCGGGCCGCACGGGTAACGCGGCCAGAATCCGATGCTAGCCAGGCAGCCTGGGAAAAGCCCAGACAGAACCCCCGCACACCTATACTGAGGATCGCGCCCGATGGCGGGCGTGCGGGCTGGCCCCCGCTCATCCATCACTACGGATCGTCCGGCACGTACCTGCCGGTGAAGGAGAAGAAAAAATGGCGTCCGTCACCTTTGACAACGCAACCCGCCTGTACCCCGGGGGCACTCGTCCCGCAGTCGACAAGCTGAGCCTCGAAGTCGCCGATGGCGAGTTCCTCGTTCTCGTCGGCCCCTCCGGATGCGGCAAGTCCACGTCGCTGCGGATGCTGGCCGGCCTCGAAGAGGTCAACTCCGGCCGCATCCTGATCGGTGACCGCGACGTCACCGACATCCCGCCGAAGGACCGGGACATCGCGATGGTGTTCCAGAACTACGCGCTGTACCCGCACATGACCGTCGCCGAGAACATGGGCTTCGCCCTGAAGATCGCCGGCGTCGGCAAGGAAGAGCGGGCCGCGCGCGTGCTCGAGGCCGCCAAGCTCCTCGACCTGGAGGAGTACCTGACGCGCAAGCCCAAGGCGCTCTCGGGTGGTCAGCGTCAGCGTGTCGCGATGGGCCGCGCGATCGTCCGTCAGCCGCAGGTGTTCCTCATGGACGAGCCACTGTCGAACCTCGACGCCAAGCTGCGCGTGCAGACGCGCACGCAGATCGCGTCGCTGCAGCGCCGCCTCGGCGTCACGACGGTCTACGTCACGCACGACCAGACCGAAGCCCTCACCATGGGCGACCGCATCGCGGTGCTCAAGGACGGCATCCTGCAGCAGGTCGGAACGCCCCGCGACCTGTACGAGAAGCCGAACAACGTCTTCGTCGCCGGCTTCATCGGCTCCCCCGCCATGAACCTGTTCTCCGCCGACCTCGCCGACGGTGGCGTGCGCTTCGGTGACGAGGTCGTGGCACTGGACCGTGACACCGTCGGCCGCGCCAACGGCAGCCAGGTCACCGTGGGTGTGCGCCCCGAGGACATCATCGTCGGCCCCGCCGACGGCCGCGGCTTGTCGGTCGTCGTCGACCTCGTCGAGGAACTGGGCGCCGACGGCTACCTCTACGGCCACACCGAGATCAACGGCAAGCGCGCCGATCTGGTGGCACGCGTCGACGGCCGGCGCCACCCGAACGCGGGCGACACGGTGACCCTGGCCGCCGGCGTCGGTCACGTGCACGCGTTCGACATCGAGTCGGGAGAGCGTCTGAACGACAAGCCGGTCGTCTCCGCCTGATCGATCTGTCACCGCGCGGCGCGGGTAGCCTTGGGGCTGCCCGCGCCGCGTCTGTTTCTCCGGGAGGTTCCGTGCCCGATTCGCTCAGTATCACTGCCAGCTCCGTCGACCCCGGCCTGCTGTCTCTGCCCTGGTCGACGCCGCTGGCGGAGTGGCCGAGCAGCACGATCGTGTACCTGCCGAAGGGCATCTCCCGCCACCTCGTGCGCTTCGCGAACCTCTCCGGACGGGTCGTGGCGATCAAGGAGACCACGCACGAAATGGCCCGGCGCGAGTACGACATGCTCGGCAACCTGCACCGGCTCGCAGCGCCCTGCGTCGAGCGCGTCGCGGTGATCGACGGACGGACGGATGCCGCGGGCGAGCCGCTCCCCGCGGCCCTCGTCACGGCGCACCTGCGGTTCTCGCTGCCGTACCGCGCACTGTTCACGCAGGTGCTGCGGCCCCACACCGCCACGCGCCTGGTGGACGCCCTCGCGGTGCTGCTGGTGCGCCTGCACAACGTCGGGTTCTTCTGGGGAGACGTGTCGCTGTCGAACACCCTCTTCCGACGCGACGCCGGCGCGTTTGCCGCATACCTCGTGGATGCGGAGACCGGTGAGCTCCACGAGGGCGGCCTGACGCGCGGGCAGCGCGCACACGACCTCGATGTGGCCCGCACCAACATCGCCGGCGAGATCATGGACCTGGAAGCCGGCGGTCGCCTGGAGGGCGGCATCGACGCCGTGCAGATCGCCGACGGACTTCTGTCGTCCTACTACTCGCTGTGGGCGGCGCTCACCGACAGGGAGAGCTTCGCCGTGGACGAATCGTGGCGGCTCACCGAGAGGGTCCAGCGCCTCAATGCGCTCGGTTTCGACATCGGTGAGATGTCGATCCAGACCACGTCCGACGGGACGCACGTGTCGATCCAGCCCAAGGTGGTGGATGCGGGACACCACCAGCGGCGGCTGCTGCGGCTCACCGGGCTCGACGTCGAGGAGAACCAGGCGCGCCGGCTGTTGAACGACCTGGATGAGTTCCGTGCCCGGGTCAGTCGCCTCGGCGACGACGAGGAGCGGGTCGCGCACGAGTGGCTGACGCGCGTGTTCGAGCCGATCGTGTTGGCGATCCCGTTCGACCTGCGCGCGAAGCTCGAACCGGCCGAGGCGTTCCACCAGGTGCTGGAGCACCGCTGGTACATGTCTCAGGCGCGGGGCCGGTCGGTCCCGATCGCCGAGGTGCTGACGTCGTACATCGACGATGTGCTGCGGCACCGCCGCGACGAGGCGACGGTGATGGGACCCCCCACCGACAGCCTCTCCGTGCCAGTCGCCACGGGCATGATGCCCCTCGTGGGTGAGGACGAGGACGACGACGACGAGGACGACGAGGAGACGGCAGTCGACTGGCGCGATCTCGTCTGAGAGAAGCGCCGGGCCGGTCAGTACCCGACGGCGAACCGCTCCCGCGAGTGCTTGGGTGTCTCGATCTCGTCCAGGATCGCCACCGCGAGGTCGGGGCCGGAGATGAACGACTCGCCCTTGTCATCCACGACGAGCACGTCGCCGCCATCGCGGTACGAGCCGGTGCGCTCGCCCGGTGCCCACATGCCGAACCCGACGGCGGGGTGGACGTAGAACCAGTCGCGGCCACCCGTGCCGGACTGCAGGTCTTCGAGCACGCCGATCGCCTCGAGCGACTCCGGCTTGTAGTCCTCGTTGAAATCCTCCGTGTCGACCACCCGGGGTCCGCCGGGGGCCACGAGGCTCCCGCCGGCGCCGCCGATGACCCCCACGCGCACGTCCTCCGGAAGCGCCGCGAAGAACTCCGCGAGTGCTGGACGCACCTTGCCGAGCATGTCACCGCGCGGGGCGACCGCCGAGATCACGACCTCCACGCCCTCCAGCTTGTGCACGAGATCGGTGACATCGAGGATGCTCCCCTCGATGTAGGTCGCGCCCTCGACCCGCTCGGCCGGCACGGAGCGGGCGACCGAGACGACCGTGTGGCCGCGGTCGACGGCCTCTCGGACGACATGACTGCCGGCGTAGCCGGTTCCTCCGATGACAGCGATGCGAGCCACGATGATCCTTTCGTTGGGCGTACACGGGCGACAATCCACCCGTGTGCGGATTCATTCCCGGGAATGCGACGTGTCCACGCGGTCTTGGTGAAGCGGACCGGCCACGACACCCCGTTCAGGATGCCACGTCCCGCCCGGCAGTGCCTCCGACGCGGCGAGCCCGCACGAAGGACGAATACTGCACATCCCCGGCGACAACGGCGGGATGTGGACTGACGTCGCCCGCCGGCGGGAGTTCACTGGGCGAAGACCGTCGTCTCGAAGGAGAGCCCGATGACCCCTCAACCCTCCTCTGCCGCCGAGCGCGCCGAGACCCTCCTCGCCGCCGCACGGGCGCTCGGGCCGCTGATCGAGGAGAACGCGCGCGAAGCCGAACTAGCCCGGCGCCTTCCCGACCGGGTCGTGGAGGAATTCCGCAAGGCGGGGTTCTTCTGGATGAAGACGCCGGTCGAACTCGGCGGCAGCGAGTTGGACCCGGTGAGCTTCGGCGACGTGATGGAGGAGATCGCGTACCACGACGCCTCCGCGGCGTGGGCGACGATGATCGGAAGCGGCACGATCGGAACGATGGCCGGGTGGCTTCCCGATGAGGGCATCGCCGAGTTGTTCGCGCCCGGTCAGGCCCTGCCGACCGTTGCCGGTCAGTTCACCCCGCGCGGTACCGCGACACCCGTCGACGGCGGGTACCGCGTCTCGGGCCGCTGGGCCTTCGGGAGCGGCATCGACCACTCCAACTGGGTGGTCGGCGGATGCATCGTGGAGGGCACCGGCGCGCCGATCTTCGTGACCGCGCCGAAATCGGAGGTCACCGTGCACGGCAACTGGAACGCCGCAGCGCTGCAGGGAACGGGCAGCCACGACTTCTCCTTCGATGACGTGTTCATCCCGGCATCTCGGGCGATGGATGCGTACGGCGGCGTGCCGCGACGCGGCGGCGACATCTTCCGCCAGCCGATCATGATCTTCATCTCCAACGAGTTGTCGCCCCTGCTCGTCGGGATCGCCCGTCGCGCCATCGACGACATGATCGACCTGGCCGCATCCACCGCTCGCTCCCTGAGCGGGTCACTCGCCGGCCGGGCCTCGTTCCAGAAGGCCGTGGGCCAGGCTGAGGCGACGTGGGCGGCGGCGCGCACGCTGTACCGGGCGACGGCGCAGGAGGGCATCGACATCGTCCGATCCGGAGCGACGATCGACGACGACACCGTCGCCATCCTGCGTGCGCGGCACACGCTCGTGGCCGAGATGTGCGCGGACCTCATCTCCGACCTCTTCCGCTACGGAGGCGGGCGGGTGCTGTCGGTGGAGCATCCCATGCAGCGGCACCTCCGCAACTCCCTCGGCGCGCTGCAGCACGTCTACCTCTCCGAGGAGAACTACGAGGCCGCCGGGGCGGCCGCGATCGCCCAGCGCGCGGCCCGCTGAGCCTCCCTCCGCGCCCGCCTCACGCACAACTGCGGGGATTCCTCCCGACACGCCGCCTCAGGCCGCGACCGGACGGCGTGTCGCCCGACATCTCCGCCGTTGTGCACGCGCCTCGGGAGCCGACGCCGCGCCGGTCCGGCGCGGGTGTGCGCACGGGGCGGATCCGGCAGCGGCCGGATCAGCGCGCCCGAGCGCGGCGGAGGGTGTCGGAGGGCGACTCCCCGTACCGGCGCCTGTAGTCGGCGGCGAACCGTCCGACGTGACCGAACCCGTGGTCGAGCGCGACGGCCGCGACGCCGGCCACCTCAGCCCCGCCCTCCAGCGTGTCGCGGGCCCGCTCGAGGCGCAGGTCGCGAAGCCAGCGGCCGGGGGTTGTTCCGAACTCGCGGCGGAACGCGGCGAAGAGCGTCCGCTCGCTGACGTGCGCGACCGCTGCGAGATCGCCCACGCTGAGGGGCTCGGCGTAGTGCTCGAGGCAGTAGTCGGCCACGATCCGGGCGGTGCGGGCGGGCGCCGCGCCGAGCCCCGCACCGAGGCGATCGGAGTAGCTGTGCGGCAGCTCCAGCACGAGGGTGGAGGTGACGAGCTCTTCGAACTCGCCGGCGAGGAGGGCGGACGCACCGGCGGTGGGCGACCGGTCGATCACGAGGCGCACCGCCTCCACCAGGTGCACCAGCATCCCCGCCCGGCGCTCGTCGAGGACGGGGACGAACGAGAGCGGCCGGGTGGGTGCGGCGCCGGTCAGCGCCGCCAGCCGGGTCTCGACCGCGGCGAGGTCGACGCGGAGCACCTGCAACTCGAGGTCTTCGCTCCACCGCATCCGCACGTCATCGCGCGGCGAGATCGCAACCCCCGAGCGCGGGCCCACGCGGTACTCCCGGCCGTTGCACGAATAGGCGAGTGTGCCGCGCACGGGAAGATGCACCGCGACGAAATCGCCGAGCGGCTCCGGCCGGATGTCGACTTCGCTGCGGTACGCGAAGCGCAGGAGCTTGAGCCCGCCGGTGGCGCTCTGCGTGATCTCGGCCTGGGCGCCTTCCCCACGCCGCAGCACGCGCATCGCGTGCGCGTTCATCACCGTCGTGGCCGAACGGTGCACCTCGTCCATGTCGGAGGAGCGGATGACCGTGCCCGAGGCCGACCGGGGATTCCCACCGTCCCGCATGAGGGCACCCCTTCGTGTTCGCACGAGGCCGTCGAACCTCAGTGAACCGCTATTCGCGCACGGCGCGCAACGTCGACACCTGATACAGCGCCACGGATGCAGCGATACCGGCGTTCAGCGACTCCGTCGCCGCCGAGATCGGAATCGACACGATCTGATCGCACGTCTCGGTGACCAGGCGCGAGAGGCCCTTGCCCTCCGACCCGACGACGATCACGACGGGCCGGTCGGCCAGCTCGAGGGCCGGCAGCGACACATCGCCGCCCCCGTCGAGACCGAGCACGAACACGCCCTGCTTCTTGAACTCCTTGAGGGTGTTCGTCAGGTTCGGCGCGATCGCGACCGGGATGCGGGCGGCAGCTCCCGCGCTGGTCTTCCAGGCGGCCGAGGTCACTCCCGCCGACCGGCGCTGCGGCACGATGACGCCCTGGCCGCCGAAGGCCGCGGTCGAGCGGATGATGGCGCCGAGGTTGCGAGGGTCGGTGACCCCGTCCAGCGCCACGAACAGCGGCAGCTCACCGGTGTCGACCGCCTTCTCGAGGAGGTCCTGCGGGTGGGCGTACTCGTACGGCGGAACCTTGAGCGCGACGCCCTGGTGCACTCCGTCGAATCCGGCCATGCGGTCCAGCTCCGGACGCGTCACCTCGAGCACCGGGATCTCCCGGTGCGTCGCGAGGGCGAGCATCTCCTTGACGCGGTCGTCCATCTCCACGCGCTGGGCGATGTAGAACGCGGTCGCCGGGATGCGGGCCCGCAGCGCCTCGAGGACCGAGTTGCGGCCGGTCACCGTCTCGGTGTCATCGTTCTGCTTCGAGCGTCCACCGCGCGAGGCGTTCGGCCCCGCGCTGCGGGTGGCGGGCCTGCCCTTTCCGCCGGCTGCGGCGAAGCGCTCCTGGGCGGCCTTGCGCTTGCCGGCGGCGTGCCAACTGCGGTCTTCCGCCTTCGGCGTCGGTCCGCGGCCCTCGAGGGACCGCTTGTTCTTGCCACCCGTGCCCTTGGTGGGGCCCTTCTTGCCGCGCCCGGCGGAGGGGTTTCCTGGCTTAGCCATCGTTCAGACTCCAATGGGTCCCGGTGGGACCGTCTTCGAGGGCGACACCGGCCGCCGCGATCGCGTCGCGGATGCGGTCGGCTGCCGCCCAGTTCTTGTTCGCGCGGGCATCCGCGCGCTGGTCGATGAGTGCGCGGAGCAGCCCGTCCAAGGCCGCAGCTGCGGCATCCGGGGCTGACGCCACGCCGCTGTCCGCCTGGAGAAGGCCGAGGACGTCGAGCATCGCCGCCACGGCTCGCGACGCGGCGATCGCTCCGTCCCGGTCGCCGTCGTCGACGGCGACGTTGCCCGAGCGCACGGTGTCGTGCACGACCGCCAGCGCCTGCGGCACGCCCAGGTCATCGTCCATCGCCCCCGCGAACGCCTCGGGGATGCCGGCCGGCGTCACGGCGCCCGGGTCGCCGGCGGCCATGCGCAGCACGCGCTGACGGAAGGTCGCGATGCGCTCGAGCGCTGCCCGCGCCTCGGCGTACGACTCGGGCGTGAGATCAAGCGTGGAGCGGTAGTGGGCCGCGGCCAGCGCGTACCGGACGACAAGGGGGTCGTGCTCGGCGAGGACGTCTTCGGCCAGGACGAAGTTGCCGAGCGACTTCGACATCTTCTGCCCGTCGACGGTGACGAGACCGTTGTGCACCCAGTAGCGGGCGAACGGGTCGCCGGCAGCGGTGGACTGGGCGAGTTCGTTCTCGTGGTGGGGGAAGCGCAGGTCGAGACCGCCGCCATGGATGTCGAACTCGGCTCCGAGGTAGCGGCGCGACATGGCGGAGCACTCGATGTGCCAGCCGGGGCGTCCGCGTCCCCACGGGGAGTCCCAGGAGGCGCTGTCGGGTTCGCCCGGCTTGGCGCCCTTCCACAGTGCGAAGTCGTGCGGGTCGCGCTTGCCGCGCGGGTCGGCATCGCCGGCGGCCTCCATGGCGTCGATCGACTGGCGGGTGAGCTCGCCGTACGACGGCCACGAGCGCACGTCGAAGTAGACGTCTCCGGCGGCGTCCGAATCCGGCTCCGCCGGGTAGGCATGCCCGGCGTCGATCAGCCGGGCGATAATCTCCTGCATCTGCGGGATGGAGGCGGTCGCTCGCGGCTCGTAGGTCGGGGGCAGAATGCCCACGGCGGCATACGCGGCGGTGAACTCCTGCTCCATCCGATAGGCCAGCGCCCACCACGGCTCGCCGTCGGTGGCGTTGGCGAGCACTTTGTCGTCGATGTCGGTGACGTTGCGCACGAAAGTCACGCGCCCGAAACGGTGCGTCAGCCACCGGCGGAGGATGTCGAAGCTCAGCGCCGCGCGGACGTGGCCGATGTGCGGACCCGACTGCACCGTGGGGCCACAGACGTAGACCGTGACGTTTCCGGGGTCGCGCGGGACGAAGTCGCGCAACGCCTGCGCCTTCGTGTCATGGATCCGGACGGTCATCGTCCCAGACTACCGGCGGGGCGGGCGGCGTCCGCAGATGCGAATCTCCTGGGCATCGCTCGACCCCAGCTTGGGAACGGGTAGAAAGGAGCGCGTGCTCGCCGTCCTTGCAGTCATTGCAGCAGCAGTCCTGTTCGGTACCACGGGAACATCTCAGGCGGTGGGGCCGGCCGATACGACGCCTCTCGCGGTGGGCACGATGCGCCTGCTGGCCGGCGGGACCGCGCTCGCCCTGGTGGGGTTCGGCTTCGGCCTGCGCGCGCGGCGCCGCGCTCAGAACCCCCCGCGGTACACGCGAGGATCGCTCGGGCTGATGGCGCTGACGGGGGCGAGCCTGGCGGCATACCAGCCCCTGTTCTTCCTCGGTACGGAGCGCAACGGCGTCGCCGTGGGCACGGTCGTGGCCATCGGATCGGTGCCGGTCATCGCCGGGGTCATCGAATGGGGGCTGACGCGGCGGCTCCCGAGTGCCACCTGGGCCGCTGCCACGGTTCTCGCCCTCGCGGGGGTGTCGCTCCTGATCTTCGGCGGCGACGCGGGTTCGTCAGGCGCCGATCCGGTCGGCTTCGCCGGCTCGGTGGGCGCCGGCGGCGCCTTCGCCGTCCTCGCGAACGCGCAGCGCCGACTGCTGCAGGACGGGTGGGATCCCTTCACCGCCGCCGGAGCGATGGGCGCCGGGTCGGCCGCCGTCGCCCTCATGGCCGCACCGTCGGTGGACCTTCGCTGGGTGGTGAGCGTGGAGGGGCTCACGATGTCGCTGTGGCTGGGACTTGCGACCATCGCCCTCGCTTACTGCCTCTTCACGGGCGGGTTGCAGCGTCTGACGGCAGCGACCGCAGGCACCCTGGCCCTCGCCGAGCCGCTCACGGCCGCCGTGCTGGGGATCGCCGTGTTGGGCGAGCGACTGTCGGGGTTGGCGATCGCCGGGCTCTCGGTGCTCGCCTCCGGCCTCGTGCTGCTCGCGTGGGGTGCCCGCCGGCCCCGCGCCGCCGCATCCACGCCGGTGGAGGCGTGAGCGTGCTCCGGATCACCGTCGACGACCTCGCCCGCGAGCAGACCCGCGCGTTGGTGGCCGCGCACCTGGCCGGGATGCACGCGCTGTCGCCTCCGGAGAGCGTGCATGCCCTGGACATCGACGGTCTGCGCCATCCAGACATCACGTTCTTCTCCGCAGACGTCGACGGACGGGTCGCCGGCATCGGGGCGCTTGCCCGCCTCGACGATGAGCGCGGGGAGATCAAGTCGATGCGCGTGGATGCCGCGTTCCTCGGGCAGGGCGTCGGACGCGCGCTCCTCCATCACATCATGGCAGTGGCGCGCGAGCGCGGCTTCACGAGCCTGTGGCTGGAGACGGGCAGCGCCGACGAGTTCCTCCCCGCCCGCCGGCTGTACGCGAGCGAAGGCTTCGCCGAGTGCCGCCCGTTCGGCGCGTACGCCGCCGATCCCCTCTCCATCTTCATGACGCGCGCGCTCTGAGCCCGTGCGCCGGCGCGCCCCTCCCCCGGCCGAGAAACGACATTCGGGACGAGACGCCCCGCGTCGCGCCGTTTCTCGTCCGCAAAGTTGTTTCTCGGCGGGGGATGGCGCGGCTCAGGCGGGGAAGACCAGGGCCGTCGCGAAAGCGGCGACCCCCTCGGCCCGACCCGCGAAGCCGAGGCCATCCGTCGTCGTGGCGCTGACGGAGACGGGCGCTCCGCCCAGCGCCGCCGACAACACCGCCTCGGCCTCGGCGCGTCGAGCGGCGAAACGCGGACGCGTCGCCTGGAACTGCACGGAGACGTTGCCGATGCGCCACCCCGCCTCCCCAACGATCGCCGCGGCGCGCGCGAGGAACGCGTCGGCGTGAGCTCCGGCGAACTCCGGCCGGTCGGTGCCGAAGTGCGTCCCGATGTCGCCCTGCCCGGCAGCGGAGAGGACGGCGTCGACGATCGCGTGAGCGACGGCATCCCCGTCGGAGTGCCCGGACAGGGCCGGCTCGCCGGGCCACTCGAGGCCGGCGAGCCACAGCGCGCCCTCCCCGCCGAACGCGTGCACATCGGTGCCGAGCCCCACGCGAGGGGTTGGATGCGGACGCTCCAGGGCCGCTCGCGCCAGCGGCGAGTGGGTCACGAGACCGCGCGCGCGTTCCAGGTCTTCCGCAGTGGTGATCTTGAAGGCCCGCGCATCTCCGGCCACCACCGTGACGGGATGGCCGGCCGCCGCAACCAGGGCGGCGTCGTCGGTGAAATCCTCAGCGGCCACGGCGTACGCGGTATCCAGGATCACCCGGGAGAACCCCTGCGGGGTCTGCGCCGCGGCGAGTTCTGACCGGTCGACGGCCGAGACGACGTCGGCGCCCTTTACGCGCTTGAGCGTGTCGATCACGGGAATGGTCGGCACGACGGCGGGAAGCCCGTCGGCGAGGGCGTCGAGCACGCGGACGAAAACCTCCGGCGGCGTGAGAGCACGCGCGGCGTCGTGGACGAGGACGTACTCGACATCGGGCCACACGCCGGCCAGCCCCGCGGCTACCGACTCCTGCCGCGTCGCGCCGCCGGTGACGACGGAGGCCAGGTCGCGGGCGTCACCGGCGGCGGCGAGCACCTCGGTCAGCGCATCGCCCTCACGCCCGGCGGGGGCGACGACGACGACCTGGGCCGAGGGCGCCGCGAAGACGTTGTCCAAGGCATGGCGCAGCACCGTGTTCTCATCGATGCCGACGAACGCCTTGGGCGCTCCCGCACCCAGGCGGGTGCCGGATCCGGCGGCGACGACGAGGATGGCGACACGGGGAACGGGCGTGATGCTCACGCCCCCACGCTACTGCGGGAGTGTCAGGAAGCGAGGACCTCGTCGAGGACCGCGCCGGCGCGCTCCTCGTCGGTCTTCTCGGCCAGCGCGAGCTCGGACACGAGGATCTGACGCGCCTTGGCGAGCATGCGCTTCTCCCCTGCCGACAGACCGCGGTCCTGGTCGCGGCGCCACAGGTCGCGCACGACCTCGCTGACCTTGATGACATCGCCGGACGCGAGCTTCTCGAGGTTCGCCTTGTACCGGCGCGACCAGTTCGTGGGCTCTTCCGTGAAGGGAGCACGCAGCACCTCGAAGACCTTGTCCAGGCCTTCCTTGCCGATCACGTCGCGGACGCCGACCAGGTCCACGTTCTCCGCGGGCACCTCGATGACGAGGTCTCCCTGGGTCACGTTGAGCTTCAGGTACTTCTTCGTCTCGCCCTTGATGATGCGATCCTTGACCTCGATGATCGTGGCCGCTCCATGATGGGGGTACACGACGGTCTCGCCAACCTCAAAAAGCATGCAGTTATGTCCTTTCGGCAACGTCTAGGATACCACAGCCACCGATGCGCTAAAGTTCTCCGCCCCCGGTCCGACGTACTGCTGGGGGGAAGACGGGAACCGCGCGACGCACCCCGTAGAATGCAGGAGAAAGCTCGTCTGGTCTCGGGAGGATCTGTGAAATCGCGCCTCATCGCGTCTGTCGCCCTGGGCGCTGCCATCGTCCTCGGAACGACCGGCTGCGCCTTCATCACGGAGCAGGCCACGACCGAGAGCTACTCCCCCGCCGACGGCGTCAACGTCCCTGACTCCGGCCCCCTGAAGGTCCGCAACGTGCTCATCGTCAGCGAGGACGAGGGCGAGGCCGGCAACATGATCGCCGCGATCGTCAACGAGACCGATGAAGCACACACCCTCAACATCGAGCTGGGCGAGGGCTCATCGGCGCAGAAGGCCACCGTGCGCGTACCGGCGAACTCGTCGCTGAGCCTCGGCAACCCCTCCGACGACACCGACCCGATCCCCCTGGACGCCGTCGACGGCCCTCCGGGTTCGACCGTTCCGGTGTACTTCCAGTCCGGTGACGCCGAGGGCGTCCTGTATCAGGTGCCGGTCCTGGACGGCGAGCTCGACTACTACAACGAGCTCCTCCCCTAACGCCGTCCCGCCACGCCTCAGCCCTCGAAGCGGTAGCCGAGGCCCCGCACGGTAACGAGCATGCTGGGATCGCTCGGGTTGGCCTCGATCCGCGAGCGGATGCGTTTGATGTGCACGTCGAGCGTCTTGGTGTCGCCGAAATAGTCCGTCCCCCACACGCGGTCGATCAGCTGGCCGCGCGTGAGCACGCGGCCTGCGTTGCGCATGAGCACCTCCAGCAGCTCGAACTCCTTGAGCGGCATGTTGATCTCCTTGCCGTCGACCGCGACCGTGTGCCGGTCGATGTCGACGGTCACCCGCCCGCCGTTGAGCACCCGCTCGTCCAGGTCCGCCTCCGCCTGCGCATAACGTCGCAGGACCGCCCGCATCCGCGCGAGCAGTTCGCGCGCCGAGTAGGGCTTCGTGACATAGTCGTCGGCTCCGAGTTCGAGCCCCACGACGATGTCCACCTCCGAATCCTTCGCGGTGAGCATGATGATGGGCACCGAGGACGCCGACCGCAACTGCCGGCACACCTCCGTGCCCGGCATCCCCGGCAGCATCAGATCGAGCAGCACGATGTCGGCGCCTCGCTCCCGGAACGCGTTCAGTGCGACCGCGCCGTCACCGGCGATCTCGACCTCATACCCTTCGCGACGCAGCAGGTAGGCCAGCGGATCGGCGAGGTCGGGCTCGTCCTCCACGATCAGGACTCGGGTCATGAGTGCTCCTCTTCCACGGATGCGCTGCGCGAGGCAGGCGCGGCGGTCTTACGGCTTTTGCGACGCGATTTCGACCGGGTCGGCTCGGGCTCGGGCGGAGCGGACAGCGGCAGACGGATGGTGAAGGTCGATCCGCGGCCTGGCCGCGACCACAACCGCACCTCCCCGCCGTGCCGCTGCACGGCGTGCTTGACGATCGACAGACCGAGGCCGCTTCCGCCGGTGCTGCGCGAGCGCGCCTGGTCGGCGCGGTAGAACCGCTCGAACACCCGATGCTGATCGGCCTCCGGGATGCCGATGCCGCGGTCGGTGACGGCGATCTCGACGATGCCCTCGACCTCCTTCACGCCGACGCCCACGCTGGATCCGGCAGACGAATACGCCACGGCGTTGGCGATGAGGTTGCCGACGGCCTCGGCGAGCACCTGCGCGTCACCGCGCACGTACAGGCCACGCGTCCCGCCGCGGACGAGGCTCACCGACGCCGAGTCGGCCTGGAGCGCGTGGGCCTCGACGGCCGAGGCGACCACCTCATCCACCGAGACATCGCGCATCTCTTTGAGCTCGTCCGAGGCCTGCAGGCGCGACAAGCTCATGATGCGCGCGGTCAGTGCACCCAGCCGCGCCGCCTCGGCCGTCAGCCGGGCAGCGAAGATGCGCACCTGCGCGGGATCGTCCGCGGCGGACTCCATCGCCTCGGCGAGAAGGCTCACCGCCCCCACCGGCGTCTTCAGCTCGTGACTGGTGTTGGCCACGAAGTCCCGGCGCATCTCCTCGACCCGCTCCCGTTCGGTGATGTCTCGGAGGACGACCAGGCTCAGACGGGGCGAGATCCTCGTCGCCCGTGCCGCCACCAGTCGCGGCTCTGCCGGTGCCGCCCCGCGGCGAAGCCGCAGATTCTCGGCGACGGGGACACCGGTATCCCGCGCCGCGCGCGCGACCCGCCGGAGGTCGTCACCCGGGATCACATCGCCGACATGCATGCCGAACACTTCTGCCGGGGCCGAGGCGGCCAGCACGGTCGACGACGCGTCGGAGACGAAGGCCGGGTCATCAAGGGCCCGCAGCACCTGCGTCACGCCGTCCGGCACCTCCGCGGATGTCTGCTCGCGCTGACGATCGCGAATGCGCAGCGCGACGGTGATGAGGAGAACGACGGTGCCACCGACGACGACTCCGAGGAGGAGGGCCAGCAGCACAAGCTGCGTTCGATCCATGCCCCCAGCGTACGTGCGCACACCCCCTCGACCGCCAGGAGTGCACCGGCAGCCGCCGTTCCGCCGCGGAGCGAGGGATACAATTCACTCGCACAGCACCATCCGTTCACCTTCGCTGAGGACAATCGCGAAGGTCGTGGTACGGGCGTGCCGTGCCACGAACGAGGAAGGTTGCCGTGATGCGCGAAGTGTTTCATCAGTCGCTCCAGGACGTCCAGAACCGGCTGGTCGAGATCGCCGAGCTGGTGACGGTCGCGATCGACGGGGCCACCCGCGCATTCTCGACCAGCGATGTCACCCTCGCCGAGGAGGTCATCGAGGCCGACCGCGTCATCGACGAGAAGGCCGTGGCCCTGGACGAACTGGCCATCGAGATCCTCGCCCGCCAGCAACCCGTCGCTCGCGACCTGCGGATCGTCGTGACCGCGCTGCGCGTCAGCGCGTCGCTCGAGCGGATGGGCGACATGGCCGAGCACATCGCTCAGCTCGCCCGCTCACGCTTCCCCGAGCGTGCCATCCCCAAGGGCCTGAAGGGCACGTTCAAGCGGATGGGTGAGCTGGACGTGTCGGTGTCGCGCAAGCTCACCGAGTTGCTGCGCACCGAAGACCTGCGTCTGGCCGAGGAGATCCGCAACGACGACGACGCGATCGACGAGTTGCACGTCAGCGTGTTCGAGAAGGTTCTCGGCGACAACTGGAAGGGCGAAGCGATGGCCACGGTCGATGCGACGCTGGCCAGCCGCTACCACGAGCGCTTCGCCGACCACGCCGAATCGGTCGCGAAGAAGGTCGTCTACCTCGCCACGGGCGACTGGACGGCCGACCCGCAGACCCTCGAAGCGTTCGTCGAGTAGCCCTCGGCCGCTCAGCCCTTGCCCTGCGCGGCCACCGCGGCGGCGCCCGCCGCGGCCGCTTCCGGGTCGAGGTACCGACCGGGCTCGAGCGGCGTGAGATCCTCGCCCAGCCGGTAGACCAGCGGGATGCCGGTCGGGATGTTCAGCGCCGCGATGTCCTCATCGCTGATCCCGTCCAGGTGTTTGACCAGCCCGCGGAGCGAATTCCCGTGCGCGGTCACCAGGACGGTCTTACCCGCGCGGAGGTCGGGGACGATCTCCGCCTCCCAGTAGGGCAGCATCCGGTCGATCACGAGCTTGAGCGACTCGGTGTCCGGCACCTCGCCGTCGATGCCCACGTACCGGGGGTCGCCCACCTGGCTGTACGGGTCGTCGGCGGGAAGCGGCGGCGGCGGAACGTCGAAGGAACGGCGCCACAGCATGAACTGCTCGTTGCCGAACTCCTCGAGGGTCTGCGCCTTGTCCTTGCCCTGCAGCGCGCCGTAGTGACGCTCGTTGAGCCGCCACGAGCGCTTGACCGGGATCCACAGCCGGTCGGCCGTGTCCAGCGCGATGTTCGCGGTCTGGATCGCCCGGCTGAGCACCGACGTGTGCAGGATGTCGGGCAGGAGGCCCGCCTCGGCGAGCAGCTCGCCACCACGCGCGGCCTCGGCCTTGCCCTGCTCGGTGAGGCGGACATCGACCCATCCCGTGAACTGGTTGGTCTTGTTCCACTCGCTCTGGCCGTGGCGGAGCAGAATCAGCGTGTAGGGCGCGGTCATGCCGCCATCCTAGCGACCGCACCGGCTGCCCTCAGGGGTTCTCCGTGCGGCCCTGGCATCATGGGCCCATGCGCGGATCGGTGGTGGGACAGGTCACCCGCGGCACCACCGGGACGAATCGCCTCCGCCGCGTGGACCGGTGGATCGCGCGTCATCCCGCCCTTCGCCGGGTCGACGACCCGCTGGTCGTCGACCTCGGCTTCGGGGCCAGCGCCGTGACGACGCTCGAACTGTACGCGCGCCTCGCCCGCGCGCGACCCGACGTCGACGTGCTGGGACTGGAGATCGACCCCGACCGGGTCGCTCGCGCTCGCGATCAACTCCTGGGCGCTTCGGAGCAGGCACGCGCGCACGTGTCGTTCGCGCGCGGCGGCTTCGAGGTGCCGGTGCCCGGCGGGCGACGTCCGGCCATCCTCCGCGCCATGAATGTGCTCCGTCAGTACGACGAACCCGAGGTCTTCCCCGCGTGGGAGCGGATGGCGGCACGCCTCGCGCCCGGCGGGGTGATCGTGGAGGGTACGTGCGACGAACTGGGACGGATCGCCACGTGGGTCGAGGTGGGCGCGGATGCCGCGCCCCGCACTCTCACGATCTCCCTGCGTCTGGCCGGGCTGGACTCCCCGGCCGTCGCCGCCGAGCGCCTGCCCAAGGCGCTCATTCACCGCAACGTGCCGGGCGAGCGCATCCACGCGTTCCTCGGCGCGCTCGACACGGAGTGGCAGCGGGCGGCGGCGGTGGCACCGTTCGGGCCGGTGCACCGGTGGCGCACCGCGCTGGACGCGATGGTCGGGGCGGGATGGCCGCTGCTCGGCCGGGCGCGGTGGCGTCTCGGGGAGGTCGGCGTGCCGTGGTCCGAGGTCGCTCCGGCGTAGCAGCCTGCCCGGGTCGGCGTCGTCGCGAGGCCGGGTCGGCGTAGCCGCGCGGCCGGGTCAGCCGGCGGCGGTGCGGCGCCCGAGGCGCGGCAGACGCGGAACGGACGCCGTGGCTCCCGCGTCCGAAGGCACGACCACCTGCTGCGCTGCGGCGACGGGACCCTCCGCGGTGTCCACCACCAGCTCGGCGTCCACGGGAGCGGTGCGCTTGACCAGGGCGAGGGCGATCGGACCGTCCTCGTAGTGCCACGCGGACGACGTGATCGCCCCGATGACGGTGTCACCGACGCGGACGGCGTCCCCACGCGCCGGAAGGATGCTGTCACTGCCGTCCAGGTGCAACGCCACGACGCGGCGAGGCGGGTGACCGAGATTGTGCACCTTCGCGACCGTCTCCTGACCGCGGTAGCAGCCCTTGGACAGGTGGACCGCGGTCCGCAGCCAGTCCAGCTCGTGCGGCAGCACCCTCTCGTCCGCATCCGCCGAGATGCGCGGGCGCCACGCGGCGATCCGCAGCGCATCGACGGCGTCCAGGCCCGCGAGCGTCCCGGGCGAGGAGGTGGCCACGTCGATGAGGCGGGCCAGTTCGGCGCGCTCCACCACCGCTTCGGCCCAGTCCCGGTCGATCCCGGGATGGTCGACCGAATTGGCGTACGCATGGCCGCCGGGCGCGACATCCGGCCACGGATCGCGCCAGATGACGGGAACGCCCGCGGGGGCGATCGCCGTCACGGTCTGGACGGCGGCGGCGGTGCCGCCCACCACCGCGAGGTCGGTCGAGCGATCCGCAACCTCGACCCGCAACCGGAACCGCATGCGCTGCAACCACGCCAGGAGGCCCTCGGCATCGGCCGCATCCACCAGCAGCCACGTCGTGGCGCCGTCGTCGAGCACCGCGGCGGCGTGCTCGACGTGACCCTGAGGGTCGAGGATGAGCAGTTCCGTCGACGCCCCGGCGGGAAGATGTGTGAGCGCCTGCGACGACAGCGAATCCAGCCAGCTCAGCCGGTCTTCGCCCGCGACGGTGAGGATGCGGCGGTCATCCAGCGGCGCCAGTGCGCGTCCGGCGGCCAGGGCGCGCTGCTCAGTGAGCGGACCTCCGAGGTGGCGGAGCCCGTGCTCGTCGGAGACGGCGCCCGGTACGCGCGTGTAATCGCCCATCAGTCGGCTCGCGCCAGTCGCGCCGAGGCGTGAGAGGTCAGCTCGGACCCCAGGGCCGCAATGTCCCACGCCCACAGCAGATGGCCTTCGACGAGCCCGTACATCCGGGTGGCGGCGGTGTAAGGCTTGGCGCCGGCGGTGCGCACCACCGCGTCGGTGGCCATGTCGATCCGTGGCCCGCGCACCTGGCCGAGATAGAGCTCGCTGATGCCGTCGGCGTGCACGAGGGTCACCTCGATGTCGAAGCCACCCGCGTCGTTGCGGAGGGTTTCGACGTCATCGACGGTGCGTTCCGGACCTGACACGAGTGCCGGGAGGAGGCCCGGACCGGCGTCGGTCGCGGTCGCGGCCCGGCTCAGACGCCAGTAGCCCATCTCGGCGACGAGCGGCGCCGGCTGGCCGTCCCCCAACAGCCAGGCGCTGGCCGAGTAGTTCAGGTAGGGCCCGCCGTCGTGGCTGAAGCTCACCCGGTGGGAGAACTCGCCGGTGTAGTGATGGTCGCCCGCCGTGTAGTCCAGCACGCCCGTCCCCTCCCAGACACCGACGAGCCACGAGAGTGGCGCAAGGTCGGCGGGAAGGTCTGTCGGCAGCTCGAACACGAGGCGACCGTCAGCGCTGACCGCGGTACAGGTTCTTCACGACGACGCCCGACACGAACATGATCGCCAGCGAAGCAAGGCCCAGCAGCCCCACGAAGAACAGTTCGAGCGCGACGAGATCCATGCGCTGAGTTTATCCCACGCGCCCCTCGCGGCGGGCGGCTCAGCCGGGGACGATCGCGGCGAGCGCGAAGCCGGCGCTGATGACTGCCATGACGACCATCGCACCCAGCGCACTCGCGGCCACGCGGACGAGGAACTCCTGCGAGCGGCCGTACCACAGCTGAACCGCGAAGGAGAGGACCACGCACGCTCCGAGCCCCACGATCACCCACGCGGCGCGCCAGTCCTCGGGGACGAAGACGCCGATTCCGATGCCCGTCAGCGCGGCCACGATCCACACGGCGAGCACGCCCCACACGGTACGGCGGGGTGCAAGCTCCGGAACGGTCATGTGCGCCATTCTCGCTCAGGTCGGGCCCGTCTGCACGCGCGCGCGGGACCGGTCCCGACTCGCCCTAAGATATGGGGGACATGCGGCCCGCCGCATCGGGGAGGTCCGGTTGGCACAGCTTCTCATTCTCAGTTCCGCGCACAGCGGTGGTCCCGTGCTGCCTTCGCTCGAGCTGCTCAGCCACCGGGTGCGTCAGATCCCGGCCGAGCCCGCCCAACTGGTGAACGCCCCCAGCGCCGATGTCATCTTCATCGACGCCCGCCTCGACCTCGTCGGTGCCAAGTCGTTGTGCAAGATCCTCAACACCACGGGGCTCGACGCGCCGCTGATGCTCGTGATCACGGAGGGCGGCCTGACGGCCGTGTCCCCCGACTGGGGCGTGGATGACGTCATCCTGGTCACCGCCGGACCGGCCGAGGTCGACGCCCGCATACGCCTGGCCATCGGCCGGATGTCCAAGGAACAGGTGTCTACCCGCATCCAGACGTCCGGTATCACCATCGACGAGTCGTCGTACTCAGCGAAGGTGCACGGGAAGCCTCTCGACCTCACCTACAAGGAGTTCCAGCTCCTCCACTTCTTCGCCACGCACCCCTCGCGGGTGTTCACGCGGGAGCAGCTGCTCAGCGAGGTGTGGGGGTACGACTATTTCGGCGGCACCCGCACCGTCGACGTGCACGTGCGGCGCCTGCGCGCCAAGCTCGGCGACCTCGAGCAGCTGATCGGCACCGTGCGCAACGTGGGGTACCGCTTCAACGTCTACGAGGACGATCAGCTGCCGACGCCCTCTCCCACGACCTGACGCCCGTCGTTCACTCCGCGCGCAGGGCGGCGACCGGCTCGATCCGCGCGGCACGGCGGGCGGGGAGCCACCCGGCCAGGAGGCCCATGGCTCCGCCGAGACCTGCACCACCGGTCGCCACCAGCACATCCACGGCCGGAGCCCAGCCCTGCGACAGCGAGATGGCGATCACGGCGACCACCCCGCCCACCGCGCCGATCAATCCGCCGACCAGTCCGAGAATCGCGGATTCCACGATGAACTGGCCGGCGATCTGGCGTCCGGTTGCGCCCAGGGCGCGACGCAGACCGATCTCGGCGGTGCGTTCCAGGACCGAGAGCATGGTGACGTTGGCGATGCCGAAGCCACCGGCCAGCAGCACGACGATCGCCAGGATGAGGAAGACGGCGTCGAGGCTCCCCTGCACACTCCGCTGAAGGAGGCTCTCCCCCGGTGGCGCCCCCACCTCCAGGACCTCCGGCGTGTCGGGGAGGATGGCGCGTGCCGCCTGCGCCGAGACGATGGGCCCTCCTCCCGGATCCAGCCGGATCTGGACCTCAGCCGGGCTGACGATCCCGAAATCCGACTGCGCCGCGCCGGTCGGGATGACCACCGCGCTGAGCAGCTCGGCCCGGTACCGGGTGTCATCGAAGATACCGATGACGGCGTAGGGCTTCCCTCCCACGAAGATCGACGGTTGGGAACCAACCCCTGCGAGACCGAACTTCTCCGCGGCATGAATGCCGAGAACCGCGACGCGGTCGGCCCGCTCCTCATGGCCGCGGTCGAACATCCGGCCGGAGACGAGCGACCCCTCCGTCGTGTCCAGTACATCGCTCGATGCCGCGATGAGGCCCGGCGGACTCGTCTCGGCGCGGGTCGGGTCGTGCACCTGCACCGCCTCGATGGCCACGTCGTCACTCGGGATTTCGGACAGGGTCGCCGCGCTCGCCACCCCCGCCAGCGTCGATACCCGGTCAGCGGCGTCCCACGGCAGCTGACCCATCGGTACGGGCTCACCGTCGGGCCCGGGCGCCTCGAGAGGTCGGACGAGCGCCTGCGCCCGGGAGGCCAGTTCGAACTGCCGGGCGATTTCGCCGGCACTGCTCTGGGAAAGCCCGACGGTGGCGATGAGCGCGCCGACGCCGATGACCGTTCCGGCAAGGGTGAGCACGAGCCGGGTCGGACGCGATCCCAGATCGCTGGTTGCCTCCGTCACCAGATCGAGAACGTCGTAGCGGTCGCCATCGCGGACCTCGGCCGGGATGGCGCTGCGTTTGCGCCGTCTGAGCCGGATCATCGCACCTCCCCCATCCGCCCACTCGCGATGCGGATCTGCCGCGAGGAGCGACGCGCGACGGACTCGTCATGGGTGATGACCATCACCGACAGCCCGTCGGCGTGCAGATCCTCCATGAGGCGCATGGTCTCGGCCGCGGTCTCCTGATCGAGGTTTCCGGTCGGTTCGTCGGCGAGAAGGAGAGCGGGTCGGGACACGACGGCGCGCGCCACGGCGACACGCTGCCGCTCGCCACCGGACAGCACCGACGGCGAGAAATCGACCCGATGCGCCATCCCCACGCGGGAGAGGGCGTCTCGCGCGTACCGTTCACGATCGGCGCGGGGGGTCCCGTCGTACAGCATCGGCAGCATGACGTTCTCCAAGACGCTCCGGCGGGCCAGGAGATGGAAGGCCTGGAACACGAACCCGATTCGCTGGGCGCGAAGCGCTGCACGCCCGTTCTCATCCAAGACCCCGGTGAGAACGCCCGAGAGGAGATACTCCCCTACGGTCGGCCGGTCCAGGAGACCGAGGATGTTCAGCATCGTGGACTTCCCCGACCCGCTCGGACCGACGATGGAAACGTAGTCGCCGCGTTCGACGACGAGGTTCACCCCGCGGAGGGCCTGCACTTCCGGTGGGCCCGGAAAGGAGCGGGTGACGTCCCGCAGTTCGACAACGGGCTCGCTCATCGACCCACCACCACGATGTCGCCCTCGTCGAGCTCGCCCTCCAGGGCGCGCACCTCCACCCCGTCCGCGGTGGAGAGGCCCGTTTCGACCACCACGACGCGAACGTCCGCCTGGTCGCCGTCGCGCGGGTCTCCCTCCACGACCTCGACACGCGTCTCCCCTCCCGAGCCGGATGTCAGCGCCGCAGCAGGCACGGAGAGCACCGCTCCGTCCGTCGCACCGACAGGGATACGCACCAGCACGCTCTGGCCGCGGAGTTGCTCCTCCGCTTCGGGGGTCAGCGGGTCGGGAATCAATCGCACGCTCCAGCCGGTCGCGTTCTCACCCTCTGCAGATGCCACGGGGTCTGCAGGTGCCACGGTGTCGACCACGGCGCGGTGTTCGGTTCCATCCGGCAACTCGAAGAACGCCTCGGCGCCACTGGACACCAGCCCGGCGTCTGCTTCCTCGAGCGCGCCGGTCACTGCCAACGCGGCACCCGAGAGGGTCATGGCCGGTCCGGACAGCACGGCTCCCTGCTGAGCCGTCACCGCATCGACACGGCGGGGAACGTCTGCAAGGTAGAGGACCTCCGCCGCGGGGAGCACCGGCAACGCGTCGTTCTGCGCGCGGGTCAGCGATTCTCGCGCACTGTTGAGCTCCTGCTCGGCCCCCTTCACCGCAATGGTTTCCGCCCGCACGTCGGGTGGAACCGACAACTCCTGACGCTGAGCCTGCGCGAGGACGAGCGCATCGCGGAGCGATGCCAGCAGCACCGCGTCGCCCGGGGTGGCGGCCTGGGCCGCATCGAGCTCCCGCTGAGCGGCGGCGACGGCGTTGTCCGCCGCGAGGATCTCGGGCTTAGGCGCACCGGCGCGCGCCAGACCGAGCTGGTGGCGCGCCAGTTCGAGCGCCTGCTCGCTCTGGCGAACCGCGTCCTCGGCTTGCTGGACAACCTCCTCGGCCTCCTCCTCTCCTTCGGGTGCGGCATAGCCGACCTTCTCGTAGAGCGCCGCAACCGCTGCGGCCGTCGTACCGTCGAACACGTCCCCCGCCGGATCGCCGCCGTCCAGCCCGACAGCGCGCAACGCGGTCTTGAGCTGCACGACGTCCGGCCCGTTGAGGCCCACCCGAAGGTTCCGGTACGACGGAACGCCGCCGGGGAGCACGATGAGCGGACGACCATCCACTTCCAGAGCGACCGAGAGGGTCGTCAACTCGGAGCCTCCCGCCGGAATCCGGCCCGTCACGATGCCGGCGCCCCCGTCGGAGGTATTGATGACCACCTCGATCGGGTCGGCGTACGCGGCATCCATGCGCACCAACAGTTCGCTCCGCAGTTCGCCCAGGACGACCGGGGTCGTGATGAGCCCCGCCCGCGGTGTCTCGGCCGCCGCCGGCGCCATGATCCGCCCCGTGACCAATCCGACGACAAGCGCGAGGCACGCGGACATCGCGACGACCCACAGCACCCTGTTGCGTGCGAACAACTCCCGCACGCGGGCTCCGTGCAACGAGGGGAGGAGATCCCGCCACCGCCGCCGGGAAACAGGACTACTGTCCTCGGATGCGGGTGCCAGGTCGAGCAGGTCGGTCGCCTGCTCCCCCTGCGCGCCTTCTGCGTCTTCCGGGGCGCGCTTCTTGACTCGCGGAGTCACTGGTTGTCCCACTGCAGGTACGCTGCCTGCAGCGCGTCGAACGCCTCCTGGTGATCGGCTATGAACTGCTCTTCCTGGGCGACTTGGATCGCGTACTGGGTGTCCCAGTAGTCGACCTCCTCACGGCACTCGAAATCCGTCAGAGCCAGCTCACGCTCCTTCTCGGCCAGCGCGGTGAGCGCATCCATCGCGGGCGGCGTCGGCTCCGTGAACTCGCCTTCGTTCATCCTCTTGAATTGGGCTTCCTCAGCAGCCGGATTCACGGACCAGAGGGCCTCGTGCTCATTCTTGATCGACAGCATCGCATCCTCCTGGGCGGTGAACCCGGGGTGCCCCTTGTCCGCCATGCACGCCCCCCACGACGCCTCCAGCTCCGGGATCCCCGGCCACGACATCTCTTCGAATTCCGTGATCGCTTCGAACAGCGGTATGTGTTCCGGCATTAGCTGAGGATGTTCGCCCCCGGCAGCGGTGTAGGCCTCGCCCTCGCACCCGCTGAGGGCGCGGTCGTACGCGTCTCGTTGAGCCCGGGACAGACTGTCCCGGTACACCTCATTGGGTTCGGGGTTCGCGAGGTATTCCGCGTTGTCCTCCGCGCGTTTCTTGAAGTTGTGATACCCGTAGGGCTTGTCCATGGACCTCTGGGGGTTCTCGACGACCCCGTACCCATAGCTCGTGACCCACTCCCGGTCCTCCCGATCAGCGTCGGAGACCCCCTCGATGTCAGTGGTGACGTCGGTGCCCCCGGATTCGGGAGGGGTAAGAGCGGGTGAGAACTCGAACCCATCCGCCTTCATGCACTCCGCGATGCGGTCGCTCCGCTTGGTGGCTTTTTCCAGTTGTCTCTTCGACAGCTCTTCCGGGCTGAGGTTGCCCCCCCACCAGCTGTCCTTCCAGAACTGCGCGAGGGGTGTCAGCGGGCGACCGTCCTCCGTCGCGGTCGTGCCCGCTGATGGCTGCGACGCACCCGCCTCCGTCCCAGGGGTTGCGGTGCACGCGGACAGCGCGGCGAGGGCGAGCAACGAGAAAGCAAAAACGAGTGGACGTTTCATGATGGTCTCCGATTCGGGTCTTATCCCCACCGAGTGTTCTCCTCGCGGGCTCGCGGGGCGTCGGCGGGATGGCGCTTTCGGGTCATCCGAACGGGTGAGGGCAACCCCTGCTCCCCCTCGGGGTCTTGGGTTTACCGGCTACCACCCTGCTGCTCGTACGCTGCGCGTAGCGCGTCGAATTCCCGCCGGTGGTCGTCCATGAACCGCTCTTCCTCGGCGAACTGGATGGCACGATAGGTATCCCAGTAGTCGACCTCCTCACGGCAGCCGAGATCGATCAGGGCCAGTTCCCGCTCCTTCTCGGCCAGGGCGGTGAGCGCCTCCATCGCCGGCGGCGTCTGCTCCGTGAGCTCGCCTATGGCCATGTCCCCGCTTCTCTCCGCGGGGGCGCGGTTCGCCGCCGCCCAGAGCGCCGTGTGCTCATCCCTGATCGAGGCATCAGCATCGCGTTGACTCGTGAAACCGGGACGCTCGTTCTCGGCCATGCATACCGACCACGACGCGTCCAGCTCGGGGATCCCCGGCCACGGGAAGGTGGCGGACAGGTCCGCGATAGCTTCGAACAGCGGCTTGTGCTCCGGCATGTCCTCAGGGCGCTCGCCCCGAACAGCGACATAGGCCTCCCACTGGCACCCGCTGGAATCCGGCTCGATGCCGGACGCGGCATCCTCCTCCGTGTAGGGCGGACCCGAGAAGGCGAGGTTGTACGCCTCCCGCTGAGCCGGCGACAGACTTTCCCGGTATACCGCGTTGGGGCTGGGGTTCGCGCGGGCCTCCACGTCGCTCTCTGCCTGCTCCTTCTCGAACTGGTACCCGTAGGGCTTGTCCATCGACCTCCCCGGATTCTCGACCACCCCGTACCCATAGCTCGCGACCCACTCCCGGTCGTTCCGATGGGCCTCGGAGACCCCGTCGTCGTCGACGGGGTTGCCCGACTCATCTACGTTGTCCACGTCGTAGTCGGGAGACCAGGGAGTCGGTGTGTACTCGAAGCCCTCCGCCTTCATGCACTCCGCGATGCGGTCCTCCTCCTCGGTGGAGAGCGCCAGGTCTCGTCTCGTGCGCTCCTCCGGGCTGTCGTCCCATCCGTGGACCTCGGACATGAACTGGTTCACGGGCGACAGCGGGAGACGGTCGGATTCCTCGGTCGCCGTCGTACCCCCGACCGGCTGGGAAGCACCCGCCTCGGTCGCGGGGCTTGCCGTGCACCCAGACAGCGCGGCGAGGGCGAGCAACGAGAAAGCAAAAACGAGTGGACGTTTCATGATGATCTCCGATTCGGGTCTTATCCCCACCGAGTGTTCTCCTCGCGGGCTCGCGGGGCGTCGGCGGGATGGCGCTTTCGGGTCATCCGAACGGGTGAGGGCAACCCCTGCTCCCCCTCGGGGTCTAGGCGTTACCGGCTACCACCCTGCTGCTCGTACGCTGCGCGCAGTGCGTCGAATTCCCGCCGGTGGTCGTCCATGAACCGCTCTTCCTCGGCGAACTGGATGGCACGATAGGTATCCCAGTAGTCGACCTCCTCACGGCAGCCGAGATCGATCAGGGCCAGTTCCCGCTCCTTCTCGGCCAGCGCGGTGAGCGCCTCCATCGCCGGCGGCGTCTGCTCCGTGAACCCGCCTGTGAGCATCTCTTCGCTGCTCTGGGCCGACTCCGGGTTCGCCGACGCCCAGAGCGCGTCCCGCTCACGCGCGATCGACACCTGCGCTTCCTCGTGCCGACCGAACCCCGGGCGCCCGTTCTCGGCCATGCACGCCACCCACGACGCCTCCAGCTCCGGGATCCCCGGCCACGGGAACGTGGCATAGAAGTCCTCGATCGCGTCGAACAGCGGCTTGTGCTCCGCCATGTCCTCGGGATTCTCACCCCGCACAGCGACGCGGGCCTCCCACGCGCACCCGCCGGGCTCCGGCTCGACGCCGGACGCTTCATCCGTCTCCGTGTACGGCGGGCCCGAGAGTGCGAGTTCGTATGCCTCTTGTCGAGCCCGCGACAGAGTCTCCCAGTAGGCCCAATTGGGGTCGGGGTTCGCGCGCGCCTTTCGCTGCTCCATCTCGAAGTTGTACCCGTACGGCTTGTCCATCGACCTGGCGGGATTCTGGACCATCCCATACCCGTATTGCGCGACCCACTCCCGGTCGTCCCGATCGGCGTCGGAGATCCCCTCCACGTCGGTGTTCTCCCGGTATTCGGGAGCGGAGGGATTAGGCGTGTACTCGAAGCCCTCCGCCTTCATGCACTCCGCGATACGGTCCTGCTCCTCCGTCGAGAGGGCGAGTTCTCGTTTCGTCCGCTCTTCAGGGCTGACGTCTGACCCCCTGACCTCGGACATGAACTGGTCAAGGGGCGACAGCGGGAGACGGTCGGACCCCTCCGTCGCCGTGGTCTCCTCGGGCACCGCTGTCCCCCCGGACGACTGAGAAGCACCCGTCCCCGCCGCAGGGGTTGCCGAGCACGCAGACAGCGCGGCAAGGGCGAGCAACGACAAGGCAATGACAAGGGGACGTTTCATCACGGTCTCCGATCGGGTCTGATCCCTAGCGACTGTTCTCCTCGCCGGCTCGCCGGGCGTCGGCGGGATGGCCCTTCCGCGTCATCCGAACGACGGACGGCGTACTCGCCCCACCGGCGTACGGTTGTGCCATGCCCAGGTGGTTCCGCGACGGTGGATCGATCGCCGGCGACGCTGTGGTGGCGGCAGCGGCCTTCGCGATCGCGGTGGGAACGATCCTCGTTGCGGCCCGGAACGGCTGGTACCCGAACGACTTAGACAGCTACCTCGGGTGCGCTGCCCTCGCGGCCGCGGCCTGGCCGGCATCACGCCTCATCCCGAAGACCACTCTGGCCATCGTCGCCCTGGTCGTCGCGCTGCCGGAGTGGTGGTTCGACGTCCCGGAGGTGAGGGTGACCCCCCTCGTGGTCGCCAGCTTCGGCGCCGTGCTCCGTGGTGCGCCCATGATCTTCGTCGCGCCGGTCGTGGCAGTGTCGGCCGCGGTGGCGATCGTGTACCTGCCCATCCGCGACATCCCGATCAATCCGCAGTTGTTCGGGGTCTATGCGGCCCTGCTGCCGGACCCGTCGCGCCGCGTCCTGGTGGCCGTCGTCCTCGTCGTCGTCGTCGCCCTCGGGTATGCGATCCGCAGGCAGCGTGCGATCGCCGAAGACCTCCGCACCCGCAACGCCGAACTGCTCGCGCTGCAGGAACGGGATCGTGAACGCGTCGCCGCGGAAGTGCGCACGACGATCGCCCGCGACATCCACGACGTCGTCGCCCACCACGTCAGCGCCATGGTGGTACGCGCGCAGGCGGCAGCCCGGGTCGGATCGGACGATCCCCGCGAGCTGCGAGACACGCTGGGTGAGCTGGCGACCGACGGAAGCAACGCGCTGACGGCGATGCGCCGCGTCGTGCGGATCCTGCGGAGCGACGCGGCCGCTTCGCCCCAGACCGAACGCGAAATGGATGCCGAGTTCGCCGGCATCGTCGACCGGGTACGGGCCAGTGGCCGCGCCGTGGAGGTGAGCGGGTCGGTCGGGGTCGGCACGGAGTTCGTCCGCACCGCTCTCCTGCGCATCGCTCAGGAGGCGCTCACGAACGTCCTCCTGCACTCCGACGCCCGCCGCGTGACCGTCGCGTTCGCCTCCACCGGCACGGGGGTGGGGGTGACCGTGACCGATGACGGGTCGCCGTCGCCGCAACTCGACGCCTCACCGGGCGGGAACGGCATCGCCGGCATGACCGAACGCGCACACGCCGCAGGGGGATCCCTCACAGCCGGTCCGCTCGCCGGTGGGGGGTGGCGGGTGACCGCCTCGCTTCCCGCCACCGGCGTCGCTTCGAAGGAGAGCAGATGACCGGAGAACAGCTGACCGTGGTGGTCGCCGACGACCAACCAGTGGTGCGCGCCGGTTTGGAGGCGATGCTGGACGCCGAGCCGGACATCAGCGTCGTCGGCGCGGCGCCGGACGGCCAGGTGGCGGTGGAGCTGGCGGCGGCACTGCGGCCCGATGTCGTCCTCATGGACATTCGGATGCCGCGGCTCGATGGGATCGCAGCCACACGGCGCATCATCGACGCGCGAACCGCTCGGGCCGTGGTGATGATCACGACGTTCGACGATGAGGCCTACCTGCTCGACAGCGTGCGCGCCGGCGCCTGCGGGTTCCTCCTCAAGGACGCCGGGCCCGACCTGCTGGCCGCGGCCGTTCGCAGCGCCGTCCGCGGCGACGCGCTCATCGATCCGGTCATGACGCGCCGGCTCATCGAACGCCGGCTCGAGGTGTCCACCGTCGATGCCGTGACCGCCAACGCGTTCGGACAGCGACTGGCCGAGCTCACGGACCGAGAGAAGGACGTCCTGGCGGCCATCGCGCGCGGCCTCAGCAACGCCGAGATGTCGGCCGAACTGTTCGTGAGCGAGGCCACCATCAAGACCCACATCAGCAGGGTGCTGGCCAAGACCGACACCCGAAGCCGGGTGGGGGCCGCGGTCTTCGCCTACGAGAGCGGGTTCATCCGGCCGGGGCACCCGCAGCGGGACTGAGCGGGACGATGACGACATCCGTTCGTGCCGGAGTTCCCTTTCCCCTGCAATGATGAAGAGATGATCGGACACGACGTGCTCGACGCCGGCCTCGGCGACGCTGACGACGATGACTTCGATGAGGCGGTCGAAGCAGTCGACGCGCAGCTTCCCGAGAATCGTTACCTGGACCGGGAACTGAGCTGGCTGGCCTTCAACCGCCGGGTGCTCGAGCTGGCGGAGGATCCCAGCCTGCCGACGCTGGAACGGGCGAACTTCCTCGCGATCTTCGCCAGCAACCTCGACGAATTCTTCATGGTGCGCGTCGCGGGGCTTCAGCGGCGCATCGTGACGGGCCTGGCGGTGCCGACGAACGTGGGCCGGGCGCCGCTGGACGTCCTGGCCGACATCTCGGCCGAAGCCCACCGCCTGCAGGTGCGCCACGCGGCGGCGTGGACCGAGCACGTCCGCCCGACCCTCGCCGAAACGGGAATCGAGGTGGTCCGGTGGGACGATCTCGACGACGACGAGCGGGCGCGCCTGTCGGAGTACTTCCAGACGCAGGTGTTCCCCGTCCTCATGCCGCTGGCCGTTGACCCGGCGCACCCGTTCCCCTACATCTCGGGCCTGTCGCTCAACCTCGCCATCCGGGTGCGCAACGCCCGCTCCGGCCGGCAGGAGTTCGCGCGCCTGAAGGTGCCGCCGATGCTCCCCCGCTTCGTGCAGATCCCCAGCGAGCGGGGCAAGTGGCGTTACCTGCCGCTGGAGGACCTCATCGCCAATCATCTCGGCGACCTGTTCCCGGGCATGGAGGTGCTCGATCACCACGCGTTCCGCCTGACCCGCAATGAGGACGTCACGATCGAGGAGGACGAGACCGAGAACCTGATCCAGGCGCTCGAGGCCGAGCTCCTGCGACGACGGTTCGGTCCGCCCATCCGCCTCGAGATCACCGACGACATGGATGACCTCACTCTCGACCTGCTCTTGAGCGAACTCGACATCACCGAGCAGGAGGTGTACCGCCTCCCCGGACCGCTGGACCTCCGCGGACTTTTCGACCTGTCGCGCATCGACCGGCCCGACCTGCGCTATCCGCCGCACGTGCCCAAGACCGCCGTGGCGTTCCAGCCCCCGGAGCAGAACCGGCGGGCCGATATCTTCGCCGCCATCCGGCGGGCGGACGTGCTCGTGCACCACCCCTACGAGTCGTTCGCCACGAGCGTGCAGGCGTTCCTGGAGCAGGCCGCGAAAGACCCGCACGTCCTCGCCATCAAGCAGACGCTCTACCGCACCTCGGGCGACAGCCCCATCGTGCAGGCGCTGATCGATGCCGCGCAGTCCGGCAAGCAGGTGCTCGCACTCGTGGAGGTCAAAGCGCGCTTCGACGAGGCCGCCAACATCGTGTGGGCGCGGAAACTCGAGAAGGCCGGCGTGCACGTCGTGTACGGCCTCGTGGGGCTGAAGACCCACTGCAAGCTGGCACTGGTGATCCGCGAGGAAGACGGCGTGCTGCGCCACTACAGTCACGTGGGCACCGGCAACTACAACCCCAAGACCAGCCGCATCTATGAGGACTTCGGGCTGTTCACCGTCGACAACGAGGTCGGTCGCGACCTCACCCGCCTCTTCAACGAACTGAGCGGCTACGCGATCGAGAAGAAGTTCAAGCGGCTCCTCGTCGCCCCGCTTCACCTGCGCAAGGGCCTCATCCGTCTCATCGACAAGGAGCGGCGCCACGCGCTGGCCGGTAAGCCCGCCCGCGTACGTATCAAGGTCAACTCGATGGTGGACGAGCAGATCATCGACGCGCTGTACCGCGCCAGCCAGGCCGGCGTGCCCGTCGAGGTGTGGGTGCGCGGGATCTGCTCCCTCAAGCCCGGTGTCCCCGGTCTCAGCGACAACATCACGGTGCGTTCGATCCTGGGTCGCTACCTGGAGCACTCGCGCATCTTCGCGTTCGACAACGCCGGCGACACTCAGGTGTTCATCGGCAGCGCCGACATGATGCATCGAAACCTCGATCGCCGAGTCGAGGCGCTCGTGCGTGTCACGGCCCCCGAGCAGATCACCGATCTGACCGAGTTGTTCACCGTCGCGATGAGCCCCGACACGACGTCGTGGCACCTCGGCTCCGACGGGGAATGGACGCGCCACAGCACCCACAAGGACGGCAAGCCGCTCATCGACCTGCAGGAGAAGACGATGGCCTCGGTGCAGCGCCGACGCCGCGCCCGGGCGGCGCGATGACCGATAGCGCCGTCTACGCCGCCGGCGGCGTGGTCTGGCGCCTGGTGGAGGGCAAGCCCCGGGTCCTCCTCATCCATCGCACGAAATACCGCGACGTGACCCTGCCCAAGGGGAAGGTCGATCCCGGCGAGATGCTGGCCGAGACCGCCGTGCGCGAGATCCGCGAGGAGACGGGGATCCAGGTGAGCCTGGGCGTGCCGATCGGCGTCGCCCGCTACGGTCTGCCCAACTCGCGCGAGAAGGTCGTGCACTACTGGGCGGCCGAGGCGACGGATGCCGCGGTGCGGGCGTCGTCGTTCGTGCCGAACAAGGAGATCGCCGCCCTCGAGTGGACGAGTGTGAAGCACGCCCGCACCCGGCTCAGCTACCCCGTCGACCTCGAGATCCTCGACGCGTTTCAGGCCCTCGTGGATCAGGGTGTCACCCGCACCTTCCCGCTCGTGGTCCTGCGGCACGGCAAAGCGAAGTCCCGCGCGCACTGGAGCGGCCCCGACGCATCCCGCCCCCTGACCTCCCGCGGGCAGCGACAGGCCAGCACGGTCACCGGTCCGCTCCTGGCCTTCGGGGTGCGCAAGATCATCTCCAGCCCCGCCGAGCGGTGCGTCAAAACCGTCGCCCCGCTGGCGGCAGCCCTCGCGCGGCGCATCGAACAGACCCCGCTCATCAGTCAGGACGCGTGGGAGGACGGCACCGCCGACGTGCGCGCGGTCGTGGGCGAGCGGGTGCGGGCGCGCCGCCCCGCCGTGCTGTGCAGCCATCGGCCCGTGCTGCCCGAGATCCTCAACGAGCTCGCACTGGCCACCGGCACGCTCCCCGGGTCCTACCTCGGCAGTGCGTCGTCGCTGGAGACCGGCGGATTCTCCGTCGTCCACTTGTCGGTCGACCACCCGGGATCCGGGATCGTGGCCATCGAGACCCACGAGCCGAAGGTCTGAGCGCCACGGGTCGCCTCCGGACGCACCACGGCCGGCAGGCCGGCGGCACGCGCGGCCGGGACGGTCGCGACGACGGGCAGGGAGTCCGCCATCGCCGCGCGGACACGATCCTGCGTCGCTGCCGCACGCGCGCGCTCGCGTGCCGCCTGATCGCGCACCGCGTCGTGGGTGGCCCGGCGGAGGTCGGCAGCGGCCTTCTCGGCGCTCCTGCGCACCTGCTTCGGATGCGACGCCACATCGTCGGTGGCAGCGACCCACTGCGCGACGTCCGCGGCGCGTTTGCGCAGCGCCCGGCCGGCCTTGTCACCGACCCGTTTCGACGCCTTCCGTGCCGCGCGGGCAGCGTGCGCGGCATCCGCGAGCGCCTCGAGCGCGCGCGCCTCGGCAGGGGGTCGCTTCGCCATGGTCCCACTGTAGAAGCCGGACGGGCGGCCTGGACGCGCACGGCGCAGCGACGCGGGACGGCCGAGACCCGTTCACCTCCCGTTCACCGCCGGAGCGCATCCTCTTAAGGGCCCCCGCCTACGTTTCAGATCGAACCTGCACCAGGTTCGATACCCGAAGCCCTACCCGGGGCGTCACATCCCTGACACGTGAAGGATTCACACAGTGAAGATCTCCCGCATCGCCCAGGCGGGCGCTGTCGCCGCAATCGCGGCCCTCGCCCTCGCCGGCTGCGCCGCCAACGAGACCTCGTCCGGCGACTCGACGGGCAACGCCCCCGTCTCCGACCTCTCCGGCGAGATCGCCGGTGGCGGCGCCTCGTCGCAGGAGGTCGCAGTCCAGGCCTGGACCGCCGGTTTCCAGACCGCCCACCCCGACGTGACCATCACGTACGACCCCGCCGGTTCGGGCGCCGGGCGGGAGTCCTTCCAGGCGGGCGCCTTCCCGTTCGCCGGTTCGGACCGCGCCTTCACAGCGGAGGAGATCGCCGAAGGTCCCTTCGACGGCTGCGTGGAAGGCTCCGGGATCATCGAACTGCCGACCTACATCTCCCCGATCGCGGTCATCTTCAACCTCGAGGGCATCGAATCGCTCAACCTCGACGCGGCCACCGTGGCGGGCCTGTTCGCCGGCACCATCACCAACTGGAACGACCCGGCGATCGCGGCGCTGAACCCCGAGGTCACCCTCCCCGACCTCGCGGTCACCCCGGTGCACCGCCAGGACGACTCGGGCACCACCGAGAACTTCACGGACTACCTGTTCCAGGCGGCCCCCGACGTGTGGACCTCCGAGCCCGACGGCGTGTGGCCTCTCGACAGCGGTGAAGGCGCCAACGGCACGTCCGGCGTCGTCTCCGCCGTGGCGGGCGGCAACGGCACCATCGGGTACGCCGACGCGTCGCGTGCCACCGAAGAGGGCCTGTCCACCGTGGCCATCCAGGTCGGGGACGAATTCGTGCAGTACTCGCCCGAGGCCGCCGCGGCCATCGTCGACGCCTCGCCGTTCGAAGACGGGCGCGAAGAGGGCGACCTCGCGATCGCACTCGACCGCACCTCGCAGGAGGCGGGTGTCTACCCCATCGTCCTCATCAGCTACATGATCGCGTGCCAGGAGTACGTCGACACCGCCGTCGCCCCGATCGTGAAGGGCTACCTCGAGTACATCGCCAGCCCCGAGGGTCAGGAGGCCGCCGCCGAGGCGGCCGGTAGCGCGCCGATCAGCGACAGCCTGCGCGAGCAGGTCAACGCGGCGATCGAGCTCATCGTCACCGAGTAAGACCCCGATGCCCGGTCCGGCCTCGCGCCGGACCGGGCATCGCTCAGACCAGCCAGATCGAGACAGGACCCCATGACCGCCACCACGGCTCCGGCCCGGGAGAAGCCCAAACAGCGCCCCGGTGATCGCGTGTTCTCGAGTACCGCGCTGTTCGCAGGCTCGATGATCCTCGTGACCCTCGCCGCAGTCACGACCTTCCTCGTCGTCCAGTCCATCCCCGGACTCACCGCCACGAGCGAGGATGCTTCGCTCCTTCCGGGAAACTTCTGGGCGTACGTCTGGCCGCTCGCTTTCGGCACCGTGTGGGCGTCGTTCCTCGCGCTCGTGATGGCCGTGCCGCTCTCGGTCGCCGTCGCCCTCTTCATCTCGCACTACGCCCCCCGCCGTCTCGCGCAGGGCCTCGGATACGTCGTCGACCTCCTGGCCGCCGTGCCGTCCGTCGTCTTCGGCCTGTGGGGCATCCTCGTGCTGGCCCCGGCCGTGCAGCCGATCTACGGCTGGCTCACGGTGAACGCGGGCTGGTTCCCGCTGTTCGCCGGCGACGCGTCGGCCACGGGCCGCACGATCTTCACCGCCGCGATCGTGCTCGCGGTGATGGTCACCCCGATCATCACCGCCATCTGCCGGGAGATCTTCCTCCAGACCCCGGTACTGCACGAGGAAGCCGCCCTCGCCCTCGGTGCGACGCGCTGGGAGATGATCAAGATGGCCGTTTTCCCCTTCGGGCGCAGCGGCATCGTATCGGCGTCCATGCTGGGCCTCGGTCGCGCCCTCGGGGAGACGATGGCGGTCGCGATGGTGCTCTCCGCCACCGGGATCATCACCTTCCGGCTCTTCACGTCGCAGAATCCCAGCACGATCCCGGCGAACATCGCACTGACGTTCCCCGAGGCGTACGGGGTCAACATCAACGTCCTGATCGCCACCGGCCTCATCCTCTTCGTCGTCACCTTCGCCGTGAACGCGCTGGCCCGGTGGATCGTCAGCCGGCGCAAGGAATTCTCGGGAGCCAACTGACATGACCATCACCGCTCCCCGCCTCCAGGCTCCCCCCGCGGGCCCCGTGCGCGAGCATCACCAGCTCACCAGCGGCCGTCTCCCGCGGTGGGTGCCGTGGGGCATCCTGGCCGCGAGCGCGGTCATCATGGCGCTCGTCTTCGCCGTCCTGGCAATCGCCGGCGATACCGGCTTCGACGTCGCCGGCTGGGCCGTGCTCACCGCTCTGGTCTACCTGGTGCTGATCACGGCCATCTCGACCTTGATCGAGGGGCGCCGCAAGGGCGTCGACCGGCTCGTGGTCGGAGTGGTCGCGACCGCCTTCGCCATCGCGATGGTCCCGCTCGTGTCGGTGGCATGGACCGTCCTCACCAACGGCATCGCCGGCATCAGCGCGGAATTCTTCAGCCACTCCATGCGCAACGTCGTCGGCGAGGGCGGCGGCGCGCTGCACGCGATCGTCGGCACCCTGCTCATCACACTGGCCGCCGCGGTCATCTCCATCCCGATCGGCATCTTCACCGCGATCTATCTCGTCGAATACGGTGTCGGCAACCGCCTGGCACGGGGCATCACGTTCCTCGTCGACGTGATGACCGGGATCCCGTCGATCGTCGCGGGCCTGTTCGCGTACGCCCTGTTCGCGCTCTTCCTCGGCCCCGGCATCCGGATGGGCATCATGGGCGCCATCGCGCTGTCGGTGCTGATGATCCCGGTCGTCGTGCGTTCGAGCGAGGAGATGCTGCGGCTCGTGCCGAACGAGCTGCGGGAAGCGGCATACGCCCTGGGAGTGCCGAAGTGGCTGACGATCAGCAAGGTCGTCCTCCCGACCGCCATCGCCGGCATCACCACCGGCGTGATGCTCTCCATCTCGCGGGTCATCGGTGAGACCGCTCCGCTGCTTCTCACCGCGGGGGTGGCGACCTCGATGAATTACAACCTGTTCGAAGGCCGGATGGCCACCCTGCCGGTCTTCGCCTATTCGCAGTACATGAACCAGGGCATCCCCGCCCAGGCCTACATCGACCGGGCGTGGGCCGCCGCGCTGGTGCTCATCGTCATCGTGATGCTGCTCAACCTCGTCGCGCGCCTCGTGGCGAAGGTCTTCTCCCCCAAGCTGAGCCGCTGAGGCTCCCTCCCCCGAACCGAAACCCGAGGAATCGTGTCCAAGAGCATCGAAGTCAACGATCTGAACGTCTACTACGGCGACTTCCTCGCCGTCGAGGGTGTCGGACTCACCATCGAGCCCCGCACCGTGACGGCCTTCATCGGCCCGTCCGGCTGCGGGAAGTCGACCTTCCTGCGCACACTCAACCGCATGCACGAGGTCATCCCCGGCGCCCGCGTGGAAGGGCAGGTGCTGCTGGACGGCGACGACCTGTACGCCCCCAACGTCGACCCGGTGCTGGTGCGCCGACAGGTGGGCATGGTCTTCCAGCGTCCGAACCCCTTCCCCACCATGTCGATCCGTGAGAACGTGCTGGCCGGCGTGAAGCTCAACAACAAGCGCATCTCGAAGTCGGACGCCGACGATCTCGTCGAGCGCTCGCTGAAGGGCGCGAACCTCTGGAACGAGGTCAAGGACCGGCTCGACCGACCGGGCTCAGGACTCTCCGGCGGCCAGCAGCAGCGCCTGTGCATCGCCCGCGCGATCGCGGTCTCCCCGGAGGTCATCCTCATGGATGAGCCGTGCTCGGCGCTGGACCCGATCTCCACGTATGCGATCGAAGAGTTGATCGCGGAAATGAAAAACGACTACACCGTCGTCATCGTGACGCACAACATGCAGCAGGCTTCTCGCGTGTCCGACCGCACGGCGTTCTTCAACATCGCCGGCACGGGCAAGCCCGGCAAGCTCATCGAGTACGACGACACGGCGACCATCTTCACCACCCCCTCCGTGCAGGCCACGGAGGACTACGTCTCCGGACGTTTCGGCTGATCCACCCCGGTGCCGCCGGGTGCCGCGGGGGCACCGGGGTGCGGGCGGCGGCGCCGGCTCCCGGGCGGGCGTGGCGGGCGTGGGTGCGGGCGTGCGCCCTCGGGTGCACCGCATCCGCCGCCCCGTGCACAACGGCGGAGATCATCTCCGACACGCCGCTCGCCGGGCCCGGACATCGGCATGTCGCGCACCATGTCCGCAATTGTGTCGAGCGGTCACCCCTCCTCCCCAGCCTCGGCCCGGGGCGGTCCGCCCACAGATCGAGTCAGCAGGCCACGGCGAGCTGACGCGGGGCCGCACCATCGAGCGCATGTGCGACCCGCGGGAGGCTTTCGCGACCTACCGGATGCTGCGCGACAGCGGCCTCTCGAGGGCGCAGCTGAGCGCTCAATTACGCTCCGGCATCCTCGAGCGAGTGCGCCGGGGAATCTACGCCTCCCCGTCCGCATGTGATCCGGCCCGCACCGCCGTCGCCCACGGCGGAGTGTCGGCGTGCGTGACAGCAGCCCGGCACGAGGGGCTGTGGGTCATCGATGCCGAGCCCGCTGCGCACGTGTGGATGAAGCCGGACGGGCATACCCATCGGCACGACGGATGCATCTGCGTCGAGCACTGGGATGACGCCGAGGCGCCCGATGCCTTCGGGTTTCCCTCCATCCCCCGCATCCTGCGCCAGGTACTGGCATGTCGTGGCGTGGAAGAGTTCTTCGTCGTGCTGGAATCGGCTCTGCGACTCGGGCGCATCGATGCCCGGGGTATCGGCTGGCTCCAAATCCACACGAACGACGCCGCGCGGGAGGCTCTCGACTTCGCGCGCTCGGATGCGGACAGCGGACTCGAGTCGCTCGTGCGTTGGCGCCTCCGACGCCACGGCCTCACCGTGCGCACGCAAGTCCGGGTGCCGGGGGTCGGACGGGTGGACCTCCTGATCGGTGACCGGCTCATCCTGGAAACGGACGGCAAGGACAATCACGCGGCGCCGGATATGCGGCACAAGGACCTGGTACGCGACGCATACGCGGCCATGTGGGGATACGTCACGCTGCGCTTCGACTACGCGCTCGTCATCCACGACTGGGATCTGGTCGAGCGCGCGATCCTCGCCCACGTCGCGGCGGCGCGCCATACCTGATCCGCGGTGCCGTCGGTCACCGCGTCGCCGCGCCGCGCCACGCCGGGCACTGCCGCGCATCGCCTCGCCTCGCCGGGCACAACGGCGGAGATCGACGCAGACACGCCGGCGTCGCGACCCCCGTGTGGGGGCGTCGCTCGAAATGTCCGCCGTTGTGCACGGGCGGATGCGGGAGCCCGGGGTGCGGGGACCGATACTGGCGGGCGGGCGGGAGCCCCGGGGTGCGGGAGCCGCGGGCCGCGGGATACGGGCGGCGGTGCCGGCTCGCGGGCGGGGGGCGGGGGCGGGAGCCCGGGGGTGCGGGAGCCGCGGGGCCGCGGGCGGGTGGGCGTCGGCGCCGGCTCGCAGGCGGGCGACGCCGCCGCGCGGCCCGCGGGTGGCGAGGCGGAGGAGCGGTATTGGCGCGGGTCAGTCGCGGGGCGCCAGCAGGTAGCGGTTCATCGAGGCGGTGAACGGGCGGTCGACGGGGAGCGAGCGCATGTCGATGGCGGCAACGGGCGCGGCGAGGCGAACGCTCGACACCAGCCACGCCGCATCCGCCTGCGCCAGCATGTCGGCGCGCACCTGCTCATAGGCCGTCTCGAACCCGTGGTCGGCCAGATACTCGAACAGACTCACCTGGGTGGTGCCGTGGAGGATGCCCGCCCCCGGTTCGGGCGTCACGAACCGCTCGCCGAAGCGCAGCAGCACCGACGACGTCGGACCCTCGAGCACGAAACCGTCGCTGGTGACGAAGACCGCGTCATCCGCCCCGCGGCGGCGTGCCTCGCGGATCGCGGCCATGTTCACCGCGTACGACAGCGTCTTCGCACCCAGCAGCAGCCATGGCGCCCGCTCGGCCGCGCCGCTGTCCAGACCCCGGTCGAGGGTCACCACACGGATGCCCTCCTCGCGAGCGCTGGTGCTATCCGGTGCGGGCGCGAGGGTCACCCAGGCGGTCGGCGCCGGACCGTGCTCGACGCCGCGGCTGAGGATGAGTTTGATCACGCTCTCCCCGGGCTCTGCAGCATCCGCCACCCGGGCCACCGCCTGATGCCACTGCTCGAGGTGAGGAACGGGCAGGTCGCACAGACTCGCCGAGTACGCGAGCCGCTCCAGGTGGGCCTGCGTCTCCTGCGGATGCCCGTCCACAACGCCGATCGACTCGAAGATGCCGTCGCCCCGCTGGGTCGACAACTCCCCCACGCTCAGCGCCGGCGCCGCCGGGTCGATCGGGGTGAAAGTGTCGGAGAAGTCGGTGCGCGGGTCGCCCGCCGCGGCGGGATCGATCACGAGTGCGTAACGCCATGCCATGGTCCGAGCCTATGCGGGGGGGGAATACCTCGGGCGCGGACCGGTTACACTTTCCTAGCCGGGCCGCAGTAACCCCGGGCTCCATCTTTTGCCGCCGAGAGCGGCCTCGCGCCGAGAGGCGTTCTGCGGCCCGGCACCTTCTTGCCTTCGCGCCCTGCTCGTGTGTTCGCCGAGAAACGACGATACGGACGAGAAACGGCGCGGCGCGGCACTTCTCAGCCCGATCGTCGTTTCTCGCAGGCCCGCGGATGCGTCAGGCCCGCGGATGCGTCAGGCCAGCGAGTCGCGGCGCCACAGGCCCGCGCACGACGACAGATCGCCCGCGTAGGTCGACAGCCGCAGGGCGCGGGTCGTGAGGGCCGAGGAGCGGTCGGATTCGGTCTGCTCGTAGTCGTCGGCGAGGTGCGTCGCGCCCGAGGCCTGCACGCGGCAGAACGCCGCCGCGCGCTCCAGCGCCACGGCGAAGTCGCCCTCGAACAGTCCGCGCAGGATCGTGTCGATGAGGGCGACGAGTTCGTCCGGGCTCGCCGGTGTCGGCGCCCCCGCCACGATCGGGTCGGCCGAGGCGATCTCGGTCCGCCCGCGCTCGTACAGCAGTGCCGCGGTCTGCGGGTCGTCGTGGATCATCAGCTGCAACAGGTACAGACGCCACAGCGCGCCCGGCAGCGAACGTGCCGGCGAGCGCGACCACAGCTCGGCGATGTCGTCGATCCCGTGCTCGTCCGTGAAGGTCACCAGGCGCCCGATCACGTCGACGGACGGATCCTCACGCACGCGCGACAGCAGCGCCTGCGCGGTGCTGTGCGCGACCCGCGATACCTCGGCCGGGTCAGCCGCGGCGAACAGCCGGTCGAACAGCTCAGCGGGCCGGCGCACCGGCTTGTGGAAGTCGCGGGGCTGATCGGTCATCGTTCCAGGCTACCCGCGGGGTTCGGACGCGGACCCGCCAACTGACGCGGACCGGGCACCGCTCAGGCGGACCCGGCCCCGCTCACGCGGTCGGGATGGCGAACAGCGGGTCGCTCGAGGGCGTGCCGTCGGGCGATCCTCCCGCCGGTTCGACAGTGACGGCGATCACATCGCCCGCACGTATCTCGCCGGTCAGCAGCGCCGTGGCCTCGCCGTCGTCCGCAGCGAAAGTGCCCGCGGGGATCGCGCCCTCCTCGCGCACGAACCACAGCTCGAACGTCTCGTCGCTCTCCAGCGCCGGGAGTCCGTCGGATACGAGCACGGCCTTTCCGAGCTCACCCGACCAGTGCGCCGTCGCCTCGGCGCCGTCGCCCAGCTCCACGCTCGCTGACGCCGCATCCCGTGCCTGCTGGATCTCTTCGAGAGCGGCGATCGCCGGCGGCGGGTTCAATTGCTGCCCGATCGTCACGGCACCGAAGCCCACCGCCATGAGCAGGACGAAGGATGCGGCGAGCGCGAACCAGCCCCGCGGGCGACCGGGCCAGATCCCGGTGCGCGACGAGCTGTCGGGCACCGTCGTCTGCGCGTCCGCGGCGGCGTCGTCGACGCTCGCGCGGGAACCGGCGTCCGCATCCGGCGACGACTCGTCCGCGATGCGCGCGAGAAGCGCGTCGCGGATGCCCGGCGGCGGGACGACTGCGGGTACCGCGGAGGCGAGGCGTACCGCCGCATCCAGATCGTCGCGGACCAGGTCGGCGCGCTCGGGATGCTCCGCCAGCTCCGCCTCGAACGCGCGCTGTTCGTCGGACGTGAGCGCGCCGAGGGCGGCCGCGGCCGACAGTTCGGCGAAGTCCTTCTCGTTCATACGGTCACCCCCATCTCGGTGCGAAGGCGGGTCAGTCCGTCCCGCATCCTGGTCTTGATCGTTCCCAGCGGTGCTCCCACGAGCGCCGCGATCTCACTTTGGCTGTATCCGCCGAAGTACGCCAGCGACAGCGCCTCGCGCTGCACCTCCGGGAGCACGGCAAGCGCGTCAACCACCCGTCGTCCCTCGATGCGCATCTCCACCGTCTCGGCTACGTCGTCACGCGGCGCCTCCAGGTCTCGGAAGCCCGCACGCACGTCACGGTCGCTGCTCGCCTGCGACGCCCGGACGCGGTCGACGGCTCGGCGGTGTGCGATCGTGAGCAACCAGGACCTCCCCTGGCCTTTATTCGGAGCGAAGGTGCCGGCGGATTGCCATACCTCGAGGAAGACCTCCTGCAGCACCTCTTCGCTGAGGGATCGATTGACGAGAACGCGCAGGATGAGACCGAACACGCGCGGGGACATTCGGTCGTACAGCTCGGCGAACGCGGCCTGGTCGCGGGCAGCGACTCGCACCAGCAGCGCGCCGACGTGGTCGACCGGTGGGCCGGCGTCCTCCGGGACGTCCACACCGTCGATGACCATGTGCACCAGCATGCCCCACTCGCCGCCAGGACTCGACCGGCCTGTGGGCGAGTTGTCCGCTGTCCCTATTCCAGCCTGGTGGCAGACGGCGGATGCGGCGCCACCGGCTGTTCAAAATTCAGGAGAATCGCGCACTCTGCGGCCCGCAAGCGCCTACCGACCCCGGTTCCTCCTGAGTTTTGCACCCGCCAGGGCCGGTAGGCTGGTCGGTGCGGGCCTCTAGCTCAGTCGGTAGAGCATCGGACTTTTAATCCGCGGGTCGTGGGTTCGAGCCCCACGGGGCCCACCGCTATCCGCACCGCGCGATCCCTTGTCCCGACTGGGATCACGGCGTTTCACCTCCCGCCGAAACGGCCGCGTGACAACAATTTGACAACATCCGCGGAGCTTTCTTCACTGGCCATAGGGCGCAATTCGCTGTCTACAAGGCTCGCGTCATGTCAGAAGTCGCCGACGCATCGGAGCCGCCAGAGCCCTCGACCGCTCACGGTTGCGGTGATGGGAGTCCTGCTCGACGGTCGGTAAGAACCGTCCCGAAAACCATGGTTGAGAGCGCCATCATTTGCAGCAGTCGCGTGGATGCAGCCACGTTCGGGTCCACCCGCTCATAATTCGGGTCCCGCCGGGGTAGCTTGACGGGCATGACGTCCGTTGGATACTTCCGTTCATGAGCGATGAGGTGAGCCGCGACGGTGCCGAAAGCGAGCTCTTCGATCTGTCTGACCTGACTGAGATATCCGATGCCGAGCTTCGCAGCAGGCGCGCCCGGCTGGGACAGATCGAACGCGAGAGCTTCTTGGAGAACCTCAACGCAACGTCTTTCATCGCCACCCTCGGTCACCTTGGAAGCGACAGATTGGATCGCGCCCGGCGTCGGATGGACCAGGAGATGAGAAGAAGAGGGCTGACGTAGGAGGCGACTGCCTATCGAGGGCGCACCTCCCACTAGGACGGGCACAACTACCGTGCGCTTGGGCCGTATTCCGCCCACCGAGTCGGCTCGCCATGCGTCATACCCGACATGCCGGCGCATAGCATTGTCACCGGTGGAATCTCTTGGGCAATACGTCGAGTGACCTGGAAGCCGATCTTTGCGAAAGCTCTGCCCACTCTCACCTGGGCCACCTTGAGCGCACGGATTCCCTGCTTTTCGCGGCGCACGACGCCGTGCCCCTGCCGCCTGAGCTGCGCGACGATCCGTTCGCGGAGCTCGGCCAACGGCTACGCGTCCGAAGTGCTCGCCCCGAGCTGCGCAATAACCGTCTCCAATGACCGGAATGCCGTGGCGTATGACCATGCTGCGCGCTCGTCCGAATCGACCCCGGGGTTCAGCTCCCAGGCGCACGACGCGCCCACTTCGGCAATCGCCCTGGCGACAGGCACCGCGGCTCGTCCACCTAGAGGCGCCGAAGGGCAAGTGCAAACGCAACTAAGAAGATCGTCGCCAGCCAGCCCAGATTCGGGTGACGCTCAGCCCCGCCATCGTTTTCGGATGATTGCGGGATCTGCGGATCGCTAGCGTTGGTACGTGCGGATCTATCTCAGTGCCTACCGGTTCGGGCCGCGCGCGGAAGCTCTGCGACGTGTCGACGGTCGCGCTTTGATCGTGATGAATGCGCTGGACGAGTACGAAGAGCGCCTGCTGAGCTGGGATCGGGAAGTCGACGACCTGGCTCGACTCGGCTATCGCAGCGAGGAACTCGACCTCCGGGAGTATTGGGACGGCGAAGAGAGTTCGCTGAGGAAGCGTCTCGCGGCCGCCGATCTGCTCTGGGTAGTAGGGGGAAACGCGTTCGTGCTCGCGCGGGCGGCGACGGAATCCCGGCTGAGGGCTGCGCTCGCCCGCTCTCCGCGCCTCGACTACGCCGGCTACTCGGCGGGCGCCTGTCTCACGTCGATAGATCTACGCGGCATCCACATGATGGATGAAGTGTCGACCCATCCTCCTGGCTACCGGGCTGAGACGCCTGCGCAGACTTTGAAGCTGACCACCACGCGAGTTGTTCCCCACGCTGGTTCCGACGCGGCACGCGCAGCAGCCGACTACCTCCGGAGGTGTGGTCTCGGCTTCATCGAGCTCGCCGACGGTGACGACAAGCTGATCCACTTGCCGTCCGCGCCCTAGGACTTCGCAATCCCGTAGTCGATCGATTTCGGTTCGCCGAGTTCACACGGCTCCGTGAATGAATCATGATGGGCGTGTGCCCGCAGCCAGGCCTTCGAGTTTGCCCCGCCGCGCCGTCGCTGCACTTGTCGTAGCCAGCGTGCTCGCGCTCACCGCCTGCGCACCTCCGGGGGATGCGGCGGGCAGGTGGGGTAGCAGCGATGACCGCGAGCCGCATGTCGAGCTGCGTGTCGGCGGGCAGTTCGGTGGCTATGACGGCTGCAACGGGTTCGGTGGCCGCTGGCAGGACGAGGGCGACGGTACCGCAACATTCGAAGAGGTCCACACGACCCTCGTGATGTGTCTCGAGGAACATGACCAGTGGCTGGCTCTCGCCCGTTCCGCCCAGGTACGCGGAGACGAGCTGGTGCTCCTCGACGAGGAAGGGAAAGAGCTTGGCACTCTACGCCGTAGTTGAGCGGGCGCGTGGCCGTGAAAGGGAGCGCGATTGATGGGTCGAGGTCTTCGCCTCGTTCTTGCCGTGGGCATCGCTACACCCATGGCGGTTGTGGCCTCCGGGTGCGCGCCGGTGCCGATGGACTCGCAGCTGTGGCGACAGCTCGACGGTCAGGAAGGAATCGTTTACAACATCCGGAACGCGGGCTACCAAGGGTGGAATCCGCAACGGTTCATCGATGAACTCGCTGACGTGGCTGTGCATTGGGATGGCGGTGACGCCCCAGCTGACCTGGACCCGACGGAACCCGGGGTGGTGTACTTCGACGCGACGGAAGAGGTATCTGATGACCCCGCCGATGAGACGCTGACGTTCAATCTGCTCTTCCACTCCGGCCTTGCGTCCGGCGATGACGGCCAGCGAGACTGGCTCGACCTTCGACCCACCTCGGTCTACACGCGCTACAGCATGGAGGTCGGCTTCATCGCCGACACCATCGGGGACCTTAGGCGCATCCAGGAACGGATCGAATGCCCGGAAGCGCTCGTAGAGGCACTCGGCCCGCACGCCCAGTACAACGAGCCACAAGCTTTCGACGGGTAGATGTTTCCGACACGACCCATGACCGCCTTCGCGAGTGAGTGCATCGGAGCAACCTCCTCGCTCGACTTCCTAATGCCCGTCACCTCGCAACAGATCGACAACACCTGAGGCGCCCGCCGCTTCGTCCAAGGCCGCCGAGACAGCGTCGAGATCATCGTCGAACAGGTCGGCGTAGGTATCGAGCGTCATCGCGGCGGAGGCGTGGCCCAGCATCCGCTGCACGGCCTTCACGTTGGCGCCGGCCGAAATGGCGAGGGACGCGGCGGTGTGCCGCAAGTCATGCGGCGTGACCCGCGGGAATGGGCGTAGCGATTCCTCCCCCGCATCCACAGCGGCCTTGATCGCGACGGCCGACTTCTCCTGCGCGCGGCAGACCGCACTATTGAACCATCCTGACGTCGCCTTCGGCCGGCGGACGTGGATCCGTCCTTCACCGAAGACGAGGTCCTCCCGCCCCTTGCCGGCGACGAGGCGCTGCATGGTCTCGGCGAAGAAGGCGGGGTACGGGACCTGACGCTTCTCGTGGGTCTTCGGCGTGCCGATCTCGATGAAGCTACCGACCTCGACCGCGTTCTCCTCGACACTCACGCGGCGACGCTTGAGGTCGACGTGCTTCACCCGCAGCCCGGTCGCCTCACCCCAGCGCAGACCGGTATAGGCAAGGAAGACGATGAGTTCGGGGCGAGCGGCCCCGGCGGCGAGTTGGGCGACCTGTTCATGGCTGAGGTAGGCGCGGGGCTTCGACTTCTTGCGCGGGAGCTTGACTCCGCGAGCGGGGTTGGCGGAGATCCGGCGGTCTCTTACAGCCACCTCGAGGATGCCGGAGAGGACCTCGTGGACGCGACGCACCGAGGTCGCGCTGTGGGTGGTCGAGAGCCCGGCGATCCACATCTGGATCTCGGAGTGGCGGATCCCGCCCACCGCCCGGGCGCCCCACTTCGGACGGACGTGGATGCGCCACGCAGACTCGACCGTACGGAAGGTCGACGGTTTGAGGTCCGCCCGACGTGATGCGACCCAATCCTCACCCAGGTCGCCGACGAGGATGCGGGCGTCGGACGGATCGACGAAGGTGCCGCGGTTCTTCGATATCTCCACCTCGGCGAGTCGGATCTCGGCGTCGAACTTCGTCCGGAACCCGCGCAGCGTGGCCTGGCTCCCGTCAGGCTTGCGATAGCTGATCCGGTAGACCCGCTTGCCGGATGCTGCGGTGTAGGAGTGGATGCTGCCCATGCTGGCTCCGTTGTTGATGCATCGGTGCGCGGCGGTACACCGCGCTGCGCATGATGCATCCTGCGCCGAACTCCGGCAACTGTGGAGGGCTGCTTCAGCTCTGTGGATAGGAGCGACGGGCTCGCGGTTCTATTGATCCGCCTCTGTGGTGGAGTTCGGCCCCGGTCGCCCGCGCCCGCGTCGCTTCAGCTCATGAGTCAGAGCCGTTCGGACCAATAGTTGGGTTTGCGTCGCTCGTGCGCGTACGCCAGGACGATCACCTCGTCCTCGATGACGACGTATTTGATGTCGTACCGGAACCCTGCGACGCTTCGCGACCGCACCGGCGGCACGCGAGGGCGCCCACGATGAAGCCCCCAACTATGGGGTGAGTCGAGGATGCTGCCGATGGCAGCCTCCACGGCGTCGGCGAAGCGCTCGCCCCAGCCTTCGCGCTGATCTTCGAGGAAGAGGATGGCTTCGCGGAGTTCCGCGTGAGCGGCTTCGTGCTCACGCCACCGGTAGGTCACCGAACGCGCGCCGCCAGCTCGTCCCGGATCGCAGCGAGACCTTCGCGACCATCGACGAGAACGGCTTCTCCGCGCTTGACGTCATCCAGACGACGGTCGATCTCGTCTTCCCACGCGGCGTCGATCTCGGGCTGGCGCTCATCCGTGTCCTGGTCGACGCTGAGTCGAAGGGCGCGGGCGGCCTCGAGACGTTCGGCAGGCGTAAGTGCGTAGCCCGCTTCGATGTACTCGTTGAGATCCAGCGCCATGCACCGAGTGTACGACCGAGGACCGACGGCAGCCATGGCAGGTATCCGTCTTGACGGGAGAGTCGGACGACCGTCGCTTACGTCATCGCCCCTCGGAGCTTTTTCGAGGCTCAGCTCGTCGAGGCCGCGCGGCATCGCCCGCTGCAGCCTCTGGTCCCGCCTCAACATGCCAACGTGTTGTCCTGGGAACTTCACCGGGCGCGTTTGCTCAGTGCTTGGCGACTGACGCCGCTGCGAAGAGCGATGAGGTTCCAAGACGTGTCGAGAAGGCGCAGGTCGTCGATCAGCTGATCGCGTTCACGGAGGATGTCGCTCTCCTCGGAATGAAGCCGTTCGAGCCTGGTCGACAGTTCGCCCAGTCGCTGCAGACCTGAGGTCGTGCTGCCGTCGAGACGTTGCGAGGCGGCCTGTCGGGCAGCGAGAACGGCCCGCTCGGCGGCAGCCCTCTCATTCCGCTCGCGCTGACGAGCGTGCGCCTTGGCCCTGCCGTCCTCGCTCCGCCGCTTCGATTTGGCCATGCAACATGGTTTACACAGGAGGCCAGCCAACGTGCAAGATCCGCAGCACCCACAGAAAGTGCCTGCGTGCATCGTTGTTTCGTCATTACCCCCGCGCGCCGAGTTGTGGTTCCCATCCGCGACCGCCGTTCGGTGCCGACACTCAATCCGCGCTGTCTTCGACCGTGCGTGAAAGGCGGCCGCATCGGGCATCGACCCGGGCGGGTGTTGCGAGCATCGCTTCGTGCCTTACGTCATGACCTCCGCAGAGCCGCCGCGTGACGGCTTCGGGTGTGCGTAGCAGGACCGCTTGCGGGCGGCCCGCGTTCCACACACGGGCACGCGCTACCTGCTTCGGATAGCCAGCAGCTCGAGGGGCGAGCGACCGCCCGTGGCCGACCGCCTCGCGCGCCTCCGGAATGGGGATGCCTCGTACCGATCAGCGAGCGGCGATCACCCGGTTCGTACTAATTCGGCGGCGGAGCGCAACTGAACGTTGCGTGTCGTACGCATGGTCGGCTGTCTCCCCTAGTCTTCTGGGACGAGAAGGGGCAACGATGGCGAAGAAGGCTCGGCTTGGGTTTGGGTTTAACATCGGCGGCGATCAAGCAGAAGCCGACCCATTGCTAGACGAAGCCTTCTATCCGTCCGCCCAATATCACGCGATGGAGAGCAAGGCGGATCCCCGCTGTTTCGTGGTCGGCCGCACTGGTTCAGGCAAGTCAGCGGCGCTCAAGGTCCTCTCGGAAGAACATCCCAGCAAAGTGATTCGGATAGTCCCCGAGGACCTCTCTCTGCCCTACATCACGAACCTCGACGTCGTAAAGCAACTCCAGGCGCTCGACGTCGATATGCAGTCGTTCTGGAAGGCGCTCTGGCGGCATGTGCTGATTGTTGAGGTCATTCGCCACCGCTATCGGGTTGATTCTCAGGACGCGAAAGCGACCGTCCTCCAGTCCCTCCGAGAGAAGCTCGGACGTAATCCAGGTAAGAAGCTTGCACTCGCTTACCTCGATGACTTCGAGGGTAAATTCTGGGCGGAAACCGACGAACGCGTGAAGGAGATCACCTCAACACTCACCCAACGCATCGAAGGTGAAGGCGCAATCAAGGGCGGAATCCCCGGCATCGTCGATGGTGGTGCGAGCGCCTCGAGCGGCATTGAGAACACGCAGACGTCGCGAGTCGAACTGACGCAACGCTATCAACGCATCATCAACGAGATTCAACTTGCTCGTCTAAACAAGATGATGGACGTCCTGCATGAAGACATTCTCAGCTCTCCACAGGACTTCACCTACATCGTTATCGACGATCTGGATAAGGACTGGGTCGACGCAAAGCTCACCAATGAACTGATCATGGCCCTGTTCAAAACGGTGCATGACCTCAAGCGAGTCAAGAACCTCAAGATCCTCGTGGCCCTCCGGACCAACATCTTTCAGCATCTGGAGTTTGGCGCCGCTAGCGGCGGCCAGGAGGAGAAGTTTCGATCTCTCGTGTTACCCATGAACTGGACTCGCGAACAGCTAACTGGTCTCATCGACGAAAGAGTCAGAGCGGCAGGTCGTCAGCAGCAGGCCGCGATCGAATCGGTGATTTCGATCCTTCCTCACCAGAACTCGCGGCGAGGCAGCGCACTGGATTACCTCTTGGACAGAACTCTGTTGCGCCCACGTGACTTCATCGCGTTCGTGCGGGAGTGTCTTGTTCAGAGCGAGGGCAAGAGCCAAATCTCGTGGGATGCAATTCATCGTGCCGAGGTTGTGTATTCAGAGAACAGACTGTTGGCCCTGCGCGACGAATGGAAGACCAACTACCCCGGTATTGATCGAGTTTTCGAGACTTTTCGCCACGCGGACGGACGCATGTCCCGAGAGAATATGCAACGGCGTTTGGACGACTGCATCATGCTCCTGGCGGAAGATGGTTTCACCGGCGTTGGTTGGCTTACTCCACTCGGCAACGCCGTACTTGACGGGACTCAGGAGCAGTCGTGGGCGGGTCGCTACGGGCCGATCTTACGCATGCTGTATGACATCGGATTTCTAGGGATCGCTGGGCCTGGCAGGAAGAATCCCGTCTTCTCGGTCGAGGAACCGAACTCCCTCAAGTACGACCGTCAGGTCGAGGCCGTGGAGGGATTCTTTGTTGCGCGCGCGTATCACTCCGCCCTGGAGGTGCGAACGAGCGATCCACGGACCGCGAGCCCCGCGCCGGACGTTGCCGACCGAGCGAGCGCGGAGCTCATCTTCTAGATGACTCCCACGATCGCTGTACGGAGTCATGAGCGGTCCCTCAACGAGAAGATCGTCGATCCTGTCACTCCGTGCCCGCTGAGGGACCCTTGCGGACGAGGGAAGATCACCCAACGCGCGGACCGGGCAGTCATGTCGGCGATGTCCGACAGAATCTCTGACATGTTCGACAATTCAACGCTGATCGCGCCAAGTGCAACGGTGGTCGCCGCAGGTCTTGGTGCGTACTTAAGTGGACGAGTAGGTCAACAGAACGCCGAGGCCCACTCAAGGCGAACCCGTCGCCATGAGCTCGCGGACGCCGCCATCGCGTCAGCTCTGGCCCTCCGCACAGCTCTGCATGAATGCGACCCCGAATGGACCGGCCGCGATTGGGAGCGCGTCGTCGGCAACACGTACGACGCACTCGACGCCGCGAAGCCGATTCTTCCTCGGCAGTTGCTGCACGTCCGACGAAGCATCCGTGACGCATGTGGCGAGGCCCTGGGGGCCGTCGCAGTGTTCGAGCTTGTGGACATAGGCGAGCAGGTTGAGCCCACGGACTTCGACCCCCGGTGGACGGAGTACGCGCGTGACTACGTGAGCGTGGCGATCCAGGCACTACAACGCTGGCGCGAAGCGAAGGAACGCGACGCAGCGAACGTCGGCGCACCAACATACGACGACTGGCTTGGCGCCACAGGTAGGTACCGCCGCTCGTAGGTAGATGGTCAGCCCGATCGCTCAACGACCGCCATGTTCACGGTAGGGGATGTCTTCGCTAGGGGGCGCGGCGCTGGCGGGATCTGGCCGTCGCCTGATCACGGCTGCTGTGACGGCCTGAGATACCCGGCGACGTTCTGCACCCACCCTTGCAACGCGGTCAACGCATGGACGACTCCGGTCCGGACGTCGCACAGCTAGCTCGGCTCTACCCACGGTTCCGAAATCCTGGCGGACCCCCGTGGTCATGCCCCTAATGTTGGGGCATGACCACGGCCGCGACGGGAACCCCGCTCAGCCGTCTGACGTCGCCCGCGCACCCGAAGTTCTCCGACAACGGGCGGCGCGCCCGCTACGGCGCCGCCTACTTCAGCAGCTTGTGCGCACATGCCGGCGCGACGTTCACAGAGACCCGGGTCGACGAAGACATCGAAGCAATCGACGCAACGCTTGGCTTCCAGCGCACGATCGTTCGGGTGCAAATCAAGTGCACGTCGAAGTTCGCGGTGGGCAATGGGCAGATGACCCTGCAGCTCGAAAGTCACTGGGTCGAGAGCTGGGAAGCCAGCGACACTCCGGTGTTCGTTGTGGTGGTCAAGGTGCCGAAGAATGTCGACGGGTGGGTCGAGCATGATGCCGTGTTCACGCGCCATCACACCGTCGCCTTCGGCAAGCTGTTCCCGCGCGGCCTCGGCGTCACGTCGCTGACCTTCACCGCTACCGACAAGCTCACCAGCGAGACCATTTACGACTGGCGTGACCTGGTCTACGACGTCCTGGACGGGAAGACGACATGAGCGCGAAGCACATCGCACCCGCCGTCAGTCCTGCCGCCGGCGACATCACTGCGCTGCTTATCCGTCGGCGGTGGGCACACGTCCGCGTCAGCGACCGCGCCGCGCTCTGGGCGCTTCCTGGTCGCGACGCCGAGCTATACGTCCCGCATAGTCTCCGCCGCGACACCATCGAGTGGGACGGCGTACTCGAGCGCATCGCCGCACCGACTGACGAGCACCCGCGAGACATCGAGAAGTCCATCGAGCAAAACAACTATGACGTCGTCCGATATCGAGTGAACGCCAGCGGTGAGACCATCCCACTAGAGACCGCGGCAACCGTCATCAGCAGCGCGTTCGGGATGTTGCGGGCTGCGGCGACTGCCGCTCGCAAGCCAAGGGCCACCATCAACAATTACGCGAAGACCGGCGACGCCATCGCGAGTGCCGCCAGGCTCGGGCACACCGAGCAAGGATCCTTCGTCTTCCCGGTGCTCGTCCACGTCGATGAGCCAGCACCGCCACCGGAGAACACGCTCGATGGCGTGGACCAGGTGACACCTGAGTCGAACGAGCGCCGCGTCACCCGCACGCTCGCACAGGCGCTGTCGGCGTTTCAGAAGCAGATTGTGACACCCGACGCGGTGCCCACGGCGAAGAACATGCTGCCAATCATCTACGCGGGCGGCACGCGCGAGCTGTTCTCGAAGGCCGCGACCGCTCTCGCGGAGCCCGATATTGCGTTTCTGGAGACCGGGTTCACCTGGGCCGGGGCAGAGCCGGCGGCCGACGATCTTCCCACCGCAGTCAGCATCCCGGCCGAAGCGGGCCACCTTCTTCGCGACGCGACACGCGTGCTCGCCGATACCAAGAAGCAGTCGGAGCGGGTGTTCGTCGGCCCGATCTTTCGCATCGAGTATGTGAAGGGCGAGCCGCTAGGACTAATCACGATGACGGCGGCCGCGATGGTGGAAGGAACCCGCAAGAGTCGCGTCGAAGTGCCGGTCAGAGCGACGCAGATGAAAGAACTGCACGACTGGATGCACTCGGGCACGACCGTTGTGGTGCAAGGGCAGCTCGAGCGTCGCCCCGGTCACTACGCGCGACTCAGAGACATCACGAGGCCGCAGCCGCTCTCGGCGACTCTGGAGGGTGTCGAATGAAAGCAGGCTGTCGATGGCGAGCCCGCTCGTGACGCTAACCTAGCCCGCGCACGTTCCTCAATCACTCACCGCCCGCGTAGGGATCCCCACGCGAACGCCGTTTTGCACCACCCCGGGACGCGCTCGCGCCCTTTTCGCCGCCCCACACCGGTCCGTCGACCCGAACGCGACCATCCCTCGGGCTGCCACCGCTAACGGCGACCGCGGGGGCCGCGTCGCTGGGGACCTAGAAACCGGCCGGGTGATAATCGGCGCCAACTCCAGTGCCGCCGGCGGGCATGCCCGGCATAGCCTGGACGGGACAACCCGGCCTAGCAGGCTCGCATCAGCGGAAGAGTCGATCGCGCCCCGGCGTGACAACAAAATGACAACATCCGGCTGAAATCGCACCGTTTCTGGGAAATCGCTGACAGCCCGAGAAAGGCGGAATCACGCGGTTTTCGCCTCTCGGGCCACCCCAAAAAGGGTCTGAGGCGGGTTCGAGCCCCACGGGGCCCACCGCATCCCGGCCGCCTCCATCCCTTGTCTCAACTGGGATCGCGGGTTTCTCCGCCGGCCATGGGGAGCAATCCGCTGTCTACCAGGCTCGCGTCATGTCGGAAGTTGCCGACGTATCGAAGCCTCTAGCGCTCGTGGGCCGCTCACGGTCGGGATCGTCCGATCGTGATCTCGACGGGCTCGGGGGTCAGTCACTGGTTGTCGCTCCGCGGTCAGCCAACCTTCGCCGCTGGCGCTCCGCTTCTGCGACTGCGGCGGCGGCGGGGGTGGGTGCAGAGCCGCCGAGATGGGCTGGTTGCCACCACTGGCCCGCCCCCGACATCGGATAAGTCCTCTGTGCGTCCTCGAGAAGGGCCTGCAGGTGCGAACGAAGCTCAGCTGTCTTCTCCGCGGCATCGTCGGACGGCTCAACCTCCATGGGGAGGCCGACCGAGACGCGGATCGGCGCTTTGAAAGCCTCCCGGACCCGCGCTCGATGATTCTTGGTTCGCAATAGCTGCCCACCCCAGACCACGACGGGGATCACGGTTACACCGGCGGCAGCGGCCATACGCACCGCGCCGGTCTTGAGCTCACGCACGGTGAACGACGCGCTCACTCCCGCCTCGGGGAAGACTCCGACAAGCTCGCCATCTTGCAGGGCGCGGACCGCGTGTTCGTACGCGTCGCGGCCGGCTCCCATCTCCACGGGAATGTGCCGCATCTGGCGCAGAAGCGAGCCGATCACGGCTTTATCGGCCGCCCGCCTCGTCACCATGAACCGGATCCGACGCCGCGTTCGTAACCAGGCGACCCACTCGACCAACGCGAAGTCCATGTAGCCGAAATGCGTGATCGCCAACACGGCCGCACCCGATGAAGGGATCCGCTCCGCCCCTGAAACGGTCGGCCGCAGTTGAAGAATTCCGCCGAAGAAGAATCGTCCTACAGCGACGGCGGACGAATAGACGGGCTCGAAGCGGCGCCTCGCGCCAGGCACGCGCGCCAACGACCGAGCCTTTCGAATCCGCTCCGGAGGAGACGGGAAAACTTGCCGCTCTGATGAACCGACGGAAGGGTCGGTGTCGTCAATCGTGTCCATACGTCATCGTTACCGCCCCGAGCTGGATATCGCGTTGCCCCTTCCCGAAGCGGCCCTCATGGGCTACGCGACACACCGTAACGCTCCGGACCGTCCGAACAACGATCCGCCTACGCGCCATCTGGAAGCCTCTCACCTGCAGCGCCAAGATGGCACCGGCTGCTATCTCGCTCGCCCGAAGGCCTCCGCCACGGCGAGGCTCAGGGCAACAGGTCGAGCATTTGCGGCCGGGCCCTCATGGCGGGGATGACGAGTTCGTTGCCGCTGTCGAAGCGGAAATCGGGGCAACCCTGGGAAATCCCCGACCGCCCGAGAACCTAGCCAAAGTAGCCGCGTGACAACAACCTGACACCAGCCGGAGCGCTTTGTCCGGGCGGATGAGTGCGCGCTAGGCTGCGGGCCATGATCAGGACCTCTGCTGGTTTCACAGTGAGCCGTGCGGTTCTGGCGATGTTCGCTCTCGCGGTCACTGCGGGGATCGCCGGGTGTGCTGCGGCAGAGCCCGCCGCCTCGACGCCCGAGACCACAGCTCCAGCCTCCACCCCTCCCCCCACCACGACCACTTCGACCGTGACGGACGTGGAAACGTGCGAGGCGTTCACTGACGTCTCGACCATCCTCCAGAACGCGGGGGCGGCCCTTCACGAGGGGCGCATGTCACAGAAGGAGTACGACGCCTGGATGCGACTCGCCACGCGGGTCCTCGACCGCGTTCCCGCTCGAGGTGAAGGCGCCGTTAGCGAAGCCATCGCAGCACTGAAAACGGCGGCACCTCCCATCCCCTCGGGAACGTACGGCGCAGCCAACATCGGTACCCCGGAGTGGAACACGGCCGCCTCCCTTGCCGACGCCTGTGAGGCAGCCGGCTACCAACTCTTCGCCGAGGGCTTCACGGGCGGATAGCGCCCTTGATAACTCTGTATCCACCGAGCAGTTGCCGCTCAGGGCGCGATAAACGGTGGGGTGGAGCTTTCAACGAGACCGAAGGGGAACGGGCTCAAGAACCAGAATGATCCGGACGTGAACTCGGTGATGGGAATCAGGTGGAACCACACCTGAGACGCAACGACCGCCACGCTCACGAGCACACATATCCCGATCGCCGCGTGGTCGAGGATTCGCAGAGCCATTCGCTCATCGCTCGCACGGAGCACACGGTTGATCGCGACGAGGACGATCAGTCCGATGCCCAAATAAACCAGCGGGCTGGGGCCGAGGGACAGCTGGATGCATGAGGGAACGTCGTCAATCGGTCGGCCAGCCGCATCGACAAAGCCGCCGTTTCCATCGACACCGCCCGCACAATAGCCCGAGCTGGCTCCCATGAATGCGGGATACATCGACGCGGCGACAAGCGACACGATCAGAACCCGTCGAATCCTGGCGATCAGAGCGCGCTCGGGGAGCACGGACGCTACGTCCGCGGCAACGGCCGGCCCGTGGGCGATCGACAATGCATTCTCCTCACGTCGGCTCTCTGCATAATGCCGTAACGAGTGCGCACCGCGCCACGCGAAATCTGCTCCAAGTTCTTGGCGCCCATTGACCCACCCCATAGGTGGGGTCGCATGATCGGAGCGCCAGCGCAGATCGGAGGCCGATCTACTCCTCGCTGGCCGGCGCGTACCGGCGTCAGCCCGCGGCGAGGACGGGCTCGTCGTTCCGAGGCAGGAGCGCATCCTTCGGGCCGCGGATGGTGGCGATAGACACGGCCGCCGCGAGGAGCATCGCGACGCCTGCGCACACGAAGACCGTGGCGTAGCCCGACGTGAAGGCCGCGATCGCACCCTCTCCCGCGGCGCGCGCGGCGTCCACGGCGGTGGCGTAGAAGATCGTGAACACGGCAAGTCCGATCGATCCGCCGATGTTGAAGACGGAGTTCACCGTCGCCGAGGCGACCCCGGCGTCGCGCGGATCCACACCGGCGAGGGCGAGGTTCTGTAGGGGCACGAAGAGCATGGACAGACCGCATCCCATGAGCACCAGCGCGGGCAGGATCTGCACCACGTAGCTGCCGTCGGGCGTGATGAAGGCGAGGAAGAACAGCCCAGCGGCGACGAGCAGCGGCCCGGTGATCATCAGTGGGCGCGGCCCGACCGCCAGCATCCACCGCGTCACGAACGGCGTGGCCGTGAGGATCACGGCCGTCATGGCGGCGTTGGCCAGCCCCGACCACAGCGGGCTCATCCCCATCACGATCTGGAAGTGGAAGGTGAGGTAGAGGAGCGCGCCGATCATGGTCGTTCCCACGATGGCCTGCACGACGAAGGCGCCCGCGCGCACCCGATTGGTGAGTACGCGCAGCGGAAGCAGGGGCTGACGGACACGCGTCTCGATCCAGACGAACAGCACGAGGAGCACCACGCCGGCGGCAAGGAACGCGACCGTGTCGAGCGACCCCCACCCGTGCTCGGCGAGCGTGAATCCGTAGACGAGGCAGCCAAGCCCGAGCGTCACCGTGATCGCTCCGCCGATGTCATAGCGATTGTCGCCCTCCGCGCGGCTCTCCTGCAGAAGCAGGGCACCGGCCACGAGGCCGATGAGCACGAAGAAGATGTTCACGAGAAGGCACCAGCGCCAGTCGGCGAACTCGGTGAGCACACCGCCGAGGACGAGACCGACCACGGCACCGGTGCCGGCGACGGTGCCGAAGACGGCGAACGCGATGCCGCGCTCCTTGCCGCTCGGGAAGAGCACAGTGAGCATCGCGAGGGCTGCCGGGGCCAAGAGCGCACCGAAGGCGCCCTGAACGCCGCGAGCGATGATCAGGTCGGTGCCGCTCTGGGCCAGTCCGCCCCAGACGGATGCGATGCCGAATCCCAGCATCCCCACGAGGAAAGTGCGCTTGCGTCCCCAGTAGTCCGCGACGCGACCGCCGAGCAGCAGCAGCGCACCGAAGGCCAGCGCGTAGGCGGTGACGACCCACTGCCGCTGCCCGTCCGACAGATTGAGGTCATCCTGAGCCTGCGGAAGGGCGATGGTGACGATGGTGACGTCCAGCGTGATGACCAGCTGGGTGAGGGCGAGAGTAACGAGGGCCCACCATCGGGCGGTGTGGCTGCGCAGCGCAAGGGACACGAGAAACCTCCAGGCTTCCTGGTGAGGGATGCTGTGGGTTTCAAGCCCCGGACCGAGCCGCGTAACGCGCCGACCACCCGACGCCACAGGGCACCGGCAGGAAACGAGGCTATCAGAACGGCGGCGCGGGGCGCCGACGACCGATCGACGGGCGAGTCAGTCGGCGATGTACGCCTCGGGATGCACCTGGACCGTGGGTGCGGCGCCCAGCAGCTTCGAGATCGGGCAGCGCGCGTGGGCGGCGGCGAGGATCTCTTCGGTCTTGGCCTCCGACGCCCCCTCGGCCGAGAGGTAGGCGTCGACATGGAACTCATACCCCGATCCGGACGGGGAGGGATGCAGTTCGACCTCCACGCGCACCGCTGTGCGCCGTTGCCGCGCCACCACTGCCTGCGCGGTGCCATTCAGGCAGGTGGCCCAGGCCAGCGCGAGCAGCTGCTCGGGGTTCGACGCCGTCGGATCGATGTCCGCCGCCAGGGGCGAGGAGACCGCCACCTCGAGCCCGCCGACCACACTGCTGACGCCCTCCCCGCCATCGCGATTGACAGCGGCCGTCCGATACCTCGCACTCATATGACAACTATAATTGGATCCGATACAGAAACTCCGACCCAGGTGGATGCTGGGCCTTGAAAGGACGACGCGACGCGATGGTCTCTGCCGGCAGCGCGATCGTCGAATTCGACAACATCACCAAGCGTCACGACACGGGTTCTGACACCCTCCCGGCGCTGGACGGCATCACCCTCAGCATCCGTGAGGGCGAGATCTTCGGTGTCATCGGCGAGAGCGGCGCGGGCAAGACGACCCTCCTCGAGCTCATCAACGGGCTGACCGCGCCGACCTCCGGCTCGCTCACGGTGCGGGGGGTCGCCGTCACGGGGCTCCGCCGCCGCGGGCTGCGGGAGCTGCGGCAGAACATCGGGGTGCTGTTCCAGGGCGTCCACCTGCTGAGCAATCGCACCGTGCGATCCAATGTCACGCTGCCGCTGCAGCTCGCCCGAGGGCAGGGCGGCCCCGCCCTCACCCGCGCCGAGGAGCAGGAGGCCGTCGACGAGATCCTCGCCTTCGTCGGGTTGTCGCATCGGGCCGATCACTTCCCGGCGCAGCTCAGCGGCGGCGAGCAGCAGCGCGTGGGACTGGCGCGGGCCCTCGTTGCCCGCCCCGCGCTCCTCCTCTGCGACGAGCCGACGTCGTCACTGGATGCATCCACGACATCCGACGTTCTGCGGGTGCTGACGGATGCCCGCGACAAGCTGGGCACGACCGTGGTCGTCATCACGCACGATCTGGATGTCGTCAAGGCGATCTGCGACCGCGCGGCTCTGCTGGAACGGGGGAAGCTGCGTGAGCTGTTCCCGGTGGCCAGGAGCGACTACCGGACCCTCCCGAGCTATCACGAGCAGGTCAAGCGGGAGCTGATGCCGTGAACGGCATCACCGACCTCCTCTCCGAGTACGGCGAAGAGATTCTGGAGGCGCTCGGCGAGACCGGCTTCATGCTGGTGGTCTCCCTCCTCGCCGCCGTCCTGATCGGGCTGCCGCTGGGGATGGTCGTCTTCCTCACCCGGCGGGGCGGCATCGCCGAGAACCGGCCGATCTGGTCGGTGGCGAACATGTACATCAACGTCGTCCGCTCCTTCCCGTTCCTGCTCCTCGTCGTCTTCCTCATCCCGTTCACCCGCCTCGTGATCGGCACGAGCTTCGGCACCCAGGCCGCGACCCTGCCGCTCTGCTTCGTGGCCGTGGCGATCTACGCCCGCCTGGTCGAGCAGATCCTCCGCGAGATCCCGCCGGGTGTCTCCCGCGTCGCCGTGGCGATGGGAGCGACCCTCCCCCGAGCGGTGTTCCGCGTTCTGCTGCCCGAGGCGCGATCGGGGCTCGTCTACGCCCTGACCTCAGCGGCGATCAGCCTGCTGTCGTACTCCACCGTCCTCGGGGTGGTGGGCGGTGGCGGGATCGGCGACTTCGCGATGCGCTACGGCTACCAGGAGTACAACGACGCACTCATGTACATCACGATCGTCATCATCATCGCGTGCGTCCTCGCCATCCAGGCGGTCGGCCATCGCACCTCCGTGCGGCTGGATCACCGGTGATCCCCTGCCCGCGCACCCGGCCACCACAGGAAAGAAGGAACACATGAGATCGTCTCGAATCAGCATCGTCGCAGCGGCACTGGGGGCGGTGCTGGTCCTCGGCGGGTGCGCCACCGGTGCAGACGAGAGCGCGGGCGACGAGACCGCTCCGGTGACGCTCCAGGTCGCCGCAGTCACCTCGCCGATGACGGACGTCGTGGAAGCGGCCGCCGACGCCATCGAGGACGGCTACGAGATCGAGCTCGTCGAGGTGGGCGACTACGTCACGGCCAACACCATCCTCAACGACGGTGACGTGTACGCGAACTTCTCGCAGCACGTGCCGTACATGGAGTCGTTCAACGCCGGCAACGACGGAACGCTCGTCGGTGTGCAGCCGGTGTACAACTTCGTCATCGCGTTCTACTCGAAGACGCTCACCGACATCGGCGACCTCCCCACCGGCGCGACTGTGGCGATTCCGGATGACCCCTCCAACACCGGACGCGCGCTCAAATTGCTCGCGGAGGAGGGCATCATCACCCTCGATGCCGCGGTCGATCCCTACGAGGCGAGCGTCACCGACGTCGTCGACAACCCCCAGGACGTCCAGTTCCTGCAGGTGCCGATCAGCTCGCTCAACGCCGCGTACGAGGAGGCCGACCTCGTCTTCCAGTGGCCGTCGCACATCTCAGCTCTCGGCCTCACCCCGCAGGACGACGGCCTCATCACCGAGCTCGACGACACGTTCGCCCTCAACCTCGTGGTTCGCGAGGAGGATGCGGAATCGGAGGCGACCGCCGCACTGAAGAAGGCGTTCGCGAGCGATGCCGTCCGTGAGGTGATCGAGTCGAACGAGACGATCGAGGTCGCCTTCTAAAGGGAGGAGCCCGGCGGTGCGCACGACCGCCGGGCTCCCCACCGGGCGGTGAAAGGCTCCCCGCCGGGCGGTGAAAGGATGGGGCGTGCCCTCCGTCGCCGCGCTGTACCGCTACCCGGTCAAGGGGTTCACGCCCGAACAGCAGGACGAACTGGTCGTGCAGGCGGACGGCCGAGTAGCCGGTGACCGCGTACTCGCGTTCCGGTTCGCTGCCGCATCCGAGCCGGAAGAGCGGGACGGGCTGGACTACTGGCCGAAGAATCGCGGCCTTTCGCTCATGGAGTTCCCCTCGCTCGCGCGCCTGCGTCTGCGGTACGACGGCGAGGCCCAGCGCGTGCGCATCTGGGACGGCGATCGCGCCGTGGCCGATGCCGGGCTCGACCCCGAGGGGCGGCGTCGCCTCGAAGAGGCGGTCACGTCGTTCCTCGCCGACACCACCGACGCCGCACGGCTGATGGGCGACGGCATCCTGCCTCTTCAGCTCGTCGGCGACGGGATGACCTCGCGGTTCCAGGACCGCCCGCGGGGCTTCGTGTCGCTGCATGGCGCGGCCTCCGTCGGGACGGCGGATGCGGCGGTGCCGGCGCCCGTCGATGACCGCCGCTTCCGCTCGAACATCGTCATCGACGGCACAGCCCCGTGGGAGGAACTGGGCTGGACCGGCCGCGTACGGATCGGCGAGGTGCTCTTCGAAGTGCACCGGCCGATCGGACGGTGCGCGGCCATCATGGCCAACCCCGACACCGGCGTGCGCGACGCACGCCTGCTGCGCATCCTCACGACCGAGTTCGACCAGACGGAGCCGACCCTCGGCATCCTGCTCCTCCCGGCAGGAGGCGGAGGCCCCGTCCGGGTCGGCGACTCCGTCTCGGTCGGCTGAGGGCTACGGCTGGGACCGTCGCCGTTTCATGACCATGATCACCACGACACCGAGGACCGCGAGCGTCCCGACTCCGGCCGCGGCCAGGAGCGGGACCGCACTCTGACCCATCGGTCCCCCCGCGTCCTCTCCCGCACCGTCTGCGGGTGCATCGCTCGGCGATTCCGGTACGGTCACGACGGTCGTCGCCGTGTCCAGCCACTGGAAGCGGCACGCACGACTCAACCGCGAGCCGTCGGGCCAATCCTGAATGCGACACAGTTCATCCGCTTCTTGGGAGGGCTCGTACCGGTACTCGTAGGGGGCGGCGAACAGGGCGTGCTCGCCGGGGCCCATCACCTCGAGGGGGACGCGCACCGTGGTGATCAGGGCGTCCTCGTCTTCGGTGGACGGCGTGCGATCCCACGTCCACTCCGGTTCCGCCGGCGTTTCCAGCGGGCACTGCGACTCGATCTCCTGCCACTCCTCCTCCGGGAACGTCCACTCCTCCTCCCCGGCGCCCCAGGTCGCGTTGAAGTCGTCATACGAGGAGCTTTCCGCCGCGATCTCGCCCATCCGGGCGTTCTCACAGAGCCGCCGTTCTTCGAGCGCGGCGGGCATGTCGTTCTCGGCGAAGTAGGCCTTCGCCTCATCCTCCGACTCCCAGAATCCGTCGGAACGCTCCCACGAGGCGATGTACGGCCGGCTCTCGACGCTCCACTCGAGTTGCACCTCCCAATACACCGTGCCGGGATCGAACTCCTCGTCCGTTTCGGTGGCCGTGTGCAGCTCCACCTCGCCCGCGGTGAGGAACTGCACACCGGGTACCGGCTCAGAAGCTGCCATCACCCCTGTCGGAGATACGAGCGTGCCGGTGAGGACGGCCGCCATGGCCGCAACAGGGAACCGCATCATGGCTAGGAGTATCGCAGAGCGCGGAATCGCGCGCGCGGCCAAAATCATCCGTCGGGCCCGCCCGTTACCGCACGGTGCTGCCGGGCGGCAACGCGTTCCCCCGGCAGGGGGATTCCCGGAAGACTGGGGGCATGGTCCTCATCGGCTTCCATGCCTCTCATGAACAGATTCCGCCCAGCCGTCTCCTCGACGACGTGATCGCCGCCGAGGCGGCGGGATTCGACGGCGCGATGTGCTCCGACCACGTCGCCCCGTGGGGCGTCCGGCAGGGCGAGTCAGGCTTCGCGCTGAGCTGGCTCGGGGCCGCGCTCGCACGCACCGACTTCTCGATCGGGTTCGTCAACGCCCCCGGCCAGCGGTATCACCCGGTCGTGGTCGCCCAGGCGTACGCGACCCTCGAGGAGATGTTCCCCGGCCGGTTCTGGGCCGCCCTCGGCAGCGGGGAGGCGATGAACGAGCACGTCACGGGACAGCCGTGGCCGCCCAAGCCCGAACGCAACGAGCGGCTCGCAGAGAGTGTGTCGGTGATCCGGCGGCTCTTGAACGGCGAGATGGTCGATCACGACGGGCTCGTCCGCGTCCACGAGGCGCGGCTGTGGACCCTCCCCGAGACCCCACCGCCCCTCTTCGCCACGGCGGTGAGCCCCGAGACCGCCGGGTGGGCCGCATCCTGGGCCGACGGCCTGGCCACGGTTCTGCAGGCTCCCGACTCCCTCCGCGAGGTCGTCGGGGCATATAGCTCCGCAGGCGGGAAGGGCCCGCGCATCCTGCAGGTGCATCTCAGCTGGGCCGAGACGGATGCCGAGGCGCTGGCCATCGCGCGGGACCAGTGGAGCAACGGCGTGGTCGGTCCCCCGGCGGCGTGGGACATCGAGCAGCCCGAGCAGCTCGACGCCGCCGCCGGCGAACCGGAGGATCACGAGCTGCGGGAGGCGCTGTTCATCTCCCCCGACCTCGACGAGCTTGCCGATCGGATCGCCGAGGTCACCCGCGTCGGCTTCGACCGCGTGTACCTGCACCACGTCGGCCAGGATCAGGCGCCGTTCCTGGCGGCGGCGCGCGAGCGCCTGCTCCCGCGCTTGAGGCAGCTGCTGTGAGGATCACCGACACGAGCGACCTGTGGTGGAAGTCCGCCGTCATCTACTGCCTGGATGTGGAGACCTTTCGCGATTCGGACGGCGACGGGGTCGGCGACCTGCAGGGGCTGGCCTCCCGCATCGACTACCTCTCGCAGCTCGGAGTCACGTGCGTGTGGCTGATGCCCTTCTACCCGACGCCGGACCGCGACGACGGCTACGACGTCAGCGACTTCTACGGCGTCGACTCGCGACTGGGGACGCACGGCGATCTGGTCGAGGTCATCCGCACCGCCCGCGACCGCGGGATGCGCGTGATCGTCGACCTCGTCGTGAACCACACCTCCGACCGTCACCCGTGGTTCCAGGCCGCCAAGCGCAGCACGTCGTCGCCCTACCGGGACTACTACGTGTGGCGGAGCGACCCACCGCCCCAGGGCCAGACGAATCCGGTGTTCCCCGGCGAGGCCGGGGGGTTGTGGGAGAAGGACGAGAAGTCGGGCGAGTGGTATCTGCACAGCTTCTATCCGCACCAGCCCGACCTGAACATCGCCAACCCCGCCGTCCGCGACGAGATCGCCAAGGTGATCGGGTTCTGGCTGCAGCTGGGCATCACCGGCTTCCGCGTCGACGCGGTGCCCTTCTTCCTCGAGGTTCCGGAGGGCCAGGAGATGGGCGATCCGCACGACATGCTCCGCGACATCCGGCGGTTCCTGCAGCGACGCTCCAGTGAGGCCGTGCTGCTCGGGGAGGTGAACCTGCCCTACGACCAGCAGGTCGCCTACTTCGGAACCGGCGACGGGCAGGAGTTGACGATGCAGTTCGATTTCGCGGGCATGCAGGCGTTCTACCTGTCGCTCGTGCGCGGCGACCCGGCACCGCTGGCCGCAGCGCTCTCGTCGCGGCCGGCTCTGCCCGTAGAGGCGCAGTGGGCGAACTTCCTGCGCAACCATGACGAGCTCACCCTCGACCAGCTGAGCGACGACGAGCGCCAGGAGGTGTTCGAGGCGCTCGCGCCCGACGAAAGCCAGCGGGTCTACGGGCGCGGGATCACCAAACGCCTGCCGACGATGCTCGGCGGCGATCCGCGGCGCATCCGCATGGCCTACAGCCTGCTGTTCACCCTCCCCGGTACGCCCGTGCTCTTCTACGGCGAGGAGATCGGGATGGGAGAGAACGCCGAACTCGACAAGCGCCACGCCGTGCGCACGCCGATGCAGTGGTCGCCCGATCGGAACGGCGGATTCTCCGCCGCCGCGCCCTCACGCCTGGTCGCCGCCCCGCCCGGCGACGGGTATGCCCCCACGCACGTGAACGTCGCCGACCAGCTGGAGGACTCCGACTCTCTGCTGCACTTCTTCCGCAACCTGACGAGCCGCTACCGCATCTCCCCCGAGCTGGGGTGGGGCGAGTTCGAGGTGCTGGAACACGACGTTCCCGGCATCCTCATGCACTCCCTGCGCGCCCACGTCGGGCGGATGGTGGCGATCCACAACTTCGCCGCCACTCCGGCCACGCTGGCGTTCGCCCTGCCGGATGAGCCGGAGGGCACGGTGCTGGTCGACCTGTTGGCCGCCGATCGCCTGCCACTCGGAGCCCGCGGCGCGGTCGAGCTGGAGGTGGCAGCGTACGGCTACCGGTGGCTGCGGGTGTCGCGACCCGGCGACGGCCGCGTCACCTGACGGCCCCGGAAGGATCATCGCCACCGCCGGATTGCGGATTCCGTACCCTTTCGGTTACGTAACTGACATGGTACGTTCGGCGCATGGATGCTGTCTGGCACGCGCTCGCCGACGGAGGACGTCGCACGGTCGTCGAGGCGCTGCGCAACGGTGAGGCCAGCGCGGGTGAACTCGCGGCGCTCCTGCCCATCGCCCGCCCCGGCGTCTCGCGGCATCTTCGCGTTCTGCGCGAGGCCGGTGTCGTGGAGGTCCGGAGCGAGGCGCAGCGGCGCATCTACCGGCTGAGGCCCGAGCCTCTGGCGGAGCTCGACCAGTGGCTCGAGGCATACCGCGATCTCTGGCGCACCCGGATGGACGCGCTCCACACGGAGGTGGCGCGCGGCGTCAAGGAAGACAGGAAGCAATCATGAGTGATATCGAACCGACCGGTGACCTCCTCATCGAAGCGGGCAGGGGAACCGTGCGCATGGACGATGTCTACAACACCGATGTGCACGACCTCTGGGACGCCGTCACGAGCCCTGTTCGACTGGCTCGCTGGCTCGGCACGATCGACGGCGACCTCCACCCGGGAGGCGTCGTGCGGATGAACCTGGTGAGCGGCTGGGACGGGCCCGCCCGCGTCGAGGTCTGCGACCCGCCCTACCACGTGGCGTTGATCGCCAACCCCGGCGGGGCCGACGAGACTCGCATGGAGGCCACCCTCACCCCGGAAGGATCGCGCACCAGACTGCGCATCGAGGAGTCCGGCTTCACCTTGGACGCACTTCCCTTCCACGGCTCCGGCTGGCAGGCCCACGTCGAAGACCTCCGTGCCCATCTGGACGGACGGCCCGCGGGCGATTGGGAGACGCGGTGGAAGGAACTCACGCCCGCCTACCAAGACCTCGCCCAGCGGGGAACGTCGGCCGGCCCAGGAGAGGGAACGCGGACTCCTCGTCCCGCCGGATGACATCCCGGCGGTCCACCGCAATGAGACCTCCGCGCTCGCCCTCACACACCTGACGTCTCAGTTGCGCGGTGGTCCCAGCGGCAGCACGCGCCCACCGAAATCGAGGATCGTGTAGCGACCGCATCCGACGGTCTCGGCCTGATCGAGCGTCCATCCCGCGGGCAGCTCGAAGGGATAGGTCTCCGCGTCCTGCACGAGGAACGTCACCTCCGCGCCGACGGCATCGGTGCGGTTGGTGAGCCACGTGTAGACCCGGAGCGTGTGGTCGACCTGGATCAGCTGCGCGGGGTCGTCGAGGTTCGCCTTCGGCGCGCGGACCGTCCAGAACTGACCGGCGCCCGTGCGGCCGGATCGCTCCACCCACTCCACGACGCAGTCGAGGTCGGCGTCGCCTCGGGATGCGGCGGAGACCACGGCGGGAAGTGCCGCGCCGCCGATGACCACGGCCAGGACCCCTCCGGTGGCCACCCCGGCCCGGCGGACCCGGGCCGACCAGCGGGGTCGCCACACCTGCGGGACGCAGGCCAGGGAGGCGAGGGGAAGGTACATCCACGGCTGCAGGTAGCGCGCCGCATCCGATCCGACGAGGACGGCGCCGGCCGTGAGCAGCGGCGGCCAGGCCGCAGCGATCCCCGCCACCACGGTGAGGGCCGCATCCCGCGACCGCCACGCCCGGACGGTCATGGCGATCGCCACCACCCACATCGCCGCGATCCCGACCAGCCATACGATGCCGTGGGGCGTGGCTGCCGTCGCACCCACGAGACCCCCGAAGTGCGCGAGCGAATGCGCCCATCGATCGGGTCGCAGGTAGTTGCCGCTCTCGGCGACGATCGCGGTGGAGAAGAGCCCGCGCAAGACAAGACCCAGCGCGCCCCCGGCCGCCAACGCCCCGCCGAGCCGGAGAGCGGATGCCACGGGCACGCGACGCCGCGCGGCCACCAGCGCCAGGACGGCGAGGAGCGGGGCGATCGCCCAGAGCGCGAACAGGGGGTTCGACAGCGCGGACACGGCCGCGATCGCGCCGGCGACGATGGGGAACCACCACGAGAGGGCGCCCGGCCGGTCCACGGCGCGGCGGACGACGCCGATCGTGGCCACCGTGGCGATCACGGTCGCCGAGTAGTACGACGTGGTCGTGAGCATCGTGGCGAACTGCGCGCCGTCCCGGGTGGCCGTTCCCTCCAGCAGCCCCAACGCGCTGAACGATGCGAAGGCGAGCACGGCACCGGCCACGGGGAAAGCGCCGGGGCGTCGCCTCCCGGCCACCAGGCGCAGCGCCCCGTAGAGCCCGAGCAGGTTGACGAGGGCGTTGAGAACGAGTGTCGCCCGCATCCCCAGACCCAACGCGGCCAGCACCGCGTAGACCATCGCCTCCGGAACGAAGAGCACGGGCGACATCGCCCAGTCCTGCGGGCCCCCGCGCGTGATCGACCGGACGATCATCGGGACGATGACGGAGTCGCCGTCGGTGAAGAGCAGGTCAGCGCTGACGGATGCCACCACCCCGGTCACCGCAAGGCTCAGCGCGAGAGCGACCCCCCAGCCCGCCAGCTCGGCGCGCACAGCCCAGGAGCGGCTGCTGGCACCGCGCTGCCCGGCAGCGGTCCGCTGCATCCCACCCGCCACCGGCCGCCTCCCGTCGAGCACCCTACCGTCGCGGGCTGAACGGGCCGTTCCCGGCCGAGCGCACCGCCGGGGGCTCACCTGCCGGAGTCGGTGAGCTCCGCCCCGCCCGCGGCGATCTCGGCGAGCGCCGCGGCGCTGGAGTCGGGATGCACCCCGGCGACCAGGTCGGTGAACACGCGCACGTGCCGCCCCGACGCCAGAGCGTCGAGCGAGGAGGCCCGCACGCAGTAGTCGGTGGCGATCCCGACCAGGTCGATGTCACGGATGCCGTGTTCCTCGAGCAGGCCGGCCGCCGTCGCCCCGTCGTCCGACACCCCCTCGAACAGCGAGTAGGCAGGCCTCCCCTGGCCCTTCTTCAAGTGGTGGGTGACCTGCGACGTGTCGAAGCCCTCGTCGTACTCGGCGCCGTACGTGCCGGCGACGCAGTGCACGGGCCAGGTGTCGACGAAGTCGGGGGTGTCGGAGAAGTGCCCCCCGTTGTCGTTGTCACCGTCGTGCCAGTCGCGGGAGGCGACGACGATCTCGTACTCGCCGGCGTGCTCGGCCAGGAAACGCGAGATGCGTTCGGCCACCGCATCCCCACCGGTCACGCCGAGCGCGCCCCGCTCGGTGAAATCGTTCTGCACGTCGACGATGAACAGCGCCTTGGTCATGATTCGAGCGTACGACTCCTTCGGGGGCCGGGCGCACCGCCGCGAGCCGCCGGCCGCAGCGGGCGCGGGCGGGCCGTACTCAGTCTGAACGGCGCACCGCCGCCGAAGGCACCGGCGTGTCGGCGCCCCGCGTGCGATCGAGACTGAGTTAGTGCCAGCCGACGGGGCTGCGCCGGCGTCCGGATCGGCCGCCGGGCCGCAGCGCGCGCGAGCGGGCCGTACTCAGTCTGAACGGCTCACCGCCGCCGAAGCGACCGGCGTGTCGGCGCCCTGGGTGGGATCGAGACTGAGTTAGTGCCAGCCGACGGGGCAGCTCCGGCGTCCGGATCGGCCGCCGGGCAGCCCCCGACCGCCGGGCGCCGGGCTGCCCCCGGCCGCCGGCCCAGCCGGCGGGCGCAGCGCGCGCGAGCGGGCCGTACTCAGTCTGAACGGCTCACCGCCGCCGAAGGGACCGGCGTGTCGGCGCCCCACCTGCGATCAAGACTGAGTTAGTGCCAGCCGACGGGGCTGCGCCGGCATCCGGATCGGCCGCCGGGCCGCGCCCGACCGCCGGGCCGCCCCCGGCCGCCGGGCGCCGGGTCTCGGGGCCCTCTCGCCAGAGCTTCGACGGCCACCAGATGGCGCGCCCGATGTCGATCGCGAGCGCGGGGACGAGCAGCGATCGCACCACGAACGTGTCCAGCAGCACGCCGAAGGCGACGATGAACGCGATCTGCGCCAGGAACAGGATGGGGATGACTCCGAGCGCGGCGAAGGTGGATGCCAGCACGAGCCCGGCCGAGGTGATCACCCCGCCGGTGGAGACGAGCCCGCGCCGGATGCCCGAGCGCGTCCCGTGCTGCAGCGACTCCTCCCGCACGCGGGACATCAGGAAGATGTTGTAGTCGATGCCCAGCGCCACGAGGAAGACGAAGCCGTACAGGGGAACCGCGGGGTCAGCACCCGGGAAGCCGAACACGACGTTGAACACGACCGCGCTGACCCCCAGGGCCGTGCCGAAGGACAGGACCGTGCTGAGGACGAGGAGCACGGGGGCGAGGATCGAGCGCAGCAGCAGCATCAGGATGATGAGCACCACGACCAGGATGACGGGGATGATGACCGTCCGGTCACGGATCGAGGTGTCATTGGTGTCGACGTCGATGGCGGTCTGGCCGCCCACGAGCACCGTGCCCTCCCCAAGGTCGGCGTCGAAGTCGGCACGGAGGTCGCGGACGGTGTCTTCCGCGCCACCCGAGTCGGCCGCATCCGTCAGGGTGACCGAGAACAGCACCTCCCCATCGGACACGGTCGGAGACGGCGCCGGAGTGCCCGGCGGGCCGAAGGCGGTGACGGCCAGCTCACCGTCCTGCAGCGCGACCGGCGCCTGCCCGGTGGGCGAATCCTCGACGATCAGCGACACGCTGTCGACCCCATCGGCCTCTTCGAGGGTCGCGAGAGCATCAGCCGCGTCGTCCTCCCCGACGAGGACGTAGGCGGGGCTCCCCGACCCGGCCGGGAAGTGGTCGGCGAGTGCCGTCTGACCCTCGCGGGACTCGGAGTATCCGAGGACGAACTCGCTCGTAGGCACGCCGTCGGCCTTCAGCTGCGTGACCCCCGCGCACCCGACGAGCAGCACCAGGGTGCTGACGATCCACACCGGTCGCGCGTGACGGCTGACGAAGCGGGCGAGCCGCGCCCAGATGCCGCGGACGGGCTGGGAGAGGTCGTCGGAGACCTGGACGGCGGGCTCCTTGGGGATGAAGGGCCAGAACGCCGCGCGCCCCACCAGTGCGAGGAGCGCCGGGAGGAACGTCAGCGCCGAGAGCATGGCGAAGGCGATGCCGATGGAGGCGATCGGCCCCAGTGCCCGGTTGCTGGCGAGGTCGGACAGCAGCAGGCACAGCAGCCCCGCGATCACCGTGCCGCCCGAGGCGAGGATCGGCTCGAACGATCCGCGCCACGCGCGCACCACCGCATCCCACCGCGGTTGCCCGTCGGCGATCGCCTCGCGGAACCGGGCGACGTACAGCAGCGCGTAGTCGGTGGCGGCCCCGATGACGAGGATGAACAGGATCCCCTGCACCTGACCGTTGAGGATGAACACCCCCGCCTTGGCGAGCCACCACACCGTCAGCAGCGCCACGCACAGGGCGAAGACGGAGGTCATCAGCACCAGGACCGGCAGCAGCGGCGACCGGTACACGATCACGAGGATCACGAAGACGGCAGCCAGCGCCACGATCAAGAGCAGTCCGTCGATCCCGAGAAACCCGTTGGCGAGGTCGGCGGTGAACCCGGCCGGCCCCGTCAGCCACGCCTCCAGTCCGTCCGGCAGGTCGCTCGAGACCACGTCCCGCAGCTCCGCGACGGTCTCGCGGATCTCCCCCGAGCTGTCCAGCGGCACGAAGATCTGCACCGCTTGCCCGTCGTCGCTCGGAATCGGCGGAGAGATCTCCTCCTGCACGCCCTCGACCTCGGCGAGGTCGTCGGCCAGGGTCTGCACCTCGGCGAGTTGGTCTTCGGTGAGCTCGGCGCTCCCCTCCACCACGACGACGGCGGGGATGCTGTCTTCGCCGAGGAAGTCCGCGAGGCGCTCGTTGACCTGCGTGGCATCCGCCGACTCGGGAAGGAACGACGATTGGTCGTTCGTCGCGACCTCGCTGACCTTGCCGAAGTACGGCCCGCCGATGGCGCCACCGGCGAGCCAGATGACGATGAGGACGGCGGGAAGCACGACGCGCAGCCAACGGGGCGGGCGAGGCGCGGTGCGGGGCGACGCGGACATATCGCTAGCTTATCTAGCTATATGGTCCGGCGCCATTCCGTCATCGGTCAGCCGGCGACGAAGAGGAGGACGAGCGAGAGCACCAGACACACCACGCCCACACCGAGCAGGATGGCTGCCAGGAGGGCGAGCGCGCGGACCGCGCCCGAGCGCGGGTGCGCGCGCATCCGGCTGCGGTACCCGCGCCGGGCGAAGATCTCCACCGTGCCGCCGCCGCCCAGATGGCGCCACTCCTCGGCGGTCAGCGACGCCTGGTTCACCGCGTTGTCCTCGTCGAACCAGCGCACCACGATGCCGTCGTCCTCGTGTTCGACGAACCCGCGCACGGGCACCCACGTGCCGTCCACCAGGTAGGCGACCAACGCCAGGCCGGCGCTGACGATCCCCGCGCCCAAGGTCACCCAGGTGAGGATCTCGACGACCGCCTCGATCGCGTTCGTCATGTCCCCTCCGCATCGGCCTGAGGTGGGACCACCTGTTCTGGAGCCACCTAAGGGAATCGAACCCTTGACCTATTCATTACGAGTGAATCGCTCTGCCGACTGAGCTAAGGTGGCGCGCGTCGCTCGCACGATGCACGATCATCGATCTTACCTGCTTGCCGACGGTGCCGCGAACACGGCGCCGCTCACTCGCAGACGAGGTCGGTCGTGGGTGCGACGCCCTCGAGCAGGTAGGTGTCGACGGCATCATCCACGCACCGGTTGCCCTCGGTGTAGCCGGTGTGCCCCTCCCCTACCCGCGTGACGAGAACTCCCGACGACAGCTGTTCGGCCAGCGCGACCGCCCACGCATACGGCGTCGCCGGATCTCCGGTGGTGCCGACGATGAGGATGGGGGCGGCGCCCTCGGCGCTGACCGGTTCGCGGGTGCCGGTGGGCTCGGCCGGCCAGAACTCGCAGACGTCGGCGCCGAACCAGTAGTCCGCGGTCGTCGGCGCCTCGGCGCGGATGCGGTCTTCCGCCGCCTGCTCGGACTCCTCGGACTCCACGGGGTAGTCCATGCAGTTGTACGCGGTGAACGCCTCGGTCGAATTGTCGGGATAGCCACCCTCGGCCCGGCCGTTGTAGGCATCCGCGGCGGTGAAGATCGCGGTGGGGTCGCCGTCTTCGAGCTCTGTGAGACCCAGCCGCAGCCACGACCAGGTGCCCGGGACGTACAGCGACTGGATGATCGCGGTCAGGAGCGCGTCGGCCCCCAGCAGCCGGCCGTCGGCGCCCGGAACGGGGGTGCGGTCCACGCGGGCCAGCAGCGTGCCGAGGTCGGCGAGCATGTCGTCCACGGTGCCCGCGTAGGGGCAGTCGTCGTAGCGGGCGCAGTCGGCGAAGAACGCGCGCAGGCTGGCTTCGAAACCGATGGCCTGCTCCGCGCCGATGGCCGACCCGGGCAGCGACGGATCCAGCGCACCGTCGAGCACCATGCGTCCCACGCGCTCGGGGAACAGCTCCGCGTACTGGGCGCCGAGCGCGGTCCCCCATGAGTAGCCGAGGTAGTGCAGTTCCCGATCGCCCAGGACGGCGCGCAGCAGGTCGAGATCGCGCGCGGTGTTGCGCGTGGAGATGTACGGCAGGATGCCGTCGCTGTTCTCGATGCAGGCGTCGGCGAAGGTCTCGGCCTTTTCGGCGAGGTTCTCCTCCCACTCCGGAGTACCGCGCGCTCCGTCGACGATGCCGTACAGGAACTCGTCCATCCCCGCGTCGTCGAGACACGTGACAGGATTCGACCGCGCAACGCCCCGCGGGTCGAAGCCGACGATGTCGTACGCGGCGGCGACGTCGGGCGAGACGAGGGAGGATGCCGCATCCCGCACGTAGTCGTAGCCACTGACCCCCGGGCCGCCGGGGTTGGTCAGGAGAGAGCCCAGCGGCTCCCCGCGGGTGGCACGCTGGCGGATGACGGCGAGTTCCAGATCGCCCGCGGACGGGTCGTCCCAGTCTCGCGGCGCCCGCACGGTCGTGCAGTCGAAACGGCCGTCCTCGCACCGGTTCCAGTCGAGGTCCTGCCCGTAGTACGGCAGGAGTTCGGCGGCCACCCCGCTGGTGTCGGGAGAGCGCGTGGGGATCGGCGCGGGCGGTGCGAGGAAGCAGGCGGAGAGCACCGCGGCCATGGCCAGCGCCATCCCCATCGCGACGGCGCGTCGCAGGCGCGTCACGGGGTCGTCCCGGTGGCCACGGTGATGAGCATGCTCTCCAGCGCGAGGAGCGGGGCGACGTTCTGCTCGAGATTGCGGCGGGTCTCGGCGATGCGGTCGAGCACCACCAGCGTGCGCTCGGGGGTCCAGTCCGCCGCGATCGCGCGCAACTCGCTCTCGTACTCGCGGTTGATGAGGTCGCCATCGCGACCGAACTGCAGCACGACGACGTCCCGGTACATCGATTGCAGGTCGGTCAGCACCCGGTCGATGCCGTCGCGAAGGCTCCGGGTGGCCCGCCGCTTCTGGTCGTCCTCGAGCGCGGTGAGCTGGCTGCGCACCGCCGGCGGCACGGCCGCACCCTCGGCGACGCCCAGGGTGCGGAGGAGCCCCGCGCGTTCCTCCTCGTCGCGCTGAGCGGTGATCGCCTTCGCGTCATCGGTGGCAACCCGCACCACATGACCGGCGACCTCCACGGCGTCACCGACCCCCCGCACCCGCAGCACTGCTTCGAGCGTCTCGGCCCGGCGCGCCCGGGCATCGGCGTCCGTGGCCAGCCGCTGGGCCATCCCGATGTGGCGCTGGGCGTGACGGGCGGACTGCTCGGCGACCTCGAGGGAGACCCCCGTCCGCTGGGCGATCAGGGCCGCGACATCGGCGACCTCCGGTTCGCGCAGGCGGAGCACGCGCACCCGCGAGCGGATGGTGGGGAGAAGGTCGGCGTCGCTGGGAGCGCACAGCACCCACACGGTGTGCTCGGGCGGTTCCTCCAGCGCCTTGAGGAGCACATTGGACGTGCGCTCGGTCATGCGGTCGGCATCCTCGACGACGATCACCCGGTAGCGCCCGAGGGAGGGCGCGAAGTAGGCACGCTCGACCAGGCGGCGCGCCTCGTCGATGCGGATGACGACCTGTTCGGTGCGCAGCGCCGTGAGATCGGGGTGGGTGCCCGCGAGCACCTGCCGCACGGCGGCGTCATCGCCCGGCTCGGCGATGAGAGCAGCCGCGAAGGCCCGCGCCAGGGTCGAGCGCCCCGACCCCGGGGGGCCGACCAGGAGCCACGCGTGAGCGAGGAGCGCGGGGTCTTCCGTGGCCGCCCGCAGCGACCGGACGGCTTCGTCCTGACCCCACACGGCATCCCACGGAACGGCATCGGTGGGAGCGGTGGGCATGCGCTCCAGCCTAGCTCCGGCCACCGACGCCGCCGGTGTGCGGTCAGCGCAGCAGGGGCGCCACGCGGTCGCGGATCGCGGCGGCGATCGACTCCGCCGGCTGCGCGGCATCCAGGACGACGAAGCGTTCCGGCTCGGCGGCGGCCAGCGCGAGGAAGGCGTCGCGGACGCGGGTGTGGAAGTCGTCGCGCTCGGCCTCCAGCCGGTCGAACGGCTTGTCCTCGGCATCCAGACGCGCGCGGGCGGTCACCGGGTCCAGGTCGAGCAGGATCGTCAGGTCGGGCAGCAGCCCGCCCGCCGCCCACAGGGAGAGGTTCCGCACCTCGTCCCCGTCCAGCACCCGGCCGGCGCCCTGATACGCCACCGAGGAGTCGAGATACCGGTCCTGCAGCACGATGTCTCCGCGTTCCAGTGCCGGCCGGACCACCGTGGCCACGTGGTGCGCACGGTCGGCGGCGTAGAGCAGCGCCTCCGCCCGGGGCGCCACGTCGCCGCGATGGTGCAGCACGATGTCGCGGATGAGGATGCCCACGTCGGTGCCGCCCGGCTCGCGTGTGCGCACCACGGCGCGTCCCTGCTCGCCGAGCCACTGCTCGAGGAGGCGCGCCTGGGTGGTCTTGCCCACCCCGTCTCCTCCCTCGAGGGTGAGGAAGAGGCCGGATGCAGCGGGCTGGATCACGACTTCTTGGCCGGTGCCTTCCGGGTGGTGCTCGCCTTGCGCGTGGTCTTCTTGGGGGCCGGGCCCTTGGCACGCTTGTCGGCGATCAGCTCGACGGCGCGTTCGAACGTGATGTCCATCGCGTTCTCCCCGCGCGGGATCGTCGCGTTGGTCTCGCCGTCTGTCACGTACGCGCCGAACCGGCCGTCGCGGAGGCGGATCGGCTTGCCGCTGACGGGGTCGTTGTCGAACTCCTTCAGCGCACTGGACGCTCGCTTCGCGCCGTACTTGGGCTCGGCGTACTTGGCCAGGGCCTCCTCGAGCGTGATGTCGAAGATCTGCTGCTCGGCGTCCAGCGACCGCGAGTCGGTGCCCTTCTTCAGGTACGGACCGAAGCGCCCGTTCTGCGCCGTGATCTCCTCGCCCGATTCGGGATCGGCGCCGACGATCCGCGGGAGCGTCAGCAGCTTGAGGGCGGTGTCCAGGTCGATCGTCTCCGGCGACATCGAACGGAAGAGCGAAGCGGTACGGGGCTTGGGCGCCGCATCCTTCTTCGCGGTCTTCTTCTTCGGAGCCTCGACGACCTCGCCGGTCGCCTCGTCGACGTTCTCGGGGTCTTCCGGGTCGACCTCCTGGACGTACGGCCCGTAGCGGCCGTCCTTGACGACGATGAGCTTGCCGTTCTCGGGATTCTCGCCCAGCACACGGTCGCCGGCGACCGGGGCGTCGATGAGCTCCTGCACCTTCTGGCTGGTCAGCTCGTCAGGGGCGAGGTCTTCCGGGATGTTGACGATGCGACGCGCCTCGGGGTCGGCCGGGTCGGTCACCTCGAGGTAGGGGCCGTACTTGCCGAAGCGGAGCGTGGCGGTGTCGGTGATGCGCGTGGAGTTCAGCTCGCGCGCGTCGATCTCGCCGAGGTTCTCCACGACGTTGCGCAGCCCCACCTGCTCGGTCGAGCCGAAGTAGAACGACCGGAGCCACTCCGAGCGGTTCTGCTCCCCGCGGGCGATCGCGTCGAGGTCATCCTCCAGCGCCGCGGTGAAGTCGTAGTCGACCAGGTCGGCGAAGTGCTCCTCCAGCAGGCGGACCACGCTGAAGGCGAGCCAGCTCGGCACGAGGGCCTGCCCGCGCTTGGTCACGTAGCCGCGGTCGAGGATCACGTCGATGATGCTGGCGAAGGTGGACGGGCGACCGATGCCCTTCTCCTCGAGTGCCTTGACGAGGCTCGCCTCGGTGTAGCGCGGCTTGGGCGAAGTCGCGTGCCCCTTCGGCTCGACGTCGCGCATCTGCAGCGCGTCGCCGACGGCGAGAGCGGGCAGGGACTGGTCGTCGGCTTTGTCGGCGTCGCTGCGCTTCTCGTCGCGGCCCTCCTCGTACGCCTCCAGGAATCCCTTGAAGGTGTAGACGGTGCCCGACGCCGTGAACTCGGCGACACGCGCCCCCGCCTGCACGCTGAGGGTCACGGTCGTCGTCTCGTACTTCGCGTCGGACATCTGGCTGGCGACCGTGCGCTTCCACACCAGGTCGTACATGCGCTGCTCGTCGCGGTCGAGGCCACCCGATACCGAGGAGGGCGTGCGGAAGACCTCGCCCGACGGGCGGATGGCTTCGTGCGCCTCCTGGGCGTTCTTGGAGTTGTTGCGGTACGTGCGCGGGTTCGGCGGCACGGCGCGGTCACCGTAGAGGGAGACGGCCTGCTCGCGGGCCGCCTTCACCGCCTGCCCCGACAGCGCGGTGGAGTCGGTGCGCATATAGGTGATGTAGCCCTTCTCGTAGAGCCGCTGCGCAACGCTCATCGCGTGCTTGGCGCTCATCGAGAGCTTGCGACCGGCCTCCTGCTGAAGCGTGGAGGTGGTGAAGGGGGGCTTGGGGCTGCGCGTGCCGGGTTTGGCCTCCACGCGGGTGACGGATGCTTCGCCGGAGGCCGCGATCGCCTCGGCGAGTTCGCGCGCCGAGGTTTCGTCGAGGGCCACGACGGCCTTCTTCAGCGCGCCGCGGTCGTCGAAGTCGGTACCGCGGGCCAGCGGCGCACCGTCCACGCGCGCCAGGCGCGTCGTGAAGGAGGCGGCGTCTTTGACGGCGGACGCCTCGACATCCCAGTAGGACGCCGTGACGAAGGCCATGCGCTCGCGCTCGCGGTCGACCACCAGACGGGTCGCTGCCGACTGCACGCGGCCGGCGCTGAGCGCGGTGCCCTCTCGGCCCGACCCGACCTTGCGCCACAGCACGGGCGAGACGTCCCAGCCGTACAGGCGGTCCAGCACGCGCCGCGTCTCCTGTGCGTCGACGAGCGACGTGTCCAGTTCCCGCGTGTGCTCGACGGCGTCGCGGATGGCGTCCTGGGTGATCTCGTGGAACACCATGCGCTTGACCGGAACCTTGGGCTTGAGAACCTCCAGCAGGTGCCACGCGATGGCCTCGCCCTCGCGGTCACCATCTGTGGCCAGCAGGACCTCGTCGGCGTGCTTCAGGGCGCGCTTGAGCTCGGCGACGGTCTTGCTCTTGCGATCATTGACGACGTAGTACGGGTCGAAGTCGTTGTCGACGTCGATGGAGTACTTCCCGTAGGACTCTTTCTTGTCCGCGGGAATGTCCTTCTTGCTCGCCAGATCGCGAATGTGCCCGACCGAACTGAGCACCTCATAGTCGTCTCCGAGGTAACCCTGGATCGACCTCATCTTCGTCGGTGACTCGACGATGACGAGTTTTTTGCCCTGTGCCACTGCGGTCCTTTCTCCGATGCACACCATACACACGACTTCCTGGGTGCGGATCCGGCATAGCTCGCCACAGCGGCTATCTCACGGCGGCGGACCGGCCCGTGCGGACGCCGTCGCCGGCAATACCCCGAACGGCGCGGAGACGGTGACCGTGGCCACCAGGCCGTCGAGATCGCACGCCGTCACCCGGGCGCCGGCCGCGGCTCCGACCTCGGCGGCGCGCTCGCACGGCACACCGGGAACGGCCCCGCTGGCGGCATCCGCGGCGGCGAGGGCCGCAGCATCCGCGGCCGAGGCGACCCGCTGCGCGTGCACGGACGCCGCGGCCGCGGCGCACAGCGCCACGGTGAGCGTGGCGGCGGCGCCCACGATGCCGACGGAGGCGGCGACCCCGGCCATCACAGACCTCCCGCGAGCGCGCACGAGGTGGCCGCGGCGGGCGGGAGCCCGGGGAGCGGGGAGGGGGCATGCGCCGTGACGCACACGAGATCGCCGCGCGGCTCGATCGACACCGTTCCCCCGGCTGCTGCGACCACGGCCGCCGCGCGGTCGGGGCTCTCCCCGCGCGCGACCAGGCGCGCGGCATCCGCGGAGGCGTCCTGCAGGCGCACCTGTCGCGCGCCGGCGCCGAGCGCCCCGACGCCGAAGAGGACGACGAGGATGACGGCGGGAAGGGCCACGGCGAACTCGGCCGTGACCGACCCCCGCTCGCCCAGGAGCGAGCGGGGGCGGCGAGGAGTCATTCGACCGTCAGCGCACGGCGGATGAGGTCGGTGAGGATGCCGCGCACCTCGTCCGACCTCATGATCACCACCAGCAACCCGGCGAAGGCCACGGCGGCCATCGTCGCGATGGCGTACTCCGCCGTGGCGGCGCCGGAGTCGTCGGCGAACAGCTCTCGCGCCCGCCGGCGGGTGAGAGCGGGAAGAGATGCCGCGGATCCGGGCGGAGCCGGGGGCGGCAGCAGGGGCAGGGACATGTGATCCTCCTGGAATCGGGGTTCGGTGGGCACGTCGGTGGTCACAGCGTCAGCACGCCGGAGGAGAGGATGCTCAGCATCATCGGGGCGACGCCGAGGAACAGGAAGGACGGCAGGGTGCACACGCCCAGCGGCACCAGCAGGCGGGAACTCAGCCGCGCCGCCCGCAACCGCCCGTCGGTGCGGGCGCGATGGCGCGCGAGCCACGCGGACGAGCGCAGCAGTTCGACGGCCGGAACCCCTGCCGCGCGGGAGAGCGCCACCACGTCGTCGACATCACCGTCGTCGGCGCCGGAGAGGCCGTCGACACCGGTGAGGGCACCGCGGACGAGCTGTCTCGCCCGCTCGACCGACGCTCCGCCCGACAGCGCGATGGCGGTGAGCTCCGCCGTCATCCCCGGGATGCCGGGTGGGGGCGCCGCTCGGCGCACCAGGGCGGCGTTCCATCGCCGCGCGGCGATCAGCAGCAGGAGGCCGGCGGTCAGGCACGCCAGCCCGAACGGCGTGGTCGTCAGCACCACGGCGGTGTCGAACCCGAGGGCGATACCCAGAGCGACGGCGACGAGCGGGAGCCAGCCGAGGAGCTTCGCCGTGGACGCCGGCTCGGCGAGCGCGACGCGCACCTCATCGGCCGTCCGCTGACCGTCCCGCAGAGCCGCGGCGACATCGCGGAGACTGTCCGACAGCGGCGCTCCCACGGTGGTGGCCACCGACCAGGCGGCGGCCACCTCCCGCCACGCTCCCCCTTCTGCGGCGAGCGCGTCGGTGACGTCCTCGCCGCGCGCCGCCGCAGCGCGCACTCGGCCGGCGAGGGCGTCGCCGCCGTCATCGAGCACGGTCCACGCGCGCGCCGGTGCGATGCCCGAGCGCAACAGGACCGCCAGGCGGAGGACGGTGTCGGCTGTCGCCGCCGCATCCGGGGACGCATCGCGGCGTCGCCTGATCAGACCCACGGCGTCCCCACGATCTGCAGCCGGCCCGCCTCGATGCTCGGGCTTCCCGTTCCCGCGATGCGCCGACGGCCGTCGGCGCCGCGAACCAGATGGAGGACGCACCCGATGGCGCTGACGACCTGCCGCGCGAGCGCCGTGTCGTCCAGGCCCGCCAGCGCACCGAGTGCCTCCAGCCGCGCGGCGACGTCGGCCAGGCCGCTCGCGTGCAGCGTTCCGGCGCCACCGTCGTGGCCGGTGTTCAACGCCGAGAGGAGCTCGCGCACCTCTACACCGCGGCATTCGCCGACGACGAGACGGTCGGGCCGCATCCGCAGGGCTTCGCGCACCAGCCGTGCCAGGTCGATCCCGCCGGCGCCCTCGAGGTTCGGCTGCCGCGCCTCCAGGGCGACGTGGTGCGGATGGTGCAGCCGCAGTTCGGCGACGTCCTCGATCGTGACGATGCGATCGGTGGCCGGCGCCCGGGACAGGAGGGCGGAGAGGAGGGTGGTCTTGCCAGACCCGGCCGCCCCGGTGATGAGCAGGTTGACGCGGTCGCGGACGAGCTGGTCGAGGCGTCGCGCACCCGTGTCGTCGGTGAGCCCGCGGGCGACCAGCTCGTCGAGGTCGGGCGCTATGACGCGGGGAACCCGGATGGAGATGGTCGTGCCGGCCGAGGAGATCGGCGGCAGGACCGCGTGGACGCGCACACCCCCCTCCAGACGCACGTCGACGCAGGGCGTCGCGTCGTCGATGTGACGCCCTCCCGCCCCGATGAGGGCGACGGCGAGGTCGCGGACGTCGTTCTCGGCGGCCCGCCACTCCCGCACAGGGTGCGGCCCGTCGCCGCGGTCGACGAAGAGACCGTCTGAACCGTTGACGAAGAGGTCGGTGACGTCGGGGTCCGCCAGGAACCGCGCGAAGGGCTCCAGCGCGGCATCCCGCGCTCCGGGCGCGGCATCTCGCGCTCCGGGCGAGGCAGGCGGCGCCGCGGGAGAGGAGGATGCCGACCGCTCTCGCCGGGGGGTGACGACGAAGGGAGGGGGCATGCGGCGACGCTACGGGCCCCGGGCGTCGGCGAGCCCGAGAGCAGCACGGTCGGTGGACAGCGCTCCTCCATCCGCGCCTGGGGAGAAGGGCTGCACAGCGAACGGGATCGGCCGCTCGGAGCCGGGAATCGCGCCGGGCGGCCCGCTGTTGCGTCATCCAGCGAAGCAGCGGCCGGCCATCGGAGCGTGCTGCGCGTTCGGCAACGTCGGAAGGTCACAAATGCGCGTCTCCCTGCTGGACCGGTCGCGCACGCGCGCCGGAGAATCCGACGCGGAGGCCGTCGCCACGACCGTGGAGCGCGCGGTGCGGGCCGACGCCCTCGGCTTCGACCGGTTCTGGACCGCCGAGCACCACGGCGTCCCTGGGATCGCCAGCGCCGCCCCGGCCGTGCTGCTCGCGGCGATCGGCTCACGCACGCGACACATCCGCCTGGGCACCGGCGGGATCATGGTCCCCAACCACAGTCCCCTCGTGATCGCCGAACAGGCGCTCCTCCTCGAGGCGCTGTACCCCGGCCGCATCGACGTGGGGCTGGGAGGTTCCCTCGGCTTCACCTCCCCGATCCGGAGAGCGCTCGGTCGGAACACCGTGAGCCCGGACGAATACGCCTCCGAGGTCGTGCAGGTGCGCCGATTCGTGACGGGTGAGGCGGAGATCACGGTCAGGCCTCGGGTCGATGCTCCCCCGCTGTTCCTGCTCGCCATCAAGGATGGGTTGTCGCTCGCCGCGGAGTTGGGGCTTCCCGCGGTCATCGCGGGGCCGGCCCTGCGAGACGACGCCGCGATCGAGGCGTACTTCGACACGTTCCGTCCGAGTCCCGGTGTGCCCGACCCCTACCTCATGGTGAGCGTCGATGTCGTCGTCGCCGAGACGCCGGAGCGCGCCCGCGACCTCCGGCTCCCCGAGGCGTGGGCTGCCACCAACGCGCGCGAGATCGGCGAATTCCGCGCCCTGGAGCCGGTGGCGGACGTGCGGCGGATGCTCGACTCCAGCACGCCGAAGAAGGTCGGGGCGGTGATGGCCGCGGCGGATGCTGCCATCGCCGGCACCCCGGGGCAGGTGGCGCAGACGCTCGCCGAGCTCATGGCGCGCACCGGGGCGGCCGAGCTGCTCGCGAGCGTCAGCACCTACGACCGCGACGACGTCCGCACGACCGACGAGTTCCTGGCCTCGCTGCAGAGCTGACGCGTTCCCCCGTGGCGCACGTTCCCGGCACTGGGATGTGAAAAAAGAGAAGGCGGCATCCCATATGGGGGGGACGGGATGCCGCCACGCGACGAGCGATGTTGGGGGACACGCTCATCACGTCTGCCGAACGATGTTCGGGCCGCATCCACCTTACGCACATCGCCGAGGGGAGCAAATCGGCGGCCTCGACGCACGTGCCCCAACTATCGGAGGTAGTCGGGCTCTCACCACGCCAACTAGATTGACCGTGTCGCCACGGCGCATTCCCCCGCGCCGCGCGACATTCCCGCAAAGGAGCGCGCATGAGCAGTCAGATCGACCATCTTCTCTCCGAGACTCGGCGCTTCGCCCCACCGGCGCAGTTCGCTGCGGAGGCCGTGGGCACCGCTGACCTGTACGAGCGCGCCGCCGCCGACCCCGAGGGCTTCTGGGCCGATCAGGCACGCGAACTGCTGCACTGGCACACACCGTTCACGCAGGGGCTGGACTGGTCGAACCCGCCGTTCGCCACCTGGTTCGCCGACGGCGAGTTGAACGTCGCCTACAACTGCCTCGACCGGCACGTGGAGGCCGGCAACGGCGACCGCGTCGCCCTGCTGTGGGAAGGCGAGCCCGGCGACGAGCGCCGCGTCACCTACGCCGAACTCACCGAGGAGGTCAAGCGCGTCGCCAACGTGTTGGCGGGGCTCGGCGTGGGCGCGGGCGACCGCGTCGCGATCTACCTGCCGATGATCCCGGAGGCGGTCGCGGCGATGCTCGCCGTCGCGCGGATCGGAGCCATCCACTCGGTCGTGTTCGGCGGATTCTCGGCCGACAGCCTGCGCGCCCGCATCGACGACGCCGGCGCGAAGGTCGTCATCACCGCCGACGGCGGCTACCGCAAGGGAAAGGTCTCCGCGCTCAAACCCGCCGTCGACATGGCCCTCGCCGACCGCAACGGCAGCGGCCCGCAGGAGACCGTCGAGCACGTCCTCGTCGTCCGCCGCGGCGGGAACGAGGTCGAGTGGAACGCCGACCGCGACCTGTGGTGGCACGAGGTCGTGCCGGCCGCATCCGCCGACCACGAGGCCCAGCCGTTCCCCGCCGAGAACCCGCTGTTCATCCTCTACACCTCGGGCACGACCGGCAAGCCCAAGGGCATCCTGCACACCTCGGGCGGTTACCTCACTCAGTCCGCGTTCACGAACCGGGTCGTGCACGACATCCACCCCGAGTCGGACGTGTACTGGTGCACCGCCGACATCGGCTGGATCACGGGGCACTCCTACGTGACGTACGGGCCGCTCGCCAACGGCGCCACGCAGGTGCTGTACGAGGGCACGCCGGACACGCCGCATCCGGGCCGGTGGTGGGAGATCATCCAGAAATACGGGGTGACGGTGTTCTACACCGCGCCGACGGCCATCCGCTCGTTCATGAAGATCGGCCGAGAGGTGCCGCAGCGCTTCGATCTGTCATCGCTGCGCCTCCTCGGGTCGGTCGGCGAGCCGATCAACCCGGAGGCCTGGGTCTGGTACCGCAACATCATCGGGGGCGAATCCACGCCGGTCGTCGATACCTGGTGGCAGACGGAGACCGGCGCGATCATGATCTCCGCCCTTCCCGGCATCACCGAGACCAAGCCCGGTTCGGCGCAGGTTCCGCTTCCCGGTATCGCGGTGGACGTGGTCGACGACGCCGGCGAGCACGTCGGCAACGGCAACGGCGGGCTGCTCGTGATCACCAAGCCGTGGCCGAGCATGCTCCGCGGCATCTGGGGCGACCCCGAGCGCTACAAGGAGACCTACTGGGACAAGTTCGCCGACAAGGGGTACTACTTCGCCGGCGACGGCGCGCGCCTGGACGATGACGGCGACGTCTGGCTGCTCGGACGCGTCGACGACGTGATGAACGTCTCCGGCCACCGGCTCTCCACCGCCGAGATCGAATCGTCGCTGGTGGCTCACGAGTCCACCGCCGAAGCGGCAGTGGTGGGTGCATCCGATGAGACCACCGGTCAGGCCGTCGTGGCGTTCGTCATCATCAAGGAGAGCTTCCTCAAGCAGCACTCCCCCGAGGGCCTGGCCGTGACGCTGCGCAGCTGGGTCGCGGAACAGATCGGGCCCATCGCCCGTCCGCGCGACATCTACATCGTCGGCGAGCTGCCCAAGACCCGTTCGGGGAAGATCATGCGCCGGCTGCTGCGCGACGTGGCCGAGGGCCGCGAGGTCGGCGACACGACGACCCTCGCCGACACGGCCGTGATGAGCGTCATCAGCAAGCAGGTCAAGTAGAGCGCCCGTTCGGTTCCGTTCGGTTCCGTCCGGTTCCGTTCGGTTCCGTTCGGTTCCGGCGCGGGCCGGCGGGTCGGCCTGGGGTGGGCCTGGGCCGACGGGTCGGCCTGGGGCGGGCCTGGGCCTGGGCCTGGGCCGACGGTGGGCCTGGGTCGGTCGGCGTGGGCCCGGCCGTCGGCGTGGGCCCGGCCGTCGGAGTGGGCCCGGCCGGTTGGCGTGGGTCCGGCCGGTTGGCGTGGGTGGCCGGTCGCGCGTGCACAACGGCGGAGATCGACCGGGACACGCCGCATCCAGGCCCGCCACGCCCGCGTGTCGCCACCCATCTCCGCCGTTGTGCACTCGAGCGGCGGCTGGATGCAGCGGCTCTCGCGGCGCAGGCGCCAGACGGCGCGCGGCAGGCGGCAGGCGGCGCGCGCCGTCAGGCGAGCGTCCGCTGTCAGGCGAGGGTGAAGACGACCTCGACCTCGACCGGGCTGTCCAGCGGCAGCACCGGCACGCCGACGGCCGAGCGCGCATGGCGGCCGGACTCGCCGAAGACCTCGCCGAGCAGTTCGCTCGCGCCGTTGATGACACCGGGCTGCCCGGTGAACTCGGGAACGGATGCCACGAAGCCGGTGACCTTGAGCACGCCGGTGAGGCGATCGATCCCGCCTGCAGCATCGGCCGCGGCAGCGATCGCGTTCAGCGCGCACAGCCGCGCGTACTGATGCGCGTCGGCGGCGGGGACGAGGCCGTGCCCGTCGCCGACCTTGCCGGTGGCGGGCAGGGCGCCGGAGACCAGCGGCAGCTGCCCCGCGGTGAAGACGAGGTCGCCGTGCACCTTGGCGGGCACGTACGCACCCGCCGGTGCGGCGACGTCGGGGAGCTCGAGTCCGAGTTCGTGGAGGCGGCCGGCGATGCTCATGCGCCCTGTCCGAACTGCTCCGAAGCCTGCGCCGCAGCGCCGAGCCCGGCGTTGGCGTTCCCGCCGCCGGAGGGGCGCTTGAAGTAGCCCACGAGGCCCCCCTCGGGGCCCGTCACCACCTGCACGAGCTCCCAGCCCTGCTTGCCCCAGTTGTTGAGGATCGCAGCGGTGTTGTGGATGAGCAGGGGTGCCGTGAGGTATTCCCACGTGGTCATGACAGCTCCGATCATTCAGGGGGCGGCCGCACGACAGCGCCCGGGGCGCATGCCAATCAAGGCTTCGCCCAGGAATCTGGCCTAGCATCACCCTATGCCTGATACGAAACGGACGACGTCCGGTGTGCTCGGCGGTCTCGCCGGCCTCGTCGGCCTGAGCGCCGTTGCGGGCGTCTTGGTGACCGCGACCATCACCCCGGCCATCGCCGTTTCGGGTGCCGCCGCATCCAGCGCCATCTCGATCTTCGACAACATGCCGAGCTACCTCGAGATCGACAAGGTGATGCAGCCCACGGAGCTGTTCGTCAAGAGCCCCGAGACGGGCGAGGACTACCCGCTCACGCAGTTCTACGAACAGAACCGCTCGGTCGTCGCGTTCGATCAGATCTCGCCCGTCATGTACGACGCGATCCTCTCGTCCGAAGATCCCCGGTACTACCAGCACGGCGGCATCGACCTCATCGGCACCACTCGCGCGCTCCTCAGCAACGCGCAGGGCGGCCAGACCCAGGGTGGCTCCTCGATCAGCCAGCAGTACGTGAAGAACGTGCTGATCCAGCGCTGCGAATCCAACGCCGAGCGTGAGGTCGACGACGAAGGCAAGGAGGTCGTGTCGCTCGACGAAGCCAAGCAGGCGTGCTTCCTGGAGGCGACGCAGTCCTCGGGCATCGAGGGATACCAGCGCAAGCTCCAGGAGATGCGCTACGCGATCCAGCTCGAGAAGCAGTATGCGAAGAACGACATCCTCCTCGGATACCTGAACATCGCCAACTTCGGCGGCACGACCTACAGCGTGGATGCTGCGGCGAAGTACTACTTCAACGTGCCCGCCTCCCAACTGTCCGTCGGGCAGGCGGCGATCCTCGCCGGCATCGTGCAGAACCCCAACACGTACCGCATCGACCAGCCCGACCGCGAAGACAACGGCGCACCCAACGGAGCGGTGGACAACCCGAACATCCTGGCAGCGCTCAACACCAAGCTCGAGTCCGGCGAGATCACCCAGGAGCAGTACCTCGCCGCCGCCGACGGCTACAACGCCACCAAGAGCCGCCAGCTCTACGTTCTCAGCCGTCTGCTCGACGACGGGAAGATCACGCAGGAGCAGTACGACCAGGCCGTTCTGGAGCCCATCTCCCCCGCCATCACTCCCGCGCCGACGGGCTGCCAGACCACGGGCGAGGCGGCGTACTTCTGCCAGTACGCCGTGTCCGTGATCCGCAACGACAAGGCTTTCGGCGAAACAGCCGCAGACCGTGAGCGCGCGCTCAAGCGCGGGGGCCTGCGGGTCTACCTCACGATGGACACGCGGGTGCAGAAGGCCTCGGAGGACGCGATCACGCAGTATGCCCCCGAGGCCATGCCCAACACGCGGTACGGGGCCACCTCGGTCAGTGTCGAGGCAGGAACGGGCCGTGTGCTCGCGATCGCGCAGAACACGAAGTTCAGCGAGGATCCCGCGGTGACGGAGAACGACCCGTCCTTCAGCTCGATCGTGTATGCCGGAGACCCGGTCTTCGGGACATCCAACGGCTTCTCTGCGGGCTCCACCTTCAAGCTGTTCACCCTCATCGACTGGCTGGAGAAGGGGCACTCCGTCAACGAGTCGGTCAACGGCCGCTCCTTCCCCATCAAGCGCTTCACCAACAGCTGCGTCGGCGACACCGTGAACAACACGTGGAAGGCCAACAACTTCGGCGGCGGCGGCGGCGGGGTGGGCACTCCCATGTCGTTCACGGCCCAGTCGCTGAACTCCGGCTTCGTCGCCATGGCTGCCCAGCTCGACCTGTGCGACATCGGCAAGGTGGCCGCACGCATGGGCGTGATGGCCAACTCTGCCGTGAACGAAGAGGGTGTCGCCGTGCGCGCGAGCGCCCTGAACGACACGGCCGTGCCGATCGCCGTCAACGGCCCGGCCCAGGTCATCGGGCCGGATCCCGTGTCGCCGATGGCCATGGCCGGGGCGTTCGCGACCGTGGCCAGCGGCGGAATGTACTGCGAGCCGCAGATCATCGACCGCGTCACGGACAGCGAGGGCAATGAGCTGCCGAAGCCCGACCGTTCCTGCACGCAGGTGCTCACCCCGGAGGTGGCAGCCACGGCCGCGTACGCTCTGCAGGGCGTCATGAACAACGGCACCGGTGCCCAGGCCAACCCGCGGGACGGCGTCGCCGTCCTCGGCAAGACGGGAACGCACGAGCTCCTCCAGACGTGGATGGTCGAATCGAGCACCAAGGTCGCCACCGCGGTGTGGGCCGGAAACGCCAACGGCACCCTGAACCCGTTCCGCAACTACTACAGGGGTCGCGCCCTCTCGGATATCCGTTATCCGATCGCCCGGGCCGTGCAGTCGGTGGCCAATGACATCTATCCCGGCGAGCGTTCCTTCCCCTCCCCCGCGTCGACCCTGACCAAGCAGGTCACGCGTGATGTTCCGAACGTCGTGGGGCAGACGGTCGACCAGGCGCGTGCGACGCTGCAGGATGCGGGCTGGGAAGTGACCGTCGGCGATCCGGTGGACTCCGACCGGCCGACCGACATCGTGGCGGCCCAGAATCCCACGGGCTCCGCCCCGGGCGGCGCGCCCATCACGATCAACCCGAGCAACGGGCAGGCCACCGCCATCCCCACGGTGGCCGGGATGAACGGGGCAACAGCCGCCGAAGCCCTCCGGGCAGCCGGCTTCACGAACCTGTCGGCCAGTTGCACGGAAGATCCCAACGCGCCGGCTGCGGGCTCGGCCACCGGGACGAACCCGGGTGCCGGAACCCTGGCCTCGCGCAGTGCTGCCGTAGTCCTGGCCGTCACCGCCAGAGACTGCTAAGTGGCGGCGGGTCTGATCGCCAGGACCGCCCTCACGACCCTCGGGGCCGTGGGGGCCGTCGGTGCGGCCGCGGCCGTGTGGGGCGTCGGGATCGAGCGATACCTCTTCACCGTCCGGTACGCGGCCCTCCGCATCCTCCCCGCCGGCGCGACGCCCCTGCGGGTGCTCCACCTCTCGGACGCCCATATGGCGCCGTGGCAGCACCGCAAGCAGGAGTGGATCGCCGGCCTCGCAGATCTCCGACCCGACCTCATCGTCAACACCGGCGACAACCTCGGGCACGTCGATGGGCTCGAGGGAATCCGCACCGCCTTCGCCCCATTCGCCGGCGTCCCGGGCCTCTACGTGCACGGCTCGAACGACACGCAGGCCCCGTCACCGCGCAATCCGCTGCGGTACTTCTCGGGGCCGTCGACGCGCAAGCCCGACGTGACGCACCTCGATGTCGACGCCCTCGACCGCTACCTGAGCGACGAGCTGGGATGGACGGATGTCGACAACACCGCGTCCGCGCTGGCCGTCGGAGACCTCCGCATCCGCGCCTTCGGCGTCGACGATGCCCATCGCGACTGGGACGATGTGGGCGCGACGACCGCGGCGCTCGGCGGTCTGGATGCCGCGGATCTGTCGCTCGGCGTCACGCACGCGCCCTATCGCCGCATCCTCGACGCGTTCACCGACCTCGGCGCCGATCTGCTGCTGGCCGGTCACACCCACGGCGGCCAGGTCCGGATTCCCGGGAGCCGCAGGGCGCTCGTGGCGAACTGCGACATCCCGCTCGACCAGGCACGCGGTCTCAGCGAGTGGTCGCACCATGACCGCACGGTTCCGCTGAACGTCAGCGCCGGCATCGGCCACTCCATCTACGCGCCCGTGCGGTTCGCCTGCCGCCCCGAAGTCACGCTCCTCACGCTCCTCCCCCGCTGAGCGCGGCCTCGCGCGCCACGGATTCGGCGTTCGCCCGGTGGCGCCGCCACTCCTCCTCCCCAAGGACCCGCGGCGACCGTTCCTCCACACCAGGCCGACATCGCGCCCGACGGCGCCGGCGCACACCGCACCATCGACGGAGATCACCTGTCGAAAGGATGCGCGATGACCTCCGTGCCCACCCCCCTCCCGTGCCGCCGCCGGGGCCTGATCGGCGCGCTCGTGTGCGCCCTCCTGGTGCTCGCGGGCATCCTCTTCGCGGCACCGCCGGCGTCCGCCGCATCCCAGGGCAGCGGATTCGGCACGTGGGCGCCCCTTTCCGCAGACGGATGGCACGGGTCGATGCTGATCGACGGCGTGCACACCTACTGCATCGTGCCCGGGCTCCCCGCCCCGACCGGACCGAGCACCGACCACGGGGTTCGCGGGGATGCTGCCGGCCTTTCGCCGAAGCAGCTCGCGGGCATCAACCACCTGGTGACCACTTACGGGCAGACCACCGACCCCGTGCAGGCGGCCGGCGTCGGGTGGGCCGTGAAGGCCATCGCCGACTGGAACACGACCCTGCATTCCTGGGGGTACCCCGGCGACTCGCTGGCGGGTGCCGTGGACTGGACCTTCGCCCGGCTCGCCCCCGAGCACTCCGCCGCGATCCAGCAGAAGGCCGAGGCGTACTACGCCGAAGGGATGGGGGTGACCGTTCCCGGCACGGATGCCGTGCTCACCCTCACGATGGACGGCGCCGACCCGCGGCGGGGCACCGTGCGGCTCGAGGGCGGGGCAGGCACCACGGCGGTCGTCACCCTCCGGAACGCCGTGTTCGTCGGGTCGGGACACGCTGAGCTGGCCGGCGTCGCCCCGGGCAGCACGCACGAGATCCTCGCGACGCCGCCGGATGACAGCGGGTCGCCCTTCACCGTGCACGCCGCGGCCACGCTGACGGCCACGATGGCGCCGGCTGTGCGGTACTACACGACCGAGGGCCAGCAGCACACCGCGGGGCCCGGCGGCGGGATGGAGTACTCGGTGGAGGCTGTGGATGCCACGCCCCGACCGGTCGTCTTCTCCCCCGGCATCACCACCCAGGTCCTCGTTCCCGAGGCGAACGGGGGCCCCTTCGTGGACGATGTGACGATCGCGCCGGTCGAGGGAGCCTGGCCCCGCACGGCTGACGGAGCGTTCGTCTCGCTCCGCGCGACGGCCGTCGTATACCGAACCGAGGGGGCGCCCACCGGCCCCGGGATCCCGTCGGACGCCGCGCCCATCGGTGAGCTCGAACTGGTCACCGATCCGTCCCGGGGCGCCGGGACCTACCGCGTGACCTCGGACTGGCAGCTGCCCGGCCCGGGCTACTACACCGCGGTCTGGGAGATCGCCGCTTCGGCGCAGGAGCCGGACGTCGCCCCCTTCCTGGAGCCGGAGTATCTCTGGGCCGAGGACTTCGCCGCACCCACCCAGATCGTGCACATTCCGACTCCCCCGCCGGCGCCTGCGCCGCAGGAAACGCCGCGGTCGCTCGCGGCCACGGGACTGTGGGATGACGCGGGCTCCCGCCTCGGCGCGGGCGGCGTCGCTGCCCTTCTCGCGGGCCTCGCCCTCCTGGCACACCTCGCTCAGCGGCGTCGTCGTCCGGCGCGGTGACGGGCCGGCCGCGGTTCGGAGCATCCGTCGGTTCGGGGTAGACTCGGGTGGTTGTTACGGGGTGTGGCGCAGCTTGGTAGCGCGCTTCGTTCGGGACGAAGAGGCCGCAGGTTCAAATCCTGTCACCCCGACCACCTAACATCTGGAGAAGGCTCCGTCGCCTGACGGGGCCTTCTTCACGTACCGGACGTCGTCGACAGGAGCACCGTGCCCGCACCCACGCCCCGCCTCGTCGCCTTCGACCTCGACGACACGCTCGCCCCGTCCAAGAGCCCGATCGACCCGCGGATCGGCGACCTGCTGATCGCCCTCGCCGAGCGCGTCGAGGTCGCCATCATCTCCGGTGGGCAGCTCGCGCAGTTCCGCACCCAGGTCGTCGAGCGTCTCCCGGCCGCGTCGGCGGAGACGCTCAGCCACGTGCACCTCATGCCCACCTGCGGAACGCAGTACTACCGTCTCGCCGATGGCGGCATCGAGACGGTCTACGCCCACTCGCTCAGCGACGACGAGAAGTCCCGTGCCCTCGCCGCCGTCGAGGAAGAAGCCCGGCGCCTGGGCCTCTGGGAGAGCGAGACGTGGGGCGACATCCTCGAAGACCGCGGCTCGCAGATCACGTTCTCGGCGCTCGGGCAGAGGGCACCGCTTGCCGCGAAGACCGCGTGGGATCCCACGGGCGCGAAGAAGAATGCGCTCCGCGAAGCCGTGGCCGCCCGCATCCCCGAGCTCGAAGTCCGCTCGGGAGGTTCCACGTCCGTGGACATCACCCACCGCGGCATCGACAAGGCCTACGGCATGACCCGACTGGCCGAGGTCACCGGCATCGCGCTCGACGACATGCTGTTCGTCGGCGACCGCCTCGACCCCGACGGCAACGACTACCCCGTGCTCACGCTCGGCGTCCCCTGCCACGCGGTCGAAGGCTGGCCCGACACCGCCACGTACCTGGACGCTCTCCTGCCGACGCTCGCCGCACGCTGACCCACGAGAAACCACGTCCCGGACGAGACATAACGCGGCGCGGCGTTTCTCGTCCGGAACGTCGTTTCTCGTGGAGCCGGCTACGCCTGGGCGGCGGCGGGAGCGGGATCGCCGAGCGGCACGAGGCGCGACAGCTGCGTGACGTGCCGGGGCTCGAGCTCGGCCAGCGACGCCACCCCGAGAAGCGCCATCGTGCGCTCGATCTCCGTGCGCAGGATCTGGATGGTGCGGTCCACACCGGCGCGCCCGCCGGCCATGAGGCCGTAGAGGTAGGCGCGGCCGATGAGGGTGAACTTCGCCCCGAGGGCGACGGATGCGACGATGTCGGCGCCGTTCATGATGCCGGTGTCGATCATGATGGTGGCGTCCGTCCCCACCTCGCGCACCACGTGGGGCAGCAGGTGGAACGGGATCGGTGCGCGGTCCAGCTGTCGGCCGCCGTGGTTGGAGAGGATGATGCCGTCCACGCCCGCGTCGACGAGTCGCACGCTGTCTTCGACGTTCTGCACACCCTTGATGACGATCTTCCCCGGCCACATCCCCCGGATCACGTCGAGGTCGTCGTAGCTGATCGTCGGGTCCATCGCGGCGTTGAGGAGGTCGCCGACGGTGCCACCGGTGTCGGTGAGCGAGGCGAACTCCAGCTTCGGCGTCGTGAGGAAGTCGATCCACCACCACGGCCGCGGGATCGCGTTGATGATCGTGCCGAGGGTCAGCTGGGGCGGGATGGAGAATCCGTTGCGCTTGTCGCGCAGCCGAGCGCCGGCGATCGGGGTGTCGACGGTGAACATCAGGGTGTCGAAGCCCGCCTCCCCCGCTCGCCGCACCAGATCGTAAGAGATCTCGCGCTGGCGCATGACGTAGAGCTGGAACCAGTTACGTCCGGGAACCGGTCCCTGAGGCTCTCGAAGGGTGGCCTCCTTGACACCCTCGATCGAGGTCGTGCCGAGGGTCGAGAGCGTGAACGGGATCCCGGCCGCCGCCGCCGCGGAGGCCCCGGCGGTCTCCCCCTCGGTCTGCATGAGTCGCGTGAAGCCGGTGGGGGCGATGCCGAAGGGAAGCGCGCTCGGTCCGCCCAGGATCATCGTGGACGTGTCGACGTTCTCGGCCGGGCGCAGCACGCTGGGGTGGAACTCGATGTCTTCGAACGCCTGGCGCGCACGGGCCAGCGACAGCTCACCCTCGGCGGCACCGTCGGTGTAGTCGAACGCGGCTTTGGGCGTGCGGCGCTGCGCGATGCGACGCAGGTCCGCGATCGTGAGCGCGCCCTCCAGGCGGCGCTTCTTGGCGTTGAGCTCGGGCGCCTTGAACTTCATCAGTTCGAAGATCTCGGCGGGCTTGGGCAACTGGCGAGTCACCATGCGTTCTCTCCTTCGCGGGGGTGTGCGAGTCCGGCCTCGGCGTAGTACCGGGAGATGTGGGCGCGGACGAGGCGGTGAGCCTCTCCGCCGTCCCCCGCGTCGACGGCGGAGACGATCGCGCGGTGCTCTGCGCGGAGGCGATCGGCGGCGGCATCCCAATCCTCCAGCGCGCTGGCGCCGGCGAGGACGTACGTCTCGATCGCGGTGCGGAGGCCCTCCATCATGGCCGCGACGACAAGGTTTCCCGACGCTTCGACGAGCGTCAGGTGCAGTTGCGCGTCCAGTGCGAGGAATTCCGCCGGTGACAGGTCCGCGGCATCCATCGCGTCGAGCACGGTGTGAGCGGATGCGGTGTCCCGGTCCGGCGCGCTCGCCAGCGCCTCCAGGGCGGCCGTCTCCAGCACGAGGCGCGTCCGCACGACGTCATCGACGGGGAAGCCGTTCGCGGCGACTTGGAGGCGCAGGAGAGCCGAAAGGCCGCCGCGGGGGGTCGCGACGATCATCGCACCGGAGCTGGGTCCGGAGCCGGTGGCGGTGCGGATGAGCCCGAGCACTTCCAGCACCCGCAGCGCTTCGCGCACGCTCGAGCGGCCGACGCCCAACTGCGTGGCCAGCTCGCGCTCGGGGGCGAGCCGATCGCCGGGGGCGAGGCGCCCTCCGCGGAGGTCGGCCTCGATGCGCTCGAGCACGACCTGCCATGCCCGTGGCGCAGCACGCGACGCCATACGACCTCCCTGTGGTCTGACCACAATACCCCCGGCGTCGCGACCGCACAAAGGGCTAGCCTGAGCCCGTGGAGCCCCTGAGCGTCGTGCTGATCCTCGCCGCCGTCACCTGTGCGGCGTGCTGGGTCCTGTCGCTGGTCACGAAGGATACGTCGTGGGTCGACCGCATCTGGTCGATCGTCCCGGTCCTATACGTGTGGGTGTTCGCGATCGCCACGATCGCCGATGCGCGCGACGCCGGCCGCGCCGTGCTCATGGCTGTCCTCGTGACGGCGTGGGGCGCGCGCCTCACGTTCAACTTCGCGCGCAAGGGCGGCTACACCGGGATGGAGGACTACCGGTGGGCGATCCTGCGCGAGCGGATGAGCCCGGCGCAGTTCCAGGTCTTCAACCTGCTCTTCATCGTGCTGTACCAGAACGCTCTGCTTGTGCTGATCTCGCTCCCGGCGGCCATGGCGTGGGAGCATCCCGAGCCTCTGACGGGGTGGGATGGCGCGCTGGCGATTCTGTTCGTGGCGTTCCTCGCGGGCGAGTTCGTCGCCGACCAGCAGCAATGGGACTTCCACCAGGCCAAGAAGCGCGCGGGCGGAACCCTTGAGCCCGGCTTCCTCACCACGGGACTCTTCCGCTTCAGCCGGCACCCCAACTTCTTCTTCGAGCAGGCGCAGTGGTGGGTGTTCTATCTGATCGGGGCGGTCGCCGCGGCGACGGCGGGCCTGGGCGTGTGGGGCGGCCTGCTGAACTGGACGATCGCAGGACCGGTTCTGCTGACCGTCCTGTTCATCGGCTCGACGATCCTCACCGAGTCCATCAGCGCATCCAAGTACCCCGCCTACGCCGACTACCGCCGGACGACGTCGATGCTGATCCCCTGGCCGCCGCGCCGGTAACCCCCCGTCCAGTCGCCAGCAAACGTCGGGTTCGGAGCGTAAAGGCGACGGATTGTGGCGAGTCGACGGGATGGGCGAGGGCTAGGGGCGAGGGGCGTAGCCTGTCGGGTTGCGGCTCTGCCAGTTCCAGTAGTCGCGGCTGGCGTCGTCGATCGACAGGCGCGTGCGCCAGCCCAGCTCGCGCGCGGCCTTCGACGGGTCGCAGTACGTCGCCGCGACGTCGCCGGGCCGGCGCGGCAGGATCCGCGTGGGAAGCTCCCGCCCGACGGCCTTCTCGAACGAGGCGATGAGGTCGAGCACGCTCACCGGCGACCCGGTCCCGAGGTTGTACACCGCATAACCCGGTTGCGCCTTCTCGAGCGCGACCACGTGGCCCTCCGCGAGATCGACGACGTGGATGTAGTCGCGCAGGCCCGTGCCGTCGGGGGTGTCGTAATCGTCGCCGAACACGCCGACCTCCTCCAGCGCGCCGATCGCCACGCGCGACACGTACGGCATGAGGTTGTTCGGGATGCCCGCGGGGTCCTCGCCGATGAGGCCGCTGGGGTGGGCGCCCACGGGGTTGAAGTACCGCAGCACGGTCACGTTGAGGTCGGGGTTCACGCGCGCCACGTCCTCGAGGACCACCTCGTTCATGCGCTTGGACTTGCTGTACGCGTTGGAGAGGTCCACGCTCGTCGTCGAGTCCTCGGTGAACGGCAGGTCGGCAGGATCGGAGTACACCGTGCCGGTGCTGGAGAACACGAACGAGCGGATGCCGTGGCGCACGCCCGCCTCGACCAGCGCGAAGGTGCTGTCGAGGTTGTTGCGGTAGTACTCCAGCGGAATCCGGGTCGACTCCCCCACCGCCTTGAAAGCAGCGAGATGGATGACCGCGTCGATCGGGCCGTACTCGGCGAAGACGCTCTCGACGACGTCGCGATCCGTGGCATCCCCCACCACCAGTGGCGCTGCCCTGCCGGTGATCTGCGCCACGCGGTCGGCGGCCACGGCGGACGTGCCCGACAGGTCGTCGAGGAGGACGACGTCGTGTCCGGCATCCAGAAGCGCCACGGCGGTGTGCGTACCGATGTATCCGGCGCCGCCGGACAGGAGAACTCGCATACTGCCAGCGTATCCGCCGTCGCCGCTGCCGGTCGGTGCGCGGCGCGCGGAACGGACCTCCGGGATGCCGCTCAGCGGCCGTCCAGACGCCCGCCCGATTCCCGGAGGTAGTCCACCGCGCACATCGATTCGTAGGTCACGACCCCGGTGGACGGCCCCTCGTCGATCGCGACCTGGTCGCCGTCGAAGACGAACCGGCCGTCGACCAGCCGGGCGTTGAAGATCGCCTTGCGTCCGCACCGGCAGATGGTCTTCAGCTCCTCCAGGCTGTGCGCGAGCTCCAGGAGGCGACGCGATCCGGGGAAGGCTTCGGTGCGGAAGTCGGTGCGGATCCCGTATGCGATCACCGGGATGTCATCGAGCACGGCCACCCGCAGGAGGTCGTCCACCTGCTGCGGGGTGAGGAATTGCGCCTCGTCCACGAGGAGGCACGCGATCGGACGATCACCGGCTGCGGCCGCGAAGACGGCGCGCGCGTCGTCGCCGGGGCCGAGAAGGAAATCGGCCGGCCGGGCCACCCCGAGGCGGCTCTCGATCTGCTGGGCGCCCTTGGTGTCGATCGCCGGCTTCGCGAGCAGCACCTCCAGCCCGCGCTCTTCGTAGTTGTACGCCGCCTGCAGCAACCCGGTCGATTTGCCCGAGTTCATCGCGCCGTAGCGGAAGTACAGCTTCGCCATGCGCGGTCTACGCCGTGAGGGCCAGCGTCTGAGCGGTCTCGCTCGTGATCTCCCGCGCCACCTCGGGGCGGGGGTTGAGGGTCTCGCCGTAGCTGGGGATGAGTTCCTTGAGACGCCCTTCCCACTCCGGCATCCGGTCGGGGAAGCACGTCTTCAGCAGGCCCAGCATGATCGAGACGGCGGTGGATGCTCCCGGAGACGCGCCGAGCAGACCCGCGATGGAACCGTCCTCCGCGGTGACGACCTCGGTGCCGAACTGCAGGACGCCACCCTTCTTCGGGTCGCGCTTCATCACCTGTGCCCGCTGCCCGGCGTTGAGCAGCTCCCAGTCCTCATCCTTGGCGGTCGGCATGAACGTGCGGAGGCTGTCGACCTTCTTCGCGTGGTTCTTCAGCAGCTCGCCGACCAGGTACTGGATGAGGCTGGGGTTGTCGATGGCGACCTTCAGCATCGGCCACAGGTTGTGCGGTCGCACCTGCGACACGATGTCGAGCATCGAACCGTTCTTGAGGAACTTGGGGCTGAACGTCGCGAAGGGACCGAACAGCAGAGAGGTCCCGCCATCCACGACGCGCGTGTCCAGGTGCGGCACCGACATGGGCGGCGCACCCACGGATGCCTGGGAGTACACCTTCGCCCTGTGCTGCGCGACGATCGCGGGATTGGAGGTCTTCAGCCACTGACCGCCGATGGGGAACACGCCGTACCCCTTGATCTCGGGGATCCCCGAGCGCTGCAAAAGCTTGAGCGCCCATCCCCCGGCCCCGACGAAGACGAAGCGCGCGCGGATGGTCCCCGGCGTCTTGCCCACCGTCCCACGGTAGGTGGCGAGCCACGTTCCGTCCTTCTGGCGCTTGAGCTTGCGGACCTCGCAGTTGGTCACGACATCGGCGCCGGCGTCCGCGAGGTGGTCGAAGAGCTGGCGCGTGAGGGCACCGAAGTCCACGTCGGTTCCCGAGGGCACGCGGGTGGCCGCGAACGGCTCGTCGCTCTTCAGCCGATTCTTCATCAGCAGCGGTGCCCACTGGTGGATGACGCGGGAGTCTTCGCTGTACTCGATGCCGGCGAACAGCGGCTCCTTCTTGAGCACCTCGTAGCGCTTGCGAAGGAACGCCACGTCCTTCTCCCCGCGGACGAACGTCATGTGGGGGGTGGCGTTGATGAACGTGGACGGAGCATCCAGGACGCCCTCCTCCACAAGGGTCGACCACAGCTGGCGACTCTGCTGGAACTGCTCGTTGATCGCGATCGCCTTGGCGGGATCGATCGTGCCGTCGGGGCCCTCGGGCGTGTAGTTCAGCTCGCACAGCGCGGCGTGGCCGGTGCCGGCGTTGTTCCACGCGTTGGAGCTCTCCTGGGCGACTGCGCTCAGGCGCTCGCAGACCACGATCTTCCAGTCGGGCTGGAGATCCTTCAGCAGCGTTCCCAGGGTCGCGCTCATGATCCCGCCCCCGATGAGCAGGACGTCGACGTTTTCGGTCACCCGACGATTCTAGGCGGGCAGCTCCTGCTGTCTCGACATCGAGAGATCCGACCGCTCGACGTCGAGAGAAGCGCGGGCGGTTCAGGCGGCGGCGCTGAGACGAGCGGCGACGATCTCGGCGATCTGCACGGCGTTGAGGGCGGCGCCCTTGCGCAGGTTGTCGTTGCTGATGAACAGCACGAGCCCCTTGCCCTCCGGCGCCGACTGGTCGGCGCGGATGCGGCCGACATACGTCGGGTCGTTTCCCGCGGCCTGCAGCGGCGTCGGCACCTCCTCGAGGGTCACGCCGGGGGCGGAGGCGAGCAGTTCACGCGCGCGCTCGGGGGTGAGATCACGGGCGAACTCGGCGTTGATGCTCAGCGAGTGACCGGTGAACACCGGCACGCGCACGCACGTCCCCGCCACGCGCAGGCCCGGGAGTTCGAGGATCTTGCGGCTCTCGTTGCGGAGTTTCTTCTCCTCGTCGGTCTCGTTGAGGCCGTCGTCGACCAGGTTGCCGGCGAAGGGGATGACATCGAACGCGATGGGCGCGATGTAGTTGTCCGGCTGGGGGAAATCCAGCGCGGAGCCGTCGCGCGCGAGACGTTCCACATCGCCCTGCGCGAGGACGCCCTCGACCTGACCGAGGAGCTCCTGCACACCGGAGATGCCCGACCCGCTGACGGCCTGGTAGGTGCTGATGATGAGTCGCTCCAGGCCCGCCTCCGCGTCGAGCACCTTCAGCACCGGCATCGCGGCCATGGTGGTGCAGTTGGGGTTGGCGATGATGCCCCTGCGCGCGTCCTCGATGGCGTGCGGGTTGACCTCGCTGACCACGAGCGGCACGTCGGGGTCCATCCGCCACGCGCTGGAGTTGTCGATGACGAGGGCTCCGGCCTCCGCGAACCGCGGGGCGTGCGCCCGTGAGCCCGTGGCGCCGGCGGAGAAGAGGGCGATGTCGATCCCGGCGAGGTCGGCCGTGGCGACATCCTCGACGATCACGGCCTTGCCCTGGAAGACGACGTCCGACCCGGCCGAGCGAGCCGTGGCGAAGGCGCGCAGCTCGCGGACGGGGAATCCGCGTTCCTCGAGGATGTCGAGCATCGCCCCGCCGACCTGTCCGGTGGCGCCGACGACGGCGAGGGAGAGTCCTGAGTCGGAGATGCGGGTCATGACGGTGTACCTCGGTCGCCTCGGATGCGGCGGCGCGGGGCCGTCGCACGTGGGGATGCCGCGGGATCGCGGTGGCCCGATTCTAGCGGCGCAAGAGCTCCACCCTCCCGCGGCGCCCGGATCCGACGTGTCGCCGCCGGATCACGGCAGGCCGTTCACAACTCAGGAGATCCGGCCGGGATGACGCGTCAGCGGGCCGGGCGCTCGGCGTGTCTCCTGAGTTGTGAACAGCTCGGGGCTGCGGGAGGCAGCGGGCTCAGCGGCCGCTGCCGGCGTAGACGGTCGCCTCCACGTCGCCGTCGAGGCCGTACGCCGAGTGCACGACGCGGGCGGCCTCGGCCAGGTCATCGCCGCGCAGCACCACCGAGATGCGGATCTCCGAGGTGGAGATCATCTCGATGTTCACCCCGGCGACGCTCAGCGCCTCGAACAGGGTCGCCGAGACGCCCGAGTGCGTCCGCATCCCCGCGCCGACGACGGAGAGCTTCCCGATCTGGTCGTCGTGCACGAGGCTCTCGAAGCCCACAGCGGACTGGTCGGCCGCCAGGGCCTTCAGAGCGGTCGCCGCATCCGTCTTGGGCAGCGTGAAGGAGATGTCGGTGCGGCTGGTGGCGGCGGCCGAGACGTTCTGCACGATCATGTCGACGTTGGCGCCGGACTTCGCGACGATCTTGAAGATCTCCGCGGCCTTGCCCGGCACGTCGGGCACGCCGATGACGGTGATCTTCGCCTGGCTGAGGTCGGTGGCGACGCCGGCGACGATGGGCTCTTCCATGGGGGCTCCCTCGGGGATGAGGTGGGACGTGCGGGAGGGGTCGAGCACCCAGGTGCCCTCGCCCGAGCTGAAGGTCGAGCGCGCGTGGATGATGACGCCGTGGCGGCGGGCGTACTCCACCGCGCGGATGTAGAGGACCTTCGCGCCGTTGGCGGCGAGCTCGAGCATCTCCTCGCTGGAGATGCGGTCGAGCTTGCGGGCGCGGGGCACGACCCGGGGGTCGGCGGTGAAGATGCCGTCGACGTCGCTGTAGATCTCGCACACATCGGCCTCGAGCGCGGCGGCCAGGGCGACGGCGGTGGTGTCGGACCCGCCACGGCCCAGGGTGGTGATGTCCCGCGTGTCGCGATTGAACCCCTGGAACCCGGCCACGATCACGATGGCGCCCTCATCGAGCGCTTCGCGCAGACGCACGGGCGTCACATCCACGATGCGGGCCGCGCCGTGGGTCCCGTCCGTGATCATGCCGGCCTGGCTGCCCGTGAACGAGCGCGCCTCGAAGCCCATCGAGTGGATCGCCATGGCCAGCAGCGCCATGGCGATGCGCTCTCCGCTGGAGAGCAGCATGTCGAGTTCGCGGGGGGCGGGGATCGGGGCGACCTCCGCAGCGAGCTCGAGCAGCTCGTCGGTGGTGTCGCCCATGGCGCTCACCGCGACGACCACCTCGTGACCGGCCCGGCGGGTGTCGACGATCCGCTTGGCGACGCGCTTGATGCTCTCGGCGTCAGCCACGGACGATCCGCCGTACTTCTGGACGATCAGCGCCACGTTCGATCTCCCGGGACCTGTCGCCGGCTGCCGCCGACGCTGAGCGGGCGGATGCCACGCCCGACGCACCATCTTACGGACGCACGGATGCCGCGGCCGACATACGCCCGCATCCTCCGGAGTCCACGCGCCGGGGAAGGACGGGCGTCCGCGTCGGGTGGCGGCGGGACGGGCGCGCCGGAGGCGGGTCAGCCCGGGGCGACCGGTGGCGCTACTCGGGAGCGCCGGCGAATCCGCGTGGTGCCGCCGGTGGCGGCGAGCCAGCATCCCGCGATCACGAGGGGAAACCCCAGGAGGAGCCCCCACGAGAGGGATTCGCCCAGGATGAGCACGCCCAGCGCGATCGCGACGACGGGGTTCGCATAGGTGAACAGCGTCGAGCGAGCCGGACCGACCTCGGCGATGAAGGCGAAGAACGCCAGGAATGCAAGCGCCGTGCACAGCACCGCCAGCGCCGCCGCGGCGAGGAGGCTCGTGGTGGTGGGCGGGGTGTGCTGCGTGAGGAGCGCAGCCGGCAGATACGCGATACCGACGACCAGCAGCGACAACGTCACCGCGCCCAGCGTCGGCACGTGCGACAGGCGTTTGGTCACGATGAACGGCGCGACGGCGTAGCAGATCGCCGCCAGCAGCACCTCTCCGGCGGCGATGAGGCCGCCCGATCCGGAGCCGAGGGCGAGACCGGGCCCGGCGACGATGACGGCGACACCCGCGAACCCCACCACGAGCCCGGTGGCGCGCAGCGGACCGAGCGCTCCGCGATCACCGGCGGCGAAGGCGAGAATCGCGCCGAAGAGGGGAACGGTGGCCACGAGCAGACCCGTCATCCCCGACGACAGGGTCAGCTCGGCGTGGCTGAGCAGGAGGTACGCCGCGGCCATCTCGAGAAGTCCGAAGAGGAGCACCCAGGGCCACGCGCGGAGCGCCTGTCGCAGCACGCCGCCGCGGAGCGCGAACGGCAGGAGCAGCAATGCGGCGCCGAGAGTGCGGATGCAGACGACCGCCGGCGGTGAGAGCGAGTCCACCGCCTGCTTGATGAACAGGTACGGCATTCCCCACAGCACGGCCATCGCGGCGAAGAGGAGCCAGGCACGCCGGCTGAACCCGGTGGTGCTGTCGCTCACAGGGTCCGGCGTCCCTCGAAGGCCCGGCCCAGCGTCACCTCGTCGGCATACTCGAGATCGCCGCCGACGGGCAGGCCCGAGGCCAGCCGCGTGACGCGGATCTCGAGCGTGTGCAGCAGACGGCTCAGGTACGTCGCGGTGGCCTCGCCCTCCAGGTTCGGGTTCGTGGCGAGGATGACCTCCTGCACCGTGCCGTCGGCCAGGCGCTGCATCAGCTGCGTGATGCGCAGATCGTCGGGCCCGACGCCGGCGATCGGGCTGATGGCGCCGCCGAGCACGTGGTAGAGACCCCGGAATTCGCGCGTGCGCTCGATCGCCGCGACGTCCTTGGCGTCCTCGACGACGCAGATGAGGGTCGCAGTGCGGCGAGGGTCTCGGCAGATCGAGCACCGATCCTGCTCGGACACGTTGCCGCACACCTCGCAGAACCGCACCTTCTCGCGCACCTCGGCCAGCAGCTTCGCGAGGTGCGACACATCGAACGACGGCGACTGCAGGATGTGGAAGGTGATCCGCTGTGCCGACTTCGGGCCGATACCGGGGAGCCGGCCGAACTCGTCGATCAGGTCTTGGACGATGCCGTCATACATGGGTCAGTTGAACCTCGTCGGCGCCTGGTGGGGTTCTTCCCGGACGAAGTTCGCACCGAGCACCTGCCGGACCACCGCTTCGCCGTAGCGCTGCACGCCCGGGCGCGCCGGCGGCGCGATGCGCGGGGCCACGACCGGCGGAACGGGGGCGTCGCGGAGGTCTTCTGGAGCGGGCAGGTCTTCGGGCTCGTCCTCGGGCGGGGCCTCGCCGGGGTCGCCGTCGGGCAGCACATCGCCCTCGCGGACCCGGGAGAGAGTCGCGACCGCCCGCGCGGCGGGCGCGGCGTCTTCGGGTTCGTCGTCGACGGGGAACTGCGCCACCGCGCCCCGCGCCTCGGGGGGCGGAGGCGGTGCGTCGAAATCGTCCGGCGGGGTGGACGGAATGGGCGCCACGGCCCATTCGGTCACCGGGGCGGTGGATGCCGCGGTGGGGCGCCGCGCGGGCCGCTCCGGCGGTGCGGACTCGGGCGGCGGCGCGGACTCGGGCGCCGGCGGCGCGCTGCCGCCCGGGCCGTCGCCGTCGTGCTTGGCGAGGAACTTCACCCGGATGCCCAGGACGCCGAGGATCGCCTGCCGCAGGTCTTCGCTCGGGCCGTTACCGGCCGCCCTCTTCTTGAACGCCGACAGGTCGCTCTGACTCGCGAACGAGAGGGTGAGCACATCGTCATCCAGGTCGATCACCCGCGCGCCGGAGGCGAGCAGCCAGGACGATCGGCTGAGGGTCTCGAGCCGGCCGAGCACCTCCGGCCAGGCGTCGCGCATGCGCTGGGCGGTGAAGGGGCCGGCCGCGGCGGGCGGCGCGAACTCCGCCTCGGCCTCCGCCGGTGGCCCGGCGGGCTCGGCGATGGGGATGGGCGGGTCGGCGGGAGGCGCGGCCGTCTCGTCGCGCTGCGGCGGCTCGGCAGCGACCCGCGGCTGCGCGGCGGCGGGCTCGTCGTCGCGCGCTCCCCGCTCAGCAACGGAGCCGGTGGCGGGAGCGGGAGCGACCGGGGCGGCAGCGCGAGCCGGGGCAGCGGCCGGAGCCGGCGCAGCGGCAGGTGCCGGCGGAGCGGCCGGAGCCGGCGGAGCGGCCGCAACGGGGCCGGCCGGTGCCGGCGCAGCGGCGCCGCGCGACGTGCGCGCGAGAACCCGCGCGACGAGCAGCTCGAGCTGGAGACGCGGCGATGTCGCTCCGGTCATCTCATCCAGCGCCGCGACGACGAGATCGGCCGTTCGCGACAGACGGTCGGCGCCGAACACGGCGGCCTGGCGTCCCATGCGCTCGAGCTCCTCCGCCGGCACTCCGCGCAGCACCGCCGAGGCACCCTGCCCCGTCGCCGCGATGACGATGAGGTCGCGGAGCCGCTCGAGCAGGTCGTCGACGAATCGGCGTGGGTCCTGGCCGGTCTGCACGACGCGGTCCACGGCGGTGAAGGCCGCCGCCGCATCCGCCGAGCCGAACGCGTCGACGACCTCGTCGAGCAGTTCCGCGTGCGTGTATCCCAGCAGCGCCACGGCGCGCTCGTAGCGGACCGTCACGAGCCCGGAATCGGCCGACGGGTCGGAGCCGGCGATGAGCTGGTCGAGCAGCGAGAGGGTGTCGCGGGGCGATCCGCCGCCGGCGCGCACCACGAGCGGAAGCACGCCCGGTTCCACCGCCACGCCCTCGGTCTCGCACAGCTCCTGGACGTACTCGAGCATGGCGGCGGGCGGCACGAGACGGAAGGGGTAGTGGTGCGTGCGCGATCGGATGGTGCCGAGCACCTTCTCCGGCTCGGTCGTGGCGAAGATGAACTTGACGTGATCGGGCGGCTCCTCGACCAGCTTCAGCAGCGCGTTGAAACCCTGCTGCGTGACCATGTGGGCCTCGTCGAGGATGAAGATCTTGAAGCGATCGCGGGCCGGGGCGAAGATCGCGCGTTCCCGCAGGTCGCGCGCGTCGTCGACGCCGTTGTGGCTGGCGGCATCGATCTCCACGACGTCCAGCGAGCCGCCGCCGCCGCGGCCGAGCTCCACGCAGCTGTCGCACGTGCCGCACGGGGTGTCGGTGGGGCCCGCGGCGCAGTTGAGGCACCGGGCGAGGATGCGCGCGGAGGTGGTCTTGCCGCAGCCTCGCGGACCGGAGAAGAGGTACGCGTGGCCGACGCGATCACTGCGCAGTGCCGTCATCAGCGGCTCGGTCACCTGGGACTGCCCGATCATCTCGCCGAACGCCTCAGGGCGGTAGCGGCGGTACAGGGCGGTCGTCACGCAACCAGCCTACGGTGTGCCGCAGACATCCCGCCCGCCGTTCCCCAGGTGGACGAGACGGCTGCGCCGACGCAGCCGACTCACGCCCGAGGTCCGGCTCAGCTGTCGACCCCGAGGGACTGGACCTGCATGTCCTGCATATCGTCGCCCACCACCGGGATCGTGGCCGTCACGGTCGGGACGGAGACCGACAGGAACGTGCCATCCTCACGACGGGCGTCGGCGAACTGTCGCAGGGAGGGCTTGCCCGGGATGACCGGACCCTGCCCGAGCAGCGGCACCTCGACGCGTCCGCCGCCGTGGACGGTGTACCCGACGCCGCGGACGGAGAACTGGACGGGGTCGCCGTCGCCCGCCTCGATCGTGAGGAGATCGCGGGTGAGGGTGATATCCAGCCGCGTACCGTGCCAGTGCAGCACGTACGCCAGCGACGGCCACTCCGCCGGGAGGCGCGGGTCGAACGTGAGCTCGCCGAAATGGTCGCGCATGCCACCGAAGCCCGACACCAGCGCGGTCCACACGCCACCGGCGGAGGCGACGTGCACGCCGTCGGCGGCATTGTGGTGCAGATCGCCGAGGTCGACGAACAGGGCGTCGCGGAAGTACTCCAGCGCGAGGTTCTGGTAGCCGACCTCCGCGGCGAGGATCGACTGCACCACCGCGGACAGGGTCGAGTCGCCGGTGGTCAGGGGGTCGTAGTACTCGAAGTCGGCGAGTTTCTCATCGTCGGTGAAGTGGTTGCCCTGCAGGAACAGGGCCAGCACGACGTCGGCCTGCTTGAGCACCTGGTACCGGTAGATCACGAGCGGGTGGAAGTGCAGCAGCAGGGGACGCTGATCGGCCGGGGTGTGCTCGAGGTCCCAGATCTCCTTCTCCAGGAACACCGCATCCTGCGGGTGGATGCCGAGGGCCTCGCTGTAGGGGATGTGCATGGCCTCGGCGGCCCGCTCCCACATCTCCGGCTCCGAGGGGTCGAGGTTCATCCGCTCGACCATCTTCAGGTAGGCGTCGTGGTCGGCCTCCTCCATCTCCCGCACCGTGCGCGCGGCGAAGCGGAGGTTGAAGCGGGCCATGACGTTCGTGAACAGGTTGTCGTTGACGACCGTGGTGTACTCGTCGGGGCCGGTGACGCCGTGGATGTGGAACGTCTCCCCCTCGCCGTCGATGACGCCGTCTCCCGACCGCCAGAAGCCGAGGGTGGCCCACAGCCGCGCGGTGTCGACGGCGATGTCCACGCCCTCGGAATCGAGGAAGTCCACGTCGCCGGTGGCGCGCACGTACTTGGCCACCGCGAAGCTCACGTCGGCGTTGATGTGGTACTGGGCGGTGCCGGCGGCATAGTACGCCGACGCCTCCTCGCCGTTGATCGTGCGCCACGGGAAGAGCGCCCCGGCCTCGTTCAGCTGGTGTGCGCGCTTGCGGGCCGCCGGCAGCATCAGGTACCGCATCCGGATCGCGTTCCGCGCCCACAGCGGCGTCGTGTACGCCAGGAACGGCAGGACGTAGATCTCGGTGTCCCAGAAGTAGTGGCCGGAATAGCCCGAGCCGGTCACGCCCTTCGCGGGCACGCCCTGCCCATCGGCACGCGCCGTCGCCTGAGCGAGCTGGAACAGGCACCAGCGGGTCGCCTGCTGGAGGTCGGGGTGCCCCTCGATGCGGACGTCGGAGCGCTCCCAGAACGCGTCGAGCCATGCGCGCTGACGCCTGAAGAGCTCGTCGACGCCGAGCGCTTCGGCGCGGTCGAGACCGCGGCGGCACCGGTCCAGGAGCTCGCCCGTGGGGACGCCCCGCGAGGTGTGATAGCTGACGAGTTTGGTCAGGGTCGTGGGGACCCCCGCGCGCGCCTCGACGCGGAAGACGTTCTTGGCGATGTCGGGCTCGATGAGTCGGCGCGCGGTGTAGTCGTTCTCGGTCTCGAGGATGTTGTCGGCGATGACGGCCAGGGTCATGCCCGACTCGCTCACGCGATAGGTCAGCGCCGAGCGGTCACCGTCCTGCCAGTACTCCTGCGGCTGGAGCACCCGCTCCTGCAGCTTCTCGGTCTTGCGAGGATCGAACCCGGACCGGCTCTTCTTCCCCGCCATGGGGGATCCGCCGTAGATGCCCTCGCCGTCCTGCCGGTTGATGAGCTGCGAGCTGATCGTCACCGGAGCGTCGGCGTTGAGCACCGTGACGGTCAGTCTCATCACCGCGAGGTGCTTCTCCTCGAAGGACACGAGACGCTCGTCCTCGAGCTCGACGTGCTTCCCCGACGGGGTGACCCACTGCACGCGCCGACGCAGCACGCCCTCGCGCATGTCGAGGACTCGCTCGTACTCGCGCACGTCCGCGACATCGAAGGACAGCGGCTCGTCGTCCACGTACACGCGGATCACCTTCGCGTCCGGCGCGTTGATGATCGTCTGCCCGACCTCGGCGAACCCGTAGGCCTGCTCGGCGTGACGGATCGGGAAGATCTCGTGGAAGCCGTTGATGAAGGTTCCCTGCTCCTGCGCGAACCGGCCCTCCGGATGGTTTCCGCGCAGTCCCAGGTAGCCGTTCCCCACGGAGAACAGCGTCTCGGTCACGCCGGCGTCGTCGAGAGACCCCTCGGTCTCGATGAGCTGCCACTCATCGACGGGAAACCGACCTCGATCGATCATTTACGGCCTTCCACTGCGGAGGAATCGGGATGCCTCAATGTCAGTCTACGAACGCGGAGAGGTCCTGGACGACGACGGTGGCCCCGGCGTCGGAAAGTTCCTCTCCCCCGGCGCCGCGGTCGACCCCGACGACGACGGCGAAGCCGCCCGCCGCGGCCGATTGCACCCCGCTGAGGGCATCTTCGATGGCGACCGACCGCGACGGGTCGACCCCCAGCATCCGGGCCGCTTCGACGAAGACGTCGGGGGCCGGCTTGGACGCGAGGTGGTCGCGCTCGGCGATCACGCCGTCCATGACGACGGGGAAGCGGTCGCGGATTCCGGCGGCCGCGAGAACCTCTTCGGCGTTCTTGGAGCTGGAGACCACCGCGATGGGCACGCCGGCGGCCTGGAGCTTGTCGATCAGCCGGACCGACCCCGGATAGGGCGCGATGCCCTCCGCGCGCAGCACCGAGGCGAAGACGAGGTTCTTGCGATTGCCGATGCCGCAGACGGTGTCGGCCTCTGGGGGGTCGGACGGCTCTCCCCACGGCACCTCGACGTCGCGGCTGCGGAGGAGACCGGCCACCCCGTCGTATCGCTTCTTTCCGTCGAGATACTCGAAGTAGTCGCGGTCGGTGTAGGCCGGCTGGATGTTCCACTGCGCGAACAGCTGCTCGAACATCGTCCGCCACGCGTGCATGTGCACCTCCGCGGTGGGGGTCAGCACACCATCGAGGTCGAACAGGACGGCGTCGTAGGCGGTGAGATCGGGCAAGGGGGCGTGGGTTCCGTCGGGCACGGATTCAGCGTAGTTCGCCCGGACACACGAGGGCGCGGCGGCTTGCGGGGCCGGCGGCGGCCGGTCAGAGCCCCGCGACCTGCAGCGTCTGCCGGGCGATCTCGAGTTCTTCGTTCGTCGGCACGACGAGAACGGTCACCGCCGACGCATCCGTGGAGATCACGCGGATGCCGCGCTGCCGCGCCGCGTTGCGGTCGGGGTCGATCTCGATACCGGCGAACCCGAGGGTGGCGAGCGACTCCGCACGCACCTCCGGGGTGTTCTCCCCCACCCCCGCCGTGAACGAGATGACATCCACCCCGCCCAGCTCGGCGAGGTAGGCGCCCGCATACGCGCGGAGGCGGTGGACGTAGACGTCCCACGCGAGGGTGATCTGCGGATCGCCCGCGTCGACGCCCGCGCGGATGTCGCGCATGTCGCTGACGCCGGCGAGTCCGAGCAGCCCCGAGCGCTTGTTCAGCAGGTCGTCCAGGTCGGCGATGGACATGTCGGCGCGGCGGGCGAGGTGCAGGAGCACGGCGGGGTCGAGGTCGCCCGAGCGCGTGCCCATGACGAGGCCTTCCAGGGGGGTGAGGCCCATCGACGTGTCGATCGAGCGGCCGCCGTCGATCGCGGTCACCGACGCGCCGTTCCCGAGGTGGAAGACGATCTGCTTGAGCTCGTCCAGCGGCCGGCCGAGGAAGGCCGCGGCGGCCGCGCTGACGAACTGGTGGCTGGTCCCGTGGAAGCCGTACCGGCGGATGCGGTGCGCCCGCGCGAGGTCGGCGTCGATGGCATAGGTGTAGGCGGCCGGGGAGAGGGTCTGGTGGAAGGCGGTATCGAAGACGGCAACATGCGGCACGTCGGGAAAGGCCGTGCGCGCCGCGACGATGCCGGCGAGGTTGGCGGGGTTGTGGAGCGGCGCGAGGACCCCGAGATCGGCGATGTTGATCTCGACGAGGCGCGTGATCAGGGTCGGCTCGTAGAAGCGGGCGCCGCCGTGCACGACACGGTGCCCGACCGCGACGGGCGGATGCTCCCGGAGCGAGGGGCCGTGCGCCGCGAACGCGTCGAGCATCACCTGGAAACCCACGGTGTGATCGGGGATCTCCCGCTCGATCCTGAACGTCGCATCCGTCACCGTCAGGGCGGGCTCCTCCGCCCCCGCCGTCAGGGCGGCGGAGGCGACCGTGTGCCGCGCAGCCCCGGATGCCTGGCCGATGCGCTCGACGAGTCCGGTCGCCAGCACCTCCTCGGTCTCGGTGTCCAGGAGCTGATACTTGAACGACGACGAACCGGAGTTGATCACGAGCACCGCGGTCATGCGTCCCCCTCCCCCGTCCCACGCGGGTCGAGGAGGTCGGAGGAGCCGCCCTGAGCCTGGATCGCGGTGATGGCGATGGTGTTGACGATGTCATCGACGAGCGCGCCGCGCGAGAGGTCGTTGATCGGCTTGTTGAGGCCCTGCAGCACCGGCCCGATGGCGACAGCCCCGGCCGAGCGCTGCACCGCCTTGTAGGTGTTGTTGCCGGTGTTCAGGTCGGGGAAGATGAACACCGTCGCCCGTCCGGCGACGTCGGACCCCGGCATCTTCGCCTGCGCAACGGCCGCATCGGCGGCCGCGTCGTACTGGATGGGCCCTTCCACCAGCAGCCGGGGGGCGCGCTCCCGCACGAGCGCGGTGGCAGCTCGCACCTTCTCCACCTCGGCGCCCTTGCCCGACTCCCCCGTCGAGTACGACAGCATCGCCACCCGCGGATCGATGCCGAACTGGTCGGCGGTCGCCGCCGAGGAGATCGCGATGTCGGCGAGCTGCTCGCTCGTGGGATCGGGGATGACGGCGCAGTCGCCGTACACGAGCACCCGATCGGCCAGCGCCATGAGGAAGACGCTCGAGACGACCGAGACGCCCGGCCGCGTCTTGATGATCTCGAACGCCGGGCGGATGGTGTGGGCCGTGGTGTGCGCGGCGCCCGAGACCATCCCGTCGGCCATGCCGAGGTGGACCATGAGTGTTCCGAAGTACGACACGTCGGTGACGGTGTCCGCGGCGCGGTCGTACGTCATGCCGCGATGCGCGCGGAGGCGTTCGTACTCGCGCGCGAAGCGGTCGACGTGAGACGGATCGAAGGGGCTCACGATGCGCGCGGCGGCCAGGTCGATGCCGAGCTCGGTCGCGCGCCCGCGCACGTCGCTCTCGTCACCGAGGATCGTCAGCTCCGCGATGCCGCGGGCCAGCACCGTGGCCGCCGCGCGCAGCACCCGGTCGTCGTTGCCCTCCGGGAGCACGATGTGGCGGAGATCGCGGCGGGCTCGTTCGACGAGGCCGTACTCGAACATCAGCGGCGTGACGACGCTGGGCCGGGCGACACCCAGGGAGCGCGTGAGCTCGGCGGTGTCGACGTGCCGCTCGAAGATCGCCAGCGCCGTGTCGTAGCGACGCTGGGAATCGGCGGCGAGGCGGCCTCGCGTGTTCATCACGCGCACGGCGGTGTCATACGTGCCGAGGTCGGTGGCGATGATCGGCAGCGACGACCCGAGGCCGTCGATCAACCGGTCGATCGGCTCGGGCAGGGGGAACCCGCCGTTGAGCACGATGCCGGCGAGCGAGGGGAACGTGCCGGAGGAGTTGGCCAGCAGCGTCGCCAGCAGCACTTCGGCCCGATCGGCGGGGATGACCACGACCGCCGACTCCGTCAGCCGCGGCAGGACGTTCACCATCGACATGCCGGCGACCACCACACCGAGCACCTCCCGGGTGAGCAGCGCCGGGTCGCCCTTGACGAGTTCGCCGCCGACCGAGCGCAGCACACCGCGCACCGACGGGGCGACGAGGAAACGATCCTCAGGCAGTGCCCACACTGAGACCCGCCGCCCCGGCACGGCGCGGGCGCTTTCGGTGTCGACGATGTCGCGGAGCGCCGCGACGGCCTCATCGAGCCGCTCCGGGTCGGCGCGGTTCACCACGACGGCGAACAACTCCGCACGTTCGTGGGCGAGTTCGACCAGGGCCAGCGATGCCGCCTGACCGACTTCCTCGGGCGTGCGGGCCGTGCTGGTGCCGAGCTGTTCCCCCTGCCCCTGTCCCGCGCGGCCGCCGAGGACGAGAAGAACGGGCGCCCCGAGGTTCGCGGCGATGCGCGCGTTGTAGCCGAGCTCGGCCGGACTGGACACGTCGGTGAAGTCACTGCCGATCACCACCACCGCGTCGCACTGGGCCTCGACGGCCTTGTACCGTTCGACGATGCGGCCGAGCGCCGCATCCGGGTCCGACCTCACGTCGTCGTAGCTGACGCCGATGCAGTCGTCGTACTCGAGGTCGACCCCGTCATGGTCCAGCAGCATCTCGAGCACATAGTCCCGCTCGGCCGTGGAGCGGGCGATCGGGCGGAACACCCCGACTCGCGGCGTCGCGTGACTGAGCGCGTCGAGCACCCCGAGCGCGACCGTGGACTTGCCCGAGTGGCCTTCTGCCGACGTGATGTAGATGCTCTGCGCCACGGTTCCACCCTAGGCGCGGCGGGCGGTCGACGCCCGGGGGGTTGCGTCACGATCGCGCCCGCGCACCCGGGCGTGCGGCAAAAAAGAAAGACTCTCCGCGCACCCAGCAGAGCCCGGTTACCCTTGCTACGTTTCCGTCCTGGGGGAGTTGGCCTGGATGCCGCCACGCGGAGAGCCGCCATCACTCTACCGGGTCCGCCGGCGCCCTCCCAATGCGGCCGGAGGGTTGCCCCGCTCCCGCGGCCGTAACAAGGGCAGGTTTCTCCCAGCCTCGGGTATCGATCGCGGGGTTACGATCAGGTAACGACGGGCGGCGGCGCCCATCGCCCCGACCCGAGGGACCGTATGAACGAGACGGCGACGACCGCACACGCCCCGGCGACCCAGGCGCTCACCCGCGAAGACTTCGGGCAGCTCACCGGCAGCATCCTGGCGTCCATCTCCCGCGTCATCGACGGGAAGCCGGATGCGGTGCGCTCGGCGCTGGTCAGTCTCCTCGCCGAGGGGCACCTGCTGATCGAAGACGTGCCGGGCGTCGGCAAGACGATGCTGGCGCGGGCATTGGCCGCCTCGATCGACGCCGGCGTGCGTCGCATCCAATTCACACCCGACCTCCTGCCGAGCGACGTCACGGGCGTGTCGGTCTTCAACCCGGTGGACCGCGAGTTCGAGTTCAAGCCCGGGGCCATCTTCGCCAACGTCGTGATCGCGGATGAGATCAACCGGTCCTCCCCCAAGACGCAGTCGGCCCTGCTGGAGGCCATGGAGGAGAAGCAGGTGACCGTCGACGGACGCACCCACCTCCTCCCCGACCCTTTCCTGGTCGTCGCGACGCAGAACCCTCTCGAGATGGAGGGCACGTACGCGCTCCCGGAGGCCCAGCGCGACCGGTTCATGATGCGCATCTCCATGGGGTACCCCGACGCGCGCAGCGAAGCCCTCATGCTGCGCCAGCGCGACACCGTGAACCCGCTCGAGGGGATCCGACCGGTCGTGACCGCCGCGCGCGTGACCGAGCTGATCGCGTGGGCGCGCGCCGTGCACGTCTCGCCCGCCGTGGAGGATTACGCCGTGGCGCTCGCACAGGCCACCCGTTCCCACCCCGATCTGCGGCTCGGGGCGAGTCCTCGCGCCACCCTGCAGCTCGTGCGCGCCGCGAAGGTGTGGGCAGCCCTCGACGGACGCTCCTTCGTGATCCCCGACGACGTGAGCGCGCTGCTCGCCCCGGTCTTCGCCCACCGCCTCATCCCCCGTCGCGCCGCCGCCGGGGGCCGGTCCTCGATCGACGTGATCGCAGCGGCGCTCGAGCGGATCGTCGGCTCCGTCCGCGTCCCGCTGGCGGTGCGCACGTGAGACGGCCGTGAAGCGCGTGTGGCCGCTGACGGCCCGGGGCACCGGCGCCGTCGCCCTCGCGCTCGCCGCGTTCGTCGTCGCCCACGAAGCCGGGCTGGGAGAGCTCGTGTACTTCGGGGTGCTGCTGCTGGCCGTGGCGGCCGGAAGCATCGTCTCGTTGTTCGTCGCGCGCCGCACCGAGGCCGTCGCCCGCTCGCTCCTGCCGGACGTGGCAGCCGTCGGACGGGCGAGCGAGGTGCGCGTGCGCGTGGGCATGCGCTCCGCGCTGCCGACCGCACCCGGCACGTGGGAGGACACCCTGCCGCGCGGCCTCGCCGGCCGCGCCCGCGGAATCTTCCCGGCGATGGTCTCGGGCCTCCGTGGCGGTGACGGAGCGGTCGAGCTCCGGTACACCGTCGAGGGGCGCAGCCGCGGCATCCACTCGATCGGCCCCCTCATCATCACCGCCACCGACCCCTTCGGGCTCGTCCGCCGACGCTTCGTCCTCGGCGGCCGCACCCGCGTGACCGTCGCCCCCGCCATCGTCGATCTGTCGCCGCTGCCCACCGCCCCCGGCGAGGCCGGCGGGATGCTCCCCGCGGCCACCGCGCAGCTCGGGCAGGGAGCGGACAACCTCGTCGCGCGGCCCTATGCGTCGGGGGACTCGATGCGCCGCATCCACTGGCGCGCCACCGCCCACCGCGACACGCTCATGGTGCGCCAGGAGGAGCAGGAGGCCAGCCCCGAAGCCACCGTGGTGCTCGACCGAGGCGGCTCGCGCTGGGGAACCGGCGCGATGCGGGCGCCCGGCAACGACGGCGCCTTCGAGACGGGCGTCTCGCTGGCCATGTCGGCCGTGATGCAGCTCGTCCGCGAGGGATACACCGTGGCGTTGCTGGATTCCGACGGCACGGAGCTGTCCGACCCGCTCGCGGGGGGCGAGGTGTTCGACGTCGAAGCCCTGGCCGCACAGGTGGCCACCCTCACCGCCCGCCAGGGCGATGATCTCGCACACGTCCCCGCCCTGTTCGCCGGCATCCTCACGGGGCCCGTCGTGCTCATCACCGGCCGGCTCGACTCCGAAGACGCCGAGGCGCTCGCGCCGCTCGCGCACCACTCCTCACTGCCGGTCCTGCTCGCCATCAGAGCGGCTGCCGATTCCATCGATCGGGTGCGGGGCTTCGGATGGTCCGCCTCCTCCGTCGCGCCCGGCGGAGACCTCTCGCGCGCCTGGGAAAGCGCCCTCGGCCAGGGGGCCGCCCATGTCCGCTGAGCACCGCGGCGAGCGCGCCGACTCCCGCGCCGTGCCGACCGGTCGGCGACGGACCGACGTCCTGCTGGCCGCCGGCGTCCTCGTCGCTCTGGCGGGAGCATCGATCCCGCTTCTCCGCGTGATCGAAAGCGGCCCGTGGGTGCTCGGCGCGGCGGTCCTGGCCGCCGCTGTCGTTGCCGCCGGTCTCGTGGCCCGCTGGTTCCGCCTTCCCGGCGTTGCCGTCGCGGCGCTGGAGGCGGCGGTCTGGGTGCTGATTCTGACGGCGATGTTCGGTCGCTCCACGGCCCTGGTGTGGGTCATCCCCACGCCCGCCACCGTCGCGATGGTGCCCGCCCTGGTCTCGGCCGGCGTCGACGAGATCGTCTCGGGCGCGGCACCCCTGGAGGCGGGGGCACCGCTCGCGTTCATCCTGATCGGCGCCGTGGGACTGCTCGCTCTCGCGATCGACCATGTCGTCCTCACCGCGCGGATGCCGCTCCTGGCGGCGGTCGGACTGGTCGCGATCTCGCTGGTTCCCTCGGTCGCGGTGCCCGGCGACATCAACCTCACGGGCTTCGTCATCCTCTCCGCCAGCATCCTGTTCCTGCTGCGCGTGGACACCCGCGCCCGGCAGAGCCACCCGGCCGAGCAGGCCCGCCCGGGCCGGTTGGCACCGGCTCCCGGCCGCCGCAGCGGCGCCACTGCCACCGCGAGCGCCATCGGGGCGATCGCGGTGGTCGTCGCCCTCGTGGCCGGCCCCCTGCTTCCCTCCCCCGTGGCGCGCGCCGGCTCCGGCGGCTTCGGCGTGGGGCCGACCATCGACCCCACGCTGCAGCTCGGCGATGATCTCCGCCAGCCTCGCGAGACGGAGGTGCTGTCGGTGCGCTCGACCGCTCCGAGCCCCCCGTACCTGCGCGCCGTGACCCTCTCCGAGTTCGACGGCTCGGTCTGGGAGCCGGATGCGGGGCGTCCTCTGCCGCTGGTGGAGGAGGGGGCGCTTCCCGAAGTGGAGATCGACTCCGGCATCGACGTGTCCGAGTACCGCACCACGGTGGAGATCCGGGAACTGAACTCCCCGTGGCTCCCTGTGCCGTACCCGGCCATGTCGCTGTCCGGTCTCGAGGGCGAGTGGGGTGCGCTGTCCGAGAACCGCACCGTGGTCACCCGTACCGGATCGGCCCAGGGTCAGGTGTACGAGGTCACGACCGCGCTGCCGCGCCCCACGCTCGAGCAGATCCGCTCTCGCGAGGCCGGAGGAGCCGCGCCGGAGGAGACGTTCGCGCTTCCCGACGGGATGCCGGAGGTGATCGCGGCGACCGCGCAGGAGGTCGCCGGCGCCGCGCAGAACGACTACGACGCCCTGCAGAGCCTGCAGTCCTGGTTCCGCGGGCCGCAGTTCGCCTACTCCCTCGAGGCGCCGGTGGAGGACGGGTTCGACGGCTCCGGATCCGACGCCGTCGCGGACTTCCTCGAGGTGCGCGAGGGCTACTGCGTCCACTTCGCGTCGGCTTTCGCGCTGATGGCGCGCACGCTCGGGATGCCCGCCCGCATCGTCGTCGGGTACCTCCCCGGCTCGAACACGAGCGAGTCCAGTCAGGGACAAACGGTCTACACCGTCTCCAGCAGCCAGCTGCACGCCTGGCCGGAGGTGCACTTCGAGGGGATCGGCTGGGTGCCGTTCGACCCGACCAACAGCCTCGGAGTGGCGACCAGTTTCAGCTCCGCCGTCACACCGGGCACCGGCACGCCCGCCGACCAGGCACCTCAGGAGGCCCAGCAGCCCGCGCCCGAGCCGTCGGCGCCGGCGACAACGGGGCCCCTCCCGCAAGACGACCTCACAGCCGGCGCGGGCGGCAGCGGGACGACAAGCGGAAGCAACCCGTGGCCGGGGATCGGCGCCGCGCTGCTCGTCCTCGCCGTGCTCGCCGTGCCGGGGCTCCTGCGCGACATCCGCCGGCGCCGGTCGGTTGCCGCAGCCGCGGGTGGGGATGCCGGCGGCGCCTGGCTGGCCGTCCAGGAACTCGCGATCGACCTGGGCATCGCGGTGCCCGGGGCGGAGTCGCCGCGCGCGTTCGGCTCGCGCCTCGTCGACGTGCACGGCGCCCCCGCCGCCACGGTCGGCGTCCTCGTGACCGCGATCGAGCGCGCCAGCTACGCCGACGCCGGGTCGTCACGCGCCCGATCCGGCTCAGGCTCAGGCTCCGATAAAGAGCTCGCCGCCGCCCTGGAGTCCGTCCGCGTGGGGATGCGCAGCGGCGTGGTGCCCGGGCGGCGCATCCTGGCCAGCGTCCTCCCCCGCTCCCTCGTCATCCGCCCCGGTTCCGCCTACGCCCATCCGCCCGAGCCCGCGACGGCCGGCTGACCCACGGTTCGGGCGCACTGACGGTTGCGGGTAGGATGGTCGGCGGTCCTCCGGGGCCGAGGAGGATTCGCCTAGTGGCCTATGGCGCACGCTTGGAAAGCGTGTTGAGTGAAAGCTCTCAGGGGTTCGAATCCCCTATCCTCCGCCGATCGAGAAGCGCTGCGCCCGAGGGCGCGGCGCTTCTCTCATTCATCGGAAGGACGAGAGCTCCGGCCCCCACGAGTGATGGCTCTCAGATGTACTGCTCGTTCGCCGCGCGGGCGATCGAGCGCGAGCGGATGTCGTCCCAGTTCAAGACGACCACGCCGTGGGAGCCGGTGCGGTCGGCGGAGCGCTCGTGGAGTCTGTCCCGGAGCAGGCGCCCGTTGTCGCACCCGGAGACGTCGAGGAGCGTGACCTCGACCTCGCGCCCGGCGGCCCTCTCCACCTCCGAGTGCACGTGGGTCGCGATCGCCGACGCCACACGATCGAAGTGATGCACGATGCGCTGGTCCATGGCCGTTGCGATCACCACATGACGCAGCGCGTCGCCTTCCCCGGCCCTCGCGGCGGCGAGCCGGCCGGCCGCGCGCAGGCGGACCTTCGCCGCCCCGCGTGAGGGGACGCCACGAAGATCGACTCCCATGACGAGGGTGCGCGCACCGGTCGGCACGTCGCCCTCGGCGACGACCGTCACGGCGTCATCTGTCGAGCATTCCCGGAGAGTGTCCAGCACGTCTCCCATGAGAACCATCCGCTGAAGCATGTCCACGGCTTTCTGTTCTTGAGGCGAGAGCCTACTCACCTGTCCCGGCGTGGCTCCCCGGCGCGCCTCGAGTCGATGACATTCATCGCGCGTTCACCTGTCTCCGTCAGTATTGACTCGGACGCCTGACGCCCTCGACGAATGGACTACCGCCATGACCCGCCCGACCGTGCTCTTCGTCTGCGTCCACAATGCGGGTCGGTCGCAGATGGCCGCGGGCTACCTGCAGTCCCTCGCCGGCGACCGGATCGACGTCCGCTCAGCCGGGTCTGAGCCGAAGGATGCCATCAACCCCGTCGCGGTGGCCGCAATGAGCGAGGAAGGCATCGACATCGCCGGGAACACCCCGACGGTTCTCACCGTGGATGCCGTACGCGAGTCCGACGTCGTCATCACGATGGGATGCGGCGACGCGTGCCCCATCTTCCCCGGCAAGCGGTACGAGGACTGGGTGCTGGAGGACCCAGCCGGACAGGACCTCGATGCCGTCCGCCGCATCCGCGACGACATCCGCGGTCGCGTGGAGAACCTGATCGGCGAAATCGTCTCGTGAGCGGCGCCCGCGGGCGGGCCGGGCGAGACTCTGCCGCCCGGTAGAGTGCCTGTGCGCCGCGCTCCGGCGCCGACCACAGGAGAACGTTGACCGCCGTCGTCCCCGCCCAGGATCCCGCCACCCGCTACCGCATCGAACCCACCGTATGGCAGGCGCTGCGCAGCCCGCGCCTGCTCACCCGGGAGGTGCTGGCCGGTCTCGTCGTCGCCATCGCGCTCATCCCCGAGGCGATCGCGTTCTCGATCATCGCCGGGGTCGATCCCCGATTCGGGCTGTTCTCCTCGTTCGTGATGGCCGTGGCCATCGCCTTCCTCGGCGGCCGCCCCGCGATGATCACCGCCGCAACCGGCGCCGTCGCGCTGGTCATCGCTCCCGTGGCGCGCGAGTACGGCATCGACTACTTCCTCGTCACCGTGCTTCTGGGCGGCCTCATCCAGATCGTCCTGGCGACGCTCGGGGTCGCGCGGCTCATGCGATTCATCCCCCGCAGCGTCATGGTGGGGTTCGTCAACGCGCTGGCGATCCTCGTCTTCGCCTCGCAGGTGCCCCACCTCATCGGTGTGCCGTGGCTGGTGTATCCGCTCCTCGCCATCGGGCTGCTCATCATGTACCTGATGCCCCGCGTGACCAAGGTGGTCCCGGCGCCGCTGGTGGCGATCGTGCTCCTCACCGCCGCCGCGGTCGTCCTCGGTCTGACGGTGCCCACCGTCGGCGACCAGGGCGAACTCCCTCAGAGCCTGCCCGAGCTGTTCGTCCCGACGGTGCCGCTGACGTGGGAGACCCTCGGGATCATCGGGCCCTTCGCGGCAGCGATGGCGATCGTCGGTCTCCTCGAGTCGCTGATGACGGCGAAGCTCGTCGACGACATCACCGACACGCACTCGCGAAAGACGCGCGAAGCGCTCGGGCAGGGCACCGCCAACATCCTGTCGGGACTGTTCGGCGGCATGGGGGGATGCGCGATGATCGGCCAGACGATGATCAACGTGAAGGCGTCAGGCGCGCGCACCCGCATCTCCACGTTCCTCGCCGGGGTCTTCCTGCTCGTGCTGGTGCTGGTCTTCGGCGATGTCGTGGCCGTCATCCCCATGGCGGCCCTGGTCGCCGTGATGATCGTGGTCTCCGTCGCGACCTTCGACTGGCACAGCATCCGCCCCAGCACCCTGCGCCGCATGCCCAAGAGCGAGACTCTCGTGATGGTCGTGACGGTGGCGACCACCGTCTGGACCCACAATCTCGCCCTCGGAGTCGGCGCCGGCGTGGTGGCCGCGATGCTGCTGTTCGCGCGGCGAGTGGCGCACTTCACGACCGTCACCCGCGTCGTCGCCGCCGACCCCGTCCCCACCGCGCGCTACACCGTGGACGGCGAGCTGTTCTTCGCCTCCAGCAACGACCTGACGACGCAGTTCGACTACACCCGCGACCCCGACCGGGTGATCATCGACCTGTCGCGTTCGCACGTGTGGGACGCGTCCACGGTCGCGGCGCTGGATGCCATCCAGGCGAAGTACGAGCGCCTCGGGAAGACGGCCACGTTCGAGGGGATGAACGACGCGTCCACCCGATTCCACGGCAGGCTCACCGCGGGGGCCTGAGCCCGACCAGGTCGGCTACTGCTCCTCGAACGGCGGCAGGTGCGGGATCGGGTTCGGGCGCGTGGACCGCGGGACGCCGGCGCCCCGATCCAGCGGGCCCGTCCGCGGGGCGGAGAACGGCTGGGCAGCCCCCTCCCGGAATCGGCGGCCGGTGATGGCTGACGGGGCGATCCGGATGTAGAACGGCTTGGCCGCAGGGCTCGCCGAGGTCAGCCGACCGACTCCGCTGCGACGGATCTCCTCGTCGACGGTCACCTGCGCGGCGTTCCCGCGCACGAGCACGCTCCAGTGCGTGTCGTCGATGTTCCCGTCCACCTCGAAGGCGACCCGCGGTCGTACCCGGAGATGGCGCAGCTTGCTGTCATTGGCCGTGCGGATGTAGAGGAAGCCTTCGCTGCTGGTGAAGTTGACGGGGAAGACCTCGGGCTCCCCTGCGGAATCGAGCAGGGCGAGGCGACCCAGACGGGTGTGTTCGAGAAGGACCCAGCACTCGGCCGTCGTGAGCGTGCCTACGGGATCGTCGCGGTTCGCCCCGCGGGAGTTGTCCGCCATGGGCGCCTCCTTCATCGCTCGTACCGGCTGCGCGCACCTCTCACGGGGCAATCTACGTGTCTCCTCCTCGTCGCGCTACCGCATCCGCTCCGCGAGCGGCCGCATCACACCGGCGTGGATGCGGCGAAGGGCGCCGATCGCCGCCCGGCGCGAAAGACGGCGACCAGCGTCACCATGGCGACCAGCTCGACGAGGGTCTGCGTCACCACGACCAGCGGAGCAATCGACAGCGCCGGTGGAAGAGCCAGCGCCAGCGGGAGCACCACGAGCGAGTTCCGCGTCACACCGCTGAAGGTGACGGCGATGCGCGCCGGTCTCTCCAGTCCGGCCGCCCGAGCGAACAGCGCCCCGACGGGGGCGAGCACGACGACGAAGGCGACGAAGACGGGGATGACCGCAACCAGCGAGGGGAAAGCGGCACCCACGCGTGCCAGCTGGGAGGCGATCACCACCACGAACGTGAGCATCATCAGGGGCACCATCGCTCCCATCGCCCCCTCGACGACGGGCCGGGCGCGCGCGAAGCGGCGTGCCAGGGACTGCGAGACCACCGCGAGCACCAGCGGAACCAGGATGAGCCCGACGAACGACTCCACGAGGGGTCGCACGTCGATCGCCGCCGCCACCTCCGCTCCGGCCATCACCCGCAGCGAGAGGGGCAACAGCGCGATCTGGGCCACCATGAGCAGCGGCGTGGCCGCGACGAGCTGCTCGCGGTCACCGCCGGCCAGGCCGGAGAAGACGATGACGTAATCGACGCAGGGGGTCAGGAGCACGAGCAGCACGCCCACCAGCAGCGCCTGGTCGGAGGCGACGAACCGGCTCAACCCGAAGACGACCACCGGCACCACGACGAAGTTGAGCACCAGGACGACGGCGAGGAACCGCAGGTCGGCGAGCGCGTGGGCCACCCGCCCGAACGGCACGGCGAGGAAGGTGACGTACAGGAGGGCCGCCAGTACCGGAGCGATCGCGTATTCGAGCGCAGCGGCCAGCGCGGGGAGCCCCCAGCCGAGCACGGCGCCCACGGCGATCGCCAGCAGGTAAAGCGCGACCTGGCGCGCCTGCATCCTCTCGATCACGTGCCGCATGCGCCCATCTTCAGTCACGCGCCACGCGGCCCGCGAATCGGGACGACCGCGCGGGCGGTGCGAGACTTCCGTCATGTCGACCGCACGCCCGTGCGCGCGTTCAGGCGCCGTTCACCCGTCGCTGGTGGGGTTCTGACGTGCGGCATCCCGTGGCAGAGGTGTTCGGCGCTTTCCTGAAGCTCGGCGTGACGTCCTTCGGTGGTCCGATCGCGCACCTCGGGTACTTCCGCGACGAGTTCGTCACCCGCCGGCGGTGGCTCAGCGAGGAGCAGTACGCCGATGTGGTGGCCCTCGGCCAGTTCCTTCCCGGACCGGCGTCGAGCCAGGTCGGGTTCGCTGTCGGGATGCTGCGCGCCGGCGCCGTCGGCGCGCTCGCGGCCTTCGTAGCGTTCACGCTTCCTTCCGCGGTGCTCATGGGAGCGGTGGCCGCCGGTGCCGACCTCTACGAGGGGCCCGTCGCCGAGGGAGCCGTCGATGGGCTGAAGATCGTCGCAGTCGCGATCGTCGCGCACGCGGTGTGGTCGATGGCGCGCACGCTGACACCCGATCGGCAGCGCGCGACGATCGCCCTCGGTGCGGCGGTGCTCGCGCTGCTGTGGGGCGGATCGGTGGGTCAGATCCTCGCCATCGCGCTGGGCGCGGGGGCCGGACTGCTGTTCTGCCGGACCGTGGCACCGGCATCCGAGGAGCCGGCGCTGCGATTCCCGGTGTCGCGAACGGTCGGCGTGGTCTGTCTCAGCGTGCTCGCCGTGCTGCTGGTCGGCCTGCCGGTGCTGGGCCTGGTCACTCGTGCGGGAGGCATCGAGCTGTTCGACGCGTTCTTCCGGGTGGGCGCGCTGGTCTTCGGGGGCGGGCACGTGGTGCTGCCCCTCCTCGAATCCGCCGTGGTGCAGAACGGGCACGTGAGTGCCGACGAGTTCCTCACGGGGTATGGGGCAGCCCAGGCGGTCCCGGGGCCGCTGTTCACCGTCGCCGCCTACCTCGGAGCCCTCGCTGATGCCGGCCCCGGCGGCGTCGGCGGCGCCGTGATCGCCACGGCGGCGATCTTCCTTCCGGGGTTCCTTCTGCTCACCGGTGTGATGCCGTTCTGGAACGCGCTCCGCCGGCGGTGGTGGGCGCCGCCTCTTCTTCGCGGCGCGAACGCGGCGGTCGTCGGCATCCTCGCCGCCGCCCTGTACACGCCCGTCTTCACAACGGCGATCGGCGGCGTGGCCGACCTTGCGCTGGCTCTGGTGTGCTTCGTGCTGCTTGCGGCATGGCGGTGCCCGCCATGGGCGGTCGTCGTCGTGGGCGCGGTCGGCGGCGTGATCCTCGCCCTCCTCCCCGGGTGATGCCGCCGGCGGCGCGCGGGCGGGCGGCGCTCACGCGAGCCCCGCCGCCTGCGCGCGTGACACCGCCTCCCGCGCTCCGGCGTCGAAGGGCTCGCCATGACCGGGAAGGACGATCCGCGCCCCGGTGGCCCCCAGCGCGTTCAGGGCCGCCAACGCGGCGCTGCCGTCGGCGGTCGCCGCGCGGGCCACCACGCGCGGTCCGGTCTCGCCGGTATACGGGTCGTACGTCACCAGCGCATCCCCGGAGAAGAGGATCCCCCGGTCGGGGAGGAAGAACGCACAGTGGCCGTAGGTGTGCCCCGGTGACCACACCGGGACGATCCCTCCGAGCGCGGACGCTCCCTCGCCGGGATGCACGTCGCCATGAGCGTCCACGCCGTGCACGCCCAGAGCCCCGGCGGCCACCATCCGCGCCAGGATCGGCACCGCCCCCGGGTGGCGCACCGGGTAGGGGAAACGCGGCCGTTCGTGGTCGTAACGGTAGGGATGTCTGGCCAGAGAAACGTCCTTCTCGTGGATGTGCAGGGGCACGTGATGGTCGTGCAGCAGCCGGTCGCACATGCCGACGTGGTCGAAATGCCCGTGCGTGAGATACACCGCGGCGAGGTCGTCGGGCCGGTATCCCAGCGACTGGAGTGCCTCCCGCAGAAGTGGCCACGTCCGCGGCAGCCCCGCATCGATGAGCACCGGACCGTCGGATGTGACAACCAGGTAGCAGTTCACCGCTGCGCGGCTGATGCGGATCACCCCGTCCGCGACGGGGAAGACACCGTCTGGGTTGCGAGCCATGCCCGACACTGTGCGCGTCTGGGGCCTCGGGACGCACGGGGTTGCCTCAGCGGGGGTGCCCTGGTAGCCGTCGATGCGCGAGCCGACACCGCTGTCAACCCTCTCAACGTCGCGGCCCGTCGGACCTACCGTTCCGGGGAGCCCGGGAGGACCCATGCGCACTGCAGGCCGCGTCGTTGTGATCGTCGGCGCTTCGCGAGGAATCGGGCGCGCTGCGGCCCTTACCTTCGCCCGCCGCCGGTGCCGTCTGATCCTCGTCGCCCGCGACGAGGAGGGCCTCGCGGAGACCGCTGCCCAGTGCCGCGGAGTCGGGGCCGAAGTCCTGGTGGTGGTCGGCGACGCGACCGAGCCCTCCGTCCTGGAGGGTGTCGTGCGTCGCACCCTCGCGCGGTTCGGGCGCATCGACGTGTGGGTGGGCATGTCGGGGGTGCTCGCCTACGGGAGTGTCGAGCAGACGCCGACCGAGGTGTTCCGGCGCATCCTCGACACCAACGTCGTGGCCCAGGTCGACGGCGTCCGGCACGTGCTGCCGGTCTTCCGCGCCCAGGGTTCGGGACGCATCGTGCTCGTCGGCTCGCTGTATTCGCGCATCGCGGCGCCGTACATGTCGGCGTACGTCGCCAGTAAATTCGCGCTCCTGGGGTTCGCCCGCTCCCTACGGCAGGAACTGATCGGCGCGAAGGACATCGACGTGCGGATCGTCCTTCCCGCCACGATCGACACGCCCATCTACCAGCGCGCCACGAACGTCACCGGCCGCGCGCCGCATCCGCTTCCACCGGTGTCATCGCCCTACCGGGTAGGCCGCGCGGTGGAGCGCGCGTCCCGGGGGCGGGGCCGGCACGCGGTCCACGTCGGCCTCGTGCAGTCGTCCATGATCCTGCTGTCCGCCGGGCTGCCGGGAGTATATGACCGCGTCATCCGCACCCTCATGGACGGCCTCGGTCTGCGCCGGCGGCCGACCCCCGACACGCTGGGCGCGCTGGAGTCGCCGCAGGCGGGCCCGAGAACCGTCACGGGTGGCTGGCGTTCGCCGGCACTGCGCGTGGTCGTGGCCGTGGCGACGGCCGCCGGCGCCGCGTCCCTTGCGGGACGACGGCGACGGCGCTGAGTCACGCTTCGACGTAGCCTTCGCGCTGGGTGCTCTCATCGGCGACCCGCACGCCCCAGCGGTAGGCGAGCTTCCCGCCGAGCCACCCCGACACGCCCAGCGCGCCGAGGGCGACGACGCTGATCGCGACCGCCCATCCGGAGATCTCATCCCCCACCGCGAAGCGGATGACGAGGCCGACGGCGAACAGGACGATCCCCGCCGTGTTGAGCAGCGCGTGGATGACACCGGTGCGGTGCGCCGGTGTTCCCCGCGGAATGCGCGACAGGTCCAGCAGTCCCAGTACTGCGGCGACCACGGCACCGATCAGTCCGATCAGGACGAGCACACGCGCCCCGATGGCGAAGGCCTCCGGGTCATCGGCGACCATCCCGATGATGTCGAAGACGAGGCTGGCCGTCCACGCCCCGATCGGAATCGTGATGGCGACCGGGTGGAAGGGATGCCCGTAGGGGCCCGCGAGCGGGGTGGCGGGAACCTTCGCACTCCGCATCCCGGGGTAGGCCGTGTCCCGAGCCGCGTTCATGCCTTGTGCAGCGCGTCCTGGGCGCGCCCGGCAAGCTTCCCCATCGCATGGGGCGGCTCGGTCGTGCCGGAGAATCGAGCGCCCGGGTGCGTGGACGGCGGCACGGGGACCGCACCCTGGTGCCGATGAAGGAACATGATTCTCCTTGCTGCGCCGACGAGGGGATGGCCGGTCGACCGGAGTGGGCGCCTACCGACCACCAAACGTTGGATCGCCGCGTTCCTCACGGGGCTTGCCGTGGCGTGTCCGCGGGTGGACAATCCCCGCACCCGGGTCGGCAGGCCGTGTCTGGGCCCGACATGGTTGTCAAGGGCGTGCATCCCGGCGGCTTCGGGCGACAGGGTGGAGTGTCGCGTTGCCCGGGAGATCAGGAGAATCTGTGTCCGTCGTTGATTTCGCCCTGCCCGCGGTAGGCGTGCCCTTCTCGGCCCGAGGTCCGCTGAGCGACGCGGTTGTGCGTCGGCTCACGGGCGTGACCGACAGCGAAGAGCATCTCGAGCGGGCGATGCAGGCCGTGGCAGACGCGGACGACATCGCGTGGGACGATGACATCCAGGTGGCGCTGTTCGCGCTGTACGCCTCCGCCTACGGATCGATCGACGGATTCTCCCCCGACCTCGAGTGGGACCCCGGCCTCGTGCGGACGAGAAGGGTTCTCGAGGAGGCTTTCGAGGCACAACTGCGCGCGGAAGTGGAGGTCCCGGTCGCCCCGGAGCCGACGGCGGATGCGGTGGCCCGCCTGCTCTTCGAGATGACCTCGGCCGACAGCGGTCCGAGCCTGTCGCGGTACCTGTTCAAGAAGGCCACGCACGAGCAGGCGCAGGAGTTCTTCATCCAGCGTTCCATCTACACCCTCCGCGAGGCCGACCCGCACTCGTGGGCGATTCCGCGTCTGCGCGGACGGGCGAAGGCCGCCCTGGTGGAGATCCAGGCCGACGAGTACGGCGGCGGCCGGCCCGACCGCGTGCACGCGACGATGTTCGCCGCATCCATGCGCGGCGCCGGCCTGGACGACACCTACGGGGCATACATCGATTCCGTGCCCGCGGTGACCCTCGCCTCGCACAACGTGATGTCGATGTTCGGCCTGAACCGGCGTCTCCTCGGGGCGGTCGTCGGACACCTCGCCGCCTTCGAGATGACCTCCTCCATTCCGAACAAGAAGTACGCCGACGGCCTGCGACGGCTGGGGTACAGCGCAGAGGTCACCGACTACTTCGACGAGCACGTCGAAGCCGATGCGGTGCACGAGCAGATCGCCGGTCGCGACATGGCGGGCGCCCTCGCCGAAGACCGCCCCGACCTGCTTTCCGACATCCTGTTCGGCGCCGCCGCGTCCCTCGTGGCGGACGGATGGGTGGGCGCGCACATGATGGACGCCTGGGCGCGCTCGGAGACGTCTCTGCGGACTGCGGCATGAAGGACGAGGGACCCGTGACCATCACGGCCTACCCCGACGGCCCTCTGCTGCTGCGCGGAGACGCCGATCTGCGCACCGCCGACGGGGAGCCGATTCCCCGCACGCGCCGCACGGTGGCACTGTGCCGTTGCGGGCTGTCGATGATCAAACCGTTCTGCGACGGAACCCACAAGGCCGCAGGGTTCCGCACGGACGAGTGAGCCCGGTCCGCGTATGGCCGCGGAATACGTGCTCCCGCTGAAGTGGAGCGATGACGCCGGCCTGGCGGAGCTGACCACGTACCTGCGCGACCTCGCCCGGTCGATCGAGGTCACGGTGGTCGACGGGTCTGCCCCCGAGAGGTTCTCGGCGCACGCCGCCGCCTGGGCCGGCATCGTCCGTCACGTGCCGGTGGATGATCACAGCGGTGCGAACGGAAAGGTGTGCGGAGTGCTCACCGGCGTGCGCCTGGCCCGGCACGAGCGCATCGTGCTTGCCGACGACGACGTCCGGTACGACCCGGCCGCGCTCTCGGCGGTGGTGGCGGCGCTGGCGAACGCCGACCTGGTGAAGCCGCAGAACCATTTCCGCCCCCTGCCCTGGCACGCGCGATGGGACACGGCGCGCTCGCTCCTCAACCGGGCCCTGGGGGCCGACTACCCCGGTACGTACGGGCTCCGACGATCGGCCCTGAGGGCGACGGGCGGGTACGACGCCGACGTGCTGTTCGAGAACCTGGAGATGGAGCGCACCATCCGCGCCGCAGGCGGGCGCGTGGTGGTTCGCGACGATGTCTTCGTCCTCCGCCGGCCACCGTCGACCCGCCACTTCCTTTTCCAGCGGGTTCGGCAGGCGTACGACAGCCTCGCCCAGCCGGGCCGTCTCGCCGCAGAACTGGCGATCCTCCCCCTGGTCCTCCTCGCCCGACACCGACCGCTGCGAATCACCGCCCTCGCCACGGCGCTCGTCCTCCTCGCCGAAGCCGGCCGGCGACGGCACGGCGGGCGGAGGGTCTTCCCGCCCACGAGCGCGTTGTGGGTCCCGCTGTGGATGCTCGAGCGCGGTGTCACGGCCTGGCTGGCGGTGCTCCAGCGCGCGCGAGGCGGAGTGAACTACGCCGGCCGGCGACTCCCCCGCGCCGCGACCCCGTCGCGCCTGCTCCGCGAACGCCACCGCGGCGCCATCGCGGGCCGCGCCGGGCTCACGGATGAAGGACGACCTTGATGCAGCCGTCCTCCTTGCGCTGAAAGGTCCGGTACAGCTCGGGCGCCTCCTCGAGCGGTGCCCGGTGGGTCACCAGCCGCTCGGTGCCCAGGGGATCGGCCGCATCCTCGACGAGTGGAAGCAGGTCATCGATCCACCGCTTGACGTTGCACTGCCCCATCCGGAGGGTCAGCTGCTTGTCGAACATCGTCTTCATCGGAAGGATGTCGGCGTCGCCGGCATACACGCCACTGATCGACACCGTGCCGCCGCGGCGCACCATGTCGATCGAGGCGTGGAGGGCGGCGAGCCGGTCGACTCCCGCCCGCTCCATCAGGGGACGGGCGAGTGCGTCCGGGAGGACCCCGATCGCCTGGTGCGCGAGCTGCGCGGCGGGGCTCCCGTGCGCCTCCAGGCCCACCGCGTCGATCACGGCGTCGGCGCCGCGCCCCTCGGTGGCATCGCGGATCCGTTCGACGGCGTCGGCCTCATCCCAGGCCTCCACACCGAACCGTGCCGCCATCTCGCGTCGCTCCGGCACGGAGTCGATCGCGATGACCCTGTGCCCGCGGTGCACGCCGATGCGGGAGGCGAACTGCCCGACGGGTCCGAGCCCCAGCACCACGAGCGTGCCGTTGTCGGGCAGGTTCGCATACTCCACGCCCTGCCACGCGGTGGGCAGGATGTCGCTGAGGAAGAGGTACCGGTCATCGGGCAGCTCTTTGCCCACGAGGACGGTGTTGTATTCGGCCAGGGGTACCCGCAGCATCCCCGCCTGTCCGCCCGGGACCTGGCCGTAGAGCTTGGTGTAGCCGAATAGCGCCGCGCCCGACCCGTACTCGGTCACCTGCGTGGTCTCGCACTGGGACTGCAGTCCGTTGCGGCACATGAAGCAGTGCCCGCACGCGATGTTGAAGGGGACCACGACACGATCGCCGGGCGCGAGCGTGGTGACGTCGGCGCCCACCTCTTCGACGATGCCCATCGCCTCGTGCCCGAGGATGTCTCCCGCATCGAGGAACGGCCCGAACACTTCGTACAGGTGCAGGTCGGACCCGCAGATCGCCGTCGACGTGATGCGCACGATCGCGTCCGTGGGGTGCTGGATGCGCGGGTCGGGCACCTCCTTGACTGCGACGTTGCGCTTTCCCTGCCAGGTCAGTGCCCTCATGCCGTTGCGCTCCTTCGCCTTACGGAGGCGCGACCGCGCATCCGTACTCCCGAGGATGTCGGCCGGCGGAGGCGGGATGGAGGGGATTGACAGTGCAGACCGGCCCGGGCTACCGCGGTATCGCGGGGCCGGCGGCTGTCAAGCCCATCCCACGGGACCGGCCGGTGCGATGCGATGGAGTTCCCGACGAAAGGAACCGGCATGTCCGACCCCGCCGCCCCGCAGAATCCCGAGCCCGACCTCCGCACGGATTCCGGTTATCCGAACCGCGACCGCGCCGACCTCGCCGACCAGGCTCCGGCCCGCGCGGACGACGTCGCCATCGCCGAACACCTCGCGGTGGACGATGACGACGAGGTCGACCACGACGACCCGACAGCGGCGCAGTGACCGCACCCGCCGGCCACCGGCTCATGCATTCACGGGAATGCATCCGACGGCCGGCGGGTTCCCCCTGATATGCAGCGATTCGGCACCCTTTCCTTCGGGCACTACGGCCCCCTCGGCGGTGGCCGCGAGCTCACCGCGGGCGACACGCTCCTCCAGGCGGTCGACCTCGCGCAGGGCATGGACGACCTCGGCGTCAACGGCACGTACTTCCGCGTGCACCACTTCGCCCGTCAGCACTCCTCGCCGATGCCCCTTCTCGCCGCGATCGCGGCGCGGACCCAGCGCATCGAGATCGGGACGGGCGTCATCGACATGCGCTACGAGAACCCGCTGTATCTCGCCGAAGAGGCTGCGGCCGTCGACCTCCTCAGTCGCGGACGACTCGCCCTCGGCGTGAGCCGTGGGTCACCCGAGACGGTGGTGCGCGGCTACGAGGCGTTCGGCTACACGGGGTCGGCCGATCCGCGCGGCGCCGACATCGCCCGGGATCACTTCGACCTGTTCCTGCGCGCCATCGACGGGGAAGGACTCGCCGAGCCCGACCCGGCCAGCCCGTTCGGCGTGGCCAGCGGGATGCAGCGCATCGAGCCGCATTCGCCGGGCCTGCGCTCGCGCGTGTGGTGGGGTGCAGGAACCATCGCCACCGCGGAGTGGGCGGGTCGCATCGGGGTGAACCTGATGTCGTCAACGCTCATCAGCGAGGACCGCGGCGTGCCGTTCGACGAGCTGCAGGCGCAGCAGATCGACGCCTTCCGCGCCGCCTGGCGCGAGGCCGGGCATGCCGGTGAGCCGCGCGTGTCGGTCAGCCGGAGCATCTTCCCGATCACGAGCGAACGGGACGCGATGCTCCTGCGCGGTGGTCAGGACTCCGACCAGGTGGGCATCATCGACGGGATGCGCTCGACATTCGGCCGCACGTACGCGGCCGAACCGGACGTGCTCATCGACCAGCTCCTGGACGACGCCGCCATCCGCAGCGCGGACACCCTGGTCCTCACGATCCCGAGCCAGCTCGGGGTGGACTGGAATCTGCGGATCGTCGAGTCGTTCGCCCGGTACGTGGCGCCCTCGCTCGGCTGGCAGTCGACGCTCGCTCCTACCGCCTGACGGAATCGGAGCCGCCACCCGCGCGTGGCCGGCTGTGAACCGGCCGACGGGATTCCTCCCCGCAGGACGTGGCCGAGGGGTCCGTCGCTTCGGTGCGTTCGCACCTTTCAGTGCACAGCGAACGAGCTTCGCGAGTTCTCCACAGGTTTGCCGGAGTGGCGGCCGGGGCGTCTGGAATGTCGGTGGCCCGGAGTAGTTTCTGAGGTATGGAAAATAGCTCCCAACCTGGGGAAACCCGGCCGGATGATGCCACGCGGATGCGTGCGGGTCTCGCCGGGATCGTGGAGCAGAAGGCGATGCTCGCGAAGGTGCAGGCCGAGCTGATCCGCCACCACGCGGTCGTCGCTGAGGTCGCGATCGAGCAGATCGGGCGGATGAGCTCCCACGCCTCCCGGAAGCGCGAGATGCCGATGCGGTCGACCGCGGCGGAGGTCGCGTTCGCCACTCATGTGCACGACCTCACCGCGCAGAAGGAGCTCAACGACGCTTACGTCCTCGTCACCCGGTTCGCCGCGACAGTGGACGCGCTGGAGGCGGCGCGGATCTCGAAACGGCACGCGGACGTGATCCTCGAAACCGGGACGACGATCGACGACGATGGCGTGCGCGGGGCGTGGGAGGAGACCGTTCTCGGCTTCGCCGCCCGGGAGACCCCCGGCCGTACCCGGGCGTACGCGCGGGAGCTGGCCGAGGTGGTCAACCCGGTCGGGATGACCGAACGCCACGCCCGCGCCAACGAGGCCCGCGGCGTGAGCGTTCTCGATCTGGATGACGGGATGGCCCTGCTGCAGGTGCTGCTCCCCGCGACCCTCGCCTATGGAGCCCGCGACCGCATCACCCAGCAGGCCCGCGCGATCCGCGATGCCGCGAATGCGGAGCGCGAGCGCAGGGCAGCCGAGCAGGCGCCAGAGGCGGACGCATCCGCGGACGAAGTGGATGAGGCGGAGATCGATGACACGCGCACGCTCCGCCAGATCTCCGCCGACCTCGTCGCCGACATGCTCCTCACCGGAGCACCCGCCATCGATCCGGTCGCCGACCGAACCCGGGCGGGCTCGGCGCGATCCGCGCGCACGTGCAGATCATCGTGCCCGCCACCACCCTGGCCGGCACCACCGACACCGGGGCGAGCCTGCACGGTCAGGTCCCCATCGACCCCGCCACCGCCCGGCGCCTCGCGGGTGACGCCCCCGGTTGGGACCGGGTGCTGTGCGATCCGATCACCGGCACCGTCCTCGAAGTCGACCGGTACACCCCCGCACTCGAACAGAAACGCTTCCTCCAAGCCCGCGACCAGCACTGCCGCGGGTTCGGATGCCGCACCCCCGCCCACCGCTGCCAGCTCGACCACAATCATGAGCATCACGACGGCGGCGCTACCGCGATCGGCAACCTCAGCCACTTCTGCGTCCGACATCACACGCTGAAATCCGAGACCGAGTGGACCGTCCGGCAGCTGCCACACGGCGCCCTCGAATTCACGAGCCCGCTCGGCAACACCTATACCGACCAGCCGCCACCGCGCGTGGTGTTCGTACCCGAGGGCGACCCACCACCGTTCTGACCCGTCGGACCGACCGTTCGCCCCCGTTACTTTCCTTAGCCATTCAGCGAGGATGCTGGGCGGTGGCAGCCTGCCGGGCTCGACATCCGCAACGACGACCAGGTCGGTGTGTTCGCCGGACTCGAGGTCGGCAGAGGCGAACATCACGCGGTCGCTCTCGACCGGACCGGCAACAAGCCCTACAACCGACCGCGGGCGATGCCGTATGCGCTCGCCGATCTGACGTGCTATCGCAATGCTCCGTGACGGCGCTCTCTACCAGCGGTCACACGGAATCACAGGCGGCGAACTGGCGGCCTGATCGCGCGCTCAAGCTCGGCCGGACCCGGAACCCGAAGTTCGAGGCGTTCCGATCGGGAACATCGGGATAGCCAAGCCCGCGAACGCAATCAGGGGCCAGAAGCTGCTCGACACGATCGCGAGCACAATCCCCAGCACCGCGAGGCTGACCGCGATGCTCCACACCACGACCCGCACCCACCTGGGCACACCCGCCACCCGATGGTTCGGCATGTCACGATCCTACGAACGAACCCCCGCTGGACTACGAATCCCCAGACCGCTCACAGCAGCAGCCGCACGCCTCGAGATCGCTCAACCTCTTGACGAACGACATGGACCCCAGGCACCGGGTTCAGGGGACGAAGTCGTCCGGGTCGACGTCGTCGAGGAATCGACGGAATTCGTCGAGCTTCTCCTCTTCGTCGACCTCGTCCGCGGGCTCGGCCAGCGACTCCGGCACGCCCGCCTCGGCGAAGACGGCGTCGGCGACCCAGATCGGTGCATCCAGGCGGGACGCCAGCGCGATCGCGTCCGATGGCCGGGCATCGATCACGCGCAGGCCATGCGGCGTGAAGAGGGTGACCTCGGCGTAGAACGTCCCGCCGTCCACGCGCGTCACCTCGACGCGCTCGACCGTGCCCTCCAAGGCCTCGACCAGGCGCACCATCAGGTCATGCGCGAGCGGACGCGGCGGTACCACCCCTTCCACGGCGACCAGGATCGAGGTCGCCTCCTGCGCTCCGATCCACACCGGCAGCACCGACCCGGCGGCCTCCGAGGGCCCGACGGGCTTCAGGAGGATCACATGCTGCTGGGCGGAGTCCAGCGCGACTCCTGCCACGCGTACCCGAACCATGCTGCCCCCCGTGCGGTGAGATGTCCTTCAGCCTACGTCCGGCCCCCGCATCCGTCATCCGGGGTTGCGCCCGCTCGCGACGCGGTGCACGAGTGGAGTGGCGGCCGCTCAGCGCGAGGAGCTGTCGGAGTTGGCACCGCCGGCTTCGAGCACGTCGCCCGCCGGGAGCTCCTGGTGCCCGCCGAACTGGAGCCGCATCGCCGAGAGCACCTTATTGGCGAAGCGATCCTCCCCCCGTGAGGCGAACCGCTCGAACAACGAGGCCGCCAGCACGGGCGCGGGCACACCGACGTCCACCGCCGCCTTCACCGTCCACCGTCCCTCTCCCGAGTCCGACACGCGACCGGCCAGTCCCTCGAGCCTGGGGTTGTCCTCGAGCGCGGCGGCGGTGAGATCGAGCAGCCACGAAGAGATCACCGAGCCCCGTCGCCACAGCTCGGCGACTTTCGGGGTGTCGATGTCGAACTGGTAGAACTCCGGCTCCTCCAGAGGTGCGACTTCGGCGGAGTGCGTGGACTCGCGCAGGCCGGCGTCGGCGTTGTGCAGGATGTTGAGCCCCTCGGCGATCGAGGCCATGACGCCGTACTCGATGCCGTTGTGCACCATCTTCACGAAGTGTCCGGCGCCCGAGGGACCGCAGTGCAGGTAGCCGCTCTCCTCCGGGGCATAGTCCCCGTCACGACCGGGCGTGCGCGGAATCTCGCCGGGCCCGGGGGAGATCGTCCGCAGCACCGGCTCGATGTAGGTGAACGCCTCATCGGGTCCGCCCACCATGAGGCAGTAGCCGCGGTCGAGTCCGAACACGCCGCCGCTCGTGCCGACATCGACGTAGTGGATGCCGCGCTCGCGCAGAGCGGCCGCCCGCCGGACGTCGTCGCGGTAGTTCGAGTTGCCGCCGTCGATGATGATGTCGCCCGGCTCGAGCACCGCCGCGACCTCCTCGACGACACCGCCGGTCAGGCCCGCGGGGATCATCAGCCACACCGCGCGGGGTGCCGTCATCCGGGCGGCGAGGTCGGCGAAATCGCGCGCGCCGACGGCTCCCTCGCCCTCCAGGGTCGCCACCGATGCGGGGTTGACGTCGTAGACGATGCACTCGTGCCCGTCGCGCATGAGGCGCCGCGCGATGTTGGCGCCCATTCTCCCCAGTCCCACCATGGCCAGTTGCATCTCGTGGCTCCTCCCAGCGGCGTCCGGAGCCGGACGGGCTCCACCGCGAGTCTAGGGACTCCGGTAGCCCCCGGGGCCGGGCGTGCGCGGGCGTCGGCCGCCGCGGGCTCAGCTCACGAGGGCGGCCAGTCCGGCGATGGCCGAAGCGAGAGCCAGGACGAGGGCGACGGCGATGAGCACGACGTGCACGATCAGGAACCGCGTGGGTTTCCCCGCCGCGTCCCGTGCGCGCGGATCCTTCGCCACCCGGCCGTAGAAACGCGGCCAGACGACCACGTTGAAGACGGCGTTGACGAGCAGCAGGATCGCGAGCGAGGTCTCCACCCTCCCGAGCCTAGGCGCGCACCCGCTTACAGCCGGACCACCTCGGTGCCGCGGACGACGGCTGTACCCGCCTCCTCGGATGCAGCCAGGTCGACGACCGCCCGGATCCGCCAGTCGTGATCGCCGGCGGGGTCATCGAGGGTCTGTTCGACGCGCCAGATCCCGGATGCCGCGTCGGTCTCGTCGATCGCGACCAGGGCGGCCGAGCGGGCCGGACCACCGGTGAGAAGCTCGTCGTGCTCGGCATAGTAGGCATCCAGCGCGGCCGACCAGTCCACGTCGGGATCGAGGAGGGCCAGCTCGTCGTCGCGCTGCAGCGCCGCCAGCTGCACGCGGCGGAACATCTCGTTGCGCACCAGCACCCCGAAGGCACGACGGTTCGTCAGCACCGACGGCGGCGCCGGCGGGACCACCGGCGCATCCTGTTCGGCGGGCGGGGCGATGAGCGCCGCCCACTCGTCCACGAGACTCGAATCCACCTGACGCACCAGCTCGCCCAGCCACTCGATCAGGTCGAGAAGGTCGGGGGTCTGCGCCTCCACCGGCACCGTCTGGCGTATCGCGCGGTACGCGTCGCTGAGGTAGCGCAGGACGAGGCCCTCGCTGCGAGCGAGGGAGTACAGCGACACGAACTCGCCGAACGACAGGGCACGCTCGAACATGTCGCGCACCACCGACTTCGGCGAGAGGGCGAAGTCGCGCACCCACGGCTGGCTCGAGGCGAAGACCTCGAAGGACTGGGCCAGCAGCTCGGCCAGCGGCCGCGGGTAGGTGATCTCCTCCAGCGCCTCCATGCGCTGGTCGTAGTCGAGGCCGTCGCGCTTCATCGCGGCGACCGCCTCCCCGCGCGCCAGATGCTCCTGCTGCGACAGGATCTGCCGAGGATCGTCGAGGGTGGCCTCGATCACGCTCACGACGTCCAGGGCGTAGTGCCCGGTCCCGGCGGCGCCCGTGCGGTCTTCGGGATCGAGCAGCTCGATGGCGGCGAGCGCGAACGGCGACAGCGGCTGGTTGAGCGCGAAATTGGCTTGCAACTCCACCGTGAGCCGCACCTCGCCCCCGACGACCTCGACCACGTCGGCAGCGCGCAGGGTCCGGAACAGCGCCAGGGCACGACGGGCGAGCTCCCGCTGGCGGGCGCGGGGCTCGTGGTTGTCGAAGACGAGTGCTCGGACGTTGCCGAACACGTCCCCGCCGCGGGCGATGACGTTGATCAGCATCGCCGCGGTCATCTGCAGGTGCGGCACGAGTGGTTCGGGCTCGGCGGAGACGAGGCGCTCGAACGTGCCCTCGCTCCAGTTCACGAATCCCTGCGGCGGCTTCTTGCGAACGACCTTCCGCAGTTTCTTCGGGTCGTCCCCGGCTTTGGCCACCGCGGTCGCGTTCTCGATCTCGTGCTCGGGAGCGAGGACGACGACCGTGCCCGCCGTGTCGAACCCGGCGCGGCCCGCCCGCCCGGCGATCTGATGGAACTCCCGCGCCGAGAGATGCCTCATGCGCTGTCCGTCGTACTTCGACAGCGCGGTGAGCAGCACCGTGCGGATGGGGACGTTGATCCCGACGCCCAGGGTGTCGGTGCCGCAGATCACCCGCAGGAGGCCCCGCTGGGCCAGTGTCTCGACCAGCCGACGGTAGCGGGGCAGCATCCCGGCATGGTGCACTCCGATGCCGGAGCGCACCAGGCGCGAGAGGGTGCGCCCGAATCCGGTGGTGAAGCGGAACCCGCCGATCGCCTCGGCGATCTCGTCCCGCTGCTCGCGGGAGATGATGCGGATGCTGGAAAGGGCCTGTGCCTGCTCCATCGCCGCGGCCTGCGAGAAGTGCACGATGTAAATGGGCGCCTGGCGGGTGTCGAGGAGCTCCTGCACCGTCTCGTGCACGGGAGTGCGAGCGTACGAGAAGTGCAGAGGCACGGGCCGCTCCACGCCGGTGACCCGGGCGGTGGGGCGACCGGTGCGGCGAGCGAGGTCATCGGCGATCGCGGTGACGTCGCCGAGCGTCGCCGACATCAGCAGGAACTGCGCGCGCGGCAGCAGCAGCAGCGGCACCTGCCACGCGCCGCCTCGCTCGGGGTCGCCGTAGTAGTGGAACTCGTCCATCACCACCTGGTCGACGGCCGCGTCCGGCCCCTGGCGGAGGGCGAGGTTGGCGAGGATCTCGGCGGTGCAGCAGATGATCGGTGCATCCGCGTTGACGGAGGAGTCGCCGGTGACCATGCCGACCTTGTCGGCTCCGAAGATGTCGACGAGCGCGAAGAACTTCTCGCTCACGAGTGCCTTGATCGGGGCGGTGTAGTAGGTGCGTCCGCCGCGGGCCAGGCACGCGGCGTGCGCGGCCACGGCGACCAGTGACTTGCCCGTCCCCGTCGGCGTGGACAGGATCACATTGGCGCCGGAGACGAGCTCGATCACCGCTTCGTCCTGCGCGGGGTAGAGCGTCAGCCCGCGCTCGGTGGCCCACGACACGAAGCCGCCGTAGACGGTGTCGTCATCGGCGCCGACCGGGACGAGATCGAGCAGGGTGGGGGGCACACTCCACCCTCTCACTCCCCGGCGTCGGTGAAGACCCCCACCCGCTCACCGTCGAACACGAACTGCAGGGCGCTACCGGCGGGGAAGCGCTCCCGGATGCTCTCCGGGAGCGTCGAATCGACCCTGAGCACCGCGATGGCGGGGAACGCTCCCGCGCCGCACCCGGTGTAGAGCAGGGAGGGGGACGAGGTTCCGTCGTCGTCCGGCGCGACGCTGGTCACCACGATGCATTCGTCACTGGTGTCGGGCTGCCACCGGCCGCCCGAGGTGGTCATCACGGTCAGGCCGAAGAAGTCCTCGTACCCCGCGCCGCCGTCTTCGGGGGGACCGAAGAAGTTCTCCGGCCACTGGAAGTTCGGATCCTCCGACAGGGTCGCCACCTGCGCCCCGCCGCCATCGCGCGAGACCACGGGGATGGCGGCCGAGGCCGCACCCAGGGCCGCGGCCGCGATGACCGCGGCCGGCCACAGGATCGCCGGCCACCGGGGCGCCCAGGCGGCGCGCGGCGTGGGCGCCGGGGCGGGTGGCGGGGGGCCATCGGCCTCGGCCGGCGGGGCGGGCTCGGCCGGCGGGGCAGCGTCGGGGACGTCGGCCGGCGACGCGGCCCTGCGCTCGGCGTCCTCGAGCGCGGCAAGACGGGCGAGCGCCTGCGGGTCGGCGTGGATGTCGGCCGACGGTCCGTACGCGCGAGCGCGCAGCATCCGCAGCTCGTCGCTCGTGTCCTCCATCGTTACAGCATCACACCGTGGATGACCGCGGGGGCGATGACGATGGACGCGAGCCCGGGCGCGGTCGATCCGCGGTCACCAGCCGTGCGTGTTGAACCACGCCCGACGCCGATCGGATTCCTCCTCGTCCGCGTCGCCGCGCCACGAGTCGTGCTCGGCGAGCGCGCCGCCATCCATGGGCACGAAGCCCCAGCACGCCGAGCAGAGGGCACGCCCGCCGGGATAGCCGTCCGGGAGAGCCGCGGCCGGCTGGGCCGGCTGCCCGCCGCCCCGGCATCGGGGGGCGTCGGCCTCGCGCTCGCTCCACAGCAACCCCGTGCCGACGCGGTTGTGGAGGCCACGGTGGCCGGCCTCCCGGGTGCACATCTGGCCGGCGCGGCGGCTGAGGCACGAGCGTCGGGCTGCTCCGCTGCTGGTCGGTGGGGCCACGCCTCCATTGTGGTGCGACGGGCCGAGCGGTCGCGTCAGGGTTCGACGAGAAGGCGCAGGATGCGCGCGAGGTCGGCTTGATCCGTGCGCGTCAGTGCCCGCAGCTCCTCGGCCTCGCGCCGCACGAGCTCGGTCATGGCCGCATCCACCCGCGCGGCTCCCTCCGGCGTCAGGCGGACGAGGATGCTCCGCCGGTCGGACTCGTTCGGGCGCCGCTCGACCAGGCGCCGCGCGGTGAGCTTCTCCAGGCGATTCGTCATCGCGGCCGAGCCGATCATCGTCGCCTCGATCAGCTGCGCCGGGTTCATCTCGTGCGGCGCCTCCCCTCGCCGCAGCGCCGCCAGAACATCGAATTCCCACGCCGACAGGCCCGCATGCGCGAAGGCTCCCGCCCGGAGCCTCGTGAGCCGATGCGACGCGCGGCGAAGGCGCGACATGACATCCAGCGGCGTGAGATCGATCTCCGGCAGACGGCGCGACCACGCGTCGATGAGCAGATCGACCTCGTCGTCGCGGTCGGAGGAAGTCATGATCCGACCGTAACGCCTCCGGGCGCGCCGTGGCGGCAGCATCCCGCCACCGTGCAATATACCCTCCCGGGGTATCATGGGCGCATGCAGGGGTACGAGGGCAGCAAAGCGGATCTGCTCAAGCGGCTGCGGCGCGCGGAGGGCCAGGTGCGCGGCATCGCGCGGATGGTCGAGGACGACAAGTACTGCATCGACATCCTCACCCAGGTCTCCGCCGCGACCAAGGCGCTGGAGACCGTCGCCCTGTCGCTGCTGAGCGATCACCTCAGCCACTGCGTGGCCGAGGCCACGACCGAAGGCGGGCCCGTCGCCCAAGAGAAACTCCGCGAAGCGAACGAGGCCATCGCGCGTCTCGTCCGTTCGTGAACCGCATTGCCTGAGAAGGAGAAGATCATGACCGTTCAGCGTCTGGACCTCGGACTGACCGCCCCCGCCGCCGGGTGCGGCGGCGACTCCTGCATGTGCGGCGCGCCGGCCGAGGCGAGCGCGCCGACATCGACCCCCGTCGTCACCGAGCTGGCCGTGGACGGGATGACCTGCAGCCACTGCGTCCGCGCGGTCACCCAGGAGATCACCGCCCTCGAGGGTGTGACCGACGTCGACGTCGAGCTGGTGGCCGGTGGCACGTCGCGCGTGACGGTGCGCGGTACCGCACCCCTCTCCCCCGACGCACTGAGCGCAGCGATCGACGAGGCCGGCTACACCCTCGCGAGCTAGCCGGCACCGCCGGGATCAGAGGAGCGCGCGGCGGAGCGCCTGGACCGCGTCGGGGAAGCTCAGCGCTTGGCACACTTCGACGGCGCGGTCATAACGGGGCCCCGACAGGGCGACGAACACGTGCCCGACCACCTCGACGTACCCCGCGACGTTCCCGTCCCACGTGATCTCGTAGAGGTCGAGATCGATGCGCGTCCACGGCTGGGGCGCTGCCAGCGGAGTGGACTCGACGTGACGTGCTTCCATCACCATTGCCGGGCCCCTTTCGCTCCTGCATCCAGGGTGGCGCCGGCTTCGACGATCGCGCGCGGGGTTGACGGTAAGCGTTGCGAGAGATAGTCCTATCGCTCGGCGGTGTCGCTCCGCGCGGGGCGACCCCGGCGCGGGCGGTCGGATGACAGCGTGAACACCCGATCCCCGTCGACTCCGGCCACGAGCGGGGCGACGGCATCGAGCCACGCGATCTCCGCGGCGACGCGGGAACGCTCGGCCTCCCGGAGGATCGCGACGGCGACATCCTCCGACGCGTCCTCCTCGATCGCGTTCAGCCGGTCGACGGCCGCGCGCCGCTCGGCTGCGACCAGCCCCGCCGCATCCACGCCGGGCAGGGTCGCCGCCAGCGCGAGCTTGAACGCCCGCTCATCCCGTGCGGCCGGAGCCTCTGCCTCGGCGAACCACCGCTGGGTGTCATCCCGCCCGGCCGGCGTGATGCCCCAGTACGTGTGACCGCGCTCGTCGGTGCCCCGCTTCTCTACGAGGCCGTCCCGCTCCAGCCGGTCGAGGGTCGTGTAGATCTGGCCGACGTTGAGCGCGGCGCCCGTGCGCCGCGCATACTCGGCGCGCAGCTGGTAGCCGTAACACGCGTCCTGATCGAGGATCGCCAGCAGCCCGCGACGCACCGACATGCGACCCCCCTGGGATATCGAGTATGTGTCTACCGAGTATAGGAAAGCCCGTGCGGCGCTCGACTCATCCCCCGATGGCGTTCATCCCCCGCGGAGGCTGCAGGAACCCCGGGTCATCGATCGCATGCCCGGGGAGCTTGCCGTGCACGCACGAGCGCAGCATGTCGGCGATACCGGCCTCACGCGCGCCGGGGGTCGCATCCCGCAGCGCCGGCAGCAGGTCGTACTCCGCGATCGAGAAGAGGCAGTTGCGCAGCTGACCGTCGGCGGTCAGGCGCAGGCGGTCGCACGCGCCGCAGAACGGCGCGGTCACCGACGCGATCACACCGACCCGGTGAGGCCCGCCGTCCAGCAGCCACGTCTCGGCCGGCGCACCTCCCCGCCCGGGGACGGGTTCCAGGTGCCAGCGCCCGGCGAGCGCCGCGAGGATCTCCTCGCGGGTGACCATCGTGGTCCGGTCCCACGTGTGTCCGGCGTCCAGAGGCATCTGCTCGATGAAACGCATCTCGGCGCCGGCATCGACGGCGAACTGCACGAGGTCGACGAGTTCGTCGTCGTTGACGCCGCGCATGGCGACGGCGTTGAGCTTGAGCGGACGCAGCGGCGAGGCCGCCGCCGCAGCGATCCCCGCGAGCACGTCGTCGAGGCGGTCTCGGCGGGTGAGGGCGGCGAAGCGGTCGCGGCGGATGGTGTCGATGCTGATGTTGAGCCGGCCGAGGCCTGCCTCGACGAGATCGGGGAGGAGTTCGGGAAGGCGGATCCCGTTCGTCGTCATGGCGACTTCGACCGGCCCGGAGTCCCCGGGAATGGCGGCGATGCGTCGTACGACGTCGACGATGTCGGCGCGCAGGAGCGGCTCACCCCCGGTGAGGCGGAAGGTGCTGACCCCGAGCCGCGCCGCCACGGTGGCCACCTCGACGATCTCGTCGGCCGTGAGGATGCTCGATCGCGCCAGCCACTCGTTGCCCTGCTCGGGCATGCAGTACGTGCAGCGCAGCGAGCAGCGATCGGTGAGGGAGATGCGCAGGTCGCGGTGCACGCGTCCGTGCGCGTCGATGAGCCCATCCGGCTGGGCAGCCGGATGCGAACCCCGCAGGCGGACGACCACTGGGACCGCGCTCATCCACCCGCCGCCGATCGCCGCATGTACCGAGGCTAGGCGCTATTGCCGACCAACGGCACGGATGCCGATGCTTCGACGGCGAGAGAGTTCCGCCACGGGACGGAAAAGCGGAGGTACCGCGTGATCAACTCCGCCGTATGGCAGGGTTCCGGTCATGGGTGTGACGGTGCGGAGGGCACGACGGGCGGATGCGGCGGTCATCGCGCGCGTGCGGGTTCAGTCGTGGCTGGCCGCCTACCGCGGGCTCATTCCGGACAGCGTCCTGGCGGGGATGGACGCCGAGCGGGAGGGTCTCGTCCGCGCCGACCGGTGGCGGCTCGACCACCGTGACGGGGCGGTGGATCTGCTGGCCGCTATCGGCGACGACGTCGTCGGATGGGCGAGAGTGGGCCCGTCCCGGATTGCGGATCTGGCCGACTGGGGCGAGCTCTACGCGATCTACGTCGTTCCCGGCCACTGGTCACGCGGGCTCGGTCACGCCCTGATCGAGGCGGCCGAGGGGTGGCTCCGCGAGGCCGGGTTCACGTCGGCGTTCCTGTGGGTTCTCGACGGGAACGACCGCGCTGCCCGCTTCTACGAGGCGCACGACTGGCGGGAGGACGGTGCCGCGCGAGACGACGCACGCCCCGCGACCGCGTTCGGCCCCGCGTACGTGCTCCGAGAACGTCGCCGCGTCCGCACGCTCGGGTGAGCACCTCTCAGAGGTCGCGGGCGAACGCCTGCCCACCCTCGGCCGGCGCCAACCGCCGGAATCCGAGCCGGTCGTAGAAGGCCAGCGCTCCGAGGTTGTCGGCCGACGCCACCAGGTGCACCCCCGGCACGCCGGCCGCACGCAGCGCATCGACCTCCGTATCGATCAGCCGGCGCCCCCACCCCTGACCCTGCGCCTCGGGGAGCAGGTCGATGTGGAGGTGAGCCGGGTACGCATCGCCGTACGGTTCGGCCCCCGGGGCGCGGCCGTAGGCGTAGCGCACGAGGCCGTCCTGCCGCGTCCGCTCGGTCTCGGGATAGGGCCAGCGCTGGGCGAACCGCGGCCACCAGCGGTCGCGGAACCACTCCTCGAACGCGCGCGTGTCCGGCGTGGCGACGACGTATCCCACGACACGCCCGGCGTCGGATTCCAGGACGAAGGCGAATTCCGGGTGCCGGGCGACATAGGGCAGGACGAAGATCTCGCCCCACAGGGCGTCGTCCTCCAGCACCCCGGTGGCGTCGCTGCCGGCATCCCCCGTCCGCAGGCAGATGTCGGCGAGCGCCGCCTCATCGCCGCCCCGGAACCCGCGGATCGTGATCATCCTCCGAGCCTATCCACGGGGATGAAGCGGACGTCGGCGGGGTCCACAGACAGCGTCACGGGCGAACCGGGAGCGAGCCCGATCGCACCGGCCGGGTCGAGGTCGATGACGCACCATCCGGCGTGGAGGCGGACACCGCCGGGCGTGGGTTCCATCCGTGTCACCGATGAGGCCCACGCGTTCGGCCGTGTCGTGCCCGCGCCGGCCCGGTCACCGGGGCCGACCCGCACGGCGGCGGGCCGGAAGACCGCGGCGAGCGCCCGATGCCCGTGGCGGGCGAGCGCGCGGGACGCCGCATCCGCCGACCCCAGCCGCACGCCGTCACGTTCCCAGTGGCCGTCGACGGCGACACCCTCGGCGCGGTTGAGCCCGGCGATCGCGGCGACGAACCCCGTCGCCGGGGCCGAGAGCACACGGCGGACGTCGCCGGACTGGGTCACCCGGCCGTCCTCGAGCACCACCAGGCGGTCGGCGAGCGCTGCCGCGTCGACGGCGTCGTGGGTGACCGCCACGACGGTCGTCGCGGTCAGCTGCTCCCGCAGCATGGACCGGATGTCGGCGGCGGTCTCCGGGTCGAGCGCGACGAGAGGCTCGTCCAGGAGCACCGCGCGGGGCGAGGCGGCGAGAGCGCGCGCGACCGCGACCCGCTGCTGTTCTCCCCCCGACAGCCGGTCGGGGCGCCGCTCCCCCGCCGCGGGCAACCCGACCCGGGCGAGCCATGCGTCGGCATCGGCGCGGGCGCGTTGTCGGGGCACTCCCGCCGCCCTCGGCCCGAAGGCCACGTTCTCCCGAGCGGTCAGGTGCGGGAACAACCGCGGGTCCTGGCCCAGCAGCACGACGCCCCGCTGCATGGGTGCCGTCCGGATGCGCGGTGCCCGCGTCCGCTCGAGAACCCGCTCGCCCGCACGCACCTCGCCCTCATCCAGCGGCACCAGGCCCGCCAGAGCGCCGAGGAGCGTCGATTTTCCGGCGCCGCTCGGCCCCATGACGGCCACCGTCTCCCCGGATGCGACCTCGAGCTCCACGTCCACCGTGATCCGCGACCGGTGGACGACCACGCGCGCGGAGAGGTCCGTCACCGCGCAGCCCCCGGGCGCCACCCGCGCACGAGCAGAAGGATAGCGATCGCCGTCGCCAGCAGCAGAAGGGACAGGGCGACGGCCGTGCCCTGGGTCACTCCGGCGCCGTTGAAGGCCGTGTAGATCGCCAGCGGCATCGTCCGCGTGATGCCGGGGGCGTTCCCCGCGAACAGGGCGGTCGCCCCGAACTCCCCGATCGCGCGGGCGAAGCACAGCACGACCCCCGCCACGATGCCGGGGGCTGCCAACGGCAGCGTCACACGGCGGAGGATCACCCAGCGTCCCGCGCCCAGAGCGGCGGCGGTGCGCTCGAACTCCACACCGGTGGTCCGCAGCGCCCCCTCGACCGCGAGGACGAGGAAGGGCAGGGCGACGAAGGTCTGCGCCAGCACCACGGCGGCGGTGGTGAAGGGCAGGCCGCTCGCCCCCAGCCATCCGTTCCGGCCGAACAGGTACAACAGCGCGACGCCGCCCACCATGGGCGGGAGGACGAGCGGCACGGTCACGACGGCACGAAGCGCCGCCGCCGTCCGGGCGCTCGATCGAGCGATCAGGAGAGCCAGCGGCACGCCCGCGAGGATGCACAGCGCGGTGGCGGACAGGGCGGTCTGCAGGGAGAGGCGGAGTGCCGCCAGCGCGGCCGGCGACGTGACGTCGACCCACAGGGTGCTCCACTGCACACGGGCCACGAGCGCCACGAGCGGAAGGAGGAGGAACGCCAGGCCGACCACGGCCGGAATCGCCAGCCAGCGGGGAACGAATCCCGGGGAGGTCTGGCTCACGGCGCACCGAAACCGGACTCGGTGAGGATCCGCCGGCCCTCGCCCGATCGGACGAAGGCGACGAAGGCCTCCGCGGCCTCCGGATTGCGCGCCTCCGGAAGCACCGCGATGGGATACCGGTTCACCACCTCGGCGGCCTGGTCGGGCACGATCGCGCGTACCGTGTCGATCCCGCGCACGTCCGTGGCGTAGACCAGTCCGGCATCCGCGTCGCCGGCGGCGACCTTGGTGAGCACCGCGGTGACGCTCTGCTCGACGCTGGCCGGAGTCACCCGCACGCCGGCGCGCTCGAGGAGTGCGCTGGATGCGGCGCCGCAGGGCACCTCGGAAGCGCAGAGCACGACCGTTGCTCCCGGCAGGTCGGTGAGCGAGGAGATGCCCGCCGGGTTGTCGGCGGGTACGGCGATGACGAGGGTGTTGGTGGCGAAGACGACCGGTTCGGCCTCCGGAGCGGCCCGGCGCATCGTCACCTCGTCCGCCGATGCGAATACGTCGGCGGGAGCTCCCTCGCCGATCTGCGTCGCCAGGGTGCTCGATCCGTCGTAGACGGGGATGATCTCCACGGCGGGGTGCTCGTCGCCGAACCGCTCGGCGATCCGATCGAAGGCGCCGGCGAGGGAGGCGGCGGCGTAGAGAGTGAGTGTGCCGCCGGGCCGGCCGTCGCCGGGCGTGGCTGCTGTCGTCGGGCCGCAGGCGGTGACGGCGAGAAGCGCCGCGATCGGGATCGCGGCGAGGAACGGACGCCGGGGCATCCGCACGTCACGGCCTCGGGGTCTCGACGACGACGTTCGTCGCCTTGATCGAGGCGACCGCGAGCGAGCCGACCTCCAGCCGGAGATCCCGTACGGCCTCCGCCGACATCAGTGACACGACCCGGTGGGGGCCGCTCTGCAGGTCCACCTGCGCCATCACCCCGTCGACGAGGATGCGGGTGACGATGCCGACGAATCGGTTGCGGGCGCTGGAGAGCATGTCGGCCGGGTCCGCCATCGCGCCGGCGAGCTCCACCGCGCGGGCGGCGAGCGCCTCTCCCGGGATCTCCGCGGGCACGGCTCCCGTGACCTCGAGCTGTCCCGCGTCGATCCACCGCCGCACGGTGTCGTCGCTCACGCCGAGCAGGCGCGCGGCCTGGGCGATTCGGAACGTGGTCATCGCGCAAATCTACCGCAGCGGCGGAGAAAATCCAGGTTTATTGCCGCAGATGCCGATCCGCGTGCGGCGTACCCTGAGGGGATGCAGCCGCTGGTGGAACCGCTCGACGTCCTCCCCCCGACCGAACTCATCCGCACGGCCCGGCACGCGGTGCTCAGCGGTATCGGTGAAGAGGGCCAGCGCCGGCTGGCGGCATCACGCGTCGCCGTCATCGGCGCCGGCGGGCTGGGCTCGCCCGCTCTCCTCGCCCTCGCCGCGGCCGGAATCGGGGAACTCGTCGTCATCGACGACGACGTCGTCGAGCTGACGAACCTGCAACGCCAGATCCTGCACCGGGTCAGCGATGTGGGCGCCCCCAAGACCGCCTCCGCCGTGCGGGCGGCCGCGGACCTCGCCCCGTTCACGCGCGTCATCGCCGTGACCGAACGGCTGACCGCGGACAACGCCGTCGCCCTCCTCGGCGGCGCCGACGTGGTCGTCGACGGCAGCGACACCTTCGCGACACGTCGCGCGGTCGCCGGCGCCACCGACGAATTGGGCGTGCCGCTGGTGTGGGGCGCGGTGCAGGAGTGGCACGGACAGGTCACGGTGTTCTGGTCACGACCCCCGGTCGGGTCGCCGGCGGTGCGCCTGGCACACCTGTTCCCCGAGGGAACCGAGGGCGAGCCCCCCACGTGCGAGCAGGTCGGCGTCCTCGGGGCGCTGTGCATGCAGATCGGCGGCATGCTCGCAACCGAGGTCGTCAAGATCGTGACGGGAGCGGGAGAGCCGCTTCTCGGACGGATGCTGACGGTGGATGCGCTCCGCGGTCGGATCGCCGAGGTGCCGCTGCGGGCAGCATCCACCGAGGCGGTCGCGTGAGCACCCTCCGCAGCGTCGAGGACCAGCTGGCCCGCGTGCTCGCGGCCACCCGTCCGCTTCCCGCGGAGATGCTCGGCGTGACGGCTGCCGCCGGCCGCACCCTCGCGGCCCCCGCGCGGGCCACGCACGACATCCCGCTGTTCGACAACTCCGCGATGGACGGCTTCGCGGTGCGCTCCGGCGACGTTGAGCACGCCTCGGCGGAGCATCCCACCCGGCTCCGCGTGGTGGCCGACCTTCCGGCCGGTACGGCGGCCGACCCCGCGCTCGGCGCCGGCGAGGCCGCGCGGATCATGACCGGTTCTCCGGTGCCCTCCGACGCCGACGCGATCGTGCCGTTCGAGGACACCGCGGGAGGTCTGGCCGACTCGCTCGGCACGATCGGGGTGACCCGGTCGCCCCGCCCCGGCGCATTCATCCGACTTCGCGGCGGCGACCTGAGGGCAGGCGACGTGGTCCTCGGCTCCGGCCTGCGGCTCGGCGCCTTCCAGATCGCCGCTGCCGTGGCCGCCGGGGTGGCGGAGGTGTCCGTCACCCGCGCCCCTCGCGTGGCGGTGGTCTCCACGGGGAGCGAACTGACCGCGCCGGGAGAAGTCCCTTCGCGGGGTCGGATCCCCGACTCGAACGGGCCGCTCCTGCAGGCCCTCGTCACCGAGACCGACGCCGAGGTCGTCCACATCGCCCGCGTCATCGATGACCCCGCCGCCGTCGCGCGCGTCACGGCCGAGGCCGAAGCCGCCGACGCGGATGTCATCGTGTTCACCGGCGGGGTCAGCGCGGGAGCCTACGAGCCGGTGCGTGGCGCGTTCGAGGGCGGCGGCGACGTCGAATTCGTCGGCGTCGCGATGCAGCCCGGCAAGCCGCAGGCGTTCGGGGTCCTGCCGTCGGGATGCCTCGTCTTCGGCCTTCCCGGCAACCCGGTGAGCGTCGCGGTGTCGTTCGAGGTGTTCGTCCGTCCCGCACTCCTGAGCATGCAGGGCAGGGAGTCGCTGCAGCGCCCACGCGCCCCGTTCACGGCAATCGAGGGATGGCGGACGCCCCCGCACCGGAGGCAATACCTGCCGGCGGCGGTCGACCTCGCCGCCCGTACGGTGCGGCCGGCCACCGCCGGTGGCTCCGGCTCGCACCTGGCCGGGGGGCTCGCCCGGGCGCACGCGTTCGCGATCGTGCCGGCGGAGACCGACGCGGTCGCTCCGGGCGACGTCGTGGATGTCATGCTGGTGGGATGAGCTTCCCCCACCTCGACGCCGCCGGGCAGGCGCACATGGTCGACGTCACCGCGAAGCAGCCGACCGTCCGCACGGCCACGGCCCGGGGGTTCGTCCGCTGCTCTCGCGAGGTCGTCGCAGCGCTCCTGGACGGCACGGCGCCGAAGGGCGACGTCCTGGCCGTGGCCCGGATCGCCGGCATCCAGGGGGCGAAGTCCGCATCGTCGCTGCTGCCCCTCGCCCACGTCATCGGCGTTCACCGCGCTTCGGTCGATCTCGACATCACCGCCGAGGGGGTCGCGATCGAAGCGACCGTGGGGACGGCCGACCGGACCGGGGTGGAGATGGAGGCCCTGACAGCGGTGTCGGTGGCCGCCCTCGCGATCGTCGACATGATCAAGGGCCTCGATCGCGTCGCCGTCATCGACGACGTCCGCATCGTGGCGAAATCCGGCGGCCGCTCGGGCGACTGGACACGCCCGGGCGAGGCGCCGGCATGACCCGCGTCCGCTACTTCGCCGCCGCCGCCGACGCCGCCGGCAGCGATGGGGAAGACCGCACGGAGCCCACCCTCTCCGCTCTTCGCGCCGCGGTTGTGGCGGAGCATCCCGACCTCGCCGAGATCCTCCCCCGCTGCGCGATCCTCGTCGACGGAGTGCGCACCGACGCGGACACGCCGTTGGCCGACGGCGCGCAGGTCGACGTCCTGCCGCCCTTCGCCGGCGGCTGAGCGGGCGACGTCAGCCGCCGAGGCCCTTCCACGCGGTCGTGCCATCCGCTTCGATCTGGCGCTTCCACACCGGGAGCTCGACCTTGATCGCCTCGATCAGGGCGCGGCACACCTCGAACGCCGCGGCACGGTGCCCGGATGCCACGGCGATCACGACGGCCGCGTCACCCACCTCCAGCCGGCCGACCCGGTGGCTGACGGCCACCACGGCGTCGGTTTCCTCGGCGGCCCGCTCGGCCAGATTCCGAAGGGTCGCGGGAGCGTCCGGGTGCGCGCTGTACTCCAGCGCGACCACGATGCCCGCCGCGTCGGGGTCGGAGTCGCGCACACGTCCGACGAAGACCGTCATGGCACCGAGCGCCGGACCCTCCACGGCGGCCAGGTGCGCGGCGACGTCGACGGGGTCAGCGGCGATCTCCGCGATCCGCACGGCGCTCATGCGTGATCCCCTCCGGCGAGCTGGTCGAGCACGTGGGCGGCGACGGACAGCACGATCGGGATGCCCGCCGACACCGCCCGCGAGGATCCGGGAAGGTTCACGACGAACGCCCCCTGCGGATCGACCACTCCCGCGATGCCGCGGGAGACGAGGGCGAGCGGGGTGTCGGCCAGGCCCGCCCGGCGGAGCTCCTCCACGACGCCCGGGAGGGCGCGGGTGATGACCCGGGCCGTCCCCTCCGGGGTCGCGTCCCGGGGGCCGGCGCCTGTCCCCCCGGTGGTCACGACGAGCACGGGTCGTTCGCCGACCGCACGGCGGAGCGCCTCCTCGACGCTGTCCGCGCCGTCCGGGACGATCTCGGCATCGGCGCAGTCCCAGCCCGCGTCGCGCAGCATCCCCACCGCGCGGGGTCCGCTGCGATCTTCCCGTACTCCCGCGGCGGAGCGGTCGGACACGGTGATCACCCGGGCGATGCGCTGCATCCGCCCAGCCTAGGAGGCTCGCGCAGCGGCGGCGGTGATGCGGTTCGCCATGCCGCGGAAGACGAACCCGTGAAACGGCAGCACGGCGATCCAGTACAGTCGCCCGCCCAGGCCCCGCGGGAAGAACACCGCCCGCTGGTCGTAGCGGGCGCCGCGACCGTCCGGCGTCACGCGCAGCTCGAGCCAGGCGAGCCCCGGGACCTTCATCTCCGCTCGGAGCCGCAGCAGCCGGCCGGGCTCCAGCGCCTCGACCCGCCAGAAATCCAGGGCATCCCCGACCGTGACGCGATGGCGGCTCCGGCGCCCCCGGGCCAGTCCCACCCCGCCCACGAGCCGGTCCATCCATCCGCGCGCCGCCCACAGCAGCGGCGAGGAGTACCAGCCGTTCGCGCCGCCGATGCCTTCCACCACCGCCCACAGCTGCTCCGCCGACGCGGTGGTGCGCGCCGTCCGCACATCGGTGAACACGGTCTTCCCCGCCCACTCCGGGTCGCTCGGCAGCGCATCGCTCGGCACGCCCGAGAGTTCGGCATCCAACCAGCTCGTCTCCACGTCGTCCGCCCGCACGCGCCCGAGGGCCAGTCGCACGGCCTCCCGATACGGGGTCAGCCCCGCGGCCGGGGGCGGGATGAGCGCGTCGACATCCCCGTCCTTGACGATGCAGTCGTTCTGGAGCGACTCCACCAGGGGTCGCGCGATGGATCGCGGGATCGGCGTCACCAGGTTCACCCAGTGGGAGGCCAGCCGCGGCGTGAGTACCGGGAGGGCGGCGATCCCCCGCTGCGGGAGGCCCGCTTCCACCGCGTATCCGTTCATAGCCTGTCCGTACCGCAGCACGTCGGGGCCGCCGATGTCCACGGCGCGGTTGACCGTGCCGTCCACGCGGGCCGCCCCCAGCAGGTAGTGCAGGACGTCGCGGACCGCGATCGGCTGGATCCGGTTGCGCACCCACCGCGGCGCCGGCATGTACGGCAGCACCTCGGTGAGGTGGCGCACCATCTCGAACGACGCCGACCCCGAGCCGATCACGATTCCCGCCTGCAGCACGAGCGTGGGCACGCCGCTGCCGAGGAGTATCCGCCCCACCTCCACGCGCGACCGCAGATGCGGCGACAGGGGGACGTCGACCGGATGCAGGCCGCCGAGGTACACGATGCGCCGCACCGCGGCCGCCGCGGCCGCATCCGCCACCGTCTGCGCCGCGAGCCGGTCGGAGCCTTCGAAGTCCTTCCCCGCCGACATCGAGTGGACGAGGTAGTAGAGCACATCGACGTCGCCCACGGCGTCGGCGACGGCGACGGCGTCGGTGGCATCCCCGCGGACGACCTCCACGTCCTCGCCCCACGAGAAGGCCCGCACGCGCTCGGGCGAGCGGACGAGAACCCGCACGCGATACCCGGCGGCCAGCAACCGCGGCACCAGCCGCCCACCGAGATACCCGGTCGCGCCGAAGACGAGCGCGCGCGGGGCGGAGCCGTCCGGCCGGGGGATCGCCCGCAGCGCCGACTCCCGCCCGGTGGGGGTGGTCAGTTCGCTCACCCTCCGACGGTAGGCACCGCCCGGTGGTCCGCCCAGGGCTTGACGGCGCGTGCGCTCACGCCGGCGGGGACTCCTGCGCTTCGGGCACGGGAAGGGTCCGCCTCCGTGAGACACCGGCGTATCCGGGGTCGCGGGCCAGCAGCGCCGAGAACGCCGCCGCCACCAGCAACGCCACCCCCGCCCCCGCGAGCGCGCCGCCCAGCGTGTCGCTCAGCCAGTGGGCGTGCAGGTACGTGCGGCTGAAGGCCATGAGCACGACCCACGCGACCCCCACGACCACGACCCATGCCCGCGCGAACAGTACGGCGGCCACCACGGCGATCGTGGCGGCGTTCGCGCTGTGGCCCGACGGGAACGACCCGTAGTCGCTGGTGATGAGGATGTCTTCGGGTCTCGCGCGCCCGAAGCTGCGCTTGAGCAGCTGGACCGCGGCGGCGCTGAGGATCGATGCGGTGAGGAAGTACGCCGCCGCCCACGGCCGCCGGATCAGGATGAGCGCGAGCGCCCCGGCGATCGGAACGACGTAGATCGCGACCCAACTGCCTCCCAGCCGGTTCATCACCAGGGAGAAGGTGAAGAGCACCTCGTTACCGGCCGAGTCGGCCAGGAGGGTGTTCCACCAGGCGTCCACGGGGAAGGGGTCGTTGCCCCGCGCGAACACCCACGCCCCGAGTCCGCACGCCAGCAGCAGCAGCACTGCGCCGACGAGGGCCTCCCGGCGCCACGGGAGCGCCCTTGCATCATCCATCGGGCCAGTCTGCCCGGACGTGGGAGATCCCGTCCTGGGGGTTGCGCCCCGCCGAACCGACCACGGGAGAATGGCCGCATGACCTCCGTCGTCGACGTCGTCCGCCGCGCCGTCGCCCCCCTGACCCGGACGCGGCTGTTCCGCCGGCTCGGGCCGCGCGTGCTGCCGCCGGTGGAACGGGCGATCGCCCGGGCCACGGACGGCCGCGTGCAGATCAGTGCCCTGCTGGTGCCCTCGCTCGTGCTGCACACGGTCGGCGCCCACTCCGGCGAACCCCGCGATGTGCCGCTGATGTACTGCCCCGACGGACAGGGCCGTGCGATCGTGGCCGGCTCGAACTTCGCCGGCTCCCGCCATCCGGCCTGGACCACCAATCTTCTCGCGCACCCCGATGCGGAGATCACGGTGCGCGGTCGGCGCATGCCCGTGCGTGCCACGCTCATCGGCGACGACGAGCGTGATGGCGTGTGGGCGCGCATCGAGCGCCAGTGGCCGGGGTACCGCCGGTACGAGCAGGCATCCGGGCGGGTGGTGCGGTTGTTCCGCCTTCAGCCCGTCCGCCGCGCCGGCTGATCGCCGGCGTCGACCGGGTCAGGGAGCGAGGAGACCGACGGTTCGCGGCCGCACCAGAAGCCACAGGCCCAGCACACCGACGACGGCGCAACCGACCATCACGGACGCCATCGTGGTCGCCGTGATGCCGGCGGCACCGGCGAGCCAGCCCACGAGCGGGGAGATGATGCCCGCGACACCGAAGTTCGAGGCCCCGATGATGGACTGCGCGGTGCCTGCCGCCTTGCCATGGCGGTCCAGTGCCAGCACCTGCACGCACGGGAAGGTGAAACCGCAGGCCGTCATGAAGACGAACAGCGGCACGATCGTGCCCCACATCCCCAGGCCCAGCTGGTCGGTCACGATGATGGCGATGCTGGCCACCAGAAGCGTGGCGGTCGACCACGCCATGACCCACTGGGGGCCGAAGCGCGTGGCCAGTCGCGAGGCGGTCTGCACCCCCAGCGCCACGCCGACGGAGTTGGCCGCGAAGAGCAACCCGTACTGCTGCGGGTCGAGGCCGTACTCCCCCTGGAACAGGAACGACGAGGAGGACAGGTAGGAGAACAGGCCGCTGAAGGACATGCCCCCGATGACGAGAACGCCGAGGAACACCCGGTCGGTGAGGACGCTGCGATAACGAGCGCCGATCGTCGTCGTGGCCTGCTCGGCACGGCGTTCGCGCGGGAGGGTCTCGGGGAGCAGGAAGATCGCCGAGACGAGCATGACCGCACCGTACGCGGCGAGGACGACGAAGATGCCGCGCCAGGACACCACCAGCAGCAGCGCCGAACCCACGAGCGGCGCCAGGACCGGAGCGACGCCGGAGACCAGCGCCAGACGCGACAGCATGACGACCAGCCGACGTCCGCCGAAGAGGTCGCGGACGATGGCCGCGGCCACCACGCCACCGGCGGCAGCCCCCGCTCCCATGAGCACGCGGGCGACCGACAGCAGCTCGAGCGTGGGCGCGAGGGCCGCGGCGGTGCTCGCGAGGACGTGGATACCCGTCACCACGAGCAGCGGCAGGCGCCGGCCGACCTTGTCGCTGAGGGGGCCGACGATCAGCTGGCCGACCGCGAAGCCGATCATGGTGCCGGTGAGGGTGAGCTGGATCGCCGCGGCGGAGGTACGGAAGTCGCTCTCCAGTGCGGGGAACGCCGGAAGGTACAGGTCGATGGTGAACGGCCCGAGGGCCGTCAGCGCACCGAGCAGGATGATGTAGACCACGCGGCGGCCGGTGGACAGCGAGTCGCCCGGATGCAGCATGATGGGCGCCGTCGCCGGGTTCTTCCCCAGCGTTCGGATCGCGCCGGTCGTCGCAGGGCGGGACGTGGGCTGAGGGCCGGTGGGCGGGATGATCGGGTTCGATGCGGTGTCGAGCACGGAGCCTTCGTTCGAGCGTGAGCGAAAAAACCCGGCCGAGGCACGGGTTTCTGGAGGGGGGAGAGCGGCGCCCGAATCGATTCGGAACGCATCCATGATACCGGGGGCGACGGACCGTGTGTGGGACCTTCCCAGCCATATGACCATGCGCACGAATAGGCTGGGGCGGTCGGCACCGTGCCGACGTGCCTTCGCTCACGACCGGAACCCGAACACGCCGCACATGACCCCTTCGTCACGCCCGTCCGACCGCCGCGCGAGCGGCAACCCGGCCACCCAGTCCCAGCTCAACCAGACCGTCAAGCAGCAGCGCGAGCAGAAGCGCCAGGAGAAGCTCGCGGAGTACCAGCGTCAGCTGGCCCGGCGACGCCGCGGCAAGATCGTGTGGTGGGTGGTCGGATCCACCGCCGCCCTCGCGATCATCGCGCTCGTCGTGGCCTCCTTCGTCTTCGCCCCCCGCGGTGCCCCGACCTACGGCGCGCTGGACAGCCAGGGCATCGAGATCGAGGGTGTCGAGACCTTCGAGAACGAGACCACGCACGTGGAGGGCACGGTCGACTACGCCCAGTCGCCCCCGGCCGGCGGTCCGCACAGCTCGGCGTGGCTGAACTGCGGGATCTACACGGAGCCCCAGGTCAACGAGAACGCGGTCCACTCGATGGAGCACGGCGCGGTGTGGGTGACCTACGACCCTGCGGCAGTCTCCGGCGACGAGCTGGCGACCCTGGAATCGCACCTCCCCTCCACCTACGTCATCCTCTCCCCCTACGAGGGGCTGGACTCCCCGATCGTGCTCAGCTCCTGGAACCACCAGCTCACCCTGGAGGAGGCGTCGGACGAGCGCATTCCGGAGTTCTTCGAGGAGTACTGGCGCAGCCAGGACGTCCCCGAGCCCAACGCGAGCTGCTCCGGCGCCATCGACGGCCCCGGCCGGTCCTGACCGGCGATGACCGCAGGCACCGGCGCTCCGGCGCCCGCCCGCCGGGCGGCGCCATGGATCGTCGTGCTGGTGGCCGTCGTCGCCGTGGCGGCGGTGGCCTTCGCGATCGGCCGCTTCACCGCCTTCGGTGCCACGGCAGCGCCGGTGCACCCCTCCACCTCCTCGGCGGAGGCCGGGTTCGCGCGCGACATGCAGGTGCACCACGCACAGGCCGTCGGGATGGCGATGGAGATCCACCGCAAGACGGACGATCCGGAGCTGCGCGTGCTCTCGTACGACATCGCAACGGCCCAGGCCGGACAGCGCGGTGAGATGTACGGGTGGCTGGTGCAGTGGGGCCTCCCCCAGTCCGGCGGCCCGCTCATGGCGTGGATGGCGGAGTCGTCCGAGCACGGGCACGACGCGGCGGCGGCGACGCAGGAAGAGCTCGAAGCGGAGATGGGCTTGGCCACGTCCGCCGAGCTCGAGCAGTTGCGGGCAGCCGACGGGACAACCGCGGACTGCCTCTTCCTCGACCTGATGATCCGCCACCACCGCGGAGCGATCCCGATGGCGGAGGCCGTCGTGGAACTCGGTTCCGACCCGCGCGTGGACACCGTGGCCGAGGGGATGATCGCGGCACAGAGCGGCGAGATCGGCGCGATGGAGTCCATCTCCGCGCGCCTGGGCTGCACCGCGTAACGACACTCGGGGGCGCCGCGTCTCCGCCGGTTACAGTGGTCGCGTGACGGCAGCCCCGAGTCCGCGTCGTCGCCCCGTCGTCCTGTGGGTCGCGGTGGTGCTGGTCTACGCGAGCGCCGTCGGGAACGTCGTCGTCGGCATCCTCGTGCTCCTCAGCCGCTATCGCGTCGCCGCCGAGGACGTCCTGCCGGTCTCCCTCCTCGGCTCCGGCATCATCCTGACCGGGCTGCTCCTCCTCGCCGTCGCATCCGGTCTCGCCCGCGGCAGCCGGCTCTCGCGCGTCCTCAGCACGGCATATCTGGGGGTGCTCGGGGTGCTGAACGCGATGGCCTGGATCGCCACCGACCCGTGGGACACGGCGATCATCGCGCAGGGGATCGTGCAGGTCCTCGTGGCGATCGCCGTGTGGGTGCCGCCCGGCTCGCGCGCCTTCGGGCGCCCGGCTCCCTGATCACGCGGCGGCGGGCAGCGTCCGCGCGAGGAAGCGGCGGTGGAAGAACCGCACGACCTCGATCGCGAGCACGGTTGCCACCGTCGTGACCGTGACCAGCCACGCGCCGGACTCCCCCGTGTCGACCAACTGGAAGAACTCCGTCGATTGCGGGACGGTGAATAGGCTCAGGAGAGCCAGGAACATGGCCCCGACCACGGCGGCGGTGACCGGCGTGATCGGACGCGAGAGCACCGCGAGCACCCAGATCCCCACGACGGCGAGGATGATCGTCGCCCCGGTGCGCACCTGTGCGTCGCCCAGCCCGAGCTCCTCGGCGCGCAGGGCGTACACCAGGAGCCCGATCGCGATGGCCAGACCCGCGGGCACGGCGAACGACAGCGAGCGCCTGAGCAGTCCGGGCACGTATCGGCGCGCGTTGGGCAGCAGCGCGAGGAAGAACGCCGGGATGCCGATGGTGAGGCCGTCCGTGATCGCCAGCTGGCGCGGCAGGAACGGGAAGGGGAGCACCAGCACGCCGAACAGCACCGCCAGGGCGGTCGCATACGCCGTCTTGGTGAAGAACAGCATCGACACGCGTTCGATGTTGGCGATCACCCGGCGGCCTTCGGCCACGACATCGGGCAGGTGGGAGAAGCGGCCGTCCAGCAGCACGATGCGGGCGACGGCCTTGGTCGCGGCGGCGCCCGAACTCATCGCGATGCCGAGATCCGCAGCCTTGATCGCGAGGGCGTCGTTCACGCCGTCCCCCGTCATCGCGACCGTGTGACCGCGCGACTGCAGCGCGAGCACCATCCGCTTCTTCTGCTCGGGGGTGACCCGCCCGAAGACGGTGGTGCGCTCCAGGACGTCGGCGAGCTCGCTGTCGGCGTCGGGGAGCAGCCGGGCGTCGTACCCCTCGCCGACATCCATCCCCACCTCGCGGGCGACGGCGGCCACGGTGCGGGGATTGTCACCGGAGATCACGCGGATCCCGACGCCCTGCACGCCGAAATAGGCCACAGTACGAGCAGCATCCGGCCGGATCCGCTCGCGGAAGGTGACCACCGCCGCCGGGCGGAGACCGGTCGGCAGCCGCTGGGCGGCGACGTCGGCCGCGGTGAGCGCGTGGGTGGAATGGGCCAGCGCCACGGTGCGCAGGCCGCTGTCGGCGAGCCTCGCGACCACGCGTCGGGTCTCCGTGACCACGCGTCCGGTCTCCGTGCCGCCCTCACCGGCCGCGGCCCCGAGGACGATCTCCGGTGCCCCGAGCACCCAGGTCCCCTCCGCCTCGCCGCGGAATGACACCGCACTCCACTTCCGGGCCGAGGAGAAGGGGATCTCGCCGACCGGATGACTCGGCCGGGTGACCGGGAACGGCTCGCGCAGGCCCCGCGCGGTCGCGTTGGCATCCGGGGCGGCGCCGTACCACGCGAGGGTGTCCTCGACCCCGGCCGGAGCGTCGGCCAGCGCGTGGAGCGCGTCGAAGGCGATGTCGCCCGCGGTCAGGGTTCCGGTCTTGTCCAGGCACACCACATCCACGCGGGCGAGCCCTTCCACGGCGGGCAGTTCGTTCACGAGCACCTGCTGCCGGGCGAGCCGGGCCGCGCCGACGGCGAAGGCGATCGAGGTCATCAGGACCAGCCCCAGCGGGATCATCGCGGTGACGGCTGCGACCGTGCTCACCACGGCGTCCACCCACCTCCCGCTCCGCCACGCCGCGCCCCACCCGCCGGCGACCACCATCTGCGCATTGAGCACGAGCAGCCCGACGGGCCCGATGATCCATCCCATCCACATGAGCACCCGGTTCACCGACGTGCGCACTTCTGATCTGACGAGCGAGAACCGCTTGGCCTCTCCGGCGAACCGGTTGGCGTACGAGTCGGCGCCCACGCGTGTGACGCGGGCCAGGCCGTCACCGGCGACCACCACCGAACCCGACAGCGCCTGATCGCCGGTGCGCTTGTCGACGGGATCGGACTCCCCGGTGAGCAGGGACTCGTCGATCTGCAGGGAGCGGGTGACCGTCACGACGGCGTCGGCGGGCACCTGGTCGCCGGGGCGCAGCACGAGGAGGTCGTCGAGGACGACCGCGGCGGGCGAGATCTCTCCCTCCGCGCCGTCCCGGCGGATGCGCGCGCGGGGGGCGTTGAGGAGGGCCAGGCGGTCCAGCGCCGCCTTCGCGCGGAACTCCTGCACGCAGCCGATGACCGAGTTGGACAGGGCGATGGCCCCGAACAGCGCGTCCTGCCACCGCCCCACCAGGAGCAGGACGAAGAAGCATCCGAAGATGATGCCGTTGAACAGCGTGAACACGTTGGCCCGGACGATGTTCCAGACGCTGCGACTGGTGTCGGGGATGAACGCGTTCGTCTTGCCGGCCGCTGTGCGTTCGGCCACGGCGGCGGCATCGAGCCCCGGCTCCGCCGGCTCCGCCTGCCCCGACTGCTCCGCCGCGACGCCAGGAGCGGGGGCGGCATCCATGGGCTCAGGCTACGCCGCTGCCGGAGCCACCGGTACGGCGGCTCCGGGACCGCTTCGCCCCGCGGTCACCCCTTGGTGCTGCCGGCCAGCAGGCCGCGCACGAAGTAGCGCTGGAGGGAGAAGAACACGATCAGCGGCACGATGAGCGAGACGAACGCGCCGGCGGTCAGCCGCTGCCAGTCCTGCCCGCGGGAGCCCACCATCTCGGCCAGCCGCTGGGTGAGCGGGGCGACGTCCTGCGTTCCGCCCGAGAAGATGAGGGCGACCAGGAGGTCGTTCCACACCCAGAGGAACTGGAAGATAGCCACCGATGCGATCGCGGGCGTTGCCAGCGGGATCACGACGCGGAAGAAGATCTGGGTGTGGCTCGCGCCGTCCACCCGCGCGGCCTCGATGACGTCCCCGGGGATCTCGGAGATGAAGTTGTGCAGCAGGAAGATCGTCAGAGGCAGGGCGAAGATCGTGTGGGCGATCCACAGCGGCAGATAGTTCTGCTCCGGGATGAACGGGATGACGTCGTGCAGCCACTGCTGTCCCGGCCGCAGCCATACCGAGAACGTCTGCAGGAGCGGGACCAGCGCCATCTGGATGGGAACGATCTGCAGCGCGAAGATGAAGATGAACAGCCCGTTGGAGAAGCGGAACCTCATCCACGCGAAGGCGTAGGCGGCCATCGACGCGAACACGAGCGGGAAGATGGTCGCCGGAATGGCGATCGCGAGGGAGTTCACGAAGTACGCGCCCAGCTGGGGCGAGGACTGCGACGGCGACAGCAGGACGTCGCGGTAGTTGTCGAGCGTGAAACCGGGGTTCTGGAAGATCGTCCACCAGCCGGTCTCCTGGATGAGCTCGGCCGGGCGGAAGGACGAGACGAACAGCCCGAACGTGGGGATCGTCCACAGGATCGCGATGATGAGCGCGGCCACCGTGGCGCCGCGGGAGGTCAGTCGCCGCTTGGTCCGCGACGTCGCCGTGCCGGCGATGGCGATCCGGTACTCATCCTTCCCGCCGTCGGGGATGGGGAGGTCGACGGGGGCGACACTACTGCTCATCGGATCTCCCTCTGCTTGCGAAGCACGTTCACGTTGTAGATGACGATGGGAAGGACGAGCACGAAGAGGATGACGGCCAGTGCCGAGCCGCGGCCCACTTCGCTCGCGCGGAACGCCTGTACGTACATCTCGTTCGCCACGACGCTGGTGTTGAAGTTGCCGCCGGTCATCGTGCGGACGATGTCGAAGACCTTCAGGGTCGCGATGGAGATCGTCGTGAGCACCACCACGAGCGATCCCCGGATTCCCGGGACGGTGACGTTCAAGAACCGCTGCCACGCGTTGGTGCCGTCCAGCTGCGCGGCCTCGATCTGCTCGGTCGGGATGCCCTTGATCGCGGCGCTGAGCACGACCATCGCGAACCCGGTCTGGATCCAGATCATCACGACGATGAGCAGGACGGTGTTGATGGGATCGGTCTGCAGCCACTGCACCGGCTCCCCGCCGAAGGCCACGGCGAAGGCGTTGAGCAGCCCGATCTGCTCCCTGCCCGCCGAGCGGTATTCGTAGACGAAGCGCCAGATGATGCCGGCTCCGACGAACGAGATCGCCATCGGCATGAACACCAGGGCCTTGTAGATCTTCTCGCCACGCGACTTGTCGATGAAGACCGCGTACGCGAGTCCCAGAGCCGTGGCGAAGGTGGGCACCAGGACCACCCAGATGACGGTGTTGATGAGCGTGCGGATGGCCGCGGGCTGCGTGAACATCCACGCGAAGTTGTTCCAGCTGAAGTTGCCGCTGTTGTCCTGGAACGCCAGGAGGGTGGTCCGGATCGCGGGCCATACGAGTCCCACCGCCAGCAGGAGGAGCGCCGGCAGGAGGAACCACAGCAGCTGCCACGCGTTGCGTCCCCGCCGCGGGGCGCGGCCCATGAGGAGGACGATGATCCCCACGATGGCGGCGAAGACCACGAGGCCGAGCACCACCTGAAGGATCTTCCCGAGGAGATCAGCGGTTGTCATCGTTGCCCTTTCTCGCCTCGCCTGCCGAGGAGAACGTCACTCCGGTCCCGCCGCGCATACGGACGGGATGAGTGAGCGGGCCGGGACGGAGCATCCGCCTCGGCCCGCTCACGGTCAGCTGGCGGGCCAGCTGGCCTCGATCTCATCGACCACCGTCTGCGTGCTCTGTCCGCCGACCCATTCGACGATGCCCCGCCAGAAGGACGCCGCGCCGACGGCGCCGGGCATCAGGTCGGAACCGTCGAAGCGGAACTCGGTGTCGGGGTCCTGCAGGATCTCGATGGACTGCTCCAGCAGCGGGCTCGAGGCGTTGGCCGGGTCGAGGCCCTTGTTGGCGCTGATGACGCCGCCCAGGCTCACGCGGTTGTTGGCCCACAGGGCGCTGGAGAGGTAGGTGCGCACAGCCTCGACCTCCTCGGCGTCACGGAACGCCACCGGGAACTCGCCGCCACCGGTGACCGCCTGCGGGTCGTCGGCGCTGGCGGGAGGCATCAGGAACGCGAAGACGTCGCCGTCGGGTGCGACGGTGACCTCTTCCCCGCCGTCCGAGTTCCAGAACGTCTCGTAGAACGAGGCCTGGTGGTGCAGCGAGCACTCGTCGTCGAGGATGGGCAGCCCCGCCTCCTGGAACGGCGTGCTGATCAGGGTGGAGACGTCGCCGAACCCGCCGTTGACCATCTCGTCGCTCTTGAGGTACTCCCCGACCGAGTCGAACGCCGTGACCACCTCGGGCGCGTTGAAGGGAACCTCGTGGGTCACCCACTGGTCGTAGAAGTCCGCGCCCGCCTCGCGGATCACGAAGTCCTCGATCCAGTCGGTGCCCGGCCATCCGGTCGCCTCAGCGGATTCCAGGCCCGCGCACCACGGCTGGTGGCCGGAGTCGGCGGCGATCGTCTCGGACAGCTCCATCATCTCGTCGAGGGTCGTGGGGACCTCCCAGCCGTTGTCCTCGAACTGGGTCGGCGAATACCAGACGTAGCCCTTGATGCTCGCCATCAGCGGGGCGGCGTACGTCGTGCCGTCGATCGTGGCGTATTCCTTCCAGATCGGGTCCCAGCCCTCGTCGATGTTGTCAATCACCGGCTGGGATGCCGGAATGAGCCAGCCGCCGGCGGCGAGGCGGGCCAGCAGGCCCGGCTGCGGCACGATGGCGATGTCGGAGGCGTTCCCGCCCTCGGCGAGCACCGCGATCTGCGCCTCGAACTCGCCGGAGCCCTGATAGTCGATCTCGATGCCGGTGCACGAGGCGAAGTCGCTCCACGACTCCACGAGACGGTCGGCCTCCAGGTCGAGGATCGTTCCGCTGATGGTGACGGTGGCGTCCTCGAACGTGCCGTACTCCTCGTAGTCCGAGCAGTCGACGTCGTCGCCCCCGGCTTCGATGTCACCCGTGCAGCCGGCAAGCGCCAGGCCGGCGACGCCGACGAGTGCGAGCGGCGCCCAAAGGCGACGGTGCTGTGACATGCCCATGTGGTTCCTCCTCCTTGAGACTCTGGTGCGGCCCCGTGAGGAACCGATTCCAGGCCACGGTATGCGACTTCCGTGCAGGGCACAAGAATGATTGATCACGACTGCGTAACCCCCGCTGGGAGCGCTCTCATGACGTGTGGGAACGGTCCCTTGTCCAGAGCCGCCATCGCAACCGGTTCCATTTCGACAGATCGGCGGTAGCCTTTCTCGCGCAGGGCAGTGCGGCAATGCGGATGAGGAGACGAATGAACGGTATCTCCGAGGTCGCGCGGGTCGCGGGTGTCTCCAAGTCGACGGCCAGCCGCGCGCTCACCGGCAGCGGGTACGTCTCCGACCAGACGCGACGCCGCGTCGCCGAGGTGGCGGCCTCCCTCGGGTACGTCCCTTCCACCAGCGCGGTGAGCCTGGCGACGGGCCGGTTGCAGACGATCGGCGTGCTCGTCCCGACAGTCGCCCGGTGGTTCTTCGCCGAGGTGATCGAGGGCGTCCAGTCCGCTCTGCTGGAGCACGACCTCGATCTGACGCTGTATGAGGCGCCCCCGGGCACCGAGGATCGGCGGCGCATCTTCCAGGACTTCCTCCCCCGCCGCCGCTTCGACGGCCTCATCGCCGTGGGGATCGAACCGGCCGAGGGCGAGTGGGAACAGCTCCATCGCCTGGGCCGGCCGGTGGTGAGCGTGGTCGGCGCGGCAGGAGGGACGAGCCTCGTCACCATCGACGACCTCCATGCCGCGCGCCGGGCGACCGACCACCTGATCGCGCTCGGCCACAGGGCGATCGTGTTCCTCGGCGGAGGCTCCGACGAGCATTTCGCGCACGTCGACCGCCTGCGTCTACGGGGGTACGAGGAAGCGATGAACGACGCCGGGCTCGGCGAACTGGCGAGGCACGTGCGCTCCGGTCCATCGATGCCCGGGGGCTATGCCGCAGCGGTCGATCTGCTGGGAGAGACGCGATCGCGCCCGACGGCCCTGGTCGCGGCCTGCGACGAGGTCGCGATCGGCGCCATCATCGCCGCGCGGCGCCTGGCCATCCCGGTCCCGGGTGAACTCAGCGTCGTCGGAATCGACGACCACGAGTACGCCGAGATGTTCTCCCTGACGACCCTGCAGCAGGTGCCGAGGGAGCAGGGCCGCGCGGCCGTGGATCTGCTGCTGCGCGCCATGGAGGATCCGAGCGCCGGGCATGCGGAAGTCCGGCTGCAAGCCCGCCTCGTCGTGCGCAGCTCCACGGCTCCGGCCGACCCCGCACTCGCGGTGGTGGTCTCCGACACCGGACTCGGTCGCAGCTGACGCTCCCGCGAACGCGGAGAAGCCCCGGACGCCGCAGCATCCGGGGCTTCTCGCAGAACAGGTGTTACTTGAGGGTGACCGAAGCGCCGGCCTCTTCAAGAGCAGCCTTCGCCTTGTCGGCGGTCTCCTTGTTGGCGCCCTCGAGGACGGCCTTGGGAGCACCGTCGACGACGGCCTTGGCCTCACCCAGGCCGAGCGAGGTGAGCTCGCGGACGACCTTGATGACCTGGATCTTCTTGTCGCCGACCGTCTCGAGGATGACGTCGAAGGAATCCTTGACCTCTTCCTCCTCGGCGGGGGCGCCACCGGCGGGTGCGCCGGCCGCGGCGACCGCGACGGGGGCAGCTGCGGTGACGTCGAAGGTCTCCTCGAAGGCCTTCACGAACTCGCTGAGCTCAATGAGGGTGAGCTCCTTGAACGCGTCGAGCAGCTCCTCAGTGCTGAGCTTTGCCATGATGTTTCTCCTTGATTGGGGTTTCGCTTATGCCGGGGCCCGATGTCAGGCCGCGGACTCCTGCTTCTCGCGCAGTGCGTCGACCGTGCGAACGGCCTTCGACGGAAGCGCGTTGAAGACGTATGCCGCCTTGGTCATCGAGGCCTTCATCGCACCGGCGAGCTTCGCCAGCAGGACTTCACGGCTTTCGAGATCGGCGAGCTTGTTGACCTCATCCGCGGTCAGGGAGGCACCGTCGAAGTACCCGCCCTTGATCACGAGAAGAGGGTTAGCCCTGGCGAAGGTGCGCAGACTCTTGGCCACGGTGACCGGGTCACCGTGGACGAAGGCGATGGCCGACGGACCCTTGAGTTCGTCGTCCAGGCCGGTGACCCCCGCGTTGTTCGCGGCGATCCTGGTCAGCGTGTTCTTCACCACGGCGTATTCCGCGTCCTGACGAATGCTGTTGCGCAGCTCCTTGAGCTGGGCAACCGTCAGACCGCGGTACTCGGTCAGCAGAACGGCGGTCGAGTCCTCGAAGTTCTTCGTGAGCTCGGCGACCGATGCATCCTTCTGCGCCATGGCCACTCCTTGTGTGTACGAGACGCTCCGCGATGGCGAGGCGTCGGGCCGCAGCATCCGGTGTTCTCGACCCCAGGAAAACAGAAGAGCTCCGGCGCAAGCGCACGGAGCTCGATTCCCGATCCGGGAAGTCGTTCGTACACCTGCGCGGGCCCCTGCTTTCGCAGAGCTTCGATCGTCATGCGCTGGCGCGCACGCCGATGACCGGCGGTCTTTGGCTTCCTCCCAGCATACGCGCCCTCCCCTCCCCCGCCAAATCCCGCTCCACCCCCACCGAGCGAACGGCTTCTCACCGACCGCACGGCCTGATCGCGCAGCAACATCGTGCATTCGGTGGGGAGCCGTACGCTCGCACTCAGCGGGGCGGGTAGATCCCGAAGGCCGCGAGTCGCGCGCCGAGCGACGCCGGGGTGTCGATGTGCGCGTCGCCCCACCTCGCGAAGCGCCGATGCGTGGTGCCGCGGATCCAGTCCTCTCGGGTCTTCTCCGCGAGCATGACCTGCTCGACCGTGCGACCCGACCGCATCGCTTCATCGAGGTACTTCATCGCGCCGTCGAACTCGCCCCATGCGCCGGCCTCATCCAACCCGATGTCGACCCAGTACCAGCCGCCGTTCGGCGAGCGGACGGGCACCTGCAGACGCAGCACGCGAAAGCCGAGCCGCAGGAGTTGGAGCCTGCTGACGCTCTCCCCGGGCAGCTGCGCGCGCCCGTCGGCGATCTCGGTGATCCAGCGGGCCTGGCGCACGCCCCGTGCACCCGCGGCGTTGCGGAGCCGACGGAATTGATCCTCACGCCACTGTTCAGCGCGGTCCTCGTCGTACTGGTGACCGCGGACGGCGACCTGACGAAGAGCGGCGTCGGCCACGGCGAGAGCCCCCTCTGGTGAGAGGACCCGCGTGAGGTCGAACGTCGTCCTGGCCAGGGTGGTGCACCGGATGCCGTGCACCACCGTCATGTCGTCATCCGCGAGCACGTGCACATGCCGCATGACGTCTTCTCCGCTGGAGATGCGCCCCGCGTGAGGCGTCGTGAGGTGCACCCGCGGGAGCGCCGTGCGGTACAACGGCAGGTCGTGCAGGACTCCGGCCGAGTGGTGGGATGCTGCGGCTCCGGCGCTCCGACCGTCGCGAGCCACGGCGGTGAGATGCAGGAGATGGCGCGATTCGGGCCACAGCTCATTCCATAGCACGCTGTCGACCCACCACCCGCGCCTGACCTTCCGCAGTTCGCCGGCCCTGGTGAGAGCGACGAGTTCACGCTCGCCCACGCCGAGGAGCCGATAGTGCTCTCGGCTTCGCAGGGCGGCCCCGGCTTCCTCCTGAGCGAGTTTGCGCATCCTCCCACCCCAGCCCCCCGCGCCCCCTCGCGCCCCGCTTTCCTCCCCTCTGTGCAAACCCCCCGCCACCCGCCCCCCTGTGGAGGAGCCACGCCCATCGCCGAGCGCACCACTTCGCACCGAACGCACGACGTAGCAGCGTGGGAAAGCCGTGCGCTCGGTGAGATGCCGTGCGATCGGGGGCGGGGCGGGGGCGGGGGCGGGGGCGGGGCCGCGCGGGCGGGACCCCGGGGGGCGGCGGGTCGGGCGGGCGGCTTCGGGTGCGGGGGTTAGGGTCGAAGACATGTCCCCCGACCTCGTCTCGCGCAGCCCACAGCTGGCGGCGCGGATCGTGGCGGACTCGCGCGACCGCGTCGCGTGGATCCGGGCGCGATCGCGGGGCATCACGGCCACGGATGTCGCGGCCCTCACCGGCCCGGGCTCCATCCCCCGCGCCGCCGACGCGAAGCTGATGGGCTCGGGATTCTCCGGCAACGCCTACACCGCGCACGGCCGGCTGCGCGAGCCCGAGATCGCGGCATGGGTGGCTGCGACCCACGGCATCCAGCCGTCCTCGGCGCTCTTCCACGCCGTCGTGGAGAAGCGGCACCTCGCCACACCCGACGGCGTGACCGTGGATGCGGCCGGCCGCGTCGTGCTCGCGGAGATCAAGACGACCAACAAGACCTGGCGCAGCATTCCTCGCACGTACCTGCGACAGGTGTGGTGGCAGCAGCACGTCCTCGGCGCCGACCGCACCCTGGTCGCCTGGGAGGTGCACGACGCTTTCGTGCCCGTCGACGACGAGCCGCGCTGCCAGTGGATCGACCGCGACGAACGCGAGATCGCGAAGCTCGTGGGACTCGCCACCGCGCTCATCGACGAATTGCACCGGCGCACCACGACGGCACGCGCGGATGCGGCGCCACAGAGCACCGCATCCCGCCCCCGAGAGGCGTTCCGGGCACTCGCTCTGGCCGAGTAGTTCGTTGACATAAGTCAAGCAAGAGGCGTATCGTTGACAGAAGTCAACTATCGCGCCGTCGTCGTCGCGGACCCCCTCTTCGGCGAAAGGCCCGCATGGCTCTCGACACCCCCGTGACGGATTCCCCGCGTCGCGTCCTCCCCGCCCTCCTCGGGCTGCTGCTGGGAATGTTCGTATCGATGCTGGCGTCCACGGTCGTCTCGACCTCCCTGCCGGTCATCGTGCACGACCTCGACGGCGACCAGGCCGTCTACACGTGGGTGGTCACCGCCACCCTCCTGACGACGGCCATCTCCACGCCGATCTGGGGCAAGCTCGCCGACCTGTTCAACCGCAAGCTGCTCATCCAGATCGCCATCGTGATCTTCGTGCTCGCCACCGCCGCCGCCGGGTTCTCGCAGAACCCCGAGACGCTCATCGCCTTCCGCGCGGTCCAGGGCTTGGGCGCGGGCGGGCTCGCCGCCCTGAGCCAGGTCATCATGGCCGACATCATCAGCCCGCGTGAGCGCGGCCGTTACATGGGACTGTTCGGTGCTGTCATGGCGGTGGCCACCGTGGGCGGGCCGCTCCTGGGCGGCCTCATCACCGACGCGTTCGGATGGCGCTGGAACTTCTTCGTCGCCCTCCCCTTCGCCGTCGCCGCGCTCGTCATCCAGCAGCGCACTCTGCACCTGCCGAAGCATCCGCCCCGGAAGGCCCGCATCGACTACCTCGGCATCGTCTTCCTCGCCGCGGCGGTCTCGCTGCTGCTCATCTGGATCACCAACGCCGGGCAGAATTATGAGTGGGCCAGCACCGAGACCGCACTCATGGTCGGCGGGGCAGCCCTGGCCACCATCCTCTTCATCGTCACGGAGCTGAAAGTCTCCGAGCCGCTGATCCCCCTGAGCCTCTTCCGCAACACCACGTTCACCCTCGCCGTCATCGCCTCCATCGCCACGGGCCTGGCCATGTTCGGCACGTCGGTGTACCTCAGCCAGTACATGCAGCTCGCCCGCGGCGCTTCGCCCACCGAGGCGGGCCTGCTCACCATCCCGATGATCGCCGGGCTCCTGATCGCCTCCGTCGTCGTCGGCGCACTGATCACCCGGTTCGGAAGGTGGAAGGCCTACGTGGTGCTCGGGGCGGTGCTGTTGATCGCCGGCTCGTTCCTGCTCTCGACGATCCACTACGACACGTCGCTCGTCCTCGTCGGGATCTACATGTTCCTCCTCGGCGCCGGCGTCGGCATGACGATGCAAAACCTCGTGCTCATCGTCCAGAACACCGCCGAGCCGTCGGTGCTCGGCACGGCCAGTTCGGGCGTGGCGTTCTTCCGCAGCCTCGGCGGCACGGTCGGCGTCTCCGTCATGGGCGCGACGGTCGCCGCCTCCGTGAGCTCCCTCCTGGCGGGCCGCAAGGAGGAGATCGCGGCGGCCATCGCCGGCCTCGGGGCCGATGGCGCGGGCGTCGCCGAGCAGTTGCGCTCCGGCGCGCTCCCGCAGGTCTCGGCGTTGCCCGAGGTCGTCCGGGTCATCGTCGAAGACGTCTACGCCGCCTCGATCGCCCAGGCGTTCCTCATCGCCGTCCCCGTGGCCGTGCTGAGCCTGCTGGCGATCGTCTTCCTGCCGAACCACCCCCTCACCCGGATGACCACCGCCGAGCGGATCGCCGCCAGCGAAGCCGATCTCGCGACGGTGTCGGCCGCGGAGGGGATGGCTGCCCTGGCCGCCACGGGGTCCGTGCCGGCAGCGCCTCGCCAGCCGGCGCGCCGCGGCCGGGACATCGGCGAAGATGGCTGACGTGACCGTGCCCGACTCCCCCGTGCCCGACTCCCCCGCATCCGACTCCCCCGCGCTCGCCCACGGCGATGACCGCGCCGAGGCGATCCGCGCGCTGGAGGGCTCCTTCTCCGAACTGGTCACCGTCTTCCGCCGCCTCCTCTCGGAAGCCGCGGAGACCGCCAGCCCGGGAATGCTGCCGGGAACGTTCAAGGTGCTCTCCTCCGTCCAGCGCGTGGGCCCCGTGACCCTGTCGGCGCTCGCGGAGCGATTGAGCGCCGACAAGGGCCTGACCAGTCGCAGCGCCACCGAGCTGGAGGCCCTCGGCCTCGTCACGCGTACCGCCGACCCGACCGACCGGCGCTCGCGTCTCATCGCGATCACGCCCCTGGGCACGGAGCGGTTGGAGGCAGCCCGCGCCCCGCACGGCGGCCGCCTGGTCGCCGCGCTGGACGGATGGTCGACCGACGACATCCGCCACGCCGCCGTCCTCCTGTCGGCACTGGCCAACGGCCGGCCACCCGGCGAGTCGCCCTGACACGGTAGCTCCGCCCCCTCCCGCGGCGCGGAGCTTCTCCGCACAGTGACGCCCGTGTAACACCGGCGAGACATTGCTCGGGTTGACTGGGCTCGTCCCCAGCACCAGTGCTGCCGACGCCGACTGCACGGAAGGAGCGACGGATGAGATTTCGGCCGCTGCACCCCGAGTCCACTCCGACGGACACCGTGCTGGCGCCTCCCCCCACGCCGCCGGCGCGCATGCGTGCTTCCCTGTTCGATCGTGGCGGGAACGCGAGCCTGCACACCGGCGAGGTGGATGTTCCGACGCCGGTCCTCAGCGAGGTGCTCGTGCGGGTGGTCGCGGCCGGGGTGAATCCCATCGATGCCAAGACCCGCCACGGCGCCGGTGTCTCGGCAGCGATCGCCCAGTATCCCTCGACGCTCGGGTACGACTTCAGCGGCGTGGTGGTGAAGGCGCCGTTCGAGGCGTACCCCTTCCCCGCGGGCACCGAGGTGTTCGGGATGGCGGCGTTCCCCCGCGCGTCGGGAACCTACGCCGAGTACGTCGTCGCGTCCGCCCTGTCGATCGCGCGCAAGCCCGCCTCCCTCTCCCACGTCGAGGCGGCGGGGGTCCCGCTGGCGGCCCTGACGGCGTGGGGCGCTGTCGTGGAGACCGCGCTGGCGCACGAGGGACAGCGCATCCTCATCCATGCCGGCAGCGGCGGCGTCGGACATTTCGCCATCCAGTTCGCCGCGTATTTCGGTGCGCATGTGACCGCCACCGGCTCCGCGCGCAACGCCGACTGGCTGCGCGATCTGGGAGCGGCCGTCGTGCTGGATCACGCGACGCAGCGCTTCGAAGACATGGCGGGCGACATGGACGTCGTGATCGACCTCGTGGGCAACGCCGACGACGACACCGGAACGCGTTCCCTCCGCGTGCTGCGGCCCGGAGGTCTCCTGATCGAGGTGCCCACCGGCGGCTGGCCGGACTTCGCCGAGGCGGCAGCGGCGGCGGGGGTGCGGGCGACGAGCTACAAGGTCATCCCCGACGGCGGGGTGCTGGCCACCATCTCGCGACTGCTGGACTCCGGAGCGGTGCAGGTCTACGTCGACCAGGTGTTCGATCTCGACGACGCTGCCGCCGCACACGTGGAGCTGGAACGCGGTCACACACGCGGCAAGCTCGTCCTCCGCGTGAGCGACGACTGAGGCTGGGCGAGCACCCGACGCGCTTCGGCGACGAGTTCGTCGGCGATGGCGTCCAGCAGGGGCGAGGTGAGATTCCACTGCTGCCAGAACAGCGGAACGTCCACCGGCGGACCGCCGAGCCGAACGAGGGCGCCGGAGGCGAGATGCTCCGCCGACTGCAAGCGCGGGAGGAGCCCCCACCCGAGGCCGAGACGGATGGCCGTGGCGAAGTCGGCCGACGCGGGAACCAGATGCCGCGGCGGGGTGCCGGTCACGCCGCGCGCGGCGAGCCAGCGCGATTGCAGGTCGTCACGTCGGTCGAAATCCACGACCGGCGCTCTTCCGAGCGCATCGGCGTCGGCACCGTCGGGGAACCACCGTGCGGCGAACGCCGCGCCGGCGAGGGCCTCGTAGCGCAGCATCCCGAGCGGTCGCACGCGACAACCGGCGACGGGCGATTCCCGTGACGTGACCGCCCCCATGACGGTGCCCGATTCCAGGAGACCGGCGGTGAAGTCCTGGTCGTCGCGGTGCAGCTCGAACACGACCTGCCGCCGCTCGGTCAGACGTGCCAGCGGCGCGAGGAACCACGTGGCGAGCGAGTCGGCGTTGACGGCGAGCGGTACGACGGCCGCTCCCGATCCGTCGGCGCCGATGTCGGCGAGCGCATCGTGCTCGAGGAGGTCGAGCTGACGGGCCAGGCGCACGATGGCGCGGCCCGCGTCGGTGGCCTGCACGGGTTTGGTGCGGACGAGAACCACCCGCCCGAGGCGCTCCTCCAAGGCCCGCACCCGCTGACTCACGGCGGACGGTGTGAGCGACAGGCGCCGCGCCGCGGCCTCGAGGGTTCCCTCGTCGAGGATCACCGCGAGGGTTCGCGCGAGGTCGAGAGGCACGGACATGAAGTAATACTAAAGGTTATGAAGAATCCTGAACTGTACTCGCTGCCGTCGACGCCGTAGCGTCGCGGTGTGATCACCTCCCTGGCAGCCGGGTTCGGCGTCGGCCTCTCGCTCATCGTCGCGATCGGCGCGCAGAACCTCTTCGTCCTGCGGCAGGGAGTCCGCCGCGAGCACGTCGTCGCGGTGGCGATGATCTGCGCCGCGTCGGATGCCGCTCTCATCGCGCTCGGCGTCTCCGGCATCGGGCTCGTGCTGGAGGCTGTGCCGTGGCTGGTGGATGTCATCCGGTGGGCCGGCGCGCTCTTCCTCGTCGGCTACGGCCTGCTGGCCGCCCGCCGCGCACTGCGACCGAACGGCCAGGCGCTCCAGGCGGGCCCGCCGACGACCGCGACCGCGGCGCCGGATGCCCGTGGCGTGAGCACGCGCGTGCGCCTGGCTCCGGTGGTCTTGACCTGCCTGGCGCTGACGTGGCTCAACCCCCACGTCTACCTCGACACCGTCTTCCTCCTCGGCTCGGTGGCGAGCACGCACGGCGATGACCGGTGGGTGTTCGCGGCGGGGGCGATGGCCGCGAGCATCCTGTGGTTCTTCGGGCTCGCCTTCGGCGCCCGGTTCCTCGGTCGGTGGCTGGCCACCCCGAAAGCGTGGCGCATCCTGGACGCCGTCATCGCCGTCGTGATGATCGGGATCGCAATAAGTCTCGTGCTCCCGCACTGACGCGGTTCCCCGCGTGCGCGACGATGGGAGGATGAAGCGTCTTCACGTGATCGTCCGCGGGACAGTGCAGGGTGTCGGATTCCGGTACTCCACGCACGTTCAGGCGCGGAGGTCCGGCGTCACGGGCTGGGTGCGCAATCGCCGGGACGGCAGCGTCGAGGCCGAGATCCAAGGCGAGTCCGAGGCCGTGGAGACCCTGCTCGGGTGGATGCGGCAGGGCCCGCCGGGATCGGAGGTCAGCGCTGTGGAAGCATCCGAGGTGCCGGCCTCGGCGGACGCCTCGTTCGAGGTGCGCCCGAGCGAGTAACCCCGGCCGGAGCGCGCTCGAGGACCCTCACCCCCCGTCGAGAGGGCGGAGGATCCGGTCGACGAACCGGCGCGTGCGCTCGTGCGCCGGTCGCGTCAGGATCTGGGCGGGGGTACCCCGCTCGACGATGAGGCCGTGGTCGAAGAACAGCACCTCATCGGCCACCTGCCGGGCGAAACCCAGCTCGTGCGTCACGATCATCATCGTCCAGCCTTCATCGGCCAGTTCGCGGAGGACGAGCAGCACCTCCCCGACGAGTTCGGGATCGAGCGCGCTGGTCGGCTCGTCGAAGAGCAGAAGGTCGGGTTTCAGCGCGAGAGCCCGGACGATGCCGACCCGCTGCTGCTGCCCGCCCGACAGTTCGAACGGATAGGCGTCGCGCTTGTCGCCCAGGCCGACGCGATCCAGCAGCGCCTCCGCCTGGGCGACGGCCTCGCCCCTGGCCGTGCGGTGAGCGTGCACCGGGCCCTCGACGACGTTCTCGATCACGGTGCGGTGGGGGAACAGGTTGTGATGCTGGAACACCATCGCCGACCGATCGCGCAGCGCCCGCCGATCCGCCTTCGTCCCCCGGCGCGAGAAGTCCACGGCGGGGCCGCCGTCGAAGTCGACGATGCCGGCGTCGGCGACCTCCAGGCCGTTCAGGCACCGCAGCACTGTCGTCTTCCCCGACCCGCTGGGGCCGATGAGGACGACGACCTCACCACGACGCACCTCGAAGTCGACCCCGCCGAGCACGAGATCCCGCCCGAAGCTCTTGGTCAGTCCGCTCACGCGCAGGAGCGGCCGATCGACGGGTCCGGCCGCCGGGGCGAGCGGGTCGCCACCGGGAGCATCAGTGGGCGACATAGCGATCCAGCTTCCTCTCGATCCCGCTCTGACCGCTGGAGAGCACGAGGCAGAACAGCCAGTAGATGGCGGCGGCTTCGAGGTAGACGACCATGAACTCATAGGTGAAGGCCGCGATGTTCTCCGCCCGCCGGAACAGCTCGGTCACGAGGATGAGCGACGCGAGGGACGTGTCCTTCACGAGCGAGATGAACGTGTTCGACAGCGGCGGCACCGACACGCGGGCCGCCTGAGGCAGCACGACGCGCGTCAGGGTCTTGCCCGGTGACAGCCCCACGGTGTGCGCGGCCTCCCACTGCCCCTTCGGCACCGAGAGGATGGCCGCGCGGATGACCTCGGCGGCGTACCCGCCGACGTTCAGGGAGAACGCGATGATCGCCGCCGGCCACGGATCGATCACCACGCCCACCGACGGCAGCCCGTAGAAGATCACGAAGAGCTGGACGAGCAGCGGCGTCCCACGGATCACCGAGATGTACAGGCGCGCGATGGCCGACAGCAGCGGGTTCGGGGAGAGCCGCACGAGCGCCACCCCCAGGGCGAGCACCAGGCCGAGGGCGAACGAGGCGAGGGCGAGCGGGATCGTGCCGGTGAGGCCCGCCAGCAGCAGCGGCCAGAACGAGTCGACGATGAGCGTCCACGTCTCATCCATGGTGTCCTTCCCGGGCAGCTGGATCCGCTCGCCGCTCAGGCTCGGGCAGGCGATGCAGAGACGTTACTCTGTGACGTCCGCGCCGAAGTACTTCTCGCTGATCTCCGCGAGCACGCCCTCGTCCCGCAACTCGGCGAGGGCGGCGTTGACCTCCTCGACGAGCGCGTCCTTGTCCTGGGTGAAGGCCAGCGCGTTGTATGCGGGGTCGTCGGTCTCGGCGGCGATCTTCAGCCCGCTCGGCCCTTCGTTCTTCTCGTAGTCGAGGAAGGTGAGGTTGTCGTTGACGGTCGCGTTCACGCGCCCTTGCTGCAGCAGAGCAACGGCCTGCGCCCAGCCCTCGACGGCTTCCACGGTCGCGCCGCTGTCGGTGGCCAACTCGTACCAGTTGCTGGTGAGCGACTGGGCTGTGGTCTTCCCGTCCAGGTCGTCGAAGCTCGTGATGGAGTCGTCGTCCGCCCGCACGACGATCACTCCGGGAGACACCGTGTAGGGCTCGCTGAAGAGGTACTTCTCCTCGCGCTCCGCGTTGATGGACACCTGGTTCGCGATCAGGTCGAACCGGCCGGCGTCGAGGCCGGCGAAGATCGCGTCCCACTGCGTCTCGCGGAAGCGGACCTCCAGGCCGAGCTTGTCGGCGACCGCCTCCGCGATCTCCACGTCGAATCCGACCAGGTCTCCAGAGGCGTCATGGAAGCTGAACGGACGGTAGGTGCCCTCGGTCGCGACCGTGAGCGTGCCGGCGTCGACCAGACCGTACTGGTCACCGGCGGGCGTCGCACCCGGTGAGGCTCCGCCACTGCACGAGGCCAGGCCCAGCGCTGCGGACAAGATCAGAGCGGCGGCGACGGTCGGACGGCGACGAGACATGCGGGTTTCCTGACGTGTGACGGCGGTGCGGGTCGGCGACCCGCGGGATTCTCGAGTACAACACGGCTGGGACCCGGTTCATGCCATCGTGACGCCGCGTTGCAGGCGACGGCCCGCCCTGACGGACGAAGGGCCCCACCCGGAGGTGGAGCCCTTCGTGACGAGCGCGTCGGAGCGTCAGGCGATGACGTTGACGTCCAGCGGGATGCCGGGGCCGAATGTCGTCGACACCGAACCCTTCTGGATGTAGCGGCCCTTCGCGCTGGACGGCTTCAGACGGACGATCTCCTCGAGCGCCGTCTGCAGGTTCTCGTCGAGCTGGTCGGCCGAGAACGAGGCCTTGCCGACGACGAAGTGCACGTTGGCGTGCTTGTCGACGCGGAACTCGATCTTTCCGCCCTTGATCTCCTCGACGGCCTTCGCCGGGTTCGGAGTGACCGTTCCGGTCTTCGGGTTCGGCATGAGACCGCGGGGGCCCAGCACCTTACCGAGGCGACCGACCTGGCCCATGAGCTCGGGCGTGGAGACGGCGGCGTCGAAGTCGGTCCAGCCGCCGGCGACGCGCTCGATGAGCTCGGCGCCGCCGACCTCATCGGCGCCCGCGGCGATCGCGGCCTCGGCCGCGGGGCCGGTCGCGAACACGATGACGCGGGCGGTCTTGCCCGTGCCGTGCGGGAGCATGACGGTGCCGCGGACCATCTGATCGGCCTTGCGCGGGTCGACGGCGAGCTTGAGCGCGACCTCGACGGTCGAGTCGAACTTCTTCGAACCGGTCTCCTTCGCGAGGGCGACGGCCTCGGTCGGAGTGTAGAACTTGTCAGCCGAGATCTTCTCGGCGGCGGCGCGGAACGCCTTGGACTTGGTAGCCATGTTCGTGCCCCTCAGCTCTCGACCGTGATGCCCATGGAACGGGCGGTGCCGGCGATGATCTTCGCTGCGGCCTCGATGTCGTTCGCGTTGAGATCCGGCTGCTTGGTCTCGGCGATCTGGCGCACCTGCTCCTTGGTGAGCTTGCCGACCTTGGTGGTGTGCGGGGTCTGCGACCCCTTCGCAACACCGGCGGCCTTCTTGATGAGCTCGGCGGCGGGCGGGGTCTTCAGGATGAAGGTGAAGCTGCGGTCCTCGTAGACGGTGATCTCCACGGGGATGACGTTGCCGCGCTGCGACTCGGTCGCGGCGTTGTACGCCTTGCAGAACTCCATGATGTTCACACCGTGCTGACCGAGCGCGGGCCCGATCGGCGGTGCGGGGTTGGCGGCGCCGGCGTTGATCTGGAGCTTGATCAGGCCGGTCACCCTCTTCTTGGGTGCCATTCGTTTCCTCACTGTCGTGCGCCCCGGGGGCGCGCTGCCACGAACCAGGCGAATCCTGGCAGTGGTGGGGGTCGTCATCCGATACGGACAACCACCCAAGTATAGCCGCGTGCGGTGCGCGGCGGCACTCAGGCCGGCGTCACCCGCAGCGTGCGCACCTCCCACCCGCCCAGCGTGAGCGGGACGGCGCCGTCCTCGACGGTCACATCCTCGAGGTCATCCTCCAGGAGCGTCGCCTCGCGCACGCGCCGCACCGGCAGGGCGAAGCGCACGCTGGTGTGCACGCGCCGGCCGACCGGCTCGTACAGGCGCACCACCAGATCGCCCGAGCGGTCGGCGGCGAGCTTGACGGAGGAGACCACGACCCCGGGACCTGCGACGACCAGCGGCACGACCTCGTCCGCGCCGTGCACGGTGCGCACCGGCACATTCATCGAGATGCCCTCCGCCGTTGCGTTCTCCAGATCTGCGCCGACCACCAGGCCGAACCGGTGGGTCTGCTCCCCCTGGTCGGTCTGCGGGTCGGGGAATCGCGGTGCGCGCAGAAGCGACAGCCGCACCGTGGTGGTGACCCCCTCCGCGCCGGAGGACCGGGCGGTGTCGTATCCGTACACGGAGTCGTTGACGAGCGCGACGCCGAATCCCCGTTCCTCCACGAGCACGAACCGGTGCATCGAGGTCTCGAACTTGGCGGCCTCCCACGACGTGTTGGTGTGGGTCACCCGCCGGTGCGCACCGAACTGCGTCTCGGCGGCGGTGTGCTCGGCGCGCACGTCGAGGGCGAAGGCGACCTTGAGGAACTTCTCGGTCTCGTGCCAGTCGGTGAGCTGGTCGATGACGAGGGTGCGAGAGCCCGGGGCCAGGGACAGCACCTGGGTGACGGCGGAGGACGAGAACGACCGGCGCACCGTCACACGGGCAGCCCCGTCTTCGCCGCGGTCCGCGGTGATCGCCTCCACCTCCGTCAGATCGGTGACCGCGTTGCGGTAGAAGCGGTCGACGTCCCACGCGTCCCACATATTGGGGAAATCCTGATGCAGTTGCAGCAGGTTGCCGACGCCGCCCGGGGCGATCGCCTCCCGGCCGATGGCGAGGTCGACCGCGGAGGAGATGAGTCCGGTCGGCTCGACCCGGACGCGGATCACGCCGTTGTCCAGGATGATCGCGCCATCCCGCTCCGTGAGGTCCACCGGCCCATCGGGCTGCGCCGCCACCGACACCGCGAGCGGGCCGACGCCCAGGCGCGTCACGGGCGCGGCGTTCACCGTCAGCGTCGTCGACCCGGGTCCGGTGAGCACATCCAGCGCGCGGCGGATGAGGTCTTCCGCACCCGCGCGTACTCGCTCGTACTCGGCCACCGCCTCCCGGTGGACCCACCCGATCGAGGTGCCCGGGAGGATGTCGTGGAACTGGTGCAGCAGCACGGTCTGCCACAGCCCGTCGATCTCCTCGTAGGGGTAGTCCGCCCCGGTGCGCACGGCAGCGGTGGCCCACCACAGTTCCGCCTCGAGCAGCAGGTGCTCCGAGCGGCGGTTGCCCTGCTTGGTGCGGTGCTGCGACGTGAGGGTGCCGCGGTGAAGCTCGAGGTAGAGCTCCCCCACCCACACCGGCGGCTCGGCCACTTCGGCGCGCGCCTGCGCGAAGAACGCGTCGGGATGCTGCCACGACACCCGCGGGGCGCCCTCGAGGTCGGCGAACCGCTGCGCGCGGCCCACCATCTCCCGCGTCGTGCCGCCGCCGCCGTCGCCCCAGCCCACGGGCGCGATGGACTCGGTCGCGACGCGATTCTCCCGGAACTGACGCGAGGCGAGGGAGAGTTCGGCGGCCGAGAGGCGCGAGTTGTACGTGTCCATCGGCGGGAAGTGCGAGAAGACGCGCGACCCGTCGATGCCCTCCCACAGGAACGTGTGGTGGGGGAACTTGTTCACCTGGTTCCAGGAGATCTTCTGCGTGAAGAACCACTCGAACCCCGCCCGGCGAAGCAGCTGCGGGAGCGCCGGCGAGTATCCGAAGCTGTCGGGGAGCCACACCCCGGCGGAGCGGATGCCGAACTCCTGCTCGAAGAACCGCTGTCCGTAGAGGAACTGGCGCACGAGTGCTTCGCCATGCGGCATCACGGTGTCGGATTCGACCCACATCCCGCCCAGCGGGAGGAACCGCCCGTCGGCCACGGCGCGCTTCACGCGGTCGTAGATTTCCGGACGATGCTCCTTGAGCCACGCGTACTGCTGGGCGCTGGACATCCCGAAGAGGAAGTCATCCGTCTCGTCGATCAGTTCGGTCATCGACGATGCGGTGCGGGCGACCTTGCGGATCGTCTCGCGCACCGGCCACAGCCACGCGGAGTCGATGTGCGCATGACCGATGGCGCGCACGCGGTGCGCGGAGTACTCGGCGGGTGCGGCCAGCACTCCGGCCAGCGCGGCGCGCGCCGCAGCGGCCGTTCCGGGGATGTCCTGAAGGTCGAGGACGTCCAGCGCGTCATCCAGGGCCTGCAGGATGCGCATGCGGCGTGGGCCCTGACCGAGCTCGGCCTGCAGCTCCACGAGCACCTCGACGTCGAGGGCGAGTTCGTGCACGTCCCGCTCGAAGACGACGAGGTCCATGCGCCGCGTCGTGTACAGCGGCCGTGACGATGAGGTGAGGATGTCGCCCTGCTGAGTGGGGAGGAAGGGATGGTGGTCCAGCAGCACGGGGTTCGCTGCCGCCTCCAGGTACAGCTCCACGATCTCCCCGCCCTGGGCGGCCTCGGCGACCGGTGCCCACTGGTTGCGGGGGTTGAGCGACTTCACCGGCGTGCCGTCGGCCCGGTAGACGAGCCCCTCGCACTGGAACCCCGTCATGGTCGGGTCGAAGCCCAGATCGACGTGCACCTCCACGCGCCGCCCGCGCCACTCCGCCGGCACGGTGCCGGTGAGTCGGAACCACGTGGTGCCCCACGCCGGGCCCCACGGCGTACCGACCTCGTACGGCGTGTACTCCAGGGCGAATCCCTCGGCCGCCGTCACCGGCTCCCCGGGGAGGGCGGCGGCTTCCACCCTCAGCGGGGTCGCGTGCGAGTACACCGCCGGCAGGATGCGCTCGGCCAGTGCGCGGGTCGCGCGGCCGACGGTCAGGGGGACGTCGTCGTGCATGACAGCAGTGTCCTTCGTGGCGGTTGTCAGGGAGTGGTCGCGGGGCGGTTCACCGGCAGTCGCGACCCGGCGACGCGGGCAGGCGGCGTCCGCACGGTGGTGATCCCCCGATCATTCTGCTCCGTCTCGCCCACGCGGGACGCCAGGATGATCTGCGGCGCGTCGCCCTCCGCTTCGGTCAGGCGCAGCCACTCCGCTGCGAAGGCACCACCCGGAGCGCAGGCCGAGCGGAACGGCCCCGCGTCATCCAGAATCAGCGCGGAGCTCGACGGCGCGGGCGCAGGCGCGTCGCGCAGTTCCCGGACGACCTGTGCGAAACGCCGACCGGTGGGCTTGAGCTCTCCATCCGCGGTGAACAACCCGAGGTCGTATTCCAGTTCGGGGAAGTCCAGGAGCGTTCGCGACACGTCGTGCGAGCACCACCAGGTCACCGCCGACAGCGACGGCGTGGTCACCGCATGACGGACGGTCGCGTCGAGGAACGCGGGGGTGTCCGCCACCTCGAGGACATTGGTCGGAGCGCCCACCTCCTGGAGCCAGTTCGGGCGATCCGGCTCGGGATTGAACGCGGCGGCCAGGTGCAGCAGGTACTCCGCGTGACGCACCGACCCGGCCCCCAGCCCCCCGGCCAGCTGCGCGGACCCGTTGAACACCCACGAGTGGGTGATCGTCGCATCCCCGACCTCGGCGGCGTGGGTGGGCAGGAAGGGTTGCGCCTCGTCGTACCAGGTGGCGTCAAAGAGAGCGGCGGTGACCAGCGCAGCGCTGCCTGCGCCGGCGAGGCCGTCGCGGGCCGCCGCGACCATGGTCACCAGCCACGCGCGGGCGCCCTCGGCATCCACCGCGTGCGGGGTGGGATGCGGCGGCGCGGCGAACTGGTTGATCTCGTTGCCGAGCGTCACCCCGAGCAGGTTCGACCGGTCGGCCAGTGCCGCTGCCGCGGCCCGCACATAGCCGGCGGTGGAGGCGACGACCTCGGCGTCGGTGAACATGTTGCGCCGGTGCCAGCTCTCCAGCCACGACGGCACGAAATCGAAGCTCGAGAGGTGGCCCTGCAGCAGATCGACGTTGACGTCGAGCCCGTGCTCGGCCGCGACGTCCACGAGCGCCACCACGTCCGCCAGCGCCCGTTCGCGGATGAGTCCGCGGTTGGGCTGCACGAGCGGCCACAGCGGAAAGATCCGGATGTGATCGACGCCCAGGGAGGCCACGGCCTCCAGGTCGCGGTGGGCGTCGTCGGTGCGGAAATCGAGCCACGAGTGGAACCACCCTCGGGAGGGCGTGTAGTTGACACCGAAGCGCGTCATCCCTTCACCCCGCCTTCCTCGACCCCGCGGAAGAAGTAGCGCTGCAGCACGGCGAAGATCACGGCGATGGGGATGAAGGCGATCATCGTCCCCGCCGCGATCAGGCGCTGGTTCGTGCTGAATGTGCCCTGCAGGTACTGCAGCCCCACGGTGAGCGTGTACTGATCGGGCGAGGTGAGCACGATCAGCGGCCAGAGGAAGTCGTCCCATGCGGCGATGAACGAGAAGATCGCCACGACGGCGAGCGTGCCGTACACCGCGGGGAGCCCGATGTGCCGGAGGCGCTGCCACGCATTGGCGCCGTCGACGATCGCGGCCTGATCGATCTCGTCGGGGATGTTGCGGAACGCGTTGTACATCAGCAGGACGTTCAGGACCGCCGCCATGCTGGGAAGCGCGACGCCGAGGAGCGTGTCGGCGAGGCCCAGTTCCTTCACCGTGACGAACTGCGCGATGATCGTCACCTCACCGGGCAGCACGAGTGCCCCGATGAAGGCGGCGAGCACCACGGGGCGGCCGCGGAAGCGCAGCCGCGCGAGCGCGTATCCGGCGAGGGTGGCGAAGACGATGTTGCCGCCGACGGTCAGCGCGGCCACGGTGAGCGAGTTGCCGATGTACTGCCACACCGGGATGGCGTCCGCGACGGCACCGTAGTTCCCGAGGGTCGGCTGCGTCGGCAGGAAGCTCGGCGTCCGCGTGTAGATGTCTTCGCCCGGACCCTTCAGGGACGTCGAGAACTGCCACAGGAAGGGGCCGAGGGTGATGAGGAGCACGAACCCCAGGAGGAGGTACCGGAGGATCCGCTCCCCCAGTCCGATCGACGTGAACGATCGCGGACGGCGACGCGGTGGCGGCGCATCGCCGCCGAGGCCGATGAGAGGGAGGGGCGGGGTCGTGGTCATGGTCATCGCTGCGCCCTCGCGTTCAGTCGTGCCACCACGATCAGCGGAACCAGCGTGACGACGAACAGCAGGACGCTCAGCGCGGAGGCGTAGCCGAGGTTGCCGGTGAAGCCGCGGGCGTACTGCTGGATGAGCATCACGATGGACTGGACCTGACCGCCCGGTCCTCCGGTGCCGTTGGTGAGGATGAACACCTCCGAGAACACCCGCAGCGCCGACACCGCGGTCAGCATCGCCACGAGGATCATCGTCCCCCGCACCCCCGGGACGGTGACGCTGAAGAACCGCCGAACGGCACCTGCCCCGTCCAGCGCCGCCGCCTCGTGCAGGTCGCGGCTGACATTCCCCAGCGCGGCGAGGTAGACGATCATGTAATAGCCGAGCCCTTTCCATATGGTGAGGCTGATGGCGCTGAACAGGAGCAACCACCGGTCGGTGAGGAACGGGATGGGCGCCGCCCCCAGTGCCCGGACCATGGCGTTGATGAGACCGCGGTCATCGAGCAGCCACGTCCAGATCAGCCCGACGACCACGGCGGAGGCGATGACGGGGGTGTAGAACGCCGTCCGGAAGAAACCGATGCCGGGAAGCTTCTTCTCGACCAGGACGGCCAGGAGCAGGGGAAGCACGGTGAGCACGGGCAGGCACACGACCATGTAGATCACGCTGTTGATCAGCGCGTCGGCCACGGCCGGGTCACCCTGCATCCGGGTGAAATTCTCCACGCCGACGAAGTCGGTCTCCCCGCCCAGCGGGCTGGCGTTGGTGAAGGACAGCCACAGGGTGTTCACCGCCGGCCACGCGCTGAAGCCGGCGAGCCAGATGAGTGCCGGCGCCAGCAGCAGCCAGGGCGTGAACGATCGATTGGTCCTCACGTGCCTTCCCCGTCGCTCAGCCGTCGGCGAGGAGGTCGTTCATCCGGGATTGGGCCTCCGCGAGTGCGTCCCGGCTGGCGACGGACCCCTGCATCGCGAGGGCGATCTGCTGGTCGAGGATCGTCTTCATCGCGTCGTTGACCTGCACGGGGGTGAGGTTCTCCGCCACGTTGAGAGCCTCGTTGGCGAGGATCCGAGCCTGGGCCGCGAGAGTGCCGTCGTCTTCGGAGAAGTACGGGTCGCTCTGCGACGACACCGTCGAGGGGAAGATGTTCGCCAGGTGCGCGAACTCCTCCTGGTTCTCCGCGTTGGCGAGGAATTTGGCGAAGGCCAGCGCCGTGGTCGGATTCTCGCTCTGGGCCGAGACGGCGAGTCCCTGGACGTACAGCGGCGGGGTGTCCAACGCCGGGTTGACGACGATGTTGCCCACGAGGGTGGGATTGTCGGTTTCGAAGTTGTCGAGCGCTGTTGCGCCTCCCGTCGTCCACGCGACGCGGCCCTGCGTGAACAATGTCGAGTTGCCGAGGTAGTCGCTGTTGAGCACCGAGGAGGGCATGAGGCCCTGCTGGTAGGCGTCGGCGTACCGGTCGATGAGTGCAACCGCCTCGTCGTTGTCGGCGAAGACGAACTGCGCCCCGTCCTCCGACATCACCTCCACCCCCGACCGAGCGAAGTCGTCGAGAGTGGGCTTGCGGCTCATGAGGTACGTGTCGGTGCAGTTCTCGGCCATGACGGCGGCCTGCGCGAAGAGGTCGCCGACGGTCGCCGGCGGATTGGCCGAGTCGAGTCCACAGTCATCCAGCTGGGACGCGTTCCAGTAGTTGATGTCGGTGTTGAGGTACCACGGGTAGGCGAAGACGCCCTCGCCGTCGAGCCGGTAGGCATCCAGTGCGCCGGGAACGAAGTCGTCCTCGACCGTGTCGTCGCTCTCGGAGACATCGGCCAGGATGCCGCGCTGCGCGAGCGGATAGGCCATCTCCGGGGGAAGGTTGATCACGTCGGGGAGCGACTCGGTCGACGCCTGGCTCAGGACCTTCTCGGCGTAGCCCTCCCCCGGTTGATCCACCAGCTCCACCGAGGCGTCGGGGTACTCCTCCTCGAACGCCGCGATCACGCCGTCCAGGTAGTCAGTGAAGGTCGGGGTGAGCGACCAGGTCTGCAGGGTGATGCTTCCGGCCACATCGCCGTCGTCGGCTCCCGCGCCCCCACCCCCGGCCGCGCAGCCGCCCAGCGTGAGAGCGGCCACCACGATGCCGGCCGAGAGGGACATGATCCGGGGTGACGATGTGGTGCGGTGCGTCATTGCGGTGCTCCTTCGCGTGTCAGGTCGGCTCGGCGGTGCCGGATTAAGCGGTTCAGTGCACGCCCGCTCAAGGAGGACGCCTCAGCCTGGTTCGCATCATCTTGAAGAACTAAAACGCTATAGTCAATGGATGACTCGTTTCCTCCGTCCTCGAGCGCACGCATGACTGGCGCGCCTCGTCGCGCGACCATCAGTGACATCGCCCGGCGAGCCGGGGTCTCGATCGGGGCCGTGTCTTTCGCCCTCAACGGCCGCCCAGGCGTCTCCGACCAGACCCGCGAGCGCATCCTCGCTATCGCTCGCGAATTGAACTGGCACCCGCATTCGGCAGCGCGCGCGCTGGGCGGGGCGCGTGTGGGCGCGGTGGGTTTCGTCGTGAACAGGCCCGCCCGCACCATCGGCACCGACACCTTCTTCGGAGACCTCATCTCGGGCATGCAACTGGCGCTGTCGGAGAGGCGCACCGGCCTGACGCTGCTCGTCGCACGTGACCTCGACGAGGAAGTGGCGACCTACCAGGACTGGTGGAGTGGACGGCGCGTCGACGGCGTCGTCGTGATCGACCCCCGCGCCGACGACCCGCGCGTCGAAGTGATCCGATCCCTCTCGCTGCCGGCGGTGGTGATCGGCTCGCACCCCGCTCGCGCTGGCGACCCCCCGGCGGTGTGGATCGACGACTCCGCGGCCGCGCTCACGCTCTTCCGCTACCTCCACGCGCTGGGGCATCGCCGCCTCGTGCACGTGACCGGCCCGGCTGAGCTCGAACACACCATCCTGCGCGCGCAAGCCCTGGCATCCTTCGCGGAAGCCAGCGGGCTCGAGGAAGCTGAAACGCTCACAACGGATTACAGCGCGGACGCGGGCACCTCGATCACCCGCATGCTCCTGTCCCGCACGGTGCGGCCCAGCGCGATCGTGTACGACAACGACATCCTGGCCGTGGCGGGCCTCGGTGTTGCTCAAGAGATGGGCGTCGCTGTTCCCGGCGACCTGTCCATCGCCTCGTTCGACGACTCGATCCTTGCCAAAGTGGTGCGCCCGTCGCTGACCACCCTCACCCGTGACACCGTGGAGCTCGGCGAGCGGGCGGCGCGCCTTCTCCTCGCGCAGGTGGACTCCCCCTCCCCTCTCTCCTCCGTCGAAGGACCGGCATTGACGCTCTCGGTCCGCGACTCCACCGCCCCGCCGCGCGCCTGACGCCCGGCCGGGCTCACTCTCCGTAGGTGGCCACGAGGCGCATGCCGATCTCGGCGAGGGCGCGACGGACCGCCTCCGGCTGGATGACCTCCACGTCGGCGCTCCATCCCGCGAGTTGCTCGGCGAGGGCGCCGACGTCCTGAGCGCGCACCTCCACCCGCGGACGACCGTTCGCGGAGGTCGGCGGGAGGCGGGTGTGGCGGCCGAAGTATCTTCCGAAGGCCTCGATCACCTCGGCCCGTACCTCCACGACGGCTGACACGGCGCCACGGTGCGCCTCGACCGCCTCGCCCATCGCCTGCCACGCGGCTTGGGGTGAGAAGTCCTCGGGAACGCGCCCGGACGAGTGCGTGAGGACGACCTCACGGATGCGGTCGACGCGGTAGGTGCGCACCCGCGCCGTATCGGCGACATCGGATCCCGCTTCCACGGGAGCCGCCAGCAGGTACCACACATCCCCGCGGCGGCCGACGACCAGCGGAACCAGCTCGACTCGGTCGCCGTCCCGATAGGCCACCCCCACGGCCCGCTGGGCGGCGATGGCCTCCTGGAGCGTGCGCGCGGAGGCGGGCGGCTCCGGGGCGGGCGCGCTCCCCCACGGCGCTCCGTGAAACGTCGAGGCCACGACACGTTCGGCGGCGTCGCGGAACGGACGGGGCAGAGCCTGCAGCATCTTCCGCTCGGCGCGGACGGCGGCCTCGGTCTCCGACCCGGTGCGCGCCAGCTGGAGCACCAGCGCGAAGGCCTCGGGAGCGGTGAGCCCGGTCAGGTCGGTGCGCGCGCCGCCGATGAGCTGCCAGCCTCCGCCCCGTCCCGGCCGCGGGTAGATGGGCACCCCCGCCACGAGGAGTGCCTGCAGGTCGCGCCGTGCCGTCGGCACCGACACCTCCAGCTCTGCCGCGAGCTCGGCGGCCGTGACACTCTCGCGCGCCTGCAGCACGAGCAGTGCCTGGATCAACCGGTCGGCGCGCATATCGCCACCCTGCCAGGAAAAGTGATCATGAGGTGATCTCTTTGAGCGGAAGACTGGGAGAAACGCTCGAAAGAAGGAGAAGGACATGTTCCGTGGACTGGCCAACGTCAACCTCGTCGCAGACGACATGCCCGGTGCCGTCGCCTGGTACAGCGAGGTGCTCGGCGCCCCGCCCTACTTCGTGCGGCCCGAGACGGGCACCGTCCAGTACGCCGAGTGGCGTTTCGGGGATGACGAAGACGAACTGGCGCTGATGTCCGGCGCCTATCGCGCCCCGCTGGATGCGCCGGGCGGGGCGCTCGTCAGCATCCATGTCGACGACATCCGCGCCGCCTTCGATCGCCTCGCCAGCCTCGGAGCGACCGAATTCGACCCGATCACCCCGCGCGGGGAGGGATGGTGGTCGGCCTCGGTCACCGACCCGTTCGGAAACCTGCTGGGCCTCATCCAGAGCCCGCACTGGGCCGCGCGCCACGCGTGACGCGAAACGCCCCGCCCGGCCGGAGCCCAGCGGGGCGTGTGCGCGCAGGATGTCAGAGCTTGGTGACCTGGTCGAAGCTGAGCTCGACCGGCGTCTCGCGCTCGAAGAGCGAGACGAGGACGGTGAGCTTGCCGCTCTCCGGCTTGATCTCGCTGATCGAGCCCGGAAGACCCGCGAACGAGCCCTCCTTGATCGTGATGGTCTCGCCGATCTCGAAGTCGACCTCGGCGGGGATGCTGCGCGCCACGGCCTGGCCGCCCTTGGCGGCACCGGTCTTGGTGGGCGCCACTTCCTTCACCTCGACGAGGCTCTTCAGCATGTTGAAGGCCTCCTCGAAGCGCAGGGGCGTGGGGTTGTGGGCATTGCCGACGAACCCGGTGACGCCCGGCGTGTGACGCACGACCGACCAGGTGTCTTCGTTGAGCTCCATGCGGACGAGCACGTACCCGGGGATCCGGACGCGCGTGACCATCTTGCGCTGGCCGTTCTTGATCTCGACGACGTCCTCCATCGGGACCTCGACCTGGTAGATGTCGTCCTCGACCTCGAGCGTGGACTTGCGCTGCTCGATGTTGGCCTTCACCTTGCGCTCGAAGCCGGCGTAGGAGTGGATGACGAACCACTTGCCCGGCAGCATCCGCAGCTCGGTCCGGAAGGCCTCGTACGGGTCCTCGTCCTCGTCGGACTCTGGCGACTCGTCGGAGTCGGCAGCCGTGTCGTCGGGGTTGGCCACCGTGTCGGAGTCGACCGCCGTGTCGGAGTCGGCCACCGTGTCGTCGGGGTTGACCGTGGGGTCGAAGCCCTCCGGCTCCTCCGCCGCGTTGGCCGGGTCGACGGATGCCTCGACCTCGTCCACGACGCCTTCGGCCTCCTGGATCTCGTCGAGGAACTCGCGATCGAGCACCGGCTCGTCGGGCTCGCCGTTGACATCCGGTCCGTCGTAAGGGGTCACGTCGTCAGCCTCCTCGGCAACTCGCTCGGCTGCCTCGTCCTCAAGGGACTCGGTCAGCGCTTCCGCCGCAGCCTCGACTTCGGCGGCCTCGTCGATGGTGAGGGCGTCGTCCACGATCGCATCGGCCTCGGGGTCTTCGATCTCGATGTCATCGTCGCTGAACGTGTCCACGTCAGCGTCTACGTCATCGTCGTCCACGACATGGATCGCGAGGTGCTCGGCCGCGCTGTTCGCGCGGTCCTCGGATGCGAGGACGTTGCCCGACTGGGCTTCGTCGTCTTCGCTGGACTGCTCCGCTGCCGTCGCCCAGTCGGCGTCGTCGGAATATCTTTCAGACAATTGTGATCTCTTCCGTTGGTGGTGCGGATGCCGAAGACGCTCCGCAAGCGCTCACGGCGCCGCTCAGGGGGTGGAGCCGCCCGGCACGCCGAAGACGGCCGTGGTGATCCAGACGAACAGCACGTCCAGTCCGTACACCAGCGCCATCATGACCACGACGAAGCCGAGCACGACCGCCGTGAACTTCAGCAGTTCCGAGCGGGTCGGGGTGACGACCTTGCGAAGCTCCGCGAAGACCTGGCGGACGAACACGGCGATGCGACTGAAGAAGTTGGGCCTCTTCGCACGCGGCACATCGCGCCCGGCGACCACCTCGCCCTGCGGCTCATCCTGGACCATCGCACCTACCTGAGTTGCTTCCGTGTGCCAGCATGCGCCGGCGCGCAGGGCGGACAGGAATCGAACCTGCAACCTGCGGTTTTGGAGACCGCTGCTCTGCCAATTGAGCTACCGCCCTAAAGGCCCTGGGGCCTCGGGATGCCCGCACTCCGCCACCGTGACCTGTCCGAAAGGGGTCGGCCCGACCGGCGGGCACGGCGAAAGAATGCAGACTTCGACTGCAGAGGAAGTCTACGTCATCCCCTCCGCCCTCGCGAACGCGCTCACGCTGTGCACGGGGTGAAGACGGCGGCCACCAGCACCGGGTCATCGAACGTCACGGTCACCACGATGCCGTCCCGCGAGGCCCAGGCCTGCTGGCCGGCTGCCGACGACGCGCGCCGGATGCGGTCCCACGCCTCGGGGTCCAGGAGGTCCGCCATCGCCTCGATGGTCGCGTCGGCGGCATCCTCGGCGGCCGTGATCGACAGGGTGCCGGTCGCCACGAGCGCGCGCTGGGTGCCGCGGCCGTCGCCGTCGCATTCCTGCTCGGATTCGGGAAGCTCCTCGACGGCGCGGAAAATGGCGGGGTCGGTGTCGGCCATCGTCGTGAGAAGGTCGTCGAACACCGCTCGCGCGTCGGCGTGGACCACGTCCGGGTCGGGCCCGAAGGAGCACCCGGTGACCGCGGCGGCCGTCAGGACGAGCCCGATCACCGCCCCGGTGAGACGCGTACTGCGTGCGCGCGTCATGGGCGAACCACCTCCTGCACCTCGTACGTCTCCGCCACGGGAGCGGCCACCGGGACGCCGAGACCGGCGAGCTGATCGACGAGCCAGCCGTCGTGCCAGTCCGCGAGGTCGCACGGGGCCGAGGACATTTCATATGCCGTCGCCGGCACGCCGTGCTGGATGACGGCGCGGCAGCTGGCATCCGCCTCGATCTGCTCGCGGTAGGCATCCTGGGTCACGCCGGTCTGCTCGGCGGCGGCGAACTGCGTCGAATAGCGGTCCCACTGATACCAGTGCATCGCCTCGTGGACGAAGATGGGCCAGATATTGGCGCGCGTGGCCCCCACATCCCACGCGAGGAAGACACGATTGCGGAACCTGCTGTCGTAGCATCCGCCGAGGGCGATCCGGTACGTCTCGTCCGCCGCCGCATACCCGCAGTTCTGCGGGCCGCCGTCGTACACGATCTGCACCGCCGTGCCGCCGACGCGGTCCAGGAGCGCCCGGGCCTCGCCGTCGCCGCCGGGCATGCTCTCCCCGCCGGGGTTGGGGGCCGAGGCGGTGGGCACCGCATCCTCGGCCTTGAACGCCTCCGTCGACGCGACGGCTCCGTTCCACAGCGCCTCCGCGTCCCGATAGGCGGCACGCTGCGCGTCGATACGCCCGGCGAGTTCGGCGCCTGCCTGGAAAGTCGCGGTGATGACGGACTGCTGCGCGGAGGTGACCGCACGGGCCGCCAGAGCGCGTTGCTGCGCATCCACCACCGCCCATCCGATCCCCGCGCCGGCAGCGACGAGCAGGACGGATGCGGCGGCCACCGTCCAGCCGATGATCCGGCGACGGCGGCGACGGAGCAGCCCCTCGACGAGCGCGTCGAGGACAACAGGTGGCGGACTCATCCCGCGACGCGGATGAGCTTCTTGTTGACGAACTCGTCGGCCCCGAGAAGCCCGAGCTCCCGCCCCGTACCGCTGCGCTTGACCCCACCGAAGGGGAGTTCGGGTGAGTCCGCCAGCACGACGTTGACGTACACCATGCCCGCCTCGATGTGGTCGGCCACGCGCTCGGCCTGGTCGGAATCGGTCGTGAACACGTAGGAGCCCAGGCCGAAGCCGGTGTCGTTCGCGATCGCGACGGCCTCGTCCTCCCCCGATGCGCGGTACACGACGCCGACGGGCCCGAAGAACTCCTCCCGGTACGCATCCATGTCGCTCGTCACGCCGGTGAGCACCGTGGGCGTGAAGTACGCGCCCTCACGGGTGCCGCCGGCCACGAGCCGCGCGCCCTGCGCCACGGCCCGCTCGACCTGGTGCTCCAGGCGTTCGGCGGCGGCGAGGGACGACAGCGGACCGAGCACGGTGTCACCGGCGAGCGGGTCGCCGACCTTGGCCGCCGACATCGCCGCGGTGAACTTCTCCAGGAACGGCTCGTAGAGCTCGTCGGTCACGATGAACCGCTTGGCCGCGTTGCACGACTGCCCGGTGTTGTCCAGGCGCGCGTCGACGGCGGCCTGCACGGTGGCGTCGAGGTCGTCGGTGGACAGCAGCAGGAAGGGGTCGGACCCGCCGAGTTCCAGCGCCACTTTCTTGAGGTGGCGCCCGGCGACCTCGGCGACGGCGGCTCCGGCCCGCTCGGAGCCGGTCACCGAGACACCCTGCACGCGCGGGTCGGCGATGACCGAGGCGGCCTGGTCGTCGGTGATCCGCACGTTGACATAGGCGCCCTCCGGGAAGCCGGCGTCGCGGTAGATCAGCTGAAGGGCCTCGGCCGACTCCGGGCACTGGGGCGCGTGCTTGAGCAGGATCGTGTTGCCCACCGCGAGGTTGGGAGCGGCGAACCGCGCCACCTGGTAGTAGGGGAAGTTCCACGGCATGATGCCCAGGAGCACGCCCAGCGGTGAGCGACGGATGACGGCCGTGCCTTCGCCGAGGATCTCCAGCGGCTGATCGCCGGTGAACGTCTCGATGTGGTCGGCGTAGTACTCGGTGATGTCGGCGGCGAAGTCGACCTCGCCGAGCGCGGCTTCGAGGGGTTTGCCGATCTCGCGCACGATGATCCGGGCGAGGAGGTCCCGGCGCTCGCGATGCAGGCCGGCCGCGCGGCGGAGGAGCGCGGCACGGTCGGCGACGGGGGTGCGCGACCAGCCGCGGAAGGCGTCGTGGGCCGCGGAGATCGCACCTTCCAGCCCCGCGTCCGTCAGCGTGTCGTATTCGGCGTGCTTCTCCCCCGTGGCGGGGTTGATGACGGCGTATCCGCTCATGACGATCCTTTCCCTTGCCCCCAGTCTGCCGTGGGCGAGGCCGGCCGGTGGCTATCCTCCCGGCGCGGCCGCAGCCGATGGCGGCGCCGCCGCCCGTCGGCGATCCTCTGGGCGTCCGGGGCTACGCGCGCCGGAGGGCTCCGGCCACCACATCCAGCCCCTCCCCCAGCAGATCGTCTCCGATCGACAGTGGGGGGAGGAAACGGATGACGTTGCCATAGGTACCGCACGTCAGCACGATCACGCCCTCCGCGAGGCACGCCCTGGCGACGGCCGAGGTGAGGGCGGCATCGGGGGCGCCGGTGGCCGGGTCGACGAACTCCGCGGCGACCATCGCCCCCCGGCCGCGCACGTCCCCGATGCGCGGGTCATCGTCCTGCATCGCCCGCAGACGCTGCTGGAGGATCTCGCCAAGCTCCCGCGCCCGTCCGGCGAGGTTCTCGCTCTCATACACCTCGAGGGCGGCGAGCGCAGCGGCGCACGCGATGGGGTTGCCGCCGTACGTGCCGCCGAGTCCGCCGGCATGGGCCGCGTCCATCATCTCCGCGCGCCCCGTGACGGCGGCCAGCGGCAGACCCCCCGCGATCCCTTTCGCGGTGGTGACCAGGTCGGGCACGACGTCGAACAGTTCGCTGGCGAACATCGCCCCGGTGCGGGCGAACCCCGTCTGCACCTCGTCGGCGATGAAGACGACCCCGTTCGCGCGGCACCAGTCGGCCAGGGCCGGCAGGAACCCCTCTGCCGGCACGATGAAACCGCCCTCGCCCTGGATGGGCTCGATGAGGACGGCGGCGAGGTTGTCGGCGCCGATCTGCTTCTCCATCAGGGCGATGGCCCTGGCCGCCGCATCCGGCCCGGACAGGCCGTCGCGATACGGGTACGACGCCGGCGCACGGTAGATCTCGGAGGCGAACGGCCCGAAGCCGCTCTTGTAGGGCATGCTCTTGGCCGTCAGCGCCATCGTGAGGTTCGTGCGCCCGTGGTACGCGTGGTCGAAGGCGACGACGGCCTGCCGGCCCGTGGCCTTCCGCGCGATCTTCACGGCGTTCTCCACCGCTTCGGCTCCGCTGTTGAACAGGGCGCTCTTCTTCGCGTGCGTGCCCGGGGTGAGCCGGTTCAGCGCTTCGGCCACGGCCACGTACGACTCGTAGGGCGAGATCATGAAGCACGTGTGGGTGAAGCGCGCCACCTGCTCCTGGACGGCGGCGACCACCGCGGGGTGCGCATTGCCGACCGTCGTCACGGCGATGCCGGACCCCAGGTCGATGAGGGAGTTGCCGTCGGCATCCACGACCACACCGCCGCCGGCGGCGACGGCGGAGATCGGCACCGTGTGGGCGACTCCCGATGCCACGGCGGCGGACTTGCGCTCGAGCAGCTCGCGCGACCGGGGGCCGGGGAGATCGGTGACGAGACGGCGCTCCTGCGGCAGCGACGGCCCGCCGACGGAGGGAAGGACGGCGGAAGTGCTCATGGGCGCGATGCTAGGGAGGGCGCCGACTCCCCCGCACTCGCCGCGATGTACATTCGGGGGCAGCCCCTGTACGTCACGGACACGGGGCCGAGAAAGGATCCGCCGTGGTCGACCCGTCCGCATCCTCCGCCTCCACCGTGCGCGCGCTCCTGTCGCGCGCCGACCTCGGCCTGCGTCTGGCGACCCCCGAAGAGGCCCTGGATCCGGCGGCACTGGACCTGCCCGTGCGCTGGGTGCACAGCAGCGACCTGGCCGACCCCACCCCGTTCCTCTCCGAGGGCCTCGCGCTCCTGACCACGGGCACCCAGTTCTCCGCCGCATCCGAGGATGAGGAGGCCTTCCACGCGTACGTCGGTCGCCTGCACGAGCGCGGCGTGGTGGCGCTCGGGTTCGGAACGGACGTGGTGCGCGACGGCATCCCCCCGCTGCTGGAAGCGGCCTGCCGTGCGGCCGGGATGCCGCTGTTCGAGGTGCCGTACCGGACGCCGTTCATCGCGGTGGCCCGCGCGAACGGGGAGGCGATCGCGGCCGAGTCCTACGCGCGGCGCACGTGGGCGCTGGGGGCGCAGCGCGCCGTCTCGCTCGCAGCGCTCCGCCCCGACGGACTGAATGCCACGCTCGCCGAGCTGGCGCGGCAGCTGGACGCGTGGGTGGGGTTGTTCGACGCCGTCGGCGAGCTCCGCCGCGAACACCCGGTGGGAGCGCTGGATGCGGCGGTCCGGGCGGAGCTCGGCACCGAGGTCGGCACGGTCCTCCGCCGCGGTGTGCGCGCCGGCTCGGCGCTGCGCATCGGGGAGGTGCCCTTCTCCCTCCAGACGCTCGGTCGCGGCGGGCACCTCCGCGGGGTGCTGGCGATCGCGTCGGGCGGCCTGGACTCGGAGAGCCGCGGGGTGGTCACCTCGGTGATCGCGATGGCCGGACTCGCCCTCGAGCAGAACGAGGGCGTGGAGCGCGCGCAGGGGATGCTCCGCGCCGGGGTCGTTCAGGCGCTGCTCGCCGGCGAGGTCGCTCTCGCGCGCCGTTTCGTGCGGGAGCTCGGCGGTGCCCTGCCGGCGGGGTCGGCGGCGGTGTGCGTGGTGGCGGGACCCTCGGCGCAACTGGACAATGCCGCGGAGTGGCTGGCCGTCCCCCCGATCGAGGCGATCGTCTTCGGCCGCGGCCCCGACGGGCTCGTCGTGGCCGTCGCCCCGGACTCGGGGCTGCCCGATGTGCTCGCCGAGCGCTTCCCGGTGCGGGTCGGCGTGTCGGCCCCCGCCGCGTGGTCGGAGTTCTCGCGCGCCCACGGCGAGGCGCTCGCGGCGCTTCGCCGGCAGCGCACAGCGGTCGCGCGGTTCGGTGAGACGGCGGCATCCGGCGTCCTGGGCGCGCTCGACAGCGACCTCGCGCGGGTGCTGGCCACCGCATCCCTGTCGCCTCTGATCGACCACGACACCGCGCGCGGCTCCGAACTGATCGCGACGGTGCGCGCGTGGCTGGAAAACGATGCGCGCATCGACGCGACCGCCGCCGCTCTGGGGCTGCACCGTCACACCGTGCGCACGCGCATCGCGCAGGCCGAGTCGGTGCTCGGCACCGACCTGTCGTCGTTCCCGGCGCGCGCCGAGCTGTGGGCGGCCCTTCAGGTCTCCGGCCTCTGACGCCTCCGGGCCGCGGCGACCGCCGTCGTCGTGTTCAAAATTCAGGAGACACGCCGATGGGAGGCCCCGTACGGGAGCCGGAGGGGCCGGATCTCCTGAGTTTTGAACGGCGAAGGGGAGGGCGGGGTCAGCGCAGGTCCATGACCGCGGTGATGACCTCGCGGTTCAGGGCCTTCGCGAAGACCTCGTCCAGCCGCGTGAGCGGGTACACGCCGGAGATGATGGGGGTCGCGTCGATCCGGCCGTCGTTGAGCAGGCGCTCCCACCGCGGGATGTCCCGGTGGATCCAGGCACCGCCGGTCTGGGACGACTTCACCTGCTTGGCGCGGATGGCGAAGTCCAGCACGTTGAGGGTGAGCGTCTCGGTGCGCGAGCGCATGCCGGTGGGCACCATCGTGCCGCCGTTGGCGGTCATGGCGAAGGCCTGCTCGATCGCGCCGCCGTTGCCGGCCGCCTCGAAGGAGTAGTCCACCCCGCGGCCGCGCGGCGTGAGCGCCTTGACCTGCTCCACCGGGTCGCCCTCGGCGGGGTCGATGACCGCCGTCGCACCCAGCTGCTGGGCCAGGGCGCGGCGCTCGGCGATGGGCTCGACCACGATGATCTGGTCGGCCCCGGCGATCTTCGCGCCCTGCAGCATCCACAAGCCCAGGTGTCCTGCCCCGGAGATGGCGACGGATGCTCCGACCTGCACCTCCGCGACGCTGAGCACGGCACCGAGGCCGCTGGAGATGCCGCAGCCGAACAGAGCGGCCTGCACCGGATCGACGTCATCCGACAGGCGCACGACCGTGCCCTCCCGGTAGATGTTGTACTGCAGGTAGGCGCCGATGCCGCCCTCCACGCGCACGTCAACACCCTCGGCCGTGTGCCCGATCATGCGGACGCCCTGCTCGAACACCTCCGCGCACGCACCCGGCACCCCGCGCAGGCAGTAGTGGCAGACGCCGCACTCGGTCGTGCCGGTGACCGACACCCGGTCACCGACCGACACCTTGGTCACGCCGGCGCCGGCTTCCACGACGATGCCGGTCGCGGCATGGCCCGTCACGAACGGCGGAACCGAGCGCGTCGACCCGCCGCGCCAGGCGTAGGCATCGGTGATGCACACGGCGGCGTAATCGAGGTGCACGAGCACCTCGTTGGGTCCGGGGTCGCGCAGCGTCAGGTCGACGTACTCCATGGGCTCGCTGAATCCGGTGACCAGCGCGGCGGTGTTCGACATGACGGGAGGATGCCTCTCAGTGGGACTGGCGATGCCAGCGCAGCGCGCGTCGTTCGATGCCTTCGATCGTGAGGTTCAGTGCGAGGCCGAACAGCGCGAGCAGCAGGATCCACGACCACATGCCGGGCATGTTGAACGGACCGATGGTGAACTGGATCTGGTAGCCGATGCCGTTGGTGGCGTTGAAGAACTCCGACACGATGCCGAGGATCAGCGAGCCGATCGTGGCGATGCGAAGACCCGCCCAGATCTGCGGCTGGGCGGCGGGGAGGACGATCCGCAGGATGATCTGCCACCGCGTGAGGCGGAACACCCGCCCCATCATCACCAGCGTCGGATCGACGGAGGCGACACCGTTGGCCGCGTTGATCAGCACGTACAGCGAGACGCCGTAGGTGATGAAGGCGATGCGCATGCCGTCGCCGCCGCCGAGCAGCACGATGAACAGCGGGAGCACGGCCACCACGGGAACGGCCCGCAGGAAGTCCACGACCCAGCTGGTCGAGTAGCGGAACAGTCGGGACAGTCCCGTCAGGATGCCGAGGAGGATGCCCACGGCAGAGCCGAGCAGGAAGCCTGCGAGCACGCGTCCCATGGTCGGGAACGCGTGACCGAACCACGCGTCACGCGCCGACAGTCCACGGCCGCCGCTGCCGAAGAACTGGTTCCAGAAGTACGCCCCGATCCGCGACGGGGAGGGCACCTCGGGGGTGGGGCTGATGAGGGATGCGACCTGCCACGCCGCGATCAGGATGATGAGCAGACCGAAGGTCATGGCGAACCACTTGATCCACCACACGGGGCCGCGGCGCGGGGAGCTCCGCGCCGTACGGATGGCCTGTGTCTCGGTGGGAACGATGGCGGTCATGTCAGCCCTCCTTCGACGTCGTCGACCAGGCGAAGAAGCGGCGCTCGATCGTGCCGAGCAGGATGTTCACGAGCAGACCGAGAATTCCCGCCACGATGATGGCGGCGTAGAACGTGAGCACGTCGTTGCCCTGCGCCCGGGCGGTGGCGAGGATGCCGCCGACCCCGCTGGTCCCGCCGACGATGAGCTCCGTGGTGATGACGACGATGAGTGCGATCGTGGACGACACCCGGATGCCGGCCCAGATCTGCGGCATGGCGGCGGGCAGCACGATCGTGCGGATGATGTCTCCCCGCGTGCGGCCGAAGGTGCGCGCCATGTCCTTCATCATCGGATCGACGTTGCGGACGCCGTAGAGGGCGTTGAACATGATGGGCCAGACGCACGCGAAGACGACGATGATCGTCTTCATGACCGGCCCGGTCTGGAACAGCAGGATGAAGACCGGGATGAGGGCGACCGGCGGAATCGGCCGGAGCAGCTCGATGACCGTCCGCGAGGAACGGTAGGTGATCTCCCAGAGGCCGAACAGCACCCCCAGCGCGATGCCGAGGACGATCGCGATCCCGAGCCCCACGAGATAGCCGGCGAGGGTCGATCCGACCTGGGTGTAGAAGCTCGCCTCGGTGAAGAACCGGCCGAATCGACCGAGGATGTCCGTCAGCGGCGGGAGGTAGGTCGGATCGGCGAACCCGTAGCGGCTCGCGATCTCGAGGACGAGCCCCAGCACGAGGACGCCGGCGAAGCCGAGGCCGACGCGCTCCCACATCTTCCAGCGGTGCGGGGCGCGGCGACGCTTTCCCGCACGCCGCGGCGATGCGCCGGCGACCGAAGTCGAGGGCGCACCGCCGCGGCGCTGATCCGTGATCAGAGACATCCCGGTCCTTCGCTCAGCAATTCTCGGGGAAGGGGATGACGATCGTCGAGACGTCGAACTCCTCGGAGCCGTACAGTTCCACTTCCTCGTCCCAGTCCACCTGGAGCTTGTCGTCGGGCAGCGGGCCGTCGACGGAGTTGGGCGACTGCGACACCGCGATGAGGCCTTCCTTCCACCCGAGGACGTCCGTCATGAACTGCTCCATGACCTCGCGGTCGTTGGCGAGCGCGCCACCCTCGGCCGTCGCGCACTGGAACGCCGCGATCGTGTTCGGGTGCTCCATGTAGTACTCGCGCGTCGTGATCCACACGTTCTCCGGGCGTCCGGAGTAGTCGCCGGCGCCGAGGTCGAACACATCCACCGCGCCGATGGCCCGCACGTTGGCGATCGCGAATGCCGCGACAGCGGCGGCGTCGATCACCCCGGCCTCCAGCTGGGCGGCCATCTCGGCGTAGGGCACCGCGACGATGGTGACGTTGTTCGGGTCACCCCCGGCCTTCTTGATCTCCAGGCGGAGGCGGTTGGGGTGCACGCCGCTCACGGCGGTGAAAGCGACGGTCTTGCCCTCGAGGTCGGCGGCCGACTCGATCCCGGAGTCGGGGAGGGCGACGACGAGCTGCTCGCCCGGCTGGCTCATGTAGTTGCCACCGACGATCAGCGCCTCGGAGCCGCTCAGCGTCAGGTTCACGGCGCCGTAGGGGGAACCGGGCGCGATGTTGATCTCGCCGGCGGCCAGCTGCGCGCGACCGACGTTGGCGTCGGTCATCCAGTCGTGCTCGAAGCTCAGTCCGTACTTCTCCTGGGCGACATCGCCGCCGAGGATGAACTGCGCCGAGATCGGCCCCTGCCACAGGCGCCCGACGATCGTGTCGGACTCCGGCTCGTTCGGGTCGGCTTCGGCGGCGAGCTGTTCGATCTCGCTCTGCTCCTCCTCGCTGGCGCCGGTGGAGCCCCCGGAGCCGGCATCTCCGCCGTCGGCGCAGCCGCTGAGGACGAGCGCGAGGCTGGCGGCGAGCGCGCCGATTCCCAGGATCTTCCGGCGCAGTGCGCGCGGTGTGGTGAGTGTTGACACGGTGATGCCTCTCCTTTGAGGAAGGTTCTTTCGGGTGAAGGTCAGGTGAAGGTCGGGTGATGACGACGCTAGCCAGGGGCCTGTGCCCGAGACATGCGTTGAACTACGCGGATCGGGCCAGGTTGTCCGAGCCGTGGATGAGGCGGGCCACCTGACCGCGCAGGTGCACGAATTCCGGCAGCTCCTTGGTCGTGATCTGGTCGCGCGGGCTCGGCAGCGGCACGACGATGTCCTCGACGATCCGCGACGGCGGCTTGGAGAGGACGAGCACGCGGTCGGCGAGGTAGACGCTCTCGTCCACGTCGTGGGTGACGAAGAGGATCGTGACGCCGGTCTTCGCCTGGATCTGCAGGACGAGGTCCTCCAGCCCCGCGCGGGTCTGGGCATCGACGGAGGCGAACGGCTCGTCCATCAGCAGGAGGCTCGGCTCGTAGGCGAGTGCACGCGCGATGGCGACACGCTGCTGCATCCCGCCCGACAACTGCCAGGGGTATTTGTTCTCGTGGCCGGCCAGCCCCACGGCCTCGATGCTCTCCTGCACGAGCTCCCGCCGTTCGGCGGCGGTGTGCTTGTCGCCGCGGAGCGGGAAGTTGACGTTCTTGGCCACGGTGAGCCACGGCGGAAGCGACCGGCTGTAGTCCTGGAACACCATCGCCATGCCCGGCGGCACGTCATCGACGATGCGCCCGTTCATGCGCACGGTCCCGTGGGTGGGGTGCAGCAGCCCGGCGAGGATGCGCAGGAGCGTCGTCTTGCCGGCACCGGACGGTCCGACGATGGAGACGAACTCTCCGGAGCGGACGGCGAACGAGAGCCCCTGGATGGCGTGGTGGGCCTTGGCGCCCTCGCCGTAGGTGTGGCCGATGTCGTCGACGACGAGCAGCGGGGCGTCGGCCTCGGATGTGGTCTCGTTGGTCATGATTGCCTCTCTCCGCGCGTCAGCGCGCGGTGTGTCCTCCGTCGATGGACAAGATGGCGCCGGTGACGGCGCGCGACTCGGCCAGCCACACGATGGCGTCTGCGACCTCTTCGGGCGAGGACACCCGCCCGAGCGGGTTGTTGTCCTGGATCGCATCCCAATCGACCCCTGGCCGCGATCCGGATGCGACGGCCTTGTCCATGAAGCCCGTGCGGATGGCCCCGGGCGCCACCGCGTTCACGCGGATGCGGCGGGGCGCGAGCTCGATGGCGCTCTGGCGCGTGAACTGCACGATCGCGCCCTTGGTGATGGAGTACGCGGACTGATCCGCGGCGCCCACGAGGCCGGAGATCGAACCGAGGTTGACGATCGATCCCTCGGTCTCGGCGAGGGCGTCCGCGGCGGCCTGGGTGAAGACGAAGGTGCCCACCACGTTCACGGTGAGCAGCCGCTGCACGTCGGCAACGGTGGTCTCGGCCAGCGGCTTGCGCAGGAAGACACCGGCATTGTTGACGACGACGTCGAGCCGGCCGAAGGTGTCCTGAGCCGCGCGTACCGCGGCCTGGGCGGTCTCCTCCAGGGAGACATCGGCCGTCAGCGTCACCACGCCCTCTGCGGCGGGAGCGTCGGGGGCCGCGACGTCGACGGCGACCACTCCGTAGCCTTTGGCCCGCAGGAGGGCGACGGTGGCCGCGCCCACTCCGCCGGTGGCTCCGGTCACGATCGCTGCTGGAGTGCCCGTGCCGCTCATCCCGCTCCGCTTCGGTTGCCGGCGTCCCTGGTCGGATGCCTGGGACCATACGACCAGAGCGCGCGGTGGGCCCGATAGCGTAACGCCACCCTATTCGTGCCGTCGGAGCGTGAACGAGAGTGGAGGGATGCGCTCCCTGCCACCCGAGTTCGATCGCCTCACCCGCGGCACGATCGATCTGCACGTGCACGGGCAGCCCGACCTGTCGCGGGCGCTCGCCAACCGCGGAGACGACGTGGCCACCGCGCGCCAGGCGGTGGCGTACGGGGTGCGCGCGTGGGTCCTCAAGTCGCACGTGTGGCCGACGACCGACCGCGCCGCGGCCATCCAGAGCCACTTCGATCCCGCCCGGTTCCGCGTCTTCGGCAGCATCACCCTCAACCCGCCCACCGGGGGTCTCAGCCCCGCGTCGGTCGACCTCGCCGCCGCGCACGGTGCGCGCATGGTGTTCCTCCCCACGTGGGGGTCCGCCGCCGACGTCGCGCGCGGCGGGTACGTCTCGAACCTGCTGGAGGGGATCGTGGGCGGCTTCCGGGAGTTCGCCGCCGCCCACGCCCTCTCCGCGATCGACGACGACGGGTCGCTGCGACCCGAGGTGCGTGCGATCGTGTCGTTGTGCGCCGAGCACGACCTGACCCTCGGTACGGGGCACATCTCGCTGGCGGAGTCGCGGGCCGTCGCCGAGCGGGGCGCCGCCGAGGGCGTACGGGTCGTCATCAACCACCCCCTGCACTACGCCTCCTCGGTGGCGGAGCTGCAGGAGCTGGCCGACCTGGGTGCCTTCATCGAGTTCTCCGGTGGCCCCCTGCTGCATCCGGATGCCACGACCACGGTGAAGGACGTGCACGCGGCGCTCTCCGAGCTCGGCCCAGAGCACGTGATCCTCACCAGCGACGCCTTCTCGCGGTGGGCGCCCGCCCAACCGGAGGCGCTGCGCATCTTCCTGGAGCAGCTGTTCTATCTGGGCTGGTCGGCCGACGACCTCGCGCGGATGGCCCGCACCAATCCCGCCCGCGCGATCGGGCTCACCGATCCGCCTTCCCCCGAAATCCCGAGGAGCATCGCATGACACTGCAGGTCTACGGCGCTCACCGCGTCATGGAGAACGCCGCGATCGCCCTGGCCGTCGACACCATGACCGGCGGTCGCGAGCAGCTCAACAACGGCTACATGGCGCATCTGGTCGGGGGCAGCCACATCGTGTCGCAGGCCGGCACCTCCGACGCACCGGCCGTGGCCGATGTGGCGATGAACGCCGACACGCAGCTGCTGCGCTATTCCGTCGAGCGCCCCGACCTGCGGATGCTGTTCACCGCCACCCGCGGACACTACGAGATCCTCGCGCGGCGATCCGCGGGCATCGAAACGCCCGCCGATCTGCGCGGCAAGCGCATCGGCACCTTCCCCCGCACCTCCTCGGAGTACTTCCTCATCACCGAGCTCGCGCACTACGGCATTCCGGCGGAGGAGGTCGAGATCGTGCCGTTCATCCCGGAGCTGGCCGTGTCGCAGGCGCTCCTGGACGGCGAGGTCGATGCGATCTCCATCTGGGAACCCGCGACCCAGCACGCCAAGGAGGGCCTCGGCGAAGACGCCGTGCGCCTGTACCGACCAGGCTCGTACTACCTGCGGCTCAACGCGAACACGACGGCGGCGGCACTGTCGGACCCCGGCACGCGCGCCGAGATCGTCTCGTTCATTCAGCACGTCATCCTCGCCTCCGAGCAGGTCACCCGGTCGCCGGAGCTCGGGGCGGAGTACCTGGCGCGGCTGTCGGGCTTCGACCCGGGGCTCGTCCGCCGGTGCCTGCACTCGCTCGAGTTCGTCGCGCTCGTCGAAGACGACCAGCTGGACATCCTCGTGGAGCAGGAGCAGTGGGTCGCGCGCGAGCAGGATCGGCAGCCCCGCGGGCGCGAGGAACTGGCGCGGCTGATCGACACGAGCGTCTACGAGGAGGCCGTGGCGGGTCTCGCCGCGCGGCACGCCGACGCTCCTTAGGCGTTTCTACCTGATTGGTTCCGGCAGCAGGGTTCCGGCGGGCCGGGCCTGCATAGAGTCCACCGGGGGCCTGCGGCTGCAGTGTCCCAAGAGCAACATCCTGAGGAGGCTGTGGTGCCCACAGAGACCGTCGATGCCGCTGACCTGCCGACCTACCGCCAACTCTGCGAGCGCACGGATGCCCCGAAGGGGTCGGCGTGGGACGTGTTCGGTCCGGGCGACCAGCTCGGCACCCTGAACCTGATCACGCCCGAGGTGACGCGGGATGCCGCCGGACTCGTGCGCGACGGCCGCGTGTTCTCCCTGGACTACCCCCTGAACTCCTTCGTGCCGAGCATCGCGGGAACCCGTCCGGAGACCGCGCACCACATCTTCGCGAACAACCCCAACCACCGGGACGACTGGCTGGACTCCTTCTACCTGCAGTCCACGTCGCAGATCGACGGGCTCCGCCACATCCGCCACCCCCGGCACGGCTTCTTCGGCGGCGTTCCCGACGACCGGATCGAGGTCGGTACGCCCGACCTCGGCATCCAGCTCATCGCCGAGAAGGGCATCGCGACGCGCGGCGTCCTCATCGACCTCCCGCCGTTCTACGAGAAGTCGGGGCGCGCCTTCACCGGCGCCGAGCGCTTCGGCATCACCGCGGCCGATCTCGCCGACGCCGCGGCCGGCCAGGGCACGACGTTCCGGCCGGGCGATGTCCTGCTGGTGCGCACCGGGTGGTCCGGCAACTACCTCGGCACCGACGACGACGGACGCACCGCCATGCGCACCGCCGGGAGCCCGGGGCTGCTGCAGGCGGAGGAGACGCTGGAGTTCCTGTGGGACAACCGGTTCTCGATGCTCGCGAGCGACAACGCCGGCGTGGAGATGTTCCCGGTGAGCCCCGACTCCGGCTGGGTGGACCCGGATGAGCCCAAGCCCGAGCGAGGCCCCGTGCACAACGGGATGATGCACCGCCCGCTCCTCGCCCTCTTCGGCATGCCGCTGGGCGAATGCTGGCGACTGGACGAGCTGGCCGCCGCGTGCGCCCTCGACGGCCGCTACGACTTCTTCCTGACCGCCAAGCCACTGAGCCTGATCGGCGGCGTCGGCTCCCCGCCGAACGCCATGGCGATCAAGTGAACGAGAGGACACCATCATGACCGCGATCGACGAGCTCCTGATCGGAGCGATCGACCTCCACACCCACTCCGGCCCCTCCCCCATGCCGCGGCGGATCAGCCACGTCGACGCCGCACGCCAGGCGTCGGAAGCGGGATTCCGGGCGATCCTCGTGAAGTGCCACTACCACAACACGGTGCCGGACATCCTGGCGATGGCCCCCTACATGGAGGGCATCGACACCCAGATCTTCGGCGGTGTGGCGCTCAACTCCACCGCGGGCGGGCTGAACATCCACGCCGTGGATCTCGCGCTGCGCCTGGGCGGGAAGATCGTGTGGCTTCCCACGATCTCCTCGGCCGCGCACCTCGAGCACGCGTCGGTGGATGAGACCACGCGATCGCACTTCACCCCGCTGGGGATGCTCCCCCAGGAGGAGGTGCCGGTCCTGGACGAGTCCGGTGAGCTCCTCCCCGTGGTCGGCCGCATCATCGAGATGACCCGGGATGCCGGCGCCATCCTCTCCACCGGACACCTCGGTGCGGTCCCGGCAACCGCGGTGGTGGAAGCGGCCGCCGCCGCCGGGCAGACCCGCATCCTCATCAGCCACCCCAACTACATCGCCGGCATCGACCACGACCTCGCCCGCCACCTGGCGGAGCTCGGCGCCGTGTTCGAGCACGAGATCGGCATGTACGACAACGACAAGCTCTTCCCGCTCGACGTCCTGCTGGGCTGGATCGATGCCGTCGGTCCCGGGCACACCGTGCTCGGGTCCGACCTCGGCCAGCAGGGCAACCAGCTGCCGCTCGAGGGGTATCGGAGCCTCCTCCCCCGCCTGCTGGATGCCGGCGTCTCCGAGGCGGACCTGCGCCTCATGGTCGGCGGCAACCAGGCACGCCTCCTCGGGCTGGACGCGTGAGGACGTCGTTCTCGCAGCGTCTGCGCGAGGCCACGCGCCCTCTGGTGGGCACGTGGCTGAAGCTTCCGGCGCTCGAGGTCGTCGAGATCCTCTGCGACGCCGGATTCGACTTCCTCGTGATCGACCAGGAGCACGCCCCGCTGGACTTCCAGCAGGCCTTCGCGGCGATCACCCTCGCACAGGCCCGCGGCGTGACCGCGCTCGTGCGGGTTCCGGATCGGAGCGGAAGCCACTACCAGCGGATCCTGGATGCCGGCGCCGACGGCATCCTCGTCCCGCACGTACGCAGCGGTGCCGATGCCGCCGAGGCGGTCGCGGCGATGACGTTCCCACCGGAAGGCACGCGCGGGATGGGTCTCACCTCCCGGGCAGGGAAGTGGGGGCAGGCGTCCCGCGACGACTATGTCGCGACCGGTACGGAGGTCTTCCGCGCGGCGCAGCTCGAAGACGTCGAGGCGCTCGACGACGCGGAGGCCATCATCGCGACGGCAGGCCTCAGCGCCGTGTTCATCGGGATGGGCGACCTGCAGCTGTCGACGGGCCTGACCGGCGACGCCCCTGAGTTGAGCTCCCGCGTGGACCGCGTCCTCGACCTGGCGAAGGTCGCGGGCATCCCGGTCGGGACCGCGGTGCAGTCCCCCGCCCAGTTCCGCGCGTCCGCCGAGCGCGGCTACTCCTACATCATGGTCGGCAACGACGTCGGGATGCTCGCAGCCGGGGCCTCGCGCCTGGTCGCCGAGTCGCTCGGCGCGGAGTGAGGAAGGGTCGCACATGCCCTACGGAAAAGATGACGTTCGCTCAGCGCTCCCCACCGCGACGGCCACGGCCGTGCCCGAGGCGATGGCCGGAGCCGAATACGCCCGATTCTCCGAGAACGAGGCCGAGCCCGACCGGAGCCACCCCGGCGCGCTGATCTGGTGGGCACGCGGGCAGAACATCGCCCTGGGGTACGGCGAGGTCGACCGCCACGCGATCCTCGAGTTCGACGAACCGGAGGAGCACATGCTGATCCTCCCCGATGCCGGAATCACGGCGCGGATCACGACCCCCGAGGAATCGGTGGTCAGCCCGGGGGAACGCGTGATCGTCCTGCCACCGGGTCGGTCGACCGTCGAGCTGGACGGCCGGCTGCGGTTCGTATCTCTGGTCCGCACCACCAGCGCGTTCGCGGCGCTCGCCGCCAATGCCCCGTCCTACGCCACCCCGCATCCGAACATCCCGCCGTTCCAGCCCTGGCCCGCACCCCCGGAGGGGTACCGGGTGCGCGTCTACGACGCGACTGTGGCGCCCAGCGCCGGAAGCGCGTTCCGGATCTTCCGCTGCACCACCATGATGGTGAACTACATCGACGTGAAGGACGGCCCGCGCGACCGCGCGAAGCTCTCCCCCCACCATCACGACGACTTCGAGCAGTACTCGCTCGTGCTCGAGGGCGAATACATCCATCACCTGCGCTGGCCCTGGGGCACGGATGCGAACACGTGGCGGGAAGACGACCACGGGCTGCTCGGCAGTCCGTCACTGACGGTCATCCCGCCGCCGGCGATCCACACGAGCGAAGCAGTCGGCACCGGGCGCAATCACCTCGTCGACATCTTCTCCCCGCCGCGCGAGGACTTCTCGCTCATGCCCGGGTGGGTCGTCAACGCCGCGGACTACCCGATGCCCGAGGGGGTGACGGCTCCGTGAGTCGGCGGCGGCCCACGCCGCTGCGAGTCGCCATCATCGGCTCCGGGTTCGGCGGACTGGCCGCCGCCGTCAAGCTCACCCGCCGCGCCGACACGGACGTCACGATCTTCGAGCAGGCCGGGGAGGTGGGCGGCACGTGGCGCGACAACCGCTACCCCGGGTGCGAGGTGGACATCCCCTCGCACATCTACTCCTTCTCCTTCCTGAAACACGACTGGCCGCGCACGCACGCGACCCAGCCGGAGCTGTTCGCCTACGCCAACCGCGTCATCGACACGTTCGGGCTCCGCGACCGCATCCGTCTGAATGCGCGCGTGGTGGAGGCGCGGTGGGATGACGCGTCCGGCGAGTACGAGGTGTTCACGACCGACGGCTCCGTCGGTCACTTCGACGCCGTCATCAGCGCAGTCGGACTCCTGAACGTTCCGCGCTACCCGCAGTGGCCGGGACTGGACGCGTTCGAGGGTGTGCGCTTCCACACGTCGCGGTGGGAGCACGAGCACGATCTGGCGGGCAAGCGCGTCGCTGTCGTGGGAACAGGGTCAACGGCCGCCCAGGTGGTCCCGGCGCTGGCGCCGATGGTGGGCGAGCTCACGGTGTACCAGCGCGAGCCGGGATGGATCGAGCCGAAGTCGGAACGGGCGTTCACCCCGTTCGAGCGGTGGATGTACCGCACGGTGCCCTTCGCCCAGCGCGTGCACCGGTACCTGCTGTGGGCGAAGGCGAACGGGCGCTTCCGCGGCTACGACGACTCCTCGGCCGTGCAGGAGCGGATGCGCGCGCTGTGCACGGAGTTCATCGACTCCACGGTGATCGACCCGGAGACCCGGGCGGCCCTGACCCCCACGTACGCCTGGGGGTGCAAGCGCCCGATCGTCGCCACGACCTACTACGAGACCTTCAACCGGCCGAACGTGGAGCTGGTCCCGCAGGCGGTGGTGGGAGCCACCCGCACGGGGCTGATCGATGCATCCGGTGCCGAACGCGAGATCGACGTCCTCGTGATGAGCACCGGGTTCCAGCCGCAGCGCTTTCTGGCCCAGCTGGAGATCGTCGGGCCGGGGGGCGTGCGGCTGCACGACGCGTGGGAGGAGCGGGCCACCGCGTTCCTCGGGGTGACCGTGCCGGGGTTCCCGAACTTCTTCCTCCTCTACGGCCCCAACACCAACGGCGGAACCTCGATCATCGCGCAGCTGGAGCGCCAGGCCGAGGTCGCCGTTTCCGCGATCCGGCGACTCGAACGAGGACGCGCGCGCCGAGTGGACACCGACCCGGGAGCTGCCCGGCGTTATGTGTCCTGGGTGGATGCGCAGCTGGCCACGCACGCTTCGGCGAAGAGTGCGGGCTGCCACAACTACTTCACCGATGAGCGGGGAGCCATCGTCACGGAATGGCCGCGCACCCACCTCGTGTACTGGTGGATCACCAAGATGTGGCGCCGGAAGGGTCTCCGCTTCCGGTGACAGGAGGTGGCATCGCGACGGGAAGACGATAAGCTTGTATGACGAACTGACGGCAGGGTAGCCGATCACAGTCGATCGGGACACCGCCGGGCGCAGAGGCCAGGAGTGGGTAGGACATGACCGCACGACAGGTGGATGCCATCGAGGTGGCATCGAGCGAGGCGACGAGCTTCATCGGCCGCAAGACCGAACTCGAGACGGCAGGACGGGTGCTCGTCGAGGCGCGTCTTCTGACGATCACGGGGCCGCGCGGGGTGGGGAAGAGCCGGTTCGCCGCGAAGCTGGCGGAGCGGATGGCGCGCACCTTCGCCGACGCGCCGGTCCGGCTCGACCTGCGCCACGATGCCGCGGGCGCGCTCGCGGCCGTGCCCGCACTGCGCAGGCACGCCGGGATCGTCCTCCTCGACGACGCGGACGATGCCGTCGCCGCGGCGGCGCTGGCCGAGAAGGTGCTCGCCGCATGCCCGCGGGCCGTGGTCGTGGTCGCGGGGACGGCACGGCTGGGCTCCGACGCCGAACGGCTCATCTCCCTGGCGCCCTTCGTCATCCCGTCCCGGCCTGTGGCGTCCACCCGGATGGTCCTGGACTACGAGGTCGTGCGGCTCCTGGTCGACCGCATCCGGATGCTGGATCCGGGGTTCGTCCCCACGGCGCAGGAGCTGCGGATCATCCGCGACCTGTGTGCGGCCACCGACGGGCTGCCGGCCCTGGTGGAGCTGGCGGCCGCCGCGACGCGGCTGATGTCGCTGGAATCCATCCGTGACGCGTTGACGTCGTCGTCCACTTCGCTCCTGGACCTGCTCCCGGAGGCCGAACGCCTCCTCGCCACCGCCGACGAGGTGTGGCACGCGGGCGACGAGGACGAGCGGGCGCTGGTAGGCGTGGCCGCCGCGCTCCGCGAACCCGTGACCCTGGACTGCCTGGTCTCCCTCGTCGACGGCGCGCCCGCGTCGCTCGTGCGCGCCTTCTCGCGTCTGGTCGACCGGTCGGTCCTCCTTCGCGACCCCGACGTGGAAGGGGGCTTCCGCCTGCTCCGGGCGATGCGCCAGCGCGGCCGGGCCGCGCTCGAGGCGTCCGGCCGCATCGAGGAGACCACGGCCCGGATCGACGAGCACCTCGTCGCCCTGATGTGCGAGCTGGCCGAGGCCGCGCCCGGCGCGACGGAGGTGCAGCTCTCGCACCACCTCATGCATCACCGCGCCAGCCTCGAACGCCTGCTGACGCGCTACGTCGCCGACCGTGCGACGGCGGGCGAGGCGATCCGGCTCATCGTGCCGCTCCGCAAGCGCTGGAGCAGCCTGGGGCTGGCCGAGCAGGTGCAGGCCTGGCTCGAGCAGGCCGTCGTGTGCCGGCAGGTCAACGATGCGCTGGCCACCGAGGCGCGGCGCACGATCGCGTACTACTCGATCATCGGACGGGACTTCCAGCGGTCGGCCGAACTGCTGGCCGAATGCGGGCCCGAAGACGAGGCTCCTCAGGAGCCCGGCGAGCTGCCGACGGAGTTCCTCCGCGCGCTGAGCCGCCTCGGGGCGATCGACGCCGAGGGAGCCGAAGACCAGCTCGAAGCCGTCGTGGAGCGCTCGCGCACCAGCGGGCGGATCGAGACCCTCGACGAGCAGATGTACTTCCTCACCCTCGTCGCCGTCGCCCGTGGCGACCACGAGCGGGCCGAACAGCTGTTCCGCTCGAGCGTCGAACTCATGATCGGCCGCGGCAACCGGTGGGGCGTCGCGTACGCGCTCGTGCTGCGATCGATCTCGCTGCTCAACCGCGGACTGGACGAGTCCGCTCGCGAGACGACCCGGAAGGCGCTCGCGATGCTCGACGCCCTCGGCGACCGCGCCGGCGTGCCCACGTGCCTGCGGCTGCTGGCCGCGCTCGCCCATCGCGAGGGCGATCCGGGGAAGGCGGCGACGTTGCTGGCCGCGGCGGGCCGCATGCACGGCTCTCGCACGTTCGCGCGCGAGGTCATCGGGTGGGGCCTGGAGGAGAACGCGCGGCGCGCCCTCGGCAGCAGGGAGTACTCGCGCCTGTCGGCGCGCGGACGCCAGCTGGATCGCCGCAGCGTCCTCGCCCTCGCCCTCGAGGACGGCGAGACGGGGTGCGCCGACGAACTCACCCCGCGCGAGTTCGAGATCGCCGAACTGCTGGTGGAGGGGCTCAGCAGTGCGGAGATCGCCGCGCGGCTCGTGCTGTCCACGCGCACGGTGGAAGGTCACATCCAGCGGATGCTGCACAAGCTGCAGTTCCGCTCGCGGTCTCAGATCGCGGTGTGGATGAGCAAGCGGCTGGACGGCCTGCACGTCCTCGCCAGCTGACCCGCTTTCCGTCACCTGCGCGCACCGGGCGCAGGGCACCCGGAGGCCTCAGATCAGGATGGTGGCGAAGGCGGCGGCGGGTCCGGCCAGGGGCGGGTAGCGCTCGGACACCCGGATGTCGTGGCCCGGGATGAGGGCCGCACCCGCCTCGCGGGCGATGTGCCCGAGCGTGCGGAGGGAGCGCGCGGACTCCTCGGCGTCGCTGTACGCGAAGAACCGCCATCCCCGCTCCACCTGCTCGAAGAAGTGCGCGGCGTCCGAGGCGATCAGCACCGCGCCGGCGTCCGTGGACACGAGCACGGCGGTCTCCCCCGGCGTGTGCCCGGGGGCGGGGATCATGGTGATCCCGGGGGCCACCTCCGCCCGGCCGTCGACGAGGTCGACACGGCCCTCCTCCTCCGCCGCCCGCACCGCGGCGAGGTGGCGGGGGTCGATGAAACCCGCCCGGAGCTCCTCGGCGCTGCGCGAGCTCCCGTGCGCGTACTCGGCGCGCGAGAGCGCGATCCGCGCGTGGGGGAACAGGTCAACCGAACCGGCGTGGTCGAAGTGCAGATGGGTCAGGATGACGCGCGACACCTCGTCGGGGCGGATGCCCACCGCCGCCAGCGCCTCGGGCACGGGACGCCACTGGGCGTCGTCGACCCAATAGGCGTCGGGAACCCAGAACCCCGTATCGATCACCACCGGCCCGTCGTCGGTGCGCACCACCCAGAAGCTGTAGGGCATCGAGATCACCTCATCCGCGATCCCGAGGTCGGCGAAGTCGGCCCAGACGTGGCTCGTGCGTACCTGTCGCACGGCGTATGTCACCTGCAGGACGGCGTATTGGGCGTCCGAGACCATGGCGGCTCCCCTCCGCTCCAGCGTGGCAGAACGACGGTGTCCGCCGTGCAGGGCGGAATTACCCGATTCTGCCCGCGCGCAGGTTCGGGCGCCCCGGCGCCGCCATAGCGTGAGTGACAGCGGTACCGAGCGAACTGAGAAGGAATGATCCGATGGCGATGACCGAGGCCCCCACCAGGACGCCGGATGACCCCACCGCCGAAGAGATCATCGCCCGGGCGCGGGGACTGCGCGAGCGCATCCGCGGGATGCAGCGCGAACACGAGCAGCTCGGCACCTACTCCCCCGAGATCCACGAGGCCTTCACCGAGGCCCGCCTCTACGACATCCTGCGCCCCCGCCGCTACGGCGGGCTCGAGCTCGGCCTCAAGACCTTCTTCAAGGTGGCGTGCGAGATCTCCCGTGCCGACCCCGGCGTGGGCTGGTCGTATGAACTCGGCGCCAGCCACCCGTACCAGTTCTCCTCGTATTTCTCCGAGCGGGCGCAGGACGAGGCCTACCAGGCGTATCCCTTCGTCGCTGCCTCGCGCGCGTTCCCGGTCACGGCCACCGCCGAGCCGGTCGAGGGCGGCTACATCCTTTCGGGCCGCTGGGACTACAGCTCCGGGTGCACCTACAGCTCGCACTTCATGCCCGTCGCGCCCATCCTCGCCGAGGACGGCACACCGGTGCCGCACATGTTCATCGTCCCCCGGTCGGAGTACACGATCGAGGACGACTGGGGCGGCGAGCGGGTGCTCGGCCTCGGCGCATCCTCGTCGAACTCGATCACGATGGACGGCGTCTTCGTCCCCGACTACAACGTCGTGCGGTTCAACTTCAAGGACTACCTCTGGAGCGAGAACGACGGCACCCCCGGTTATCGGCTGCTGGGGAACCCGGTGTACCTCGGACGCACCACCACGATGTTCATCGCGGGCCTGGCCGTCAGCCAGGTGGGGACGGCCTGGGCGGCCCTCGACGAATACGAGGAGCTCATGCAGCGCGGGACGAGCTTCCCGCCGCGGATGCCGCGGACCGAGTCGACGCAGTACCAGCAGTGGTTCGGGCACATCCAGCAGCTGACCGACTCCGCCGACGCGCTCCTGCACGCCACCGTCGCCGAGATGGAGGACCGCGGGTACGCGTGGGCCGACGGCGGGCCGGAGTTCACACCGGCCGAAGACCTGCGCCTCCGCGGCCAGGCCGCCACCGCAGCCCGCCTGGCCACCGAGGCGGTGGATCTGGCGTTCTCGACGGCGGGGTCGACCTCGGCCGGAAAGCGCGGCACACGCCTGGAGAAGTACTACCGCGACACCGGCTTCTACAAGACCCACATCGGGGCGCAGTACGACGTGTTCTATCTGTCGCAGGGCCGCGTGGGGCTGGGCCTTCCCTCCGGCGGGATGTGACCGCATGGCCCGCTTCGATCCGCCCGACCGCGCCGCCTACACGCCGGCCCAGCAGTCGTTCTACGAGCGGTACGCCACCGGGCCGCGCGCCGCGCCCGACCAGCCCTTCCGGCTGATCGACGAGGCCGGTGAGCTCATCGGACCGCCGTCGGTGTGGGTCACCTCTCCCGAGATCGGGCTGGCGCTGGCGGGCATCGGCTCCCAGATGCGCTGGGGCCTGGATGTCTCGGACAAGACCAGGGAAGCGGTCATCCTCGCCGTCGGCTATGCCTTCGAGAGCCCGTTCGAGCTCTACGCACACGAGCCCGCCGCACGCGCCGCCGGGTGGACCGACGACGATCTGCGGGCGATCCGCGACGGCAGCCACCCGGATGCGGCCGATGAAGAGGTACGGACGGCTCTCGATGTCGCACGGCGGATTCTCGCCGCCGACACGCTGGACGCCGCCGAATACGCCCGCGCGGCGGAAATCTTCGGCACCGAACGGTTGTTTCACCTGGTGACGCTCGTCGGGTATTACCGCATGGCGGCGACCCAACTCGCCGTCTTCGACATCCAGCCGCCCGGCAGCGCCTGAGGAGGACGACATGACCGTGTCCAACGAGACCGCTCGCGACCTCGCCGATGCCGACGGGACGCCCGACGGCGAGCCGATGCTCGACGCGGAGGATTTCAAGACCGCGTTCCGCAACCACCCCGCCGGGGTCGCCGTGATCACCGCCGAGGGGGCCGATGGCCCCGTGGCGCTGACGGCCACCTCCGTGTCGTCGGCCAGTGTCACGCCGCCCCTTCTCGTCTTCTCCGTTTCCGAGCTGTCGTCCAGCGCCCCCACGATCCGGCACGCGGAGACGGTGGTGGTGCACCTCCTCGAGGCCGAGCAGCTGCACATCGCCCAGCTCGGCGCGACGAGCGGCATCGACCGCTTCGCCGACACGTCGCTGTGGACACGCCTCCCCACCGGCGAGCCCTACTTCCCCGCCGCGTCGTCGTGGATCCGGGGGCGTGTCGTCGGCACGGTGCCGGCCGGAGTGGCCACGGTGATCCTCGTCCAGGCGCTCGAGGCGCACACGCAGGAGCCGGATGGCGCGGGGACGACGCATCCGCTGGTCTATCACAACCGCACGTGGCACCGGCTCGGCGAGCACTCCCGCATCGACTGACCCGCCCGCTCCGCTGACCGCGGACGGCGAGCCGCGGACCGCGAGACTGCAGCCTGCCGACGAGACCGCCGCATAATGTCGTGGTCTCGTCGGCAGCAAGCAGTCTCGCGGCTCCCCGTGCGCGAGGAGGTCAGGATGCGGCGGCCGCCAGCAGCGCGACGAGCTCGGGCGGCGCGGGCGCGGCGGTGAAGGTCTCCTCCACCAGGTGCAGCCGGGAGATGCCCGCCTGCACCGCGGCCAGCGTGTCGGACCTGGGCAGACCGCAGCCGTCGGACGGAAGACTCACCCGCACGTATCCCCCGCTCGCGTCAGCGAGCCAGAACTCCGGGCCGGCGAACCCGATGGCCGAGCGCATGCACCCGCACCCGCATCATCCGCACCCCCCTCCCGTCACGGTAGGCGACCCCCGCCGCCCGTGCCGCAACGACCCCGTAACGATCGACCCGCCGCGAGTAGGCTCGGGAGGGTGACATCCCGCGCCCCCCTCTCCCGCAAGCTGTCCGCCATCGCCGAGTCGGCCACCCTCAAGGTGGACGCCAAGGCCAAAGGGCTCCAGGCCGCCGGGCGCCCGGTCATCTCTTACGCCGCAGGCGAGCCCGACTTCGCCACGCCGCAGTTCATCGTGGATGCCGCGGCCGAGTCGCTCCGCGATCGTGCGAACTTCCGCTACACCCCGGCGGCGGGGCTCCCGGTGCTGCGCGAGGCCATCGCCGCCAAAACGCTGCGCGACTCGGGCCTGGAGGTCCCGGCGTCGCAGATCGTCGTCACCAACGGCGGCAAGCAGGCGGTCTACCAGGCCTTCCAGGCGGTGGTGAATCCCGGGGACGAGGTGCTCCTGCCCGCTCCGTACTGGACCACCTACCCCGAGGCGATCGCCCTCGCCGACGGAGTGCCGGTCGAGGTGTTCGCCGGAGCGGAGCAGGGGTACAAGGTGACCGTCGAGCAGCTCGAGGCCGCCCGCACCGACCGCACGACGGCCCTCGTGTTCGTATCGCCCTCCAACCCGACCGGCGCGGTGTACACCCCCGAGGAAACCAGGGCGATCGGCGAGTGGGCGCTGGAGCACGGGGTGTGGGTGATCTCGGACGAGATCTACCAGAACCTCGTCTACGAGGGCGCCCACGCGCAGTCGATCGTGGAGGCCGTTCCCGAGCTGGCGGGGCAGACGATCCTCGTCAACGGCGTTGCGAAGACGTACGCCATGACCGGATGGCGCGTGGGCTGGATGGTGGGCCCGGCCGACGCCATCAAGCTCGCGGCCAACCTCCAGTCGCACCTGTCGAGCAACGTCAACAACATCGCCCAGCGCGCGGCCCTTGCCGCCCTCACCGGCCCGCAGAACGAGGCCGAGGGCTTCCGTCTCGCGTTCGACCGCCGCCGGCGGTTGATCGTGTCGGAGCTCGAGAAGATTCCCGGTGTGACCGTGCCGAACCCGCTCGGAGCCTTCTACGTCTACCCCGACGTGACCGGCCTGCTGAACCGCGAGTGCCGCGGCACCACCCCGGCGACCTCGCTCGAGCTGGCCGACCTCATCCTCGACGAGGCCGAGGTGGCCGTCGTTCCCGGCGAGGCGTTCGGGCCGAGCGGCTACCTGCGCCTGTCGTACGCCCTCGGCGACGACCAGCTCCTCGAGGGCATCCAGCGCCTCCAGGGCCTGTTCGCCTAGCGCCCCCCACCGCCGTCGGGTCGCCAGGAAACGTCGGTTCGCGCGCGAAAACCCGACGTTTTCCGGCGAGTCGACGGGAGGGGGCTAGAGCTCGACGCCCACCAGCACCGGCTCGGGCTGGAGGATCAGCCCGAACTCGGCCTGCACGCGCTGCTGCACGAACCGCGCGAGTTCGGCGATCTCGCTCGCCGTCGCCCCACCACGGTTCGTGAGGGCGAGGGTGTGCTTGGTCGACAGGGCCGCCCGCGACCCGGGCAGCGCGAATCCCCTCCCGAGGCCCGAATGCTCGATCAGCCACGCCGCGCTGACCTTCACATCCGACGAGGCCGCTGCCGGGGGCGGCACGATCCCGGTGAACTCGGCGAGCGGGATGACCACGACCGTGTTCAGCTCGGGAGCCACCGGCCATCGCGGGCACTCGGGGGGAAGGGTGCGGGCGAAGCCGGCGGAGACGATGGCGTTCTGGAAGAACGACCCGGCGCTCCAGGTATCGGGATCGTCCGGCGCCAGCACCATGCCCTTGCGGCCGCGGATGGTCAGGACCTCGTCGCGGATGTGCTGGAGCGACACGGATGCACCGGGGTCGAGCCGCAGCGCCGAGCGCAGCTGCTCCCCGGGCACGACTCGTTCGCCCGCCCCGGCCTCCTGCAGTTCGAGGGTGACGGTGAGGATGACCGCCGAACGCGCCGGCGCGGAGGCGTAGTGCTGTTTGAGCACGGACGTGCGGAACCCGAGGCCGAGCTCGGCGGCGGGGACGGTCGAGATGTCCCCGGTGGCTTCGTCGAGGAGCTCGACCTCCACGAGGCTCTGGACGATCTCCTGCCCGTACGCCCCGACGTTCTGCACGGGGGCCGCCCCGACGGTTCCCGGGATCCCCGACATCGCCTCGATGCCGGCCAACCCTTCCGCGACCGTGTACGCGACGAGATCGTCCCAGTCGTGTCCGGCCTGCACGCGCAGGCGCACCGTTCCCGGGCCCGACCCGGGCAACCGCTCCACGCCCCGGGTGCGCACGAGGACGACGGTGCCCTCGAACGCCTCGTCCCCGGCGAAGAGGTTGGAGCCGCCGCCCACGACCAGCCAGGGTTCGCCCTCCGCCCACAGCGTCCGCAACGTCTGGACGAGCTCGTGCGTCGTCGAGGCTTCCACGAGCCGCTCGGGCGCACCGCCGGTGCGCAGCGTCGTCAGCTGCGCGAGGGGGATCGGGTCGAGTTCGGGCATGGACTCAGGCGCGCACGCGCACCTGGGCCTTACCCAGGACGGTGGTGTCGGCGTGCGTGACCGTCAGGTCGATGCGCAGGACGTCGTCCTCGACTGCACCGATCTTCGCCACGATGTGCAGGTCGGCACCGGTTCGGGGGTCGACCACGACGGGCCGGGTGAACCGCACGCCGTACTCCAGGATGCGGCCGGTGTCGCCGAGCCACTCGCCCAGAGCGCCCACGGCGACGCCCATCGTCAGCATCCCGTGCGCGAGTACCCCCGCCAGCCCCACCTCGGCGGCGATGTCGTCGCGGTAGTGGATGGGGTTGAAGTCCCCGGATGCGCCGGCGTAGCGCACGAGGGACTCTCGGGTCAGGTGCACCGAGCGCTCGGCGACGACATCTCCCACGGCGGTCATGACGCCTGCCCGACCACGAGCACCGATGTCGCGGTCACGACGTGCTCGCCCGCCGCATCCCGGATCTCGGCCTCGCTGGTGACCATGGAGTTGCCCCCGAGCGCCCGGATGCCGCTGACCGTGAGGGATGCGGTCAGCTCGTCGCCGGCGACGATCGGCCGGGTGTAGCGGAAGCGCTGTTCGGCGTGGATGGTGCGGGCCAGCTCGATGCCAGAGTCCGGCTCGGCCAGCAGCAGCTGCAGCGTGAGGTCCTGGATCACCATCGCGAAGGTCGGCGGCGCGACCACATCGGCGTAACCCAGCGCGCGGGCCGCCTCCGGGTCGGTGTGCAGCGGCGCATCGGCGAAGACGGCACGCGCGAACTCGCGCACCTTCTCCCGGCCGACGAGGTACGGCGCGGTCGCGGGGAAGGTTCGACCGACGAGCTCGGGATTGACGGGCACCGTGCCATCCTACCGAGGAGGCGCGCCCCCGCCCGCTGTCAGCGCTTGGCCGCGCGGATCGCCCGCAGCGCCATCTGCACGGCGATGAAGACGAGGAACGCGGCGAACAGCACGTTGCCGACGAAGGGGTCGACGACGGTGGCCAGCCACGCGCCCAGCGCGGTCGTCGTGCACGCGGCCAGGCCCACCACGGCCGCAGCACGGAGGTCGACGTTGCCGCGGCGGAGATTGCCGATGGTTCCCGAGATGGCGGTGGGGATCATCATGAGGAGCGAGGTCCCCTTCGCCTCCAGGTCGCTGGTGCCGAACAGCAGCAGCAGGGCGGGGACGACGATGATGCCGCCGCCGACGCCGAGGAGACCGGCGAGGACGCCGGTGATGAGGCCGAGCACGGCCAGGCCCGGGATGGTGAGCCAGTTGAGATCGAGCACCGCCTCACGGGAGGGGATGATGAAGAACAGGCTCACGATCACCACGGCGAGGAACCCGATGAAGCCCCACCGCAGCGCGATCTGCGACACCCGGGGAAGCAACCAGGTGCCCACCTGCGCACCCACGACGGCACCGGCGGCGAGGATCAGAGCGGGGATCCACGCGACCGACCCCGACACGGCATAGGAGATGACACCCACCGTGGCGGTCGGAACGATCGCGGCGAGCGAGGTGCCGGCCGCGCGGCGCTGGTCAAAGCCGAGGAGGAGGACCAGGAGAGGCACGATGACGGTCCCGCCGCCCACGCCGAACAGGCCCGACATGAGGCCGGCGAGCAGCCCGATGGCCACGCACGGGAGGACGAAGCGCGCGCCGCGCGCCGGGAGAGCCTGGCTCATTCGTTGGAGTCGAGACTGTCGATGACCCAGCGGTCGCCCTCGGGTACGAGCACGTAGCGCAGCGATTCCTCTACCGGCTGAGGCTCGTCGAGCAGCTCGCCGGTCTCGTCGTACAGCTGCTGGTACGTCTCGAGCGTCACGACCTCGATGCGCTCCTCGTCGATCACCTCGACGCCGGTCACCTCCAGCTCGTACTCGTCGGTGAAGTCGCCGAAGTCCTGGGCATCGGCCTCGAACGCGGCGCAATCGGTCAGGCCGAAGCCCTGGCGGTACTCCTCCGTCGTCGAGGCGAAGTAGGCATCGCAGTCGGCGTCGTCCCACGCGTCGTCGTACAGCTCGACGGCGGCAACGGCGCGCGTTTCCTCGGGTCCGCCGCCGCCGCTGCCACCGGCGGTATTCGAGGTGAACAAGCCGACGATGAGCGGGATGAGCAGGGCAGCCAGCACGATGAGGAGCAGGACGACTCCGCCGAGGACCGCCCACAGGATCCACAGCTTGGACTTCTGCTTCGGGGCATCCGGGGCGGGCGAACCGGGCTGCGCGGGGTAGCCCGGAGTCACGGGCGCACCGGCGACGCCGGGTGCACCGGGGTACTGCGGCGGGTACGTCGGCGCTGGTGCGGATGCATCCGCGGCCTCGGGCCCCGGCGTGGCGCTCTCGGGCGCGTCGGGGGTCACGGGCAGTTCCGCGGCAGGGACCTCGGCCGCGCTCGACGACGGCGAAGCCTCCGCAGCCGGGGGTGCCTCATCGACCACGTGCACATGCTCGGTCCACGAGGCACCGTCCCACCACCGCAGCGCACCGTGGCCGTCGTCGTACCAGCCCGGGGGTGTCGTGCTCATGACCGTCTCGTTTCGGCTCGGGGAGCGGAATGCTCCGCGCGTTCACACTATCGCCGCGTCGCGCGCGCCGAAGCACCCGCGATACCGGTGGCGAGTATGCCCCTCGGCCCGCAAGAAGATCACGACCCCCGGGAAGCGGAAGCCTCAGCCCACCGGGGGTCGCCTTCCCCGCGACGCCGACCAGACGGTGACCCGAACACCGGTCTACGCGGCCTCCGCGAGGGTGGAACGCACTGAACGTATCCCGGCCTCGCACGAGCGGTTTGCGGCTTGACGTCGGGATCCGCGCTCTGGTAGGCGCCCGCGCGCCGCCGGATCGGAGGAGACTGGAGGATGCCCGTTCGGCGGGCCAGGAGGAACCATGACCACGTCACGCGCCACGGCGCCCACCCTTCCGGACGTGCGCGCCGACTTCCCGTTCGTGCAGCGCCGCTCGGGACAGATCTACCTCGACTCCGCCGCGACCTCGCAGCAGCCGGTGTCGGTCCTTGACGCACAGCGGCACTTCGCCGAGACCGCCTACGCGGCGGTGCACCGCGGTTCCAGCGCAGCGACGGGCGCTGCGACCACCGCGTTCGAGTCCGCCCGCTCGCGCGTCGCGCGCTTCGTCGGCGCCGGGGAGGACGAGATCGTCTGGACCGAGAACGCCACGGATGCCATCAACCTCGCCACCTGGTCCCTGACGGATGCGGCGCTCCACGGCGGCGACGGCCCCGCGGTGCTGCATCCCGGCGACGAGATCGTGATCCCCCTCGCCGAGCACCACGCCAACCTCGTGCCGTGGCAGCGCCTGGCCGCTCGCACGGGCGCGGTGCTGCGCGCCGTACCCGTGGACGACGAGGGCCTCTGGAGCATCGACGGGATGGCCGCTGTCGTGTCCGAGCGCACGCGCCTCATCGCGTTCGCGCACGTGTCGAACGTCACCGGCTTCATCGCCCCCGTCGAGGACGTCGTGGCGCTGGCCCGCAGCCGGGGCGCACTGACGTTCCTCGACGCGTGCCAGTCCGCGCCGCACCGGCCGCTGGACCTGCGCGCACTGGGGGTCGACCTGGCGGCGTTCTCGGCGCACAAGATGCTCGGGCCGACCGGCATCGGTGCGCTGTACGGGCGCGCCGATCTTCTCGGCGCGCTGCCCCCCGGGCGCACGGGCGGCTCGGCCATCACGACGGTCACCTTCGACAGCGCCGAGTTCCTGCCCCCTCCGCACCGCTTCGAGCCGGGCACGCAGCCGGTGGTGCAGGCCGTCGGGTTCGCCGCGGCCGTGGACTACCTCACGGATCTCGGCATGGAGGCCGTTGCGGCGCGCGAGCACGACCTCGCGCAGTCGCTCGTCGACACCGTCGCCCGCATCCCCGCCGTCCGCATCGTCGGGCCGGCGGCGGGCGAGGAGCGAGCGGCACTCGTCAGCTTCGTGGTGGACGGCGTGCACCCGCACGATGTCGGCCAGTTCCTCGATGATCGCGGCATCACCGTACGCACCGGCCATCACTGCGCCCAACCGCTGCACCGCCGGCTCGGCACGCCCGCGACGACCCGCGCCAGCGCGTACGTGTACACGACCGACGACGAGATCGCGGCGCTCGGCGAGGCCCTCGGGGATGTCCGCGCGTTCTTCGGAGCCGACCGATGAGCGACCTCGGCGACCTCTACCGCGAGGTCATCCTCGACCACAGCCGGCGCCCGATCGGGCGCGGCGACGTGTCGGGGTTCGCGCACACCCACCACGAGCTGAACCCCACGTGCGGCGATGAGATCACCCTGGGGATCACGGTGACCCCCGACGGGCGGATCGACGCGCTCGCCTGGGAGGGGCACGGGTGCAGCATCTCGACGGCGTCGTCGTCGATCATGTCCGACCTCGCCACCGGCGCGACCCGCGAGGAGGCCGGCGCGCTGATCCAGGACTTCCGTGCGCTCATGCGCGGGGGCGGGACCGTGGAGCCCGCCGAGAGCCTCGGGGATGCGGCGGCGTTCGAAGGCGTCGCCCGACTGGTCACCCGGGTCAAGTGCGCGATGCTGCCGTGGGTGGCGCTGGAAGCATGCCTGCGCACCACCGCGTAGCCCGCCGCACGGGGCCGGGTTGCGGCCGGCCGCGCCGCCGATACACTGGTGCCGTGCAGACCTGTCGTTGTTGTCGCTGAGCGCGTTCGCTCTCTCTCCGACGACCACTGACAGCGCCCGCGCCGACGCGCGGCACACCGAAGGATTGCACCCGTGCGCTACGCCTCGAGCGTGACCGACCTGATCGGCAACACCCCCCTCGTCCGTCTGAACCGTGTCGCCGAGGGCATCGCCGCCACGGTCCTGGCGAAGATCGAGTTCGTCAATCCCGGTGGCTCTTCGAAAGACCGCATCGCGGCGAACATCATCGACGCGGCCGAGCGCAGCGGAGCGCTCCGGCCCGGCGGCACCATCGTCGAGCCGACGAGCGGCAACACCGGCGTGGGCCTCGCGCTCTTCGCCCAGCAGCGCGGATATCGCTGCGTCTTCGTCGTGCCCGACAAGGTGGCCGACGACAAGCGCGCGGTGCTCCGCGCGTACGGCGCGGAGGTCGTCGTGGCTCCCACCGCGGTGGCTCCCGATGACCCGCGCTCCTACTACAGCGTGTCGCGGCGCATCGTGGCCGAGACGCCCGGCGCCTTCATGCCGAACCAGTACGACAACCCCAACGGACCGCTCAGTCACTACGAGACGACCGGGCCGGAGATCTGGCGCGACACCGACGGGGCCATCACGCACTTCGTCACGGGCGTCGGCACCGGCGGCACCATCAGCGGCACGGGTCGCTTCCTCCGGGAGGTCTCGGGCGGGGCCGTCCGCATCATCGGGGCCGATCCGGAAGGGTCGGTCTACTCCGGCGGGACGGGGCGGCCCTACTTCGTCGAGGGCGTCGGCGAAGACTTCTGGCCCGGCGCGTACGATCCCGCCGTCGTGGACGCCGTCGAGGCAGTGGACGACGGCGAAGCGTTCGCGATGACCCGTCGTCTCGCCCGCGAGGAGGGTCTCCTCGTGGGCGGGTCGAGCGGAATGGCCGTCGCCGCCGCCCTCCGTGTCGCGCGCGACCTCCCCGCCGACGCGGTCGTCGTGGTGCTCCTTCCCGACTCCGGGCGCGGGTACCTCGCCAAGGTCTTCAACGACTCGTGGATGCTGGCGCACGGGTTCGCCGTCGACCCGGCCGCGCCCGGCCGCACGGTCGCCGACCTGCTCGCCGAACGCGGTGACCGGGTTCTCCCCGTGGTCACCCCGTCCATGACAGCGGCGGATGCTCTGACGGCGCTGCACCGGGGCGGCGTGCCGGCCGCGCCCGTGGCATCGGCAGCCGACCCCGTCCTCGGCGAGGTGTCCGGCGCGGTTCGCGAGAGCACCCTGCGCGCCGCATCCCCCGGCACCCCCGTCGCCGACCTCGCCGGCGACCCCCTCCCGCTCGTGGGTGTCGGGACGCCCGAGAACGAGGCCCGCGCCCTCCTCGAGACCGCCGATGCCGTGCTCGTCGCCAGCGCCGGCCGCCCGGTGGCGGTCCTGACTCCCGCCGATCTCTCCCCCGCCCCTGAAGGAGCCTCCTCGTGACCGCCGATTCCGCCGCACATTCCTCCGACGGATCGGCCGCCGACGGGCTTGCCCCCGACGGCCCGGCGTCCGACGCCTCGGCCTTCGCTTCGGCCGGCGAGGGACTGGCGTTCGACAGCCTGGCCGTCCACGCCGGGCAGTCGGCCGACCCCGGCACCGGCGCCGTGATCCCGCCCGTGCATTTCTCGACCACCTACGTCCAGGACGGCATCGGCAACCTCCGCGCGGGGTACGAGTACGGCCGCAGCGGCAACCCCACGCGCACCGCGCTCGAGGAGCAGTTGGCGGCACTCGAGGGGGGCCGGCACGGGCTGTCGTTCGCCTCCGGGCTCGCCGCCGAGGACGCGCTGCTGCGGGCGGCACTGCAGCCCGGCGACGAGGTGCTGCTCGGCAATGACGTGTACGGCGGGACGTACCGGCTCCTGGCCCGCATCCTCGGCCCGTGGGGCATCACGCTGCGCGTGGTCGACATGAGCGACCTCGACGCGGTCTCGCGTGCCCTGGCCGAGCGCCCGCCCCAGATCCTGTGGGTCGAGACGCCGAGCAACCCGCTGCTGCGCGTGACCGACATCGCCGGGCTCGCGCGGCGGGGTCACGACTCCGGCGCTCTCGTCGTCGTCGACAACACCTTCGCCTCCCCGGCGCTGCAGCGTCCGCTCGCCCACGGCGCCGACGTGGTCGTGCACTCGACCACGAAGTACCTGGGGGGCCACTCCGATGTCGTCGGCGGCGCGCTCATCCTCGACGACGACGAGCTGGCGGAGAAGGTGCGGTTCCTGCAGTTCGCCGCCGGCGCGGTCTCGGGACCCATGGACGCCTGGCTGACCTCCCGCGGCATCAAGACCCTGGGGCTTCGGATGCAGCGGCACAGTGAGAACGCGCAGGCACTGGCGGAGTTCCTCGCCGGGCACGACCGGGTCACGCGTGTCTACTACCCCGGGCTCCGAGCGCACCCCGGTCACGAGATCGCCGCGGCCCAGATGTCGGCCTTCGGCGGGATCGTCTCGGTCGCGCTCGCGGACGCCGCATCCGCCCGCCGCTTCGCGGAATCCCTGCGCCTGTTCCAGCTCGCGGAGTCGCTGGGCGGTGTGGAGTCGCTCGTGAACTACCCCGACGAGATGACCCACGCATCGGTGCGCGGGACCGAGCTGGCCGTGCCGCCCGAGGTCGTGCGCCTCTCGGTGGGCATCGAGGCACTCGATGATCTCCGCGCCGACGTGACGCAGGCCCTCGAGGCCCTCTAACCCCCGTCGACTCGCCACAATTCGTGCGCTGCGGGCGGCATTTCGCGCGTTTCGTGGCGACTCGACTGGGGGAATTTTGCACTAATGCTGCGGGAGTGCAATACTGCACTTTGTGACCGATAGTGCAACGGGCCTGCGCGGGCGGCAGCGGGCGGAGACGACGCGCCATCTCATGACGGCGGCGCGGCGGGTCACCGCGGCGAGTGGCCTGGCGGGCTTCACCATCGAGCAGCTGTGCACCGAGGTGGGGATCTCCCGCCGCACGTTCTTCAACTACTTCGCCTCGAAGGAAGACGCCGTCCTGGGCATTCCCCTCGAACGCGAAGACGTCGAGGCGGTCAGGCGCTTCCTGGATGCGGGGGCCCAGCGCCCCGCGGGCACAGCGATCTCCCCCACCCTGCTCTCCGACCTCGTCGACCTCGCCGACGCGCGCTGGCACACCATGGACACCGCCCCGGAGACCATCGCCGACCTCGGCGCGGCCGTCGAACGCGAGCCGAGACTCCTCGCCCGACTCGTGGCACTCGTCCACGAGCGCGAGCAGGACGATGCCCGGCTGATCGCCCTCCGCGAAGGACTCGCCGACGGGGATCTCCGGGCGGTGGCCGCCGCGCAGATCTTCGCCGCGCTGTCGCGTGCGACCGCCGACGAACTGCTCCAGCCGACCAACACAGACACCTTCGCCCAGATCTTCTCGCGGCGCCTCACCGCCGCCAACGAACTGTTCACCGATCAGCACGCCCCGACAGGACGCCCATGACCACCTCTCCCACCGCCACCACGCCGCCGGGCGCGGCACCGCTCCTGCTGACCCAGCGACGCATCTGGATCATCTTCTCGGCGCTCATCGCCGGGATGCTGCTGGCCAGCCTCGACCAGACGATCGTCTCGACCGCGATGCCGACGATCGTGGGAGAGCTCGGCGGGGTGTCGCATCAGGTGTGGATCACCACGGCCTACATCCTCGCGACCACGATCGTCATGCCCGTCTACGGCAAGTTCGGCGACATCCTCGGTCGCCGGCGCCTGTTCATGATCGCGATCGCGATCTTCACGCTCGCCTCGGTGGCCTGTGCCTTCGCGACCGACTTCTGGATGTTCGTCACCTTCCGCGCCATCCAGGGACTCGGCGGCGGCGGCCTCATCATCCTCTCGCAGGCGATCATCGCCGACATCGTGCCCGCCTCCGAGCGCGGCAAGTACCTCGGACCGCTCGGCGGCGTCTTCGGTCTCTCCGCGGTCGCGGGCCCCCTCCTGGGCGGTTTCTTCGTCGACCACATGACCTGGCAGTGGGCTTTCTACATCAACATCCCCGTCGGCATCATCGCGTTCCTGATCGCCGTGTTCGCCCTGCGCCTGCCGGACAAGAAGGCGGACAAGCCGATCGACTGGCTGGGCGTGCTGTTCCTCTCCGCCGCCACGACGTGCCTGATCTTCTTCACCGACTTCGGCGGCGACTCCGACTTCGGCTGGGAGTCGATGGCCACGTGGGCGTGGTGTCTCGGACTCGTCGTGTCCGCTGCGCTGTTCATCTTCACGGAGTCGCGCGCGGCGGATCCGATCATGCCGCTGTCGATGTTCCGCAACCCCGTGTTCGTGAACGCGACCGCGATCGGCCTGGCGCTGGGTATCAGCATGTTCGCCGCCATCGGGTTCATCCCGACGTTCCTGCAGATGTCCTCGCGCACGTCCGCTGCCGAGTCCGGCCTCCTGATGCTGCCGATGATGGTGGGCCTCCTGGGCACCTCGATCGTCTCGGGGCTCCTCATCACGCGCACGGGACGGTACAAGCTCTTCCCGATCCTCGGCACGATCGTGACCGGCGCCGCCATGGCCGCGATGACGACCCTCGCCGCATCCACCCCGATCTGGCTCATCTGCGTGTACCTGTTCGTGTTCGGGGCGGGTCTCGGCCTCATCATGCAGGTGGTCGTGCTGGTCGTGCAGAACGCGGTTCCCGCCGCCGACATCGGCACCGCCACCAGCACGAACAACCACTTCCGCGAGGTGGGCGCGGCCCTCGGCACGGCCGTCTTCGGGACGCTGTTCACCACCCGCCTCACCGAGAACCTCACGGCGGTCTTCACCGATGCCGGGGCATCCGCCGCCCAAGCCGGTCAGGCGACCGCCACCATCGATCCGGCCACCTTGAACGCTCTGCCCGAGCCCGTCCGCGAGGGCGTGGTCACCGCCTACGCCGACGCGCTGGCGCCGGTGTTCTGGTACCTCATCCCGTTCATCGCCATCGCGCTCATCCTCGCGCTCTTCCTCAGGCAGATCCCGCTCTCGGATGTCGCCGGGCTCGTCGCACGCGGCGAAGCCATCGGCGGCGCGGAGGCCGAGCGGCTCGAGGCCGAGCAGCGCGCCACCGCCAAGGTCGTTTCCTCCCGCCGCAGCGCGCGGAATGCCGGAGACACGCCGTAGCCCGACGCCCGAACGGGCGCTGAGCGCCGGCGGCTCCCCGGCCGTCACCCGTTCACAACTCAGGAGACACGCCGTAGCCCGACGCCGGAAGGGCCGCCGAGCGCCGGAATCTCCTGAATTCTGAACGGGCTCGGAGGCTCAGGCGACCGGTCCGGCCACCGCCGGCCGCCGCCGGACCACTGCCGCATGGCTAGTGCACCGGCATGCCGCCCGTCACGGCGATGGTCTCGCCGATGATGTAGCTGGACTCCTGCGAAGCGAGGAAGACGAACGCGGGGGCGAGCTCGACAGGCTGAGCGGCCCGGCCGATCGGCGTCTCCGCGCCGAACTCCTCGATCTTCTCGTTGGGCACGAACGCCGGCTGCAACGGCGTCCACACCGGCCCCGGCGCAACGCCGTTGACGCGGATGCCGCGCTCGATGAGCTGCTGCGAGAGGGCCCGGGTCCAGTTCGCGATGCCCGCCTTCGACACCGCGTACTCCGCGAGCGAGGGCGACGGCTGGAAGCCCTGGATGCTCGAGGTGGTGATGATCGCCGCGCCGGGCTTCAGGTGCGGCGACGCGGCCTTCGTGAGCCAGAACAGCGGATAGATGTTGGCCTTCACGACGTGGTCGAGTGTCTTCGTCTCGAAATCGTCGATGCTGTCCACCGTGGGCATCGTGCCGGCGTTGATGACGAGGATGTCCAGGCCCCCGAGTCCGTCGACGGCCTTCTCGACGACGTCCACGTTGGTCTGCTCCACCTGGAGGTCACCGGGCAGCAGCACGGCGGTGCGCCCCTCCTTCTCGATGAGCGCGGCCACCTCCTCGGCCTGGGACTGCTCCTCGGGCAGGTAGCTGAGGGCGACGTCGGCGCCCTCACGGGCGTAGGCGATCGCGATGGCTCGCCCGATGCCGGAGTCCGCGCCGGTGATCAGGGCCTTCCGCCCGGGCAGCCGGCCGAGCCCGATGTAGGTGCTCTCGCCGTGGTCGGGAGCCGGGTCCATCTTGTGGATGTCGCCCGGGCCCGACTGCTGCTGCGGGGGGAACGGGGGGCGGGGGTACTGCGTCGTGGGGTCCTGGGCGGTGTACATGTCAGCCATGCCCGCCACGCTAGGAGCGGGAGGCGGCCCCGCCGCGGGGGTTGCGGCGGGGCACCTCGGCGGCTAGGCCTTGCGGCTGGAGGGCGTGCGGTTCTCGGCGCTGACCATCCACGACAGCTGCTCGAGGCGCTCGAGGACGGCGTGGAGGATGTCGGCGCTGGTGGGGTCTTCCTCATCCACGTCGTCGTGCACCTCGCGGCACGTCGTCGTGACCGCATCCAGACGCTCGGTGATGAGGTCGATCACTTCGGCCGTGTCGATCTCGCCCTGCGGGAACTCCGGCAGGGTCGTCGTCTCGGCGACGGTGTCGCTGCGACCGTCGGGCAGGGCGTGCAGCGAACGCATGCGCTCGGCGACGGTGTCGCTGAACTCGCGCGCGGACTCGATGACCTCGTCCAGCTGCAGATGGGTGTCGCGGAAGTTCCGGCCGACGACGTTCCAGTGCGCCTGCTTGCCCTGGATCGACAGCTCGATGAGGTCGACGAGCACCTTCTGCAGGTTCTCGCTCAGATCGGCGGATGCGGTGAAGCCGTGCTCGGCGTTCTCCTCCTTGGTCAAGCCGGCGCCGGAGCCGCCGCGCGCCGGGCGGCGGCGGTTGCGGGTGGGGGCGTCCTTGGCGGGTGCGGCGGCCTTTTCGGTCGTGGTGGCCATGGTGTTCTCCTTGCAGTCGGGAACGAGACGTATGCGACGCTACGCGGGGAGCGAGCCAGGTGGCCGGGGCTTGTCGGTGCCGTTCCCCGTTGCTATGCGGCCCTACTGCCCGCGCGTGGCGCGCGCAACCCCGGCGCCCGGGAGCCCGCGCGTTCCCTACCGTGGCTGCATGCCCTCCTCTCCGTCCCGGCACGCCGACCTGCGCGAGTATGCGCCGATCGGCGACGGCCGTACGGTCGCGCTGGTGGGGCGACGGGGGCAGATCGACTGGCTGCCGCTCCCCCACCTCGATTCGGTGCCGGTGTTCGCCGGGCTCCTGGATGATCACACCGGCGGACGCATCGAGCTGGCCCCGGATGCGGAGTACTCGGTCCAGCGCCGCTACATCCCGAGCACCAACGTGCTGGAGACGACATTCATCACCGCGTCCGGGCGTGCCCGCGTGACGGATGCGATGGTCACCGGCGTCGCCGGGCGCCTGCCGTGGGCGGAGCTCGCCCGGCGGATCGAGGGCGTCGAGGGCCGCGTGCGCTTCCAGTGGCGCATCCAGCCCGGGACGCGTCTGCAGACGGCGGCTCCGTGGATCGAGGAGCGGGAGGGGGTCGCGATCCTGCGGGCCGGCGACATCTCCCTGGCCGTGGTGGGTGAGGGGTTCGGCACCCCGCACGCCGAACGCGACGGCGACGCCGGTCCCGCCATGCACGGCTCCTTCACGACGGCCCCCGACTCGTCGGCCGTTCTGATCCTCGTGGCCACCGACGGCGAGCCGCTGCATCTGCCCGACCCGGGCAACGTGCAGCGAGGGATCGACCGCACCATCGACGCCTGGCGCGCATGGTCTCGAGAGTTCTCCTACGAGGGACCGTGGCAGGCGGCCGTGCAGCGCAGCGCCCTGGCGCTCAAGCTCCTCGTCTACGCCCCCACCGGCGCCATCGCCGCCGCTGCCACCACCTCCCTGCCCGAGAGCGCCGGCGGCGGCAAGAACTGGGACTACCGCTTCGCGTGGGTGCGCGACCTGGCGTACACCACCCACGCTCTGGTGAGGTTCGGGCTTCGCGAGGAGACGCATGCCGCCATCTCGTGGCTGCTGCAGACCATCCGGCGCAACGGCCCCGAGCTGCACGTGTTCTATTCGCTGCGCGGCGAGGTCACCGACGGTACCGTGGAGTACGACGTCGACGGCTGGCAGGGCATCGGCCCGGTGGTCACCGGCAACCCGGCCCGCGCGCAGCTTCAGCTCGGTGTCTACGGCGACCTCTTCGCCATCTGTCGCACGTACGTCGACGGGGGAAACATCCTCGACGTCGCGACGGGTCGGTCGCTCGCGGCCATGGCCGATCGCACGTGCGATCTGTGGCGTCAGCCGGATTCGGGGATGTGGGAGCTTCCCACCGTCCGCCATTACACGTCGTCGAAGATGGGATGCTGGCAGGCGCTCAACGACGCGGTCTTCCTTGCCGAGCGCGACGCCATACCCGGAAGCCCCGACCGCTGGCGCTCCGAACGCGACCGGATCGCGCAGTGGATCGGGCGATACGGCTGGTCGGAGGCGGCGGGAAGCTACGTCATGTACCCCGGGACGACCGACCTCGACACCTCCGTGCTGCTGCATGCCGAGAGCGGCTTCGACCGCGGCGAGCGCATGGCCGCCACCATCGACGCCATCACACGCGACCTGAGCGCCGGGGCACTGCTGTACCGCTACACCGGGATGGATCAGGAAGAGCACACGTTCGTCGCCTCGGCGTTCTGGCGGGTGTCGGCCCTGGCGTGCATCGGCCGGCACGAGGAGGCCGTCGCGGCGATGGACGACCTGGTCGCGCGCGCGAACGACGTCGGCATCTTCGCCGAGATGATCTCCGAGCACGACGGCGGCTTCTGGGGCAACGTGCCGCAGGCGCTCAGTCACCTCGCCGTGGTGAGCGCCGCCCTGACCATCCGCGATCTCGTCCCCCCGGAGGTGCTCGATGAACGCTGAACCCCGTCTGTTCCGTCAGCTGCAGTCCGTGGTCCCCGAGAGCATCTTCTGGGACGAACGCACCGAAGAATTGGCATGGGTGGACATCGAGGCGGGGACGTTCCACCGCGCGCGCCTGGACGGCCCGGTCGACGGGTCGGAGGATCGCGTCAGCGCCCTTCCCGCTCCGGTCAGCGCCGTCCAGCCTGCGGCCGGCGGCGGCTACGTGGCCGCGCTGAAGGACCGCATCGTCGAGCTCTACCCCGACGGAACGCTCGGGCGGACGATCGCGCACGTGCGGCACGCCCATCGCGAGTCGCGTTTCAACGAGGGCAAGGTCGACCCGTTCGGGCGTTTCGTCGTCGGTTCCATGGATGGCGCGGGCGAGCCGAACGGCGCCGTCTACATCTTCACCGCCGACGGTGAGGCATGGATGCTGCACGACGGCTTCACCATCCCGAACGGGATGGAATGGTCGGACTCCGGCGACGTCATGTACGTCACCGACACCGAGACGCAGACCGTCTACCGTGCCTCCTACGGCCCGGGCAAGGATCCGCTCGGCGACCTCGAGCCGTATCTGCGCGGACGCGACTCCGACGGCATCGCGATGGACACGACAGGGTCGTTCTGGAACGGCATCTACGGCGACGGCGAAGTCGTGCAGTGGAGTCCGGACGGACAGCCGGTGGGGAGCGTCGCCGTCCCCGCCCCCCGGGTCACCTCCGTGGCCTTCGGCGATCCCGAGCACGGCACGCTGTTCATCGGCACTGCGCGGGAGAACATGACCGACGATCAGCTCGCGGCTGCACCGCTGAGCGGTTCGCTGTTCGCCGTCGAGGGTCTCGCGCAGGGTCGTCCGGTGCATGTCTTCGGCAGCGGCGGTTCGAGCCGCTAGGGAAACGGCCGCCGTCAGGGCACGAGGCGCTTACGGAGGAAGATCTGGTCCTCGCCGGATTCGCCGCCGGCACGCTCGGTCTCCTGATAGCCCTCTCGCGTGTACAGCCGGAGGTTCGCTTCGCTCAGACTGCCGGTGAACAGCTCGGACTCCGTCGCGCCGGCCTTCCTGCCGCGGTCTTCGACGGCGTGGAGGATCAACGAGCCCAACCCGGCACCCTGGATGTCGGGCGCCACGGCGATGCGGCCGATGAGCAGCAGGTCGCCGTCGAGCCGCGCCCGGGCGGCGGCGACCATGCGCTCGCCCTGCAGGGCGACGCATCCGAGGTTGTCCTGCAACTCGGCCTCGACCTCTTCCAGCGTCTGAGTCAGCGGAGGCATGTCGGCGCTGCCGTAGATGAGGGCCTCCGACACGAACGCCGCCCGCTGGAGCGTCAACACCTCCCCCGCGTCGCGCGCCTCGATGGGGCGCACCCGCGCCTCGGGCTCAGCGGTGTCCTGTCCGCTCATGGTGTCCTCCGTCCGTGTCGATCCGCGCGCGAGTAAACACACCACGGCGCCCCGGTGCCGAAGCGTCGACAACCGGGGCGCCGTTGGTCAGGGAATGTCAGCGCGGGACGTCTTCGCGCCACTGGCCGGTCTCGGCGCCGCGGCTCTCGATGAACTCCTTGAAGTTCTTGAGATCCTTCTTGACGGCGTGCTGGCCGACGCCCACGAGCGAGCCGACCTTCTCCAGGAGCCCCTCGGGCTCCCAGTCGATCTGCACGGTCACGCGCGTGGAGGTGTCGGTGAGCTTGTGGAAGGTCACGACTCCGGCGTGCTCGGTCTCCCCGCCGACACTGCGCCACGCGACGCGCTCGTCGGGGTGCTGCTCGGTGACTTCGGCGTCGAACTCGCGCTCGGCGGGGCCGACCTTCACCTTCCAGTGCAGGTGGGTGGCGTCGCGCTGCTCGATCGACACGACCTCGTCCAGGAACGACGGAAACGTCTCGAACTGCGTCCACTGGTTGTAGGCCGTGCTCACGGGCACGTCGACGTCGATCGTTTCGATGATCTGAACCATGTCACTCCTCGTGTTGGTCAACTGCCTCCAGCCCACCGCAGTTCCGTGGCCGAAGGGGAGGGATTGACAAACGGCCCCGCGCGTCCGTTTCATCCCGGTGCCGGGGGCGGGCGCGAGGCGAGGTCAGCGGCCGGCGGCGTAACCGGCAGCGCCGCGAGGGTTCGCCGCGGCCGACAGGACGCCGGTGCCGGGCTCGCGCGACACCGCGGAAAGACGCCCGAGCGACCAGCCGTCGACAACGGTCACGTCGTGGCCCCGGGAGCGCAGGTCGTCCGTCACCGCGGGGCCGAGGCGATCCTCCGCGACGACGCCCCGCGGCTCCCACGCGCGCGGCCAGAACGAGCTGGGGAGGTGGGTCGTGTGGAAGGCCGGGGCATCGATCGCCGCCTGGGCCGAGTACCCGCCCAGGATGCGGCGGAGCAGGTACGGCAGCTGCCACTGGTCCTGCTGGTCACCGCCCGGTGTGCCGAGCGCTTCGACCACCGCCCCGCCGCGGACCAGCAGCGTCGGGGAGAGGGTCGTGCGCGGGCGCGCGCCGGGCCGGAGAGCGGCCGGGGCGCTCTCGTCCAGCCACGTCATCTGCAGACGCGTGCCCGCCGCGAGCCCGAGCCCCGGCACGACCGGCGACGACTGCAGCCAGCCGCCGGACGGGGTGATGCTGGCGATGTTGCCGGCAGCGTCCACGACATCCAGGTGACACGTGTCGCCACGGGTCTCCCCCGACGCGCGCACGGTCGGCTCGCCCACGCTGCCGCCCTGCGCGGACGGCTGGGCGAACAGGGGAGGGACGAACGGCGCCCGTCCCGGAATGGATCCCGGACGCCACTCGGGGCTGGCCACGTCGGTGATCTGAGCGGCGCGTGAGCGGGCGTAATCGTCGCTGAGCACGACCTCCAGCACATCGCGGGCATCTTCGCCGTAGTAGGCCTCCCGGTCGGCGAACGCGAGCTTGAACGCCTCGATCACGAGGTGGGCACCCTGCGCGGTGGAGGGGTCGAGGGCGTCGTCGGGGAAGACGGAGAGGATGGCGAGCGCCTGCAGCAGCACGGGTCCCGAACCCCAGGCCGGCGCCTTGACGACCTCCACTCCGCGGAAGCGGTACGCGACGGGTTGCTCCCAGGCCGCGTCGTACCCGCGCAGGTCGTCCGCGCTGAGGACACCGGCGTACGATCCACCGTCGGAGTGCCGGTGCGGTTCGCGCAGGAACGCGGTGAGCTCATCCGCGACGAATCCCTCGCGCCATTCGCGGAGCACCCCGTCGATGCGCTCGGCCCGCGACGATCCCCCCGCGGATGCGGCGGACAGCCGACGCAGCGCGTCGGCCCAGCGCGGGTTGCGGAACGTCTCCCCTGCCGCGGGAACCCGGCCGTCCGGCATCCACAGCGCCGCGGACGTGGGCCAGTGCTCACGGAACAGGTCGGCGACCGCGCCGACCGTCCGCGCCCAGCTCGGTACCACCGGCACACCGTGGTCGGCGTACTCGATCGCATACGCCACGACATCGGCGAACTCCCATGTGCCGTACTCGCGCAAGAGGAGGAGCAGAGCCGGAAAGGCACCCGGGATGGCCGCGGCCAGGCCGCCGGCGCCGGGTACGGTGTCCAGTCCCAGCCCGCGATAGTGCGCGATGGTCGCGGCGGCGGGAGCGGGCCCCTGGCCCGACAGCACACGCGGAGCGGTGCCCTCCGCGGCGACCAGCCCGACGAGGTCGCCCGCCGGGCCGTTCAGGTGCGGCTCGGCGACATGAAGGACGAAGCAACCTGCCACTGCCGCATCGAACGCGTTGCCGCCGCGCTCGAGCACGCTCTGAGCCGTCCCGGTGGCCAGCCAATGCGTCGAGGCGGTCATCCCGTACGTGCCGGTGAGGGTGGGCCGGGTGGTGAAGGACGCCGGGCGGGTCCAGGGGGAAGACGACATCGTCCCATTCTGGCCGGTGACGGCCGGGCGACCTAGGTGACGGTGACGAGGGTGCGCTGCCAGCCGGACGACCCGTTCGGCGCGATCGGGGCGGACTCCTCGATCTGCAGCTGGCCGTTCTTGTCGGTGGCGCGCACGCTGAGGTAATGGGTGCCGGGCGTGGCGTCCCACTCCATGACCCACTGCACCCACGTGTCGTCGTTGAGCGGGACCGACAGCGTCGTCTCCTGCCACGCGCCGTCGTCGATACTGACCTCGACCCGCTGGATGCCGACGGTCTGCGCCCAGGCGACCCCGGCGATCGGCACGCGTCCCGCCGGTAACGCCGCGCCGATCTTGGGCGTGTCCACGCGGGAGGAGAACTTGATCGGCGCTTCGGCGCTGTAGCCGCGGGGCGTCCAGTACGCCTCATCCTGGGCGAATGTCGTCACGGTCAGCCCGGTCAGCCACTTCGTGGCGGATACGTATCCGTACAGTCCGGGCACGACCATCCGCACCGGGAATCCATGTTCCAGCGGCAGCGGCTCCCCGTTCATCCCGACGGCCAGGATGGCGTCGATGCCGGGATCGGTCACCGCGGCGAGCGGGGTGCTGGCGGTGTACCCGTCGACGCTGCGGGAGAGCAGCATGTCGGCGTCGGACGAGGGCCCCGCCATCTGCAGGATGTCACGAAGAGGAACACCGAGCCACGTGGCGTTGCCCACGAGTTCTCCGCCCACCTCGTTGGAGACGCACGTGAGGGTGATGGCGTATTCGTCGAGCCCCATCTCGAGAAGGTCGGCGAAGGTCAGCTCGACCCGCCGCGACACCATCCCGTCCACGACCAGGCGCCACTGATCGGGGTCGATGGCGGGGACGGTCAGGGCGGTGTCGACCCGGTAGAACTCGTCGTTGGGGGTGAACAGGGGGGTGAGCCCGGGGATGTCGAGTTCCGAACCGGCCGGCACGGCGACCCGCGAGCGCGGCGAAGGCAGCCGCACGGCGTCGCGAAGGGCCGCCACGGAACTGGAGACCGCGTTGATGGCGCGGGCGCCGATCCCCACCACGACGGCGGATGCGGCGACCAGCGCCGTGATCGTGAAGAACGACCGGCGGTCGACCCGCACGGCGGAGTCCTCCGCCGTGTCGTCGCGCGGTTCGTCGTCGGCCGCTGCGGCAGGGCGTGCGGCGGCCGCCGTCGCCCACCGGCGGAGTCGCCCGGTCAGGAGGACCAGGACGGCGATACCGGCGATCCCGCCGACGATCGGCGGGATCCACGAGAGGAGGGTGGCACCGGATCGGGTGACGATGGCCGCGGTGGCCACGGCGGCACCGGCGCCGAGGACGATCGCGCCGACGGGCGGGCGGAGCAGCTGGAGGATGCCCGCCAGTGCGGCCGCGACGGTCGCGGCCACCCCGAGCCCGGCCAGGAGGACGATCTTGTCCGCCGCACCGAAGGTCTCGATGGCGAACTCTTTCAGCGGGCGCGGGACCACATCCACGACGAAGGAGCCGACCGCCAGCAGCGGGCTCGCGTCGCGTGCGGCCAGCAGGGCCACGAGTTCGCTGACGGCCAGCACCACGGCGGCACTGATGGCACCGACCACCCCTGCCCACATCCACATCCACAGCCGCGGAACGCTTCGCCGGTTCATCCCGGTCCCTCTTCCTGGGGTCGGAGGAGCGGGCGCCGTTTCTGGCGCCCGCTCCTCGTTCTGCCGTTATCCGGTCGGCTCAGGCGGCCGGGGGCATCAGCACCGTGTCGATGAGGTACACGGTCGCGTTGGCGGTCTGCACGCCACCGCAGATGACGCTCGCGTCGTTGACCATCAGCATGTCACCGCTGCCGGTGACCTCGACCTCGGCGCCCTGCACGGTCGTGTGCATCCCGGCGATGTCGTCGGGTGCGACCTGACCGGGCACCACGTGGTAGGTCAGGATCGAGGTGAGCATGTCACTGTCGGTCTTCAGGGTCTCGATGGTCGCAGCGTCGATCTTCCCGAAGGCGTCATCGACCGGCGCGAACACCGTGAACTCGCTCCCGTTCAACGTGTCGACGAGGTTCACATCGGGGTTCAGCTCTCCGCTGACCGCCGAAGCGAGCATGGTGAGGAGCGGGTTGTTCGACGCGGCGACGGCCACGGGATCCTGTGCCATGCCTGACACGGAGCCGTCGCCGTCGGGAACCATTTCGGCGTAGTCCGCGCATCCGGCGCCGACGAGGTCGGCCATGGGGTCCATCGTCTCCTCGGTGGCGGGCGCGCTGGATTCGGTCATGGGCTCTTCGCTCTCCTCCGTGGAGCTCGACCCCGAGCCCATGGAACACGCGGTGAGAGCGAAGGACGCGGCCAGAACCAGGGCGAAACCGCCGGTGAGGCGCTTGGTGTGAGTGAGCATGAGATCCTCCGAGATCAGGAGCCCCGCAAGACTCCGTGTGCTGTGCCGCCTCGAGGGGCGAACCCGCTCCGGTGAGCGCGTACCTGATCTTCGGAGCGGGTCCGGGATCGGATTCCCCGATCGCTCATCCCGAGGACAGGCAGCGATGGGAGCAGACGCATGGCGCGGTACATCACCTTCGGCGTGACGCGCCGTCCGGGCGATCTGTCGGGTGGCCAGCGGCAGCGCGTCGCGATCGCCCGCGCGCTGATCCTCGAGCCGCGCCTGCTCCTCGAATCCGCGCCCACGTGGCACGGCGCCGGGGCCGACCGCGACCGCCGCGCACAGTTGCGCACCGTGGTCGCCACCACGGCCTGACCGCAATAGACCGCAACACGAGCCCTCCCCAGCCGATCCCCCGGTGAAATGGAACCCATGTCCTCTCCTTCGACCCTCGCCCCCGACCTGTGGACCCCGCCCACCGGGGTGCGCGTGCGCGGCGCGCTCGCGGTGATCGCCGGCGCCGGCGAGACCCCCGGCGTCTACGAGCGGTTCGGCCGGCGGCTGTCCGCCGACGGGTATGTCCTGGCCGCGTTCGAGGCGACGGCGGCGGCGGATGCGGCGGACTGGCTCGCGACGCAGCCGGATGCCCCCCGCGTGCTCGTCGGATCGGACCGCGGTGCGGCGGCGGCGCTCGCGCTGGTGGCGGCGAGCGCGATCGCCGACGGCGTCGTCATTGCGGGCCTGCCGGTCGCCGGCGCGGACGATTCCTCGGCCGCGGCCCACGAGCGCACGGCATGCCCTGTGCACCTGGGGGTACTGGGGTCCGCCGACTCCCGCGCCCGCGCCGACACGAGCGCGACGGCCATCCCGGATGCCGCCGATCTCGCGCGCATCCGGGTGCCGGTGCTCGCCGTGCACGGCCAGGCCGACTCGATCGCTCCGGTCGGCGGCGCGCGGGCGGTGCTGCGGGCCCTTCCGCAGGTGGATCTGGTCGAGACCGTCGGAGGGTTGCACGACGCACTCAACGACCAGTCGCACCGCTCGGTCGCGGCCACGATCGTGCTGTGGCTGGAGAGGCTGCGCGCCGGAGACGTCCGCGTCCCGATCGTGGAGAGCGTGCAGCTGTGAGCGAGGGCTTCGCCTCGTCGCAGGTGCACCGCGGCTATACCCCCGGCACTCCGCAGAACGCCGTCGCGCCACCGATCTACCAGACCACCGCCTACGAGTTCGCCTCGCTGCAGGAAGCCGCCGACATCTTCGCGCTGCGGAAGGCCGGCAACCTGTACAGCCGCTCGGCCAATCCGACGCAGCTGATCCTCGAAGAGCGTGTCGCCGCCCTCGAGGGCGGACGCGCTGCCGTGGCCGTGGCATCCGGGCAGGCGGCCGTCGCGATCACCCTCCTGGCACTCGCCAAGGCAGGCCAGCACGTCGTGGCGGCTCGGCAGCTCTACGGCGGCACGGTGGATCTCCTCCAGGAGACCTTCGCCGACTGGGGGATCGACGTCACCTTCGTCGATCAGGACGACCTGGACGCGTGGCGCGCAGCCATCCGGCCCGAGACTCGCGCGCTCTTCGCCGAGTCGGTGACGAACCCCACCGCGCAGGTGCTGGACATCTCCGCCGTCGCCGATGTCGCCCACGACGCGGGCGTGCCGCTCGTCGTCGACAACACCGTCGCCACGCCCTACCTGCAGCGGCCCGGCGAATTCGGCGCCGACATCGTGGTGCACTCGGCGACCAAGTACCTCGGGGGCCACGGCACCTCGATGGGCGGGGTCGTCGTCGACATCGGGTCGTTCGACTTCAGTGCCGAGCCCGAGCGCTGGCCGCAGCTGACCCAGCCGTACCCGCGGGTGTCCGACATCGTGCTGTGGGACCGGTTCGGCCCGCAGGGCTTCGCCTTCGCCGCACTGCTGAAGACGAAGTACGTCCACGACCTCGGTCCCTCGCTCGCACCGTTCAACTCGTTCCAACTGCTGCAAGGCATCGAGACCCTGGATCTGCGCATCGCCAAGCACACCGCATCCGCCCTCGAGGTCGCGCGTTTCCTCGACGCTCGCCCGGACGTCGCCGTCGTGCATCATCCCGGCCTCCCCGGCAACCGGTGGGCGGAGGCGGCACGGCGCTATCTTCCCCGGGGCGTGCCCGCCGTGTTCTCGTTCGACCTCGCCCCCTCGGGAAACGCCGACACCGACCGTGCCCGCGTCCACCGCGTGGTGGACGGGCTGCGCCTGATCAAGCTCGTCGCCAACATCGGTGACGCCCGGAGCCTCGTGGCGCATCCGGCCTCGATGACCCACAGCCACCTGGACGCCGCTCAGCTGGCGGATGCCGGAATATCCCCCACGACCATCCGCCTCTCGATCGGCCTGGAAGATCCCGCCGACCTTCTCGCCGACCTCGCCCAGGCCCTGGACGCGGCGAGCGCCATCCCCCATCCGGAGGTGTGACCATGGGCATCGATCTCGGCTACTGGACGCCGGTCTACGGCGGATTCCTCCGCAACGTCGCCGACGAAGAGGGGATGGCGGCGACGTGGGCATCGATCCGGGATGTCTCCGTCACCGCCGATCGCCTCGGATTCCACACCACCCTCGTTCCCGAGCTCTACCTCAACGACCGCAAGGGCGTGCGCGCCCCGAGCCTGGAGGCCTGGTCGCTGTCGGCGGCTATCCTCGCCGTCACCGATCACCTGCGCGTGATGACCGCCGTCCGTCCCGGCTTCCACCTCCCCGCCGTCCTCGCCAAGACGGTGAGCACGCTGGATTCGATCGCGCCCGGACGCGTCGCGCTCAACGTCGTCGCCGCGTGGTGGGCGGAGGAGGCACGCCAATTCGGCGGGAACTTCACGACGCATGACGCGCGCTACGTCCAGGCCGAAGAATTCGTGCAGGTCCTGCGGGGCCTGTGGGCGCAGACGCCGTTCACCTTCGCCGGCGACTACTACGAGCTCGAAGACACCATCGTCGAGCCGAAGCCGGCGGAAACACCGGTGATCTACGCCGGCGGAGAGAGCGAAGCCGGCAAAGACGCCATCACCCGCTTCGCCGACGCCTACGTCATGCACGGCGGCACGATCGAGGAGGCGCGGGCGAACGTGGCCGACATCACCGAGCGTTCGCTGCGCGTCTCCGGGCGTCCGCTGCGCGAGATCGGGATGCCCGCGTACGTGATCGTCCGAGACACCGAGGCCGAGGCGCAGCGCGAGCTCGAACGGATCACGACCGTCGACCCCGGCTCCCCCGGTTACGCGTCGTTCGAGGAGTTCCAGCGCAACTCGAACCTGTCGCTGGAGCTCACCAAGCGCGAGTATTCCGTGGGGACACGGGGGCTCCGCCCCAACCTCGTCGGAACCGCCGAGCAGGTGGCCGACCGCATCCGCGCCTACGGTGACGCGGGGATCACCCTGCTCCTCATCCAGTCGTCCCCCCTGAGGGAAGAACTGGAGCGGATCGCCGAGCAGGTCTTCCCCCTCGTGCCCCAGAGCTCTCTCGTCTCCTGATCCCTCCCCCCGTCCAGTCGCCACGATCTGTCGTGTCTCGCTCGTCCTGCGCGCGGTTGTTGGCGACTCGACAGGTTGTCGGCGGGCACGGGGCAGGGTAGTTTTTCGGTATGCCGAAAAATCGCTCCGTCGCAGCGAGACGGCTGGCATGGATGGCGGCGGCCGCTGCTCTCCTCTCGGGGTGCGCGGGCGGAAATGCCGCCGCCGGAGGCGATGACCGCCCTCGCGTCCTCACAACGTTCACCGTTCTGGCCGACATGGCGCGGAACGTCGCGGGTGAGCACCTCGAGATCGACTCGATCACGAGGGTCGGCGCCGAGATCCACGGCTATGAGCCGACGCCCGGCGACATCGCGAAGGCCTCCGAGGCCGACCTCATCCTCGATAACGGGCTGAACCTGGAGGCGTGGTTCGCGCAGTTCGTCGAGTCCACCGACGTGCCCCACGTCGTCGTCTCCGAGGGGGTCGAGGTGATCGACATCGCGGGAGACTCGTACGAAGGCAGGCCGAATCCCCACGCGTGGATGAGCCCGCTCAACGCGCAGATCTATGTCGAGAACATGGTCGACGCCTTCAGCGACCTCGACCCCGAGCACGCCGCGGAGTACGCAGCCAACGCCGCCCAGTACACCGCCGAGCTGCAGCAGATCCAGGACGCGCTCGTCGCCGAGCTGTCCGCCGTGCCGGAGAACCAGCGCGCCCTCGTCACGTGCGAGGGCGCCTTCTCCTACCTCGCGCGCGACGCGGGACTGACGGAGGCGTACATCTGGCCGGTCAATGCCGAACAGCAGGCCACACCGCAGCAGATCGCAGCGGCCATCCGCTTCGTGGAGACCAACGACGTACCGGCGGTCTTCTGCGAGTCGACGGTGTCGGACCGGCCGATGCAACAGGTCGTCGAGGCGACGGGTGCCGACTTCGGCGGCACCCTGTACGTCGATTCGCTCTCGGAGACCGACGGACCCGTCCCCACCTACCTGGACCTCATCCGGCACGACACCGCGACGATCCTTCGGGCCCTGACCGGGCAGTCCTCGTGAGTGCGGCGATCGAGGTCGAGGCGGTGACGGTGCGCTACGGCGACGTGGTCGCCCTCGAGGACGTGTCGCTGACGCTGCAACCAGGGCGGGTGACCGGCCTGATCGGTATGAACGGTTCGGGGAAGTCCACCCTTCTGAAGACGGTCCTCGGCATGATCCGGCCGCAGGCCGGGAGCGTGCGCGTCGAGGGCGGCACGGCGGCGGCAGCCCGCACGCACGGTCTCATCGCATCGGTGCCGCAGAGCGAAGACGTCGACTGGGCGTTCCCGGTCTCGGTGCGCGACGTGGTGATGATGGGCCGTTACCGCCACATGGGCCCGACCCGCCGGGCTCGGGCTGCCGACCACGCCGCGGTCGATGACGCGCTCGAACGGGTGGAGCTGACCGGTCTCGCCGGTCGGCAGATCGGGCAGCTCTCCGGCGGTCAGCGCAAACGCGCGTTCGTGGCCCGCGGCATCGCGCAGGATGCCGCGATCCTGCTGCTGGACGAACCCTTCGCCGGGGTCGACAAGAGATCGGAAGCCACCATCGTGCGGCTCCTGCGGGAACTCGCCGGCGACGGGCGCACGGTCCTGGTCTCCACCCACGACCTGCATGCCCTGCCCGACCTCGCCGACGATGCGGTGCTGCTGCTGCGCCGCATCGTGTTCCAGGGCGACGTGTCCGAGGCCCTCCGCCCCGACAACCTCGCCCGGGCCTTCGGCCTGGACGCCCCGGTGGACGGACCGCAACGGTGAACCTCCTCGACCTGCTCATCGAGCCGCTGCAGTACGAATTCATGACCCGCGCCCTGGTGACGACCGTGATCGCCGCCGTCGTGTGCGCCGTCCTGTCGTGCTGGCTCGTCCTCATCGGATGGTCGCTCATGGGCGACGCGGTCTCGCACGCGGTCCTCCCCGGGGTCGTCCTGGCCTACGTTGTCGGGGCGCCGTTCGCGATCGGCGCGATCGTGTTCGGGCTCCTCGCCGTCGCACTCATCGGGCTGATCCGCGGGACCAGCCGCGTAAAGGAAGACGCCGCCATCGGCATCGTCTTCACGACGCTTTTCGCGCTGGGGCTCGTCCTGATCTCCGTGACCCCGAGTCAGACCGATCTCAACCACATCATCTTCGGCAACATCCTGGGCGTCTCCACCGGCGACCTCGTGCAGATCGCGGTGCTCGCCCTCATCGCCTTCGTCGTGCTCGTGATCAAGCGGCGCGACCTCACGCTCTACGCGTTCGACCCCGCCCACGCATTCGCCATCGGGTTGTCGCCCCGGCTACTGGGGGCGCTCCTTCTCGGCGTTCTCGCGTTGACCGCCGTCGTCGCTCTGCAGGTCGTCGGGGTCATCCTCGTCGTCGCGATGCTCATCATCCCCGGCGCCACGGCGTACCTTCTCACCGACCGCTTCGGGCACATGCTCATCATCGCTCCCGTGCTCTCCGCAGCGTCATCGGTCGTCGGGATCTACCTCAGCTACTGGCTCGACGCGTCCTCGAGCGGGCTGGTGGTGGTGGTCCAGGGGGCCGTGTTCGCGGCGGTGTACCTCTTCAGCCCGCGCCACGGCGTGCTGGGACGGCGGATGCGGCGCCAACGCACCGCGACGCAGCCGACCGGCTGAGCGCGCGACGACGATTCGGAAGAGTCAGGCGTCGGCGGATCCGTCGCCGTCGGCCGACTCGTCGTCGACCCCGACGTCGCTGGTGATCGTATGCTCGCGTTCGACGTCGTGCACCACATCGGTCTTCAGCTCGCTCGCCGGGTTCTCGTCCTCGGGCGATACGGGCGGGACGGGAGAACTCATCATGTCCACGCTCCTTTCAGCAGGGTCCAGCCTAGGGAGAGCAGCACCGCCTCCCGCGGGCTTGCGCGCCACCGGCACAGCCACTACGCGGTGCGCGTGCGTGACAGCGGGTTGTAGCCGATCCGCGCGATTTCTGCACCGGGAGTATGGCAGGCTGGGGCCGTACCCGCCGGGGACGCCGCGGGGCAAGAGGAAGATCATGGGCAAGTTTCTGTTCGAGGGCCAGCTGAAGGCGGATTTCGAAGACCGCTTGCTCGCCCATCTGCAAGTGGTGATCGGCGCGAAGTTGCGCCGGGGCGAGTCTTTCCATTTCAGCTGGAAGGACGATTCGAGCATCGGCAACGGCCGGACGTCCATCTGGGTGCACCCGCACAGCGTGATCACCTACAAGTACTACGGCGGTCGCATTCCGGCGCTCAACCGGGCATGGGTGGACGCCCTCATGTTCACCGCGAACTCGCCCCGCGGGCTCTACGTCGTTCCGGAGCCGCCGGCACACCCCGGCGGAGAGCGGGCGCCCGATGAAGCGTATTGACATCCTCTACGGCGGGCAGCAGTACTCCGTCGGCAACCGCGACACCGACGAACTGCGCGAGGAGATCCTCGCCGCCGCGCACGACTCTCGCAGCTTCTGGCTCGAGGTCAACTCGGGCGAAGGCGCACCACGGCCCGCCTACCTCCTGATCGCGCCCGGCACCGACCTCGCGCTGATCCCGATTCCCGCTGACGAGCTCGGCCCGGCCTGAGCTGCGCCCCGTGGCCTGCGGACGAGACCCTCAGAGGTCGTTCGAAATCGCTCCACCCCTCCACCGCCGCCGGCACGTCTTCGCCCTGAACGGTCGCGGCGGGTTGCGGGATCCCGAAGCGATGAAGATGATCCGTCTTGGCCCGGAGATCGGCGACGAGCGCCGCATCCACGACCTCGTCGACGTCGACCTCGACCGAGTCGGAGATCAGCTGACTGGCCGGGCCCACCAGGATCGTCGAACGCCCCCGCTCGCCCTGCTCGTCGACCGTGGGGATCTCCACCGTCGCGGATGACCCGACCTCAGCAAGTGCCCCGGCGTACCCGAGCAGCGCGTGGGCGATCTCCGTCCCGGTGAGGATGGAGTCGCCGGCGTAGTGAATCCTGTCCATCCACTACTTGTAACGGCCCCAACCCGATTCCGGCCGACCCTTTCCCTCGGCGCCCGAGTCCGCTAAGCCCGGAGGCGCCGCAACAGCGGATGCTGCAGACCCGGGCTCCCTCAGGGGCCGACGCGGACCTCGACCCGGCGGTTCGTCGCCATGGCGTCGTAGTCGGGTTGCCCGCCGGGATACTCCTGGGCGACAGGGGCTGAGGACCCGTGACCGGCAACGGCGACGGTCACATCGGGCCGCTCGCCGGCGATCACGTCCGCGACTGCCTGTGCTCGTGCCTGCGACAGCGGGATATTGACGCCGTCGCCGCCACGGGAGTCGGTATGACCGTCCACAGCGACGGATGCTCCGTCCGGCAGGTCGGAGATCACCCCCTGCAGCGCCGACCGCGCGCCGGCGTCCAGGTCTGCGGACCCGTATGCGAAGAGCACGTCGGAACCGAGCGTCAGGGTCTGATCGTCCGCCTTCGCCACCAGCAGCTCGACCGAGTCCTCGGTCGAGTAGACGACGACCGAGGTCTCGATGTCGTCGGGCGTCGGATCCGGCGCATCCCGCCGGTCGACGAGGCCGCCTGCCGCCAGGAGCAGCCCCACGGTGGCCGCAGCAGCCGCCGACCTCACCGGCCGCCGCCGATCGGGATGTCCGGCAGCTCGATCGACCACTCGTCCATGGTGAACGTGATCACGTCGATATCGTCCTCCGGCGCCGCATAGACGAACCACGATTCGAGCGGCTCACCGTCGACGGATTCGGCATCGGCGTTCGTCAGCCAGTCCTGCGCGCCTTCCCCCTCGATGACGCTGTAGCGCTTGAGGTTCTGACGGTCGAGCAGAACGGGGTGGGTGAAGATGTACCCGTTCATCGCCGACAGCGTGTAGCTCTCCTGGTCGCCCTCCAGATGCGGGATGAAGGCCACGCGCAACGTCATCGTGGTGTCGTTGTCATCCAGCTCCAGCGATCGGACGATGACGTCGATCGTGCCGTCCACCAGCGTCGCCGTCGCCGTGGCGACCTCCGCTTCCGCGCTCGGCCCGTCGGAGCTGGCGGAGGGGCTCGGCTGCGTGGGCGGCGTGGACGGCTCCGGCGCCGACGGTGCGCACGAGGTGACGAGCAGGGCGAGGGCGAGTACCCCGGCGGCGAGACTCAACCTCAAACTGAAGGGCGCAACGCGTCGTGAATTCACGAGCCACAGCATAGGGGTACCGGGCTCCCCGGCTGTTCGTCAGGTCCTGCACAGGGGCAGGCTGGCGATGAGAGCGGCGCCGAGCAGGGCCGCCAGGCCACCGACGACGAAGGGGCCGCTGACCGCGGAATTCTCAGAGCATCGCACGGGTGGGTGGCGTGATTGTTAAAGGTTTGTTTCTCCAGGGCACCCGATGCCCGTGGCGCTTGCATTCCGCACTACCCGTGGAATAGCGTCCGACGCAAGATATCCGTCAACCCGCGTCGAAACGACAAGATTTCTTGCAGCTATGAACCAGAAGACACCCTCCACACTCGAGGCGATCCGCGCTCGGTCCGCCTCAATGAGCGCGGCCAAGCGCGCAGTCGGCGATTTCGTGGTGCAGAACTGGCGTTACGCCGCGTTCCTCAATGCGGCGCAATTGGCCGGCGAATCCGGCGTCAGCGAGTCGGTCGTGGTGCGCTTCGCGAAAGATCTCGGCTTTCGGGGATACCCGGAGCTGCAGGAAGCCATCCGGAACCTGTTGATGGACGACTTGGGAATCCTCGACCTGTACCGGGGAACGGCGCAGAGCGAGTCTTCGACGATCGACGACCGTATTCAGCACTCACTCGACTCCGACATCAGCAACCTCACCCAAACAATGCAGGCCGTCGTCCCCGCAGACGCGGAGGCGGCGGCGAAGCTCCTCAGCAACGCACGCCAGATCGCGGTGATCGGCTCACGCAGTTCTCGGGCGCCCGCGAGCATTGCCGCCGTCTATCTCAACGCTCTGCTCGCCAATAGCCGCCACTTCGACAATGCGAACTCAGACATCTACGACCAACTCCGTTCGCTCGACGAGCGCGATGTCGTCCTCGCCTTCATCCTGCGTCACTACAACCGGGAAACCGTTGCCGAGGTGAATTTCGCCCGCGAACGCGGCGCCAAGATCGTCACCGTCACCGACTCGTTTGATTCGCCGCTCGTGCCGCTTTCGGACTACGTGTTCTACGCGAAGGTCGGTGGTCCCAGTTTCTACCTCAGCCACGTGGGCACCGTCGGCATCGTCAACCTGCTTCTCCTCCTCATCGCCACGACCGGGGACACGGAACGACAGGCCGCCAATCTCGCCGAGATCGAGCGCATCTACGACACGTTCTATTATTCCCAGCCTCCCCGCATGCGCCACCGCGGCGAGGAAAGGCCCGAGGGCTGACGCGTGCTCGGATTCGTGGCCCGCCGTGTCGGGCAGGCGGCGATCGCACTGGTGGGCGTACTCATCGTCGCGTTCTTTCTGTTGAGGGTGCTGCCCGGAGACCCCGCCGCGCTGATGCTCTCGGAGTTCGGTACGCCCGAGCAGGTGAAGGAGCTCCGCGACAGCATGGGGCTCAACGAGCCACTCGTTGTGCAGTTCTTCACGTTCTTGGGCCAAGTCCTCACGGGTAACTTCGGCGAGTCGATCGCCCGTCACCGTCCCGCGCTCGCGATCGTTCTGGAGTATCTCCCGGCGACGCTACAGCTCGCCACGGCGGCACTGATCCTCACGGTCGTCGTCGCCGTGCCCCTCGGGACGATCGCTGCGCTTCGCAAGGGCACGTGGGTGGACGGCGTCGTCAGCGTGCTCGGGGTGCTCGGACAATCGATGCCCACGTTCTGGATCGGGATCATGCTGATCGTGTTCGTCGCGGCACGCACCGGATGGCTGCCGACCTCGGGTTACGGCGAGTTCAGGGACCTGATCCTCCCGACCATCACGCTCGCCTTCGCGCAGATCGCACTGATCAGCCGGCTCACGCGGTCGAGCGTGCTGGATGTGATCTCCCAGGACTATCTTCGGACAGCGCGATCCAAGGGCATCGGCGAGGGGCAGGTCATCTTCGGGCACGGACTGCGCAACGCGATCCTTCCGGTCATCACAATGCTGGGTCTGCAGCTCGGCGCCCTGTTGAGCGGTGCCGTTGTGACCGAGGCGGTGTTCGGATGGCCGGGGATCGGCTCGCTGCTGGTCAGCGCGATCGGCAGCCGCGACTATCCGGTCGTGCAGGTCATCATCATGCTCTCGGCGGCAATCTTCATTCTGGTGAACCTGGTGCTTGATCTGCTGTACGGGGTGCTCGACCCGCGCATCAAGTTGAAGGGACGCACCGCGTGACCGTCCTCCGCGCACTCCTGCGCCGCCCCCTCGCTGCGACGGCGCTCACCATTCTGGTGGTCCTCGCCGTGACTGCAGTCGCCGCCGACATCATCGCTCCTCTCGACCATGCCCAGCAGAGCCTGGGAAACCGCCTCCTGGCGCCCGGAAGCACTGACGACGAAGGGCGCTTCTACCTTGCGGGCACCGATCAGCTCGGTCGCGACATGCTGACGCTGCTCATCCACGGCGCCCGCGTTTCCTTGACGGTCGCGATCGCCGCCGTGGTACTCGGCGGCGGGCTGGGACTCGTCATCGGCGTAGTCAGCGGATATCGGGCGGGGTGGCTGGACGCGCTGATCCAACGCATCCTCGACGTGCAGCTGGCCTTCCCGTTTCTCCTGCTCGCGATGGTCATCTCGGCGATCATCGGTCCCGGCTTGTTGAACGTCATCATCGTGCTGGCGATCACCAGCTGGGTGTCGTACGCCAAGGTCGTGCGCGCCACGACCCTCGGCCTGACGGGCCGAGACTTCGTCGAAGCGACGCGAGCCATCGGGGGTCGCCCCTCGACCATCATGCGGCGCGACATCATCCCTAACGTCATGTCACCGTTCCTCGTGCTGGCCTCCTTCGAGGCGGCTGCGATGGTGATCGCCGAATCCTCCCTCAGCTTCCTCGGGCTGGGCGTTCCGTCGGACATCCCGACGTGGGGCTCCATGCTCTCGGATGGTCGCGACTACGTGATCACCGCCTGGTGGATCGCTGCACTGCCCGGTCTCGCCCTCGTCCTCACTGCGCTCAGCTTCAACCTCCTCGGAGACGGTTTGCGTGACGCTCTCGATCCCACCCAGAAGAAAGGACGGAACTGAAGGATGCACTTCGCACTTCACGCCGGCACAGTTGTCGACCCACTCACGGGCGCTGCCCACGACCAGATCATCGAGGTGGAAGACGGCACCATCAGCTCGATCACCCCCGCGGCCGAGTGGACAGGCACGGGCATCGATGTGCATGACGCATCGCAGTTCGTCGTCGTGCCTGGATTCGTCGACTGTCACGACCACCTCACCATCGGTGGCGGAGACGAGGTCGAGCAGGCGACCCGTCCGTTCACCCGGCAGGCGGTAACCGCCACCGTCGTGGCCCGCACCATCATCGAGTCCGGCATCACCACCGTCCGCACTCTGGGTGATTCCGACGCCATGGACATCAAGGCCAAGCGCGCCATCGACGAGGGCATCATCCCCGGCCCGAGCATCATCCCCGCGATCGCTCCGATAACGCGCACCGGCGGCCACGCGCATTTCATGGGGACCGTCGCCGATGGCGAGGACGCGGTGCGGCAAGCGGTGCGCAAACACCTCGAAGGTGGGGCCTCGTGGATCAAGGTCATGGCCTCCGGCGGGAACTCGACGCCGGGCAGCGATCCCATGGTGCAGGAGTTCACTGACGCCGAACTGCTCGCGATCGGCGACGAAGCGGCACGCGCGGGGCTCGATGTCACCGGTCATCTGCATGGCGGCCCGGCTGTGGACACGGCGATCGCCGCAGGCTTCCGCAGCATCGAGCACGGCGCGTTCTTGGACAATGATCAGCTCGACAAGCTCGCCGCGGCCCGCATCTGGCTGGTGAGCACCGTGGGGATCGGGCGCGCGGTCGCCGACGACCCGGACGCGCCAGCCTTCTACCGTGCGAAGGCACAGCGCGCACTCGAGAAGCGAATCAACATGCTCGGTGAAGCGCGCGCCCGGGGCGTGAAGGTGGCAATCGGATGCGACGGCAACCACGGGAAGGTCGCGACGGAGGCTCAGGCGCTACTGGATGCGGGCTTCGAACCCCTCGAAGTGCTGTCCTCGCTCACCCTGGAGGGAGCACGTCTGTGCCGCGTGGATGACACGAGGGGAACGATCGGCGTCGGCAAGCAAGCCGACTTCGCAGTGCTGGGCGGCAACCCGCTCGAGGACACGACCTCATACGGAGACGTCCGTCGCGTCTACCGAGAGGGGGTGCTCTATCCGGTCAAGGAATACAGCCCCGCACCGTGACGCAGCCCGCCCGCACGCTCGAGAACGAGGGCAGGCGGGCTGCGGGAATCGGCGGCTACCGATTCCCTTCCCCAAGTGACACCACACGACAGATTCCTGTTGCATCAGAGGAGAAGCAATGCATTTTAACAATCGAGTGAGGGGCGGCGTCGCCGTCTTCGTCGTCGGCGCCATCGCGCTGTCGCTCGCGGCCTGTTCATCAGAAACGCCCGCCGACTCAGGCGAAGGGGACGCCCGCCCCGAGGCAATCGAAACCCTTTCCGTCGGAATCGGCGCCGACCCAGTCAACCTCGATCCGCGCCTCACGTGGGTCGGCCAGGGTTACAGCGTCAACGCTCACATCTACGAGCCGCTCGTGGAACGCATGGACGACGGCGAGGGCAACGTCGAGATCGTTGGTCTCCTCGCGGAAACGTGGGAGACCCGCGACGACACCACGTGGGTCTTCCACCTCCGCGAGGACGTCACCTTTCACAATGGCGAGCCATTCACCGCAGAAGCGGCGAAGTTCACCATCGACTCGGTCATGGACCCCGCTTTCGCGACACCGCTGAAGACCTGGACGTCGACGATCGAATCGGTGGAGGCGGAAGACGAGCACACGCTGGTCATCCACACGCTCACGCCCGCGCGCGGCCTACTCAACTCCCTCGTCCAGCTGCCGATCGTCTCTCCGCAAGCAGTCGCGGAGTTCGGAGCCGAGTACACGTTGAACCCGGTCGGCACAGGGCCCTACGAGTTCGTCTCCTACACGCCCGGCAGCGAGGTCGCCATCCAGCAGTACGCCGACTACTGGGGCGAACAAAGCGGGCCCGAGTCCATCGAATGGCGCATCATGCCCGAAGCATCGGCGCGCATCGCCGCGATGCAGTCGGGAGAGGTCCAGATCGCTGAGAACATCCCGCCGGACCAGCTGCCCACGCTCGAGTCCGACTCGGACATCGAGATCCTCAGCGCGAGCACGATGCGCGTCATGATGATGGTTCCGCTCTTCACGAACGAGTGGGTCCAGAACGCCGACTTCCGCGAGGGGCTCTCGCTCGCAATCGACCGCGAAAGTCTGGTGAGCGATCTGCTCGGCGAAACGACGGAGGTCGCAAACTCGGTCTCCCCTCCGGGGACGGTGGGATACGCCTCTGACCTCGAGCCGTTCGCGTTCGACCCTGATGAAGCGGCCGCCCTGATCGAAGAGTCCGGTTATGACGGATCCGTGATCCGGGTGGGCGCACCGCAGGGCCGCTACCAGATGGACGCGCAGGTCGGCGAGGCCATCGCCAGCATGCTGGAAGATGTCGGCGTGAATGTCGAGTTCACGTCGCTACCGTGGTCGGAGTACAGCGGGCAGGCCGCCAAGGGCACGGACGCCTTCGACTTCTACTTCCTCGGTTCCACGGACTTCACCCTCTACCCGACCTCGTTCTATAACGGTCTCTTCCACTGCAAACTGGGGCGCAACTACTACTGCAACGAGGACCTGACCGCCCAGATCGACGCGAGCGCGGCACTGCTGGACGACGCCGAGGCAGCAGCCGCCTACGAGGAGATCCAGTCCGTCGCCTATGACGAGCTGCCGATCGTGCCGCTGTACTGGGAGCCGGCGATCACCGCCGTCTCGACCAGCATCGACGGAATCCACCTGCGCATGGACGAGTACATCGTCGTGACCGAGGTCGGGAGCACCGAGTGATGGCCCCTCTTCGCATCAAGGTGGGCGTGCTCGTTGACGGAACCGGAGCGGATCCCGTCTCCGATGTCGTGATCACGGTGGAGGGTGATCGCATCACCGCGATCACCCCGGCCGAGAGCGGCCAATCGGTCGATCTCGACTACGGCGCCTACACGGTCATCCCGGGAATGATCGACTGTCACGATCACCTCGACCTTGATGTGGGCGACGAGGAGGCGCAGTCTCGGGAGCCCGTCAGCTACATGTCGATGAAGTCGGTCGCCAACGCGCGCACGGTCGTGGAAGCGGGCATCACGACGCTTCGCAGCCTCGGATCACCGAAGGGCGTTGACCTCGAGATGCGTCGAGCCATCTCGGCCGGCGAGATCCCCGGCCCCCGCATGTACGTCGCGGCCGAGCCGATCATGCGAACCGGGGGTCATGCTCACTTCCTCGGGCGCGAGGCGGACGGTGTCGACGACGTACGCAAGGCCGTGCGGGAGCAGCTCAAGAAAGGGGCCGACGTCATCAAGATCATGGCGTCGGGCGGCATGTCGACCGCGGGCTCATCGCCGGTAGTGCAGGAGTTCACCGACGACGAGATCATCGCCGCAATCGACGAGGCTCACCGGGCGGGGCGACCCATCGCCGCGCACGCCCACGGGGGTCCGGGGGTGACGGTGGCGGTGCAGAACGGGATCGACACGATCGAACACGGCGTGCTCCTCACCGAGGAGCAGGTCGGTCTCATTGCCCAGTCGAACACCATCCTCATCAGCACGGAGGCCGTCGCTCGCGCGGTCGCCGACATGCCCGGCATGCCCGACCACTATCGCGACAAGATCGCGGGGTCGATCGCAGCCAGCGCCACGATGCTGGGGTGGGCACACGACGCCGGAGTAACGGTGGCTGTCGGCTGTGACACCGCGCACGCGCGGATGGACATCGAGATGGGTGCGCTCGTGGACGCCGGATGGAGTCCGGTCGAAGCCATTCGGTCGCTCACGCTCAACGGCGCCAAGGTCGTGCGTCGCGAGGCTGACCTCGGCTCGGTGGAGCCGGGCAAGATCGCCGACCTCGTCGTCCTGGACGGCGATCCGCTCACCGACCCGAGCGCGCTGCGCAAAGTGCACCGCGTGATGCAGGCCGGACGCTGGGTTAAGTAATCGGACCCCGGGGCGCAGCGCGAGGGCGCTGCGCCCCGGCACCGAAAGAGGTGACGGGAAATGAGTGCACTGCTCGATATGAGGGGCCTGCAGGTCAGCATCGGCTCGAAGAAGTCGCGAACGACCGTCGTCCGCGACGTGGAGTTCGCGTTGGACGCGGGCGAAACGCTGGGCGTGGTTGGCGAATCGGGGTCTGGCAAGAGCCTGTCCGGGTTGGCGATCCTCGATCTCCTTCCGTCGGTTGCTCGCGTGGACGTCGGAACCGCGGTGTTCGAAGGACGCGACCTGTTCGCGTTGAGCACGGCCGAACGTCGCCGCCTCCGGGCGACGAAGATCAAGATGGTCTTCCAGGATCCGATGACCTCTTTGAACCCCGTCATGCGGGTGGGCGCGCAGCTCAGAGAGGCCATCGTCGCGCAGGGCGGCATATCGCGCCACGCAGCCTCACGGCAGGCCGTCGAGCTTCTGGACCGGGTGGGCATCCCCGACCCTGCGGCACGCGCCAGGCGGTATCCGCACGAGTTCTCGGGCGGCATGCGCCAGCGCGTCATGATCGCCATGGCAGTGGCCAGTCGTCCGGCCCTTCTGATCGCGGATGAACCGACGACGGCTCTAGACGTCACGGTGCAGGCCCAGATCGTCGAGTTGGTCAAAGACCTGCAGAGCCAGTACGGCACGGCTGTTATCTGGATCACCCACGACCTGGCGCTGCTCGCTGGGATAGCCGATCGCATCTCGGTTATGTACGCGGGACACGTCGTCGAGTCCGGGCCGTGTGACGCGATCTACCGTGACCCGCGGCATCCATACACCATCGGTCTCCTCGAGTCGATTCCGTCTCCCGCTTTCGCCCACCAGTCGACGCTTCCGGCCATCCCCGGCCTCCCACCCGACCCTCGTGACCGTCAGCCGGGATGCCCCTTCGCACAGCGGTGCCCGTTCGTGCGGGAGCGCTGTCGCATCGAGATGCCGCCGCTGGAGACTCTTCCCAACGGCGACCGCGTCGCCTGCTGGGTGAAACCACAAACCCCGCTTCCCGCGGTGATGGGTGCATGATGACTACTCCCCCACTGCTGCAGGTCACTGACCTGGCAACTCACTTCGACGTTCCCGGCGGCACGGTGCGAGCTGTCGACGGGGTGTCCTTCACCATCGAGCGCGGCAAGACGCTCGGTCTGGTCGGCGAGTCGGGGTCGGGCAAGAGCACTCTCGGGCGCAGCGTCCTGCAGTTGGTGCGGCCGACCACCGGCAGCGTCAAATTCAACGGCGTGGAGCTGGTCGGAATGAAGTCGCAACCGTTGCGGCGGATGCGACGCTCCATGCAGCTCGTGTTCCAGGATCCGTTCGCCTCCCTCAACCCGCGGGCCACCGTGGCCGAGACCCTCGAGGCACCGTTGCGAATTCACTCGCTGGTTTCCCGTAGGAACCGGCGGACAGAGGTCGCGAGGCTGCTCGACGCAGTCGGGCTGCCCGCGCGGTTCGCCGACCGCTACCCCCACGAATTCTCCGGGGGGCAACGCCAGCGCGTCGGAATCGCGCGCGCTCTGGCCAGCAAACCTGAGCTCATCGTGTGCGACGAGCCCGTGTCAGCGCTAGACGTGTCGATCCAGGCCCAGATCATCAACCTCTTGCTCGAGCTGCAGCGCGAGCTGGGGCTCAGCTACCTTTTCATCTCCCACGACCTCTCCGTCGTCCAGCACATTGCCGATGAGGTTGCGGTGCTGTACCTGGGTCGCCTGACCGAGGTGGGCGGGTACGACGCGGTCTTCAACGAGCCGATGCATCCATACACGCGCGCCCTGCTGTCGGCTGTCCCCGAACCGGATCCGACGCGCTCGCGGGACCAGCTCCCGCTGGTCGGCGAGATCCCCAGCCCCCTGCACCCGCCGAGCGGATGCCGGTTCCGCACGCGTTGCCCTCTGGCGTTCGATCGCTGCGTCGTCGAGGTTCCACCGCTCGAGGAGGATTCCCGCGGGCGGTCCTTCGCTTGTCACGCCGTCGAGGCGGCGTGACAAGCGTCCCCATCAACCAACGAGAAAGGCCATCCATGCCGAGCTACATCCTCCGAGCGGGCACACTCATCGACGGCACCGGGTCGCGCCCCCGGGAGCGCCAGGACATTGTCGTCTCCGGCGGTCTCATCACCGCCATCGCCCCCGCCGGCGCGGCCGACGAGCAGGATGCCGAGGTCATCGATCTTTCCGGGATGACGGTCGTTCCGGGCCTCATCGACTGCCACGAGCATCTCGGCCTGATCTTCGGTGAGGACGAGATGGAGCAGGGACTCGACGCCCCCGAGTACTACGCCATGAAGGCGGCCCTGCACACGCAGCAAATACTCAAGGAAGGTGTCACGACCGTGCGCACGGCAGGCGACCCGGGGGACACGGGAAACCTCATCAAGCGGGCACTGAAGCACGGGATCATCACGGGCCCGCGGATCGTGTCGGCACACCGGCTCATCGCCCGCACCGGTGGGCACGGCTGGGTCGTCGGCCGCCAAGCCGATGGGCCTTGGGCCTTGCGCGCCGCCATCCGCGACGAAGTGCGCCGAGGCGCAGACGTCATAAAGATCATGGTCTCCGGTGGCGCCGCGACCGCGGGATCGGATGTGTACGCCCCCGACATGACCGACGAAGAGATCGTCGCGTGCATCGACGAGGCCCACCGTCTCGGTCGCCGGGTGATGGCCCACGGTCACGGCGGGCCGGGTGTCGCCGTTGCCGTCAAAGCCGGGGTCGACTCCATCGAGCATGGGCTGCTTCTCAGCAAGGATGACTACGACCTCATGAAAGCGCACGGGACGTATCTCACCTCGACCAGCACGTACGGGGTGAAGGCGCTCGAGATGCCGACGATCCCTGACTACGTCAAGGACAAATTGCGGAACACCATCGACGACGCCTTGGAATCGCTGCGCTACGCCGCCGAAATAAAGCTCAAGGTCGCGGTGGGCACGGACTCGCTGCACGGCAAGGTATGGGAGGAGCTCAGCATCCTTTCGCGGTACGGATTCACGCCGATGGAATCCCTTCTCGCGGGCACCCGCAACGGCGCCGATCTGATCGGAATGGGTGACACACTCGGCACGATCGAGGTGGGGAAGGTTGCGGACCTGATCGCCGCGCCCGGGGATCCGCTCGAGGACTTCAGCGTTCTGAACCTCCCCCCTTTCGTCATGAAGGACGGCGACGTCTTCTATCGGCCGGCTGCCTGATGGTCTCGCACATCGTCGCGGCGGGAGCCGGCAAGGCGATCATGGACAACCCGAACGACCCGACGCACGACTTCATCCTCGGGCTGACGGGCAAAGAGCGCCCGCGCGTGCTCTTCGTGGGTACGGCGTACGGTGACCACCCCGATTACGCGCTCAGCTTCTTCGAGACCTACGACGCAGACCGCGCCTACGCGCGTCGACTGAAGTTCTACATGCCCGACCAGGACGACCTGGATGCCTACGTGCGCAGCTTCGACGTCATCCATGTCGGAGGCGGTAACACCGGGGCGATGCTCGGGGTCTGGCGCTTCCATGGTCTCGACCGGGTCCTGCGGCAGATGTGGGAGGACGACGCGGCGAGCTACGTGTTCGCGGGCGGCAGCGCCGGAGCCCTGTGCTGGTTCGAGAACGGGACGACCGACTCGTACGGGCCGACCGTGCGCCTTCTCCACGACGGTTTGGGGTTCTTGCGGGGCAGCGTCTGCCCGCATTACGACGCGGACCCACAGCGCCGGCCGGTCTACCTCGACGCCGTCGCTTCGGGCGCTCTCCCACCGGGCTACGCAATCGGCAACCTGGATTCACTTCACTTCGAGGGTGACCGTCTGGTGGAGGTGGTGAGTTCGGCCGAGGTGCCCTGCACCTTCCGTGTAGACCGCGACGGCGACCGGGCGATAGAACACGAACTGCAGGTGCGCCGTCTCTGATCCGCCGTGCCGCTGGAGCCAGATCCGGGACGCCGCGCGCCTCGCGGCTCGGGCGGTCCCGACGCGGAACTCAGGCCAGCGCTCGTGCGCGAGGCGTGAAGGCCAGCGGTTCCTCACGCACACGGGCGAGGGCCGACTCCACCGCGCCCAGGACGACCACATCCCGACCGAGCGAACTGGCCACGACCTCGGGCACGGGAGGCGGGAAATCCTTCTCCAGGACTCGGCGGGCCTGGCGGAGAACCGGCTCGACGGCGTCGGCGATCGCCCCCGCGATCACGACGCGGTCGATGTCGAGGAGACTCGCCAGCACGACGACGACTCGCGCGACGCGTGATCCGAGGCGGGAGATGATGTCGCACGCGAGAGGGTCGCCGTCGCGGGCGGCGCGGAAGACGTCCTCCGCGGAGATGTCGGCGGCGCCTACCGACCTCAGGGCCGTCTCGGCGCCCTCCCGCACGGCCGCTTGCGCCCACCCGCGCGCGAGCGCACCGATCCCGTCCGGGGAGCCCGCACCGTCGACGATGCTGAGCAGGCGCATCTCGCCCGCGCCTCCGCGGGCGCCGCGCAGAAGCCGGCCGTCCACGATGACGCCGGCGCCTAGCCGCTCACCGGAGAGGACGGTGGCCACGTTTCCGATCTGCGCCTGTCCCCCGTGGGTCTGCTCCGCGACGGCGGCGAGGTTGGCGTCGTTCTCCACGGCCACCGCAGCCCCGGGAAGGAGGCCGTGGAAACCCGGGTTCATCGTCATCCAGAAGTCGTGATCGCCGTTCGGCGATCGTCCCGCGGAGTCCACGGGAGCCGGTACGCCGACGACGCAGAGCAGGACGTCGGCCGGATCCCGCCCGGCGGCGCGCACCGTTTCCTGCAGCAGCGTGGCCGCGAGGTCCCGACGCCCGGCGGCGGCGGATAGACCGACGCCGGCCCCGGCGACCGCGTTCCGGTCAAGGGGTGGTGGCACGGCGGTCCGCTCCGCGAGCGTCCGTCCGCGCAGGTCGGCGACGGCGGCGGTGAAACGATGCTCCCCCGCGTCGAGGCCGGCGACCACACCGGCCTCCTCGCGGAGGCCGTAGCGCCGCGCGGGCCGTCCCTTGCGTGTCAGGCCCGCGGCCCGGCTGTCGGCCATCTCCTCGAGCCATCCCGCCGTCACGAGATCGTCGCATACGCCCAGAATCGTCGACCGGGTCAGCGCCGTCGCCGCCATCGCCTCGGCCGCCGTGAACTCGGGGGAACGCAGGGCGAACCGCATCACCGCCCCCGAATTCATGCGCCTCATCAGCTGCGGCGAGCTCGCCGACCCCAGAGTCATGCCCCCGACGATACAAGGTTGACGGGTCGGTCCCCGGGTGAGACAGTGGTCCCGTCGTTTAGATGCGGTGCCTAGATTTACTGCCCGAATCTAAAACGATGGTCGTTGGGAAGGACAAGGATGTCTCGAATAACGAGGCGCACCGCGCGCCTGCTGGCGGCAGGTCTGACCGCCGTATTGACCGCATCGCTGCTTGCCGGGTGCGGCACGGGCGCCGGTTCGGGAACGCAGAGCGTCCACTTCACCTTCAACAAGCGTGAGGCGATCGAGTTCATGCAGGGAGTGGTGGCGGATTACAACGCCTCACAGGACGAGTTCCGCGTGAATATGGACACATCGGGCCCTGACCCGATCGCGGCCAGCTTCGTCCGAGGGAACCCGCCCGACCTCATGCTGGCGAACTACAACCACGAGGTGTCGCGTTTCGTCCAGCGGTGTGCGCTGGCCGATCTGTCCGACACCGAAGCGGCCAGCACCATCCGGCCCGAGATGCAGGAACTCCTCGAGCAGTACGGCGTCTGCGAAGGTCGGATCACCGGCCTGCCGTACTCGGTCATGGGCGCGTCGGTCATCTACAACACGGCGATCTTCGCCGAGCACGACCTCGAGGTGCCGCAGACCTGGAGCGAGCTCATCGAGGTGTGCGACACGCTGACGGCGGCGGGGGTCTCGCCGTTCTACGGCACGTTCGCCGACGCGTGGACCGTCAACCAGGGTTGGTTCGACTACAGCATCGGCGGTGCGATCGACCCTCTCGAATTCTTCGACGAGCTCGCCGCCCAGGGCGCCGACATCGGACCCGACTCCCCCGTGTCGTTCCAGAAGGACTTCCTCGAGCCGATCGAGAAGATGCAGCTCCTCGCCAGCGAGTACACGCAGCCCAATGCCAACGGCCGCAACTACGACACCGGCAACGTCGCCTTCGCGCAGGGCGAAGGCGCCATGTACCTGCAGGGCCCGTGGGCTTTCAGCGAGATCGCCCGGACGTCACCCGACCTCGAACTCGGCACCTTCCCACTGCCCATGACCGAGGACCCCGCCGACCTCAAGGTGCGCGTCAACATGGACCTGGTCACGCTCATCCCCGATGAGGCTTCCAACAAGGAGGGCGCCTTCGACTTCCTGGAGTACCTCTTCCAGCCCGACATCATCCAGGCGTACAACGACTCGCAGCTCGGATTCGTGCCGACCACGACCGGCGAAGATCCCAGCGATCCGCGGATCGAGGGGATGATCGCGTACTACAACGAGGGCGCCGTGTACCAGGGCCCGGGCGTCCTGATTCCGCGGGCGATTCCGACCGAGAACTACGCGCAAGCGCTGGTCCTGGGCACGGACCCCCTGCGCCTCCTGCGGACGATGGATGCCGACTGGGCCCGACTGGCGTTCCGCCAACCGGCTGTGTCGACCGAGGAGACGGCAGGATGATGACCACCACCACGACGATCGTGACCGGCGGCGACACCCCGGTGCACCACAGCCGCAAGCGGGTCGAGCCGATCTACTACCTCTTCCTGCTCCCCCCGGTGATCCTGTTCACGCTGGCGATCACCGTCCCGGGAATCATCGGCATCTTCTTCAGCTTCACCGACTCCATCGGCCTGGGCGACTGGGAGTTCATCGGCGTCACCAACTACGTCGCTGCGTTCAGCGACCCGGCCATTCTCGGCAGCTTCCTGTTCACGTTCGGGTTCTCGCTCGTGACGGTGATCGTCGTCAACGTCGCCGCGTTCCTCCTCGCGGTGGGGCTGACCTCCCGCATCCGGTTCAAGGTGGGGCTGCGGGCGATCTTCGTGATCCCCATGGTCGTCTCGGGCATCATCATCGCCTACGTCTTCCAGTTCCTCTTCCAGAACTCCCTGCCCGCCATCGGCTCGGCCCTCGGCATCCCCGCGCTGCAGGAGAGCATCCTCGCCAACCCCAACCTCGCCTGGGTCGGGATCGTCATCGTCACTGCGTGGCAGTCCATCCCGGGCACGCTGCTCATCTACATCGCCGGGCTCCTCTCCGTCCCCGGGGACGTCTACGAGGCGGCCGACATCGACGGCGCCTCGAAGCGGCAGCAGCTGCTGCGCATCACTCTGCCGCTGGTGGCCGGATACGTCGTGATCAACGTCATCCTCGGCTTCAAGAACTTCCTGAACGCCTACGACATCATCATCGGCCTCACCAACGGCGGACCGGGCACGTCGACGCGCAGCATCGCCATGACCATCATCCGGGGCTTCCAGACGGGCGACTACGCCTATCAGATGGCCACAGCGACGCTGTTCTTCATCGTCACCGTCGTCATCGCCATCGCCCAACTCTCGGTGACGCGCGGAAGGAGCGCCCTCTGATGACCACGGACACCGCCACCGCAGCGAGCACCAAGAACATCGTGGTTCCCCCATCCGGCGCGCGCCGAAGGGGCAAGGGGGAACGCGTCAGCTGGTCGGGGACGGTCATCCTGCTCCTCTGCGCCGTCACGGTCCTCCTGCCGCTGTACGTCACCATCTCGATGTCGTTCAAGACCCCCGGCCAGGCCGTCGACGGCAATGCGTTCTCGCTGCCGATGCCCTTCAGCATCCAGGGCTTCATCGACGCGTGGCAACTCACCAGGTTCCCCGTGGGTTTTGCCGTGTCGTTGCTGGTGACGGTCGGAACCGTCGTCGCCACCATCCTCCTCGCTGCTTTCGCGTCGTACGCGATCGTGCGCAACTGGGATCGGCGGGTCTTTCGCTGGTCGTTCTTCTACCTGCTCGGGGCGATGTTCATTCCGTTCCCGGTCGTGGCGCTCCCGCAGATCCAACTCACCGGCCGCGTCGGCCTCGACAACCCGTTCGGCGTCATCATCCTGGCAACGATGTTCCAGCTCAGCTTCAGCGTGCTGCTGTTCACGGCGTTCTTGCGCTCCATCCCCATCGAGTTGGAGGAGAGTGCGCGAATCGACGGTGCGTCGACGTGGCAGACCTTCTGGAGCCTGATCTTCCCGCTGCTGGCGCCGATGAGCGCAACGGTCGGCATCTTCGCGTTCTTGTACGCCTGGAACGACTTCATGATGCCGTCGCTCATCATCTCCGACGCGAACCTGCAGACGCTGCCGGTGCGTCAGAACCTCTTCCAGACGCAGTTCAGCAGCGAGTACAACGTCGCCTTCGCCTCTTACCTGATGGCGATGGCGCCCGCGATCCTCGCGTACCTCTTCGCCCAACGCTGGGTGATGGAGGGCGTGACCCAGGGCGCCCTCAAGGGCTGACCGACCGACCGCACGGGGAGCCGGACACGCGCTGCGCCCTGCCTTCCCGCTTCGAAAGAGAGACCGATGGCAGCAGAATCCGTCATCGCCCCCGCCGCCTCGTGGTGGCGCCAGGCCGCGGTGTACCAGATCTACCCCCGCTCGTTCGCCGACTCCAACGGCGACGGCATCGGCGACCTGGGCGGCATCGTCTCGCGCGTGCCGTACCTCCGTGACCTCGGCGTCGACGCGGTGTGGCTGAGCCCGTTCTATCCGTCGGCCCTCGCCGACGGCGGCTACGACGTCGCCGATTACCGCGACGTCGATCCGCGGATCGGCACCCTCGCCGAATTCGACGGGATGGTGTCTGCCCTGCACGAGGTGGGCATCCGGGTGATCGTCGACATCGTGCCCAACCATTCCTCGAACGAGCACCCCTGGTTCCAGGAAGCGCTCGAGGCCGGGCGCGGAAGCGCCGCACGCGACCGGTACCTCTTCCGTGACGGGTCGGGTGCGCACGGAGAGCTCCCTCCGGCCGACTGGACATCGGTGTTCGGGGGGCCCGCGTGGGAGAGCGTCGGTGACGGGCAGTGGTACCTGCACTCGTTCGCGAGGGAGCAGCCGGACTTCAACTGGGACAACCCCGAGGTGCGCGACGACTTCTTGACGACCCTGCGCTTCTGGTCCGACCGTGGCGTCGACGGCTTCCGCATCGACGTCGCGCACATGCTCGTCAAGGAGCTCATCGACCCCCTCCCCGCCCAGGCCGAACTGGACCTGCTCGACCCGGCCTCCGGACGCCACCCCCTCCAAGACCGGGATGAGGTGCACGAGGTCTATGCCCAGTGGCGCGCCCTGTTCGACGAGTACGACCCGCCTCGTACCGCCGTCGCCGAGGCCTGGGTCGATTCGCCCGAGCGTCGCGCGAAGTACGCCGCCCCCACCAGCCTCGGGCAGGCTTTCAACTTCGATCTGCTCACGGCTGATTTCGACGCGGGCCAGTTCCGCACGATCGTCGCCGAGAACCTGGCACAGTCGGCCATGACGGGGTCATCCTCGACGTGGGTGCTCTCCAATCACGACGTGACCCGCCACGCGACGCGGTACGGGCTTCCTCCCCTGGACGGCCGCGACGTGAAGCAGGGAACGGAGTGGATGCTCGCCGGCGCCCCCGCCGACGCGGTTGACCTCGATCTGGGCCGCCGCCGTGCGCGCGCCGCGACGCTGTTCCTGCTCGCCCTCCCCGGCTCGGCCTACCTGTACCAGGGAGAGGAACTCGGCCTCTTCGAAGTCGGCGACCTGCCCGCCGAGGCGCGGCAGGACCCCGCCTACCATCGCTCGGTGGGTGAACCCGAGTGGAGCTTCGATGGACTCGGGCGAGACGGATGCCGCGTCCCCCTGCCGTGGAAGGAGACCGGGTCGTCGTTCGGTTTCGGCGAGGACGGCGCACACCTGCCGCAGCCGGCGTGGTTCGGAGGGCTCTCCGTCCAAGCGCAGGAGCACGATCCCGCATCCACTCTCACTCTCTACCGCGAGGCGCTGCGTCTTCGACGCGCACTGCAGACCGACGAGTCGCTCGCGTGGGACGAGGAGCTCTCCCGCGGCGGTGTTCTCGCATTCACCCGGCCAGGCGGATGGACGAACGTCACCAACTTCGGCGGCGACCCGGTCCCGCTGCCCGAGGGCCACGTGCTCCTCGCCAGCGGACCGACCTCCGCTGACCTCCCGGGCGCAACGACCGTGTGGTTGCGCCCGGGCTGACGGCGGGGCAGAGTCAGCTGTTGTTTCGCATCCTGGCCATTTCGGCCTGGATACGGCTCTCCGACACCGCAGCGGGACGCCGTCCGTACGTGATGACGCCCACCACGATGACCACCACCAGCGTTCCCAGGATGGGCCACACCGGCCAGAAGTAGCCGTCCGGAGTCGTCAGGTACCAGATCGCGACCTGGACGAGCGCGAGGAGCACCCATGCGGCCACAACCCAGGTGAAGATCGTCTTCGCGATGACGCGCCGACGCGCGAGTTCGTAAGAGTCGTTCGATGTAGCCATGATGGTGCGTCCTTTCGGTTGGTGTTGGCGGTTCATGCGCCGGTCGCCGACCGAGGTCAACCCCTTTTGCAGCCGGGCGTCATCGACCGGATGTGCTCCGGGGACGACCCCCACTCTTGCGGCATGGCGTACCCCCGGGGCTGGTCGACGGCTGCTGAGCCGCGTGCGAGCCGAATTCGCGTACCGATCGGTACGGAATGGGGATCAGTAAACCATATGGACCGGTCGTGCTGCGAGTAACAGCGATCATCCGCACCTGGTTCGGAGGGCTCAGCCGGCGATCCTGTTCAACTCATCCAGGTCGGCGTCGGAGAGGTCGAGGCCCGCTCCGGCGATGTTCTCGCGCAGATGCGCCGCGGAAGAGGTCCCGGCGATGAGGAGGATATTCGGCGAGCGGCGCAGCAGCCACGCCAGCGCCACCGCCATCGGCGTGGCGGCGAGCCGTGTCGCAACCGCGGAGAGGGCGTCGGACTGGAGCGGGGCGAACCCGCCCAGGGGGAAGAACGGGATGTAGGCCACGCCTTCGGCCGCGAGCCGGTCGATGAGCTCGTCGTCGCCGCGCACGGCGAGATTGTACATGTTCTGCACCGACACGAGCGGCGCGATCGATTGCGCCTCGTCGATCTGCTCGAGGGTGGCGTTGCTGACACCGAGGTGACGGATGATCCCCTGCCGCTGCAGGTCGACCACCGTCTCGTATGCGTCGCCGATGCGCTCGGGGACGGGGCCGTTCGCGTCACCGAGACGCAGGTGCACCAGGTCGAGGACATCCACGCCGAGGGTGTGGAGGTTGTCATCGACCTGCCGTCGCAGTTCGTCCGGCGTCCGGGCGCTCGGCCAGCCGCCTTCTGCATCGCGGCGACCGCCGACCTTGGTCGCGATGAAGAGGTCAGCGCCGTACGGATGCAGAGCCTCGCGGATCAGCTCGTTGGCCACGCGGGGTCCGTACGTCTCGGCGGTGTCGATGTGCGTGATGCCACGGGAGACCGCTTCGCGAAGGACGGCGACAGCACCCTCGTGATCGGCGGGCGGTCCGAGCACCGCCGGGCCGGCGAGTTGCATTGCGCCGTAGCCGAAGCGACTGACGGCGGTGTCACCGAAGGTCCACGTGCCGCCGGGGAGGGCGGATGTCTGAGCGTTCACAGGAGGCCTTTCGGGAATTCGAGCGGGTGACCGTGAACCACTCTGTGCCCGTGACTACCGAATCGGAAGTAGTTACCATTTAGTGCGTTAGTACCCAGAGGGAGAGACATGACGACGATGACCGCTGCAGAGAAGAAGGCCGTCGCCAAGACGGAGTACAACGCCTTCCTGGCCGCCTGCCCCAGCCAGAGGCTGCTCGGACGCGTGTCGGGCAAGTGGGTGACCCTCGTCATGTCCGCACTCGGCAGCGGCCCCGACTGCGACGGCGAACCACGCCCCATGCGATATTCCGAGTTGGCGCGACTCCTGGCCGGAGTCAGCCCGAAGATGTTGTCGCAGACGCTCAAGTCGCTCGAGCGGGACGGTCTGCTCGCACGCACCGCCACCGCGACCGTCCCGGTCACCGTCTACTACGAACTCACCGACCTCGGGCTCTCTCTGCACGACACGGTGCGGCAACTCAAGCTCTGGTCCGAAGTGCACCGGGACGAGGTCGCCGCGCACCAGGAACGCTTCGACGCCGTGCGATGAAGGGGTCGGCGCTCTCCCAGCGGCCGGACGGCGCCACCTCCTCCCCACGAAGGTAATGTGGCCCCGTTCACTCCCCCCGGACACGGAAGGCCCCTGATGACCGATACCTTGAGCCCCTCGAAGCCACCCACACACACGTCGCTTTCCGACTCGCCGCACCTGCAGGAGCTCGCGGAGCGACTGCGCGCGGACGCGACGCAGACCGAGGCGGATCTCCGGCCTCCCCTCGATCAGATCGACGCCGCGCGCGAGGCGGGGGTGTACGGACTCACCCTTCCGATGGCGGTCGGCGGTGAGGACGCCGGCTTCAGGGACCTGTTCTCGGTGTTGCGGGTGCTCGGAGCGGCCGACGCGTCGGCAGCGTGGATCGTCGGCACTTCTGCCGTCTCCAAACGCCTCGTGGAGCTGGCATTCGGGACGGACGTCGCGGCATCCTTCATCCCGCCCTCCGCCCCCTCCTGTGGGAGCGGAAAACCGTCCGGGACACTCACCCCGCAACCCGACGGCGGGTGGGTCTTGAACGGGCGGTGGCCGATGGTGTCGGGAGGCGAGATCGCCGACGGCGCCGCGCTCGTCGCGATGGCGCAAGGGGCTGACGGCCCGGTCCCGATGGTGGTGCTCCTACCGGCCAGCGCCCTCGTGATCGACCGCGACTGGGACCCGGTAGGCATGCGCGGGACCGGATCTCATTCCGTTACGGTCGACGGCGCGCACGTGCCCGCGTCGGCGGTCGCCCCCTTCGCCTTCGAACCCAACCTCCCCGCGTTCGGAGCGCTCACCGTGCTCGCTCCTGTCCTGGGCGCGGCCCAGGCGGCGCTTCGGGAGACCGAAGACCTGCTGCGCACCTCCTCCCGTCGCCCGACCGGCATGCAGGCCGAGAGCATCGGGCACTCACCGGCCGCGCGCGCACTCCTCCTCGACGCCGCACAGGCCCTCGACGACGCCGTTCGCCGGGCCGAGGCTGCCTGCGACAGGCTGGAGCGCGGAGCGGGAGACCCCGCAGTCGCCCTCGCGGTGCGCTCCGATTTCGCCCGCTCCGCTCGGCAGGCCCGCGAAGCAGTGGACCGGATGCTCGACCTGTTCGGCGCATCCGCGCTGGTGCGGACCAGCCGCATGCAGCGCCTGTGGCGGGACGTGCAGACCGGATCACGGCACGCCGTGCTCCTGGGCTACGTTCTGGACGACCAGCGAGCGGAATCCTCCTACGCGCCGGTGGGGTGAGAACCGATCGACACGGTGCGAAAACAGGAAATCCCCGGCGATGCCGGGGATTTTTTGTAGCAGGAGCGGGGCTTGAACCCGCGACCTCACGATTATGAGTCGTGCGCTCTCACCAACTGAGCTACCCTGCCGCGCTGCATCCGTGAGGATGCATCGAGCCCCGAGTCAGGATTGAACTGACGACCCCTTCCTTACCATGGAAGTGCTCTACCACTGAGCTATCGGGGCGTACCCGGAGCGATCCGGGCAACTCAACGAGAATACCAGAGCCCTGGGCCCGGCTTTACGCCGGTCAACCTCCGGCGCGCTCGCGCAGCCAGGGCAGCGGGTCGATCGCCGTGGTGCCGCCGGCGAGGAGCTCGAAGTGCGTGTGGGCGCCGAACGAGCGGCCGGTGTTGCCGGTGCGGCCGATGAACGTGCCGACGCGCACCTGCTGGCCGGGCGAGACCTGAAGGGAGTCGTACTGCAGGTGGGCGTACCGGCTGGAGACCAGCTCGCCGTCGATGACGTGGTCGATGACGACCGTCACCCCGAAAGCGCCGCCCGACTCGGTCGCGAGGCGCACGGTGCCGTCGGCGATCGCCTGAACCGGCGCGCCGGCCCCGGGAACGAAATCGACGCCTTCGTGCATGCGGCCCGAGCGCATCCCGTAGCCGTAGGTGATCGGCACGCCGACGGCGAACGGCCACTGGATCGCGGCGGTCGGGTCGTTGACGAAGAAGCTGGAGAAATTCGAGATGCCCGACTCGGCGGCGATGTCCGCCAGGCTCGCGGTCGTGTAGCCGTCTAGACGCTGGACGCCCTCGTTGTGCACGTGCGCCGGAGCGACGTAGGCCTGGATCTCCTCCTCCTGCGCCTCGGAAGCGTCGTGAGCTTCGAGGGCGCTCAGCACCGGGGTGCCGCCCTGCGCGGCCGCGACGGCCTCGACGGGCGTCGTCATGCCGACCGTGAGAAGCCCCACGATGCCGACGACGACGACGGAGAAGGATGCGGTGGCCACACGCCGGAAAGACAGGCCGCGGCGACGCTCCTGGATCCCGGTGTCAGCCGGCACGTCGTCGCTGAGAGCGGCGGCGGCCACCTGAACCGGAGTCTCACCGGTGAAGGAGAACAAGCGCGCTGCCGCCTCGAACTCGTCCAGCACGGAGTCGTCGGACTCCGTCACGGGTCCCGGCAGAGCGATCGGCGATGCCGGCAACGCGATCGGCGAGGTCAGGACCGCACCGGCCGCGGTCTCGACGACCAGGGGAACGTCGGCGTGGAGATCGGGCAGCTCGAGCGCCTCGGGGGCGAGGTCGGGCAGGTCTTCCACCGCGAGCGCGGGCTCGAGCACCGGCAGGGCAGTGACGGGCGCGTCTCCTCCCACTCGCCCGCGCACCTGGCGGCGCGTGGAGGCGGAAGGGGCCGGAGCCGACGCCGAGGCGAGCGCCCTGCGTCGCAGTTCGGCCCGCGTGAGAGCGGGCGACCCGGTCGCAGGCGCGTCGGGTCGAGAGCTGGACCACCGGGGAAGGGCGGGCTCAGCCGGGCGGGGGTCTGTCAAGACGTAGAGGCTTCCGGGTCATGTCGCAGGGGCGCGACGGCATGGGGCGGTACAGCTTCGGCCACCCCTACCGTTCGGGCGGTAAAGGTAACGATCGGATAAACACTATCGCGCGCGGACTGGGAACGCCATGTGCGCCCCCAATCCCGCCTGTTAATAATCGAGCAACTCGGAGAGGCGCTCGAAGACGCCGGGCGCTGCCGCGATCGTCATGCCGCGACCGGGGCGGCCCCCCGGCGACCCCGAGATCACGCCCCCGGCCTCGCGAACCAGCAGCGCACCGGCCGCGTGGTCCCAGGGCTGCAGCCCTCGTTCGTAGTACGCGTCGAGCCTGCCCGCCGCCACGGATGCCAGGTCGATGGAGGCGGAACCGCCCCGGCGGAGGTCCCGCGCGATGGGCATGACCCGCGCGATCTGATCCAATGTCGCCGCGTGACTGCTCGGGTCGTACCCGAACCCGGTGGCGATGAGGGCGCCGGCCGGACCGGCATCGGCGTTGACCTGCAGCCGCCGGTCGCCCAGCCACGCCCCACCGTCCTGGCTCGCCGAGAAGATCTCCTCGGTCGGCGGGGAGTAGACCACCCCCGCCAACGGCGTCCAGGTCGCGGGATCGGGATCTCCCCCGACGGCGGCGATGCTGACCGCGTATGCGGGGAGCCCATAGGCGTAGTTGACGGTCCCATCGATCGGGTCGACGACCCACGTGATGTCGGATTCGCGCGTCTGCGCGCCCGACTCCTCCCCGAGGAATCCGTCGCCGGGACGGGCAGCGCGGAGTCGGTCGCGGATCAGCGCCTCCACCTCGCGGTCGGCCTCGGTCACGATGTCGGCCAGCGCCGACTTCGTGGCCGCGACGGTCACGCCCTCGGCCCGCCGCGTCCGGGCCAGCGCCCCGGCCTCGCGTGCGATGTCGATGGCGAGTTCGAGGAGTTCGGCGGCGGCAGTCATGACTCCACGCTATCGGCGCCGCGGGGCGACGCGGCTAGCGTAAGGGCATGACCGCGCGCATCCCGGGCCATACGCACGACGTCGTCATCGTGGGGGGTGGGCACAATGCGCTGGTCGCGGCGGCCTACCTCGCGCGGGCGGGCGCCAGCGTCGTGGTCATCGAGCAGCTCGACCGCGTCGGCGGTGCCGCCGTGTCGGAGCGGCCGTGGAAGGGTGTGGACGCCCGGCTGTCGCGGTACTCCTACCTCGTGAGCCTCCTCCCCCGCCGGATCATCCGCGACCTCGGGCTCCGCATCGACCTGCGTCGACGCCGCTACGCCTCCTACACGCCCGACCCGGGCGACCCGTCACGTGGCATCCTCGTCGATACCGCCGACGCCGAGGCCACGGCCGCGTCCTTCGCCCGGACTCTGGGCGACGCCGGCGAGGCGGAGCGGTTCGCGGCGTTCTCCGAGGGGATCCGGCCGCTGGCCCGATCGATCTTCCCGACCATGACCGATCCGTTGCCGTCGGCTGCGGAGGTGCGCGCGAGCGTCGGAGACGACGCGCTGTGGAGTGACGTGGTCGAAAAGCCCCTCGGGCTTCTGCTGCGCTCGTCGCTGGAGAGCGACATCGCCCGCGGCATGGCGTTCACCGACGGCCTCATCGGCACGTTCGCCGCCGCCGACGATCCCTCCCTGCGCCAGAATCGATGCTTCCTCTACCACGTGATCGGCGGCGGGACCGGCGACTGGGACGTTCCGGTGGGCGGCATGGGGCGCGTGAGCGGTGAACTCGAGCGCGCCGCGCGCGACGCGGGGGCCGAGCTTCGCCTGGGCGCCCGTGTGACCGCCATCACGCCCGAGGGCGACGTGCATGTCGACGACCGGAAGGGGGAGAACCTCCGCGGACGCGTGGTGCTCAGCGGCGTCGGACGCGACGTGCTTGCGCGTCTGCTGCGCGATGGCGGGGCGGATGTGGAAGCGCCCGCCCCCGCGGAGGGGGCGCAGGTGAAGGTCAACATGCTCGTGCGTCGCCTGCCACGGCTGCGCGACGAGTCGGTGCGGGCAGAAGCGGCCTTCGCCGGCACCTTCCACGTCAACGAGACGATGACACAGCTGGATGCCGCGTACACCGCCGCCGTGTCCGGACGCGTGCCCGACCCGCTGCCCCTCGAGATCTACTGCCACTCGCTGACGGATCCGTCGATCCTCGGCCCCGAGCTGCAAGCGGAGGGCGCCCACACGCTGACGCTCTTCGGCCTCCAGGTGCCGCATCGGCTCGTGGCGGGAACGGATGCCGCGGCGTCACGCACCGCGCTCCTGGCCGCCGCGCAGGAGAGCCTCGACTCGGTGCTGGCGGAGCCGATCGCCGACTGCGTGTACGAGGCGCCGGACGGGCAGCCCTGCATCGAGGCCCGCACGACCGCGGACCTCGAGGCCGACCTGGGGATGTCCGGTGGCGACATCTTCCACGGCGCACTGTCGTGGCCGTGGCGGGAGCAGGAGGCCGGCGGCGCCGCCGAACGCTGGGGTGTGGCAACGGAGCATCCCCGCATCCTGCTGTGCGGATCGAGCGCCCAGCGGGGCGGCGCGGTCAGCGGTATCGGCGGACACAACGCCGCGATGGCCGCGCGGGAGCTGCTGAACCTCTGACGCCGCAGACCGCCCGGGCCGGTTCGGCAACGGGCGGTCTGGGTCGCCGCCCAGGCGGGCGCCGGGCGGTGCGGGTCAGCGGGGGGCGGGAGGCGGCGGCGGGTAGCCCTCGAAGCCCGGGTGCGGCGGGACAGCGGGGGGCGGGGACGCCGGGGGCTGCTGACCGGGGGCGGCCTGCGGCCCGCGGTCGGGCTCGGCGGCGGCGGGAGGGGCTGCGACCGCTCCCGGCTGCTGCGCGTACGTCGGATAGCCCGTGTAGTACGCGTTCCAGTCGGGCGACCCGTCGGGCATCACCGGCAGCGGCGTGGCGCCGTCGGCGTACGTGGGCCACGGCGGCAGAGCCGACGCCGCCGACGCAGCCGCCGGCCGCGGGGCCTTCGGCGCGAAGAGCGCGTTCACCAGCGGGATGAGGGCGGTGCCGACGGCGGCGAGGATGGTGATGGCCACCACGATCCGCCAGTAGAGGTCGCGGAAGTCGATGAATTCGTGGAACGTCAACGGCACGATGAGCATGATCGCGAGGATGACCACGAGCGCCACCGTGACTCCGGCGATGATGCGCGTGAAGGTGGTGACGTATCGCGCGTGGGCCTTGAGGTAGAGGCGCACGTGCAGCAGGGCGAGCTGCAGGATGAGCACGACCAGCAGGAACGACACGAAGCGCGTGAAGCCCTCGAATCCGTATTCCTCGGTGGGCATCCAGATGAGGAACGCGCCGACGAGGAGCGCGATGACCCACGTGATCATGCTCGTCAGGGCGAACCAGGCGGGCCGGCGTGCCGACAGGTGCACGTCGAGGATCGCCGCTCCGGCGAACGCTGCGAGGAGGAGGATCGTGAGGAAGGCGCGGCCGATGATGTCGTTCTCGGGGCCGAGGAGCACCCACACCACGCACACGAGGGCCGCGAGGATCAGTGCCCCGATGGCGACCCAGATCGCCAAGCGGAGGAGGGTGCGGCTGCGGTCGGTGGCGGCAGGATTCTGCTGCGGCGGATGCTGCTGCGGGGAAATGGTCATGGCGATCCTCTCGTCAAGAGTCGCTCCATCCTGGCACGGGCCTGCGCGCGCGCGTGGCCGCGCTGCCCGAGTGGGGGATGATCCGGTCATCCCCAGCTGAGCGGCCCGATCAGCCCCGTCGGCGAGAGAGGCGTCGCCAGGCGAGTTCGGCGAGGAGCTCGGCGTGCGCGCCGAGTCGGCCGTCGTCGAAGACCGCGCGCTCCGAGTGCATCGGCGCCGCGTCCCCCTCGGCGACGTCTTCGGGCCGGACGCCCAGGAACACGAGCGTGCCGGGCACCTCTTCCAGCACGTAGGCGAAGTCCTCCGAGGCCATCGATGGCGCCGCGAGACGAACGACGTTCTCCGGTCCGTAGAGCTCGTCGAGGAGATCGAGCACGAGGCCGGTCTCGTCGGGGTCGTTCACGGTCACCGGATACGAATCGATGAAGTGCGCCTCCACGGAGCACCCGTGCGCCTCCCCGATCGCGGTGACCAGCCGCGGCAGCTCCTCCCGCACGAGCTGGAGGGTCTCCCGGGAGAGCGTGCGGATGCTGGCCTCCAGGTCGACGGCGGACGCCAGGACGTTGCCCGCCGGGGAATCGGAGGAGATCCTCGTCACGGACACGATCGCCGGGTCGGTGGCCGGGACGCGCCGCGCAGCGAAGGCCTGAACGGCGAGGATGATCTCCGCAGCGACCGGAACGGGGTCGACCGCATGGTGCGGGAAGGCGGCGTGCCCGCCGGTTCCGGTGACCCGGATGCGCAGGCCGCTGGCGCTCGCCATCATCGGGCCTCTGCGGGTCACCGCCGTGCCGCCCGCCGTGACGCAGTCCACGTGCACGGCGTACGCCGCGACCGGACGCTCACCGGCAGCATCGAGCACGCCCTCCTCCAGCATGATCCGACCGCCGGCATACCCTTCCTCGCCGGGCTGGAACATGAACACGACGGTCCCCGGGAGCTCCGACCGACGCTCCGACAGCAGACGCACGGCGCCGACGAGCCCTGCCATGTGCAGGTCGTGCCCGCAGGCATGCATCGCTCCACCGGCGGCGAACGGGAGGGCGGTCGCCTCGGTCAGGGGCAGGGCGTCCATGTCGGCTCGGAGCAGCACGACGGGCCCCGGACGGCCGCCGCGCAACACGGCCGTGATCGACGACAGTTGCCGCCCCGTGGTGATCTCCAGGTCGAGGTCGGCGAGCGCGGCGAGCAGGCGCTCCTGGGTCTCGGGCAGATGCAGGCCCACCTCGGCGCGTGCGTGCAACTCGCGCCGCAGCGCGACGAGGTCATCGCGCAGTCTTTCGGATGCCTCGAAGCTCATGCGTCGAGCTCCATCCGCCGCCCGAGCACGGGGACGGCCTCCAGGAGCTCCCGGGTGTAGGCCTCGCTGGGGTCGTCCAGCAGCTGCTCGGTGGGTCCGGCCTCGACGACGCGGCCCCCGCGCATGACGCAGATCTCGTCGCTGATGTAACGGACCACCGCGAGGTTGTGCGAGATGAACAGCATCGACAGCCCCAGCTGCTGCTGCAGGTCGCGCAGCAGATTCAGCACAGTGGACTGCACGGACACATCGAGGGCGCTCGTGACCTCGTCGGCGATGAGGATCTCGGGGTCGCCGGCCAGCGCCCGGGCGATGGTGATCCGCTGGCGCTGCCCCCCGGAGAAGGACCGAGGGAGCTCGCCCGCGCGTTTCGGGTCGAGGTCGACCTGCCGCAGCAGCTCGGCGACGCGGTCGCGGCGTTCGGCGCGCGAATAGCTCCGACCCGAAGCGATGAGCCCCTCGGCGATGGAGTCCCCGATGGACATCCGCGGGTCCAGTGCGGAGAACGGATCCTGGAACACCAGCTGCAGACGCCGTCGCGCGGTCCGCGCACCGCTGCTGCGGCCGAGGGTGCTCCGGCCGTGCACGCGGATGTCGCCGGCGTGGACCGGCGCGAGTCCGACGGCGGCGTTCGCCACCGTCGACTTGCCCGATCCGGACTCGCCGACCAGGCCCACGGTCCGACCCGCGGGTACCACGAGGGACACGGCGGAGACGACCTCGCGATGCCCGTACCGGACCGTCAGGTCCTCGATCTGCAGTGCGCTCATCGTGGCGCCCCTTCCCCCGGCGGCACCGTGCCGGCGATGACGGGCAGCGGTTGCGTGCGATCCGTCCGCATGTCGGGCAGACACGCGATGAGCCCCCGCGTGTAGGGGTGCATCGCCTGTTCCTTGATGCGCGCGGCTTCGAGTTCTTCGACCACTTCTCCGTCCTTCATGACCACCACGCGATCGCAGAAGCCCGATACCAGGGCGATGTCATGGGAGATGAACACGATCCCCGCGCCGGTGGCCCGTTGGGCGCGACGCAGCACGGTGAGCACCTGCCTCTGCACCGTCACATCGAGCGCCGTGGTCGGCTCGTCGGCGATGATCAGCCGCGGCTTGCCCGTCAGCGCCATGCCGATCATGGCGCGCTGGCGCATGCCGCCGGAGAACTGGTGCGGGTAGTCGCCCAGACGGGCCGCGGGGTCGGGGATGCCCACGACGCGCAGGCCTTCCACCGCTGCTTTCCGGGCGTCAGCACGGCTCATGCCGAGGTGCACACGGGGCACTTCGGTGAGCTGGCGCCCGATGGTGAGCGCCGGATTCAGCGAGGTGAGGGGATCCTGGAAGATCATGCCGACCTCCACACCGAGCCGCTTGCGATCCGCGGGGCGCAGCCTCTCGTCGAGGTCGATGTCGTCGAAACACCGCAGCTCCGCGTCCACGATGGCGGGGGCCTCGAGGAGGCCCGCCAGGGCCATGGCCGTCAGCGACTTGCCCGACCCGGATTCGCCGACGATGCCGACGACCTCTCCCGGGAAGACGGAGAGATCGACACCGCGCACGCGCTCCACGACGCCGCCCTGCCCGTCCGGGAATGCGATACGCAGTTGGCGCACCTCCGCCAGCGGAGCCGCGGCGGCGCGCGTCGGCCTCGCCGCCGGCTGTCCGGCGCGACGCCGGGCCATGACCGCGGCACGGCTGGCGTTCGCGACGGCGCGGAGTCCCTGGCCGGGCTGGCCGCCGAGGGTGTCGGCGATCATCGTGAAGACGAGCGCCGCGAAGACCACCGCGAGACCGGGTCCGAGGGCGGCCATCGGGTTGGTGTAGAGATGGCCGAGCCCCTCATTCAGTAGGCGGCCCCAGTCGTACTCCGGCGCCTGGACGCCCAGTCCGAGGAAGGACAGCCCTGCGAAGGCGAGCAGCGTGGTGCTCGCCGCCGCCGCCGACTGGACGAGCAGCGGGTTGGCGATGTTGGGGAGGACGTGCTTGACCATGATCCCGAGCGGGCCCACGCCGACCACGCGCGCCGCGCGCACGTAGTCCTGGTCGCTGACCGACGCCGCCATGTTGTACACCAGCCGCGTGATGCTGGGAATCCCCGCCAGGCCGATCGCCAGCATCGCTCCGATCGCCGACACGTCCCAGATGACCGAGAAGAAGAGGACCAGCAGCAGCCAGGGGAACGCCAGGAGGATGTCCATGACCCAGACGACCGCCCGGCGCGCATGCCGGGGCAACATCGCCGCGGTGAGTCCGATGAGGAGACCGCCGCCGATGAGGATCGCCGTCGCTCCGGCCGTCAAGAGCAGCGAGATGCGCGCCGCGACCATCACGCGCGCGAAGATATCCCGGCCGATGTCGTCGGTGCCGAAGAGGTGCCCGGGCCCTGCCGACGCCCAGCGCTCCGCGATGTTCCGCGCGGTGGCCGCCTCGGACCACAGGCCGGGACCGACGATCGCGATCATCAGGAACACGGCCGAACCGACGATCGCGACGATACCGGTGGGGCTGATCCAGGCCGAACGCCGCCGCCGGGTGGGAAGCGGTGCGCCCACGACCGGAACCTCGATCATGCCGGGGATAGCAGTCGTCATGACGGGTGCTCAGCCTTCCGAGATGGTGGTGCGAGGGTCGATCGTGATGAGGATCAGATCGACCACGAGGTTCACCACGAGGACCATCGCGGCGTAGACGAGCACCATGCCCTGGATCATCGGGTAGTCCTTGGTTCCGACCGCGGAGATGAGGGTGTTGCCGGCGCCCGGGATGGCGAACACCGTCTCGATGATCACCGTGCCGGCGACCAGCCCAGAGAGCAGCAGCCCACCGACGGTCAGCGTCGCGGTGACGATGTTCGGCAGCGCATGGCGCAGCAGGATGATCCGATGCGGGAGCCGCTTGGCGCGCGCCGTGGTGATGTAGGTCGAGTCCAGCACCGTGATCATCTCGACCTGGACGATGCGGGCGAGGTACGCCATCGGGCCCAGGGCGAGCGCGAGGACGGGGAGCACCGCGTGCGAGGCATCCCCCCACCCCGCCGGCGGAAGGAGTCCCAGCCAGATGCTGAACCCGGCGATCAACCCCACGGACAGCACGAAGTCGGGCACGGCGATGAGCACACCCAGGAGGCCGGAGACGCCGCTGTTGGCGGCGCGACCCCGACCTGAACGCACCAGGAGCGCGGCCCCCATGCCGATCGGCAGCGCGCCGAGGACGGCGAGCACGAAGCCGAGAGCGGCGAGCGTCACCGTGGTGGGGAAGCGCGACGCGATCGTGTCGCCGACGGAGAGCCCCGACTGGATGGACGTGCCGAGGTCACCCTGCAGCAGCCCGGAGAGGTAGTTCCCGAGCTGCTGCAGGAGAGGGAGGTCCAGCCCCAGTGCCTCGCGGGTGCGCTCGACCAGCGCCGCCGGGGCGGTCGGTCCGAGTGCGGCACGCACGGGGTCGCCCGGCACCAGGTGGACGAGGAAGAACGCGGCGAGGACCACGACGACCAGGCTGACGACGAGGCGGCCCATCCGCCGGAGGGCGAAGTCGCTGCGCGGGGAGAGCTGCAGCGTCCTCCGCTCCCGCGCGGGCACGGCCGGCGTCACCTGCCGAAGGTCGGTCGTGGTCATCGCCGCTTCCTCACTCCGTCATGCGGATGGTGACGGGCTGGATGTAGTCGGTGATCTCGAAGGTCGCGCCGTTCATGAAGGTCGGCGACTCCGTGCCGGCCATCAGGAAGGTGTGGAAGTTCTCCACGACGACCTTCTCGGCCTCCTCCCAGTACCCGCACGCTTCCTCCGGGTCCGCGGCCGCACGGGCCTGGTCGGCGAAGGCGGTGTACTCCGGGTCCATGACGCCCATGAAGTTCAGGCCGCCGTCCTCCGGCGAGGCCCCGCCGTAGAAGAGGTCCTGCGTCACCGGGCTGCCGACGCCGATCTGAATCCAGCCGGTGTCGTAGTCGAACGTCTCATAGAGGTACTCCGACCAGGCGGCGCCGTCCATCGCGACCAGGTTGGTCGTGATGCCGAGCTCTTCCCAGTCCTCCGCGAGGAGCTCGCCGGCCGAGGCATGACCGCTCGACGTCGCGTCGTAGATGAAGTCGATGGTCAGCGGCGTCCCGTCCTTCGCGCGCGTCCCGTCGGCTCCGGCTGCCCATCCGGCCTCATCCAGCAGCTCCGCGGCACGCTCGGGGTCGGATGCCGGCCGCTCCCACACCGGCTCCTCGTTGAAGCAGGTGAACGGGGCGTCCGTGATCCAGGAGGTCAGCTCGTACGGGTGCCCACCGGTGACGACCTCGGTCGCGTCCTCGTGGTTGAAGCCCAGCACGAGCGCCTCGCGGACGAGCGGGTCGCTGGTAGGACGGTCGGCGCGCTCGTTGAACAGCATCTGACCGATCGGGTTGATGCGGCCCACGTACTCGTGACCGGCGCCCTCGATGCGGTCGCGGTCGGGGCCGGATACCTCGGCCGCGTTCAGCTCGCCCGACACCAGCAGGTTCGCGCGCGTGGATTCATCGGTGACGACGGTCACCTCCAGCCCGTCGGGCAGTCCCTCGGTCTCAGAGGTGAGTCCGTCCGGGCCCCAGGTGTAGTCGTCGCGGGTCTCGAAGACGTACCGGTCGGGTGAGACGTCGGTGAGGTGGTAGAGGCCGGTCCCGTTGGACCCCGACTCGAGGCTCGACGGGTCGTCGAGGCCCGCCTGAGCGACCATGAAGATGTCGCCGACGATGGTCGAGAGGAACGGGTCGGCGGCCTCGGCGGTGACCTCCAGCGTCAGCCCGTCGCCGGTGGCGGACAGGCCCGCGGGCATCACATCCGCGAGGACCGTCGCATTGGCCGGATCGGCGTGATAGTTGATGTTCGCGGCGGCCACCGTCGCGTCGAACGGCGTGCCGTCATGGAAGGTGATGTCGTCCTTGAGCTCGAAGGTCACCGACATGCCGTCGTCGCCGATCTCCCACGACTCGGCGAGCCACGGGTACTCCTCGCCCTCGCCGTCGGTGTAGATGAGGCTCTCGTACGCGTACGTGAGGACCTGCAGCTCCTGCGGCTGATTGGCGGTCATCGGTTCGATGCTGCCGACCTCGGGGAAGACGGCGTGGCGGAAGACGCCGCCGGTGGCGGGTTCTGCGTCCGTGCCACCACCGCCGCCGCCGGAACAGGCTGCGAGGGCAAGTGCGAGGATTGCGCCTCCGGCGAGGAACGCCGGCGGGGTGGTGCGTCGATGCATGGTTACTCCTCGGGTTGCTGGTGCGTTTATCGGGTGTGGAACGTCAGTGATGGGCCGGGGTCGGAGCGCCGAGCTGCGCGAGCGGACCCGCTGCCTTCACCGACACCTTCACGGTCGGCCGCGCGGTGTAGGACACGGGGGTTTCGAGCACGTCGACCACCGCCACCTGCAGCGGGTCGGCACCGGCCTGGATCGCTTTGGCGATGGCGGCCCGGGATGCTGCCTCGATCGCCGCCTCGCGGTCTTCGATGTCGGCCATCTGGTCGGCGCGGCCGCCGGCGAGCGAGATCGCGGCGCCGACCGCGTTGGCGACGTCGCCATGAGCGGGGCGCACCACCGGGCCTGCGCCGGCGAGGTCGTCGGGCACGAGGAACGCGCCCCCGCCCACGACCACGAGCGGCAGATCCAGGCGGCCCAGCGACAGCCGCTCGACGGCCTCCTCGAGACGGCCGTGCGCGCGGGCGAGCGCCTCACGCAGGGCGTTCTTCGTGGCGGCCGGGAGGGCGGGAAGGGTGCGGCCGTCGATGGACGCGCCGGCCAGGGCCGCAGCATCCGTCAGTGTGGAGGTGGAGCCGCCGAACAGCAGCGCCTCCTGCTCGATGCGGTAGCCGACCGAGCGCGGGCCGACCGCGCCGGTGGCCGGATCGACGATGGTCCCACCGCCCACGCCGAGGCTCAGGATGTCGGGCATCCGGAAGTTGGTGCGCACGCCTCCGATCTCCCGCGGCAGTGTCGACTCCCGGGGGAAGCCGTTGACGAGCACCCCGAGGTCGGACGTGGTGCCCCCGACGTCGACGACGATCGCGTCGTCGACGCCGGAGAGATAGGCGGCGCCCCGGATCGAGTTGGCCGGTCCCGACCCGATCGTGAGCACCGGGTACTGGGCGGCGTAGTCGAGCGACATCAGCGTGCCGTCGTTCTGCGCGAAGTAGGTGGTCGCGTCCAGCCCCTCCTCCTGGACGACCGTGAGCAGGGCGCGCGTGACAGAGCGGGCGACGCCGTACAGCGCCGCGTTGAGTGCGGTGGCGTTCTCGCGCTCGAGAAGGCCGGTCGGGCCGATGTCCTGGCTGACGAAGACGCGGGTGTCGGGCCCGAGGTGCGAGCGGATGAGGGCGGCGACCTCGAGTTCCTGCTCGGGGTAGGAGGGACTGAAGATCCCCGCGACGGCGACCGCGTCGACATCGTGGAGACCGTCGAGGAACCGGAGGACGCCGTCTCGGTCCAGCGGCGCGATGGGGGTTCCGTCCACCATGTGTCCGCCGCCCAGCATCGCCGTGCCCGCAAGGGCCACCGCAACGAGATCGGCCGGCCACCCGGTGAGCGGCGGGTACTCCGTCGCGGCCGGCGCTCCCAGCCGGATCATCGCCACGCGGCCGAGCTGCCGCCGGCTCACGATCGCGTTGGTGGCGTGGGTCGTGCCGAGCATAACCCGCGTGACCCGTGCGCGATCCTCACCGATGCTCGCCAGCACGCGCGCGATCCCGCCGCGGATGCCGCCTGTGACATCGGGGGTGGTCGGCTGCTTGGTGGCGGCGACCACCCGTCCCGATCCGTCGAGAACCACGGCATCGGTGTTGGTGCCGCCGACGTCCACGCCGATCGACAGGGCTCCCGGATCGTTCACCGACGTCCTCCCTCGAACGGCACGTAGGGCAGGTCGTAGCCGAACGCACGGGGACCGGCGAGCTCGAGACCACGATCGGTGCGCCACAACGGATCGCACGCCCACGCGAGCACCGAGACGCGCTGCCCGAATCGGAGCATCTCCGTGGAGATCGCGTGGCCGGTCTCCGAGTCCACGATCGTGATCAGATCGGGGACGCTGGCGAGCACCTCGCCGTCTTCGAGGACGACGAGGTTCTCGTTCTGCAGTTCGATCCGCAGGAGCCGACCACGGTCGGCTCCTGTCCCGGCGATGGTCACGGATCCGCGCACGAAGCCGCCTTCGGTCCGCCGGGCGACGTCGATGACCTTGCCCGTGACCAGCACCGCCGCATCCAGCTCGCCGGCGACCGCCGCCACCGGTTCCGACGACGACAACAGCGCGTGGCCCACGCGCACGGCCGCGCTGACGGTCCCCTCGATCACCGCACCTCGGGCGGTCTCCGCGGTCATCAGGTAGTGGGCTCCCAGGCACAGCCCCCCACTGGCGACGGTGACGGCCCTCGCGTGGCGCTCCAGCCACGCCAGGTCCACCGTCTTCATCGTGACGACGTTGCCGACGACATCGCTCATCACCGCGAAGTCGCACGGCACGCCGGCGACGTTCATGGCGATCATCGTCGCCTCCGGAAACGCCCGCCCCATGCCGTCGGCATCCAGCAGCTTCAGTCCCAGGCGGGCGGCCCAGCCGACCGGACCCACGCCGTTGCTGCCACCGATCTCGGCCGCCATGAGCGTCGTGATCCGCCGGCCGGCGGTGGCCTCCGCCTCCCGCAGCAGCACCTCGATCTGGTTCGCCGACGACAGCATCTCGATACCGACGGTCGGAGCGCCGATGCCCGACATCACGATGACCGCGTCGTCGCCGGTGAGCTCGGCGACGGAGATCAGCGGCACCGGGCCGGCGCCGCGCAGGGCCTGCTCGGCCGCCAGCTGCGCCGTGTAGACGGCGCCGCCCCCGCCCGTGCCGAAGATCGCGGCGCCGGCCGCGAGGGCGGCGACGTCGTCGGCGGCCACCGAGGTGAGTCGCTCGTGCGTCGGCGCAGCGGAGGGTCGGGGAACCATGTACCGACAGTAGGGACACCCCCGCGCCGCGACAATGTGCCACAACCCCAAAGAATCCGGCACACTTGTGCTCATGGCACAGTTCACCGTGCGCGACCTGCTCGCTCAACGCGAGCGCCTCGGGCTGGAGCTCGTGGCGGGCCCGGAGGAGGGCGGCGACATCGAGCGCGTGGACATCACGTCGCTCGAGAGCCTCGATGCGCTTCTCCCCGGGACTCTGGCGATCGTCCCGGCCGATGAGACCCCCGCGCCATACCGCATCGACGTGGCGCTGCGGCGGGCGAGCGCCCGCGGTGTGCCCGGCCTCATCGTGACGACGCGGTTGGTGCTGGCCGAGACCGCCGTCGCGCTCGCCGACCGCGGTCGCGTCCCGGTCCTCGCCGCGGCGGGCATCAAGCCGTCCGACCTCGCCGTCGCGATCGACCGGCTGCTCTCCGGCGGCGCGTCCGAGACGATGACCCGCGCCGCCTACACGATCGAGCAGGCCACGGCCGCGGCGGCGGGAGCCTCCGGGACGATCGAGGAGATCCTCGCCGCAGCCAGCCGCGCGCTGGGCGTGCGCCTCTCGCTCGTGGACGACCAGAGCGTGCAGTGGACCGACAACGACGCCGTCTGCGTCGGCGAGGTGCCCATCGGCAGGCTGATCGCCGATGCCGCGGATGCGGCGACCGACGTCGTGCGCCCGGTCGTCGCGTCGCTGCTCTCGCGGGCCGCGCAACGGCAGATGCGCGACCGGTACGCCCCCACGCAATCCCGCGCCGACCTCATCGTGGAGCTCGTCCTCGCCGAGTCATCGCGGGTGGAGGGGTTCGTCGGGCAGGCCGCGCGTCTCGGGCTGCCGCTGCAGCACGCCCACGTCGTCGGATGGCTCAAGCCCACCTCGCTGAGCGACCCCGACGCACGCCCGCCCCGGAGCGTCGAACCCGCCCTCGAGCTGTTCGCGCTGCAGTTGACGGAGGGCCGCGAGGAGATGTGGCACATCGCCTTCATCCAGGACGACGCCGTGCTCGTCAGCACCGAGGAACACGGCGCGGGCGATCACCAGCGGCGCCTGCGCGAGGTGGGGGTGCGCCTGCAGCAGCACGCGCAGTCCCTCGCCGGCGGCGGCTGGGTCTACACCCTCGGACTCGGCACCCCGCGGCTGGGCGCGATCGGTCTGCGCCAGTCGGCGGCCGAGGCGCGGATCGCCGCCGATTCCGCCGCCGCCTCCGATCGGCCGGGGGGCGTGGAGGTGACCGACGTGACAGGGCTCCGGCGTGTGCTGCTGGACTTCTACGCCTCACCCATCAGCCGGAGCCTGCTCCACGACGTCCTCGCGCCGCTGGATGCGCTCGGCACCGAACGGGCGACCACCTCGGTGCGGACGCTACTGGCCTACCTCTCGCACAACAACTCCCTCGCGCACGCCGGGCGGGACCTGAACCTGCACGCCAACGCCGTGGGGTACCGACTCAAACGCATCCGCGACGTGCTGCAGCTGGATCTGGACGATCCCGACACCCGTTTCTCCGTCGAACTCGCGTGCCGCGTCCGGTTGCTGGGCGCCGGCCCCCGCTGACGCGGACCGCTCGCGGGAGGCTCGACGCCTCACCAGGCGGGGTCACAGGGCACGGTGGGTGAAGCGGCCCGCGACGAGGGTGGCCGACACGGGCATGTTCCGCAGCGCGTCCCGCTCCAGCGTGTGCGGGTCGGCGTCGGTCACGACGAGGTCGGCCGGAGATCCCACGGCCAGGGGATGCCGCGTGCTCGCCGCGAGCGCCACCGCCAGCGGAAGGGCCTGCTCGGGATGCCACGCCTCCCGGTGGCCGCGGCTGCGGCTCACCCCGGAGGCGATCGCGTGCCACGGATCCAGGGGCGCCACCGGAGCATCCGACCCCAGGCGAAGCGGCGCACCGGCCGCATGCAGGGAGCCGAACGCGAAGGCCCGGCCGGTGCGTCCCGCCCAGTAGCGGTCGGCGATGTCGCGGTCGTCCATCGCGTGCTCGGGCTGCACGCTGGCGATCAATCCCAGTCGCGCGAAACGGGCGAAGTCCTCCTCCCGGACGAGCTGGGCGTGCTCGATGATGCCGGTCATCCCGAGCTCTTCGAAGGTGTCGAGCACCTCGCTGTTCGCCCGGTCGCCGATCGCGTGCACGGCCGCTTCGATGCCGCCCGCGCGTGCGCGGATGAGCAGGCCGCGCAGCTCTGCCACCGGCACGCTGGACACCCCGCACGCGTGGGCCGAGTGGGGCTCGAGGCCCGGGTACGGATCCCAGCAGAAGGCGGTGCGGGTGTTGAGCGAGCCGTCGACGACGACCTTCAGCCGCCCCATCCGCACCAGGCCCTCCGGATCGATCGGGTCACCCGTGCGGAGCCCCCGGGAGATGACGGTGTCGAGCCGGTCCGGCCACACGCTGGCGTCGATGCGCAGACTCCGCACGCCCTGCGCGACACGGTCGGCCCACTCGTCGACGTTCAGCACGTTCTCGTAGTCGACCACTCCGACGATGCCGCGCGCGGCGGCTGCCTCGGCGGCGATGCGGTAGTCGGAGAGGGGAAGCGGCGCCTCCGCGTGGAATCGCTGCAGCACACCGATCCACTCCCCCTCGCTGACGACTCCGGACGCGTCCGGAGCGAGCCCCAACCGGGCGGCGCCGGCGGTGTTCATCCACGCACTGTGCAGGTCGCCGTTGATGAGCACGACGGGTTCGGCGAAGACGTCGAGGGCCGCGATGCTGGTGGGTTCGGTCCACAGCCCGTCGCGATAGCCGTATCCGAAGAGCACGCCGTGGGTGGTGGGATACCCGCTCGCCAGCGCCGCCCGGACCACCGCGACCGCGTCGGATGCGCTGCGCGTCCCGGCCAGGTCGACACGGCGCTGCTGGATCACCCACTGCGTGAAGTGCACGTGCGCATCCCACAACCCCGGGCCGACGTAGCGCCCATCGAGGGCGACGGTCTCCGCGCCGCCCGCTTCCAGCGAGCCGGCCGGCGCGATCTCGGCGACGAGGCCTCCGGACAGACGGATGTCGACGGGTTCTTCCCCGCCGTAGGGGCGGGCTCCGCGCAGCAGCACGTCGGCCATCATGACTCCGTTCCACGGCGCGGGTGGTGAACGCGCTCCATCCTGTCGGCGAGCGCCGGATTGCGGTACGGGCCGGGCGCCCGCAACTGCTCGAGCACGCGGTCGACGACGGCCTGGGGCTTGTCCTGGCTCATCTTCTCCTTCGCCTCGACGCGAGTGACCCGCATCCGGAATCCGACCGTACCGCCTACGATCCGGCGTGCGTATTCCTCGTTCTCGAGCGTGGCGGTCATGAGGAAGGGGTGCGGAAGAGGGCGCTCGAAGAACTCGACCAACCGGCCGAGGACCGCGAGGTTCTCCTCGTCGCTCAACAGCTCGGGCGTGCCGTACAGGTGGGCCACGGCGAAGTTCCAGGTCGGCACCGCGGGGCTGACGTCGTACCAGCCGGGTGAGACGTACCCCTGCGGTCCCGAGATCGTCGCGAGCATCTCGTGCTCGCCGAGCTGGTGGAGCCGCTCGTCGGGGCGGCCCACGTGGCTCAGCAGCACGATGCCGTCGGCATCCTCGTCGAGCATCACCGGATAGTGCGATGCGACCAGGCCCCTCTCCGGCACGAAGCTGGTGATCGATGCCCACGGGTTCTCCCGGATGAGGCTCTTGACCCACTCCTCGTCGCCGGCGGCGTAGTCCGGCGCGTGTCTCACCGGGCACCGCCGGATGCGGCCGGCACCGGGTACCGGCGGGGGGTTCCGAACCGGTGTGCGGTGATGGAGACCGCCTGTTCGCGCAGGAACGGCAACATCTCGATCCGGCCCGCCGTCACCGCCGGCCCGCGGTACAGGGCCACGGCCGGCGACCCCTCCGTCACCTCCGCGAACTCCCGCGCCGAGCCGCCGAGGAGTCGGACGCGCCCGCCGCTGCGGACGAGCGACTCCGCGCGGCGGCGCCAGGACGCCGGGTCGTCCTCGACGTGGGGCGTCACGCCGGCGCCCTCCAGCCACGCGCGCACGGCGGGGGAAAGCTCGGCAGCGGCACTCACGACCACGTCGGCGCCGGCGCGGACACCGGCGGCTGCCGTGCGCACGAGCGCCGCCTCGGGAGCATCCTCGAATCGGATCGTGACCGGAACCGGCGCGTAGCGCAGGACGTTCTCTTCGGATTCGAGCGCCGACACGTCCCGCGCCGTCCCGAACTCCTCGGCCCAGGCGCGGGCATCGCTCGCCAAGGCGGCGGAAAGCCACGCCCGATCGGCTGCGGGGACGGCCGCGAGCGCGGCCGACGCGAACCCGTCGAAACGGGGTGCCGACGCCGGAGCCGACGGCGGCGCATCCGTCCACGTCCCGAATCCGGTCAGGTAGTTCGGACCCCCGGCCTTCGTGCCCGCGCCGACGACGGATTTCTTCCAGCCGCCGAACGGCTGGCGCTGCACGATCGCGCCGGTCGTTCCCCGGTTGATGTACGCGTTGCCGGCCTCGACGCGCCGCATCCAGGTCTGGATCTCCTCGTCATCCAGGGAGTGCAGCCCCGACGTCAGGCCGTAGTCGATCTGGTTCACGAGGTCGATCGCGTCATCGAGCGTCGCCGCCGTCATGACCCCCAGCACCGGACCGAAGTACTCGGTGAGATGGAACTCCGACCCCGCCTGCACCCCGTCCCGGATGCCCGGGCGCCACAGCGCCCCGTCGGCGTCCAGCTTCTTCGGCGCGACGAGCCATCGCTGGCCCGGCTCGAGGGTCGTCAGCGCGCGCAGCAGCTTGCCGTCGGCGGGTCCGATGAGCGGCCCCACCCGGCTCGCCGGTTCCCACGGCATCCCGACCTCGAGCGAGGTGACGGCATCCACCAGCTGCCCCCTGAATCGGTTCGACGTCGCGACCGAGCCCACGAGGATCACGAGGGATGCGGCCGAGCACTTCTGCCCGGCGTGACCGAAGGCCGAGAACGCGACATCCTTCGCCGCCAGGTCGAGGTCGGCGCTGGGCGTGACGATGATCGCGTTCTTCCCGCTCGTCTCGGCCAGGAGCGACAGGTCGGGGCGGAAGGAACGGAACAGCTGGGCGGTCTCATAGGAGCCGGTGAGCACGACGCGCTCTACGGCGGGGTGAGCCACGAGGCGTTCGCCCAGCTCGCGTCCGTCGAGCTGCGCGTACGTCAGGACGTCGCGCGGCACGCCCGCTTCCCACAGCGCCTCGACCATGACGGCACCCGAGCGGCGGGCCTGCCGGGCCGGCTTGATGATGACGGGGCTGCCGGCAGCCAGCGCGGCGAGGGTGGAGCCGGCGGGGATGGCGACGGGGAAGTTCCACGGCGGGGTGACCACGGTGAGCCCCACCGGGGTGAAATCGGCACCGTCGACCTGGTCCAGCCGGCGGCCCTGCTCGGCGTAGTAGTGGGCGAAGTCGATGGCCTCCGATACCTCGGGATCGCTCTGCTCGACGACCTTCCCGCACTCGGAGCCCATGACCTCGATGAGGTCGGCCCGGCGCCGCTCGAGGATGTCACCGGCGCGATGCAGGATCTCGGCGCGGCCGTCCGGGCCCAGCGCCCGCCAGCTCTCCCCCGCGGCCACGGCCGCATCGATGGCCGCATCGACCGCGGCTTCGTCGGCGAGGAGGTGGGTGTCGGCGGTCTCGACGCCGAGCGTCGAGGTCTGCATGCGGGCGATGATCTCGTCGGCCCAGGCCCGGTTCGAAGCGATGGCGGGGTCCGAATCCGGCGCGTTGTGGAATCCGCGGACCGGCGCCGGAGCGACGGTGCGGTCCTGCACGCGGTGCGGCCCCGGGACGCCCTCGGGCAGGGCGGCGATGGCGGCGAGGAACCGGTCGCGCTCGCGCGCGAACAGTCCGGCGTCGCTGTCGAGGTCGAACACCGCCGACATGAAGTTCTCGCCGGACGCGCCTTCTTCGAGCCGGCGGATGAGGTACGCGATCGCGACGTCGAACTCCTTCGGGTGCACAACGGGCGTGTACAGCAGGATCGACCCGACGGTGCGGCGGACGACCGCCGCCTGCGCCGTGGCCATCCCCAGCAGCATCTCGACGTCGATTCCGCCGGTAACGCCCCGCCGCTCGGCGAGCAGCCATGCCAAGGCGATGTCGAAGAGGTTGTGCCCGGCGACGCCGATGCGCACATGCGCGGTGTGCTCGGGGCGGAGCGCGTAGTCGAGGACGGCCTTGTACGACGCATCCGTTGCCTGCTTCGACTCCCACGTCGCCAGCGGCCAGTCGTGGATGTCGGCGTCCACGCGTTCCATGGGGAGGTTCGCGCCTTTGACCACGCGCACCTTGATGGCCGCCCCTCCGGAGGCGACGCGGGCCGCAGACCATTCCTGAAGGCGCATCATCGCGCCCAGCGCGTCGGGGAGGTAGGCCTGCAGGACGATTCCGGCTTCGAGGTCGCGGAACTCCGCCTCGTCCAGGATCCGCATGAACACCGCGAGGGTCAGGTCGAGGTCCTTGTACTCCTCCATGTCGAGGTTGAGGAACTTCCCGCCGTCCCGGGCGACCCGGTAGAGCGGGCGGAGGGCGGCGGCAGCATCGGTCACCGCCTCCTCGAACGCCCACGGGGTGTGCGGTGCAACGGTGGAGGACACCTTGATCGAGACGTAATCGACGTCGTCCCGGGAGAGCAGCCGGCGCGTTCCGGCGAGGCGCCGCGCGGCTTCCTTCTTGCCGAGGATCGCCTCCCCGAGGAGGTTGACGTTGAGGCGGGTGCCGTCCCCTCCGATGCGTTCGATCGCGGGCCCGAGCTTGCGGTCGGTGGCGTCGACGACCAGGTGCCGGACCATCCCCCGCAGGGCTGCGCGGGCGGCGGGTACGACGATGCCGGGAGCGATCGGGGCGGCGAACGCGCCGAGGCGGATGGCGGCCTTCAGGGGCAGGGGCAGGAACGAGGGGATCAGCGGCGTGAGGGCGGCAAGGTTCCGAGCGGCGACGCGGGTGTCATCCGGGCGTACCACCCCGTCGACGAAGCCCACCGTGAAGGCGAGGCCGTTCGGATCGCGCAGCACTCCGGCCAGCCGCTGGGCCGACGCGTCGACCGGCTCCGCGCGGCTGGCTTCCAGCCAGCGGCGCACGAGCGCGACGGCGTCGTCGGCGAGGTCGGCCGGCCGAATCTCGTCCGGCTGCGCTGTGCGGTGGCCGGCGGGGGCTTCGCTGAGGGTCATGGACGGTCCTTCCGTGGGTGGGCCCAGTCTGCGCCGCTGCATCCGTCGAGAAAAGCGACCACTTACGATGGATACCATTCGGCCTCGCCGACGAATAGGGGAATGCCGCATGTTCGATCTGCGCCGCCTGCGGCTCCTGCACGAGTTGTCGGTGCGCGGCACCCTGGCCGCCGTCGCAGAAGCGCTGTCGTACAGCCCGTCGACCATCTCCCAGCAGTTGGCGCAGCTGGAACGGGAGGCCGGTGTCGCACTGCTCGAACCCGACGGGCGACGGGTACGGCTCACCGCGCAGGGCGAGGCCCTCGCCGTCCACGCGGCGCGGATGCTCGACGCGGACGAGGCAGTGCGCAGCGAGCTGGAGCGCATGCAGCCCACGCTCGCCCCCGTGAGGATGGCCGCCATGCAATCCGCCGCACACGCGCTCGTCCCGCGCGCGCTGGGCCTCCTGGCCGGGAGCGAGCCGGACCTGCGGGTCGAGGTGGCCGAGCTCGCCCCTGAGGAGGGCCTGTTCGAGCTCGGGGCACGCGGCTTCGACCTCGTCGTGGCCGAGCAATACCCGGGGCACACCAGAGAACACCGCGAGGGGGTGGAACGCGCGCTACTCGGACACGACCCCATCCGCCTCGCCCTCACCCCTTCCCACCCGGCGATCGACCTCCCCGCACTGCGCGACCGCCCCTGGGTGATGGAGCCGGTGGGAACCGCCGCCCGGCAGTGGGCCACCCAGCAGTGCCGCGCAGCCGGCTTCGAGCCGGACGTGCGCTTCGAGCTGGCCGACCTGACCGCGCACGTGCGGCTGATCGCGGCGGGACTGGCCGTCGGGATGCTGCCCGATCTCGTCTTCGCCGGCGAGGATCCGCCGGTGACCCTGGTCGCGCTTCCCGGGGACCCCCGGCGCGACATCTTCACCGCCGTCAGGCGCGGCTCGGCGGCGAGGCCGGGGATCAGAGCGCTGCAGTCGGCGCTGCAGGACGCGTTCGACGAGGTACCGCCCGCCGCCTGACGCGCCCCGTCACCCGGTGACCCGCTCGGCCGGCGGATGCTGCAGGAGCGCGGAGACGGCTTCGGCCAGCCGCACGGCGGCTTTCTCCATGGCGGCCAGCTGCGGCTTGATGACCTCCGTCGCCCCGACCAGGCAGGCGGCGGCAGCGACGGTTCCGCTGGCGTCGCGCACGGGCGACGAGATCGAGGTGATGCCGAACTCGTCGATCGACTCCATCGACAGGACGCCGTCGCGCGCGACCCGGCCCACCCGCTCGATGAACTCCCCCACCTCCTGGGGCGTATGGCGTGCCGGGAAGATCTGCGTGAGCTGCTCGGAGTCGAGGTCCATCACGAGAGTGGGGCCGCCGTCCGATCCCACGATGGGATGAGGGCGGCCCCGCCACGCCGCCATCCGCAGCCCCTCGCCGAGCACCGCCAGCTCCTCGACGATCGTGAAGCTCCGCATCCCCTTGAGCACGGTGAGGAATGCGCATACCCCCGTCGTGGACGCCGTCTCGGCGACCAGAGGAGTGCCACCGTCGACCAGGATCGGGACCGCCGCCGCGCGGTACCAGCCGTGCACACCCCACTCGAGGTGCGCCGTGCCGCGCTCAGCCCCCACCGCCACCACGCCCGCTCGACGACAGGACTCGATCAGCCGGCCCACGCGGTCGGCGCGCAACCCCGTCGCCTGGGCCACGCCCCCGACCGAATCCGACCCCGACGCCAGGTGGCGGAGAATCCGGAGGGAGGCGGCAAGGGCGGTGTCCCCCGGAGGCGGGGTCGCCACCGGGACCCTCCGCGGCTCGTGGGCCTGCTCGGAGATCGCCCGCTCGAGGTTCCGGCGCGCGGCAGCCAGCGCGCGGCGTGCGCGTGGCGCTCCGAGCTTCGCGCGGTAGACGGGCATCCGCACGGCGAGCACCCCGACGAGCTCGCCGTCGGGGTCGAGCACGGCCGTGGCGATCTCCACCTGTTTCCCGCGGGTCACCTCGACGCACGAGGCCTCGCCGGTTCCGGTCATGGGCCCGCCTGGGGCGCGCGCGACGCGCGCGATCGCGCTGCGGTCATCGTCCAGGGTCTCCCCCACCTCCGCAGGCGCGTGCAGCGTCCACGGGGACTCCAGGGTGCCGATCACCCGGAGCCCGGCGAGGGAGCGTGCGGCCATGCATACCGTCTCGCCGGTCTCCTGCCCCGCGCGGGTGAGGACGAAACGGACGGCGCGTGCGAACGGCGCGGCCGCCGCCCCGGACAATCGGAGCGCCTCCGGGCCGACCCGGTACGTCCCGTACGCCTCCCCGCGCGCGAGAAGCTCGAGTTCTTCCAGTTCGGAGCACAGGCGCGAGGTGGAACTGAGGGGCATCGTCAGCTCGCGGGCCAGCGCACCGACGGCGACCGGCTCCGTGGGGTCCAGCCGCGAGGCCACCATCTGGACGGCCCGCAAACCGGCCGTGACACGGGAGGTCATCCGCTTCCCACCGATCCCTTCGACAGAACCGTCAATCCGGTGCCTGCTGGTTTGCGCCCGGTGAGCACTGTAACAGCAGCGATTCACGGCGTTCGAATAATGGGCACACTCGTTCGGACCCGGCCGGGCCACCCCTCACGAAGGGGATGTCCGGCGCGCCCTCCCGCCTGTCACCGTCGCCCGCATTCGGAGATCCCATGAAACTGTTCCCCAGCCACCGCTCCCGCACCGCAGCCATATCGGCCGTCGCAGCCCTCGGCACTGTCGCCCTGCTCGCCGGCTGCGCCTCGGGGAGCACCGCCCCCGACGCATCCGCCGCCCCGAGCGCATCGGCGCTGCCGACGGACTTCATTCCCGGCACCTTCGACCAGAGCATCGCCGACCTCGTGCCGGCCGAAATCGCCGACACCGGGGAGCTTCACGTCGCCGGCGGACCGGGATACGCCCCGTTCTATCTCCTGTCCGAGGACGGCTCCACCCTCATCGGCGCCGACATCGAGACGGTCCACGCTCTCGGCGACGTGCTGGGGCTGGAGACGGTGTTCGAAGACATCAAGTTCGACGCCATGATCCCCGCGCTGCAGACCAACCGCGTCCCCATGGCCGCAGGCGGGTTCAGCATCACCCCCGACCGCCAGAAGGTCGTCGACTTCGTGAGCAACTTCTCCGGCGGCACGTCGCTGATCGTCCCGACCGGAAACCCCAAGGACATCGACCTCGAGTCGATGTGCGGCCGGGTCATCGCGGTGCAGAAGGGCACCGTCTACGCCGACAACTACATGCCGATCTTCACCGAGGAGTGCACCGCCGCGGGTGAGGAGCCGATCGACGTCCAGGTGTTCCCCACGCAGCCCGATGCGACGCTCGCCCTGACCACCGGTCGCGCCGACGCCAGCATGTCGGACTACGGGCCGCTGGCCTATGTCGCCGAACTCTCGGGCGGTCAGCTCGAAGTGCTGCAGGAGAACTACGACCCCAGCACGTGGGGCTTCGCCCTCCCCCAGGGTTCGCCGTTCGCCCCCGCCGTGGCCGCTGCCATGAACAAGCTGATCGAGGACGGCACGTACGAGCAGATCCTGTCGAAGTGGGGCGTGGAAAGCGGCGCGATCACCGAGTCGGAAGTGTTCACGGATGCCCCGAGCTGACCAGACGGTGGTGACCGCCTCGCCGCCGACGGCAGCCGGCGGCGAGGCGCCGCCCAAAGTCGTCCCGGTCCGCCGGTACGGGCGGTGGATCATCACGGTGATCATGCTCGTTCTCGCGGCGCTGCTCGTGCAGTCGTTGCTGACGAATCCGCGGTTCCAGTGGGACATCGTCTTCGGGTATTTCCTCAACGGCCAGGTGCTCAACGGCCTGGTGGTGACGATCGTGCTCACCGTGATCGCGATGCTGGTCGGCATCGCGATCGGCGTCGTCATGGCCCTCGGACGAGAATCCCGCAACCCCGTCGTCGCCGGTGCGGCCGGGCTGTACATCGGGTTCTTCCGCGGCACGCCGCTGCTCGTGCAGCTCATCTTCTGGTTCAACCTCGCCGCCCTGTACCCGGTGCTGGCGTTCGGTATCCCGTTCGGCCCGTCGTTCGTCTCCTTCGACACGAACGCGCTCATCACCCCGTTCATCGCCGCGGTGCTCGGACTGGGGCTGAACGAGGGCGCGTACATGTCCGAGATCGTCCGCGCCGGCCTGCAGTCGGTCGACCCGGGCCAGAATCACGCGGCTCAGGCGCTCGGGATGCGGAAGGCGCAGGTGTTCCGCCGCATCGTGCTGCCGCAGGCCATGCGCGTCATCATCCCGCCCACCGGCAACGAGACGATCTCGATGCTCAAGACGACCTCGCTGGTGAGCGTCATCGCCATCCCGGAACTCCTGTGGCAGGTGCAGGCGATCTACTCGCGCACGTATCAGGTGATCCCGCTCCTGATCACCGTGAGCCTCTGGTACCTGATCCTGACGACCGTGCTGAGCATCGGGCAGTACTACATCGAACGGTATTTCAAGCGCGGCGACCTTCGCGTGCACGAGCACTCCGCCCTCACCGCGGTCATCCGTGGGCTCATCCCCCGGCATTCGCGGCCGGCGCCGCCCGCGGATGCGACCGGACCCGTCCCCACCGAAGGGAACCGCTCATGACCGAGACCTCGACCGCGCCCATGGTCGAAGCCAAGGGCGTGCACAAGTACTACGGCAGCAACCTGGTCGTGCGCGGCATCGACCTCGCCGTCGCCCAGGGCGAGGTCATGTGCCTGCTCGGCCCCTCGGGGTCGGGGAAGAGCACATTCCTGCGCTGCATCAACCACCTCGAGAAGATCAACGCGGGAACCATCAGCGTGGCCGGCGAACTGGTCGGCTACCGACGGCACAACGGGCGCCTGTACGAATTGCGCGACGCGGAGATCGCCACGCGGCGGAGCGAGATCGGGATGGTGTTCCAGCAGTTCAACCTGTTCCCGCACATGACGGTGCTGGAAAACCTCATCGAGGCGCCCGTGCAGGTGCGCCACGAGAAGCCCAAGGTCGCCACTCAGCGCGCGCTCGGGCTCCTGGATCGGGTGGGTCTGGCCGACAAGGCCACCGCATACCCGCGCTCGCTTTCGGGCGGTCAGCAGCAGCGCGTGGCCATCGCGCGTGCGCTGAACATGCGACCCAAGCTGATGCTGTTCGATGAGCCCACCTCGGCCCTCGACCCCGAGCTCGTCGGCGAGGTGCTCGACGTCATGCGGGGCCTCGCCGCCGACGGGATGACGATGATCGTGGTCACCCACGAGATCGGGTTCGCCCGGGAGGTCGCCGACACCGTCACGTTCATGGACGGCGGCGTGGTCGTCGAAACCGGCCCGCCCGAGCAGGTGCTCGGCGATCCGAAGCATCAGCGCACCCGCTCGTTCCTGGCCAAAGTCCTCTAATCCGCCCGCGCATCGATCGGAAGAGAAGCACCACATGGAGAAGTTCGACGTCGCCGTCGTCGGTCTGGGCGCCCTCGGAAGCGCTGCCGCCTACCACCTGGCACGCAAGGGGGTGAAGGTCGTCGCGTTCGAGCAGTTCGAACTCGGCCACGTGCGCGGCGCCTCCCATGACACCTCCCGCATCCTGCGCACCTCCTACGGGGCACCGGAGTACGTGCGCCTCGCCCAATCCGCCTACCGTGACTGGGCGGAGTTCGAGGAGGTCTCGGGAGAGCGGTTCGTCGACATCACCGGGGGGCTCATCTTCATCCCCACCGACGGCCCCTACGCCGCGGCCGATTTCACCGCGAGCCTCGGTGACGCGGGCGTCGCTTACGAACTGCTGGCCCCGGCCGAGGTGAGCGAGAGGTGGCCGCAGTTCTCCCTCCCCGACAACGTCGAGACGGTGTACACACCCGACTCCGGCATCGTGCACGCCGCCCGCTCGGTCGCGGCCCTTCAGATGCAGGCCAGGGCGCACGGCGCCGTGCTCCGCGACCGCACACCGGTCGAGCGGGTCACTCCGGGGGCGGGCGGCGTGACGGTGCACACCCCGAAGGGCGACGTGCACGCGGGAAAGGTGATCCTCGCCACGGATGCGTGGACCAACACCCTCCTCGAGCCCCTGGGTGCCAGCATCCCGCTCGTGGTCATGCAGGAGCAGGTCAGCTACTTCAAGCCGATCGATCCTGACGGGTACGACCGCGACCGCTTCCCGGTGTGGATCTGGGAGGACGAGTACTGCTTCTACGGGTTCCCCACCTACGGGGAGCCCACGATCAAGGCCGCGCGCGACCTCTCCGGAAACGTCATGACGCCGACCGAGCGCACGTTCGTCCCCTCGCCCGAGCTCGTCCAGCAGCTGACGTCGTTCATGGGGACCACGATCCCCGGAAGCGGCGAGGTGCTGCGCACGGTCACGTGCCAGTACGCGATCACGCCGGACCGCCGGTTCGTGATCGGACCGCTGGACGAGCATCCCGACATCATCGTGGCGCTGGGTGCCGGTCACGCGTTCAAATTCACGCCGGCCATCGGGCGCGTCCTCGCCGAGCTCGCGGTGGACGGTGCGACCACCGACGACATCTCGGCGTTCTCGGTCGCGGCGCTCTCCAGCGCATCGTCGCCCTTTCCGGCGGCGTGACCGGCTCGCCGTATCGACCATCTCTGCACGAGGAAGGATGAGGGGATGCCGTACACCGACGCCGACGACGTCGAGATCTTCTACGAGGTCTTCGGCGACGGCACCGCGCCGCTGATCGTGCTCATCTCCGGCGGGGGTGCGCAGATGATCTCCTGGCCGGTGGAGTTCATCGATCTCCTCGTGCGCGAAGGATTCCGCGTCGTGCGCTTCGACAATCGCGACACGGGCGCATCGCGCCGGTTCGGAGGGCCCGACGCCATCGACGGCGGGTACGGGTTGAGCGACCTGGGCGACGACGTGGTCCGCGTCCTGGACTCCCTGGGCGTCGCGGCCGCGCACCTGGTGGGTCATTCCATGGGCGGGATGATGGCCCAGATGGTCGCACTCGACCATCCCGCGCGGGTCCGCAGTCTCGGCCTCCTCTCCACCATCCCCGGACGCGATCCGCGGTACGTCCTTCACGGCGACCGCGCCGATCTGACCGCCGCGGTCCAGCGGTTTCCGCGCGACGTGCTCGTCGCGGGTGCCGGCGAATTCGCGCGCGCGGCCGGCAGCATCCGTTACCCCATCGACGTCGCCTGGATGGAGCAGGCGGCCGGCGAAGCGTTCGATCGGGGCTACTTCCCCGAGGGTTTCTCGCGCCAGTGGGCCGCACTCATGCGAGCACCCGAACGGCTCGATCGCCTGCGTGGCGTGGCCGCACCAGCACTGGTGTTCCACGGCCGCGACGACGACGTGCTGCACTGGAGCGCGGCCGCCGATATCGCCGCTGCGCTCCCCCACGCCGAACTCCAGGTGCACGCCGGCATGGGACACCTCATCCCCCCAGGCCTGTGGCCCGTGCTCGCGGACGGCATCGTCCGGACCGCGCGATACGGCGAGGAGCTGGCAGCGTCCGTGGCGCCGTGAGCCTCGGGGACCACCCGGCAACGACAAAGCCCCCGCATGCGGGGGCTTTGTCATGTGGTGGCGAGTGAGGGATTCGAACCCCCGAATGCTGAGCAGTCTGATTTACAGTCAGATCCCTTTGGCCGCTTGGGTAACTCGCCAGGTGCGCATCCGCCCGGCTTTGTCAGTCGACCAGAGGCGCGATCACCGATATTACTCCCCTGGGCGACGCAACTCGAACCAGGGGCATCACACCGGTGATCCGCGTGTCAGAGCGCCGCGGCGCCTGCGGCGGCGACCCGGTGGTCGTCTTCCACGGTGCTGCCCGAGACGCCGACCGCGCCGACGATGACGCCGTCGAGCGAGAGCGGCACGCCGCCGGGGAAGGTGATGAGTCCGCCGTTGGAGTGCTCGATCTGGTACAGCGGGCCGCCGGGCTGCGACAGCTCGCCGATCGAGCCGCTGTTCATGTCGAACAGGCGCGCGGTGCGGGCCTTCTTGACGGCGATGTCGATCGAGCCGAGCCACGCCCCGTCCTGGCGCACGAACGCCTTCAGGTTGCCGCCGGCATCGACGACCGCGACGTTCATCAGGGTGCCGATCTCGGTCGATTCCGCCAGCGCGGCGTCGACGACGGCTTGCGCCTGCTCAAGGGTGATGTCCGACACGTGTCCTCCAGGGGTTCGTTTCCCCCACCCTAGACACCATCGCACCGCCCGCCGCCGCGCAGCGTGCCGCCGGGGATCCGCACCGGGGCGGATTGCGCTGTGCGCTCGGCGTCAGGTCCCGAGACGGTCGACATCCGCCCCCTCGAGCGCGCTCGGCAGCCGGAGCAGCGCACCTTCGAAGCGGCATGTGGCGGCCGCCACATCCATCGCCCGTCCGAGCACGGCATCCCACTCGTCGACTCCGGCGGGAAAGCCGTCGTACAAGAGCGCGACCGTCGCGGCCAGCACGGCGTCTCCGGCGCCCATCGTGTCCACGATCCGCCCCGGCAGCACGGAGATCGGGCGCGCGACGGCCACCCCCTCGGCGTCGATCGCGGCGCCATCGGCGCCGTACGTGGCCAGCACGGCGGCGACACCGAGGTCGGCGATCCGCGGGCGCACGCGGTCGAGCGCCTCGCGATACAGCAGCCTCGCGTCGTCCTCGCCGATCTTCACGAGGATCGCACCGGCGGCCAGTCGCTCGAAGCCGCGGAGGAACTCCTCGCGGTCGCGCAGCATCCCCGCCCGCGGGTTCGGGTCGATCGCCAGAGCCATGGATGCGGCATCCACCGCCCCCGCGAACTCCGCCGTCTGTTCCGCATCGTCGAACGGGAAGCAGCTGACCACGACCATCGCCGCCTCGGCGAGCGCGGCACGTTCGGCCTCACCGAACCGGATGCGGCGATTCTGCGCCGCCTCATTGAAGACGTACTCCGGCTCGCCCGACCGGGAGCGGGTGCTCACGGCGCGCGAGGTACCCAGGGGTGAGGGCGTGGCGATCAGCTCGACGCCGAAGTCGTCGAGGTACGTGCGGATGCGCGCGCCCGGCTCGTCATCCCCCACCATCGCCAGCAGCGTCGTGGGCCTTCCCAGGCGCGCGAGGCCGACCGCGACGTTGAGGGCCGCGCCGCCGACGAACTCCCGCACGCCGGCTTCGTCGCGGAGTTCATCGATGAGGGCGTCACCGACGACGACCACCCGCTCGCTCATGCGTCGGCGGTTTCCCGCACGCGCTCGACGAACGCTTCCGTGCGACGCCGGGTGCCGTCGATCTTCAGGTCGACGCTCGCGCGCACCTCGCTCGGCGCGAGGGGCATCGCGAGCCGCACGTTCTCGTGGCATGACAGGTCGGCGCACATGTAGGTGCCCACGCTGTCACCGGCCGAACCGGCGGGGCCGGCCTTGCGCGCGGTGAACAGCGCCACCTGATCGGCCGGCTGCATCGTGTGACACAGGTTGCACATCGCCGAGCGCGCACGCGACGATCCCTCCGAGGAGCGCAGGACGACGCCCATCGGCCGGCCGTCGCGCTCGGTGACCAGGTAGCCGCGGCCGCGGGTGCGAGGGTCGCGCCACGCGAGGAAGTCGAGGTGGTCCCAGTCGGTCAGAACGAAGTCCACCGGCATGGCAACGATCCGCCGTTCGTCGTCGGCGGCGTTCACGAACGACTCCCGCACTTCATCCTCGGTCAGAGCACGCATGGCGACCAGTCTACGAAGGCCTCTCTCCCCGCAGGGCCGGCGGCGGACGCCCTACTTCACGCTTCCCGCCGTGAGCCCGCCGACGATATAGCGCTGCAGCGCGAGGAAGAGCGCCATCGGCAGGATCGCGGCGAGGACGGCGCCGGCGGCGAAGAGGCTCCAGTTGGCCGCGGTCTCCTCCGACACCATCCGGTACAGGCCGACGGCCAGGGTCTGCTTGTCGGTGTCGACGAGGACGACGGATGCGATCACGAAGTCGTTGAGCGTGGCGATGAACGACAGCAGCCCGACGACGGCGAGGATCGGCGCCACCAGGCGCAGGATGATCGTGAAGAAGATGCGGGCGTGCCCCGCTCCGTCGATCTTCGCCGCCTCGTCGATCGACATCGGGACGGTGTTGAAGAACCCGTACATGAGGTACGTGTTCACCCCCAGTGCGCCGCCGAGGTAGACCATGATGAGGCCGATCTGCGTGTTCAGGCCGATCGCCGGGAAGATGTCGGCGATCGTCGACATCAGCAGGAAGATCGCGACGAAGGCGAGCAGCTGCGGGAACATCTGCACGAGGAGCAGGCTGAGCAATCCGATGCGACGACCGGCGAACCGCATCCGCGAGAACGAGTACGCCGCCAGTGCGCCGAGGAACACCGTGCCGATCGCGGTGGTCAGCCCGATCACCATCGAGTTCACGAACCAGGCCGCGAACGGCTGCGTGGGGTTTTCGAACAGGCGCGTGAAGCTCTCCACGCTGAACGTGCGGAACAGCCCGTTCGCCGTCAGCAGGGTTCCACCCGGGTTCAGCGCCGCCGACAGGACGTAGAGCAGCGGGAAGGAGCAGAACACCAGCATCACGATGCCGATCAGGTGGCGCCATCCGGTCTGACGGAACCACACGCCGAACGGACGTCGCGGCGCGCGGGCCACCTCGGGTCCGGTGCCGCCGGTCAACGCAGTCGAATCCAGCGCCATGTCAGTTCAGCTCCTCGAGGGCCTTGGTCTGGCGGAATGAGATGTAGGAGATGACTCCCACCAGAACGAAGATGATGATCGAGAACGCGCTCGCCAGCCCGAAGTCGCGCAGCTGCCCCACGAAGGCGACCTTGTAGACCATCGAGATCAGGATGTCGGTGGCTCCCGCATTGATCGACGCGTCCGGGAAGCGCGGGCCGCCGCCGGTGAGCATGTAGATCAGGTTGAAGTTGTTGAAGTTGAAGGCGAACGACGAGATCAGCAGGGGCGCCACCGACACCAGGAGCAGCGGGAACTTGATGTAGCGGAAGATCTGCCACACGCTCGCACCGTCGACCCTCCCCGCCTCGGTGACGTCGTCGGGGATGGACTGCAGGGCGCCGGTGGTCACCAGGAACATGTACGGGAAGCCGAGCCAGAGATTCACGATGAGAATCGCGATCTTGGCGAGCCACGCATCCTGCAGCCACGGGATGGAGGCGCCACCGAGCAGCACCTGGTTGATGAAGCCGAAGTCCTGGTTGAACAGCCCCGCCCACACCAACGCCGACAGGAACGCCGGGAAGGCGTACGGCAGGATCATGATGACGCGGTAGTACTTCCGGCTCTTCATGCGCGGATCGTTGAACACCACCGCGAGGAAGAGCCCGAGGACGAACGTCGTCGCGACCGAGAGGAACGCGAAGACGAAGGTCCAGATCGCCACGGCGATGAACGGTCCCCGGATGGACTCCTCGGTGAAGGCGCGCACGAAGTTGTCCACGCCCACCGTGACGACCCACCCCGGGAGGAGCTCGGTGCCGTCATCGGCGGTGAAGGCACCCGTCCCGATGTCGCGGTAGACCACGCCGGTGCGCGTGTCGGTCATCGTGTCGGCGTCGGCATCCCACTGGAGGCTCGACGTGAAGAGGTAGGCGCTGGAGCCGTCGGTCGTCCGGAGGTACCCGTCGTTGGGATCGTCGGACACCGGCACCGCGATGGCGCCGATCTCCCGCTGATTCGCGATCACCTCGGCGAACGGGAGGGTGGTGTACCCGTCGGCCTCGGTCGCCTTCCCGCCGGTGAACTCGGCGTCGACCGGCTCGAGGGGTGCGTCGCTGTTGCCGACCTCGGCGTCGCCGGTCTCGGGGTCGGTCACCAGCAGCGAGAACACGCCGTTCTGCTCGACCACCGTGATGGGGTACGTCGCGGAGTCCTCCAGCCGCGATTGCGACTGCAGGAGGAGCGCGTTGACCGCGTCATCCTTGGACGAGTTGTGCCCCGACCCGTAGTTGGTGAAGGCGATGTACACGGTGTACCCGATGACGAAGATCTGGAAGATCAGGAGGAAGATCAGCCCGGGCGTCAGGTACTTCGCCGGAAGCAGGCCCGGCGTCAGGTAGACGACGTTGACGGCGACGGTCACGAGCGCCACGATGCCCGCGATCACCCACTGATCGGATGCGGCCAGCACCATCGTGGCGTAGACCGCCGCAGCGTCGATGATCGCCAGCGCGGCGATCTTCACCAGCCACACCTTCCACCCCGCCGATGCCGCTTCGGCGTAGCGCTCGGCGCGACGGCGGCGCTTGTCGGCGGCCGGGTCTCGGCGCGCGGTGGGCAGGTCGGTCTCGACCGGGGGAAGGGTCATCCTCGGGGCCTTCTCATTCGTCGGAACGGGGAGTGAGGATGGGGCGGCCCGGAGACCGCCCCATCCGTTGGCGGAAGAGACGCGTGGTCTCAGCCGCCGATGTTGCCCTGGATGTCCTCCGCCATCTTCGTCCAGGCGGCGGCGGGATCTTCACCCTTGAGGATCGCGACCTCGGCGACGCCCCAGAACTCCCACACGGCGCCCATCTCGGGGATGCTCGGCATCGGCGCACCTTCGGCACCCACAGCACCGAACCCGGCGATGATCGGGTCGCTCGCGGCCTTCTCGTACGCCGCGGTGAGGGCCGGCGGGCGGTCGCCCGCCTCGTACAGCGCCGTCTGGACCGGCTCGGTGGCCAGGTAGTTCACGAGGAACTCGTTGGCTGCGAGCGCGTTGTCCGACTTCGCGTTGAGGTAGAAGCCCTGCACGCCCACGAACGGCTTGGCCGTCTGGCCGCCGGCGGAGGGGATCGGGTCGATGGCGACGTTGATGCCCTTCGCCTCGGCGTCGGCGACGTTCCACGGACCGGTGAGGATGAACGGCGTCTGGCCCGAGTTGAAGGCCTCCTTGGACAGGTCCTGCGTGAGGTTGAGGTTGATCGTGCCGGCGGCGCCCTGCTGGCCCAGCCACGACGCGAAGGCGAGTCCGCTCTCGTCGCCGATGGTCAGCTGGGAGCCGTCGTAGCTGCCGTCGGTGTTCTGTGCGAAGACCGAGTTGCCGAACGACGTCTCGAAGGGGTACAGGTGGTACGGGTCGGCGTTGGCGGGGTCGAGGCCGACGACGAACGGGTACTGCACACCCGCGGCGGTGCCCTTGGCGATCATGTCGTCGAAGGACGTGGGAGCCTCGGGGGCCAGGTCGACGTTGCGCATGAGCGCGAGGTTCTCGGTCGCGTACGGCAGGCCGTAGACGTTGCCGTCGTTGGTGAAGGCCTGGATGGCGACTTCCTGGAACTCCGCGGCCTTGTCGCCGAGCTCGATCGGGGCGACCAGACCGTCCTGGACGAAGCCGCCCAGCCAGTCGTGCGCGCCGACGGTGATGTCGGGGCCCTTACCCGTGGGCACCTGTGAAGCGAAGTCGGCCTGGATCTTGGTGAAGTCGCGCTGGACGAGTTCGACCTCGATGCCCTTCTCCTCCTCGAAAGTGGCCGCGACGTCCTTCAGCGCGTCGACGCGGTTGGCGTCGACCCACACGGTCAGCTTCGCCGACGCGTCGCCGCCGCCCGAACCCTCGTCGTCTCCGCCGTTTCCGGCGCATCCGGCGAGGACCAGCGCGCTCGTGGCGATCAGGACGCTGAAGCCCAGCGCGCCCTTGGTGTTCACCTTCATCGGTGTGTACCTCTCTGTAAGAAAGGGCCTTCGTCAGCGCGTTGTGGCGGACATCTTCGGCCCCGGCTCGATATGCAAGCGTTTACAGTCTGAGCGAGCGCCAGATGGCGTGCAAACCGAGAGCTCATCCGATATGAAGACGTGATCCCGTCACCCGAGCCGGAAGCGTTTGCACTCCCGCAGCCCCCTCCGTGCTCACCCAAGCCGTCGCGGCTACACTCGCGTCATGGCCGACAGCTCATTCGACATCGTTTCCAAGATCGACCGGCAGGAAGCCGACAACGCCCTCAACCAGGCCCGCAAAGAGGTCGAGCAGCGCTACGACTTCAAGGGCACCGGCGCGTCCATCGAGTGGAGCGGCGAGTCCATCCTGATCAAGGCCAACAGCGAAGAGCGTGCCAAGGCGGTGCTCGATGTCTTCCAGAGCAAGCTCATCAAGCGCAGCATCTCGCTCAAGAGCCTCGAGTCGGGCGAGCCGACGCCCAGCGGCAAGGAATTCCGCATCGTCTCCACGCTGAAGGAGGGCATCTCGCAGGAGGATGCCAAGAAGATCGGCAAGATCATCCGCGACGAGGGCCCCAAGTCCGTCAAGTCGCAGATCCAGGGCGATGAGTTGCGCGTCCAGTCGAAGAACCGCGACGACCTTCAGGAGGTCATCCGCCTGCTGAAGTCCGCCGACCTCGACGTCGACCTCCAGTTCGTCAACTACCGGTAGCCCCTCCCCCGCCCCGCCGTCGACCAATCCCCGTCGGGGGCTTCCCGCGCGTGGCGGGCGCACTTATGCTGAGCGTGAATGGCCCGGACCGCGTCGTTCGCCGCAGCATCGCCTGCATACTCACGTCGACAAGGGGTCTGCCATGACCGACGTTGTCCCACCAGCCGCCGCATCCGTCCGGTCGACGACGCCCAAGCTCGCGAACGACTTCACTGAGCTGTCGCACCTGGTCACCTCCAGCGGGCTGATGCGGCGCAGGTACGGCTACTACTGGACGAAGCTGCTCGCCGTTCCCGTCGTCGTGGCGGGGATGGTGCTCGTCTTCCTCTGGATCGGTGATTCGTGGTGGCAGCTGGGTACCGCCGCCGTCCTGGCGGTCGTGTTCACCCAGATCGCGATGCTCGGGCACGATGCCGCCCACCGGCAGATCTTCCGCTCGGGGAAATGGAACGACTGGACGTCGCTGATCATCGGCAACCTCTTCGTCGGGATGAGCTACGGCTGGTGGCAGCACAAGCACACCAAGCATCACGCCAACCCCAACAAGATCGGCTCCGACCCCGACATCGAGCTGCCCGTGATCTCCTTCACCGCGGATCAGGCCGCCCAACGTCGCAAGGGGCCGTTGGGCTGGTTGATGGCCCATCAGGGGATCTTCTTCTTCCCGATCCTCCTGCTGGAGGGGCTATCCCTGCACGCCGCCGGCCTTCAGCGGGTGTTCTCGAAGGAGCCGCTGCGTCGCCGGCCCGTGGAGATCACGTTCCTCGCGATACGCCTCATCGGCTACCTCGTCCTGGTATTCCTCGTGCTCTCGCCGGGGATCGCGTTCGCGTTCCTCGGAGTGCAGCTCGGGCTGTTCGGGGTCTTCATGGGCATGTCGTTCGCGCCGAACCACAAGGGGATGCCGATCGTCCCGGCCGACGTGAAGGGGGACTTCCTGCGTCGCCAGGTGCTGATGAGCCGCAACATCCGCGGCAGCCGCCTGCTGGATACCGCGATGGGCGGGCTCAACTACCAGATCGAGCATCACCTCTTCCCGTCGATGCCGCGTCCGCACCTGCGGAAGGCCTCCGCGATGATCGCGGCGTACTGCCGCGAGAAGGGTGTCACGTACACGCAGACGGGGTTGTGGGAGTCGTACGCCATCATCGTCCGCTACATCAACCGCGTCGGGCTCGGTGACCGCGACCCGTTCGAATGCCCTCTGCTCCAGCAGCGGCAGACGGTCTGACACCCGCTCCCGCTTCACCCGGACCGTGCTCTCAGAGAAGAGCCCGCGCCCAGCGATCCAGCGTCTCGTACGCGGCGGTGCGCGGTTGCCAGCGCGAGAGGAAGACGTCGTGGATGGCCGCGTCGATGCGGGCGATCGTCACGAGCATGCCGATGCGGGCGGCGGCGCGGGCGATGTCGTCGACCACGAGCACCGAGTCGGTGCTCGTCATATCGTCGAGCCAGCGGATCGGCGGCGTCGAGCGCGTGGAAAGCAGCACGAGGACGGGGCATCCGACGTCGACGCCGTCCGCGATGTGTCGATGGCCTGCCACGACCGCCGCGAGCCAGCGGGGATGGGTCGGGAACCCGCGTTCGGGCCGCCATCCCGGCGGGGAGGAGGGCAACGAGCCGATCTCCCGCTGAGCGCGGGTGTAGAAGCCGAGATCCACCACGGGCTGCGGGCCCAGCGGGTCGATGCGTGCCCGGGCGTTGATCAGCGGCGTGAGGGCCTGTCGACCGACGGGACCGAGCTGCAACTCCAGCCACGGGCTGTTCAGCACGAGGGCCGCAGCGCGGCCCGGATGACGCGCAGCCCACAGCGTCAGCGTGAGGCCCCCGGTGGAGTGTCCGAGCAGCACGAGCTGGCGCGCGCCTCGCTCACCCGCGGCCATCGCGGCCAGGGCCGCCTCGATGTCGGCGTCGTAGTCATCGAGCGAGTGCACGTCGCCGTGGCTTTGACCGGGACGGAGGCTCCGCCCGTAGCGGCGCAGGTCCAGTGCGTAGAACCTCGCCCCTCGAGCGGTCCAGAATTCCGCGAGCTCGGACTGGAAGAAGTAGTCCGACCAGCCGTGCACGTAGAGCACGTCGACATCCCGGAGCGGCCCGAACAAACGGAGACCGGCGGCGGGGATGCTGCGCACGAGGGTCGCGACGACCTCGTCGCCGTCGTCCTCACCGAGAGGCAGCATCAGGCGCTCGAACGGCGGCCCGAGCAGGTCCGGCTCCCACCCCTCACTCATGACGTCAGCCTAGGCGGGTGGGTCGGGATACCGAACGGGCAGCGCGGAAGGAGGACCGCTCGCGCACAGGAGTCCCCAACATCCCGGACCGCGCGTACGGTCTCCTCCCGAGCCGCCCGGATCCGGTGCGGACGCACGCCTGGACACCGGGTTCCGAACCGCCCGCACACGTCGGGCAGCACCGGCCCAGCCTGGCCGAAGAGCACGCCGCGGTCGGCCGGTGTGCATGACCTGTGGAATAGTGCGCAGATCGCAGGCCTGTGCAGGACGAGCGCGTGCGGCTTCGGCCACCGTCGCGGTCGCGGTCGCGGCCGCGGTCGCGGAAACAGCGGAGATCTCGGGAATCGAGGAACGGATCGGGCACACGCCCCCTCGATGCGCGAGATCTCCTCGATTCCACGCGAGAGGCGCACCCTCGATCCGCGCGAGATTGCGCGCGAGAGGCCCCCCTCGGTGCGCGCGAGATTGCGCGCGAGAGGCGCCCCCTCGATGCGCGAGATACCGCGCGAGGGCTGCTACTCGCCGCGCGAGATCGCGACCATCTCCTCGCGCGGCACGACCTTGATCCGGGCGCGCTCGTGCGGAAGCCCCAGGGCGACCTCGTGCTCATCGAGGCGGTGCCACCCCTCCAGGTCGGTCCACTGCACCCCGCGGGAGGCGAGCAGCGCGGGGATCGCCTCTTCGGACGGATCCTCCGGCTGCCACCACGACCCCTGGTCGTTGATGAGGTGACGCACGGTCTCCATGGCGTCCGACTTGGTGTGACCGATGAGCCCGACCGGGCCGCGTTTGATCCAGCCCGTCGCGTACACACCGGGCACGGGCTCGTTGGAGTCCCCGTGCAGCACCTGGCCCTCGCGGTTCGGGATGACCCCGTGCCGCGTGTCGAACGGCACGCCGGGAAGGGGCGAACCGAAGTACCCGACCGCACGGTACAGCGCCTGGATCGGCACTTCCCGCAGCTCGCCGGTGCCCATCACGCCGCCCTCGCCGTCCGGGCGCGTGCGCTCGTAGACGAACGCCGACACGTGGCCCGCCTCATCCGTCTTCAGCTCGACCGGGCGGGCCCAGAAGTGCAGGTGCACGCGCCGCGAGGCCTCCCCGCCCGCATTGTTGACGCTCGGCCGCTTCCGCCACGACTGCAGGACCCGGTCGATCACCATGACCTGCTTGTTGCTGGCGATGGCGGCTTTGGATGCCTCGTCGTAGTCGAAGTCCTCGTCGTAGACGACCGTGTCGACGTCACGCAGCTCGCCGAGCTCGCGCAGTTCCAGCGGCGTGAACTTCACCTGCGCCGGCCCGCGGCGGCCGAAGACGTGCACGTCGGTCACCGGCGAGGCCTTGAGCCCCTCGTACACGTTCGCCGGCACCTCGGTGGGCAGCAGATCGTCGGCGTGCTTGACGAGCATCCGGGAGACGTCGAGGGCGACGTTGCCGTTTCCGATCACGGCGATGGATGTCGCATCCAGCGGCCACGTGCGCGGGACGTCGGGGTGCCCGTCGAACCAGCTGACGAACTCCGCCGCGCCGTACGACCCGGCGGCGTCGATGCCGGGGATGTCGAGGCTCGTGTCGCGGATGGCACCCGTGGCGAAGATCACCGCGTGGTAGTGGCGCTTGAGGTCGTCGAGGGTGATGTCTTCACCGAAGCGGACGTTGCCGAACAGGCGGATGTCGCCGCGGTCGAGCACCTCGCGAAGAGCCGTGACGATGCCCTTGATGCGGGGATGGTCGGGGGCGACGCCGTAGCGCACCAGACCGTAGGGGGCGGGGAGCTGCTCGAACAGGTCGATCGACACGTCGAACCTGCGCTCCGCCTTCAGCAGGATGTCGGCGGCGTAGATGCCCGCCGGCCCTGCGCCGACGATGGCCAGCCTGAGCTGAGTCATGAGGATCCTCTCGGATTCGGTTGCGGCCGCAGCCGCAGCGTGGTGCGCTGAGCCGGCACGGGCGTCAACGGGAGCGGTTGGAGACGGCCTGCGCGAACCGCGTGAGGGCTTCACGCACGGCGCCGTCCGGGAGGGGGTCGAGCGCGGCGATCGCCTCGGCCGACCACGCATGGGCCAGGTCGAGGGTCGCTCGGGTGGCCTCGTGCTCGCGCAGCTCGGCCAGGGGATCGTCCAGCAGGGCGGCCTCGCCGCCGTCGACGATGCGGGAGACTCCGTCGTCGATGCGCGCGTGCAGGTCGCGGGATGCCGCATCCTCGCGCTGCCCGAGGAGCAGATACGGCATGGTGGGCACGCCCGCGCGCAGGTCGGTTCCGGGAACCTTGCCGGTCTCGTCCGCGTCATCGGAGAGGTCGAGCACGTCGTCGAGGAGCTGGAAGGCGACGCCGGCCTTCTCCCCGAAGACCCGCATCGGCTCCTCGAGCTCCTCGGGTCCGTGGGAGAAGACGACGCCCGCCTCGGCGGCGGCGGCGATGAGCGATCCGGTCTTGTCCGAGAGCACGCGCAGGTAGAACTCCACGGGGTCATCGCCCGGCTGCGGACCCACGGTCTCGTGCATCTGACCGAGAACGAGACGTTCGAACGTGTCGGCCTGCAGCCGGATGGCGCGGTTGCCGTGCCGTGCCATGATCTGGCTCGCCCGCGAGAAGAGGAGGTCTCCGGTGAGGATGGCGATGTTGTTGCCCCACACCGTCTGGGCGCTGGGAACTCCGCGGCGCACATCGGCGCCATCCATGACGTCGTCGTGGTAGAGCGACCCGAGGTGCGTCATCTCCAGGGCCGTGGCGCCGTCGACGACGTCGTCGGTGGCCCCCTCCCCCAGCTGCGAGGTGAGGATCACCAGCATCGGGCGCACCCGCTTGCCGCCGGCTTCGTACAGGTACCGGCTGGTCGCATCGGCGAGCGAATCGGTCATCCGCAGCTCCGCGGCCAGGCTCTGCTCGACCCGCTCGAGCCCCGCCTCAACGGTGGCGAGCAGTCTGCGGGAACGGACGCCCGCGAAGACGCGGTCGGTGAGGCCCAGCTTGCCCGCCATCTGCGAGCCCGCAGCGGAAGGTCTGGGGGTCACCATCCCAGCCTACCGCCCCGCGGGGGACGGTCCCGATGACGCAGCGGTGCCCCGGTGCAGCGCAACGATGCCGAAGGAGAGGTTGCGGTACGCCACGTCGGCCCATCCCGCCTCCCGGAGCCAGGCCGACAGGGTGCGCTGGTCGGGCCAGTCGCGGATGGACTCGTTGAGGTATTCGTAGGCCTCCGCGTTCGAGCTCACCGCCTTGGCCACCACCGGGAGCACCCGGCCGTTGTAGAAGCGATACAGCCCGGAGAACGCGCGCGAGGGCGGATGCGAGAACTCGCACACGACGATGCGGCCACCGGGCTTGGTGACCCGACGGAGCTCGCGCAGCGCCTTCTTCGGGTCGTTGACGTTCCGCAGCCCGAACGACATCGTCACGGCGTCGAACTCGGCGTCGGCGAAGGGAAGCGCGGTGGCATCGGCTTGCACGAACGACAGGTTCGGCAGCCCTGCGTGCCGGCGCCGGCCCTCCGCGATCATCCCCGGGGAGAAGTCGGCGGCGACGACCTCCGCGCCGCTGCGGGCGAGCGACACGGAGCTCGCGCCCGTGCCGGCGGCGAGATCCAGGATGCGCTGCCCCGGCCGGGGAGCGACGGCCCGCGTGGTGGCGACCCGCCAGAACCGGTCGTTGCCCAGGCTCAGCACGGTGTTGGTGCGGTCGTAGGCGGCTGCGACCTGGTCGAACATCCCGGAGACGCGGGCCGGGTCTTTGCCGAGGTCGGCACGGTTCGGCTCAGGGGTCATCCATCGAGTCTACGAGCCGCACCTGCCCGTTCCGTGTCCGAGAACCCGGAGGCCGTGGGGCGCAGCGACGCGGTGCCGCGGAGGTTCACTCGAACGAGGCGAGCCGCGCCAGCCAGAAGGCGATCGTCGCGTCGTCGAACGGTGCGTCCCGCCGCCGCACGCGCTGCTCGAGATCCACGGCCACCGACTCCAGGCGCTCCACGATGTCGAGCGGGTATCCGTAGTGCACGCGGTGCTCGTCCCACTCGTCGCGATCGTCGATCCAGATGCCGTGGCGCGCGTCGTCGACCACGTCCAGGTCCATGTCGATGCCCGTGGGCTCGCCGGCCTCGTTCCACTGCACGTCCCAGGCCAGGTCGATGTACACGCGCGTCGGGTGCGGGGCCGCGTTCGAGGTGAAGGCCCATTCGCCGCCGGGCGGGATGAGGGTCACGTTGGGCTGCGGCGCCGAGATCTCGCGGCCCGGGCGAGCGCTGCGCCATCCGGCCTGCTGCCCCACCCAGTCGCCGTGCTCGTCGCTGCCGAGGACGACGCAGTCATGCTCCCAGTGCGGCGAACCGTCCCATTTCCGCCAGCGGAAGTCGACCTGCGTACCGGGTTCGGGGCGATGGCTCACGCCCGCATTCTATGGACCTGCCACCGAACTAGGCTGGCAAGGTGCAACATCCCGCGTCGTCCGGCCCTCCGCGACTGCGCGCCGTCACCCGGGAGATCGACGGCGTGGAGGAGGTCCTCGCCCATACGGCCGCCGGAGATCCGCTCTTCTGGAGCCGCCGGGGCGATGCGCTGGCCGCGTACGGCGTCGCCCTTCGCCTCGAGGCCGACGCGGGGACGCCTGCCCCCGCGGCCGACCTCGCGGCGCGCTGGCGAGCGGTCGCTGCCGCCGCCGACATCGACGACCCGGTCGAGCTTCCCGGCAGCGGCCTGGTCGCGCTCGGTTCCTTCGCCTTCGATCCGGACTCCCCGCGCGGGAGTGTCCTCACCGTTCCGGCGACCCTCGTCGGGCGGCGTGGCGGACGTTCGTGGGTCACCCGGATCACGCTCGGCGACGCGGGCGATGAGGCCCCGCCCGCCGGCGATCCCGCCGTGGCGGACACCACCTCTCCGGCGCTGCCCCCTGCCACGCCGTTCGGCCCGCACTGGTCGGCCACGATGGGCCCGGGGCGGATGACCGCGGGCGGCTACCAGGACGCCGTGCGCTCCGCGCTCGGCGCGATCGCGCGGCACGAGGTCGACAAGGTCGTGCTCGCACGCGACGTCGTCGGCACCGTCCCCTCCGGAGCGGATCTGCGCCGGCTGGTCCGTGCTCTCCTGACCGGATACCCCGATTGCTGGGTCTTCGCCGTCGACGGTCTCATCGGGGCGAGCCCCGAGACCCTCGTCACGGTGTCGGAGCGCACGGTCACCGCACGCGTGCTGGCCGGCACGATCGCCCGCGGCGCGGAGGTCGACGCGGATGCGGCGGCATCCCTCGCCCTCACCGACAGCTCGAAAGACCAGGACGAGCACCGCTTCGCCGTGCAGAGCGTCCTGGCCTCCCTGCGCCCCCACACCAGCGCCCTGGCCGCGGCCGAGCAGCCCTTCACGCTGCGGCTGCCGAACGTGTGGCACCTCGCCACCGACGTCGAGGGAGTGTTGGACGACGGTTCATCGTCGCTCGATCTCGTCGCAGCGCTCCATCCCACCGCGGCGGTGGCGGGAACCCCCACCCCGGTCGCGATGGAGCTGATCCGACGACTGGAGCCGTTCGACCGCGGGCGGTACGCCGGCGCGGTCGGGTGGACCGGGGCCTCCGGCGACGGCGAGTGGGCCATCGCGCTGCGGTGCGCGCAGTTCGACCTGCCCCTGGCCAACGGCGCCCTGCCCATCACCGCGTACGCCGGCGCGGGGATCGTGGCCGGCAGCGAACCGGAGGCGGAGTTGCTCGAGACACGGGTGAAGTTCCGCCCCATCGTCGAAGCGCTGACCTGAGCCCCGCGCGAGCGGCGCCTCAGGTCGCCGCCAGCCGTGCCTTTTCCGCGTCGACGTCGTAGTCCGCCGCCGGCCACTGCGGGTCGAGCGCGGCGAGCGCATCGAGGAGCAGCTGCTGAACGGCCAGGCGCGCGTACCACTTGCGGTCGGCCGGCACCACATGCCACGGGGCGGCCTCCGTCGAGGTGCGTTCGATCGCCACCTGATAGGCGGCCATGTACTCGTCCCACCGCTGGCGGTCATCCACGTCGCCGGGGTTGTACTTCCACTGCTTGTCGGGCCGTTCGAGGCGTTCGGTCAGCCGCTCCTTCTGCTCATCGCGGGAGATGTGCAACATCACCTTCACCCACCGGATGCCGCGGGCCGCGGCATCCGCCTCGAACTGCACGATGGCGTCGTAGCGCCGCTCGATCTCGTCCGCTGGAGCGAGCCCGCGGACGTGGCCGATGAGAACGTCCTCGTACTGCGACCGATCGAACACGCCGATCCGGCCGAGCGGGGGAAGGCGCTTCTCGATGCGCCACAGGAAGTCGTGCGCCAGCTCCTCGTCGGTGGGCTTCTTGAATGCCACGAGCTCCACGCCCTGGGGATCGACGGCACCCACCACATGCCGCACCACGCCGCCCTTGCCGGCGGTGTCCATCGCCTGCAGGAGGATCAGGACCGACCCGGTAGCGGTGCCCGCGACGCTCTGGGCGAAGAGGCGCTCCTGAAGCTCGCCGAGGAGGTGTCCGCCGTCGTCGAGCTCGGCGGCGCCGTCGGCTTTCGCGCCGGCGTAGCCGGGCGTGGCACGCGCATCGATGTCGGTCAGGCGGAATCCGGGCCCCGCACGCAGGGCGTCGGCGGCGGGGACGGTCCAGAGCGGCGAGGTCGTCATGTCCTCATCATGCTCGCTCGGCCCGGGGAAGGTGCCCCTCGCGGAGTCGTGCGCATCGTGTTCAGCGCGGCAGCGGCACCTCGATGAGTTGCCGCCCTCCGGCGGGAGAGGTGAGCAGTTGATCCAGCGCGCTGCGCGTGGTGACGCGGTGATACTCCCACCCATAGGCGAGGGCGAGGTGCTCGTTGCGCACGGAATGCGGCGTGTACAGCACGCGGTCCATCGCCTCGGCTTCGGCGACGCCGGCCACCTCCAGCCCGTCGAAGATCGTGCCGCCTCCGTCGTTGCCGACGACCACCTGCACGCGTGGCTCGACTTCGGCTCCCGGGAGCAGCAGCGCCCCCACGTCATGAAGGAACGCAAGGTCGCCCAGCACGACACGCGTCACGCCGGCGCGTCCGCCGGCCTGACTGGCGAGGGCGATGCCCATGGCGGTGGCGACCGTGCCGTCGATGCCGGCGAGGCCACGGTTGGCGTGGACCGGCACCTTCTTCCCGCCCAGGAGTTCATCGGCGACGCGCACGAGCCGCGACGAGCCGAAGACGAGCCGGTCGTGCGGCCAGGTGGCGCGCCAAGCGGCGTCGACGAGGCCGGCGCGGTCAAGCGGCGCGCGCAGCACCGCGACCTCGGCCGCAAGGGCCCCCCGCCGCTGCTGCGGCTCCGCCGAAGAGAGGGCCTCGGCGTCGGGGGCGGGCGGCGAAAGGTCGACGGATGCGGCGGCGGACGCCCTCATCCATCGACCCAGCCACTCCCGGTCAGGCGGCCCGTCCTCGACGCGGACGGCATCGACGGCGACCGTGGAGCCGTTGAGGTTCAGCGCCTCACCCGGACCGCGCACGGCGATCACCTCGACGTCGTCGCGCGCCAGCAGCATCGCGACCTCGCGGCTGAGAGTGGGATGGCCGAACACCACCGCGCGCTGCACGGCGCCGCCGAGCTCGGGCTCGCGCAGCAGGCCGCGGTAGCCGTGCACGAGGTGCCGCCCGAAGCGCGCGCCGCTGACGATCTCCGCGACGAGGGGCCACCCGCCGGCGTGCGCGAGCTCCTCGGCGGCCGTTCCGGCGTCCGCCCCGGCCACGACGAGCGTGCGAGGACCGCGCACGAGCGCATACGGGGCCGTCTCGGCCGGCACCGCGTCGGCGCCCCCGATGCCACCGCCGCCCTGGTAGAGCGCCCCCGATTCGGCCTCGCCGTGTGGGCTCGCCTCACGGGCGTCGTCCCGGGCCTCACCGGCGTCGTTCCGCGCCGCCCCGGCGTTGTTCCGTGCGTCACCGGCCGCAGGGGCGGGCAGCCACGCCGGCGGGGGTCCGGCCAGCGGCTCCCGGTAGGGCAGGTTCAGGTGGACGGGGCCCGCCGGTCGGCCGGCACCGCCGCCGGCGGCGACCATCGCGTCTGCCGCGACGGCGCGCAGCATCGCGGAGGCCTCCGCCGTGCCGTCGTGATCGAGAGCATCCGGCACCGGCAGGTCGGCGTCGAAGCGTATGTGCGGAGCGAACAGCCCCGGCTGACGGGTGGTCTGATTGGCGCCGACGCCGCGGAGTTCGGGCGGACGATCGGCGGTCAGGAGCACCAGCGGGACCCCGGCGTGATGGGCTTCGAGAACGGCCGGAAGGAGGTTCGCCACGGCGGTACCGGAGGTGCACACCACCACCGCCGGCGTGCCGGTCTCGCGGCCGATGCCCAGCGCGGTGAACCCCGCGACGCGCTCGTCGATGCGGACATGCAGGCGCAGGCGCCCCGCCCGCTCGAGGTGTGCCGCGACGAGGGCCAGAGCTTGCGAGCGCGAGCCCGGGCTGAGGACGACGTGCTCGACGCCGCGGTGGACGAGAGCGGTCAGCAGCGCGGCGGCGGCATCCGTGGCGGGAGACGCGCCCACGCGCGCGTCGGCAGCGGTCACGCTCAGCCGACGGCGCCGCGCTGACCGCGGGCGTCGTCGTCGCCGTCTGTCCCCGTCGGCGGTGTCGCGTCCGGATCGGCGTCGGGTGTCTCGGCGGGCGGCGCGGTGCGGAAGTGCTCGTCGTCAGCCTCCGCGTCGAGCTGGGCGAGCTCCTCCTCCAGGCGGCGGATGCGCTCGTCCTGGTCGGCGATGGAGCCGATGCTGCCGAGGAACTCCGGGTCGTCATCCGGAGCGCGTCGCGTGGCGGCGGCGGCACCGCGGCCTCGTCCGACGACGAACCACAGCAGGCCGCCCAGCACCGGCAACAGAACCACGATGGCAATCCAGGCACCCTTGCTCACGCCGCGGTGACGGGTCGCGGGCTGCAGTGCGCAGTCGACGATCGAGTACACCCAGAACGCGGTGCCCACGAGCGCCAGGATGAGCAACAGCCTCGTCATCCCCTCATCCTAGGCGCGATGCCTGGACGTGGGCCGGGCGGTGGGCACAGTAGTGAGCGCAACCTAGACTGGGCGGATGATTGCGCGCTCGGCCCTGGTGTACACGGTGCTGCGGCTGCTGGCGTTCGTGGTGCCGTTCGCCCTTCTGCTCCTGTTCCCCATCTTCCGGGAACTGCCGTGGCTGGCCGCCGTCTTCGCCGCTCTCATCGGCCTGAGCCTGTCGCTGCTGTTCCTGCGCCGCCCGCTGGACGAAGTGACCTCGGGCCTCGCCCAGCGCCGCCGCTCCACAGCCGCAGACGACGCTGCCGCCGAGGACGCCGGCAGCGACGCGGAGCCGGGCTCGCACCACTGACACGCGGGCGGGCGCGGTACGCACCCGACCGCAGCCACCGGCCCGCACCGGCGTGACCGCGAGGGTCAGCCGGAGAACGCCCAGAAGAGGAATCCGCCGTAGGCGAGAGACGTCAACGACGTCAACGCGAGCGCGATCACCAGCTCCCGCGGGACGCGGTAGGTCCACACGATGAGGATCGCCGGGATGGCCGCGAGAAGCGCCAGGAGCGTCAGCCATGCGACGGGGTAGAACAGCGCGAGGTACGCCGCGATCCCGAACGGAGCGAGGACCAGGACGGTGTACAGCACCTGGGTGGCGCGCTTGCCGATGCGAACGGTGAGGGTGCGCTTGCCGGCGGCACGGTCCTGGTCGATGTCGCGGAGATTGTTCGCCAGCAGCACGGCGCACGCGAGGAACCCGACCGCGACCGCTCCGAACCACGCCTCCTGCGGGAGGGTGAAGGCCTGCACCCAGGTGGTGCCGAGGGTGGCCACCAGCCCGAAGAAGATGAACACGAACAGCTCGCCCAGCCCCGCGTACCCGTACGGGCGCTTGCCACCGGTGTAGAACCAGGCCGCGACGATGCACGCGGCTCCCACCGCCAGCATCCACCACTGCTGCGTGCGGATCACCAGCGCGAGACCGGCAAGGGCAGCGATACCGAAGAAGACGAGCGCGACGATGAGCACGCTCCGCGGCTTCACCTTCCGCGACGCGGTCAGGCGGGCCGGGCCCACGCGGTGATCGTCGGTGCCCCGGATGCCGTCGCTGTAGTCGTTGGCGAAGTTCACCCCGATCTGCAGGCTCACGGCCACGAGAAGGCAGAACAGCGCGATGACCCAGTGGAACGGCTCGGCGCCGAGGTTCGCCGCCCCGGTGCCCACCAGCACCGGGCTTACGGCCAGAGGCAGGGTGCGCAGCCGCGCCGCGCCGACCCAGTCGGCGGGCGTCGCCGGGCTCGGCGCCGGAGCGGGCGCGGTGCGCTTCCGCGGGTTACCGCCCGGACGGCGCCGGGCAGTGCTGCTGGGAGCGGGACGTTTGCGAGATTGTGCGGCCACGGTGTGCCATCCTAAGCGCGTTGGCAAGCCCTCCCGATCGACCTGTGGACGGGACAGGCTGACGGGATGCTGACCATGGCCACCATCGTGTTGACCGTTGAAGACATCACCCGCGCGGGGGACTTCTGGCGCGGGGCGCTGGGTTTCGTCAACCGCGCCGAACCCGGCGACGACTGGGTCCTCCTCGACCCGCCGGACAAAGGGGGCTGGGACGGCCCTGGCACGAGCCTCGCCCTGTCGGTGACGGGGTACCCGCAGCACTATCCGCCCCGCATCCACCTCGACCTCTACGCCGATGACCAATCGGCCGAAGTGCAGCGTCTCCTGGAGCTGGGTGCGCGGGAGGTCGACTGGCACGGGTATCCCGCCGACGCCGACTGGATCGTGCTCGAAGACACCGAGGGGAACCGCTTCTGCGTGGTCGACACCGGTGAGCGCCCCGCCGGCTAACTGCGCCCGGTCTCCGGGAGCGAGGAGACGAAGCGACTGATCGCTGCGCGGTCGGGCTTGCCGGTGAACAGGTGCGCGATCTCATCGACCAGCACGAGGCGCGACGGCCGCGCGGGCGCGCCGAGCTCGGCGGCGACGGCTGCGCGCGCCTCCTCCAGCTGTGCCGACTCGCTGCGCGTGAGTGCGTCGCGACGCGGCGCGACGATCACCGACGCCTGACCCCACCGGGCGTCGTCGACCCCGACCACGACGGCCGACTCGAGACCGGGGATGCTGCGCACCACCCTCTCGACGCGGTCGAGGGAGATGTTGATCCCGCCCGACACGATCACGTTGTCGATACGCCCGTGGAGGCGGAGCACGCCGGCGTCATCGACGAGACCGGCGTCACCCGTGCGGTACCAGCGGGTGCCGTCGGCGTCGCGGGGGAACGCCGCGTCGGATCGTTCGGGCTCCCCGAGGTATCCGTCGGCGAGCACGGGCCCGGCCACGCGCACCTCGCCGTCGACGATGCGAAGGCGCACACCGTCCAGCGGAATCCCGTCGTAGACGCATCCGCCGCTGGTCTCGGTCGAGCCGTAGGTCCGCACGACCCGTGCTCCGGCCGCGGCCGCGCGCTCTCGCAGCCGTTCGGGGAGCGCCTGACCGCCCACGAGGATCGCCTCGAACGAGCGGAGCGCACCCGCGACGTCGGGGTCGGAGTCGGCCGCATCCACGAGGCGCTGCAACTGCGCGGGCACCAGCGAGGTGAACGTGGGCACCCGGGCACCGTGTTCGCTGGAGGCCATCAGCCGCGCGGCGGCGGCGAATGAGCTCGGGGAGAACGATCCGGCGAGGATCGCCGGTTCGCGGCCGGCCACGAGCGAGCGGACGAGCACCTGCGCGCCCGCGATATAGGCCGCGGGCAGTGCGAGCAGCCACGCGCCCTCGCCGATGCGCGCGGTGGTGGCCAGCGCGCTGGAGATCAGGGCGTTGCGGCTGAGGGCCACCGCCTTGGGCACCCCGGTCGAGCCGGAGGTGGTCACCACCACCGCCGTCCCCGCGGGCACCTCGGTGGGAAGCGGCGCGCGGGGCGACCCGAGCCCGACGGCGGGGCCGGCGCCCAGCGCTGCCCGCAGCGCCCGGAGCACATCGCGCGGCTCTCCCCCGTCGACCGGCTCGAGCCTCACCCAGCCCTCACCGGCCCGTTGCGCGCGAGGCTGCGGGGCGCCGCGTCAGTAGTGCCATGGGAACCCGGTCCAGTCGGGGTCGCGCTTTTCCAGGAAGGCGTCGCGGCCCTCGACCGCCTCATCCGTTCCGTACGCGAGCCGCGTGGCCTCGCCGGCGAAGACCTGCTGTCCCACGAGGCCGTCATCGACGGCGTTGAACGCGAACTTCAGCATCCGGATGGCCGTCGGCGACTTGCCCAGGATCACCCGAGCCATCGCGATGGCCTCGCGCTCGAGGTCGGCGTGCGGGACGACGCGATTGACCGCACCGATCTCGTACGCGCGCTGCGCGGAGTACTCCTCGGCGAGGAAGAACACCTCGCGCGCGAGCTTCTGCCCGATCTGCCTGGCGAAGTACGCGGACCCGTACCCGGCGTCGAACGACCCCACGTCGGCGTCGGTCTGCTTGAACCGGCCGTGCTCGGCGCTCGCGATCGACAGGTCGCACACGACGTTCAGCGAGTGCCCGCCGCCGGCTGCCCAGCCCGGGACCACGGCGATCACGACCTTCGGCATGAACCGGATGAGGCGCTGGACCTCGAGGATGTGCAGCCGTCCCGTCGCGGTCCCTGAGCCTGTCGAAGGGGTCCCTGAGCCTGTCGAAGGGTCGGCGTACGTGTACCCGTCGCGGCCGCGGATGCGCTGATCTCCGCCGGAGCAGAACGCCCATCCCCCGTCCTTCGGGCTCGGCCCGTTGCCTGTGAGGAGCACGACACCGATCCTCGGATTCTGCCGCGCGATGTCCAGCGCGGTGTAGAGCTCATCCACCGTGTGCGGGCGGAAGGCGTTGCGCACTTCGGGGCGGTCGAACGCGATGCGCGCGATCCGCCCGTCGTGCGACACGTGCGCCGTGATGTCGGTGTACCGCTCGCTCGCGGGGGCCGGCATCCACTCCGCCGGGTCGAACAGCTCGGAGACCATCAGATCCCGTTCCTGGCGTCGCGCCACCGCAGCCACGACGACACCGTCTCGTAATCGGGCAGGTGGGGAGCCCACCCGATCGTGTACAGGCGCACGCCCGCATCGAACAGCGCGTCCGCGTCGGAGGAATCGCGACCCTTCAGCTCGTTCGAGACGATCATGCCCGACACGTCGCGCCCCTCCGTCTCGCCCCACTTCTCGATCACGGAGATCTTGTGGGCGAGTTCGTCGGGCGCCACGTAGCTGTGCCAGATGTCGGCGTGACGGGCCACGATCCGCAGCGTCTTCTGCTCGCCTTTGCCGCCGATGAGGATCGGGATGCGGCGGGTGGGCGGCGGGTTGAGCCGGTCCCATCGCGCCACGACCCGGTCAAGGCCCTCCGCGAGGTCAGTCAGTCGGGCACCCGGCGTGCCGAACTCGTAGCCGTACTCGTCGTAGTCGCGGGCGAACCACCCCGCCCCCGTGCCGAAGATGAACCGGCCGCCGCTCATGTGGTCGATCGTGCGGGCCATATCGGCCTGCAGGTCGGGGTTGCGGTAGCCGTTGCAGTTGACGAGGGGGCCGAACTCGACCCGCTCGGTCTGCTCGGCCCACGCGCCGAGCATGGTCCACGCCTCGAAATGCGCGCCGTCGCGCTCTCCGAAGAGCGGGAAGAAATGGTCCCAGTTGAACAGGATGTCCACGCCCATGTCTTCCAGTCGCCGCACCGCGTCGCGAATCTGCGCGTAGCCGGCGTGCTGCGGTTCGAGCTGCACGCCGATGCGAACGGGGGTGTCCAGGAGCATGTCGTCAGCCTATTGCGCGGGAGGATGGAAGACATGACCGCACCATCGCCCTCCCTCGATGAGCTCCTCGCGAGTATTCACGTCGTCTCGGTCCCCATGGCGACGCGCTTCCGGGGGGTGGACGTGCGAGAAGCCGTGCTGTTCGAGGGCCCTGCGGGGTGGACGGAATTCTCACCGTTCCCGGAGTACGCCGACGCCGAAGCGGCCACGTGGCTAGCCGGAGCCATCGACTTCGGATGGCGTGAACGACCCAACGCGTTGCGTGACACGGTCCCGGTGAATGCCACGATCCCCGCCGTCCCGGCGGCGGACGTCCCGGCCGTGCTCGCGCGCTTCGACGGATGCCGAACGGCCAAGGTGAAGGTGGCCGAGCCCGGGCAGGTGCTCGCCGACGACATCGCCCGTGTCCGTGCCGTTCGCGCAGCGATGGGTCCGGAGGGCCGCATCCGCATCGATGCGAACGGCGGGTGGAACGTCGACGAGGCGGAGCACGCCATCCACGCTCTCGCGCCGTTCGACCTCGAGTACGTCGAGCAGCCGTGTGCGGAGGTGGACGAACTCGCCGAGCTGCGCGAACGGATCTCCTACCTCGACGTTCCGGTGGCAGCGGACGAGAGCGTGCGCAAGGCCGACGACCCGCTGCGCGTGGCGCGCGCCGGTGCGGCCGACCTGCTCGTGGTCAAGGCGCAACCGCTGGGAGGCGTCCACCGCGCACTGGAGATCGTCGCGGCATCCGGACTCCCCGCCGTCGTCTCGAGCGCTCTGGACACGTCGGTCGGGTTGGCGATGGGTGTGGCGTTGGCCGCAGCGCTGCCCGACCTCGACTACGACTGCGGCCTGGGAACCTCGTCGCTGTTCCGCACCGATGTCGCCGACCCGCCGCTCGTCCCGCGTGCGGGGATGCTGCCGGTCGGGCCGGCCGCGCCCTCCCCCCACCGGCTGCGGGAGCTGGCCGCGCCGCCCGAACGCCGCGAGTGGTGGATCGCCCGGCTGACGCGCTGCCACGCTCTCCTGGCGGCGCGGTAGAGGCGGTCAGCCGATCCCGGACACCATCAGCGGGATCATGTCCCCGATGCTCTTCTGCACCTCGCGCTGGGCCGCGCGTCGGTCGAGCCCCGCGATCATGGCGCGCGTCATGGTCCCCTCCCACACGAGGAGAAGCAGGCGAGCCGCCTCGTCGGGCGGCACGGCGAGACTCAGGCCCGTTCCCCGCACGATGCCGGCGATCGTGCCGGCGATGTTGCGCCGCATGTCGGCGTCCTGCGCGAGGAACGCCTGCGCCATGGCCGGGCTCCGCAGCGCCCGCATCCGGATCTCGCTCATGAGGAGTACACCGAGGCGGTCATCACCCGGAAGATCCAGCACCCGCTCGACCAGCGTCACCGCCGTCTCCGGTGTCACCTCCAGCGCACCTTCGCCCTTCAGCTGCGCCACGCGCTCCTCGAACTCCGCCACGCGCGCCTCGGCGACGGCGGCGGCGAGCTCCAGGAACATCTCCTCCTTCGAGGCGAAGTTGGAGTAGAACGCCCCGCGGGTGAAGCCGGCCCGTTCGCAGACGGCCTCCACGGAGGTACCGTCCAGACCCGCCTCGGCGAAGACCTCGGCGGCAGCATCCAGCAGTCGTTGCCGGGTCGCCTCACGGCGCGGCGTGGTGGAGAGCGTTTCGCTCATATGGTTCCCTCCGTTTCACACGGACCGTCCAGCCTAACCAAGCTCCCGCCGATTACGATACATCTGTGTATCCGATACGTCCCTGTATCGTCCGCTGATCCATCGGAGTCGCCGTGTCCACTCTCCTGTCCTCGCTGGGACGCTGGTCGTACCGCCACGGCTGGCGGGTCCTGGCCGCGTGGATCGTGGTGCTCCTCGCCGCCGGCGGCGGGGCGCTGCTGTTCAACCAGGGCACGGACAACTCCTTCTCGATCCCGGGCACCGAATCCGAAGAGGGACTCGAGCAGCTCTCCCGCACCTTCCCGCAGGTCAGCGGGACGAGCGCACAGATCGTCGTGGTCGCCGCACCCGGCGAGCGCGTCGACGAAGACCCGTATGCCGCGGGCATCTCGTCCCTCGTCTCCGAGCTCGAGGATGTCGACGGAGTACTCGCCGTCACCGACCCGTTCGACGAGGCCGTCACCGGGCTGATCAACGACGACGCCGAGGCGGCCATCGTGCGCCTGCAGTTCGACGGGCAGGGAACGAGCGTGTCGCCCACGGCCAAGGAGGAGCTGCGGGATGCCACCGACGCGTTCGCCGCGGATCTTCCGGAGGGCGCCCAGGCCGCACTCGGCGGCGACCTGTTCGCGAACTCCGTTCCCGGCGTGACCATCACCGAGGCCGTGGGCCTGATCATCGCGCTCCTCGTCCTCATCGTGACTTTCCGCTCCTTCGTCATGGCCGGCGTTCCGCTCCTGACCGCGATCCTCGGGGTGGGACTGTCCATGGCGCTCATCCTGCTCGCGACGGCGTTCGCCCCCATCTCCTCCACGACGCCGCTCCTCGCGCTCATGCTCGGCCTCGCAGTCGGCATCGACTACGCGCTGTTCATCGCCGCCCGACATCAGGACCAGGTGCGCGAGGGCATGGACCCCGAGGAGTCCGCGGCACGCGCCACCGGCACGGCAGGGTCGGCGGTGACCTTCGCGGGCATCACGGTGCTCATCGCCCTCATCGGGCTGTCGTTCGCGAACATCCCGTTCCTCACGACGATGGGCATCGCCGCATCCGTGGCCGTCGCGCTCGCAGTGGTGGTGTCGGTCACCCTCACCCCCGCCCTCCTCGGCTTCGCAGGCCGCCGGGCCGCGGGCCGTGTCCGGCCGTCCCGCCGTTCGGCGCGGAAGAGCGCGGATGCGGACGAGCCGGCCGACAGCGCCTCCCCTGCACCGCAGCCGGCGACCGCGCCCCAGCGCACGAACCGCTGGGTGGCGCTGGTCACGCGGCATCCGCTCGTCAGCGCTGTCGCCGTCGTGGTGGGGCTCGGGACCCTCGCGATCCCGGCGGGAAGCCTCGCCCTCGCGCTTCCGAACGCCGGCGTCCTCCCCGAGGCGAACTCGGCGCGGCAGAGCTACGACCTCGCCGCGGAGAACTTCGGGCCCGGTTTCAACGGTCCGCTCGTACTCACCGGCACGATCGTGACCTCGGACGACCCGGTCGGCCTCATGGCGGACATCGCCGCCGAGGTCGAGCAGCTGCCCGGCGTGAAGGAGGTGGCTCTGGCCACCCCGAACGAGACCGCCGACACCGGCATCGTGCAGATCGTGCCGGAGACGGCGCCCGATGACCCGGCGACGGCCGACCTCGTCCGCGAGCTGCGCGCGCACCACGACGAGTGGCTCGACGAGTACGGCATCGACCTGAAGGTCACCGGTTTCACCGCGGTCGCCATCGACATCTCCGATCGCCTCGGAGCCGCTCTCGTGCCGTTCGGCATCTTCGTCGTCGGGCTGTCCTTTTTGCTGCTGATGGTCGTCTTCCGATCCATCGCGGTCCCGCTCACCGCAGCGCTCGGCTATCTCCTCTCCGTGGCCGCCGCGTTCGGCGTGGTCGCCGCCGTGTTCGAGTGGGGCTGGTTCGCGGATCTCCTCCACGTCACACGCGTGGGACCGGTCATCAGCTTCATGCCGATCGTGCTGATGGGCGTGCTCTTCGGGCTCGCGATGGACTACCAGGTGTTCCTCGTGACGCGCATGCGTGAGGACTACGTGCACGCCCGCGCGAGAGCCCGTGCACGCGCCGACGCCCGGGAGATCGCGCTGGCGGCGGTGCGCTCGGGATTCTCGGCCACCGCCCGCGTGGTCACGGCGGCGGCGCTCATCATGTTCGGCGTCTTCGCCGCGTTCGTGCCCGAGGGCGACTCCTCCATCAAGCCCATCGCCCTGGGCCTGGCCGTCGGCATCGCCGTCGACGCGTTCCTCGTGCGGATGACGCTCATCCCGGCGCTCATGGCCCTGCTCGGCGACAGGGCGTGGTGGATCCCGCAGTGGCTGGACCGGCTCCTCCCCCGCCTCGACGTGGAAGGCGAAGCCGTCGAACGCGAGATGGCGCTGCAGGAGTGGCCCGGACCCGCATCCCGCGCGATCGTCGTGGCCGACGACATCGGCCTTGTGGCGCGCGACGTCGAATTGTTCGACGGTCTGTCGCTCGAGGTCGAACCCGGCCACGCCGCGATCCTCACGTCCGACGATCCACGGCGAGCGCGCGCGGCGCTCTACGCACTGGCCGGGCGCGTCTCCCTGACCGCGGGGCGCCTGCGGGTCGCGGGGCACCTGCTGCCCGGCCGAGAGTCGTGGGTGCGCAGCCATGTCGGCATCGCCCAGCTCGATGAGGCCGAAGATCCGCTGGCAGAACTCCGCGACGCACTCACCGGTCGCCCCGGCGTCCTCGCCGTCCAGGGCATCGACGTCGTCGCACACGGGGCTCTGCGCGATCAGGCCGCGGCGACCCTGCGGGATGCTGCCGCCGCCGGCGAGTGGACCCTCCTGGTCACCTCCGCCGACACCGGCGCTGCCCGCCGCGTGCTGTCCGAGGCGGGCTGGCCCGAAGCATCCGTCACGCGGGTGCGCACCGCATCCCCCTTCCCCACCGATCTGTCCGAGGTGACCGCATGACCCGTTCCGCATCCCCCCTGGCGCTGCCCGTCGAACGCGCGGGCTCCCGGCGGCCGGTGACCTGGCTCACGATCGTCGGCGCTCTGCTGCTGCCGGTGATCGTCGGCGGCGTGCTCGTCGGCGCGCTGTACAACCCCGTCGAACGCCTCGACGCGATGAGCGCAGCGATCGTGAACGACGACGAGCCGGTCACGATCGACGGGCAGACCGTGCCCCTCGGACGCCAGCTGACGGCGGGCCTCATCGAGGGCTCGGACGACATTCCGAGCAACCTCGACTGGACGATCACGAACGACGACGACGCCCGCGCAGGCCTGGCCGACGGCTCGTACGCGGCGGTCATCACCATCCCCGAGAACTTCTCCGCGGCGGCCACCTCCACCGCGCCCGGCGGGACGCCCGAGCAGGCCACGATCGAGGTCAGCACGCCCCCGGACAGCCTCGTGGTGGATGACGCGATCTCCGCACAGGTGACGCAGGCGGCAGCATCCCTGCTGGGCACGTCGCTGTCGGAGGTGTACCTGGAGAACGTGTTCCTCGGTTTCACGACCCTGGGCGACCAGCTCGGCACGGCCGCGGACGGTGCCGCCCAGCTCGCCGACGGTGCCGGACAGGCCGCCGACGGCGCAGCCGACCTCGCCGACGGCGTGGGGCAGCTCTCCGAGGGCGCCTCCGCCCTGGCCGGTGGCGCCTCACAGCTCTCCGCCGGCGCCTCCGAACTCGCCTCCGGCGCCGGGCAGGCCGCGAACGGACTGGACGCGTGGGCTGCGGGCGCGGGCACGATCGCAGAGAACGGCCGCGCGCTGGCCGGCGGTCTGCAGCAGACCGCCGATGCGATTCCCGCGCTGCCCTCCGACATGGTGGCGGCAGCCGATTCCCTCGCCGCCAACAGCGCCACGATCCAGTCGCAGGTGACGGCCGCGGCCGACGGGCTCGCGCAGGCCGCCGCGACGTGTGCCGACCAGGGCGGGTCGAGCGAGCTCTGCGCGACGCTCGCTCAGATCTCGGCACAGGCCCAGGCGGCCGTGCCGCCCGTCAGCGAGCTGATCGGCCAGTCGGGCACGATCGCCGCAGGGGTCAACGGCCTGCAGCAGCTCGGCCCGGGGCTGCAGTCCCTGGCCGCGAACCTCACGCAGCTGTCCGGAGGCATCGACGAGCTCGCCGGTGGCGCCACCACCGCCGCCGGCGGCGTACGGCAGCTCTCCGACGGCGCCGCGCAGCTCTCCGGCGGAGCATCCGAACTCGCCACCGGCGCCGCCGCGCTGGCTGAGGGAGCCGGTCAGGCCGCGACCGGGGCGGGCGAGCTCTCCGGCGGCGTGCGACAGGTCGCCGACGGCACCGCCGACCTCGGCGCCGGCCTGTCGAGCGCCGTAGAGGAGCTGCCGTCGTACACCGACGGCGAAGCGCAGGACCTCGCGTCCGTCGTGGCCGAGCCGGTGGCAGCCGAGGGCGTCGGGACCAACCTGTTCGGCGCGTCCGCGGTACCGCTCGTGGTGATGGTCGCGCTGTGGTTCGGCGGCCTGGCGACGTTCGTGGCGCTCCGCGCAGTGACGGCGCGGACGCTCTCCTCGCGCCGGCCGTCGGCGCTCCTGGCCCTGCGCGGGCTCGCGCCGGCCGCGGCCATCGGCGCGGTGCAGGGCGTGCTCGTTGCCGGCGTCGTGCAGCTGGCGGCCGGTTACGACTGGGCCGACTGGTGGCTGTTCGCCGCCGTCGCCGTCGTCGCCGGGATCGCCTTCGCCGCGGTGAACCAGGCGCTCGTCGCCGTCTTCGGCGGCGCCGGGCGGTGGATCTCCGCCGTCATCGGCGCGCTGGCGGTCGCGACCGGCGTGGTCTCGACCGTCCCGGGCGTCATCTCGGCGATCGCCGGGCTCCTCCCGACCGCGCCCGCGTATGACGGGATGCTCGCCGCCCTCACCGCCGCCGACGGCTTGGGCGCGGCCGTCGTCGGTCTCCTCATCTGGGCGGTCCTCGCGTTCATCGCCACGACGGTGGCGGTGGCCCGGCGGCGTTCGGTCCCCGCCCGCGCGCTGCTGGCCGCATCCCCCGCCTGACCCCCCGTCCCCCCACGCGAGAAACGACGTTCCCGGCGAGACACAACGCGGCGCGTGGTGTCTCGGCCGGAATGTCGTTTCTCGGCGGCAGTGGGGTGGGGGTGGAGCGGGCGCCGGGGGCGTCAGCTGGTCAGGCCGGAGTAGGCGTGCAGGCCCTTGAAGAACATGTTCACGATGGTGAAGTTGAACATCACGGCGGTGAAGCCGATGATCGACAGCCACGCCGAACGGGTGCCGCGCCATCCGCGGGTCGCGCGGGCGTGGATGTAGCCGGCGTAGAGCACCCAGATGACGAAGGTCCACACTTCCTTGGTGTCGAAGCCCCAGTAGCGTCCCCACGCGTCGTTGGCCCAGATCGACCCGGCGATGAGAGTGAAGGTCCAGAAGATGAACCCGACGATCGCGAACCGGTAGGCGAGGGACTCCAGGGTCTCCGCCGACGGCACCGTGCGCAGGAACCGGAGGCCCGTCTTACCGGAGTCGTCACCGGATGCCGCGGCCGCGGCCACCCGCTGCTCGCGGCGCGACTGCATCAGCTGCAGCACCGACAGCCCGAACGCGAGGGCGAACAGGGCGGTGGCGAGCGAGGCCACGAAGACGTGGATGACGAGCCACACCGACTTCAGCGGGTCGGCCAGCGGCACGACCTCGACGAAGAAGCCCAGCGTCGCACCGCCCAGGAGCACGACCGTCAGCCCGGTGATGAAGGAGCCGAGGAAGCGCAGGTCGTACCGGAAGAGCACCGCGAGGTACACCGCGACGATGAGCATCGTTCCGGTGAGGGCGAACTCGTACATGTTCGACCACGGAACCCGCTCGGCCGCGATGCCGCGGGTGACGTCGGCGGCGACGTGGAAGAGGAACGCCAGCACCGTCAGCGACGTGCCGATGCGCCCCCACACGAAGCGCGGCTTGGTCGCTGAGGCCCCGCCGTCCCCGGTCGAGGAACCGGAGCGCGACCCCGCCGAGACGGATGCTCCGCCCGCGGCCACGAGCTCGCGTTCGCGCGCCGCATCCTGCGCCCGGACGGCGACATCGGAGCGCCGGGCGAGGTCGACGGCATAGGCGAGGAACGCCAGGACGTAGATCGCGATCGCGGTCCACACCAGCAGCACGGAGACGGCGTCGAGCGAGAGCGTTTCGGTTCCGGGCATGGTGTCAGTCTACGTCGGGGGCCCGGCGCCACCCCTCGAGCGATTGGCCGTGACGGTCGGCGAACTGCTCCACGGCCGAGGCCAGCGTGGGGTCTTCTCCGCGGGCGAGACCGGCGTATTCCAGGTGCACGGTGCTCCCCCGGGTGGTGGCCTTGACCCACATGCGCCGGCGGGGGACGAACAGCGCTGCGAGAAGGCCCAGGGTCGCCAGCACGGCGAAGAGGAGCACCCACGGGGCGGCGATGTCGCGGTGGATCGACAGCGACGCGAACCGCTTGACCGACTCGGCGTATCCGGTGGCCCCCTCCGGCGATTCGTCCTCGAAGGTGATCGACCCCAGGCCGTCCGGCAGCTCGGCGGTCTGGCCGGGGGCGAGCTCGATCGATTCGGTGCCCGTGTCGCCACCGCTGAGCTGTTCCATCTCACTCGTGTCAAGCGTGTAGACCGAACGGGGCTGACCCCCGTCGATGCCGAGGTCGCCGACGAACACGTTGAACGTGACGACGGGGCTGATGAGGTCGGGGTAGGCCGACGTGAAGGCTCCGGACTCCAGCGCCGCCTGCGTCGGGTAGAAGAATCCGACGAGCCCCATCTGCTCGGGGAGACCATCGGCGACCTTGACCACGCCGAGGGAGGTCATGTTGGTGTCCTGGGGAAGGAACGGCACCGAGTCGGAGAAGATCTCCTCGCCCTCGGCGTCGCGGATCGTGATCGTGGGGGCGTAGCCGTTGCCCATGAGGTACACGCGGTCACCGGCGACGTCCAGCGGGTGGTTGACCCGCACCTCGCCCTCGGCCACCTCACCGCCCAGCTGCGTCGTGAGGTTCGCGACGAAGTCTCCCGCCTGTCCAGCGCCCTGTTCGCCCAGCGGCACGTACGACACCTCGAACTCGTCGAGCGTCAGGGCGTAGGGGGTCAGGTCGTCGGGACTGACGAACCGTCCAGGGTTGAAGGAGGAGTAGTCCAGCAGCGAGTTGACGAAGGTCGTCCCCTCCACGATCACCCGCTGCCCGGTATAGGTGAATCCACCCCCGATGCCGACGACGACGAGGACGCCCACCAGCGCACCGTGGAAGACGAGGTTCCCGCTCTCGCGGAGGTAACCGCGCTCGGCCGAGACCGAGAACGCGCCGCGTCCGTCGTAGCGCTCGACCCGGTACCCGGCTTTGCGCAACTGCTCGGTCGCGGAGCCGACCGCGTCGGCGGCCCGTCGTTCGGCGTCCTCGGGGGACGCGGCATCCAGTTCGGCGGCACGCACGTCGCCCAGGCGTGACAGCCGGGCTGGGGTCCGCGGCGGCCGGGAGCGGAGCGCCTTCCAGTGATGCCGGGTGCGCGGGATGACGCAGCCGATGAGCGAGACGAACAGGAGCAGGTAGATCGCCGAGAACCACGGCGAGGAGTAGACGTCGAACAGGCTCAGGTTGTCGAGGACGGGAGCGAGCTCGGGGTTGTCGGTGAAGTACTGGGTGACCCCGTTGGGGTCGGCGCTGCGCTGCGGCACGATCGACCCCGGCACCGCGGCGATCGCGAGGAGGAGGAGGAGTACGAGCGCCGTGCGCATGCTGGTGAGCTGGCGCCATCCCCAGCGGAGCCACCCGACGGGGCCCAGCGCGGGCGAGATGATGTCGCCGTTCGCCCCGTGGGCCTCGTCCGGGGCGGAGCCGTGGTGGTCGGAGGGCCGGAGGGGCCCGTCCGCCGCGGCGGAGGTCTCGTCAAAGAGGGAGCGGGACACTGGCGATCACCCCCGTGAGCTGAGCCATCAGCATCCCCCAGAGTCCCGTGACCATCGCCAGGCCCAGGAGGATCAGGAGGGCGCCGCCGAGGAGGTTGATGACGCGGATGTGGCGACGGAGGAACGCCACCGACCGGGTCGCCCAGCCGAAGCCGAGCGCCAGGAGCACGAACGGGATGCCGAGGCCGAGGGAGTACGCCAGGCCCAGGAGCGCGGCGCGGCCGGGGTCGCCCAGGTTCCACGACACCGAGAAGATCGCGGTGAGGGTGGGGCCGATGCACGGGGTCCAGCCGATTCCCATCGCGATGCCGAGGAGAGGGGCGCCGATCAGGCCAACGCTGCTGCGGGCCTGCGGCCGCACGGTGCGCTGGGCGACGCCGAACAGCCCGATGAACACCAGGCCCAGGAGGATGACGACCACGCCCATGACGCGCGTGATGGGGTCGGCGAACTCCACGAAGAAGCGACCGACCGTGCCCCCCAGCACGTTGACCGTCATGAACACGAGCGTGAAGCCGGCGATGAACAGGAGCACCCCGCCCAGCAGCCTGCCCCGGCCCGGGGTGGATGACGAGCTCCGCCGCGGCGCGACGGTGCCGCCGATGAACCCGAGGTACCCCGGGACGAGCGGCAGCACGCACGGCGAGAGGAACGACACGAGCCCGGCCGCCAGTGCGATCGGCACGGCGAGCCACAGCGTGCCATCGAAGACGATGGCTCCAGGGTTCACGCGGCCTCCGCCAGTACGGACTGCACGATCGACTCGAGAATGGATGCTTCGGGGAGCTCGCCGATGATGCGGGCCGCCACGCGCCCCTCGGTGTCGACGACGAGGGTGACCGGGGTGGCGCTCAGCGGCGCGTGCTCGGCGAAGGCGAGCTTGACGGCGCCATCATTGACGGCGATGACGCTCGGATAGCTCACGCCGTTGTCACGGGCGAAGGATGCCGCGGTGGCGGGCTGGTCGTACGTGTTCACGCCGAGGAAGGCCACGCCCTCATCCTTGACGCTCTCGTACGCCTCCTCGAGGCGCGGGGCCTCGACGATGCAGGGACCGCACGCGGCGTACCAGAAGTTGACGACGAGGACCTGTCCGGCGTAGTCGGCGTGGGACACGTCGTCGCCCGAGTCCGTGACACCGGAGAACTCGACCGGTTCGCCGCGCTCGGCGGTGGGGATCTCCTCGGCCGCGAACCCGTTGGCCGCGATGTAACCCTTGTTGTCTCCGGCGCGGTACTGATCGGCGAGCGGGTCGGCGGTGCAGGCGGCGAGCCCCAGCGACAGGGCGGCGGCGAGGGCCACGGCGAGCGCCCCACGACGCGCGGCCGAGCGCCGCATCACACGGCCCCCACGTCGACGGCACCGGCGGTGGACGCCGGCTCCGCGTACGCGACTTCGACCCAGCGCTCCCCCGTCAGGGAGTCGCCGCGTCGCTCGAAGCTGGTGACGCTCGACAGCGCGCACCGACGGCGACGTGGGTCGTGGCGGAGGGCCCCGCCCGCGATGGAGAGGTGCGCGATCCAGATCGGCAGCTGGTGCGAGACGATGACGACGTCGCCGCCCTCCGGGCGGTCCCACGCATCATCCATCGCGGCCCGCATGCGCTCGACGATCCGCTCGTACGGCTCCCCCCAGCTGGGGAGCGCGGGCTGGGCGAGATGACGCCAATTGAGCGGGTTGTAGAAGACCCGCTTCATCCGGCGCCCCTCGAAGACGTTGGTCGGCTCGATGACGCGCTCGTCGATGAACGGCTCGATGCCGAAGAGTTCCTCGAACGGCTCGGCCGACTCGCGCGTGCGCTGGAGGGGCGAGGCGACGAGGGCGCCGAGAGGACGCTCCAGGGACCGGACGTACTCGGCGGCCTGCCGCGCCATCCGCCGGCCGTCGGAGCTCAGCCCGAAGCCGGGGAGACGGCCGTACAGGACGCGCCCCGGGTTGTGGACCTCGCCATGGCGGACGAGGTGGAGTCGGTCGGCGGGCACCCTCCCAGTGTAGGCCGGGGCCCTCTGTGGACGCGCTGAGCGGACGCGCCCCTCAGGCGCCGCCCTGCCCCTGCCGCGACCGCCGGGCAGAGCGCACCCGCGTGAAGACGAACCACGCGACGGCGACCACGAGCGCCGCGATGACGATGTACTGAAGGATCTCGGCGTACTGCTCGACGATGTGCCACTGCTCACCGAGGAAGAATCCGGCCAGGACGAAGATCGTGTTCCAAATGAGGCTCCCCGCCGCCGTCAGCAGCACGAACTTCCACACCGGCATCTTCGCGACGCCGGCGGGGATGGAGATCAGGCTGCGGAAGATCGGGAGCATCCGCCCGAAGAACACCGCTTTGCCGCCGTGGCGCTGGAACCACGCGACGGTCTTGTCGACGTCCTCGGCTTTGACGAGGGGAATCTTGTCGGCGACGCGGCGCAGCCGGTCGGCGCCCAGCAAGCGGCCGAGGCCGTAGAGGACGAGTGCCCCCACGATCGAGCCCGCGGTGGTCCAGATGAGCGCCTCGGCGAGCGTGAACGACCCGCGGCTCGCCGTGAGGCCGGCGACGGGCAGCACGACCTCGCTGGGGATCGGCGGGAAGAGATTCTCCAGCGCGATGGCTACTCCGGCACCGACCGGACCGATCACCTCCATGAGCGAGACCGTCCAGTCGACGAGGGCGGTGAGCCACGAGCCGTCGGCGCCGGAGGAATTCGCTGCGAAGTGCATGTCGGTCATCGGGCCTTCGTCTCGGTGATCGGCAGAGATGGGGATGCCGCCATCCAGCCTATGCGCGGCAGGTGACGACTTCCTGGGGGGTGCCCCCCGTCTGCGCTCCGGTCATCCGGAGGCGTGAGCGAGCCGGGCGGTGGGGCTACGGGGACTCGCCGGCCGCCGGCGGGGCGATCCTCCCGTCGGCGTCGATCCGCGCCGCGGTATCGGGGAAGTCGCGTCGACCGCGCTCGTCGACCAGTTGCGCCGCCCGCCCGTCGGGGTCGGGAACGGGTCTGCCCCCGTCGTGCTCGAAGCGGACGGAGCGCAACCGCCCGTCGATCACGCTCCCGTCCTCCCGGAGGCTGACCTCGACATACGCGCCGTACCTGGTGGCCTCCTCCGCACCGAAGACCCCTCCGCCGCCGAAGTTCCCGAGGCTGTAGGCGATGAGCCTGTTCCGGTAGAACTCCATGCCGCGCAGCACGTGCGGCCCGTGGCCGAGCACGAGATCGGCGCCGGCATCGATCGCGGCGTGCGAGAAGGCGATGACGTCGCCCCGCTTCTCGCCGTACATCCTCTCCATCCCGCCGGCCACCACATCGGCGCCGGCGCCCTCGGCTCCCATGTGCGCGTGCACGACGACGATGTCCGCCGTGGCGGCCGCAGCGTCCACGACCTGGCGCACATGGCGCAGGTCCGTCAGCCGGTTGGCGTCGCCGTACGGCGCGAACCCGAGCACGGCCACCGTGACGTCGCCGACGCGCGTGCAGGCGATCTCCTCGCGCTCCCCCACGGTTCTGATGCCGACGGCGGCGAGGTGCCGCCGGGTGTTCTCGTATCCCTCGCGGCCGAAGTCGCTCGTGTGGTTGTTGGCGAGATTCAGCAGATCGAACCCTGCGAAATGCGCAGCGGCCTCCGCGTCGCTGCGGAACGCCAGGCACTGCGCTCCCGAACCGCATTTGTCGTATCCCGTGTCGGCCGAGACGACCTGCTCGAGGTTGCCGGTCACGATGTCCTGCGTGAACCACGGACGCACCTCGTCGAAATGATCCGCGCCGCCGTCTGCGGGAACCTCGTGACCGACGTCGTGGAGCAGCACGTCGCCCGTGCCGCCGATGCTCACCTGCCCCGGCCGGGAGGCGGCCTGGAACGACGCGTCGGGCGGGCATCCCGGGATGCCGGGGCCACGGAACGCGACCGCCCCCGTCACGATCAGCAGCAGGACGGCGACGGCGAAACGCCACGGGATGCGACGACCCACGCCGACCGGCGCGCCGTCCGGCGTCGGTTCCCCCGGCGAGCGGCGCATCGGCAGGTCGAACAACCAGTACAGGCGATCCCGCACGATCAGCGCGCCGAGCGCGACGCTCGCGGCGACGACGGCCGCCGTGAGCAACGGCGGCAGCAGGAGGGCGGCGACGAACTGGACGGAGATCCTTGCTCCCGACAGCCACCCCACGAGGAGGAGATCGGCCAGCGCCAGCAGCGGCATGTGGATGACGTAGATCGCCAGGGTGCGCGACCCGAGCCACGTCATTCCCCGTCCGACGAGCGGTAACCGCACGAGGAGGGGCGCTGCCAGCAGCCCCATCGTGACTCCGATGAGCGACACCACCGGCCAGACGCCCGGGACGGTCTCCGAATCGGTGACGCGCATCGCGGTGAACGCGAGCGCGTAGACGGCGACGGCGATGGCCGCCCAGACCGGTGTGGCCCGGCCGATGAGGCTCCGGATCTGCGGGGCGAGATGAAGACCCAGGAGGAAGAACAGCAGGTTGTACAGCAGCGATCCCCGGTTGCTCACCACTTCGATGAGACCCGCCGAGACGACGACGGAAAGAGCGGCGGCGCCGGCGATCACGACCCACGGCGGCACGCGCTGGAGCCCTTTGGCGACGAGGAAGTACAGGGCCAGCGCGTAGAGATACCAGGTGTTGGGCGGGCTGATGGTGATGGCCTCGATGAACCCGGCGACGCTGCGCGGCACCAGGGTGGGGAAATCGGGGAACGCCCACATCGCCGCCATGTGGATGAGCGTCCACAGCAGGTACAGGTAGAGGAAGCGGACGACGCGCGATCGGAACACCACCGACCAGGGCCGCGTGTAGGCGTTCGCCGCGAAGTACCCCGACACCAGGAGGAACAGCGGCATCAGGAACGGCCAGATCGCGTCGGCGGCGAGACCCCAGACCCCGGGGAGGGGGACGCCGAGTTGCCAGTCGACCTGAAGATACGACTTCATCACGACGTGCCAGAAGACAACGAGGACGATCAGCAGCCCCTTGAGACCATCCCCCCACTCCAGCCGGGCGCCCGCGGGCGCGCTCATCGGCGCACCTCCGCCCCGATGGGCGCTCCCACAACGGTCTCGAGGAGTTCACGGATCAGTTCGACGTACCCGAGCCCGGTCGCCGCGTACATGCGCGGAACCTGCGACTGCTCGGTCAGGCCCGGCGCCGTGTTCACCTCGTTGAGGACGATGCCCGCCGCGGTGAGGAAGAAGTCGAACCGCGCCACGCCGCCGCATCCGAGGGCCTCGTAGAGGGCCGCCGCCGCGCGGGCGATCATCCTCTCCTCGTTGGCGCTGACCGGCGCGGGAACGGTGAAGGACGCGGTCCCGTCGTACTTCTCCTCCCGGCCGAACACCCCGCCGGCGGCGACGCCGATCTCCAGCGTCGCACCGGCGCGCAGGCGGCCGTCGCGGTCGCGGAACAGGGCGATGTCGACTTCGCGGCCGCTCACGTACTGCTCGACGAGCACGGCGTCGCCCAGGCTCCGTGCTCGCCCGATGGCAGCGGCCAGGTCGCCGCGATCACGCACGACCGATACCCCGTTGCTCGACCCGCCGGTCGTCGGCTTGACCACGTAGGGCGGCGGGAGGGTGACCGCGGCGGATTCGGATCGGTCCCGCACGAGCGCGCCCGGCGCCGTGGGGATGCCGAGCGCGCTGGCGACGAGCTTCGTGACCCACTTGTCGATGCCGAGCGCTCCGGCCCGCACGGAAGAGCCGACATAGGGCAGCCCGGTCATTCCCAGGAGGCCCGCGGCCGAGCCGTCCTCACCATTGACCCCGTGCAGTACGGGGAAGGCCACGTCGCACGTCGTGAGCAGGGCGACCGCTGCAGCCGCCGACACGGCCCCGCCGCCGTGGTGCCACGTGCCGTCCCGGCCGATCGTCATCGGCACGACGTCGAGCCCGAGGGCACGGACGGCTCGCACGACAGCGGCCGCTGATGCCAGGGACACCTCGTGCTCGTCGTTCGCCCCACCCCCGATGACGGCGACGCGGGGAGATGTGTGCTGGTTCATGACGTTGCCTCCGCGACCGCCATGCGGCCGCTCATGGTCCGGTGGATGCGAGCGACTCGGCTTCCGAGACGCGTGACGATCTCGTGTTCGATCGTGTCGGCCCACCCCGCCCAGTCCGCGACGGTGGGTTCGCCGTGCGAGCCGGGCCCGAAGAGCATCACCGGCTCGCCGGGGGCGAGGTGGTCATCGCCGGTGTCGACGACGACCATGTCCATCGAGAACCGGCCGATGAGCGGCCGACGCCGTCCCCTCGCCATGACCTCGGCGCGACCGGACGCCCCGCGCGGGAGGCCGTCGCCGTAGCCGACGGGGAGCAGGGCGAGGTTCGTGCGGCGGTCGACCACGTGGGCGAGCCCGTACCCGACCCCGGTTCCGGGGCGCACATCCCGCGACGACACGACGTACGAGGTCAACGACAGGGCCGGACGCAGCGTGCGCGAAGTCCGCGACGGGTCGATGCCGAACAGCCCGGCGCCGATGCGGTGCAGACCGAAGCCGCGACCGACCCCGGTGAGCGTCGCGGCCGTGGCTGCGAGGTGGAGCACCTCGGGCGCCAGGCCGCGGCGCCGGCCGGTTCGTACGGCGCTTTCGAAGGTCAGGCGCTCGCGGATGTTCTGAGGATTGTCCGGATCGTCGGCGCAGGACATGTGCCCCATGATCCCCACGACCCGGACCGACCCGTTCGCCTGCGCCTCCCGCGCGAGCGCGCACAGCGTCGGCCAATCGTGAGGGGGACACCCGTCGCGAGCCATACCGACGTCGATGTGCAGGTGCACCCGGGCGGTCTTGCCGACCGCCAGCGCCGCCCGCCCGACCGCGTGGAGCAGCTCCGCGCTGGGCACCGCGAGATCGATGTCAGCGCGCACCGCGGCTTCGAAGTCGGAGTCGACGGGGTTCAGCCAGCTGAGGACCGGTGCGGCGATGCCCGTCGCCCGCAGGGCGAGCGCCTCCGCGATGGAGGTGACGCCGATGGACATCGCACCGGCGTCGAGAACCGAGCGCGCGATGGCGCCGTGGCCGAACGCGTCGGCCTTCAGGACGGCCATCAGCCGCCCGCCGGTGAGCGCGGCGAACTGCGCGGTGTTCGCGCGGATCGCTTCATCGTGCACGACGAGTTCCGTGGCGGGCGAAGGCATTACCCCAGCCAAACGCGCGGGATGTTTCCGCAGCGTATGCGTTTTCGGCTACGGCGACGGGAGGAGAGCTTCTGTCGCTGCGAATCCGGTCATCCGGCGGGCGAGCGGGCTACGTGCCGACGGCGGCGCCCACGATCCCGACCGCCACGAAGAAGGTCGCCACCGTGAGTGCGGCACCCGTCAGCGGCACCCAGAAGGCCAGCCGCCGCAGGATGAGGAGCGCGACGGCGGCGGCGAGGGCCAGGAGGAGCACCACCCACGGCGAGATCACCGCGAACCAGACGCCGAAGCTCAGCATCCCCTCGTTGCAGCTGTCGAAGCATCCATCCGAGGCCATCGCGAGGAAGAGGCCGAAGTAGGACGCGATCGCCGCGGCAATCCCCAGGAGGACGAGCAGCACCGCGGTGACGACGATGTCCCACACGCGCACGGGCCGGCGCGGTCGCGTGGTTTGCCCGGTGGACGACGACGCGGCAGGCATCGGATGGCTCATGGGATCATCCTGGCATTGCCGCGCATGAGTTATCCACAGAATCCTCGCTGACCAGGGAATCTCACCCCGAGGATGTCGGTGGCCCTCGGCAGAATCGAGGTATGAAAGAGCTCGCCGGCACCCTCCGCGATCTGGTCGATCGCGTGGACGCCGCCGTCGATGACCTCTTCGCCGCCGACGCGGTCGGCGCCGCTCGCGACGACGGGTTGCTCGAGGCCCTCGCGCTCGCGGGCCGCCTGGAGCGCCGCGCAGAGTCGCTCCTGGTGGAACTGGCCGGCGAGGTCGCCGGGCGATCCGGCTCTCCTGACCGCGATGCCCGGCTCAGCTCTCGCGCGGGCTGCCACGACGTGTCGGAGCTGCTGCAGCGCACCACCCGGGTCGCCCCGCAGACGGCGGCGAAGTGGCAGCGCGCAGCCCGCGCCGTGCGGGGGCAGGTCTCGCCCTCGTCCGGCGAAGTGCTCCCCCCGTTCCTCCCGGCCCTCCGCTCCGCGATGACCGCCGGAGACGTCGGTGTCGACGGCGTGCTGGCGGTGAGCACGCCGCTGTCGGCGCTCGACCGGCGCGTGGCGCGCGAGGGCGTCCTGGTCGCCGACGAGATCCTCGCCGCCGAGGCGCGCGGAGCCGGCCCGGATGCCGCGCCGCCGGCCTGCGCCGATCTCCTCCGAGTGCAGGCTCTGGCCTGGTCGGCGGCCCTCGACCAGGACGGTGCGGAACCGGCGGATCGCGCCGCCGCTCATCGACGCGGCGTGACCCTCGGTGCGCCGCACGAGGGTCTCGTGCCGCTCCGCGGACGACTGCTGCCGGAGGTCGCCGCGCAGCTGCAGCGCATCTTCGACGCGGTGCTGTCGCCGCGAGCCGACGACGCCGGCGTCGCCTTTCGCGAGGAGTCCCCGTCCGGCTCCTACGACGAGCTCGACGAACGACCGCCCGTCGATGACCGCCGGCATGCCCAGCGGCAGCACGACGCTCTCGCCACCGCCCTGGGCGCGGCCGCCGCCGGCGGCGAGCTGCCCACGATCGGAGGCGCCGCCCCCACCCTGGTGGTCTCCATCCGCGAAGAGGATTTCCGCGCCGGGCGCGGCTGGGCATCCGCGGAGGGAACCGACGAGCCGCTGTCACCCGCGCTCGCCCGCCACGTCGCCTGCAGTGGCAGCATCCAGCGCATCCGACTCGACGAGAGCGGACGCATCACCCGGCTCGGCACCGAAGAGCGCGTGTTCAACCGCTACCAGCGACGCGGGATCTCCCTGCGGGACGGCGGCTGCATCATCCCCGCGTGCGGCGTGCCGGCCGGATGGTGCGAGATCCACCACGTCACCGAGCACGCGCGCGGCGGTCCCACCCACACGGACAACGGGGTGCTTCTGTGCTGGTTCCACCACCGGTTCCTCGACCGGAGCGGATGGGGCATCCGGATGAATCGCGGCGTTCCGGAGGTGCGCGCGCCGGGATGGCACGACCCGCACCGCCGGTGGAGAGCGGTCACCCGATCTCGAACCCGGCTTCTCGATCTCGTCGGCCGCCGGACCTAGACCGCCTCTGGGCGGCCGGGATATCCCCGCCGGCGACGAGCGCTTCTCCATCGACCGGTCAGGCCCCTCGCGCTCGCGTCCGGAGGGCCCCGCGTGAGTACACTCGCCCAATGCGGCGCCTCCTCGTGGTTCTGGCCGCACTGGTGGCCGGTGTTCTGGCGTGGGCGGAGGTGGTCCACTGGCGGGCGTCGCGTCGCCGACTCGGAAACGTCGCAGCGCCCGCTGCAGGCTCGGAGGCCGTGATCGTCCTGGGTTTCCGGAACAGAGGACGACGGATCAACTATCTCAGCCGCTACCGGGTGCGCGCGGGGCTCCGGTCGCTGCGACCGGACGCGACGGAAAGCCTGCTCGTCCTCTGCGGGGGCGACGTCGCGGGAGACCTCCCGGAGGCCGATCTCATGGCACAGTACGCCCGCGAGCGCGGCTTCACCGGCCCGGTCGGCCTCGATCGCACGAGCACCACCACGCGGGAGAACATCGCCCACGCCATCCCGCTGGTCGAGCACGTGGACGCGATCAAGATCGTGTCCAACTCCCTGCACGCGGAGAAAGCGCGGGCGTACCTGTGGATGCTCCGACCCGATCTTGCCCGGCGACTCCAGCGCGCCAACGAGCATCGCTGGGGCGAGATCGCCGCCGTGAAGCCGCTCGCGGCGATCATCGGATTGTGCAAGCTCGCCCAGCTGCGGGCCGAACGGCACAGGGATGCCGGCCCGCTCCAGCAGCGGGACCACCCCACGTAGACTGAACCCTCGTGAGTCAACGCGTTCTGGTCAAGCAGCTGCAGTCCCTCCCCGACGGCCCGGTTTCGGTGTCGGGATGGGTCGAGACGGTGCGCGACCAGAAGAAGGTGCAGTTCGTCATCCTGCGCGATGAGACCGGCGCCGTGCAGCTGGTGAACCCCGCGACGCGCGACGCTGCGACAGGCTCAGCGGCCGAGGGCGCCGACTCCGAGGCATCCGCCGCCTTCGCGCTCACCGAGGCGATCTCGGCCCTGGCCACCGGCACGTTCCTCACGGCGACGGGCGAGCTCAAGCACGATGAGCGCGTCAAGCTCGGTGGCGTCGAGATCAAGCTCCATGCCCTCGAGATCGCCGGCGAGGCGCTCCCCGAGACGCCCATCGCTGCCGACAGCGGCATGGACAAGCGCATGGACTGGCGCTTCCTCGACCTCCGCCAGGCCCGCAACAACCTCATCTTCCGCGTCCAGACGACGCTCGAGCACGCCATGCGCACGTACTGGATCGAGCGCGACTACATCGAGGTCCACTCCCCCAAGCTGATGTCGAGCCCCTCGGAGTCCAACGCCGAGCTGTTCAGCATGGACTACTTCGAAGACAAGACCGCCTACCTCGCGCAGAGCCCGCAGCACTTCAAGCAGATGGCCCAGTCGGCCGGCTTCGGCAAGATCTTCGAGATCGGCGACGTCTTCCGCGCAGACCCGTCGTTCACCAGCCGTCACGCGACCGAGTTCACCTCGATCGATGCGGAGATCAGCTGGATCGACTCGCACGAAGACGTCGCGCGGATGCAGGAAGAACTCCTGCAGTTCGCCATCCAGGCGGTCAAGGACAAGCACGGCGCCGAGATCGAGGAGCTGTTCGGCATCGAGGTGGTCGTCCCGACCGTGCCCTTCCCCCGCATCCCGCTGGCCCAGGCCCGTGAGGCGGTCGCGCAGCGCGGCTACGAGATTCCGCGCACCGACGGCGACCTCGACCCGGAGGGCGAGCGCCAGGTGGCCGCGTACATCGAGGAGACGTACGGCCACCAGTTCGTGTTCGTCACCGACTACCACCCCGAAATCCGGCCATACTACCACATGCGCGACCCGGAGACGGGGATGACGAAGTCCTACGACCTGCTCTTCAAGGGCGTGGAGATCACCACCGGCGCGCAGCGCGAGCACCGTGTGCGCGTGCTGGAGGAGCAGGCGGTGGAGAAGGGCCTCGACCTGGCCGGTATCTCGGATTACCTCGACTTCTTCCGGTACGGCACCCCTCCGCACGGCGGATTCGGGATGGGTCTGGCTCGCCTGCTCATGCTGCTCCTGGGCGAGTCCTCCATCCGGGAGGTCACGTTCCTCTTCCGCGGCCCCACCCGCCTCGCTCCCTGACCGTACGCGCCGTCCACGCGACGAGAATCCGATCGCGCGGCGAGAATCCCGCGCTCACCCGCATTTCTCGCCGGGGGCCTGGATTCTCGCGGCTGCGGCAGTGGGGCACGGCGGCGCGTAGCCTGAGGGCGTGACGGATTCGGACGGGCTCGAGGGCACCTACAACTTCCGCGATCTCGGTGCGCTCCCCCTCGCCGGGGGCGGGGTGACCGCATCCGGGGTTCTCTTCCGATCCGATGCGCTGCAGGCGCTGACCCCGCGCGGGGTCGAGCAGCTCGCGGCATCCCCCATCGACACCGTGGTCGACTTCCGGACGGGCGTGGAACGCGACACCGCTCGTGACCGGCTTCCCTCCGCCCGCCCCCTGAGCGAACGGCATCTGCCGCTCCTGGAGGGAGCGATAGCGCAGCTCCTGGAGAAGTCGCTCGCCGCGCGCGCACTCGGCGACCACGCGGCCGCCGGCCGGGCGGTCGAGCAGGCGTTGCGCGACCTTCCCACGCTGGCCGACATCTACCGCGGGATGCTGGAGCACGGCGCGTCCGTGTTCGCCGACGTCGCCTGCCTCGTCGCCCAGGAGGAGGGTGGCGTCCTCATCCACTGCACGGCGGGCAAGGACCGCACCGGAGTCGCGACGGCGGCGATCCTGGATGCGGTGGGTGTCACGCGAGACGCGATCGTGGCCGACTACGCCCGTTCGCAGGAGCAGCTGGCCGGCGCGTGGTTCGACCGGATGCGCGGCATGGTGACGATGATGGGCGTCGAGGTGACACCGGCGCTCGCGGAACTGATCGCCGGCAGCCCGCCGGCCGCGATCGAGGCGGCGCTCGCCTGGCTCGATGACCATGGCGGCTCCCGCGCGTACCTGCGCTCCGGCGGCGCGACCGACGACGACCTCGACCGCCTCACGCGCCGCCTCACGGCCTGAGCCTCCTCCTTCCTTTCCCGCGCCGGACACCGAGGCGTCCCGGGGGTCGGACCGGCCGGTCACCCGAGCGCCGTAGCGTCCTCTCATCCGGCTGCATCGCGGACGCTTGCGGATGCGGCGGTGCCCCCCGAGAGGAATCGCATGTCATCCACGCTTGTCCGCTCCCGTCGCACGGTCGCGGCCATCGCACTCGCAGCCGTCGCGGCGCTGGGGCTGAGCGGCTGCGGCGGCGCGGCCGACGCCACCGACGACGCCGCGTCGGGCATCGACGCGGCGTCAGCGACGAGCCTCGCCGCTTTCGGCACGCTCGAAGAGCTCGAGGCCGCAGCGGCCGCCGAAGGTCAGCTCAACGTCATCGCGCTTCCGCGCGACTGGGCGAACTACGGAGAGATCCTCGATCTGTTCGCCGAGCGTTACCCCGACATCATCGTCACCGAGCAGTCGCCCGACATCTCCAGCGCCGAGGAGATCCAGGCCGCCGAGACCAACGAGGGGCTGGACACGGCCCCCGATGTCTTCGACCTGGGCCTGACCGTCGCGCTGGACAACACCGACGGGTTCGCGCCGTACAAGGTGCAGACGTGGGGCGACATCCCCGATGCGCTCAAGGAGCCCTCGGGCCTGTTCGTCGGCGGCTACGGCGGCTACCTGTCCATCGGCTACGACTCGGCGCGCTTGCACGCTCCCGAAGAGCTGGACGATCTGCTGAGCGACGACTTCCGCGGCGCCGTCGCGATCAACGGCGACCCGACGCAGGCCGGCTCAGCATTCGCGGCGGTGGGCCTGGCGACCGGGCAGGAGTTCCTCTACAGCGACGAGGTGCAGAACCTGTGGCTGAAGGGGGGCGCCCGCCCGGCGCGCATGGAGGCCATGATCGCGCAGGGAACGATCGATGACGACCTCGCCGCGTCGCTGCCGGCGGCGCCCGAGGAGATTGTCGTGCCGACCGAGGAGCAGTCCTCGGTCGGCGGCACGCTGCTCGGCGAGAAATGGGACGCGGCCGTCTTCCTCGGAAGCTTCCGGCGCACCCTCGTCCGCACGGCCGAGGGTGCGCTCGTGCGCCTCCAGCACGCCGCCGACGAGCGGGTCGAGTACGACCAGGCCGTCCGGATCGCGGTGACGCCTGCCCCGGTGCCGGCGCGCGCCGTGGTCTGAGTCGCCGACCGCCCCGCACCGGCGGAGGGCAGCGCCGCGGCGGTCGCTCTCGTAGGGTGGATGCCCCGGCCGTCGAGCCGTCCGGCGATCTTCTCGAGGAGCCTCATGCTGGAAAACCCCTGGCTGAACTTCGCGTTCATCCTGATCGTCTGTCTTCTCGCCGCGGCCGTCTTCATCGTCGTCGTCACGGTGGCGGCCCGGCTCATCGCGCGCCGGCGCGCGTGGCCGCGCCGGCTGATGCACCACGCGCGAGCGCCCTTCCGCACGGTGGTGACGGTGTCCGCGATCTGGACGGCCGTCGGCATGGCCTTTCCCGAGGCGACGTGGATGCCGGTGCTCACCCAGGTCTTCACCATCCTGGTGATCGGCGCATCGGCGTGGCTCCTGAGCGCCCTGGTGACCTTCGCAACCGACGTGACCCTGGGTCGATATCGCATCGACGTCCCCGACAACCGGGTGGCCCGCCGCATCCGCACCCAGACCCTCATCGTGCGGCGCCTGGCGATCGCGCTGATCGTCGTGATCGCCATCGGCGCGATCCTGCTGACCTTCCCGGCGGTGCAGGCCGTGGGCGCGAGCGTCCTCGCGTCGGCGGGCATCGCGTCGATCGTTGCGGGCCTGGCTGCGCAGTCGGTGCTCGCCAACATGTTCGCCGGTCTCCAGTTGGCATTCAGCGACGCGCTGCGCGTCGACGACGTCGTCGTTGTGGAGGGCGAATGGGGTCGCGTGGGCGAGATCACGCTGAGCTACGTCGTGCTGGACCTGTGGGACGACCGGCGCCTGGTGCTCCCGTGCACCTACTTCACGACGCAGCCGTTCGAGAACTGGACGCGTCGCGGCAGTGAGCTGCTGGGTTCGGTCGAATTCGACCTCGACTGGCGGGTCTCGCCGGCGCGCATGCGCGAGCATCTGGACCACATCCTCCTGCGCACCCACCTGTGGGACACCCGCACGTCCGTGCTGCAGGTGACGGAGGCCACGGGCGGATTCGTCCGCGTCCGCGTTCTCGTCTCGGCCGCCGACGCACCGACGCTGTTCGACCTCCGCTGCTACGTGCGCGAGGGGATGGTGACGTGGATGCAGCACACGATGCCCACGGCCCTCCCCGTCCAGCGCGTTGTGCTGAGCGAGCCCGCCGACCCTGAGGCCACGTCGGTGGAAGAACCCGCACCCGACCCCGGCGCGGGCCTGTTCACCGGGAGCACGGAGGCGGAGGAACGCGCCTCGGTGTTCACCAACGCCATCCCCGTGATGAGACCCGATGACCAGCGGGGTGACTCGCGGAACCGCTGAGGACAGCCCCTCGAGCTCGTCCTCGGGCGCGGTCGTGGCCTAATCCCGAACGCGGTGCCGGTGCCCGATCGCCGTCGCCGCGGCACCGACGACGGCGGCCACCAGGAGTCCGAGGCTGAAAGCGCCATCGATCAGCACGGCACCGACGCACGCCCCCGCCGCGAGCAGGACGATGGCGAGCAGGCGCCGGAGCACGCCGGAGCCCGCCGCCCGGGACGGGCCGAGGAGGAGGCTCATCCCGACGCCGATCGCGGCGCTGCTGACGGCCACGGTGGTGAGCTGCGGAACGGCCAAGCGCGTCGCCTCGGCTCCCTGGGCGCCCATCGCGGCGGCCAGCACCGCACTGATGACGAGGGCGGAGGGCGCGAAGCGGTGCGGCGGCCAGACGGCGCTCACCGCCGAGAGGATCAGCAGGGTCGCCGCCACAAGGGAGAACACCCGCGTCGTGCGGACGTTCCAGCCCCCCGTCGCGAGGCCCGCGTCCCGCCCCACGAGGGCAGCGCCGATCAGAAAGGCCGCGAGGATGCACAGCGGCGGGTACGGGTTCACCTGGCCCGCACCGGCGAGCCCCATGCCGATCATCAGCACGTTGCCCGTCATGTTCGCGGTGAAGACCCGGCTGAGCCCGATCCAGCTCAGCGCGTCGACGATCCCCGTCGCGAACGTCAGGGCGAGCAGACAGGCCACGTCCACGCGCGCGGGGGCACGGTATGCCGCATCAGGCACTCGGGCGATCGTTCCGGTCGGAATCGCCGGGGGTCGGCGTGGCGCGGACGACGACCCCCGGCGTCGGCACCGAGAAACGCCCGACTGTCATGCCCGAATCGTATGAATGAACCCCGGGCGGCAGTAGGGGCCTTAGCCCCGAGCGGAAGCGTCCCGTGCCGCGTCGGCCGGGGCGCCGAAGGGGGCTGCCGTCAGGCGGACGCGTCCTGGCGTTGCTCCACCGGGAGGAGCGCGGCGCGCAACCGGTCGGCCGAGACGCGCCAGTGCGCGTGGAGCGCGCCGTCGATCAGCACCACGGGGATCTTCTCCGCCCACAGCTCGTAGAGTGCGCGGTCATCCAGGATCGAGACTCGTTCCACCACGACATCATCGGCAACTGCGGTCGGCAGGTCGGCCACGACCGCGTCGACGATCTCCTCGGCGACGTCGCACAAGTGGCAGCCGGGCTTGCCGATAACGGTCAGGGTGGTCATCCTTCGATCCTATGCAGGAGAGGATGCTCCGAGCGCGACCCGCGCCGAAGGTCAGCGCTCGACGTCGTAACCGGCGTCAGCCCACGCGGTGGTGCCGCCCTCGACGTTCGTCGCATCCATGCCGCGCGCGGTGAGCGCCTCCACGACGCGCGCCGAACGCCCGCCCAGCTGGCAGATGACGTCGAAGGGCCCCTCGGGCAACTCGTCGAGATGCTCGCCCAGGGTGGACATCGGCACATTGACGGCTCCGGGAACGTGCCCCGACGCGAACTCGTCGGCCTCGCGCACGTCGATGAGCGGGACGCCCTCACGTTCGCGTAGCTGCTGGACAGAGATCGACTGCATGGCGGCTCCTAGAAGGACGATCGCGGATCGGGCGCGGCCAACACGAAACGCCCGTCACGGAGGACAGGCGCTCGGTGCTGTGGCCGTCTACTTCTTGTTACGGCGCTGGTGACGTGTCTTGCGAAGCAGCTTGCGGTGCTTCTTCTTCGCCATGCGCTTACGGCGCTTCTTGATGACAGAACCCACGGGAAACCTCACAATGTCAGGGGTCTGGGTGCCGTTCGCCGGCTCCCGGGTATACGAGGCGCAGAAAAAGGCCTCGGATCAGTCTAGCCGACGTCCGAGACCGGCCGTTGCATGGCGGCGATCACTGCCGACTCCGGCACGCGATAGCTGCGACCGAAACGCACCGCGGGGAGCTCCCCCGCGTGGACGAGCCGGTACACCGTCATCTTGGACACGCGCATCAGCTCGGCGACCTCGGCGACGGTGAGGAAGCGGACGTCCGGCAACTCGGCCATGGCCGTTCCTTCCTTCGCGGTGTGCTGACGACACTCTAGGGCGTCGGCGCGACGCGTGTAAACCGGCGGGGCTGCTGTGGCCGCTGGGATTGCGCGCGCGAAGGCACGCCGGCGTTCTCAGCGGATGCTGAACCATTCTCAGCGGACGCTGAACGGTGTCATGCCGTGCGCATAATCCGCCCCGGCATAGTGGCGGCATGAACGACAAGAATGCAGCCGGACACAATCCGGCCCCTTCCCGCACCCCCGAAGACAGCACCCCCACCCCCCCGGCCGCTTTCCTCGCCGAAGAACGCGCCGAAGGGCGCGCTGAGGGACGCGCCGAGGAGAACCGCGAGGCCAAGAGCCGTTCGTGGCCCGTCATCACCGCCGCGGTCGCGGGCGGTCTGGTCGTCGCCGGACTCGCCTTCGGCGGCGGCGTCGCGACCGGGTGGAATCTCGGCCCGGCCCAGACCTCCGGCTTCGAACTCAGCGACGGCGGCGCCGACACCGAGCAGCGACCCGGCCCCGGCCAGGAGGGCCCGAGCGATCAGGAGGCCGGTCCCCGCTCCGGCGAATCCGATGAGGGGAACGACTCCCGGCCGGGCCCGCGCGACGGTGGCGGACGAGGCGACGGCCCAGGACCGCGTGACGGGTCCGGTCCGCGCGACGGCGACGGCCCGCGCGACGGCGACGGCCCGCGCGACGGCGACGGCCCGCGCGACGGGACCGACTCGCACGAGGACGCTCCCACGGACGAGCAGGACGGAACCGACCCGGACGACGAGGGCGACTCCACCGACGCGGCCGCCTGAGGCGTCAGCGGCCCGGCAGCTTGCGCAGGGCCGCAGCCACCGCGTGTTTCGCCGAGGCGGCGGCGCGCCCGACCACGTCGGCCGCGTACGCCGCCGTCTCCGGCAGTGCCACGGCGGCCGGCGGGTCGATCGTGAAGAAAGGCACGAGCCAATCGTCGATCTCATCCAGCGGCGCAGTCTGGATGCTGTAGTAGCGGTGCTGCCCTTCCTCGCGCACCGACACGAGCTCGACATCGCGCAGCACCTTCAGGTGCTTGGAGACCGTGGGCTGGCTCACCCCGAGCGCCTGCACGATGTGCGACACGCTGGTGCCGTCCTCACCGGCCAGTGATCGGTCGAGGAGAAGCTGGAGGATGTCGCGACGCGTGCGGTCTGCGATCACGTCGAAGATGTCCACCATGGCTTCAGATTAGTCGCGCTCGCGCCGGAGTACCATGAGCGAGGTCCACGGAGCGAAGGGGGCGACGTGATGGCGTCAGCGCTGGCGCGGTCTCGCGGACGCCGCGGATGGCTCCCGATGCTCGAACAGGGCTGGGATCGCCTGCGCAACATCACGACGTCGTCGCCCGCGCGATTCGCCGTCGTGGTGTTCGCGATCCTGATCCTCCTGTTCACGCTCATGCTCTCCCTGCCGGCAGCCGCCGCGGACGGGCGGCGGACGCCGTTCGCCGACGCCCTGTTCACCGCGGTGTCGACGATCTGCGTGACCGGCTTGGCCACCCTCGACATGGCGAGCCACTGGTCGGCCTTCGGACAGGTCATCATCTTCATCGGCGTCAACATCGGCGGGATGGGGGTGCTCACCCTCGCCTCCGTGCTGGGCCTGGTGATCTCCCGCCGGCTCGGGCTCCGCGCCAAACTCATCGCCGCGAGCGACACGAACCCCATGCGCGCCCACGCCGGACCGGTCAACGAAAGCCAGACCGTGCGCCTGGGAGAAGTGGGACAGCTCCTGGTGACCGTCGCCCTGTCCACCCTCGTCATCGAGGGCGTCGTGGCGGTCCTGCTGTACCCCACGATGCTCCTGGCCGGCGTCGACCCGCTCGTCGCCCTGTGGGAGGCGCCCTACTACGCCGCCATGTCGTTCACGAACACCGGGTTCACGCCCAACCCGGGCGGACTGGCGCCCTTCGCCGATGACTACGCGATGCTGACGATCCTGATGATCAGCGTCTTCCTCGGCAGCATCGGCTTCCCCGTCATCTACACGCTGTGGAAGCACTACTGGCACGTGCGCCGGTGGTCGCTGCACGCGAAGCTGACCCTCATCACGACCGCCGTCCTCTTCGTCCTCGGCGCCGGCGCCTTCGTCGCTCTGGAGTACGACAACCCCGCCACCTTCGGATCGATGGACGCGTGGGACACCACCTTCCAGGCTTTCTTCCTGTCCGCCATGACGCGCTCGGGCGGATTCTCCGTCGTCGACATCGGGGAACTCAATGGTTCGTCCCTCGTGGTCGGCAGCATGCTCATGTTCGTGGGAGGCGGGTCGGCCTCCACCGCCGGCGGAATCAAGGTGACCACGCTCGCGGTGCTGGCGCTGGCGGTCTTCTCGGAGGCGAAGGGCCGGTCTTCCGTGCAGGCCTTCGGTCGCCGCATCCCGAGCGACGTCCAGCGGGTCGCCCTATCCGTCGTGGCGTGGGGCGCGACGATCGTGGCGCTGTCGACGATCGTGATCGCGCAACTCACGAAGGACCCGATCTCGGATGTGCTGTTCGATGTGATCTCCGCGTTCGGGACGGTGGGCCTGTCCACCGGACTGACGGCGGGTCTCTCCGACCCGGCGGTCTACGTGATGGCCGCCACCATCTTCATGGGCCGCATTGGTACAGTGACACTCGCTGCGGCGGTGGCCGCGACATCCAGCACCCAGCTCTACTCCCTGCCCGTGGAAAGGCCCATCGTTGGTTGACCGCATCCGGGGCGACGCACCCGTCCTCGTCATCGGCCTGGGGCGCTTCGGCGCCGCCTGCGCCGGAGAGCTCGACCGTCTCGGCCGCGATGTGCTCGCGATCGATGCGGGCCTGGACCTCGTGCAGAAGTGGTCGGAGCGGGTCACCCACGCCGTGCAGGCCGACGCGCGCAACATCGACGCGCTCAAGCAGATCGGCGCGCAAGACTTCCAGGTCGCCGTGGTCGCGGTGGGGTCGCTCATCGAGGCGTCCGTGCTCATCACCGCGAACCTGGTCGACCTCAAGGTTCCGCAGATCTGGGCGAAGGCCGTGTCGCAGTCGCACGGCAAGATCCTCGCCCGTGTCGGCGCGAACCACGTCATCTACCCTGAGCGCGAGGCCGGCGAGCGCGTCGCGCACCTGGTGAGCGGGCGGATGCTGGACTTCATCCGCTTCGACGACGATTTCGTGCTCGCCAAGATGTACCCGCCGAAGTTCATCCGCGGTGTCGGCCTCAACGAATCCGGTGTGCGGACGAGGTACAACGTGACCGTCGTCGGTGTGAAGAGCCCGGGCCGCCCCTTCCGCTACGCGGAGGCGAACACCGTCGTCACGAACCACGACCTCATCATCGTGTCGGGGACGAACTCCGACATCGAGCGCTTCGCCGCACTCGACCGCTGAGCCGTCGCGGCGGTCAGGCGCTGAGCCGTCGCGGCGGTCAGGCGCTGAGCCGTCGCGGCGGTCAGTCCCCGGCGGCGAGTTCCCGCGCGCGGGCCAGGGCAGCATCCGTCGCCCGTGCGAAGAGGCCGGCGAGGTCGGCGTCCTGCAGGACGGCGATCGCCCGCTCGGTCGTGCCCTTGGGACTCGTGACGCGGCGGCGGAGCTCCCCCGCCTCCTCGCCGGATGCCTCCAGCAAGGAGGCGGCACCGATGAAGGTCTGCTCGGCGAGCAGCCGCGCCTCCGGCTCGGCGAACCCCTTCGCCACGGCGGCCTTGGTGAGCTCCTCCACCAGCAGGAAGACGTACGCGGGACCAGACCCGGAGATCGTGGAGAGCGCGTCGACCTGCGACTCCGGAACCTCCACCACCGCTCCCACCGTCTCGAACAGGCGCCGCACGACGGCGATGTCGCCGGGGGATGCGGCGGAGTCCCCCGCGATCCCCGTCACGGCCTTGCCGACCACGGCCGGCGTGTTCGGCATCGAACGGAACACCACCGCGCGCGGGCCGAGGATGCCGGTGAACGTCGCGATCGGGACGCCTGCCGCCAGGCTCACCACGAGCACCCCGTCGCGGAGGTGCGGCGCGATCTCGCGGAGGAGATCGGGCACCATCGCCGGTTTCACCCCGATGAGGACGACGTCCGCGGCTGCGGCGGCTGCGACGTTGGCGCCCGGCTCGTCCTCGAGCGCGACGCTGGTCACCCCGGCCTGCCCGGCGAGCTCGGAGGCCTTCGCCCGCGTGCGGTTCGTCGCGGTGATCGACGGGGCGGCACCTGAGCGGACGAGGCCGTGCAGGATCGCCCCGCCCATGGAGCCCGCCCCGAGGATCGCGATGGCGGGCAGGGAATCGGGGTGCGGAGCGCTCATGGCGCCATCCTATGAGGGCCGTTTGGTTCGGTCCTGACGTGGTTCGCCCCGGTCCAGGGCGACCTACGCCTTCTACACGGGGCAGGCGCCGCCCCAGGGCTGAGCCGCCCCGCGTTCCGTCGCGCGAGGGCCGGAGATATAGTCGAGTCGCGGGCGTCCCGGCACCCGCGAGGAAGTGCGGAGGATCCCATGACGACCCTTTTCGACGGCATCACCTCGCGCCGCCTCGAGACATCGCGGTTGAGCGTCAGTGTCCTGGAGCGGGCGGCGGATGACCCGGCCACCCCCGCCGAGCGGACCCTCGTCTTCGTGCACGGCACGGTCGGGTCATCCCTGTTCTGGCAGGAGATCCTCCAGGATCTGCCCGGTGACCTGCGGGTCATCGCGGTGGATCTGCGCGGCTACGGCGGCACGGAGAACGTTCCCGTCGACGCCACGCGCGGCGTGCGGGACTTCAGCGACGACCTCGCCGCCACCATGGAGGCCCTCGGGCTCCCCGCGGCGCACCTGGTCGGCTGGTCGCTGGGCGCCGCCGTCATCCTGCAGTACGCCCTGGAGCACCCCGTCCTCTCCCTCACGCTCGAGGCGCCGATCTCGCCGTACGGTTTCGGCGGTACGCGCCGGGACGGCTCCCGGATCACCGAGGACGATGCCGGGACCGGCGGCGGGATGGTGAACCCCGACTTCGTGCGGCGGCTGGATGCCGGCGACACCGGCGACGACGCGGAAACCTCGCCCCGGAGCGTGTTCCGTGCCGCCTTCGTGGCGAGCGGTTACGTCACCGAGCACGAGGACGTGTGGGTGAGCGCGATGCTCGGCACATCCACGGCAACGGGAAACTACCCCGGCGAGATCGTCCGCACGTCCACGTGGCCGGGCTTCGCCGCTGGAGCGACCGGCGTTCTCAACGCGCTCGCACCGAAGTACTTCGACGTCTCGGGCATCGTCGGCCTCGCCGACAAGCCCCCCGTCCTGTGGGTGCGCGGGGAGGTGGACGCGATCGTGTCGGATGCCTCGATCTACGAGCCGAACGACCTCGGCCTCCTCGGGATCCTGCCCGACTGGCCGGGAGACGATGTCGCTCCGCCGCAGCCCATGGTGTCGCAGACCCGCGACGTGCTGGACGCCTATGCGGCGGCAGGCGGGGAGGTCACCGAGGTGCTCCTCCCGGGCGTGGGACACAGTCCGCATCTGGAGGCCCCTGCCGCGTTCCGCCACGCGCTGCTGACGCAGATAGGCTACGTCGGTACCCCAGCAGACCCGGCCCCGTCGACGGAGGCCATCATCATCCGATCGGCGGACTGAGTATGAGTGCAACCGGCGGAAACCGCGCGATCATCGCGGCGTTCCTGGCCAACATGGGAATCGCCATCGCCAAGTTCTTCGCGTGGTTCCTCTCGGGCTCCGCGTCGATGCTCGCCGAGGCGATCCACTCCCTCGCCGACTCCGGCAACCAGTTGCTCCTGCTTCTGGGCGGACGCCGGGCGCGGCGTGAGGCCGACCGCGAGCATCCGTTCGGCTACGGCCGCGAACGGTTCGTGTACGCGTTCGTCGTGTCGATCATCCTGTTCTCGGTCGGCGGGCTGTTCTCGATCTACGAGGGCATCGACAAGCTCACGCACCCCCACGAACTCGAGAACGTCTGGATCCCGATCGCCGTGCTCGTGGTGGCGATCGTTCTGGAATCGTTCTCGCTGCGAACGGCCGTGCGAGAGAGCAACCACGTGCGGTTGCCGGGCCAGTCATGGGTCCAGTTCGTCCGCCACTCCAAAGCGCCCGAACTGCCCGTCGTCCTGCTCGAAGACATCGCCGCCCTCATCGGCCTCGTCTTCGCCCTCGGCGGGGTGGGGCTCGCCGCCCTGACGCACAACCCGGTGTTCGACGCCATCGGCACCCTGATGATCGGGACGCTCCTCATCGGCGTCGCGATCGTCCTGGGCATCGAGACGAAGAGTCTCCTCGTCGGAGAGGGCGCCACCGACGCCGACCACGACCGCATCGTCGAGGCGATCCAGGACGGACCCGAGATCGACCGCGTCATCCACATCAAGACGCTCTACCTGGGGCCCGATGAGCTGCTCGTCGCCGCGAAGGTGGCTCTCCCCCACGATGAGCCGCTCGCCGATGTGGCGGCACGGATCGACACCGTCGAGCAACGCATCCGCACGGCCGTGCCGGTCGCCCGGGCGATCTACCTCGAGCCGGACGTGGACCGCACCGCCGTCACCGGCGGCCTCCCCACCGGTGATGCTGTGCCGGCCGAGGGAGAACCCGGCACGGTCGGTGCACCGTGACCTGCCGCCCCTGACACACTGGCACGGTGGAGTACTGCATTTTCACCGAGCCGCACCTGGGCGCGACGTACGGTGACCAGCTCGCCTTCGCCGAGGCGACCGAGCGCCTCGGTTTCACGGGATTCTTCCGTTCCGATCACTACCTCGCCGGTTCCGGCGCCGGGCTTCCCGGTCCGACGGACGCGTGGACGAGCCTCGCCGGGCTCGCGCGAGAGACGTCCCGCATCCGCCTGGGCACCCTCGTCTCGCCGGTGACGTTCCGGCTGCCCGGACCTCTCGCCATCCAGGTGGCTCAGATCGACGACATGTCGGGCGGGCGGGTCGAGCTCGGCCTCGGGGCCGGATGGTTCACGCGCGAGCACGAGGCGTACGGCATCCCGTTCCCCGACAAGCGCTTCGGCCTCCTCGAGGAGCAACTGGAAATCGTCACCGGGCTCTGGCGCACACCCGTGGGCGACTCCTACTCGTTCTCGGGCTCCCACTATCGCCTCACGGAGGCGCCCGGACTCCCGAAGCCGGTGCAGCGACCGCTCCCGATCATCATCGGCGGCGGCGGTAAACGACGCACCCCGGAGCTCGCGGCCCGCTTCGCCGCCGAGTACAACCTGGGGTTCCCCACCGATGATCAGATCCCCGAGCGCATCCGGAATCTGCACGCGGCCTGCGAGCGCGTCGGTCGCGACCCGGGCACGGTGCGCCTCTCGATCGCGATGTCGACGATCGCCGGTGCCACCGATGACGAGGTCGCCCGTCGCGCCGCCCGCATCGGGCGCACCCTCGACGAGGTGCGCGACGGAACCAACATCGTGGGAGGCCCGGAGGAGATCGCCGACCGGGTCGCGGTGTACCGCTCGCACGGCATCGAGCGCGTGTACTTCCAGCTGCTCGATCAGCAGGACGTCGAGCACGTGGAGTTCCTGGGCGAAGAAGTCCTGCCGCACCTCCCCCGCTGACCCCCCAACCCCGTCGAGTCGCCAGCAAACGCGCACGTCCGCGCCGAAACCGGACGTTTCCTGGCGAGTCGACGGACTGCGCGGGTCAGCGGCGCTCGGCGAAGAAGCGCTGCAGCAGGGCAGTGGATGCAGCCGCCTCGACACCGGCGACGACCTCGACGCGATGCGGCAGCCGGCGGTCGCGCACGATGTCGTAGACCGAGCCGGCGGCGCCGGCTTTGTCGTCCCACGCTCCGAAGACGAGCCGCGGCACGCGCGCCTGCAGCACCGCCCCCGCGCACATGACGCACGGTTCCAGCGTGACCACGAGCGTGCAGCCGGCCAGGTGCCACGTGCCGAGGGATGCGGCGGCCTCGCGGAGGGCGACGATCTCGGCGTGCGCCGTCGGGTCGTGACGGAGTTCGCGGACATTGCGTCCCTCGCCGATCACGGCGCCCGCCGCATCCATCACCACTGCCCCTACCGGGACATCGCCGTGAACGCCCGCTTGGGCGGCGAGGACGATCGCGCGACGCATCGCGACGAGGTCGGCGGGCGGGACGGTCATGCGGCTCCGGGGGGGTCGAAAGGATAGATTGAGCCTATGCGTGTGCACGTCGCCGACCACCCCCTGATCACCCACAAGCTCACGGTGCTGCGCGACGCGCGTACGCCGTCGCCGGTGTTCCGGCAGCTCACGGAAGAACTCGTGACGCTGCTGGCCTACGAGGCGACGCGCGGCGTGCGCGTCGAGCCGCGCGAGATCCAGACTCCCGTGACCACCACGACGGGCGTCCGCATCAGCGAACCCCGCCCCATCGTCGTCCCGATCCTGCGGGCAGGACTGGGGATGCTGGATGGGATGGTGAAGCTCCTCCCCACCGCCGAGGTCGGATTCCTCGGCATGGTGCGCGACGAGGAGACGTTCGAGCCGACCACCTACGCCGAGCGCTTGCCCGACGACCTCAGCGACCGCCAGTGCTTCGTGCTCGACCCGATGCTCGCCACCGGCGGATCGCTGGGCGCCGCGATCGACTTCCTCTTCCGCCGCGGTGCGCAGGACGTCACCGCGATCTGCCTCCTCGGCGCACCCGAGGGCGTCGCCGCCATCGAGAAGCAGGTCGCCGGCCGCGACGTGACCCTCGTGCTCGGAGCGCTCGACGAGCGACTCGACGAGAAGGGGTACATCGTCCCCGGTCTCGGCGACGCCGGCGACCGCCTCTACGGCACGGTCTGACCCCGCTCCCCTCCCCGAGAAACGACGATCCGGACGAGAAACGCCGCGGCGCGGGGTTTCTCGTCCGTTTTGTCGTTTCTCGCGGGGTGGGCGGGGGCGGGCGGGCGCGGGGGCGGGCGGGTCAGACGGCGACGAGGGACGGGGCGGGGGCGGATGCGCCTACCAGACGCGCGAAGGCGCTCAGGCGTGCGACGCCCTCGGGCGTGCGCGGGAGGTCGTCGAGGAGCCCCGGCGAATACACGAGGTACGCCGCCTGCATCGCGCGTGACAGTGCGACGTTGATGCGGTTGCGCAGCAGCAGGAACTCCGGGCCCCGCGGCGCATCGCGCCCCGACGATGCCGCCAGCGACACGATCGCCACGACCGCCTCCTGACCCTGGAAGCGGTCGACGGTTCCCACGGGCACCGTCGGGAACCCGGCCTCGCCGAGCACCTCCTCCACCGCCACCTGCTGCGCGTTGTACGGGGTGACCACGATGATGTCCTCCGGGCGGAGCGGACGGGGCGGCAGCATCCGCACCGTCCCGTCATCGTCGACCTCGGTGGCCGTCCACGCGCGGCCGACGAGGCCGGAGACGATGCGCACCACTTCGGCGGCCTCCTCGGGAGAGCACGTGGCGTTCCCGGTGTGCCGGAGCGGCACGGGGTGGACCCCGGGCTCGACGCCGTCGAGGTCGCGGAGAGCCGTGGAGGGATGCGACGCGAGCTTGCCCTCGTACGACAGGCGCGACACGGGGCCGGCCACGCGCGGATGCATCCGCCATGTGCGGGAGAGGAAGTGCCCGTACTCCGGCGACACGACCTCGGCACCGTCCATGACCCAGCCCAGAGCCGACGTGTCGACCGGTTCGGGATGCGTGCCCTGACTCACCTGGGGAAGCTGCTGCGGATCTCCCAGGAGCAGCAACCGGGGCGCGGCCAGCGACACCGCGATCGTGGAGGCCAGCGAGAACTGCCCGGCCTCGTCGATCACGAGGAGGTCGAGGCTTCCCCGGGGAATGCGGCCCTCATGGCTGAAGTCCCACGCGGTCCCGCCGACGACGAACCCCTCCGCAGCGTGCGCGGCGGTGAAGGCGGCCAGGCCGCCCTTGGGCAGAGCCGTGAAGGAGGGCGAGCCGTCGGGGTCTTTCGGCGTCTTCCCGACGAGCGCGGCGGGCACCCCGGCGGTGACCACGCGGTCGAGCATGTGCTCCACGACCGCGTGCGACTGGGCGACGACGCCGATCTTGAATCCCCGCTCGGTGATCAGCCGCGCGATGACGTGCGATCCGACGTAGGTCTTCCCGGTGCCCGGAGGTCCTTGCACGGCGAGATAGCTGTGGTCGAGGTCGGCCACGCTCCGCACGATCGCCGAGACGTCGTCCCCCGACCCCGGCACGAGCGCCGCCGGGTCGACCCGCGGCGCGAGGGTGCGGGGCGGTCGCCGCAGGAGGATGTCCGTGGCCGCGTCTCGCGGGAGCACCGGCGCCGCGGCGAGGGCGGCGTCCGCCCACGCGTCGATCGCGGCCTGCTGGTTGCCGGCGCGCGGCGGGGCGGCCGGGGTGAGGGCGAGCGGCAGCTCCGACCAGGTGAAGCCCTCCACCGCCGTCTCCTCGATGACCGCGCCGTCATCCAGCACCTCGATGACCCGCACCCACTTCGCGGCGTGGATCCACCGCGGGCGCGGCTGGTACGGGAAGGGTGCGGGCAGCTCGTAGAGGGCGAACGGCTCGCCGCCGGTGCTGAGGCGCGTACCCGGTGCCACCTCACCGCGCAGCTCCACGACGCGGCGCTCGGCACCCTTGCCCGACTCGGGGAAGTGCCAGTCCTCCACCACGCGCGACCGCGCGGCGTCCACGACCACGACGTCGCGCGCGTCCTCCCACACCGACACCGGTTCGCGCAGGCGCAGGAAGTGCGTGGCCCAGAACGATTTGGCCTCCCGCGGGTAGTAGTCGATCGCCGCGGCGCCCAGACGCAGGGCGCCGGCCTCGGTGTCGGGGGCCTCGGCGGCCCAGCGCTGCAGAGCGGTCGCGCGGGGCGACTCGGCATAGGTCACCTCGTCGGGGTCGAGGCCGCGAGCCGGACGCAGCCCCGCCTCGCGCGCGCGGTCGACGAGCCAGTCGCGCAGGCGCCGCGTCGAGACGCAGTCGTAGCGGTTGTAGTCGGCGAGGTCGGCCAGGACCGCGTCGGATGCGGCGGCGTCACCCTCGGCGGCGAGGGAGCGCGCTTCGACGTAGCGGACGATCGAGTCATCCCCCCGCTGGACGTCCGAGGTGCGCACCTCGTCACCCATGTACAGCGGCTCGAGCTTCTTGATCGAATACGACCGGGATCCCACCCGCAGTGCTCGCCGCACGATCGGATACAGGTCGACGAAGACGCCCTCGCGCAGCAGCCGGTCGACGTCCGCCTCGCGGACGCCGTAGCGTGCGGCCATCGTCAGCAGATGGGTGGGCTCATACGGCGCGTAGTGGTAGATGTGCATCTCCGGATGCTGCTGCCGGCGCAGGGCGATCAGATCGAGGAAGCGTTCCAGCGCCGCCTTCTCCGCGGCGAAGTCGTGGGCCCACAGCGCCGAGTACTGCTCCTGCATGTCGACCCACCCGAACAGGTAGTCCAGACCCCACTGGGTGCCCTCCCCCTCCGTGTACAGGGGGTCGCCCTCGAAGTCGAAGAAGAGGTCACCGAGATCCGGACGCGGGAGGGCGCCGAGCGCTTTCGGGGCGACCACCTCGTACACCGGGATGACCGGGCCGGTATCACCTTCGGAGCCCGCGGAGCCGGCATCCGGTGCGGGGCTCCGCAGCTGGAGCCGCGCCTGCGTGCGCAGCGAGGAGAAGGTGTCGACGCTCATGCCCGACGGTGGTTCGGCCGCGGCGGCGAGCTCATCGATCGTCGCGACTCCGGCCGCCATCAGCCGCGCCCGCTGCACGGGCCGCATGCCGGCCACCAGGAGAAGATCACGCGCCGCGACGACCTCGAGCTCGCAGGTGGCGCAGCGGCCACAGGCCACGACGCCGAGCTCTCCGCGCTCATCTCGCCACGCGATCGGCTCGCCGGCGGCGCCCAGGTCGACGCGGCGGTCGGCGATCAGCGCACGCAGGCGGCTGCGGCGAAGCTCGAAGACGGGCAGCAGGTCGTCCACCGCATGCGCGCTCACGGTGCCGTCCCCCAGGAGGAGTTCGACGCGGTCGGACCGCGGCACCCCCAGCCGATCGAGCTGATCGACATATGCCGCGAGCTGCATGAGGGCAGTCACTCGGGCGTGCCGGGCGAGCTTGGTGTCTTGAACGAGCCACCGCGGCGGTTCGCCGGGGCTGGTCGCGTCGCGCACGAGGAAGTCGGCGAATCCGACGAACTCGTCGGTGGCGAACGCGGCCTGGTAGACCACGTCCGCGTCCGAGGCCAGGGCCGCCCGGGTGCGGGCGACCGCGTCGGCGAGGCCGGCCGCATCCGATGATCGCGTCTCGGGAATCTCGACGACGCCCGCACCGAACGTTCCGCGGTAGGCCTCGAGGGTGCGGCGTTCGTGGAGGGTGCCCAGACGCCCGGCGCGCTCGAGCGTGGGGTCGTCCGGCTCCTCCACCGCCGCCACCCGGCCGAGCTTCGCGTCGATGGCGCGCAGCCACGCGAACTCGCACTCGGCGGCCGCCTTCAGGTCGCTCGCGCTCCAGACGATCCGGCCTTCGTCTTCGATGTACCGCATGTTCCCCTTTTCCGTCTTCGACCCTAACCGCGGCCTCCGACGTTCCCGCGCGCGTCAACCCCGGCCCCCGGTACGACGCACCTGCCAGGATGGGGGCGTGAGCACGACTCTCCCCTTCGCCAGTGCGTACCGGCACGGATTCGCCCGCGTCGCCGCGTGCACCATCCCCGTGTCGATCGCCGACCCCGCGACCAACGCCGAGTACGTCCTCGAGACGGCCCGCGCGTGCGACGCCGAATCGGTGGCGGTGGCGCTGTTCCCGGAGTTGTGCCTGACCGGCTACGCCATCGACGATCTCGTCCTGCAGGACCCCGTGCTGGATGCGGTGGAGGCGGCCGTCGAGCGTCTCGTCGAGGCATCCGCGGATCTGTTCCCGATGCTGGTGGTCGGCGCACCGCTGCGGCACCGCAACCGCCTCTACAACTGCGCGCTCGTCATCCATCGCGGTGAGCTGCTGGGCGTCGCGCCGAAGTCCTACCTGCCGAACTACCGCGAGTTCTACGAGCGCCGCTGGTACGCCGCGGGCGACGACCAGGCGGGCGAGGTCATCCGCATCGGCGCACGGGAAGCGCCGTTCGGCCCCGACCTGCTGTTCGAGGCACGGGATGTTCCGGGCCTCATCGTGCACGCCGAGGTGTGCGAGGACGCATGGGTGCCCGTGCCGCCCTCCTCTGAGGCGGCGCTGGCCGGCGCGACCGTCCTGCTGAACCTGTCCGGGAGCCCCATCACCATCGGCCGCGCCGACGACCGCAACCTCCTCGCGCAGTCGCAGTCGCTGCGGTGCCTCGCGGCGTACGCCTACGCCGCGGCCGGCCACGGCGAATCCACGAACGACCTGTCGTGGGACGGCCAGACGATGATCTACGAGCTCGGGCAGCTCCTGGCCACCACGGAGCGGTTCCCGGACGGACCGCGCCGGAGCGTCGCCGACATCGATCTCGACAGGCTCCGCCAGGACCGCCTGCGTCAGGGCACGTTCGACGACAACCGCCGCACCTACGCGCCCATCTTCCGCACCGTGCACTTCGAGCTGGATCCCCCCGCCGCCGACATCGGGCTCCGCCGCTCCCTCGACCGCTTCCCGTTCGTCCCCGATGACCCCGCCCGCCTCGCGCAGGACTGCTACGAGGCGTTCAACATCCAGGTCTCCGGTCTCGAGCAGCGTCTCACCGCGATCGGCGGGCCCAAGCCCGTCATCGGGGTGAGCGGGGGGCTGGACTCCACGCACGCGCTGCTGGTGGTCGCACGGGCGATGGATCGGATGGGACGTCCTCGCAGCGACATCCTGGCCTATACGCTTCCCGGCTTCGCCACGAGCGACCACACGCGTGAGAACGCCATTGCGCTGGCGGAGGCCCTCGGCGCATCCATCCAGACCATCGACATCCGCCCCGCCGCCGAGGAGATGCTGCGCCAGCTCGGGCACCCCTTCGCCGCGGGCGAGCCGGTGCACGACGTGACCTTCGAGAACGTGCAGGCGGGCCTCCGCACCGACTACCTCTTCCGCCTCGCGAACCATCACGGCGGGCTGGTGATCGGCACGTCCGACCTCTCCGAGCTGGCCCTGGGGTGGGCGACGTACGGCGTCGGCGACCAGATGAGCCACTACGCCGTGAACACCGGGGTTCCGAAGACCCTCATCCAGCACGTCATCCGGTGGGTGATCGGGGCGGGCGAAGTGGATGAGGCGAAGGACGTCCTGCAGTCGGTGCTCGACACCGAGATCAGCCCCGAGCTCGTCCCGGCGGGGCAGGACGGGAAGATCCAGTCCACGGAAGACCGCATCGGCCCGTACGCGCTCCATGACTTCACGCTCCACTCGGTGCTGCGCTTCGGTGTCCGTCCCTCGAAGATCGCGTTCCTCGCCCACCAGGCGTGGCGTGACGCGGACGCCGGCGAATGGCCGCCCGGTTTCCCCGAGGACGAGCGGTACGCGTACGACCTGCCGACGATCGCCCGGTGGCTCGAGGTGTTCCTCCAGCGGTACTTCGCGTTCGCCCAGTTCAAGCGCTCGGCGATCCCGAACGGCCCGAAGGTGTCGCCCGCCGGCTCGCTGTCCCCGCGGGGCGACTGGCGCGCCCCCTCCGACGGCAACGCCCGGGCATGGCTGGCGGAGCTGCACGCCGCCCTCCCGGACGTCTTCGCCTCCTGACGCCACGAGAAACGACGATCCGGACGAGAAACGACGCGCGGCGGTGCGTCTCGTCCGGCCTGTCGTTTCTCGCGAGCGCGCTACTCGTGGAGGCCGACGCGGTCGGGGATGTCGAAGGCCAGACCGGGAAGCCATGACGCCGGCTCGGGCCAGGGGCGCGACATCGGCAGCGACGTGAGCAGGCGCTTCAGCGCCGCATCCCGGGGCGTGGTCGGAGCCGCTGCCGGCAGGATGCGCCGCGGAGCGCGGTGCCCGAGCGCCCCCAGCCACCAGTGCCGCCAGGTCTTCTCGGCCTGGTCGGGGTTCAGCACGATGTAGTAATCGGGCATGATCGCCCTGCCGGCGTCGAACTCCGCGAGCGCGGCTTCGACCTCCACCTCCAGCGTGCCGAGCGTCGCGCGCTCCTCGTACAGCTCCACCCACGCGGCCGCCACGTGCTCGAGCGGGTCGGCGTCGTGCACGATCCAGGGAGTGGATGCGGCGGCGATCCGCCGCGCGGCGAGTGCGGGTTCCGTGCCCTGCAGGCTGAGGGTCTCGACCCCTCTGAGTCCCTCGAGATTCTCCAGCGCGTCGGCGGATGCGGCACCGACGACGGCGACGATGGTTCCGGTTCTCGCTGTGTGCGCCATGCTCCACGGTACGACAGGATGCGCCGGAGAGGGCGGGAACCGCGCCGAAGCCCCGCGAGGGCAGCGCGCAACCCGAAGCGCCCGGGCCGCGGCCGCCTCTAGCCTCGTGGCATGGACGGCTTCGCCGCGATCGATTTCGCCTTCGCCCGCGAGGTGCTTCAGCGGGGCATCGCGGGCGTGTACATCGTGGCGTTCCTCTCCACCGCTGCGCAGTTCCGCGTCCTGCTGGGCGAGCACGGGCTGATGCCCGCGCCCCGACTGCTCGAGTGGGCGAGGACGTCGGAGCGGGGTCGGCGACTGCTCCACCCGACGATCTTCCGCTGGTGGCGCTATACCGACCGGCGCCTGGTGCTCCTGTGCGGCGCCGGGGTCGTGGTGGCCGCTGCCCTCGTGGCGGGGCTGCCGCAACTCGGGCCTCCGTGGGTGCCGATGCTGTGCTTCCTGTTCGTGTGGCTGGCGTACATGTCGATCGTCAGCGTCGGGCAGACCTTCTACGGCTTCGGGTGGGAGATGCTGCTCCTGGAGGCGGGGTTCCTCGCGGCGTTCCTCGGCTCCGCCGACCAGCCGCCTCCCACGACGGTGATCGTGCTGTTCTGGTGGCTGGTGTTCCGGCTGGAGTTCGGAGCGGGGATGATCAAGATCCGTGGCGGCTCCGAGTGGCGGGACCTCACCGCTCTGACCTATCACCACGAGACACAGCCGATGCCGGGTCCGCTCAGCCGGCAGGCGCACCTGCTTCCGCGCTGGTTCCACAAGATGGAGGTGCTGGGCAACCATTTCGCCCAGCTCGTCGTGCCGTGGTTCCTGTTCGCCCCCCTCCTCGGGGTGTGGATCCCGTGGCCCGGTTTCGCGTGGATCGGCACGATCGCGGGGGGCGTCGTGATCGCCACGCAGCTGTGGCTGGTGGCCACGGGGAACTTCGCCTGGCTGAACGTCATCTCGATCGTGCTGGCGTTCTCGGCCGTCAGCATCCCGGGGTCGGGCGAGCCGGCCGGCGTGCCGCTGTACTGGCTGATCGTCACCCTGGCCGTCACGGCGCTCTACGTCGTCCTCAGCTGGGCGCCGCTGCGCAATCTCGCCGCACGTCGGCAGCTGATGAACGCCAGCTTCAACCGCTGGAACCTCGCCAACGCGTACGGCGCCTTCGGAACGGTCACCAAGCGCCGCATCGAGTACGTCGTGGAGGGCACGCTGTCGCGCGATCCCGACGACCCGGATGCGACGTGGCACGAGTATGGATTCCGGGGGAAGCCCGGCGACGTGCGCCGCATCCCTCCCCAGGTGGCCCCGTACCACCTCCGGCTGGACTGGCTGATGTGGTTCCTTCCGCTGGGCCGGTCGCTCGAGGAGTGGTTCGAGGCGTTCATCGTCCGGCTGCTGGAGGCTGACCCGCGGATGCTGCGGCTGCTGCACCACGATCCGTTCGACGGGCGCCGGCCGGCGTGGATCCGGGTCGTGTCGTACCACTACCGGTTCACCACGCGAGCCGAGCACCGTCAGACCCGCGCCGTGTGGCATCGGACGCCGGCGGGAATGGTGCTGGATCCGGTGGCTCTGCCCCCGAGGAGATAACCTGAGCGGGATGGAGAACGACCGCGCCGACCGACGCCCCCGTACCGCTGCCGTTATCGGCATCGTCGTGGGGGCGATCTTCCTCGCCCTCGGGGCTGCGGCGTTCCTCCTCGGCGGCGGCCCGATCGTGGGCGCCATCGCTCTGACCGGCGGAGTCCTGACCGTCGCCGCATCCATCTTCACGCTCGTCCGACCTTGAGGCCCGCCATGCTCCCTCCCGCAAACGACCCCAAGAAGCCGTCGCCCGCGCGCGTCGGCGTGTGGATCGTCGTCGCCGGAGTCGGTGTCTACATGCTCGCGTCCGGCATCATCGGAATCATCACGACCGGGGGGTGACCCGGACCCGCGAGAATGGTCGGATGAGACTTCTCGTCGCCGCGCACGCGGATGAACTGACCGCATTCGAGCCCGAGCTCCCCGGCTTCGATCGACTCCTCACCGGCGTCGGCAAGCTCAAGGCGGCCTATGCCCTCACCCGCGCGCTGGATGCCGCACACTACGACGAGATCGTGGTGGTCGGCACCGCCGGCTCGGTCGATCCCGCTCTCCCGCCGGGGGTCTACGAGATCGACGCCACCGTGCAGCACGACGTGCAGAATCTCGACGGCGCCCTGGGGCAGCACGTCAGCCTCCCCACGCGGGTGACGGTCACACCAGGAGGCGTCACGATCGCCACGGGTGACTCGTTCGTCGACGACGCCGCCGTGGTGGAGACGATCCGGGGGCTGGGGGCGCGCCTGGTCGACATGGAGTCGTACGCGTACGCGTGGGTGGCCGAGCAGTTCGGCGTGCGCATCCGCATCCTCAAGGCCGTCTCCGACTCCGCCCAGGACGGTGCGACGGAACTGTGGGATACCGCCGTGATCGCGTGCTCGCGACAGCTGCGCGAGCGCATCCGGGAGCTCTACGGCGTCTGATCCCCGCCCGCCGGGGTCAGCGGTTCTCCTCTGCGGCGTCGCGAGACGAGATCGACCACGCCGGCGATGAGCGCCAGACCGAGGAAGACCCCGACTGAGATCATTCCGATCGCGTAGGCGTCGTGGAAGACGACGACATCGGGTTCGTTGCCGCTCTCCCGGTACACCGTCGCGTAGAACAGGGCGAGCGCCACGGCGGTACCGACGGCCGTGCCGATGCGCTGTCCGAGCTGCCCGATGGAACCGGCGACCCCTCCCTGGCGCACGGGGATGTCCGCGAGCATGAGCGTCTGGTTCGGGGAGATCACCAGCCCCGCCGCGAAACCGCCCACGACCATGACGGCCGTCATGACCCACGCCGTCCATTCGGGCGGGGTGAACAGCACGGTGAGGACGAGGCCGCCGACGCTGATCAGGAGGCCGAGGAGGCCCCACACCACGAGCGGCCGGCCGAGGCGGTTGACCAGCGCACCGCCGAGATAGGACGAGTAGGCCGAGGCGACGGCGAAACCGATCGTGACCATGCCCGCGAACACCGGCGCGAGGCCGAGCCCCGTCTGCAGATACAGCGTGCCGAGCAGGAACATCGCCGGTCCGGCGGCGAAGTAGGCCGCCGAGACCATCACGCCGTTGCGGAATGACGCGGCTCGGAAGACCGAGAAGGGGATGAGGGGGAGCTTTCCGCGGGCGGCGTACCGCCGCTCCCACAGGAGGAAAAGGGCGACGAAGATGACGGATGCGACGAGGAACCACCACCGGCGGGGGTCGTCACCCGGTGAACCCGTCGTGAACAGGAACGGCCACAGAAACGCCAGCACCGTGAGCCCGAAGAGCACGACCCCCACCGGGTCGAGATCGAGCCGCCGGTGCGAACGCGTGCGCGTACTCGGCAGCATCCACGCCGCGAGGGCGATCACGATGAGGGCCAACGGCACGTTCATCCAGAAGATCAGACGCCACCCGTCGGTCTCGCCGCCCACCGCGATGAGCAGACCGCCGAGGGTCGGGCCGAGCGCGGTGGCGATGCTGATGGTCGCCCCGAAGAGCCCGAACGCGCGCCCGCGCTCGGCACCGACGAACAGCTGCTGGATGAGGCCGAGCACCTGCGGCATCTGGATGCCCGCGGCCACACCCTGCAGGAGCCGGAAGACGAGGAGATACCCGGCGTCGGGAGCGAGCGCGCACGCGAGGCTCGTGACGAGGAACAGCGACAGCCCGACGATGAACAGCATGCGCCGTGAGCGGAGGTCGCCCAGGCGCCCGGCCGGCACCAGCACGAGACCGAAGGTGAGGATGTACCCCGACACGATCAACTGCAGTTCGGTGGGCCCCGCGTTCAGAGCGGTCTCGATGACCGGCAGCGCGACGTTGACCTTCGTCAGGTCGAGGATGGTGAGCGCCGCGACGGACACCGCGATCCAGTAGGCGCGCCACCGGTGAGCCGCGGGCAATTCGATGTCACGTGTCGGCGGGTTCCCACCCCCGGGGCCGGTCGATGCTGAGGTGGGAGACATTCCTCCGAGGCTACTCCTGCGGGAGGTCGCGTCGCTCCGGCCCGGTCAGGCTCCGTCGCGGCTGCGGCCGAACATCCCTCGGAGCACGAAGAAGACGATGACCGCCACGATCGCCACGATGATGAGCTTGAAGGCGAAGGCGATCAACGAGAACAGCACATTCACCAGGATCCACGCGATCACGACGGCGGCGACGACGCCCAGGACGGTCCAGATCGTCGAGCTCTTCATGCCCTCAGCCTAGTGCGGCAGGGCTCAGGCGAGGATCCCGGCCTCCTGCCGGATGACGCTCGGCCCCTGGGGGGTCGCCTCCACGAGGAGCTGCGCCGGGAGCTGTTCCTTCATCGCCGCGACGTGGCTGATGACACCGACCGTCCGCCCGCCCTGGCGGAGTTCGTCCAGGGCGCGCATCGCCAGCTCGAGCGTGTCATCGTCGAGGGAGCCGAAGCCCTCGTCGATGAAGAGGGTGTCCAGGCGCATGCCGCCCACCCGAGCCGTGACGACTTCGGCCAGTCCGAGCGCCAGCGCGAGGGAGGCCAGGAACGTCTCACCGCCGGAGAGCGACTGCGGCGGGCGCGCCTGCCCGGTGTACGAGTCGAGAACCTCCAGCCCGAGTCCCGATGCCGCGCCGCGCGCCGCCAGCGCGTCGGAGTGCTGGAGCCGGTACCGGCCGGACGACATCTCGCCCAGGCGCAGGTTCGCCGCCGCGACGATCTCCTCCAGCTCGGCGGCAAGGACGAAGGTCTCGAGCGTCATCCGGTGCGTGTTCGGAACGCGGCCGGCGACCGTGTTGGCCAGGCGCCCGACCACGGCCGCGCGTGTGCTGGTCTCGGCGACTCCTCGGTGGGCGGCGTCCGCCCGCTCGGCGAGGTCGCGCAACCGGGCGAGGAGGGAGGAGGACTCCGCCGCGGCCGATGCGGCCGCCGTCACGCGGCCGCGGGCGGCGGCGAGGTCTGCGCGCACCGGCTCCAGATCGATCGGCTGCTCGGGCTGGTCGACGAGAGCGAGTTCGAGCTCGAGAAGGCGCCCGCGGTCGGCCCGCTCGGCGCTCTCGTGCGCGCTCACCTTCTCGTCCATGGCCGCTCGTTCGTCGGCGCGGCGCAGTGCCGCTCGCGCGTCGTCGACCTCGGCGAAGACGGACGACGCCAGCCGCGCGTCGCGATCGGCGACGGCATCGGCGAGCACCTGGGCGCGCACGGCGCTGTCGCCCCCCGTCTCAGCGAGCGCGCGCACCAGCTCGCGACGTCGTTCGGCATCGTCGCGACGCTCGGCGACGGACGCGGCATCCGCGCGCGTCGCCTCGACACGGGCGCGGAGCGCATCCGCGCGCTGCTCGGCCAGGGCGGCGTCCTGCCGGCAGCCGGCGGCCTCGGCGACCAGCGCCTCCCGCGCGGTGGCCGCGTCCGCGTCGGCGGCGGCCAGGCCGGCGCGTTCTGCCGCCAGCCGCTCGGCCTCCGCCACCCGCTCCTCGGCAGCCTCCAGCGCCGCACGCGCCTGTGCGTATGCGTGGTCGGCGTCGGCGCGGCTCCCGCTTCCCGCCCGCGCGGCGGCGGCGGCGTAGGCGTCGCTCGCGGCGCGCAGCGCCTCGGCGGCCCGGCGATCGGCGGCCAGCGCCGCATCCTTCACGCGTGCCGCGTCGTCGAGCTCCGCGTCGGTGACCGGATCATCGCTCGGCGGCGCGGGGTGCGGATGCTCCGCACCTCCGCACACCGGACACGGTTCGCCCTCCACCAACTGTGCGGCAAGGTCCCCGGCCGCCGACGACAGGCGCCGCTGCAGGAGCGTCGTGTGCCGGGTCGTTGCGTCGGCCAGCGCCGTGCCGGATGCGACCGCGCGCCGTTCGGCCTCGCGCAGCGGCGCGACGAGCTCGTCGGCCTCGCGCGCGGCATCGCGCCGGCGGGCGGCCTCGGCCAGCAGCGCCTCCGCCGTCGCCCGGTCGGCGGCGGCCGGGGCGAGTGCGCGCAGCTCGGCATCCAGGCCCCGCAGGAGATCGGGCACCGCGGATCGCTGCGCATCGAGGGCGCTCACGGCGCGCTCCGCGTCGGCGGCGGCGGCTCTCGCCCGTGCGGCGTCCTTCTCGGCGGCGACGAGGTCGGCCTCGGCGACCAGGGCGTCCGTGCAGGCGGCCACGATGGCGGCCAGTTCGTCCTCCCGCGCCCGCAACTGCTGCTGCGTGGTGGCCGACTCCCCCGCGGCCATCCACGCCTCCGCGGCCGCGGTCGCCGCGGCCGCGCTCGTGGCGGCGGCGGCCGCGGCGCGATCGGCCGCGTCCAGGACCGCGCGGAGGTCCTCCGCGGCGCGCGCCCGCGCGAGGGTCTCCCTCAGCTCCGCGATGGCCGGCCCTTCGGCCTCGAGCCGCGCCAGGCGGTCCCGAGCCTCCAGCCGTTGGCGCTGCTGTTCGGCGAGGGCCACCGCGGCGCGCTCGCGATCGAGCGTCTCGTCGAGGGCGGCGTCGGCGGCGCGCTGCTCCTGCGCGGCCGCCTCAGCGCGGTAGGCCGCACGATCGACCGCCCGCACGACGAGACCGAGGCGCGCCGGCATATCGGCGGAGGGGTCGGCGTCGTCCTCGGTGAGCAGATCGGCGCCCCGAGCCGTGCGCTCGGCCTCCTCCAGCAGCATCCGCACGCTCTCGCCCTCAGCGGCCAGGGCGGCCTCCGCGTCCTTGCGCATGCCGTCGAGAAGTGCCGCGTACTCCTCGTACGTGCGCGTGCCGAAGAGCGTGCGCAGCAGCGCCTGGCGCTCGTCGTTGCGGGCGAGCAGGAACCGGGCGAAACGGTTCTGGGCGAGCAGGATGACCTGGAGGAACTGCTGCTGCGTCAGCCCGACGATCTCGTCGAGATGAGCGGCGACATCCACCGGACGCGCCGCCACGCCCGTCCAGCGCGCGCCGTCGAACTCCTCGAGCATCGCGCGATGCGGCTCGGTCGTCATGCCGCCACCGCGCCGCTTCGGGCGCTCGTACTCGGGCGAGCGAGTCACGCGCCAGCGGCGATCTGCCGCGGTGAATTCCAGCACGACCTCGGTGGGGTCGTCGGGGTCGCAGTGATCGCTCCGCAGACGCCGCTCGCCACCGTCGTAGCGCGGCGTCCCGCCGAAGAGCGCGTAGCACACGCCGTCGAGCACGCTGGATTTCCCCGCCCCCGTGCGGCCGGAGATGAGGAAGATGCCGTCGGCGGCGAACGCGTCGAAGTCGACGACCTGGCGGTCGCGGAAAGGCCCGAAACCGGCCAGCTCGAGGCGGTGCAGCTTCACGCCTGCACCTCCGCGACCGTGCGGCTGTCCACGACGTCGCGGATGAGGGCGCGCTCGGCATCCGTCGCGCCCTCACCGGCGCGCACGTGCGCCAGGAACGCCTCGAACAGCTCGACGTCGTCACGCGCCGAACGCACCCGACCGGAGTAGTCGCGGCCATCCGGTGCGGCCGCGCCGTCGGGGCTGTGCACCACCGTCGCGCAGAACGAGAAGCGCCGCTGCAGACGCCTCATCGGGTCGGTCTGCGGGGTGGGATCGGTGTACTGCGCGCACACCCACGCGTCTTCGTCGGCGGCGAACCGCGGGTCGTCGAGAAGTTCGTCGAGCGTGCCGCGCAGGGTCACGAGGCGACGGGGGACGGGGAGCGGAAGCCACTCCACCGCAGCCAGGCCCGTCTCATCCAGTTCGACGAGCCACGATCCGCGCGGCTTGTCGGCCTCGCCGAAACTGTGGTGCAACGGCGCACCGGCGTAGCGCACCCGCTCCGACAACTGCTGGCGCCCGTGGATGTGCCCGAGGGCGACGTAGTCGGGCCCGTCGAAGGCCGACAGCGGAACGACATCCAGCCCGCCCTGGCGGATCTCGCGCTCCACGCCCGGTGTGGCCTCCACGCCGGCGGCGAAGCAGTGGGCGAGGGCGACCGATCGTCCCCCGCGCTCGGCCAGGTCGGCACGCACCAGGCTCATCGCGTGGATCATCGTCTGCGCTTGGCTGCGCAGTTCGACGCCCTCCCAGCGGTGGCGCACGATGGCCGGCTCGAGGTAGGGGATGCCGTAGAAGTGGACGGGGCCGTCGTCGTCGGCGATCGTGACGGGGGTGCCGACTCGGGCGGGATCGGTGACCACGGTGATTCCGTCGCGCAGGAGCGCCGACTGGAACCCCAGCCGCGCGGCGGAGTCGTGGTTTCCGCTCGTGACGATGATGCGGGCGCCCGCCGTGGAGATCGCGGCGAGCGTGTCGGTGAGGAGCGCGTAGCAGGCGGGTGCGGGCGCGGCGGAGTCGAACACGTCGCCGGCGAGGACGACGACGTCCACCTGCCGTTCGTCGACCTGGGCGACGAGGGCATCGAGCACGGTGCGCAGCGCATCGAGCGTGGCGTGCCCGTGGAAGGACCGCCCGATGTGCCAGTCGGAGGTGTGCAAGATGCGCATGCCAGCACGGTACGTGGCGCCACCGACATCGCCTCGGAGCCACCCCGCACCCCCGTCGACTCGCCAGCAAACGTACGGTTTCGCGCCGGAATCCCGCGGATGCTGGCGACTCGACGGGACGCGCGCGCGCTACACGACGGAAACACGACGCGGCTAGCCTCGGGGCGTGGATCTGCCCGACGTGTGCGTCGTCTACCTCCTCCGTGATCGCGTGGACGGGGGGCTCGACGTGCTCCTCGGCTACAAGCGCCGCGGACTCGGGCTCGGCCGCGTCGTCGGCATCGGCGGCAAGGTGGAGCCCGGCGAGAGCGTGCGGGACGGCGCCGTCCGGGAGATCACGGAGGAGACGGGGCTGCGGGTGGATGCTGCCCACCTCGTGCCGGCCGGAGTGCTCGACTACCTCTTCCCGGCGCGACCGGCCTGGTCGCAGCGCTCGCATGTCTTCACGTGCCGCCGGTGGGAGGGCGAGCCGGTCGAGACGGAAGAGATCGTGCCGGCCTGGTTTCCCGTCGACGGCATTCCGTTCGCCCGGATGTGGGACGACGCGGCACGGTGGCTCCCCGACGTCCTCCGCGGCGGATCGGTCAGCGCGACGTACACGTTCGGAGACGACCTCGCCACCGTCGTGGCGGAGGGGCCCCGCTCGGTCGCTTAACGCCGGACGCTCGCCGCCGACACCCGGTCAGGATGCAGCGGCGACGCGCGGTTCGTACCGGCCGGAGCGCTCCGCGCGGGCACGCGCCTTCGCGGCTTCCTCGTCGCGGTCCTTCGGCGGTGCGACGGCCACCAGGTCGTGGAGCAGGTGCTCGGTGGCATGCGCGATGTCGGCCACTGCCCGGTCGAACGCCTCCTGGTTCGCGCGGGAGGGCTTGGTCGTTCCGGCGATCTTCCGCACGTACTGCAGCGCCGCGGCGTGGATCTCCTCCTCGGTGGCGGCCGGTGCGAAGTTGTGGAGGGTGTGGATGTTCCGGCACATGCCGCCACGGTACGCGCGTCGGGTCTCGGCATCCAGAGCCAGTAGCGTCGAGGGGTGGAGCCTGAACTGAGCGATGATGCGTCGGTCAGCTCGTTCACCGCTTCCGGGTCGACCCTCGTAGCCGAAGCCCAGGGCGTCGGGGCGACGACGTTCGTGCTGGTGCACGGGATCGGCATGGGCCGTACTGTCTTCGCGGACGCGGCGCGGCACCTCCGCCGGCACGGCCGCATGATCGCGGTCGACCTGCCCGGCTACGGCGAGGCCCCGGAACCCGCCCGCACGCCCACGATCGAGCGGATGGCGGACCTCGTCGCCGCCTTCCTCGTCGCGCGCGTCCCTGGCCGGATCGTGATCGTCGGACACTCGATGGGCTCGCAGGTGGCGCTGGAGGTGGCCGCCCGCCACCCCGGCATCGTGTCCTGCCTCGTCCTGGCTGCCCCCACCGTCGACCGCCGCGCACGCAACCTCATCGTCCAGGGGTGGCGGCTCCTGCGCGACGTCGCGAACGAGCATCCGAAGGTCATCTTCGCCGGCGCCCGCGAGTACGTCCGCGCCGGGCCGCACCTGAGGCGCAAGTTCCGGGCGATGCTGGCGCATCGGCCGGAGAACACCCTTCCGCGGGTGAAAGTGCCGACGCTCGTGCTGCGCGGCGCGCACGATCCGGTCTGCCCGCGGGATTGGTGCCGCTTCGTCGCGGAGACGCTGCCCGACGGCCGGCTGGAGGAGATTCCCGACTGCGGACACGAGATGATGATCCGGGATGCGGCGCCCGCGGCAGCGCGCATCCTGGCGTTCACCACCGCCTGACACGCGGCGCGAGCAGAAAATATTGGCGTGCCGTGTCCACCGGTGTCAACGGTTAAAGTGTCGGACGCCCGGGCCGCTACGTTCCGAGGACCGAAGGCGACGACTGGCAGGGGGCAAGCCGTCCGACCGACGGTGAATGGGGCAGTTCGTGTCGGGAACGAATCGGACAGACGGAAGCGGACGGCGCGGCGGGTCGAGGAGGCGACGGCGCGCCATCGCGTCGACGTCGGCGGCTCTGGCAGCGGCGCTCGTCATCGCGGGAGCGACGCCGGCGTTGGCGGCACCGGGCGATCGCGCGGAGGCGGAGGGGTTGTTCCTTTCCGGCTCGGGCGGCGCGGTGAACATCGACACCCTGGCGACGCTCGAGGCACCGTACAACGCCTTTCCGCCGGGTGGGGAGTCGAGTCAGGCGCTCGACGTCGATGCGCTCGGATTTCTGGACCTCGGGCTCGGCGTCCAGCTCTTCGACGGCAATGACGTCGTAGAGCTGGGGGCTGTCGATCAGTACGCCCGGACGGACGCGACCGGGGCCTTCGCGTCCTCCGGCCTCATCGGAGCCGACGGCGCAATCGCGGCCGGTACGGGCGCTCCGGGTGAGAACACCACCGTGGACCTGACCCCGGTGCTCTCGGCCCTGGGTGCCGCGGATGTCATCAGCAGCGCCTCGCTCGAGCTGGGTGCCCTCGCCGCCGAGGCGAGCGCCACCCGCACCACCACCGGTGCCACGATCGACAGCGACTACCAGATCGCGAGCGGTGACCTCATCCTGCAGTCGCCCGCCCTCGCGGAGCTGTACGCGAGCCTGACCGCGGAGGTCGCAGATCTCGACGCCGCCGTCGAAGCACTGGACGTGGACGCGGCCGGGCTGCTCGGGGTCGTCTCCGACGAGCTCGGCGACCGGCTCGCGGGAGCGGTCGTGCTCGGGACCCCGACGGTCGAGGTGGACGTCGACCTGGGTGCCGCCCTCGCGGCCGCCGCGGCCACGCCCCTGACCGAGGACGGCGTGACGATCGTGCTGTCCACCGGCACCGTCATCCTGGACTTGGAGGAGCTCCAGGGCCTGAACGGTCTCGATCCGAACACCGTGCTGCTGAGCGATGCCGCGGTCATCTCCGCGATCGACTCGACGATCAGCGGCCTGCTGACCGGCATTCTTCCCTCGACGATCGAGGACGCTCTGAACGCCGCGTCTCTCGACATCGGGGTCGCGACCAGCCTCACCGTCGGCGGAGTGCCCCTGGGCGAACTGGTGATCGACGTCGACGGCACGGTGGGGGGCTTCCTCGACCTCCCCGGGGCCGCGGAGCCCGCGGTGAGCGTGGCCGCGCCCGGACTGCCCGCGGCGGTCGACCTCGACCTTCTCACCGGCCCGATCGAGGACTACGTGACGGCAACGCTGGTGCCCGCGGTGGGTGCCATCCTCGAGCCGGCCCTCGACCCCGCCGCATTCGAGGCATATCTCGACACCACCACGAGCGGGGCCGTGACGGCGCTCGCGCCGCTCCTCGGCGCGGTCAATGAGGTCGTGGAGATCACCGTCAACGTGCAGGAGCGCCCTGGCACGTTCCGCAACGCCGCCGGGACGGATGCCGGGTCATTCACCCAGCGCGCGGTGCAGCTGCGGATCGCTCCCGACCTCGGTCCGAGCGTGATCACTCTGCGCCTGGCCTCGGCCACCGTGCGCGCCGTGGCACTGGCTCCGCCTGCCGGGCTCGCGATCGATCCGCCCCGCGGGCCGGTGACCGGCGGAACCCCCGTGACGATCACGGGAACCGGCCTCTCGGGCGTGACCGACGTGACGTTCGGCGGAGTGCCCGGCACGGAACTCCTCGTCGACTCGGACACCAGCCTGACGGTGGTCACCCCGGCGGGAGCAGCCCCCGGAGTCGTGACGGTCGCCGTCACGGGCCCGGACGGGACGAACACGTCACTCGTCTTCGAGTACTACCCCGTCACGGCCGTGACCGCCATTGCTCCCGATTCCGGCACGACGGAGGGCGGCACCGTGGTCACGATCACCGGCGTCTGCCTCACCGGTGCGACCGAGGTGCTCTTCGACGGTGTCGCCGGGACCGATCTCGACGTCGTCAGCGACACCCAGCTGACCGTCACCACCCCGCCGGGCACCGCCGGTCTCGCCGACGTCACCATCGTCAACCCGACCGAGTGCGGGAACGCGACGATCGAGGACGGGTTCACCTACGTCAACCCCGGCGCCCCGACCATCACGGGGATCGACCCCGACCGGGGCCCCGAGACCGGTGGCACGACGGTGGAGATCACCGGCGTCGACTTCACCGGGACGACGGCCGTGACCTTCGACGGCATCGACGCGACGGAGTTCGAGGTCATCAGTGACACGCTGATCAGGGCGGTCTCGCCGCCGCACGCGCCCGGCGGAGTCGACGTCATCGTGACGAACGCCGCCGGCGACTCGGCAGGGTTCGACTTCGAGTACTTCGCCGTCGCGGACATCTCGTCCGTCTCCCCCGACGCCGGTCCGGTGGCGGGCGGCACGACGGTGACGATCACCGGGTCGTGCTTCACGGGTGCCACCGCCGTGGAGTTCGACGGCATCGCGGCGACGAGCTTCACGGTCGTGAACGACACGACGATCACGGCGGTCGTCCCCGCCGGAGCGGGCGAAGGCGCGGTCGACGTGACCGTCGTCGGCGCGGGCGATTGCGGCACGGCGGAAGCGCCCGACGCGTTCGAGTACTTCCTGCCTCCGGTCGTGACCGATCTCGACCCCGCCGAGGGGCCGGAGACCGGCGGCACGCCAGTGACGATCATCGGCTCCGGCTTCGACGGCACGACGGATGTCACCTTCGACGGCATCTCCGCAGGCACGGTCGAGGTGATCAGCGACACGGAGATCCGGGTCGTGGCACCGCCGCACGCGCCGGGCCCCGTGACGGTCACGGTCGTGCACCCCGGTGGCGACGTCGATGCCGGCGACTTCCTGTACCTCAACGTGCCGAGCATCGCCTCGCTCACGCCGAACCAGGGACCCGAGGACGGCGGCACGGTGGTCGTCATCACCGGTGAGGGCTTCACCGGTGCGAGCGGCGTCACCTTCGACGGGGCGCCCGGCACGGTCTTCACCGTCGACAGCGACACGCAGATCACGGTGACGAGCCCGGCGCACGTCCCGGGGAACGCCGCCGTCGTGGTGACGCACCCCAACGGCGACGCGCCGCCGCTGTCGTTCGCCTACATCGAGGGCACCGAGGTGGACGCGGTGACGCCTCCGGGCGGGCCGTTCGCCGGCGGGAACACGGTCGTGATCACGGGCGACTGCTTCACCGGCGCCACGGGGGTATCGTTCGGCGGCGTGCCGGCGACATCCTTCACCGTCGACAGCGACACCCAGATCACGGCGACCGTTCCGGCGGGCACCGGCATCGTGGATGTCACCGTGGAGGGTGCCGACGCGTGCGGGACCGACACGCTTCCCGATGCCTATGAGTACACCGATGACCCGGTGATCGGGACGATCGATCCCGCGGCCGGGCCCGAGACCGGAGGAACGGTGGTGACCATCACCGGCGTGAACTTCACGGGCGTCACCGGCGTGACCTTCGACGGGGCTCCCGGGACCGGGCTCGTCGTGGTCAGCGACACGGAGCTGCGGATCACCGCTCCGGCGGGTACGCCCGGCACCGCGGATGTCGTGGTCACCGGCCCCGCCGGAAGCAGTGACGCGGGCGTGTTCACGTACACCCCGGTGACCGCTGTGGACTCCGTCACGCCGGGGAGCGGCCCGACCGGCGGCGGCACCACGGTGACCATCACCGGCTCGTGCTTCACGGGAGCTACGGCCGTGCTCTTCGGTGGCACCGCGTCGCCGAGCTTCACGGTCATCAGCGACACGGAGATCCGCGCGACGGCACCGGCGCGGACGACCACCGGTGCGGTGACCGTCAGCGTGGTCGGCGGCGGCACATGCGGCACCGGCTCACTGGCGGGGGGCTTCGGCTACTTCCCCGGGCCGGCGGTGCTTCCGGCCACGGGTGCTGAGGTACCCGTCGCTCTCGCCGGGATCGCGTTGCTGCTCCTCGGCGGAGGCGCGGCCCTGCGGCTCCTGCGACGCCGCACCGCCTGACCTCGCACAAAGGGAGGGCCGCACCGGACATCCGGTGCGGCCCTCCCTTTTGTGCAGACGACTCGGCATCCTTCCGCGAGCCGCGATCCGTGGCGCGGCGCCGCCGGAAGGTCAGCGCTGCGCGATCTCCGCCGCGAGCGCTCGGATGCGGTCCTCCCCGACGTCGGTCCCGGTCTCGGAGAAGCGCTGGCGCAGAACCTCGGCGATGCGCTCCTGCGGGGCGTCACCCACGTCGGCACGGGTCTGCGCGACGATCCCGTTCACCCGCTCCTCGTCCGAGGCATCGTGCATGTCCATCGCCGGGGCATCCTGCGTGTCGCTGGATCCCGAGCCCGCCGTCGGCGCCTGAGCATCGGGCGCCACGGCGCCGCCCTGCACGGTCGAGGGCGCCTCGCCGTGCTGGATGGTGGCGTCCTCGCCCCCGCGATCCTCGTCGCCCGCCGGCTCGATCGGGGACTCGTCATTGCGGTCGGGGTAGTTCCCGCCCGGCTCGTCGAACTCGTTGGCAGTACCCGACATCGTCAGCTCTCCTCATCGGTGGACAGGTCGGGGTCGGCGACCTGGGTGGGCACGTCGCTCTCGACCGGCGCATCGGCGCCGGTATCGGTCGCGCCGTTGGATCCGTGCGGGTCGAGGCCGGGGTCGGTCAACTCCGACGAACCCTGGGCGTCCTGGTTCCGTCTCGCCGTCTCGCCGTCTGCGGCGGCCCCGCTTTCCCACCCGCCGGGCGGGTCGGCGTTGATGACACCCTCGGGCAGATCGCGATCATCCATGGCACATTCCTTCCGTCGCGTTCCACCCTCCCGCCTCACCCCGACCGGACGCAGGGGCTTGACGGGCCGGCTGCGACGACTTCGCCGCCGAGCGCTCTGTCAGGCGGAGTGGCGTGCGCGCAGGATCCCGGCGCGGTCGGGGTTCGCGTCGAACCACTCCTCGACGTACCAGCACACCGGGATCACCTCGCGGTCGCCCGCGGCTTCCAGTTGTGCCACGGCACGGTCGACCAACTCTCCCGCGTAGCCGTGCCCACGGAACGTCGGGATCGTGTACGCGCGGGTCATCGCGACAGAGCGACCGTCGTCGCGGTACTCCAGCACGCTCACGAGATCGTCGCCGCAGTGCAGCGTGTAGCGCGAGGCGTCTTTCTCGTCAGTGAAGCGCAGTTCGGTCACCCCGACAGGGTACGCCTGTCTGGGGCACCGGGCTCCGCCACCCCCGCGAGCCACGCATCCGCGTCCTTCTGACCGGCCAGGCGCACCACCGACGCTCCCCCGGCGATCCTCGCCTGCATCCGCGTCCGCTGAACCGGATGCTGCACCCAGGCCCAGCGAACGATGTTGTGCTCGGGCGCCCATCGCAGCCAGCCTGAGGGCCGCTCGCGGTTGCCGTGCCACAGTTCCTCGCGCGTGAGTCCGCGTCGCAGGGTGCGCACGACGACCCGGCGCATGACCACGCTCCGCGGATGATCGAGCCACACGAACGCGTCGGCCCCGCCCGGAGTCCCGGGATCGAGCAGCCCGTTCAGCTTCGAGCTCCAGTTGCCCTCGACGATCCATCCGTCGGGGTGGGTCGAGGCGAACTCGCGGACCAACGCGCGCGCCTCCTCGACGTCGCGGTGCTGCCATCCCGCGGCCCAGAAGACCGCGTCCAATTCGAGCACGGGAAGTCCGAGCGCGGCGCCGGCCTCCCGCGCCAGGCGGGTCTTGCCCGCCCCTGACACCCCGACGATCCGCAGCTTCACAGGTGCCGAGTCTGCCAGAGGGCGCTCAGGCGGGGAGAACCCCGGTGCGCGCGAGTTCGCCGTACCAACGGCCACTGTCCTTCACGGTGCGTTCGAGCGTGTCGAAGTCGACGCGCACGATCCCGAACCGCTTGGAGTACCCGTAGCCCCACTCGAAATTGTCCATGAGCGACCACACGAAGTAGCCGCGCAGATCCACGCCCTTCTCGATCGCCCGGTGCGCGGCGGTGAAGTGGCGACGCAGGTAATCGACGCGTTCGGGATCGGGCACGGAGCCGTCCTCCGCGACGACGTCGTCGAACGCGGCGCCGTTCTCGGTGACCATGAGCGGCTGCCCGGGGAACTGGTCGCCCAGCGAGACCAGCAGCTCCTCGAGTCCCTCGGGGGCGATGTTCCATCCCATGGAGGTGTACGGCCCCGGCTGCTCCAGGAACTCCACGACGCCGTCACTGCCGGGCCACGCCGTGCCGCCACCGGCGGCCTTGTGGCCATCGTTGTGCTGCTGGGGCGACACCCCGTCCCACATCTGCACGGTGACGGTGGAGTAGTAGTTGACGCCGAGAACGTCGATCGGCTGGTGGATGGACCCCAGGTCGCCATCCTTGACGAAAGACCAGTCGGTGACGGATGCGGTGTCCTCCAGCAGGTCGGCGGGGTACTCGCCGCGCAGCATGGGGCCGGTGAACGCGCGGTTGGCCAGCGCCTCGACGCGGCGCACCGCCTCCGCGCCACCGTCGCCGCGCCCGCGCGCGACGTGGAAGTTCAAGGTCACCGAGTACTCGGGGTCGCCGGTGGACGTCGCCCGCAGCGCCTGCACGGCGCGCCCGTGCGCGAGGTTGAGGTGGTGCACCGCGGCCAGCGCCGCTGCCGGGTCCCGCCGCCCGGGCGCATGCCCGCCCTGGCCGTACCCGAGGTACGCCGAGCACCAGGGCTCGTTGAGGGTGGTCCAGGTGTGGATGCGGTCGCCCAGCGCCGCGCCGACGACTTCGGCATAGCGTTCGAACGCGTCGGCGGTCGCGCGGGCCGCCCAGCCGCCGGCATCCTCGAGGGCCTGCGGCAGGTCCCAGTGGTAGAGCGTTGCGACAGGACGGATGCCGCGCTCGAGGAGCCCGTCCACGAGGCGCGAGTAGAAGTCCAGGCCGGCCTGGTTCACGGGCCCCCTTCCGGTGGGCATGATCCGGGGCCAGGCGATCGAGAAGCGGTACGCACCGAGACCCAGGTCCGACATCAGGTCGAGGTCGGGTTCCCACCGGTGATAGTGATCGCACGCCACGTCGCCCGTGTCGCCGTGCCACACCTTGCCCGGCGTCTTGCTGAACGTGTCCCAGATCGACGGGCCGCGGCCGTCCTCGCGGGCGGCTCCTTCCACCTGGTAGGAGGCCGTCGCCGAGCCGAAGGTGAACCCTTCGGGGAAGACGAGGCCGCTGTCGCGATAGTCGGTGGCGCCAGCGGGGACGGTCATGGTCATCGGGTGACCTCCGAACGATCGGCGGAGAGGACGGCGGTGCGTCCGTCGGGGGCGGTGATCCGCACGTCGGCGGCGCCCTCCCCGCCCGGGAACACCCGGAGCGTGAGGCCGTCGAGGTAGTCGTAGTCGGGACGATCGGTGCGCGCGCCCCACGGCAGCACGGTGCCGGGCCGGACATACAGCGGAAGGCTGTCGAACCCGTGGCGTTCGCGGCGCCACGTGCCGCCGGTCACGGTCTCTCCGGTGAGGAGGTGCGTCCACTCCCCCGCGGGGAGATAGAACTCCACCTGGCCCTCGGCGGAGAAGACCGGCGCGACCAGGAGGTCGGCCCCCAGCATGTACTGCCGGTCCAGGTGCGCCGCGGCCGGGTCATCCGGAAACTCCAGCGCCATCGGCCGCAAGACCGGCACACCGGTTTCTGCCGCCTGGATGCCGGCCTGGTACAGGTACGGCATGAGGCGCATCTTCAGCTGTGTGAAGGTGCGGGTGACATCGACGGCCTCTTCATCGAACTGCCACGGGACGCGGTACGACTCCGAGCCGTGGAACCGGCTGTGGGTGCCGAGCAGCCCGAACGCGGTCCAGCGCTTGAAAACCGCCGCATCCGGGGTGCCCTCGAAACCGCCGATGTCGTGGCTCCAGTGGGCGAACCCGCTCATCGCCAGCGACAGACCGCCCCGGAGGGTCTCGGCCATGGAGACGAACGTCGAGGTGGAGTCGCCGCCCCAGTGCACGGGCATCGTCTGACCGCCGGCCGTGGCCGAGCGGGCGAACAGCACCGCCTCGCCCTCGCCGCGGGTCTCCTCGAGCACATCGAAGACGGCCTTGTTGTACAGGTGCGTGTAGAGGTTGTGCATGCGGTCCGGGGCGCTGCCGTCGGCGTACACGACGTCGGTGGGGATGCGCTCGCCGAAGTCGGTCTTGAAGCAGTCGACGCCCTGCGCGACCAGGGCGCGAAGCTTCTCCTGGTACCAGCGCGTGGCATCGGGGTTGGTGAAGTCGACGAGCCCCATGCCGGCCTGCCACAGATCCCACTGCCACACCGACCCGTCGGGGCGCTTCACGAGGAAGCCCTGCTCGGCGGCCTCGGCGAACAGGGGCGCCGCCTGTGCGATGTACGGGTTGATCCACACGCACACCCGCAGATCGCGGTCGTGCAGACGCTGCAGCATCCCGTCGGGGTCGGGGAAGACGCGTTCGTCCCACTCGAAGTCGGTCCACTGGAATTCGCGCATCCAGAAGCAGTCGAAGTGGAACACGGAGAGGGGCAGCTCGCGTCGAGCCATCTCGTCGAGGAAGGACGTGACCGTGGCCTCGTCGTAGTCGGTGGTGAAGCTCGTGGACAGCCACAGCCCGTACGACCAGGCCGGCACCACCGGGGGGCGGCCGGTGAGGGCGGTGTAGCGCGAGAGGACGTCCTTCGGCGTGGGCCCGTCGATCACGAAGTACTCCAGAGCCTCGCCCGGCACCGAGAACTGCACGCGCTCGACCGCTTCGGATCCCACCTCGAAGGAGACGTGACCGGGGTCGTTCACGAGCACGCCGTAGCCGCGGTTGGAGAGGTAGAACGGCACGTTCTTGTACGCCTGTTCGCTGGAGGTTCCCCCGTCGGCGTTCCAGATGTCGACGCTCTGGCCGTTCTTCACGAGGGGGCCGAAGCGTTCGCCCAGACCGTAGATGAGCTCGCCCACGCCGAGCTCGAGCTGCTCGTGCACGAAAGCGCGGGGGCGGCCGGCCGGAGTGCCGGCGCGGGCGTTCCCCACGATTCCCGGGTCGACCTGGGCGTCGTCGGTGAGGGTGATGTAGCCCTGCCCCTTGGGTCCGCTCGCGGTGAGGGGGCGCCCGGCCGAGGCGAACGACAGCGACCACGGTGCGCCGGAGGAGACCTCCGCCGTCAGGTCACCCGTGCGCAGGCTCGCGCCCGCCGCATCCACCTCGACGGATGCCGCGTTCCCCGCCGCGCCCGGCAGGGCGAACGACAGCCCCCGGCCGCCGCCGGTGTGATGCTCCACCCGCACGCGCACCACGCCCGCCAGCGGCGAAGAGAGGGTCACGGTGAGGACCGGCCGGTTGAGGGTGTCGCCGCGGCGTTCGATGACCTTCGTCGGGGCGATGACGCGAATGCCCGGACCGTCGACCGTCTGCGTCTCGCGGATGTCGTACGCATCCTGACCGTACAGGGCGGTGACGCCCGGTCGCAGCTGCCAGAAACCATCGGTGAACTTCATTACTTGACTGCTCCTGCGGTGATGCCGCGCGTGAGGGTGCGCTGGAAGATGAGGAAGAAAAGGAGGGTGGGGATGAGGCCGAGAAGGGCCGAGGCGCTCGTGGTCGTGACATCCATGAGTCGGTCGCCCTGGAGGACGGCGATCGCGACCGGCACGGTCTGGTTCTCGTTGGAGACGAGGAACGTGAGCGGGATGAGGAACTCGTTCCAGGTCCAGATGAAGAAGAAGATGAGCAGCACAGAGAGCGTGGGGCGGCTGATCGGGATGATGACGCGCCAGAGGATCTGCCACCGGCTGGCGCCGTCGATCGAGGCGGCCTCGAGCACCTCCTTGGGGAACGTGCCGTACACCGACGACAACAGGTACGTGCCGAACGCGGCCTGGATGACGGTGAAGACGATGATCACCGACCACACGTTGTTGTACAGCCCCACCTCGCGGAACATGTAGTACAGCGGGTACAGCAGCGCCTCCTGCGGCAGCAGGTTGGCCAGCAGGAACAACAGGACGATCCACGCGCGTCCGCGGACCCGCCCGATGCCGATCGCGAAGGCGTTCAGCACCGAGATCAGCACCGCCAGGACCGACACCATCCCGGCAACGAAGAACGAGTTCCAGACCTTCTGCGGGAAGTTCACCCGCTCCCAGAACGCGACGATGCCGTCGAAGTTCAGCGCCGTCGGCAGCGCGAGCGGCCCGCCGTTGGAGTAGTCGGCGGGCGACTTGAACGAGTTGATGAGAATCAGGTAGAACGGCGCGATGATGACGATCGCGGCGACGACCGCGAAGGCCAGCAGCAGCCAGTCCACACCGCGCTTCTTCGTCATTCCACCTCGCGCCCGGGCCCGCGGGGAGCGCGGCTTGGCGGGGGGAGCGGTCGTGGTCGTGGTCACGGCCATCGTGGCGGCCATCACAGTCCCGCCCTTTCCTTGCGCTCCGCGCTGTTCTGCGCGCGGATGAACAGAATCGACACGATCGCGATGACGACCGTGAGCGCCGTGGCGATGGTGGCGCCGTAGCCCACCTGCTGCGACTGGAAGAACTCGCTGTACGCGTAGTACGCGGGGACGATCGTGGAGGTGCCCGGTCCCCCGCGCGTGAGGACGTACACGGGCCCGAACACCTTCAGCGCGGCGATCGTGCACGTGAGGGTGACGACATAGATCTCCGGGCGGATGATGCTCACCGTGATGGCGCGGAAGCGTTGGAACCAATTCGCGCCGTCGAGCTCGGCCGCCTCGTACAGCTCGGGGTCCACGCGCTGGAGAGCGGCCATGAACACCACGACCGGGTAGCCGATCTGGATCCAGACGAGGACGACCATGATCGCCCCGAGCGCCGTGTCGGGCGAACCCAGCCAGTTGTGGGCGAGGAAGCCGAGCCCGACGTTCTCGAGGAGAGTGTTCAACGCGCCGTCCTGCGGCCGCAGGATCCAGCCGATGACGATGCCGGCGATGGCGGCGGGGAGGATCTGCGGGAGGTAGTAGGTGGCGCGGAGGAAGCTCGCCAACCGCCCGCCGAACTTGCGGCCGATCACATCGAACAGGAGGGCGGCGAGGACGAGCCCGATGATCGTCGGGAAGACGACCATCGCGATGATCATCCAGATGCTGTTGCCGAAGGACGTCCAGAACTTGGCGTCGCCCATCAGCTCGATCCAGTTCTCCAGACCGATGAACTCCGGAGGGCGGATACCCCGCCAGTCGGTGAAGCTCAGATAGACGTTCCAGATCAGCGGGATGACCACGATCACGGTGGCCAGCAGGAGGCCCGGCACGAGGTACGGCCAGTAGCCGGCCGTACCTCCCCGGCGCTGGGGAATCAGCGGCTCCTCAGGGGGGAGCGTGGCCCGCGGGGCGCGGAGGAAGGGAACAGCGGACATCGCCGGCTCCTCGGACGTGGATGGATGAGGGGATGCGGGTGGCCCGCCGCACGGCGGGCCACCCGGGTCGATCAGCGGAAGTCGTCGACGTAGGAGTCGTACTCCGCGCCGAGGGCTTCCTGAACCTCTGCGGCCGTCTTGGTGCCGTTGACCAGCTCCTGGAGCTCGGCGACGAGGGTGTCGTAGAACGTCGGCGTGGGCCAGTCCGGGTAGAACGACAGCCCGTCCTGCTCGTTGACGGCGTTGAAGGCCTGGATGAGCTCGAGGCTCTTCGGGTCGGTGATGTCCGCCTCATCCGCGGCGACGGGCAGACCGCCGTTGTTGCCGATGAGCGCCTGGATCTCGGGGCGCATGGTGATGTCGATGAACTCGTACGCGAGTTCCTTGTTCTCCGCCCGTTCGGGGACCACCCAGAGGTTGCCCGAGGATCCGAGGCTCAGGTCGCTGTCGGGGAAGGGGAACAGGCCGAAATCGAACCCGTCGATCTCGTCGACGAAGCGTCCGTACCACCAGCTGCCGGACACGAAGATCGGTGCGGTGCCGTTGATGAACGACAGACCCGCGTCCTCGGCCTTCTGGCCCGTGACGTCCGGGGAGAAGTAGCCCCTGTCGGCGTACTCGAGGATCGTCTCGGTGGCGTAGCTGACCTCGTCTCCGGTCCAGTCGACCGGGTTCTCGTACAGCTGGTAGTCGCTGACCCACTGCCGGTCGGCCTGGCTCAGCGCGAGCTGGTACCAGAGCTGACCGAGCGGGTACTCCAGGCCTGCCTCCGCCAGCGGCGTGATCCCCTGCGCCTGGAAGGCGTCGAGCACGGCGATGAACTCGTCGTAGGTCGTCGGCACCTCGAGCCCGGCGGCGGCGAAGGCATCCTTGTTGTAGTAGACCGTGACGAACTCGCCGTAGTTGGGTACGCCGTACCAGGCGCCCGAACCCATGACGCCGTCCTCGTCGTACCGCGCCGTGGTCTGCAGCGCCGAGGCCAGCTGGCCGTCCCAGCCGTACTCCTCGACCGCGTCGCTGATGTCGGCGATCAGCCCCTGGCTCGCAAGGAAGCCCGCGGTCGCGTTGCCCTTGTTGAACTCCATCAGGTCGGGTGCTTCATCGGAGTTGAGCACCTGGCTCGCAGTGGAGCGGATCTGCTCGAAGCTGCGCTCCTCGAACTCGACCGTTGCGCCCGTCTCCTCTTCGAAGACCTCGATCGCCTCCGCCCAGGCGATGCCCATGGCGCTGTTGTCGCCCTCGTAGTGCCAGAGGGTGAGGGTGTCGTCGCCGGCACCCTCACCGCCCCCGCCGGAGCAGGAGCTGAGAGCGAGCGCGGCGACCGCCGCTGTGGCCAGGGCGGCAGCGGTGCGACGCCGTGTGTTTCCGGTGATTCGTGCCATCGTCGGCACTCCTTTCTGGGGGACTTGCCTGAGATTTCTGTGAGGGTGGGACCGGGCGGAATGAGTTGTCGAAGCGCTTCGACAATGGGCATGCGGATGGACGGGACGGGACTGTCAGGAGGGAGAGGAGACGGCAGAGCGCGCGACCGTACCGCGCGCGAGGTACGTCGGAGGGATGAGGTGCAACCCGGGCGCCGGGCGATCGGGCCCGAGCGAACGGACGGCCAGCTCGACAGCAAGGTCGCAGGAGGCCTGCGGGATGAGCGGGATCGTGTCGACGGGTGTCGGCATCGCCGCGGTGTCGAAGGTCGCTCCCACCGCAACGACCGAGACGGTGCCCGGAAGGGATGCGCCGGATGCGATGAGCTCCTCGAGCGCTGCCGTGTGCGCTTCCTGCGCGCAGTGCAGCATGATCCCGGTGACACCTGATTCGAGCAGCTCGGCAACGGCGCGCCGCGTTGCGAGCGGGTCGGCCATCACCGCCCCCGAAGCCCGGAATGCCAGCTCGACGCCACGCTCGGCTGCCCGCTCCGCCGCGCGATTGCGCACCCGCGGGGGGAAGTTCGACGTGCGGTAGGCGATGTCGGTCTGACCGATCAGGGCGATGCGCTCGTGGCCCGAGTCCAGGAGGGCGTCGACCGCCATGGCAGCAGCTCGTTCGAAGTCCAGGTCCACGCAGACCAAGCCCTCGTGATCGTCGGGAACGCCGATGAAGATGGACGGGGTGTCGATGGCGCGCGCGAGGGCGACGCGCGGGTCGTCGGGCGCGACATCCAGCACGATGATGCCGTCGACCAGGCCGGACGCTGCGACCCGACTCATGCCCGCCTGTGCCTCTTCGTCGGTGAGCAGCAGGATGTCGTAATCCTGCCGCCGCGCGGCGATGGTCGCCGCCAGCACGAACGCCATGTGCGTCGGCGCGTGCGTGTCCGGCCGAAGCGGCTCGGTGAGGGCGAAGATATGGGTGCGATCGCCCGCCAGCATCCGCGCGCCCGCGTTGGGGCTGTAGCCCAATTCGCGGACGGCTCGCTCAATGCGTTCGCGGGTGTCTTTGGCGACGGGCCGCTTGCCACTGAGCGCATAGGAGACGGTGCTGATCGACACGCCGGCGGCCTTGGCCACTTCGTCGATCTTCGCCATTGCGACTCCATCGTCCGCGACCGAGGCCGCACTTACCTGGTGTCGAAGCGCTTACGGGAAGCGCTTCGACAGATACGTTAGGTCATCGCCTCCTGCGGCACAAGAGATTTGCCGGACTGCGCAACATATCTGCGGGAGGACTCCTGGAAGCTCCTGTGGCGCCCGTCATGAAGTGAAACAAACGCGTCGCGGCGGCCGGCACATTTGACGCGCGGTGACGCATTCCGACATAATCGGCCCCATGACTGACAACGCGCGTTCTCTGTCCGCCTGGGAGGCGAACGGGACTGCCGGCATGATGATGGCCGGCCGCGTTGGTTCGTGTCGAATGTGTCGCTGACTCGGTGACTCCGCCGGACGCCGGCTCGCGCTTCTGAATGCCGAGCAGATCGTCCACGAGCGCACCGGATGTCGCGTCGATCACGCGTACCCGGACGCCTCCTCCCTGGCCATCGCGGCCCTCCCTCTCGTACCCGAACCGGCTGTTCGTTCGAGCGCAGGTTCCCCCTTCTTAGGACACCCATCATCATGTCGACCACTGCCCTTCTCGACCGCCCCACCGCCGTCCGCCACCTTCGCGCCGTGACCTCCCCCGACGCCGCCCCCTCCCCCGTTGCGCCGGCAGCCCCCGCATCGCCGGCCCGACACCTCCCGCCGGGTACCGCGCCCCGCGGCTTCGCCCTCTATGTCGGCATCGACGAGGTCAAGGCGGCCGCCGACGGCGTGAGCCTCGGTGCTCTCGTGGACGCCCTGCGCCGCACCCTCGCCGACCTCGCGCCCAGCGCTCAGACGTACGCCACCGTCGCCCTCGCCCCCACCGGGTCCGGCGGTCGGGATGTGGATGTCGTTCGCCTCGCCCTGCATGAGCCCTCGGCCGTGGCCCGCACCAAGAACGAGCCCGACGACGCCGAGGGCCTGGCCGGCGGCGTGGTCGTCGACATCTCCCGCAAGCGCGTCCTCATCGACGGAGAATCCGCCGCCTTCACGTTCAAGGAGTTCGAGCTGCTGCAGTACCTCGTGCTGCGGGAGGGCCGCACGATCGACCGCAGCGAACTGGTCGGGTCACTGTGGCAGGGCGCGTCGGATGACGAGACCCCGGGCGAGCGGACCATCGATGTGCACGTCCGCCGCCTTCGCGCCAAGCTCGGCCGTTACGAGGACATCGTCCGGACGGTTCGCGGCGCGGGATACCGGTTCGATCGGCACGCCGACGTCGTGATCCGCTTCGGCCACGGCACCCCCTCCCCCGACCGCGTCTGAGCTCCCGCTCCACCTTCAGGGGACAGGATCGGCCGCCTGGATTCCGCTGAGCCGGCGGATGCTGTCCCCGCACCATCCGCGGCGTCGCGCTCAGGCGGCGTGTCACCGGGAGGACGTAAGGTGGCGGGCATGAGGCCGATCGGCGTGCGCGTGCGCGATACGCAGACCCGGACGGCCCGTGATCCCCGCCCGGTGCACCCCCGGCCTCTCGAGACCGTGTACCGTCCGGCGCATGCGCTCGATCTTCCGCGCGCCGTGCTCGCCCAGCGCCATGGCCCCGGCGACCCCACGATGGTCACGGCCGGCGGCGTCATCTGGCGGGCCAGCCGCACACCGGAGGGGGCGGCCACCCTCGCCCTGCGCGAAGGACCGGGCGGGATCGTCCGCGGCGCCGCGTGGGGGCCCGGGGCGGAATGGGCCCTCTCCCAACTACCGGCACTCTGCGGCGCCCACGACGACGCCGGCGGATTCGACTGCTCCGAGCATCCATTCCTCGGCGAGGTGCATCGGCGCAATCCGGGTCTCCGCATCGGGCGCACCGATCTCGTCTTCGACGCGCTGGCCAGCGCCATCATGGAACAGAAGGTCACGGCCATCCAGGCGTTCGCCGCCTGGCGGCGGATCGTCACGTGGTACGGCGAGCGCGCCCCCGGCCCCACCCCCCGGCCCCTGTTCGCCCCGCCCGACGCGGACGGCTGGCGTCGCGTCCCCTCGTGGGCCTGGCACCGGGCCGGGCTCGAACCGCCGCAGTCGCGCACCATCGTCGAAGCCGCGGCACGGGCCGACGCGGTCTCGCGGGCCGCGGCGGCCGCATCCGGTGGCGAAGAACGCGACCGGGTGTTCACGAGCCTCCGCGGGGTGGGGGTCTGGACGAGCGCGGAGACGCGCATCCGGGCGTTCGGCGACCCCGACGCCGTCAGCGTCGGGGATTTCCATCTCGCGCACCACGTCGGCTACGCGCTGACGGGCTCCCGTGTCGATGACGACGGGATGCTGGAGTTGCTGGCCCCGTGGGCAGGTCAGCGTCAACGGGTCATCCGCCTCATCTACGCCAGCGGAGTGATCGAGCCGCGCCGGGGGCCGCGCATGCATCCCGAAGACCACCGCCACCGGTGACCGCGACGCAGCTGTCCGCAATGTCGGCACCCCGCACGACACTGTCGCCATGGCAACGACCCTCAACCCCTACCTGTCCTTCCGAGACTCCGCGCGCGGCGCGATGGAGTTCTACCACGCGGTCTTCGGCGGCGAGCTGACGATCGACACCTTCGCGTCCTATGACATGGGCCAGGATGCAGCGGAGAACGATCTCGTGATGCACGCGCAGCTCGAGACACCCGACGGCTTCATGCTCATGGCATCCGACACCCCGAGCACCATGCCATACTCCCCGCCCGCCGGGTTCTCCGTGTCGCTCAGCGGCGACGACGAGGCGACGCTCGAGCGGTACTGGAGCGCGCTCTCCGAGGACGGCACGGTCACGATGCCGCTGGACGCGCCGCCGTGGGGCGGGCGCTTCGGGATGCTGACCGACCGCTTCGGGGTGTCCTGGATGATCTCGATCGCGCCCTCTTCCTGAGCGACGGGCGCGCGGTGGCGGTGTGCTCGGGGAGCTGTCCTCCCAGGCTCTAGGCTGTGCGTATGTCCGAACCCCGCACCGGCTGGCCGCGCGGCCGCACCCAGTGGATCATCGGCACCGTGCTTCTCCTGGTGCTGGGCGTGCTGGTCGGACTCGTGCTGCAGAACGTGTGGCTGGGCATCGTGCTGGGAGCGGTCATCTCCATCGGTTGGCTGATCGCGTACGAGTCGTGGCGGGGACGCAATTCCGGCGTGAACGACGACGACCGCGGCATCGAGCTCTGACGCCGCCCGTGGCCCGGTGGCTGCCGATCAGTGCGATCGGCGTGTCAGTGATCCTGTGGTCGTTCGCCTACGTCCTGTCGGGCTGGGTCCTGGAGACCGCCTCGCCTGCTGTCCTGTCGGTCAGCCGCTTCGGCCTGGCGCTGGTCATCCTCGTGCCGCTCGCCCTTCGCCGCCCGGCGTTCGCGCGGACGCTGCGTCAGCCGCGCACCATCCTTCTGGGGTTGACCGGCGTGACGCTGTACTACGCGCTCGCCAACATCGGCCTGCTCTTCACGACTCCCGGCACGGCCGCGCTCGTGGTCTCGCTCCTGCCGGTCCTCACCGCGGTCGCGGCGGTCGTCATCATCCGCGAGCGGCTCTCCGGCCGCACCATCGCCGGGTTGACGCTCGCGACCATCGGCGTCGCGCTGGTCGCCGCATCCGGGTTCCGTCTCGACCTCGGCGTGGTGCTCAACGTGGGAGCGCTGGCCTCCTACGCGATCTACACCGTGCTGCTCCGCCGGGACGGGGGGCGGGCGGATGCCCCGGACGCGCTGTCGCTCGCCACCGCCACGGGCGTGTGGGGCACGGCGCTGATGCTCCCCTGGCTCGGGTGGGAGGCGGTGACGGGCACCCTCGCGTTGCCGGCGGACGACCGCGGGGTGATCAGCATCCTGGTGCTGGCGCTGGTGGTGACCGCCCCCACGCTCGTGCTCTTCAACTACGGCGCGGAGCGCGTGCCGGCCGCGGTGTCGGGGGTGGCCACGGCCGCCATCCCCGCTTTCGGTTACGCGTTGGCCCTGCTGCTGGGCGAGACCCTCGACCCGGTGAAGGCGCTGGGCGGCGCGATCGCGCTGGCGGGCGTGCTGCTGGCAATTCTTGCGACTCCGCGGGTGGAACCCAGCCCGCCCGGCTCGGTGCTCCCCGAGGCCGTCCACCGCTAGCGAGAAACGACGTTCCGGACGGGAAAGGGCGCGGCGCGTGCCGTCTCGCCGGGATTGTCGTTTCTCGCGCTCACATCTCCTCGTGCGTGTCGGGGTCGGCATCCCACAGGCGCCCGCGGCGGAGCGCCGAGAGCGCGTCGACCTCGTCGGCGGTGAGCTCGAAGCCGAACACGTCGGCGTTCTCCCGCTGCCGCGCGGGGTCGGATGACTTCGGGATCGGGGTGGAGCCGAGCTGCACGTGCCAGCGCAGCACCGCCTGGGTGGGGGTCACCCCGTGGATGGCGGCGATCTCCGTCACGACCGATTCGCTCAGCAGCTCGCTCCGCCGGGCCAACGGACTCCAGCTCTCCGTGCGGATACCGAGCTCGGCGTGCACGGCACGGAGATCGTCCTGCGGGAAGTAGGGATGCAGCTCCACCTGGTTGACCGCGGGCACCTCGCCGGTCTCGTCCACGAGCCGCCGGAGCATCGGCTCGGTGAAGTTCGAGACGCCGATCGAGCGGACGAGCCCGAACGCGCGCAGGTCGATCATCGCCCGCCACGTGTCGACGTACTTGTCCACGCTCGGGTTGGGCCAGTGGATGAGGTACAGGTCGATGCGGTCGAGCCCCAGCGTCTCGAGGGAGCGCCGCGCGCTGGCGGTCGCCTCCGCGTACCCGTGGTCGCGGCCCGGGATCTTCGTCGTGACGAGGATCTCGTCGCGCGGGACGGCGCTCCGCCGCACCGCCTCGCCGACTTCCGTCTCGTTCCGGTAGTTCACCGCGGAGTCGAGGAGACGGTAGCCGGTGTCCAGCGCCGCGAGCATCGCCTCCACCCCTTCCGACCCGCGCAGGTGGTACGTGCCGAGTCCAAGCTCGGGGAAGGCGGTGCCGTCGTTCAAGGAGAGCGTGGGGATCTCGGCCATGGGCCCATCCTCCCGCGGCGGCGGCGCCGTCACCGGCGGGTTGTGCGCCGACCAGGAACCGCGCTACCGGGCGGTCGGATTCACCGTCGGGGCGACGCGATCTCGAACAGCTCGCACGTCGTGCCGTAATACCGGTCGGTGGCGCCGCGAGCCCTCATCCCGATCCGCCGGCAGACCGCCTGGGAGGGGAGGTTCAAGGGGTTCGTCACCGCGATCACCCGCGGGATGCCGCCATCCCATGCCTCCTGCAGCACGGCGGCGGCCGCCTCCGACGCATACCCGTGGCCCCACGCGCCCGGATGCAGGTGCCAGCCGATCTCGATGTCCTCGGGCGTGCCGGGCGGCACGGCATCCGCCGACCACGGGATGCGCTTCAGGAGCAGGCTGCCCACCCTCTCGCCCTGGTGCGTGGTGATCGCGCGGACGCTGAGGGGTCCGTCCTCGAGCGCCGTCCACCGCCCCACCGCCGCGCGGGCCACCTCCACGTCGACCATGAGGCGCGGCGAGCGCCCGAGGTAGCGCTGCACGTCCCCGCGCGAATACATGTCGAGCACGAAGTCGAGATCGTCGGGGTCGGTCGTCCAGTCGCGAAGGGTCAGCCGATGGGTGCGGAGCGGGGTCACGGCCGCCTCATCGGGATGTGAAGGACTCCGTCTTCTTCGAAGGGCTCGCCCGAGCGCGCGAATCCGAAGCGCGTGTACCAGCCCTCGAGCGGAAACAGCGCGTCGAGGTTGATGGGCGCACCGGGGTCGCGCCGCTCGCAGCGCTCGATGGCCGCGCGCATGAGGTCAGCGGCGTAGCCGCGGCCGCGTGCGGCGGCTGCCGTGACCACGCGACCGATGCGGAGAGCGCCGTCATCCTGCAGGATCCGCAGGGTGGCGAGCACGGCCTCACCCTCCTCGGTCCACAGGAGCTCCGCGCCGGGCTCGATCTCACGGCCGTCGATCTCGGGGTAGGCGACCTTCTGCTCGACGACGAACACGCTGACGCGCAACCACATGATTCGGTAGAGCGTCGTCGGGTCGATCTCGGCGACAACGGAGCGGCGGATCTCGGGCATCCGGCTACGCTACCGTGTCCCATCCGGTGCTGAGTCCGACGGCGCGGTCGCGGAGCCGGTGACTCACCGCGGCTGGGCGCGAAGACCGCGGCCGGGGTACGCGTCGAGGACGATGTCACCGTCGCGGACGACGAATTCGCCCCGCACGAGAAGGTGCTGGACGCCGACGGAGGGTCTCGTGGAGTCCAGGTACGTCGCCTGGTCGGTGATGCGTTCTGGGTCGATCACCGCGATGTCGGCATCGGCCCCCACGCCGAGATGCCCCTTGGCCCGGAACGAGGGGGCGACGAGGTCGAGGACGCGCGCCGGCAGGTAGCTGCAGCGGCGGAACGCATCGAGCCACGTCCACACCCCGCGTTCGCGCACCATGGTGCGGAGGGACCGAGCGAAGGTGCCGGAGGTGCGCGGATGCGTCATACCCCCGGGGGGAAGCGGCCATTGGCGCGTGTCGGTGGAACCGTCCGGCCAGGTGACATGCATCGCATCCGAGGCGACGATGCTGTCGGGAAACGCGAGCGACTGCTCGAGCAGCATCCGATCGGCGGGGTTGTTCTCGTCCAGGAACTCGACGATGCACGCGGCCCCCGGGTCGATCGCGCGCAGGTGTCGGAGGTGCGCCTCGTCGCGGATCCGCTCGCCGGTGGCGACGATCACGAGGTTCTGCGCGGTGAGGCCCCACGCCGGCAACCGCTCGGGCGCGAGGAAGGCGGCGCCGATCCCGGTGCTCCCGGCGCCGTAGGGGTAGGCCTCCACGGTGATGGTCGCCCCGCCTGTCCGGGCATCGTCGATGGTGCGGAGCACGCGGTCGATGTGGCGGCGTGACGTGCTGTTGACGTGGCAGTGATGCACCTGACCGCCGAACTCCATGGCCATCTGCGCGGCCTCGACGGTGCCGTCGATGGGCGTCGTCGGGTCAGCCTCGACGATCTCCCGCACGTGCGTGAACGTGGGGGCACCGGCCCTCGCGGCCAACGCGCTGACGGCGCGATATTCGGCGGGGTCGGTCCGCGGGGCGTACCCCTGCAGAATCCCGATGCCGAGGGCGCCGCCGGCCAGCTCCGCCTCGAGTCGTGACAGCCACGCGGTCAGCTGGGCGGGCGTGGAGTCCTGCTGCCAGGCCGGATCCCCCAGCATCGCGAGCCCTCCGATGAAGTCCGCGTCGGCGACACGGCCCGACAGGACCTCCGCCCGCGCCATCGCCCACGACGCCGAGAACCCGAAATTGATGGGTCGTCCCTCCTCCGCGGCGCGCGCGTACGCGCGTTCCACGGGCAGCAGCCCGGCCTCGAGCTCGAGGGCCGTGGTCACGCCGTCCATCGCCTGGAGCCGCTGCCCGGCGACGCTGTTCACGTGGCTGTGCAAGTCGACGAACCCCGGTCCCACGATCCTGCCGGACACGTCCACGACCCGGGCACCGGCGGGTCTGAGATCCGGGCCGATCGCGGTGATCCGGCCGTTCTCGATGAGCACGTCCGCGGTGCCGTCGAACCCGGTGCCCGGGTCCACGACGCGGCCTCCGGCCAGAACGAGGGCGCTCACGCCGCCGCTCCCGCACGCCGTGGGAGCCGCGATGACCGATCCGCGGCGTGCGCGGGCGGGAGTGGGGAGGCGATCATTCCCTCACGTTATCGATCTCCGCGGGGCCGAAGACGCAGCCCGTCCCCTGCCCGGCTCGTGGAGTCGCGCGAGCGCCGGAACGGAGCTCCCTCATTGCGAGGAAACCCGGGATGCCGAGTGCGCGGGTCTCGCGCAGGTCGATGTCGCACCCCGGGAGGTGGGCGACCGGTCAGATGAAGATCAACTGACCGCCGTCGACGGGCAGGACGGCTCCCGTGGTGTGGCTGGAGCGGTCCGACGCGAGGAAGAGGATCGCGTCGGAGACCTGTTCCACCGACCCCGGACGCCCGAGTGGCGTGCGGGCCATCAGCTCATCGACCGCGGAACCGAACTGCTCCGCGTACGGTGTGCGAGTCGGACCGGGCGCGACGGCGTTCACGCGCACTCCCGACGGGCCCCACTCGTTGGCGAACGCACGCACCACCGCATTCAGTGCCGCCTTCGACACGTTGTATGCCGCGAATCCCTTCTGATCCCGTGTCGCGTTCCCACTGGACACGTGCACGATGGCCCCGGATCCGCGCTCGGCCATGGCCGGCGCGTAGGCGGCGGAGAGGAAGAAGGGAGCGGTGACGTTCACGGCGAGGGTCTGGGCGAAGTCCGCCTCGCTGGTCTCGGCGGCCGCTCCGGGCGGGGAATGGTACCCCGCGCTCGTGACGAGCACATCGACGGGTCCTGTGGTTTCCGCGAGACGGCGCGTCTCCCCGACCTTCGACAGATCCGCTGCCACGAAGCGGACGTCGCCGGAGGCCTCCCTGACGATTTCCGCACCGCGCACGCTGTCACGGCCGACCGCGATCACGCGGGCGCCTGCGGCCGCGAAAGCGTTCACGGCGGCCCGGCCGATTCCGATGGTGCCGCCGGTCACGACGACGGTCTTGCCATCGAACTCTTGGTTCGCTTCAGTCATCGACTCGTTCCTTCATCCTGGTTCATGAGTAGGAGTTTTCTTCTCTGCGCGGTGCCGCTGCCTGGTGAGCAGGGCCCCGTGCGCCCGCGATGATAACCCTGGATGTTTACGAGTCCGTGGGTAAACGGGGTACGGCGTCGCGGGGACGACGAGACCCAGGTGGACGTCGTGTCGCGCGGCCGCTGACATCGCTGGCGACCAGGCATCAGCGGCGTCAGCGGCGTCAGCGGCGTCCCGGCTCGTGGAGTCGCGCGAGCGCGGCCACCACGTCGCGGTGCCAGCGACGCGCGGCAGGAAGCGCGCCGGTGAAGATTGCGACGTCGTGGGTCACTCCGAGGTACTGCACCGCACTGGCTTCGACACCGTCGGCGCGGAGACGTGCCGCGTACGCTGCACCGTCGCCGCGAAGCGGGTCGTACTCGGCGGTGAAGATCGCCGCTTCGGGCAGGCCCGCATGCGACTCGGCGAGCAAGGGTGAGGCGAGGGCATCGCGGGCATCGGATGAATGCGGCAGGTAGGTGCGCGCGACGGAACGGAGTTCCCGCATGGCCAGGAAGCTGGGGATGCCGAGTGCGCGGGTCGCGCGCAGGTCGATGTGGCGCCCCGTGAGGTCGGCGACCGGCACCTCCAGCACCTGCAGGCGGATGGGAAGACCCGAGCGGTCGCGATTGGCCAGCGTCAGCGCCGCCGCGAGCGACGCCCCCGCCGACACCCCGGCGACGCCGATGCGATCGGGGTCGATGCCGAGGTCGTGGGCGTTCTCGTACAGCCACTCGAGCGCCGCGTAGGCCTGTTCGATCTGGGTCGGGAAGCGATGCTCGGGGGCGAGGGCATAGTCGACGGCCACCATTGCGACGGATGCCTCGGACGCGCGACGTCGGTTCGCGGCATCCGTCGTGGGATAGTCGATGCCGCCGATGCGGAATGCGCCGCCGAAGAACGTCAGCCATGCCGGGACGCGCGCGTCGCTCGCCGTGGTGTCCGCGCCGGTCGGGTAGTAGATGCGGACGCGCACCGAGGGGAACCCGGGGACAGGCACCGTATGCTCGGCCGTTCGGACCGCGGGACCGGCCGTTCCGACCGTCTCGAGTTCCTTGCGATCCCACGCCAGCGCCGCACGACGATGCCGCGCCCTCGCCCGTCCGGCATCGGGTCGTGCGGGTGCCGCGTCCGGGGCATCAGCGCGCGGGCGGTCCCGCGGCGCCACAGCGCCCGTCGCCGGCACGTCCGCCGGAGGCCGGACCCGTCGCAGCAGGTCGGCCACCCGGCGACGGAGGGCATCGACGCGCTGACGGAGGAGGTAGCGGCGGTGCACCCGCAAACGCTCTGAGAAAAATGGATCCAACGGCACCGCACACCTCCCTCCCAGGAGGTTCGATTCTACTGAGGGCGAGACCGATCGCCGGTTGCCCGGAGGTCTGCCCCGCGCCGGGGAGATCGATGTCCGGGTCGAGGCGATGAAGCAGTTGTGACGAGTGGATGGGGTGACCAGTGCCCGTTCGTGCCAGCGTCGTCGTTCCGGTGTTCAATCCGGGGCCGGCCTTCGACGAGCTCATCGGGTCTCTTGACCGGCAGACACTGCCGGCTGCGGAATTCGAAGTGATCCTCTGCGATGACGGATCCGACGAGCCGACCCGCCAGCGTCTCGCGCACACCGCCCGCGACCGATCGAACGTCCGGGTCCTGACCCTTGCGCACACCGGGTGGCCCGGCACGCCGCGTAACCACGGGATCGATGCCGCCCAGGGCGACTACGTGTACTTCGTCGACCAGGACGACTACCTCTTCGACGCCGCACTGGAGAAGCTCTGCGACTACGCCGACCTGAACAGATCCGATGTCGTCGTCGGCAAGGAGGTGGGGGTCGGGCGCAGCCTTCCCCGCCAGATCTTCCGCCGCGACATCCCCCGCGCCACGCTCGGGAAAGACCCGCTCCTGGAGCTCCTCACCCCGCACAAGCTCTTCCGCACGTCGTTCCTCCGCAAGAACGAGATCCGTTTTCCCGACGGACGGGTCCGCCTCGAGGACCACCTTTTCGTCATGCGGGCCTACTTCGACGCCGGAACGATCTCGGTCCTCGCCAGCGAACCCTGCTACGCGTGGGTGAAGCACCCCGGGAGCGCCAGCGCGTCGCGGATAGATCCCGACACGTACTTCCCTCATCTGGAGGCCGTCCTCGACCTCGTGGAGTCGCGGACGGAGCCGGGCGAACTGCGCGACAGGCTCCTGCGCCACTGGTTCCGCGGGAAGATCCTGAAGCGGCTCGCGGGGCGCCAGATGGTGCGGTATCCGGACGACTACCGCGAGCATTTCCTCGACGTGGTCACGCCCATCGCGCAGGCGAGATTCGGCCCCGGCGTGGACAAGGGTCTCGCGTTCCCCCACCGCATCCGCGCCGCGCTGCTCCGCGCCGAACAGCGGACCGACTTGCTCCGCCTCGCGGAATTCGAAGCCGACCTGCAGTGCCGCGCCGTTGTCACCTCCGCCCGGTGGTCGCGAGGCGGAGGACTCCATCTCCGGATCGGCGTCGGCATCACGCGCGACGGCGAGGACGCGCTCGTCTTCGAGCAACCAGCGGGTGCAGGAGCCAAGCGCCTCGCGTGGCGGCCGCCGCCGTCACTGGCAGCCCTGCCGGCCGGCCTCCTCGAGGCGGCGCGCGACCTTCGCGGTGACCGGGTCGACCTCCTCCTGCGTGACGAGGCGGAGGGAACCGAACGGGTCATCGCCGGACGCCGATCGAAAGACCTCGCGTCCGTCCGCTTCTCGATCGATCCCCTGAGGGTCTTCAGCCGGACCGATCCCTCCCGCGGCGGACGGCTCTTCGCCGCTGTTCGTCGGGCGGGTTGGACCTTCACCGTCCCGCTGACAGCCGACCCGGCGGTTCTCGCCGCCACGGGGCGCTCACCGATCCTTGCCGGGCCCACCTGCTACCTCGAGGCGACGGAGGGCGGGGTCGCCGAGCTCCATCGCGAGTGGCCGGCCGGGCGGCTCAAGGACGTCGCGGGCCGCGCCGCGCGCCGGGCTCGGTCGCTCCTACGTCGCAGGTGACAGGTCGGATACGACGCGCCCGCGCTCGTGTCAGAGCGTGAGCAGCACCTTGGTGGCGCGGCGCTCATCCATCGCCGTGTAGCCTTCGGCGGCCCGCTCGATGGGAAGGGTGAGGTCGAACACCTTCCCGGGGTCGATCTTCCGGTCCCAGATCAGTGGGATGAGGTCAGGGAGGAACCGGCGCACCGGTGCGGGCCCGCCGTGCAGGTGGACCTCGGCGAAGAAGAGCTGGTCGAGGGGAAGGGACACGCCCTGATGGGCGACCCCGACGAATCCGACGTGCCCGCCTCCTCGGGTGGAGCGAATGGCCTGCAGGATCGATTCCTGCGTGCCGACCGCCTCGATGACGCTGTGCGCCCCGAGCCCGCCGGTCATCTCCTTGATCCGCCTCACCCCTTCCTCCCCGCGCTCTTCGACGATGTCGGTCGCACCGAACTCGATCGCGAGCTTCTGGCGGTCGGAGTGGCGGGACATGGCGATGATGCGGTCCGCGCCGAGTTGTTTCGCGGCGAGCACGCCCATGAGACCGACGGCCCCGTCGCCGACCACCGCGACGGTCTTGCCGGGGCCCGCCTCAGCGGCGACGGCGGCGAACCAGCCGGTGCCCAGCACGTCGGACGCGGCGAGAAGCGACGGGATGAGGTCGGCGTCGGGCTGACCGGGGGTGGCGACGAGGGTGCCATCCGCGTGAGGGATGCGAGCCTTGTCGGACTGGGTGCCGATCGTCCTGGACACGAACTCGGCGTGCACGCACTTCGACGGGTACCCGGCTCGGCAGATCTCGCAGGTGTTGTCGGAGATGACGAACGAACCGACGACGAAGTCCCCCACCGCGAGGGTCTTCACGTCCTGACCGGTCTCTTCCACGACCCCGACGTACTCGTGCCCCATCGGCGTGTGATCGACCTGCTCGACGCCGCGGTACGGCCACAGATCCGACCCGCAGATGCAGGTCGCCGTGAGACGAATGATCGCGTCGGTCGGCTCGACGATGACCGGTTCAGCGCGCTCGCCGACGCGGATCTCGCCGGGGGCGTCCATGAAGACCTGGCGCATGGGATTCTCCTCGCATCGGTGCGTCTACCCGGGGGCAACGATTCTTCTCCACCTATTCGACATCCACAGACCCGGAACCGGGAGGGCCGAACGGTCCCCGTGCCGGTCCCGAGGTCCGTCCGTCCGGAACGATGAACGGTCGGTCAGGAGCGCCCGGGAAGCGACGACGACTCGCCGCTGCCACCGGACCGAGCGGGCATGGGCGGCTCGTCCCATCCCTCCTGGGGCGTGGCGCAGGTTCCCCGGAAGACGTACTGCGAGGGAAGTTTTCGTTGCCCGCTCGTCCAGTCGATCGGGGGTCGGCGCTGGTGGGCGGGGAGATAGCCGAGCCGGTACACCGCCATCAGCTCGAGGTCATCCGGCACCTCGAGCAGGCGGACGATCTCGTCCCAACGCCCCGGGACCTCCATCGGGAAGGAGATGAACTGGATGCCCATGTCGAGTTCGACGGTGGTGAGCCAGATGTTCTCCATCGCCGCCCCCATGCTGAACACGGAGTAGAACGACGACAGCTGCCCGGGCCGGTACTCCGACCGGTCGAGCATCACCCCGAGAAGCAGCGGCGACCCGGAGACGAGCTTGCGATTCTCCTCGCCCAGGCTCTGCGGGACACGCAGCGCGTTCATCAGCTTCTGCCCCCGGGAGGTGAACACCTGGCTCGTGAACGGGCGGAGCGGTGCGGGGAGTCGGTCGAACAGCATCCCATCGCGACGCCGTTCCATCTCCGCCGCACTGAATCGGAAGTACGGCTTGTACCGCTCGAAGAAGGTGCCGTTTGACATGGCCTCGGTCATGCTCTCACCGCTGATCCGCGCGATCTCCTCGATCGTGGCGCGCTCCTCGACGATCACGAACCGCCAAGGCTGGCTGTTCAGCTGCGACGGGGCTCGGCTAGCCACTTCCATCAGCAACCGCTGATGCTCCTCCGAGACCGGGTCGGGGAGGAACGCCCCGTTGGTCGTCTTCCGACGACGCACCACGTCCAGGAACTCCATCAGCGCCTCCTCCAGGCCAGAACGACAGCGGTCGCGAATGACGGAGCGGCCAACCCCGCGACGGTAGCGTGCCGCCGCATCCGTCCGCTGGCGTAGGGCAGGACGGCCAGCGTCAGCGCCCCCGGCACGAGGGCGAATGCCTCGGGGCGACGCCGGACAGCTGCGCACGCAAGCGCGAGCGCGGTCAGTGACGCCGTTGCGAGGTACAGGGCGTGGTGGACCCACCGGATGCGGCTGTTGTCGATCGCACCGGATGCCACGGCCGCTCCGAACGCGACGTTGCCGGTGTAGCTCGCACCCGCGGCCGTGACGAGGCCGCGGAGGAGTCGTCCGTCCCTCTGAGCGCTCATCGGGCGCCTCCTCGGTAGGTGTGCAGGTCGCACGGAGAACAGGGACTCGGACGGCCCACTCGTGGTGCACGACCCATGCAGCTTACGGGCGAACGGCGCCGCCTCGGCGCCCGGGCTCTGAGAGCGCTTCCGGGCAGGCAGGCACACCGGCATGATGGCGGGGTGAATACGTTCCGCGGACAGTCCCCCGCCGGAGGCTCCGTCGGCAGGCCGACGGAGGTTCCGATCGCACGCTGGCGCGCCATCATCGACGACCTCTCGGCGCGTGGCGTGACAGGAGAGCCGGCTCTGATCTTGGCCGAGGCCGTGACGTGGCCCAGCAGCGCCCTCGGTTGCCCGGCGCCGGGACGGTCGTATGCGCAGGCGATCGTCGAGGGCATGCGCATCGTGGTCGATGTCGACGGCACCGCCTACGACTACCGGTTCGGACGCAGCGATACGCCCAGGCTCTGCGAGCGCTGAGCCCCGCCGCGGCGCGTGGGTCGTCGCCCGCATGACGGGGGTATTGCGCGGTTGTTACAGTCCGGCAACGCGGGACCATCTGCGTGCAGGGGCAATTGTATGGCGCGACAACAATTGCTACTTTCAAGCCAGGCCGACGCGTCGGCCGCCATAGATCGAGTCATCAGCAGGGAGCTGGGCACGAGAGCATCTCTGCTGCTCTCGTGCCGTGGGCGCCCGCACGGAGCGGGTGCCGGGCCGGGGGACCTGGCACGCCGCTTCCCATCAGGGAGACAGCGTGAGAGTCAGAAGAGCAGTCGTCGGTGCCGTCGTCGGCGGAGTGTGCATGGCCGTCGTAGCCGGCGCGATCCCCCCGGTCGCGGCCGCAACCGAGGACGACGCGGCAACCGCGGCGCTGCCCACGCAGCAGTCGGGCGACGTGGTGACCCTCATCACGGGCGACCGCGTGACGGTGCTGGCCGGACCCGACGGGGATCCCGCCCTCTCGTTCCAGCCCGCGCCGCGGGATGACGGACGACCCGTCAGCTACAACAGCTTCGGAGATGACGGTCAGCTCTTCGTGATTCCCTCGGACGTCGCTCATCTGGTGCCCGACCACCTGGACCGCAACCTGTTCGACGTCCTCGCTCTCCAAGACCTGAAAGCGGACGACTCGGAGGGCGGCCTGCCTGTCATCGTTCAGACGGCCACGGAGCCCGGAGCCCGCGCGGCCGCGCCCAGCTGGGAGGCGCTCGGCGTGGAGCCGGAGCACACCCTGGAGTCCATCTCCTCCGTCGCGGGCGAGGTCGCACCCGGGGGTGCTCCTGAGCTCGTCGACGCCGTGGAGAGCGCCGACACGGTCGAGAAGGTCTGGCTCGACTCCCCCGTCGAACTGCTCGACACCGACTCGATGCCGCAGATCGGCGCTCCGCAGGCGTGGGCCGGCGGTGCGGATGGCACCGGCGCGGTCGTCGCCGTCCTCGATACGGGCATCGACACGAACCATCCGGATCTCGACGAGGGGATCGTCACGCTGGAGGCGGACTTCACCGCCAGCGGCACCGCGATGGATCAGGCCGGGCACGGCACCCACGTCGCATCGATCATCGCCGGCAGCGGCGAGGCGTCCGGCGGCGACTACCGGGGCGTCGCTCCCGGAGCCCGCCTCCTCAACGGCAGAGTCCTCAACGCCGCGGGACAGGGCCAGACCTCGTGGGTCATCGACGCGATGGAGTGGGCCGCCGGCAACGGTGCGGACGTCATCAACATGAGCCTGGGAATCCAGGGCGACTACACGGATGGCACCGACCCCGGTGCCCTGGCCGTGAATTCGATCTCCGAGCGGTACGACACGCTCGTCGTGGTTGCCGCCGGCAACGAGGGCGAATTCGGGGCGACAACGGTGACGACCCCGGGCACGGCCGACAGCGCACTGACCGTGGCTGCCGTCACGGACGACGACTCGCTCGCGTCGTTCTCGTCACTCGGGCCGCGGTTCGGCGACTGGGCGATCAAGCCCGACATCGCTGCGCCCGGCCACGGGATCGTCGCAGCCCGGGCGGCGGCGGAGACAAATCCGTTCGAGCCCGTCGGCGAGCTCTACCAGGCCATGTCCGGCACGTCCATGGCCGCACCGCATGTGGCCGGCGCCGCAGCGATCGTCAAGGCCGCACGACCGGACCTGGGGGACCAGGCTGTCAAGTCCGTGCTGATGGGTTCGGCGCAGCCGGCCGGAAACCCGGTGTACTCCGAGGGCGCGGGGCGCACCTGGATCCCGGGCGCGCTCGAGGAGACGGTGTACGCGACTCCCGCCTCGCTGTCCTTCGGAGTCTTCTCGTCGCCGCGAGACACGCAGGCGCCGCGCTCCCAGACGGTCACGTACACGAACACCTCCGACGTCGACGTCGTGACCCGCGTGGGCGTCACGGTCACGCAGCCCGACGGCGACGCGGCACCCGCAGGGATGGTCACGCTCTCGACAGACACTGTGACGGTGCCTGCTCACGGCACCGCCTCCCTCGACGTCATCGTCGACCCGCGCGCCGATGACCCCGGCGTCTACACCGGCGTGCTCACCGCGGTGGGCGAGGGCGCCCCGCCCATCCGGACGGTGCTCGCGTTCATGTCCGAGCCCGATCTGCACACGCTGCGGATCGAGGCCACCCAGGCGAACGGTACGCCCGCTCCGCTGGGCAGCGCGGGCATGATCCACGGGCTCGACGACTCGCGGATCGATCAGCCGTTCAGCCTCGTCGACGGCGTCACCGAAGTCCGGCTCCGGCCCGGCCGGTACGCGCTGCTCGGCCAGCTTCTGAACGTCGCATCCCCGGATGCGCTCTTCGTCGACGGCTTCACGGGCTTCACGCGCGACGTCGACCTGCAGGGCGACACCACGGTGGTCGTCGACGGGAGCAAGGCGATTCCGGTCGAGATGAAGACCGAGAAGAAAGCCAAGACGACCGGCCTGGAGGAGACCATCGCCCGATGGCTGCCGAATCGCGGCTACCCGGTCACGACCTGGGTGTCGGGCGGTATCGGCGGCGCGACGGGAGGCCTCGATCTCGACGTCTCCGTCCTCGGGACGCAGGAGCCGCTGGCAGGCGACATGAAGGTCCACTCGCGTTACGTGCTGAACCAACCACTGCTCGACGTCAGCGCGGTGGGCTCCCGTCAGAAGATCGACATCTCCCGCGAGCTGAACTACGGCGTGCTGTCTCCGCAGTACCTGGGCACGCTGGACGCGCCGATCGTGAACGCGGGAAAGGGGGCGCCGGACGAGCTGGCAGCTGCCGGCGCTCGCGGGTCCGTCGTCCTGATCGAGGATCGCGGCGATCAGGATCTGAACGCTCAAGCGCAGGCGGCGTATGACGCGGGAGCCGTGGCCGCGATCGTCTACGGGGCGACGCCTGGTCCGTACTTCGAGTCGGTCGACCCGCGCAGATTCCCGGGGATGGCTCGCAAGGCGCTGCCCACACTGACGCTGCCCCGCGACCTCGGCCTCGAGCTGGTGAGCCTCGCGGGCGACGGAAAAGCCCGGTTGCAGGGCACCGGCATCACCGACCCCTCGTACCAGTACCAGCTCGGCTATATCGAAGAGGGCGTTCCCACGGATCTGACCTACGAGGCCAACGGGAAGACGACCGCCACGGTGAACGTCGACGTCAAGGCTTTCGTGCCCGGCACCCCGATGGTGGAATACGTCACCATGATCGGCGGAGGAAACTACACCGGGTTCGGATTCCGTTTCACCGGGCCGCTGCTCGGCCGAGAGGTGTACTACTCCACTGACGATGACCTCACCTTCCAACGCTCCGTGCAGGCGGGCGAAGCATGGAACGCGGACCCCGCGCCGTTCGAGAGCGCGCACGTGACGTACCGGCCGGGGCAGCGGGCGAGTGAGACATTCGTGGGCCAGGTGCATCACGGTGGACTGCGACCGTCTCCGGCTACGCCGCAGGATGCTGCGGTGAGCCGTGACGGCGATGTCCTGTCCGTCAACCTGCCGTACCGGGTCGATGGAGACGGTCATGCGCAGCTGTGGGGGCCCGACGTGGCGTCGACCGGGAGATTCGAGCTGTGGGAGGGCGATGCCCTGCTGGTCGAGGGAGAGGCCCCGAGCGGCACCCCGTCCGTCCCAGCGGAGAAGAGCGCGTACCGGATGACGCTGAACACGCACCGGGATGTCGCGTGGTGGCCGCTGTCCACCGACATCTCCACGGAGTGGGGATTCCCGTCCGCGAACACCAAGACCGCGACGATCCTGCCGCTGCTGCAGCTGGATTACGGGGTGCAGGGACTGAATGCCTTCAATACGGATGGGCGCACGACCGAACTGAATCTCACCGTGTCGCACCAGGACGGCTCCGAAGGCGGAAAGGTGCGAGGCCTCAAGCTGTGGTCGTCCGCCGACGCCGGTGCCACCTGGACACCGGTGCGTGTGGCGCCCGGTCGAGGGGCGGGCGCATACTCCGCGAAGGTGACCGCACCGCGGGGCGCCACCACGATCTCGCTGCGCTCGGAAGCGTGGGACGACGCGGGGGCCACATTCAAGGAGACGGTGATCGACGCCTATGCGGTGGACACCGTCGCGCCGCCGATCACGCTCACCACCCCCGCCGGGGGCATCCCCCAGCCGACCCGGTCCAGCGCCGTGGCGGGCACCAGCGAGCCCGGTGCTGTCGTGTCGGTCAGCGCGGGACGCAGCACGTGCGAAGCGACCGCCGGCGCCGACGGCGCGTGGTCGTGCGACCTCCCCGTCCGCGACGGCGTGCACCAGGTGAAGGTCACCGCCACGGACGCGGTGGGCAACACCTCCGCGACCATCCGACGCGTGCTGTGGCGCGACACGGCCGCACCGCCCGTCCCGACGGTCAAGACCCCCGCGGGAACCGTGCACGACACCCGACCCGCGATCAAGGGGTCGACGGAGCCGCGGGCCACGATCACCGTGACAGAGGGGGACCAGGCGGTCTGCACGACGACCGCCGGGTTGTTCGGGGCGTGGTCATGTGTACCGGCCGGCGCACTGAGCGCGGGGCGGCACACCATCACCGTCACCGCGACGGACGTCGCGGGAAACATCTCCCCACCTCGAACTGCGCGGTTCACCGTCGCCGGCGGCTAGGACCGTTCCGCCCCCGCGACGGTGCTCACATGCCCTTGACGCGTTCGTAGTGCGCCCTGACGCGATTTCGATTTCCGCAGTCTGCAGAACTGCACCAGCGACGGTTTCGCCGAGAGGAGTTATCGAGGAACACCCATCCGCAGTGCTTGTCCTCGCACCGATGGAATCTCGTGATCGCGTCGGAGGTGAGCAGCCTTCCGAGCGCGAGCGCGATCCGGTGCCGCGGGCTCATGAGGTCGAGGCTGTCCGGAGCCCAGCTCCAGGAGCCTCCCGGGGTCAACTGCAGCGAACTCGCCGCGTGCGCCTCGCTCAAATGGCGCTGCAGTGACGTCGCGGCTCGGGTCTCCGTGAGGCATTCGTACGTGTCATCTCGGAGGTCCACGACGCGACGTAGCTCCGTTGCGGCGTCGTCGACCCGCTGGGATGCGGATTCTGCCAGGCCGTCGGATTCCTCTTGCGACATCAGGCCCACTGCCAGACACCATGCGAGTAGATGCGCGTACGTCGGAAGCTGCTCTCGGCGTCGCGGCGGATCCAACCGCCAATCGACCGTGTTGAAGAAATCAACGGCGATGTCTCCACCGAGCCGCGACGGCGTCACTTCCGGAAGTGCGGACAACCTCATCCTCATCTGTGCGGGTTGTGCACTAGTGTACGACTAATGGTCAACTCGCCGACGAGGAGTTAGCCCGCATGCGGGGACGAGGCTTTGCCGCCCTGTGGTCATCGCAGGCTTCGACGAATACCGCGGACGGGATTCTCGCCGCCGCGGCGCCGCTGCTCGTGGCATCCATCACTCGAGACCCCCTTCTGGTCGCCGGGATGACTGTGGCTCAGTTCCTGCCGTGGCTGCTGTTCACGCTGCCTGCCGGTGCACTCACGGATCAGATCGACCGGCGGAAGATCATGGTGGCCGGCAATCTGCTCCGAGCATCGGGGTTCGCCCTGCTCGTCGCGGCGATCACTCTCGGCTGGGAAAGTGTGTGGCTGGTGTACGGCGCGGTGTTCATCGCGGGAACGGCCGAGACGCTCGTGGACAATGCCGCGCTCACGATCCCCCCGCGCATCGTGCCGAGGAGGATGCTCGAACGCGCCAACGGGCGCCTCTTCGCCACGCAGTCCGTGGTCAATACCTTCGTCGGCCCACCCGTCGGGTCCTTCCTCGTGGCGATCGCGGCGAGCCTCGCGTTCTTCACGAGCGCCGGCCTCTTCGCCCTGGGCGCGGCAGCGGCGCTGTTGCTGCCGAGACTCCCTCCGCAAGACGACGAAGCCCCGCGACCGGCGAAGACCCCCAGGGCCGGCTTCGGCGATATCAGGGCCGGCTGGGGGCACTTCTGGGACAACCATCTGCTGCGTCGCGTGGCATTCATGTCTGCCGCGATCAATTTCTTCGGCACCGCCACCGGGGCTCTGCTCGTCCTCATCGCCACGGGCCACCTCGGGATTCCCGTGTCCCTGTACGGTGTTTTCCTCGCCATTCCCGCGATCGGGGCTGTCATCGGATCGTTGGTGGCGGAAAAAGTTATCCCTCGCATCGGTGGTGGGCCCGTCATCTGGCTCGCCGCTCTCCTTCCCGCAGCCAGCTACATCGTCGTGGGAGCGAGTGACAACGCGATCCTCGCGGTGACCGCCATGTTCGTGGCCGCACTGGCGACGGCCTGCAACCAGATCGTCGTATCGACGCTGCGACAGGCATCGGTGCCCGATGCGGTCCTCGGAAGGGTCACCGCCTCCTACCGACTCATCGTCCTCGGGGTCGTCCCGTTCGGGGGACTTGCCGGTGGCCTCCTCGGATCGATGTACAGCGTCCCGACAGCGTTCCTCATCGCGGGCTTCGGACTCGCCATCACCGCCTGTGTCCTCGCTCCCGGCATCACCTCGTCCGCGCTCCGCCGAGCCGAATCCCCCGGCCCGACTCGCACGGCGAGGTAGCCGATCGCCCCCACGCGGTCAGGACGTGATCGCCGAGTGCGCGTGGAAGGTGTCGACGATGAGATGGAGCAAACGGTCGTTGTCGACCTCTTCGATGACGTCGATGGATGGCGGCTCCCCCATGAAGCTGCCCTGTTCTGGCGGGGTTCCGGAATCCAGCCGGGCGGTCCGTCCGCGGGTGGGGCCCGGCGCGAGTTCGACGGTCACCCCGCAGGCGCGGGACTGGACGAGCGACGGATCGAGCAGGAGAGCAACGGCAACGACGTCGTGAATCCACATTCCGCCGATGCGCCGCGTCTGGGCGGAATAGCTCACCCATGGCCGCATCCCCGGCGTGAGCGCCCTCGTCAGCCGGTTGTCGATCTCCTCCAGGCGACCCAGGTCAGCGAGAGTCAGAAGCGTCTGGGTTGTCACATCCATCGGGAGAAGGGTGACGTTGGCGCCGCTCGCCATCACGATGGCCGCTGCTTCGGGGTCGAAGCCGAAGTTGGTGTCGACAAGATATCCATCGACGTCGAAGACGCCGCCCATCACGACGATGCGGCCGACATCGCGGGCAAAGCCCGGGTGCAACCGCAGAGCGAGGGCCACGTTGGTGAGAGGGCCGATCGCCACGATCGTGATCGCACCCGGGTTCTCCTGGACGAGCGCGCCCAACACCTCCGCCGCGGGGAGCGAGGGGATGTCGTGAGGCGCCCGAGACCGGGGCGTGCCGGCCCACAGCTGCTCCACCGACGGGTCGGATGCCGCACGATCGAGCTGGGTCCGCCAACGATCGGGGTCTTCTACCAGCGCCCGGTCTGCCCCGAGGAAGATGGGGATCTCGACACCGAAATCCTCGAGCAGTGTCTGGGCGGCGGCGAACCCGACGTGGTTCGGGGTATTGCCGGCGACGATCGTGACCGCGGTGAGATCCAGCCGCTCGGCCGCGGCGACCGCCAGCCCGAGGGCGAGCCCGTCGTCGACGTTGGCGCCGGGGACTCCGTTGCCGGGGTCGCAGTCGATGACCACTCTCATGACACCGCACCGCCTCGGTCGAGGGCAGCGGCGGCCGTGATGCCCCGCGGATAGTCGCATCCGCACGAGCGTCGAGGGACCAGACGGAAGTCGCACACCACCGTCTGCCGCACGTCGGCGTTGCGGTCCCCGAGCAGGCGAACCGCGTGCGCGGCCACCTGCTCGACCGGTTGCTCGATGGTGGACAGGGCTGGAATGGCGTACTCGGCGTTCGTGGTGCCGTTGAAGCAGATCACTGCGATGTCGTCGGGCACGGCGGCTCCCAGCTCGGCCGCCGCCGCGAGGAACCCGAGGGCCTGCTGCTCGTTGGACAGGAACACGGCCTCCGGCACGTTCGGCTCCTGCAAGAGCTGCCTGCCCGCGACGTACCCGCCGCGACGCGTGTACTCCGCCTCGAGGACGCGCTCCCCGCCCTCACCGCCGCCTGATCGACTCACCGCATCCCGCCAGCCGGCCAGACGATCGCGGGAGTTCTGCTGATGGAGGGGGCCCGCGATCACCGCGAGCGATCGGTACCCGTGATCGAGAAGGTGTTGGGTCGCGGCCAGCGAAGCGGCGCGCTCGTCGATCCGCACATACCCGACACCCGGGATCGACTCGGGCTCGTCGAGGATCACCACGGGAATCCTGGTCGTCGCCTCCTCGAGCCAGGGGTGCGTGCGGTCGACGCCGTAGAACAACAATCCGTCTATCTGATGCTGCAGGAAGGTGCTCACCAGCTCCGCCTCCCGCCACTTGTCATCGGCCGAGTCTCCCAGCAGGAGGCTGAACCCCCGCCGGTAGGCCTCATCTTCGATGGCGTGAGCGAGCGAGGCGATGAAGGGGTTGGCGATGTTGGGGACGATCAATCCGAAGGTGCGCGTGGATCCCGAAGCCAGGGCGCGGGCAATGCCGTCCGGGCGGTACCCGGTGGCCTCGATGGCATCGAGCACACGCTGCCTTGTCGCGGCGGCCACCGGACGCGGCCCGTTGTTGACGACATAGCTGACCACGGCGACGGATGTTCCCGCGGCTCGCGCCACATCGGTGCGGGTGACTTTTCCTCTACTCACGCACTCCTCGTCTCGACCGTTTGCGCCGCCGGCTCTGGGTCGGTCGCGTCTTGGACGAGGTTCAGATCGCGGCCGCGCGTCTCCGGTGCAACGAAAGTCGTAAACAGGCCGATCCCCGCCATCACCGCCCAGTACAACGCTAGCGGCCACCACGCACCGAACGCGGCCAGGAGACCGGATGCGACGGCCGGTGCGGTGCCGCCGGAGAGGATGGAACCGAACTCCTTCGCCAGAGCCATCTTGGTGAAGCGGTTCTTGGCGCCGAAGAGCTCGGCACCGTAGGCCGCCTGGACGCCGAAGATTCCGAGCGACGCGACGCACATGCCGACGATGATGATCGCCATGACCACGCCCGGCTCGCGGGACTCCAGCAGGGCGAAGGCCGGGAACGCGTACGCCACGAGCAGGACGCAGAACCAGCGGTAGGTGATGCGACGGCCGAAGCGATCGGAGAGCAACCCGGACAGCGGAATCACCGCGAACCCGATCAATGAGGCGATGAGGACGGCCGTCGTGGGCACTGAACGGTCGATCATCAGCACGTTCGCCACGTAACCCACGAGGAAACCCTGGGCCATGTACGACGGCCCGTTCTCCCCGATCCGCAGGCCCACCATGATGAAGAAAGCGCGGTTGCGGCGCCAGAACGACCCGGTCTTCGGGGCCCGGATGCTGCCGGTTCGCGTCTGGATGTACTCGCGTTGCTGCGCGAAGACCGGGGTCTCCTTCATAGTCCGACGAAGGATGAGCGCGAACACCGCGATGACAATGCTCGCCAGGAACGGCACCCGCCAGCCCCAGGAGTAGAGGTCCTCCTCCGGCAGCTGGACGACGAGCAGCCACGCTGCCGAGGCGATCAGCGTGCCACTGTTCGACCCGAGGGCGACGATGGACGCGACCAGTCCGCGACGCTTGGCCGGCGCGAACTCCGTGAGGATGATGGCGGCTCCCGACAACTCTGCACCGGCGCCGAAGCCCTGCGCGATACGCAGCAGGAGAAGGAGCAGCGGCGCGAGGAACCCGACCTGCTCGTAGGTGGGGAGCAGACCGATGAGGGTCGTTGCGCCCCCCATGAGGGCGATCGTGGCGACCAGCACGATCTTCCGGCCGCGGCGATCGCCCAACCGCCCGAAGAACCACGCGCCGACAGGTCGGGCGAGGAACCCCACAGCGTAGGTCGAGAACCCGGCGAGCATCGCGACCGCCGGGGATGAGTTGGGGAAGAACAAGGTGTTGAACACCAAAGCGGTCGCAAGACCATAAAGCGCGAAGTCGACGTACTCCATCGTGGTGCCCAGCCACGAAGACAGCGTGGCGTTGCGGAAGTTCTTCCGTCCCTCGCGGGATTGAAGCTCGGCGTCCGCGGCGAGGACGTCGGAGGACTGAGTGGGTTCCACGGGGTTCTTCCCTTCGGTCGAGCATCGCTGCTCGATCGGGCCAGGCGCTTCAGCGCGTCAGGTACACAGTGAGGGTGGGATCTACCCGCGTAGATTCGGTGCCAGAATCTACGCGGGTAGACCACCGCCGACGATATCTCGCAGCCGCGACGGGCCGCAATTCCCGCCTCCGCAGCTGGGAGACTCGGTGCTGTGATGTCGATCAGCCACGCGTCCTTCGATGCCGCGTGCTGGGACTGGAACGGCACTCTCCTCAATGACGTGGCTGTTGCTCAGGCGGCGATGAACAGGGTTCTCCGGGACCGCCAGCTGCCGGTCATCCCTGACGAGGACGCGTACCGACGAGTCTTCGGATTCCCCATCACCGGCTTCTACTCACGGTTAGGCATCGACGAGGGCATCTTTGCGGAAGCCGCCGACCAGTACCTCGAGTTGTTCGCCCGAGCAGTGGGGTGTATATCCCCTCCAAGGCGCACGTGGTGGAGTCATGGTTGGAAAGCTCCGGCCATGACCCTCGGCGCGTGCTGATGGTCGGCGACACCAACCACGACGAGGAGATCGCTGAGCTTCTCCACGTGCCCTTTCTCCGGTTCGACAGAGGGCATCAACATCCACCGGACCACGGCCGGCATCCCATCGTCGATGACCTCCGCGACGTGGTGGGTTATCTGCGCCGAGCACATTCGAGCGAGTTCTCCTAGAGCACCGGCGCCGGGTTCGGCGCACACGCGGCGTCGTCCAGGATGCGCCGCATCGGCGCTCGCGCTTCGGCGCATGATCGCGCCCGAAATAAAACTAACCAGTCGGTAGACAGCAGCGAGGTGGCGCGCTAGTTTAACTACCAACCAGTTGGTTTCTATCGAAAGGCGAGTACATGAAGACCGTTCTTATTACCGGCGCGGGTAGCGGCTTCGGCCGGCTGTCGGCATTCGATCTTTCCCGTCTCGGGTACCGGGTGATCGCGGGCGTGCAGATCTGGCCGCAGGCGACGCAGCTGCGTCAGGAGATCGCGGCGGCCGGCCTGGAGAACATCGAGGTCATCAAGCTCGACCTGTTCGACGAGGTCGATGTCGCGCACGCGCTCCGCTATGACGTCGACGTGCTCTTCAATAACGCCGCTGTGGCTCACATCGGAACACTGACCGACCTGCCGATGTCACTCCTTCGGGCGAACTTCGAGTCGGACGTGTTCGCTCCGATGGAGTTGACGAAGCGCTTCATTCGCCAGATGGCCGGGCGCGGCAGCGGCAAGATCGTGTTCAACTCCTCCATTGCCGGCCTGCAGGCTCAGCCCTTCGGCGGTGCGTACAGCGCGACCAAGTACGCGATCGAGGCGATCGCCGCCACGTTGCGGGAGGAGCTGAAGCCCCTCGGCATCGCCGTGGCGACGGTGCAGCCCGGACCCTTCCAAACCGGTTTCAACGACACCGCGATCGAGGCGTCGTCCTACTGGTATGACCCGGAGACGGCGATCCTCCCGGGTTGGGAGCAGCCGACGTTCACCTACCCCGGGCAGGGCGACCCGCAGGAAATGGTCGACGTGATCGTCAAGGTCATCACCGGTGAGATCTCCAGCTACCGCAACGTGTTTCCGTCGTCGACGGAGCGCCAGGCCCGGGAAGCGCAAGCCGCCGAGTGGGACCTCACCGTTTAGTGTGAACGCGCCCTGGCCCCGTCCCCTCGACTCGGCTGGATCGAGAGGGCGGGGCTGCCCGCTGACCTAGCGTGGGTCGACTCGCATAGTGGTTTGCTTCGCAAGGGGGTCGATGATCGCGCGGGTGTTCGGCCCGTTGCCGTACTTGGCCGTATAGGCGGCGTCGACCGCGGCATCCTGTGTCGAGTCCAGGGTGTAGGTCACCGGCCGGGTCTCGCCGTCCCAGCTGAGGAATCCCTCGAAGTACTGAGCAACACCCCGGTACCACTGGCCCTCCGGGCCTTTGAGCGATCGCAGATAGAGCTTGTCGTCGACAACGACGCCCCAGACGGTCACGAGCGTGCGTGGAGAACCGTCTGCGTGGCGTCCGGCGACATGGACCTCGCCAGAAGTCTCCAGTTCGCGGAGTTCTTCACTCGTCCATCCGCTCATCGGTCCCCCGCTCTCTGCCGCGATCCTGCCGGCGTCTTCGTCGTCATTGATGTGTGTCCGATGGTATTTCTTGGCAACAACCGCGTCTACTGTGAGGCTGCGCCTATCGTTCTGCAGGCGCGTTCCGGGTCTCCGAGGCCGCAGGCGGGAGCGTGGTGGCTGCCCAGCTCGCAAGAACACGCAGCGCATCGGCAGAGGGCGAGCCGGGTTCAGCCGTGTAGGTGGACAACGCCAGGCCAGGGTCAGCGGGCAACTCGAACGCCTCGTAGGTGAGCTCGAGGTCGCCCACCACCGGATGCCGGAGGCGTTTCACGCCGCTGCGGTGGTAGCGGACGTTGTGCGCTGCCCACAACGTGCGGAACCGCTCCGACCGGGTGGACAGCTCACCGACGAGATCGGTAAGTCGTTTGTCGTACGGGTTGCGGCCGGCTTCGCCGCGCAGCGCGGCGACGAGCTCGTGGGTGTTCCTCTCCCAATCGACGAAGAAGTCGGGGGCGGCAGGGTTCAAGAATGCGAAGCGGGCGCCGTTGGGTGCGGGTTCGGCGAAGACGGGTGCGTACAGGGCGCGGCCGAGCTGGTTGGTGGCGACGTAGTCGAAGTAGTTGTTGCGGATCATCGCCGGTGCATCGGTGATCGCATCCAGGAGGCGCTGAATGCTCGGCCGTAGCCCGTCGACCCGCTTGCGCGGCTTCCTCGACCCGGGTGAGGCGTTGGCGGTGCGGGCGAGGTCGAACAGATGCGCCGTCTCTGCGTCGTCGAGTTGCAGCGCGCGGGCGAGGGAATCCAGGACGCTGTCGGATGCGCCGGAGAGATCGCCCCGCTCGAGGCGGGTGTAGTAGTCGACGCTGACACCGGAGAGCAACGCGACTTCTTCACGGCGAAGGCCCGGGACGCGGCGGTTGCCGCCGTAGGCGGGGAGCCCTGCCTGGTCGGGGGTGATGCGGTCTCTGCGCGTGGAGAGGAACTCGCGCACTTCACTGCGGTGGTCCATGACTGAGACCGTACGCTCCGATCGCCGACGGAGGGAGGGTCTGTCAGTACCGGGGACACCGGTCACTGCCGAGCAGGGAGACGCGGGGGTTGAGTTGACCCATCACCCAGGCGACAGCCTCCTCACCGGAAGAAGGAACTCATGATCGATCTGACCCTCAACAACGGCGTCACCCTCCCCACCATCGGGCTCGGCGTGTTCCAGAGCGCGCCCGAGGAGACCGCCGCCGCCGTCGACACCGCCCTGCGCGTGGGGTACCGGCACATCGACACCGCCGCCGCCTACGGAAACGAACGTCAGGTCGGCGAAGGCCTGCGGCGCTCGGGTGTCGACCGCGACGACGTGTTCCTCGAGACGAAGGTGTGGATCACCGATTACGGCTACGACAAGACTCTGCACGCCTTCGATACGGCGGCCGGCAAGCTCGGGGTCGACACCATCGATCTGCTGATCCTGCACCAGCCCATCCCCACCCGGTTCGACACCACCGTTGCCGCGTACAAGGCGCTGGAGACTCTTCTCGCCGAGGGGAAGGTCCGCGCGATCGGCGTCAGCAACTTCAAGGCCAACCACCTCGAACGCCTCCTGCAGGAAACGGACGTCGTGCCCGCGGTGAACCAGGTGGAGTTGCACCCCTACTTCGCCCAGCCCGACCTGCAGCGCGCGCACGCCGCGCACGGCATTCTCACCCAGGCGTGGTCACCGATCGGCGGGATCACGTTCTACCCGGGACCGTGGGGTGGCGAGACCCGCAACGTGATGCAGGACGCCACGATCGCCGACATCGCCCGGGGGCACGGGAAGACTCCCGCACAGGTCATGCTGCGCTGGGGGATCCAGGAGGGCCGGTCGGTGATCCCGAAATCCACAAACCCGACCCGTATCGCCGAGAACTTCGACGTCTTCGACTTCGAGCTCACCGGCGAGGAGATCGCGCGCATCGACGCCCTCGACACGGGCGTCCGCGGCGGCCCGGACGCCGACCAGTCCAGCGAGCAGTACTTCGCGCTCGAGATCCCCAAGGGATGATCAATGGCGCACGTCGGATGACGCGCACTTGTCGTCACCGCCGATGCTGTCGCGGGCCGGTTGCGCAGCTAAGGATTGTCGGAGGATGCGAGGGCCGAAGGGCGGGAATCACCGAGCCGCTGAAGGGTAAGCGTGGGCGACAGCCCGCCGAGAGAGTGGAACTCGTGAACGAGATGCATCTGATCGAAGTACCCCGCATCGGTGGCGATGGCGATCCACGATCGACCGGGCGTTCTGACCCGCGCGTCCAGGGCGCGCTGGAAGCGGGCTACCCGGGCGAACCGTTTCGGGGTGATTCCCATCTCGCGAACGAAGGCCCTCTCCAACTGCCGGAGACTGACGTGCAGGTGCGAAGCGACGTCGCTTATCCCCGTTTGACCGCCTTGACGTGCCAGCAGTTTGGCGGCGGCCGTGGTCGCCGTATCCTCCGGATCGTGCTCCAGGTGCTGGGAGAGATACGCCTCGGCGGCGCGCACCCTCTCACGGAAGTCGGCTGCTTCGGCCAGCGCATCCCACAGCTCCGAAACGGGTGGACCGAAGACATCGTCAGCGTCGAAGTGCGTCTCCATCACCTCAGCGACCGGTATCCGAAAGAGCGACCACGGCGCAGTGGGTTGAAGGAAGATGGCGAACGAGTCGACGTGACCCTCGAACCGCAGGCCCGTGCCAGCGTAAGTGTGGGGGCCGACGAGGCTGCGCCGGCGGGCGGTTTCCCATCCTCCGCCGCGCGACCTCACGGTAGGGAGAGCACCGAAGTCGAACTGGATAACGCTCTCCAGGTAGGCCGGCATCGGTTGCTCTTCGTACGCACCCTCAGCGGTGCGCTGGGCGAACGCCCGCACGTACCGGCGGAGCGCGGGCGAGGCAGACGCCGACTGCACGGTACGCACAATGTGTTCCCCTTTTCCGCCGGCACCCTGACGTGTCGCTTTCTTACTAGGCGAGATCCGTGGCGCACTCCGAGGATGAGTGTGGATCAAGCCTGACAGAGTGCCCTGTTCTGTGCACGGGGAAATCGACCGAGCACTCACGCGGTCACCTGCGGGCCGAGCAACTGTGGAGACGAGGGTTCCCGTGCGTTTCATTGGCTATTACATGAAGTGGTTGAGCCCGGGGGCCTCCTCCTCGACCACGCTGTGGACGCCGGTCAATAAGCCGGGGGTCAACGTGTGGACCACGATCGCGCTTTCCCGCCTGGACTTCCCCGACACTCACCCCGCGCCGAATTGGGAAGGGGCGGCGGGCGCGCATGCCGGGATCTGGGGCTGGGAGCAGTATGGACCAGACGGCAGCGTACAGCGGTACACGGCCGTCGACGGGCGCGAGGGCGATGCCCCTGGCTTGACCGAGCGGAACTCGTTCTTCATCAGCAATTGCTGCCGAGTGTGTTACATGCTCACAGCCGACCACGCGAACGCCGTCGCGCAGATCACTTTCATCGTCGACCCTCCCGTGTGACATGGATGACACGGAGCACGTGTGGGTTGCGGCCGATTCCTCATCGGGTCGCATTCTGCTGGTCGAGCACTTCGCCGGCGATCCAGGGGGGATCGAAGATTCGCGGCACACCGCATCCCACCTCTCCGGGCTCACCGCGGATCAAATCATTATCGTCGCAGCGTCCAGCCAGGACGTCCGGCCGGGGCGCAGATATCGCGTCGACCCGGCCAGCGCCGCGGTCGTCGAAGACCCCGACGGCCAGGACGCGGTCGGATTCGAGACGCACTCCTCCTACCCGGCGGACCCGCCGATCAGCTCTCGGGGCATCTCGTGACCGCGTCCGAGGACGGGCCCATCCCGATCGACGGGAGTTCCCGTACGGCGGCGATCGCACAGTGGGCGGCGATGTCGGGCGGCACGCTGGTGGATGCCGTCGACGTCGGGGGGCGACGCGAGCTCGCCTTCGCGCCGCGCCAATTGCTCGTTGACAGCCGCAATCCCGACGTCATCGCCGAGTTCGCGGCTCGCTACGGTGCGGAGGTTGTGGAAGAGGCCCCGCTGCCGCCGCCGCCTGAGGGGATGGCGCCGCGTGACGGCCTGGACATGAGTGAACGCCCGCGGCTCACTGCGCTGCGGTTCCGCGAGCTGCCCGACGTGTCGGAGCGGGGTGCGCACATCGTGCGCGAGAGGCTGGGCGCGCGCGCGACACTGACATCCCGCGACGCAGCGAAGCTGTTGTCCTTGGCGGCAGAGTCACTCGAGGACGGTCTCCCGGTCGAACTGGACGTCGTCGGTTCGCCGGTTGCGTTGCCGCTGACATCCGCCACCGACAGCAACCCGGAGGCGACCTTCAGCATCCCAGCCTTGCGAGGCCGGGCACGGGTCACGGCCGCGTGGCAGCTCGTCGAGGCGTTTCGCGCGGTGAAGCGGGTGAAGCCGCTCGTGACGGTCGGGGTGCTCGACACCGGTTTCTGGCTCGCCGGCCGCACCCCTCTGGTCGCCGTCAATCAGTCCGGGTCCGATCTCGGCGCGGCGGTCATGCAACTGAACCTGCTCGATGAGCGCGTGGGCGCTGGAGGAGCCAGCGGCAGTAAGTGCGGCGACGCCTACAGCTGTCCGTGGCACGGCAATCAAATGGCCGGAATCGCCACGGCGAAGCCGAACAATTTCCTCGGAACCGCGGGCACGGGCGGGACGGTCGCGGTGCCGGTTCTGTTCAAGAAAGCCATCACGAAGTCCCAGACCTACCGCTGCCTCGCAGTCTGCCTGGCCTGAGGGGTCGACGTGCTCAACATCTCCTGGGAGATGAGCGGCGGCAACTTCTTGTGGGGCGACGGTAGTTGGGTTGACAGCTTCCGATTTGCCACGAGCAACGGATTGATCGTCGTGTGCGCCGCCGGCAATGACAACGAGAACGTTCCGGACGAATCCGCCATCCGCCCCGCGACGAGGACACCCGGCACCATCACTGTGGGCGCCTCGAACCCTGACGGTGATGCCTGGCAGATGTCGAACCACGGCTCGTCGGTCGACATCTGGGCGCCGGGCGTGCGGATCAACACCATCCCGGACGGCGACTCCCCGACCGGAGCGGTCGTCGACGGGACCTCGGCGGCCTCCCCTTTCGTCGCCGGCGTCGTTGCCATGATGCGCGCCGTCAACCCGTCCATCGATTCCGAGTCCGCCAAGCAGATCCTTCGACGGACCGCATGGGCGGGGCCTCCCGGGAGTCGGGCAGATCGTCGTCTCGACGCCTACGCGGCAGTGTTGGAGGCGATGGGAGGGCGCCTCCCCGAAGATCTCACCGAGCCCAACCAGACGGCCGCCTCGGCTCGGCGGATGCAGCCCAGGGGTGGCCCGGGCCAACTGGGAACGATGGGGAAAGCGCTCGCTGTACTGTCGGGTGCCGGTGACGCGGACTGGCACAGCTTCACCGTGAGCGACTTTTCGACCGTCGATATTCAGGCTGCCTATTACCCGCTCCTAGGATCCATCTCCTTGACGATGCTGACCGACGACCCCGATAGCCGTGCCACCGACGAGTTGGTCGTTGCCAATCGGCCGGGCGTCCGACGGTTGCATGGCACCGTTGCCCCGGGCGGCTATCGCCTGCGGGTGGGCGGCGGCGTCAACATGTACGAGCTCACGGTCACACTGCAAGGGACTCCGCTGCCGCGGGACGAGATGGAGTTCAACGACAGCTTTGAAGCCGCGACTCGCTTCTCCATCGCTAGGGCATCAGAGTTGGATGTCGCGGCCGGTCCCACGTACTTCGAGCGTCGTGCCGGATCCTATGACCTCACCCTCCACGATCCGACCGACCATGACTTCTTCCGTATCGCTACCGGCGCAGGTGGTTTCTCCCGCCCGCTGGTCCGCGTCGGCGCGACCGATGCCCCGGTCGACGTCATTCTCTACGACGCCGGGCGAACGGAGTTCGCTCGCGCATCGGGCATCCGCCACACCGAGATGCTCCTCCCGACATCGACCGTGACCTACGTGGAGATCACGTCCAACAGTCCGACGCGGTACCGCCTCACCGCGCGCGAGGAGGTCGATCAGCGGAAGGTTCCGGGACCGTTCCAGGAGGAGGTGGTCTTCCGCATGCCCGACCCGGGCGACCCGCCCTTCCGGCTCGACGAACGCATCAACTACCTGCTTTTCACTGTTGATGAGCTAACCGCACGCGCTCCGGGCATCCGGTTGGCGTCGGTCGAGGGCGTGCCCCTGAGCGCAGAAGTCCTCGATTCGGCCGGCCAGGTGGTCTCCCGCGCCTTCCAGAGTTTGGATGGGCCGCGTGATGCGATGGCCCTCAATACTGCAGCGCTGCCGCCTGGGACATATGTGGTGAGCCTCGGTGCCCTCGAGGCTTCCGGCATGGAGGGCACGGGCCTTCATGTGGAGGCGGTTGTCGGATGATGCCTCCTGCCCTTTGCCACAGATCCTCGTCGCGATCCTCGCGCGCCCCACTGGCGAGCCGGCGATGCACCCCATCACGCTCTTCATCTCGCATCGGCGGCGTGGCTCCCGTCCGAGTACGATGCCGACGTGCCCCAGCCGGTCTCGCTCTTTACTTTCGACCTGTCCGCACCTACGCAGGAATGGCGAGAGATCACGGACCTGTTCGTGGCGTGCTTCTCGGCGGCGCCCTACTTCGAAGATCAGAGCGAGCTCCAGACCATTGCAGCTCTCGCGGCTCCGCAGGATGCCTTGGTGATTCACGAGCTTGCTGTGCGAGAACCCGAACGCGGGCGAGGCATTGCACGCGATTGTCTGCGCGAGCTTCTGAGGGATCGCGTCGAATCCCACACGCTCATCGGAACCTACGACCGTGCAGAATCCGCGAGGGCCATGTATCAACATTGGGGTTTCGAAGTGATCGGTCAGGTACCGGTGCAGGGGCACGCGATTGCGCTGCATGTCCTGACATCACCCACGTCAGATGCCTTCGAGCGACTCACCTCGGCCGGCGAGGCAGCGTCCGCCTGACCGGGGCACCGGACAAACCGGGGCCGCGGCATGGTCCGGAACCATGGTGGTCTCAACCGGTCAGCTGGAGAAGCCGGAGAACGCGGGTGGGACGGTGATGCGCAATCGGGGGACCGGCGAGAAGCTCGATGACCTCGTCGTGATTCGCGTCGATCACGGGGTGAGAAAAGTGTCGCTCGAAGGACGTGTCGTCCTTGTAGAACTCGAACGCCCATAGCGTGTCGGGGTCGTCGTCGGCACGGCAGAGTACCCAGTCGGTGGGCCCGTCCGGATCACCGGTGAAGTGCAGATCGTTTGTCAGCTCGAACAGACGGTCGCCCTTCCCAGGCTTCACCTGGAACATGAGGACCGCGCCGGGCTGGTGCGACTGGAGCATGAGCGCCCTCCTTCGTCGAGGTCCAGGACATCCGATGACGTCCAGGTGGAACCTCCGTTAGCGGAAGTCGCCGACCTGCCTCTCGACGGGAACAGTGCCCTCGACGACGACATCGCCGGCGTGCGCGGTTGTGATGGTCTCAATCAGGACGATTTCAACCTCCTCCTCCGCAATCGGATTGTGCTGGACGCCCCTGGGAACGACGTAAAACTGACCCGGCGCGAGCACGACCTCCTCGTCGTCGGGCAACTGGATCCGGAGCCGACCGGAGACGACGAGGAACATCTCGTCTTCTGCGTCGTGAGCGTGCCAGACGAGCTCTCCGAGGAGCTTCGCGACCTTCACGTACTGGTCGTTCACTCGCCCGACGACCCGCGGCGTCCAGTGCTCGTGAACTTGCCCAAGCTCAGCGGCGACGTCGATTCCCTGGAGGTCGGTCATCGTTCCATCGTCGCCCGCAGGACGCGCCCGCGTCAGGTCCGACTCGCTAGTGATCCGCGCTCCTGGCTGTAGACAAGCGCCAGCACAGGGAGCCGCCGGACCGCGATCCCGAATCGCCGCGCCAACACTCTTCGGCGATGCCTCCGCCACCATTGTGAGTCCGCTCGCAATGGTGGGGTAGCTCGAAGACGCACTCCCCGGGCGCATCGACGAAGTCGGTGCACGCGCCCTCCCAGACGGAAGGTAGCCCCCACAGCCACGGCGGCGGCCACGTTCGCAGCTCGTTCGGAAAGCGGCCGGGGTCACGAAGACCCCCTGGGTGTGGAGCAGTGTCGACACGTGCAGGGGGCCTTCGCTGGATCAGGAGACGGGCCGGTTCACGCGTGCACTGTGGGAAGGTTTCGGACGTCAGGACGAGTCGTGCGGAGGGTTCCCCATGCGAGCCATCCTCGGGTGAGCACGTAGGCGCCGATGGTGGTGATGACGAGCCATCCGTCGATCCATGCGGTTGCTTCGGCTTCGTTGGCACCTCCGACGGCCATGGCGAAGATGGTGACGGCGATCTTGTGGAGGAGGATGAGTTCCCATGCGCCCGCGATTTTGCGCGGCCAGAGGGCGACCATGAGGTTCAGGGACAGGAAGATCAGGAACCCGAAGGTGCGCCACGCTTCCACGACGAGAGTGTCGGGTGAGGCCTGGAGCATCTGGGTCACCCCGTAGATCACCGCTCCGACGGTGAGGAGGGCGTTGAAGCCCATCAGGGTGCGGCCAATGCGATCGGCCAGTACGGATCGCTGGCCCGGGTCTGCGTCGTTGAGTACAGCAGTCATATCCATCAGTTCTTTCTTGTCGTGTTCGATGGGGGTATCCCACCGTTCGGTGCGTCGAGTTCGATCGGTTATGCGGTGGTGGCGGCCCGCCACAGACGGGCCGCGGTGGGTTTCGCTTGGCACCCGTGGTGCGTGAGGAGCGGCTGAGCCGGACCGTCTACGCGAGAGGTGTCTGCCGAAGCAGGTGGGTTCAGGCCTTGAGGCCGGCGCCGCGGAACGTCGGCACCTCACCGAGAAGATCCACGATGGTGGGGTTGTCTTCGTTGCGGCGCCGGTGCAGCTCCTCGATCTTCGCGCCGAGCTCGGGGTCGTTGTCGTCGCTGATGTCGAAGATGTCCAGGCGCTCGACCAGCTCGAGGCCGATGGCGTCTGTGGCGTAGGTGGCCGGGTGGGTCAGGTACTCGAACAAGCCCTCGAGGTCGTCCAGAACGAAGACGCAGCTGTACGAGTAGTCACCGCCGTGGTCGCGGCCCACGACGTAGGAGCGGACCGAGGGGATGGTCTCGCCCATAGTGTGCCAGCCGGCCAGTGCGGCCTCGACCTGCTGGGGGGTCGTGGTGGGCTTCAACGTCGCTCGGTTGATGTGAAAGATCATGCTCGCCTCTGTTCTAACGTTGTTAGAGTACCTAACGACGTTAGACTACCGGCTCCACAGCGGCTGTCAACAGCGCACCCGATACGGTTCGAAAGACCGAAAGGAGGCTGACGTGCCCAGCAAAGAGCGGCGCAATCAAGAAAAGACGGGCGTGCGTGAGCGGATCGTCTCGTCGGCACGGCACCTTCTCGAGACAGAAGGCTCGGGGGGCGTGACGATGCGCCGGGTGGCCGAGGCCATGGACTACACCGCGCCGGTCATCTACCAGCACTTCGCCAACAAGGACGCCCTCATCGGCGAACTCGTCCGCCAGGGGTACGGCGAGCTCCTGAGGCGGATGGAGGCCGTACCGAGTGACATCGACATTGATGAGCGCCTGGCGGCTGCAGCCTCGGAGTACCTGCGATTCGCCGCCGAGAACAAGCACCTCTTCGAAGCGATGAACGACACCACACTCGGTGCCGACGAGCGCCGGGCCGCCGCTGCGCCGGTCATAGGGGTCCTGTCGAAGCTCGTGGACGACTGGGCCGAGACGCATCAAGTCGAGCTCGAAGCGCAAGAGGCCTACGAGATCATCTGGGGCACTCTATACGGCATCGCCGCACTCGGTCGCCTCGGAACGGTCGGACCGGCCCAGGCGCGCCACCTCGGCGGGCGCGCACTGCGGCTTCTCCTAGAGGGATGGCGTTCCCGGACCTAGGTCGAGTGGCAAGAACTACAGAGGGGTTAGCGCCGCACAAACACCGCCCTCCAAATCACAAAAAGATAACGGCGAGCCCTTCCCTCCCGTTACCTCACCGTTATAGAGTTCACGCACGGTAGTTGTTTGCTGTGGCAGCTACCGACATGTGATTGCAGGACACTCTTGGTGCAAGGGACAAGGGCCGGTCGGAAGCCTCTCCGACCGGCCCTTACTCTTGCCCCCGAGCGACTTCTCCTCCCCCGGTGACCGCGGGCGGAGTTATCCCCAGAAAAGAGCTCCTGACCAGGGCGTACCCGGCGTGGATGTCGGTGGTCCGCGCGACAATGGGGGCATGCTCGACAGCGACCGCACCGCCCTCGTGGATGACCTCCGCCAAGGGTTGCGGGCGCTGCTCGGTGGGCTGAATGCCGACACCGTGGGCGACGACGTGCTGCTGCGTCAGACCGTGGAGGTCGAGGAGCTGGGCCGGCTGCTGGATGCGGCGCGGGCGACCCTCGCCGGCGAGATCGCCGACCGATCTCGCCCCGAGCTGGGGGATGACCGGCTCTCCGCGCGACGGGGATGCCGCACGCCGGGCGAACTGGTCGAGCGGGTTACCCGCGTTTCGGCCGCTGCCGCGCGCACCCGGATGCGGGCCGCAGCTCCCCTGCGGCCGCGCGCGGCGCTCACGGGCGGTCCGCTGCCGGCGGCGTTCCCCCTCGTGGCGGCCGCGTTCGCGTCGGGGTCGCTCGGTGTGGACGCGGTGCTGGCGATCGTGGCCGCGCTCGCACCGATCCGGGACAGGTGCGCCACCGTCGATGACCACGCCTTCGCCGCCGCCGAGGAAGCACTGGTTGACGCCGCCACCGGCGCCGGTGACGCACTCCCGGCGGGCGCGGATGAGGTCGCCATCATGGCCAAGACCTGGGCGCTCTACCTCGACCCCGACGGCACCCTCCCGGATGAGCAACGCGCGTTGAGGGCCCGCGGGCTCACCATCGGACGGGAGCACGGCGGCGTCGTACCGCTGCACGGCGACCTCCTCCCCGATGTCGCCGCGCAGCTGCAGCGCCTCTTCGACGCGTACCTGAACCCGAAGGTCACCTCCCCCGACGGTCCCCGTTTCGCACCCGAGCGGGACGACCGTGATCCCGATGACGTCCCGCGCGACCCGCGGACCCCCGCGCAACGCCGGCATGACGCGTTCGCCGGCGTCCTGGGTGTCGCCGCCGGGATGGACGGGCTCCCCACCCTCGGAGGCTCCCCGCCCACCCTGGTCGTCACCGTTGCGGCCGACCAGCTCGACCAGCCGCGCGGCGTTGCCTTCGTCCCCTCCCGTGACGCCGATGACACCGGCGCGGTTCCGGCGACCGTCGCCCGGCACACCGGATGCGCCGGCGCCATCCAACGCATCGTCTTCGGGCCGGACGGGCGGATCATCGAACTGGGCGCCCCGCAACGCATCTTCTCCGCCCACCAGCGACGGGCCATCGCCACCCGAGACGGAACCTGCATCACCCCGGGATGCCACGTCCCCGCTGCGTGGTGCGAAATCCATCACGTCGAGCCCGCCGCCAGGGGCGGGCCCACCCACACCGACAACGGGGTCACGCTGTGCTGGTTCCACCATCGCACCCTCGAAACCAGCGGATGGGACGTCCGGATGATCCACGGCACCCCCTGGATCCGTGCCCCGCGGTGGTTGGACCCCGCCGCACGATGGCGCCCCGCCCCCGGCTCCCCCACCCGCCGACTCAGCGGCCTCGTCACCGCCGTCACCTGAGAACGCAGGGCGTCCGGCCCCAGGCCCGCCCTGCTCGGTCGGCGTCCGAGGGCGGGGCAGGGTCGTCCCCCCGGAGCCCCGCAGTGCTCGGTCGCCGCCCCAGGGGCGAGCCCTCAGACGCCGCCGCCCCCGCCACCCCCGCCGCCGCCCCCGGCCGAACCGCCGCCGGTCGATCCTCCCGACGTGGACGCCGCAGACGACGCACTCGACAGCGACCCGATCCCCGAGGAGAACGCCGACGCGCTGAAGCCGGAGGTGCCGACGTACCAGCCGGGCGTCCCGGTGGAGTCGTACAGCACGGCGAGCCGCTCCGCCCAGTCCTTCTCCTGCCCGAACACCACGGCGTAGGGAAGCAGCGCCTCGTAGATCCGGAGCATCTGCCGCGGATCGCTCGCATCGACGGGCACGCGCTCCGCACCGCCCGGGGACTGCAGCATGCGGATGCGGTCGGCTTCGGTCCATTCGATGAAGAGCCTCAGACCCGCGAGGTGGTCACGCGTCTCCGCCCCGAGAGCGGTGAGCGGCTTCCGCGAGACGAGGCCGCCGACGGCGAAGAGCACGAGGACCGCCGTGATCATCAGGACCACGGGCACCCACGCGATCACGCTCGCACTCAAGGCGAGCACGCCGAACATGACGACCGCTACGGCAGCCGCGAAGGCAAGCAGCACCGGAAAGGCCCTCTCCCGCAGCGGCACCTCGCGGCGAAGACCGCGCCGGTCGAGCTCCTTCCCCGCGGCCGCGAGGATCCCGCGCGCGGCGGTGGACAGGCGTGTGTCCTGACGTCCGAACGAGAACACCGCGCCGGCCGGGGCGCTGTCGCCGAACAGTCCGTCCAGCAGCATCCGCCCGTCGCCATCGGCCAGCCCGCGGTCCACGAGATGGGCCTCCAGGTCCACACCGCCGAGCCACCGGCGCTTCCCCTCGACGATGCGGATGCTGCCGACCACGGCCTGTTCGAGCACCTCGGCCGGGATCGCCTTCGCCGGCTTGCCCAGGAGCACGGCGCTCTCCAGCGCATCCACGACGACGGGCGGGGTGTATTCGGCGATGACCGTCGGGCGGCCGGGGGCATCCGCGAGGCGGCGCACCCTGACCACGATCGCCCAGGCGAGCGCCCCGAGCACGACCAGTCCACTGAGCGCCTGCAGCCACCCCCATGGTGACGCGAAGTACGACGCGTCGAAGGGCGTGAACGTCCCGGGGGCGAACCCGACCGCGACGGTGAGGGTCTCCCGGGGGCCGAGATCGGTCGCCTCGGCCCGCACCGTCACCGAGCCGTCGGCGTCCGTCTCCGCGGCGATGGGGCACGGGGCCGTCGAGCCGCGAGGGCCGGCGTAGCAGGCCTGGTCACCGGTGAGCTCGGCGGCGAGGTCCGGGTCCACGTGAAGGCTGGCCGTCACCCGGCCGAAAGGCTGCTGCCAGTCGAGGCCGTTGACGTTCCAGAAGAACTCGTCCGCATCCGTGTCGTCGAAGAAGTGGACGGCGTTGCGCATCGTGTACGTGAAGACGTACGTCTGCTCGCCATGGACGTAGTCGTCGGCGCGGGAAGTGATGATGAGGTTCCCGTCGTCGCTGTCTGTCTCGACCGGCCGAGCACGCCCGTCGGCGTCGGTCACCGATTCGACGTCGAGCTCCAGCGGTGCGTCGAGATAGGTCTCCGGCAGTACCCGCTGCATCCCGCGGTTCTGGTCGCTCTGCGGGAAGACCGCGACGAAGGTCTCGACCACCCGCACCTCGCTCGTGCCATCCTCGGCCCGGGTGAGGGTGTAATCGGCGTCCATGCTCGCGAACGTGAAGTCGTTCACATCGGCGAGGGCAGGTGAGGCGACGACGCCACCCATGAGCGAGGCCATGACGATGATCAGGACCGCCGCCCGGCGCCGAATCTGCTTCATGCCGCTCAGCCTAGGCGGGTCGTGTGCGCCGTAACCTTGTCGGTATGACCGACCGCCGCCTCGCCGTCGATGCCTGGGAGAGCCTCTTCCGCGCGCAGCACGAGGTGTTCGAAGAGCTGCAGCTCGACTTCGCCGGGCCCGATCTGGGGCACGGGGAGTACGACGTACTCCTCACCGTCAGCCGCGCACCCGACATGACGGCGCGACTGCGCGACGTCACCGCGAACATGCTGATCAGCCAGCCGAGCGTTTCGCGGCTCGTCGACCGGATGGCCGCCCGCGGACTGATCGAGAAGTGCCCGGATCCCGACGACGGGCGCGGCGCCCTCGTACGCGCCACCGATGCCGGCGTGAGTCTGTTCCGCCGCATCGCGGCCATCCACGCGACGTCGATCGCCGAGAGGATGTCACTCCTGAGCGACGACGAGCTTGAGACGCTGCGTGATCTGACCGCGAAGCTCCGCAAGCCGCGTGCCACGGAGTACTGAGCCCCTCAGCACTCGATGACGTTGACGGCGAGACCGCCTTCGCTCGTCTCCTTGTACTTCGTGGACATGTCGATGCCCGTCTGCCGCATCGTCTCGACCACCGTGTCGAGCGAGACGTAGTGCGACCCGTCTCCGCGCAGCGCGAGCCGCGCCGCGGCGACCGCGGTGGATGAGGCGATGGCGTTGCGCTCGATGCACGGAATCTGCACGAGCCCGCCGACCGGGTCGCACGTCAGCCCCAGGTGATGCTCCATCGCGATCTCCGCGGCGTTCTCGATCTGACGGTTGGTGCCGCCCATGACGGCGGTGAGTCCCCCGGCGGCCATGGCGCACGCCGAACCGACTTCGGCCTGGCATCCGCCCTCGGCCCCCGAGATCGACGCGTTCGCCTTGAAGAGGGAACCGAGGGCCGTCGCCGTCAGGAGGAACCGGCGGATGCCCCGGCGGCGGTTCGCCTCGGCGACGCGCGCGTCGTCCCATGCCGCCGCATCCGCGCGGGAGCTCGCGTGGCCGTCGTACCCGAGGAGGGCGCTGCCCACCAGCTCGCCGTACGGCGTCACGGCGTTGCCGGAGCCGAGCCCCGAATCGGCGAGAAACCGCCACCAGTACATCGCCACCGCCGGAACGATCCCGGCCGCCCCATTGGTGGGCGCCGTGACGACGCGCCCGCCGGATGCGTTCTGCTCGTTCACCGCCAGCGCGAACGCGCCGAGCCACTCCCCCGGAAGCTCGCGCCGGCCGTCGGCTTCGACCTCCTCGAGCTGAGCGCGGATCGCCGACGCACGGCGCTTGACCCGGAGCATCCCCGGGAGCACGCCGTCGGCACGCAGGCCCTCGTTAACGCTCGCGGCCATCGCGTCCCACAGGCGGTCCAGGCCCGCGGCGATCTCGGCATCGTCGCGCAGCGACACCTCGTTGCGGCGCGCTGCTTCGGCGATCGTGATGCCCTGGTCGTCGCAGAGCATGAGCAGCCCCGCCGCGTCATCGAAATCGAGCGGGAAACGGGAGGCGCTCACGCGCGGCGGCTCACCGTCGCGCCGGATGAAGCCGCCGCCCACGGAGTAGTACGTCTCCTCCGCGAGCACCTCTCCCCCGCTGCGGCGGGCGACGAACGTCAGGGCGTTCGGATGCCCCGGCAGCCGCGTGCGCGGAGCGAAGACGATGTCGTCCTTGACGAAGGCGATGGGATGCCGACCGCCGAGGAGCAGCGACTGCCCCTCGGGCCATCCGCTCCACGCCGCGCGCACCACCGCCGGATCGACCGTCTCCGGCACGTGCCCGTGGAGGCCGGCCACGATCGCGTCGGGCGTTCCGTGGCCGAGGCCGGTGGCGCCGAGCGAGCCGTACAACGCGCATCCGATGGATGCCGTGCTTTCGAGGGCGCCGGACACCTGGAGTCGCGTGACGAAGTCGCCCGCGGCGCGCATCGGGCCGACCGTGTGGGAGCTCGAGGGTCCTATGCCGATGGAGAACAGCTCGAACGCCGAAACGTAGGCGCTCATGCGTTCAGGGTACGCCCGGGCGCCTCGGGACCGCGAGAATGCGAGCGGCGGGAGGGCTCCCGAAGCGCGGCCCCGATTCGCGGGGGCGGCGCAGAGTGAGGTACTCTCAATGAGGCCTGCGCGCCGTTTCGCGCGGAGGCCGTGCGCCCGTAGCTCAATGGATAGAGCATCTGACTACGGATCAGAAGGTTGGGGGTTCGAGTCCCTTCGGGCGCACACTGTGTTGAGACAGTGAAGAAATCCCCCGGCTCTCTACGGAGAACCGGGGGATTTCTGCATCCCGCCCTCGACCCGCCCTCAGGACGGCACGTCGTCCGCCGCGGTGCGGCGCCGGCGGGCCTGCGACGCCAGTTTCGGGAGGTCCACCATCCGGAGCGCATCCATCCGCGCCTTGCGCATGCGTTCGTAGTCGGGGTCGGCGTCCGCCGTCATCCCCTCCACCGCGAGGCGGCGCTGCAGATTGGCCTCGACGTCGCCCCATGCCGCTGCCCGCGCGGTGTCGACCAGTGCAGAGACCCGCTCTGCGTCGTCCGCCCATGCGCGCAGTTCGCGGGCCACCCCGGCGTACTGTTTGCGACGACGACGGAGGTTGCGGGTATCGCGGTCGCGGTAGTCGTGGGTGCCGCTGGAGGTGGAGTACTTGCCCCATGCTCCGCGCCGAAGGTCCCGCATGCGGTCGGCGGCGCGCTCCTGCTCCTCGGCGAGGGAGAGGAGCGTCTCGCGCGCGAAGGCCGCCAGCGCGTCGCGGTCGAACGTCGCTCCGCCGGCGATCGTCTCGACGAGGATGTGGTTGCGCACGGTCAGTCGCGCGGCGGACGAGGCGATCGATACGCCCTCCGCGACAGCATCCGACGTCCTCCCCAACGCCCACCTCCTCATGTTCGAGGCTAGCAACTCGCGGGCCGGGCCCCCGGGTCGTTCGTCGAGCACCGCGGGCCGAGGCGGCACATACCGCGACCTCCGGCGTCACGCAACCCCGTCTCCCGCCCCCCGGGTCCGCCTCTAGCTTCAGGGCAACAGCTCTTGCGGAAGGAGGAGACATGGGACTCATGGATGACGCCAAGAACGCCGCGGGCGAGGCCGCACGCAAGGCGAAGGAAGCCTTCGAGGATGCGAAAGACGGCAGCAACGACAAGGCCGACAACAGCCAGCCCGCTGCTGACACCCGCCGGGCCGACGCCGAGGGGGGTAACCCCGAGCACCGCCACGAAATGGGCGAGCAGTTGCGCCGCGACCCCTGAGCGTCGCGTCGCAACTGCCACCTGGAAGGCCTCGGATCGTCGGGGCCCTTCACTACGCGGCTCGTCACCTCCCGAGGGCGGGCAATCCGTTTCCTGCACCGAACCGAACCACTTGAACATGCGGCTCGGCCGCGTCCTACACAGGGAGGTCCTCATGGGCTCATCACCGAATCGTCTCGTTGCCGTCATCTTCGGCGCCGTCTACGTGCTCATCGGTCTGCTCGGCTTCACCGTCACCGGTGATGTCGCTTTCGTGGGCCCGGAAGGCGGCCTGCTGCTGGGCATCTTCCAGGTCAACCCGCTGCACAACATCGCGCACCTGCTCATCGGCGCGGCACTGCTCATCGGCGGGATCGCCGGAGTGCGCCCGGCCAAGACGGTCAACGTGATCGTCGGTGCCGCCTACCTGCTTCTGGGAATCGTCGGCTTCTTCCTGCAGGGCCCGGCGAACTTCCTCGCGCTGAACGTGGCCGACCACTTCCTGCACCTGGCCAGCGCCATCATCCTGCTGGGCGTAGGCCTGGCCGCAGACAAGTCCGTCCGCGACAGCCGCACCCGCACCGCGTAAGCGACCCGCGTGACCCTGATCGCGTCCTCCGGCACCGCCCCCGCGCCATCATCGCGCGCGGGGGCGGTGCCGGTCGCGTTCACCGGCTCCTGGCCGGCCGTGGCCGCGTGGGGCGCCGGACTGATCCTCGCCGCCCTCGGGGCGGGAGGTGTCGTCGGACCGGACGGCTCGGCCGCCACCCGCGGTGCGGGCGTGCTGCTGGTCGCCCTCGGTCTGTCGTGGCTGGCGTGGGGAACCGCGAGCCTCGTCCGCGGCCACGTCCTGATCCCCCGTATCGTGCTCGCCGCCGCAGTGACGGGGATGCTGCTGGGGGCGATGCTCCTCGTGCTCTCCCCCGCACACACGAGCGTGTTCGCCGTCGGGGCCGCCATGGCCCTCGTGCTCGTCGTGGCCGTCTATGCCGCCCGCGAGCGTCGCCGGGCCGTTCGAACCGACAGCGCCATGAGCGTATGGGGCCTGATCCTCGCCGCGGCAGTGCTGTCGGTCGTGGTCACCCCGGCGCTCGGCGCCACCCAGGACGCCGTGCTCATCCGCGGCGACGGGAGCGTGCCCGCCATCACGCACGACGGGCACTGAACCGGCCTCACCCGATCGGACGGATCGTCCAGCTCGCCTCGAGCGGATCGCCGCCGGGTTCGAGGGTCAGGAGACCAGGGTCGAAGTCGTAGCGGTCGGCGTTGAAGGCGTCCGGGGCGCACGTCATGGGTTCGACCGCCAGCCCTCTCCGATGGGCCGGCGACGCCTCGCCCTCTGGTTGGTCCGCGGTGTGCACCTGCACCCACGAGCACGCCGCACCCCAGGTGATCGCCGCTCCCCGGCCCCCCTCATCCGTCACGGTCACCGTCGCGGTGCCGTCCGCGTCGCGGTGCAGCCCGGTGAACGCATGGTCGATCTGGGCCTGGCCGATCCGGCGCGGGTCCCGGAAGTCGAAGCGCTCGGGATCGGTCTCCACGTCAGCAAGGCGGGTCGGGATCAGCCGCTCGGGGGTCACCTCCAGCACGCGGGAGGCGGGGAGGTGCAGCGTCCAGTCATCCACGCGCCCGTCTCCTCCGACGAGGTACGGGTGCGGTCCCGTGCCCCACGGGGCGGGAGAATCTCCGTCGGTGCGCGCCCGGACGCTCTGCGTGAGCCCGTGAGCGGTCAGCGCGAACGTCGTCTCCACCAGCACCCGCCAGGGGTATCCGGTCTGCGCCTCGACGGTCGCCGACAGGGTCACGTGGCTCGCACCCTTGTCGAGCACGCCGTAATCGGTCCACGCGAGGAGGCCGTGCAGGGCGTGCCCGCGAGAACGCTCGGTGAGCGGCAGGATCTGCTCTGCCCCGTCGAACGCGTACCGTCCGTCGACGACGCGGTTCGGCCAGGGAGCGAGAGTCACGCCGCGATAACCGGGCCTCACCTCGTCGGCATCGAAGGGCACGACCAGATCGCGGCCCTGGTGCGTGTAGCAGCGCAGGGATGCGCCGACCCCGGCGATGACGGCTTCGGCGTCGCCGGCGCGCAGGACGTGCTGCGTGCCGGAGAGGGGCGTGCGTCCCATGTCAGAGTCCCTGCGCGAGTCGGTAGTAGGCCTGGTTCCACCGGAGCTCGTGCTGGAATCCGCGCACGGTGGTGTCCTCGTCGATCACGACGAGCTCGGTCCGCGCGATCTCGGCGAAATCGCGGAAGACCTCGATGCCCACGGCCGTGGTCATGACCGTGTGGTGGGCGGCGCCCGCGGCGAGCCAGCATCCGGCCGACGTGGCGAAGTCGGGCTGCGGCTTCCACACGGCCCGGCCGACCGGGAGCTTCGGCAGGTCGGGTGCGTCGATGTTCTCGACGACGTTGGCCACCAGACGGAACCGGTCGCGCATGTCGCTCATCGCGACCACGAGCGCCGGTCCGGGGTCGGCCGTGAAAACCAGGCGCACCGGGTCGTCCTTGCCGCCGATCCCGAGGGGATGCACCTCCAGGCGGGCCCGGGCGGTGGTCAGCGAGGGCGAGACCTCGAGCATGTGCGCTCCGAGGATCTTCTCGTCTCCGGGGACGAGGTCGTACGTGTAGTCCTCCATGAGGCTCGCCCCGCCGGGGAGGCCCGCGCCCATGACGTGGGCGACGCGCACGAGGATCGCCGTCTTCCAGTCGCCCTCCGCGCCGAAGCCGTAGCCCTCGGCCATGAGCCGCTGAACGGCGAGGCCGGGCAGTTGCGGCAAGGCGCCGAGGTCTTCGAAGCTCGTCGTGAACGCCCCGAAACCGCCCTCCTCGAGGAACGACCTCAGACCCAGCTCGATGGCGGCGCCGTCGCGCAGCGATCGGTGGCGCTCACCGCCGGCGCGGAGCTCGGGCGCGACGTCGTACAGCTCCTCGTACTCGGACACGAGGGCGTCGATGTCGGCATCGGATGCGGCGGCGACGGCCTCGGCGAGCTCGTTGACGCCCCAGGTGTTCACCTGGACGCCGAAGCGCAGTTCCGCCTCGGTCTTGTCCCCCTCCGTCACCGCGACGTAGCGCATGTTGTCGCCGAACCGCGCGAGCTTCAGCGAGCGCGCGGCGGCCCAGCCCGCAGCGGCGCGCTGCCAGTCCTCGACCTGCTGACGTACGGCCGGGTTCGACACGTGGCCGACGACGGTCTTGCGGGCCACCCCGAGGCGGGTCTGGATGTACCCGAACTCGCGGTCGCCGTGCGCGGCCTGGTTGAGGTTCATGAAATCGAAATCGATCTCCGACCACGGCAGCTCCACGTTCGCCTGCGTGTGCAGGTGCAGCAGGGGCTTACGGAGGGCGTCCAGACCGCCGATCCACATCTTGGCGGGGCTGAAGGTGTGCATCCACGCGATCACGCCGATCACCTCGTCGCGCGCGTTGACGTCGAGGGCGAGCCGGCGGATGCTGTCGGCATCCGTCAGCACCGGCTTCCAGACCACCCTCACGGGCAGACCGTCGAGCCCGGCCACGACCACCTGCGACTGCTCGGCGACCTGGCGGAGCGTCTCGTCGCCGTACAGGGCCTGACTTCCGGTGACGAACCAGACCTCGTAGGCATCCAGGGAGGAGGAGAGCGGCGTGCGTGTCATCGGGGTGATGTCCCTTCGGGGAGTCGGCTCGGAGGCGTGAGGGCTGGGAGGAGGCTTACAGGGAGGCGACCGCGGCGGCCTCGGCCGCAAGGCCCGCGCGGTACCGCTCCAGGTAGTCCGCGTACCCCGCGACGTCGACCGGGTCGGGAGCGAGGGTCGTGACCGCGGCCCCGGCGAAGACCCGCTCGCTCAGGTAACCGTCCAGGTCGGTGCGCGACGCTTCGGCGAGGTACGCCGCGAGCACCGCGATGCCCCACGCGCCGCCTTCCGATGCCGTCTCGGCGACGGAGACGGGAGCGTCCAGCGCACCGGCGAGGAACCGCTGGGCGACACCGGCGGTTCGGAAGATGCCGCCGTGGGCATACATCTGGTCGAGGTGCACGCCCTCCTCCGCGAGGATGCGCATTCCGAGGCTCAATGTGCCGAAGACGCCGTAGACCTGGGCGCGCATCAGGTTCGCGAGGGTGAGGCGGCTGCCCGGGGTGCGCACGATGAGCGGTCGGCCCTCCTCGAGCCCCGCGATCGGCTCGCCGGAGAGATGGTTGTAGGCGAGCACTCCGCCGGCATCCGCTTCTCCGGCCAGCGCCTCGGTCAGCAACGTGGCGAATACGGCATCGGCGTCCAGCGAGGCGCCGGATGCCTCGGCGAATCGGCCGAAGACGCCGGCCCATGCGCCGAGCTCGCTCGCCCCGTTGTTGCAGTGGACCATTGCGACGGGATCGCCCGCGGGCGTGGTGACGAGGTCGATCTCCTCGTGCACGTGGCCGAGCTGCCGCTCGAGGACGACCATCGCGAAGATGCTGGTGCCCGCGCTGACGTTCCCCGTGCGCGCGGCGACGGAGTGGGTGGCGACCATTCCCGTTCCGGCGTCGCCCTCGGGCGGACAGAGCGGGATGCCGGGGCGAAGGGTCCCGCTCCGATCCAGCAGGGCCGCCCCCTCGGCGGTGAGCGAACCCGCCTGCCGACCGGCGACGAGCACCTCGGGCAGGAGGTCGGCGAGGGGTGCGGCCAGGGCCGAGCCGGCCGCGGCCTCGTCGTAGCTCGCGAGCAGCGCGCGGTCGTAGGTCTTCGTCGCCGGGTCGATGGGGAACATCCCCGACGCGTCACCGACACCGAGGACGCGACGACCGGTCAGTCGCTCGTGAACGTATCCGGCGAGCGTGGTGAGCGAGCGGATGCGGGGCACGTGCGGCTCGTCGTCCAGGACCGCCTGGTGCAGGTGCGCGATGGACCACCGGAGGGGGATGTTCACACCGAACAGCTCGGTGAGCTCGGCCGCGGCCGCACCGGTCGACGTGTTGCGCCACGTGCGGAAGGGGACGAGGAGCTCGCCCGCGCCATCGAAGGCGAGGTAGCCGTGCATCATCGCCGAGACGCCCATCGCCGCGTACGTCTCCGGCCGGACGCCGTACCGGCGTTCCACGTCGCCGAGAAGGTCGGCATAGGCGGCGCGCAGCCCCTCGTCCACCGCATCCAGCGAGTACGTCCACGTGCGATCGACGTACTCGTTCTCCCACGCCGCGCTGCCGACTCCGATGACCTCCGCGGGGTCCTCGCCGACCAGGCAGGCCTTGATCCGGGTCGAGCCGAGTTCGATGCCGAGCACCGTGCGGCCGGAGAGGATCTGGCTCCGGATGCGGTCGGCTCCGGCGGTCTCGGCGGGAATCGTCACGGGGGCTCCATCGTCTGCGGGCGAGATCTCTGGCAAAATGTTACCGGTATCATCCGGCTGGCGCGAGGGGGGTGGGCGCGACCGGGTGGGCGCGAGCGGTCAGGGGCCGGACCGCGGCGGGACCGCCGTGGACGCCCGTTCGATCAGCCGCGGCGGTGCGGGGCCGGCGACCACCTGCGGCTCTCCGATGACCGCGGCGACGGCCCGACGCGCCTCCCCGGCCAGGTCGAGGCGCACCGTGGTCAGCGCCGGGCGATAGAAGGCGGCATCCGGGTTGTCGTCGAACCCCGCGACGCTGACGGCGGCGGGCACCTCGACCTCACGAGCGCGGAGCCCTGCGATCAGTCCGAGCGCCATCTGATCGTTGGCCGTCACGACCGCCGTCGGGCCTCCCGGACGCGCCGCGGCCTCGGCCACGGCAGCGGCTGCGGCGGCGCCCGCCGCGGCGCTCCAGTCGCCCTCCCACCGGCCGGCCGGGTCGAGGCCGGCCTCGGCGAGGGCGGTGGCGACCCCCCGTGAGCGCGCCACGGCTTCGGTCCAGTCGGCCGGGCCGCTCACCTCGGCGATGCGCCGATGTCCGAGGCCGACCAGGTGCCGGACGGCCAGGGCCGCTCCCTCCGCCTGCCGGTCGGCGCCGGCCTCGTCGTGCAGGGCGATCACCGGCACGCCGGCCCCGGCCGCGGCGACCGCCTCGCTCGTGCGGGTGTGGGCGGCCACCAGGACGATGCCGTCCACCCCCTGAGACAGCAGGTGCTGCACGGCGGCGACCACGGACGCCGCATCGGCCGCGTCGGCGTAGGCCGTGGCGACCCAGCGCCCGTTCGCGCGGGCGGCGCTCTCGAGCGCGGCGATTCCGGCCGACGGGCCGTAGAGTGCGGCATCCGAAGCCACCACGCCGAGCGTCCGGGTCGTGCTCGTTCCCAGCGAGCGGGCGGCGTTGTTCATCCGGTACCCGAGCGCGGCGACGGCCTCGAGCACGCGGGCTCGCGTGTCGTCGCGGATGCTGGGGTGACCGTTGAGCACGCGGGACACCGTCTGCGGGGAGACGCCCGCGGCCCGGGCGACATCGCGCACGCCCGCGCGGGCGGCGCGCGGGGAACCGGCGCGCGCGTCCTCGCCCATGCTGCCGCCTTCCCGCGGCGCCCCGGCCGCGCCGCTCACCCTAGCGCGCGAGCGCCGGCCCGCGCGCATGCCCCGGAGCCCCCGCGCCCAGGCCGTTCTAGGCTCGATGCAGATCCCTGTGGAGGTGCTGATGAGCGAGGATCCGAGGCAGGCCGCCGCGCGGTACCGCCTGGAGCGGGAAGCGCGCGCGGGACGCCTGTCGCCCGAGGATGCCGCGGCCCTGGCGGAGATGCGCGAGGCCGAGGCACCCGAGCGCGGCTCGAGCGCGGCCGAGCGCACCGCGTATGTGGAGACTTCGATCCAGCAGGCCATCCGCCGGGGCGACTTCGAGAACCTCCCCGGCGCCGGGAAACCGCTACCGGGCCTCGGCGAGAGCCACGACCCGGATTGGTGGATCCGCCGCAAGATCGCCACCGAGAAGCTCACCGGTCTCGGGCCGCCCGCCCTCACCCTGCGCGTCGAGCACGCCGAGATGGAGGAGCGGCTGGACGCGCTTTCTCGCGAGAGCGACGTGCGAGAGGCGGTCGAGGACTTCAACCGCCGCGTCATCGAGGCGCGCCGTCAGCTGCTGGGCGGACCGCCCGTGGTGACCCCGACGCGTGACGTCGCCGCCGATGTCGCCGCGTGGGAGGCCAGACGAGACGCGCGCATGGCGGCGGCCGCCGCATCCGCGCCGCCTCTCGAGCGCCGCCGCCGGCGCTTCCGCATCCGGATGCGTCGCCCCCACCACCCCTCCTGATCCGGCCCGCGACGCCGAAAGTCGCCGGCCGGATCCCGCGGTATCAGCCGCGCTCGGTGGGCTGCGCCGCGGCAGCGCGCGCCCGGAACGCGTCGAGCGCCCGCGTGTCCACGGGCGGCTCTCCGTCGGGGTCGCCGCCGACCCGGTCCTGCTCCTGAGCCGCGGCGCCGGCCGGATCTCCCGTGAGCATGGATTCGTCGAAGGGCAGGCGGCCCGCCAGCACCTCTCGCGCCCGATCCGCATCGAACTGCTTCGTCCACCGGCCGATGAGAACGGTCGCCACGGCGTTGCCGGTGAAGTTCGTCACGGCGCGCGCCTCCGACATGAACCGGTCGATACCGACGATCACTCCCACCCCGTCCACGAGGTCGGGACGGTAGGCCTGCAGGCCGCCGGCGAGCGTGGCCAGACCCGCTCCGGTGACGCCCGCGGCGCCCTTGGAGGCGATGATCATGAACACGAGCAGGCCGATCTGCTCCCCCAGCGACATGGGCTGGCCCATCGCCGTCGCGATGAACAGCGAGGCCATCGTGAGGTAGATGGCCGTGCCATCCAGGTTGAACGAGTACCCCGTCGGGACGGTGATGCCCACGACGGGACGCGAGACGCCGAGGTGCTCCATCTTCGCGATGAGCCGCGGCAGGGCCGACTCCGAGGACGACGTGCCCACGATGAGCAGGTACTCCCGGGCGAGGTACCCCATGAGGCGGAAGACGTTCATGCGTGTGACCGCCCACAGGATCACGCCCAGCACGAGGGAGATGAACAGGAAGCACGTGAGGTAGAACGCGAGCATCAGGACGCCGAGGCTCACCACCGCCTGGAATCCCGTCCGACCCACAACGGCGGCGATCGCCCCGAACGCCCCCAGGGGCGCCAGCCACAGGATCATGCCCAGGATGCGGAAGACCAGCACCTGGAAGCTCCGGACGGCCTCGACCATGCGCGCGCCACGCTCGCCCATCCGCTGCAGCGCGAAGCCCACCAGCAGCGCGATGAACAGCACCTGCAGGATGCTGCCGCCGGTGAAGGCGGAGAAGAAGGTCGTCGGGATGATCCCGAGGACGAACTCCTCGGTGCTCTCCGCTTCGCCTTCCACCTCGTAGGCCGCTCCGCCGATGTCCAGCCCCTCGCCGGGGTGGATGATGTTGCCGACCACCAGCCCGATCGCCAGGGCGAAGGTGGACATGACCAGGAAGTACCCCAGCGCGAGGCCCCCGATCTTCCCCACGGTGGCGGCCTTCGCGATCGATCCGATGCCCACGACGATGGTGCAGAAGATCACCGGGGCGATCATCATCTTGATGAGGCTCACGAAGCCCTGGCCGATCGGCTCGAGCGCGACGCCGAGGCCGGGCGCCGCGAGGCCCACGATGATGCCGAGCACCACGGCCACGATGACCGCGATATAGAGCCAATGATTGCGGTCGATCCTCTTCCGGGGTCGCCCGTGTCGTGCCGTGCGGAGTGACAGAGCCATCAGCGCCCATCCCCTCTTCCAACGTCGTCGTCGAGCCCGGCGGGTGCCGTTGCTGCCTCGACTGTGGAGGAACCGGGACGCCCCCGACCAGTTGTGGTCGTATTGTTCACGGCGCGCGCTGAGGCGGGGCGGAAGGGTGTGTGGCGTGAGACTCACCGTGGGTGGCCGCTTGGCGCTGGTCGCGCTGGGCACGGCGGTGGCCACCGGCGCGGTGCTCTCGATCGTCCTCGGCGTCCAGCTCGCCGACTCCGGCCGGCGGGAGGCGGAGGCCGTCACGCGCTCGGTGGCCGAGACCCTCGCCCATGAGCCGGCCGTGGCCGCCCTGACGGCCGAGGGCGATTCCGTCGGGCTGCAGCGCATCGCGGAGGAGGTGATGGACGATGCCGACGTCTCGTTCGTCACGATCATGGACCCCGATGGCATCCGCCTGACGCACCGCAACCCGGAGGAGATCGGGGAGCCCTACCTCGGGTCCAGGGCACCGGCCCTTGCGGGGCGGACCTTCACCGAGGTGTACGAGGGGACGCTCGGGCCGTCGGTGCGGACGATCGCGCCGATCCAGGACGACGGTGAGGTGGTGGGCCTGGTGTCGGTGGGGGAGACGCTCGAATCCGTGCAGGCCCAGCTGGCACCGCGGGTTCCGCTCATCGTGGTCGTGACGGGGGCCATCGTAGGTCTCGGCCTTCTGGGCGCGGTGTTCGTGCGGCGCTCCGCGCGTCGGGTGGCCGGCGAACTGACGACCGACGAGCTGACGCGCATGGTGGAGAACTACGAGACCGTGCTGCACTCCATCCGCGAGGGCCTCGTCGTCACCGATGGCGAGGGCCGCATCCGCCTCTACAACGATGAGGCCGCCGCCCTCCTCGGGCTTCCCCCCGCGCGCACGGGGCTGGTCAGCCTCGACCCCGGCGAGGCCGGCATCCCCCCGGTGTTGCGGGACGCGCTGCGCGAGGGGCGCCGGATGGTCGAGGAGACCGTCGTCGCCGGTGCCCGCGTCCTCCTCGTCAATCAGGAGGAGGTCCGTGATCTCCGCGGGCGCCGCACCTCCGAGCGCGGGCACGTCATGACCCTCCGCGACCGGTCGGAACTGCAGGCGCTCATGGGAGAGTTGGAGAGCGTCCGCACGCTGACCGAGACGCTCAGGTCCCAGACCCACGAACACGGCAACCGGCTCCACACGATCCTCGCCCTGTTGGAGCTCGACCGCGTGGACGACGCTCGCGCGCTTCTCACCGAGCGCTCGCAGCATCGGCAAGGGCTGGCCGATCGCCTCGTCGCCGGATCGCCCGACGCCGTCGTCGCGGCGCTCCTGCTCGGCAAGCTCGACGACGCCGCGGAGCGCGGCGTGTCACTGGATGTCGACGTGGCCCCGTCCACGCCGCCCCTGGGCATCCCCGCGGCCGACGCCGTGACCATCCTCGGCAACCTCGTCGACAACGCTCTCGATGCCGCTGCGGGCGCCCCGGAGCCACGCTGGGTACGCGTGGACCTGCGCGAGGCCGGCGACGATGTCGAGCTGTCGGTGACCGACAGCGGGCCGGGTTTCGCGCGGAGCCTCCCCGACCCGTTCGCGTTCGGTGCGACCACCAAGCCGGCCGGTGCCAGCGGGACGCGGGGAGTGGGCCTGGCCCTCGTGCGCGACATCGTGACGGCACATCACGGTTCCCTCCGCGTCGATGGACCCCCGACGTGCGTGCGCGTGCGGCTTCCCGGGGTGCGACCGTGATCCGGGTGCTGGTCGTGGACGACGACGCCTTCGCACTCGAACTCCACACCGCGTACCTCCAGCGCATCGAGGGGTTCGAGGTCGCGGGCGTCGCCTCCAGCGCGCGCGCGGCTCTGGCTGCCCTGACCGACCCCCGCCGCGCCGTCGACCTCGTGCTGCTGGACCTGACCCTTCCAGACGGCGGCGGACTCGACATCGCGCGCCTGGCCCGCGCCCACGGCGCCGAGGTCGACATCATCGCGGTCACGGCGGTCCGGGACGCCGCGACGGTGCGGGCGGCGGTCTCCATCGGCGTGGTGCACTACCTCATCAAGCCCTTCACCTTCGCGGTCTTCCGCGAGCGACTCGAGTCGTACCGCACCTACGTCGTCGGGATGGCCCAGGCCCAGGGAGCCGCCACGCAGTCGGAGGTGGATGCGCTGCTGGGGACGCTCCGGGCTACCCCGCCTCCCCTCCCCAAGGGCCTGTCCGAGGAGACGCTGGTCGCGGTGGCGGCGCGGGTGCGCGAGGCCGGCGGGGCCCTCTCCTCGACCGAGGTGGCCGAGGCCGAAGGGATATCGCGCGTCACGGCGCGCCGCTACCTCGAGCACCTCGTCGAGGAAGGCCGTACGACCCGCGTGCCCCGCCACGGCACCCCCGGCCGGCCCGAGATCACCTACGCCTGGGTGCGCTCTCGCTGAGGCGCGCGCAGGTCAGCGCTGCGCGATGCGCGTGGTGAGCTGATGCGCATGGGCCAGGAGCGTGCGACCGAGCTCGGCAATCCGATCCGGCCCGAACCGGAATTGAACGCCCGTCAGGCTCAGCGCCCACTGCGGATCACCCTCGCGCGTGAACACCGCGGCGCCCATGCCCCAACTCCCCTCGACGATGAGCCCCGGGTTGACGGCGTAGCCCCGCTCCTGCGTCTCCCGCAGGCGCGCGCGCAAGCGCTTCTCGCCGTGCGACGCCCCCCACGAGCGGGCGAGTCCGGGATGCCGTTCGAAATAGGCGTCCACATCGTGAGGAGGGAGGAAGGCAAGGATCGCCAGCCCGGCGGATGCCACGCCCAACGGGAAACGCACCCCCTCTGCGAGCACGAACGAGCGGATGGGAAAACTCCCCTCCTCGCGCACGAGGCACACCGTCTCATCCGCGCGGCGCACCGACAGGAACGCGCTCTCCTCGGTGCGGACGGCCAGCGACCGGACGATGTCGCGCGCCGTCGGCGTGATGTCGTAGCGCGATGCGGCAACCGTCCCCATCAGGTAGAGCTCGGGCCCCGGCATCCAACGGCCGGTGGCGTCGTCGCGGTCCACGAGCCCCTCGCGACGCAGCGCCGTGAGCAGTCGGTGCACCGTGGGCCGCGTGAGATCCGCGCGCTCGGCCAGCAGCGCGATCGCCGCCCCGTCCGCCCCGGCCGCGGTCACCAGGCGCAGGAGACGCGCCGCGCGCGCCACGGCCTGCGCGCCCGGAACAGTGCGTCGGTCGGCCGGGATGTCCACGATATGGACGTTACGGCCCCCGGTATCCACATCGCAACACCCCGTTACGCGCGCAGCGCGGCGGCAGCCGACGATGGGATGCGGCGCGCATCGCTGCGCGCCGCAGGACGAAGGAGTCGCACGTGATCGACAAGACCTGGCCCTCGGCGACGGAGGCCGTCGCCGATATCCCCGACGGAGCATCCCTCGCCGTCGGCGGCTTCGGCCTGTCGGGAAACCCCATCGCCCTGACCGAGGCGCTCCTCGCCCAGGGCACGAGCGGGCTGTCGATCGTCTCGAACAACTGCGGGGTGGATGACTGGGGGCTCGGGCTACTGCTGAACGCGCACCGCATTCGCAAGATGACCTCCTCCTACGTCGGGGAGAACAAGGAGTTCGAACGGCAGTTCCTCTCCGGCGAACTCGAACTCGAACTCACGCCGCAGGGCACGCTCGCCGAGAAGCTCCGCGCCGGCGGCTCGGGCATCGCCGCGTTCTACACGCAGACCGGCGTCGGCACGCAGGTGGCCGAGGGCGGACTGCCGCGCAGGTACGACGGGTCGGGCGGCGTGGCGTTGGCATCTCCGGTGAAGGATGTCCGCACGTTCGAGGTGGGTGGTCAGCCGCGCGAGTTCGTCCTGGAAGAGGCGATCGTCACCGACTTCTCCCTCGTCCACGCGCTGCGCGGAGACCGGCACGGCAACCTCGTGTTCAACAAGGCTGCGCGCAACTTCAACCCGCTCGCCGCGATGGCCGGGCGCGTCTGCATCGCGCAGGTCGAGGAGCTCGTCGAACCGGGCGAGCTCGACCCTGACAGCATCCACCTTCCCGGCATCTACGTGCACCGCATCGTGGAGGTCGGCACCGGCATCGAGAAGCGCATCGAACGGCGGACCGTGCGTCCGTCGGCGGGCGCGGGAACCGAGGGGAACTGACATGGCTCTGACCCGGCAGGAGATGGCGGCCCGCGCCGCCCGCGAGCTCGCGGACGGATCGTATGTGAACCTGGGCATCGGCCTGCCCACGCTCGTCCCGAACTACGTTCCCGACGATATGACGGTGGTGCTGCAGTCGGAGAACGGCATCCTCGGGGTCGGCCCGTACCCGGCCGAGGACGACGTGGATCCCGACCTCATCAACGCCGGCAAGGAGACGGTCACGACCCTCCCCGGCTCGGCGTTCTTCGACTCGGCGCTCAGCTTCGGAATGATCCGAGGCGGCAAGATCGACGCCGCGATCCTCGGTGCGATGCAGGTCTCGCGAAGCGGGGACCTGGCGAACTGGATGATCCCCGGGAAGATGGTGAAGGGCCCGGGCGGCGCGATGGATCTCGTGCACGGGGCCGCGCGCGTCATCGTGCTGATGGAGCACGTCGCCCGTGATGGCTCCCCGAAGATCGTCGACACCTGCACCCTCCCGCTCACCGGCCGAGGTGTGGTCGACCGCATCATCACCGACCTCGCCGTCATCGACGTCACCGACGACGGACTCGTGCTCGTGGAGACCGCCCCCGGCGTGACGGTGGAGGATGTTCTCGCGGCCACCGAACCGCCTCTTCTCGTCCGCATCCCCCAGGAGCAGAATTCATGATCCCCGACGACGACATCGTCCTCGTGGCCGCCGCCCGCACACCGCAGGGGCGCCTGAAGGGCCAGCTCGCACCGTTCACCGCGACGCAGCTCGGCGGAATCGCCATCCGCGGTGCGCTCGAGCGGGGCGGCATCCCCGCCGACGCGGTGGATGCGGTCATCGTCGGGCAGGTACTGCCGGCCGGCGTAGGGCAGAACCCGGCGCGCCAGGCCGCGATCGCGGCGGGGATCGGCTGGGACGTGCACGCCTCCGCCGTGAACAAGGTGTGCCTGTCCGGCCTGACGGCGATCATCGACGCCGCCCGGATGATCCGCACCGGCGATGCGCGCGTCGTGGTCGCCGCCGGCATGGAGTCGATGACACGTGCCCCCCACCTGCTCGTGGGGTCGCGGGAGGGCTGGACGTACGGATCGATCGAAGCGCTGGACCACATGGCCTACGACGGCCTGACCGACGCGTACGACCACGAGAGCATGGGCGCCTCCACCGAGCGCGCCAACGCGCGGTTCGAGGTGTCACGCGAGGCGCAGGACGCCGTGGCCGCCCGCTCGCACCAGCGCGTCGCCGCAGCCCAGGCGGCGGGGATCTTCGACGCGGAGATCGTGCCGGTGGAGATCCCGCAGCGCAAGGGCGCCCCCCGACAGGCTCAGGGACCCGTCGTGGTGACCACCGACGAGGGTGTGCGCCCCGACACGACCGTCGAAACGCTGTCGAGGCTTCGGCCCGCATTCGCCGAGGGCGGTTCGATCACGGCCGGGAACTCGTCGCAGATCTCCGACGGCGCCTCCGCGGTCGTGGTCACCTCCCGCTCGCACGCGGACGAGAACGGCTGGGACGTGCTGGCGGTCGTCGGCGCCAGCGGTCAGGTCGCCGGCCCCGACAACTCGCTGCATGAGCAGCCGTCCCGCGCGATCGTGCAGGCGTGCGAGAAGGCGGGCATCACGCCGTCCGACCTCACGTTCGTCGAGATCAACGAGGCGTTCGGGGCGGTGGTCGCCCGCTCCCAGGCCGAACTCGGACTCTCCGACGACGTCGTCAACATCCACGGCGGCGGCATCGCGATCGGCCACCCGATCGGAGCATCCGGCAACCGCCTCGTCGTGCACGCCGTGCACGAGCTCGTGCGCCGCGGCTCGGGCACGGCCGCGGTCGCGCTCTGCGGCGGCGGCGGCCAGGGCGACGCCCTCATCCTCACCCGCTGACCCCCTGTCGACTCGCCACAAAACGTCGGGTTTCGGGCGAAAATCCGACCGAAGCTGGCGAGTCGACCTAGGGGGCGGGGAGGTCGAAGGCCTCCGGATGCCGCGACAGCTCGAGGCGGCTCCGGCGGATGTGCTGCGCCAGGAGCATCTCGGCGTCGTCGGCGTCGCGGCGGCGCAGCGCTCCGACGAGCAGTTGGTGGTCGTGGTGGACGCCGCGATCCCCCTCGCTCCAGAAGAGCCGCGTCGCCGCGCGCCGGTAGTGCTGAGTGCGGTTCCACAGACTCTTGACCAGGTCGGTCAGCACGCTGGTGTCGACGTGATCGATCCCCAGCAGGTGGAACTCGCGGTCCAGCGTCAGGAACTCCTCCACGTCGGCGGATTCCTCCATCCGATCGGCGAGGTTCTGCAGGCGCTGGATCTCGTCATCGGTGATCAGCGGAACGTTCATCTTGCACAGCAGCGGCTCGAGCCGCTCGCGCACGAGGTACAGCTCCTGGCACTCGTCGGCACTGAGGGTCGACACCCACGCCCCCGTGTTCGCCACCAGGGTGACCAGACCCTCGGCCTCCAGCATCCGCAGCGCCTCCCGCACCGGGAGCCGGCTGGCGCCGTGACGCTCGGCGAGGTCGTCCTGGCGGATCCGCTCGCCCGGCGTGTACTCGCCGTCGAGGATGGCGTCGCGCAGGGTCGCGGCGATGCGCGCGCCGGTGGCGCCGTGCACTCCCGCACGCGGAGGGGCCATCATGAGTCCTTTCATGCAGCCGGGTCGGTGGGCTTCCACAGCAGCCGCGACGCGTCCGCCTCGTACGCCTTGCCGTCGGGGTAGCTGACGAGCTCGAACTGGAGCCCCCACGGGGCGCGGAAGTAGACCCACCGCTGGCCGAGAGCCGCCTGCTTGCTCGCGACCGGCTCGCCCATCACCTCGACACCGGATGCGCGGAGGTAGTCCACCGCGGCATCCATGTCATCGACGTACAGAGCCAGATGGTACCCGCCGATGTCGCTGTTGCGTGGCTGCGGGTTCTGGCCGTCGGCGGCGTCGTAGAGGAAGACCTCCAGGTTCACCCCGGTCTGGAGCCGGTAGAACCGGATCTCGCGGATGACGGTTCGCGGGTGCACGCCGATCTGGACCTGCATCCAATCGTCATCGGCCCGCTTCTCGCCGAGGGTGTAGATGTACTCGGCTCCCAGAACGTCGACGAGGAAGGTGTGCGCCTCGTCGAGGTCGGGCACCGTGATGCCGATGTGATCCGATCCTCGCAGGCCCGGGATTCCGGGGCGGTTGCCCTGAGTCATACGCGACCTCCTCGTCGACTGGTGAGAGACATCGTATCCATTTGCGTGCCCTCTGCCCAGAGTTCTCTCGAAGTATTCGCCGCCAACACTTGAATTGGATCAAATCCTCCCCTACTCTCGAAGGAGCGGACCGGCCGTATGGCCCGCGGGATGGATGAGGCGACGATGCCTGAGCGCAAGAAACTCTCGACCGGCGTGGACTGGATCGAACTGTCCACGACCAAGGACGACTGGAACGCGGCAGACCCCGCGCTGCTGGGCACGATGCTCAGCCAGCTGCACCTGATCCGTGCGTTCGAGGAGTCGGTCCTCGAACTGGCCGGCGAAGGCCTGGTGCACGGCCCCGCGCACTCCAGCATCGGTCAGGAGGGCGGCGCCGTCGGCTCGATCGTCGGGCTGCGCTCGAGCGACGGCGTGAACGGCTCGCACCGCGGCCACCATCAGTTCCTCGCGAAGGCGCTGACGCATGTGAGCGGTGGAACCATCGACCCGGCGACCCCGGTGAACGACGACATCCAGACCGTCCTGCAGCGCACCCTCGCCGAGATCCTCGGACTCGCCCAGGGCTACTGCCGCGGCCGCGGCGGGTCGATGCACCTGCAGTGGTTCGAAGCCGGCGCTCTCGGCACCAACGCGATCGTCGGCGGCGGCGCTCCCATGGCTGCGGGCAACGCCTGGGCGCAGAAGCACAGCAGCGCGACCGACACCGACCTCACCATCAACTACTTCGGCGACGGCGCCGCCCAGATCGGCTCCGTGCTGGAGTCGATGAACCTCGCCGCCACCTGGAAGCTCCCCGTCGCGTTCTTCGTCGAGAACAACATGTACGGCGTCTCCACCCGCGCCGACGAGATCACCGCCGACACGCGCTTCTCCGTCCGCGGTCAGGGCTTCCACATCCCCTCGTGGCGCGTGGACGGCATGGACCCGCTCGCGGTGTACCTCGCCACGCAGGAAGCGGCCGAGCGGATGCGGTCGGGCGAAGGCCCCGCCGTCATCGAGGCGCAGGTCTACCGCTTCTTCCACCAGAACGGCCCGTACCCCGGCAGCGCCTTCGGGTACCGCACGAAGGAAGAAGAGGCGTCGTGGCGTGCCCGCGACCCGCTCGACCTCACCGCGAGTCGCATGCGCGACCGCGGCCTGATCGACGACGAGGCTGTCGCAGCGCTGCGCACGCGCGTCCAGGAGGCCATGACCGCCGCCGTGAACGCCCTCGTCGAGGCCGACCCCGACCGCCCCGGCAAGCGCCGCATCCGTCCCGAGCTGTGGCCCGAGACGACGTTCGTGAACGTCGGCGTGCGCGGTGATGCCAGCGAGCTCGAGGGTCTCCCCCAGCTGGATGCCACGGCCGCCACCCGCCCGGTGAAGTTCGTCGACGCGGTGGCCGAGGTCATGGACCGGCGCATGGAGGAAGACCCGCGCATCGTCGTCATGGGCGAAGACGTGCACAAGCTCAACGGCGGCACGAACGGTGCGACCAAGGGTCTGGCGAAGAAGTACGGTCCCGACCGCGTGATGGGAACGCCGATCAGCGAGAACGCGTTCGTCGGTCTCGGCGGCGGACTGGCACTGGACGGCCGGTTCCGCCCGGTCGTGGAGTTCATGTACCCCGACTTCATGTGGGTGGCCGCCGACCAGGTCTTCAACCAGATCGGCAAGGCCCGCCACATGTTCGGCGGGGAGAACCCCGTGCCGCTCGTGCTCCGCACCAAGATCGCGATGGGTTCGGGCTACGGCTCGCAGCACCTCATGGACCCCGCCGGCATCTTCGCCACCAGCCCCGGATGGCGCATCGTCGCCGCATCCAACGCCCGCGACTACGTCGGTCTCATGAACGCCGCGCTCGCCCTGCAGGACCCGGTGCTCGTCATCGAGCACGTCGATCTGTACGGCAAGGCCGATGAGGTGCCCGAGGGAGACCTCGACTACATCATCCCGCCGGGAAGCGCCGCGGTCGTCCGTGAAGGCGCGGAGGTCACCGTGATCAGCTACCTGTCGATGGTCGCCCACGCCGCCGAGGCGATCGAGCAGACCGGCGTGGACGCCGAGCTGATCGACCTGCGCTGGCTCGACCGCGCGTCGATCGACTGGGACACTCTCGGCGAGAGCATCCGCAAGACCAACGCGGTGCTCATCGTCGAACAGGGCGCCCAGGGCACCTCGTACGGCGCATGGCTCGCCGACGAGATCCAGCGTCGCTACTTCGACTACCTCGACCAGCCCATCGCGCGGGTGACGGGCGGCGAAGCATCCCCGAGCATCTCCCGGGTGCTGGAGCGCGCCGCCATCGCCCGCACTGAAGAAGTGGTCGTCGCCCTCGAGGCCGTCCGCGCCGGATTCGGAGCCTGACATGGCTGAGATCATTCGCATGCCCGAAGTGATGGCCGGAGCCACCGAGGCCGCCATCCAGTCCTGGCTCGTCGAGGAAGGCACCACCGTGACGGTGGGGCAGACCCTCGCCGAAATCGAGACCGACAAGGCGACCGTGGAGCTGTCGGCCGAGGCCGCCGGTACCGTCGGACGGCTCCTCGTTCCGGCCGGGGACAGTGTCGCCGTCGGCGACGCCATCATCGTGCTCGTCGCCGAGGGTGAAGGAGCCGACGCCATCGACGACGCCTTGCGCGCCGCCGGCGTCGCCGCCGCAGAATCCGCTCCCGCCGCCGAGCGCGCGCCGAACGGATCATCGTCGGCCGGCACCGCAGCCCAGCCCCCGGCCGAGGAAGCCCCCGGCGACCCGGAGCCCGACCCGATGGACGGATCCGGAGTGCGCACCGGTTCCACCGCCGATGCTGCGGCGGAGTCGGATGACTCCGGTGAGCGACTGTTCGCCAGCCCGCTCGTCCGCCGTCTCGCGGCCGAGCAGGGTGTCGCCCTCACCGACATCTCCGGCACCGGACCGCGTGGGCGCATCGTCCGGCGCGACCTCGAGCGGCACCTCGCGCAGCCTCCGGCCGCCGCCGAGGCGCCTGCAGCTCCGGCCGCCCCCGCCCCCGCCGCACCCAAGGCGCCGACGTCCTCCGCCGAGGGCGCCGCAACCTACGAAGACGTGCCCGTCGATCGGATGCGGCGCACCATCGCGCGCCGCCTCACCGAGAGCAAGTCGACGGTGCCGCACTTCTACCTCGTCGCGGACTGCCGCGTGGATGCGCTCCTGGAGCTTCGCAAGAGCGTCAACGAGTCGGCGCCGCGCAAGATCTCCGTCAACGACTTCGTGCTCAAGGCCGTCGCCGCGGCTCTGGTCGATGTTCCCGCCGCCAACGCGATCTGGAATGACGACAGCATCCGCCACTTCACGGGCGTCGACCTCGCGGTCGCCGTCGCCACCGAGGGCGGACTCACGACACCGGTCATCCGGGGCGTGGAGCGGCTGCCGCTGTCGCAGATCAGCGCCACCGTGGCCGACCTCGCCGAGCGTGCTCGTGCGGGCCGCCTCCGCCAGCATGAGCTGGAGGGCGGGAGCTTCTCGGTGTCGAACCTGGGCATGTACGGGACGGCGCAGTTCAGCGCCATCCTGAACCCGCCGCAGTCCGGCATCCTCGCCGTGGGCGCCGCCCGTCCGATGCCGGTCGTCGGCGCCGACGGTGAGCTGACCGTCGGGTCGGTGATGACCGTGACCCTGTCGGCCGATCACCGGGTGCTCGACGGTGCCATCGCCGCCGAGTGGCTCGCCGCGTTCCAGCGCCGCATCGAGAACCCGCTCAGCATCCTCGTCTGAGCTCCCCCGCCCCCTTCCCCTACCGCATTCTGAGAGGCGCCGCCGTGCCCACCATCCGCAGTGTCAACCCCGCGACCGGAGCCGAGCTCGGCATCTTCGAGGAGGACGACGACGCCGCCGTCGAGGCGAAGCTCGCCGCCGCGTCGGCCGCCGTTCCCGCACTCGCCGAGGCCGGCTGGGAGGCGCGGGCCACCTGGATGCGGGCAGCCGCCGACCTGCTCGAGTCCGAAGCCGAGGAGGTCGCCGCCGCGATCACCGCCGAGATGGGAAAGCCCATCGCGCAGTCGCGGGGCGAGGTGGCGAAGTCCGCGCGGGGGATGCGGTATTACGCCGACAACGCCCAGGAGTTCCTCGCGCCGCGGTGGCTGGAGAACCCGGGCGTCGTGGGAGCATCCGCGGCGGGTGCGCGGTACGAGCCGCTCGGCGTCGTGCTGGCCGTGATGCCCTGGAACTACCCGATCTGGCAGGTCGTGCGCTTCGCCGCGCCCGCGCTCATGGCCGGAAACGCCGGGCTGCTCAAGCACGCCTCGATCGTGCCGCGCTCGGCGCTGTACCTGGGTGAGCTGTTCACGCGTGCCGGGTTCCCCGAGGGCGCGTTCGCGACCCTCCTGGTCGGCTCGTCCCGTGTCGAAGCGGTCGTCCGCGACCCGCGGATCGCCGCGGTGACACTGACGGGGTCCGAGGGCGCCGGCCGCGCCGTGGGCCGCACCGCGGGAGATGTGCTGAAGAAGGTCGTGCTCGAACTCGGCGGATCCGACCCGTTCGTCGTCATGCCCTCCGCCGATCTCGACGGCGCGATCGCCACGGCTGTCTCGGCCCGCACGTCGAACAACGGTCAGGCCTGCATCAACGCCAAGCGCTTCATCGTGCACGAAGACGTCTACGACGCCTTCGCCGCGGGATTCGCCGAGCGGATGTCGGCTCTCGTGCTCGGTGACCCCGCCGACGAGTCGACCGAGATCGGACCGCTCGCCAGCGAGTCGGGCCTCCGCGACATCCTCGACCTCGTCGACGACGCGCGGGCGAAGGGCGCCGACATCCTCGCCGGCGGAGAGCGCCCGGGCGGCGAGGGCTGGTTCTACCCGCCCACGGTCGTTGCCGGCATCACGCCCGACATGCGCCTGTTCGCCGAAGAGGCCTTCGGCCCCGTCGCATCCCTCTACAAGGTCTCGTCGCTCGACGAGGCGCTGCAGATCGCCAACGTGCTCGACTTCGGCCTGGGTTCGGCGTTCTGGAGCACGGATGCGGCCGAGATCGATGCGGCCATCAGCGGCATCGAGTCGGGCGCCGTCTTCATCAACGGCATGACGATCTCGTACCCCGAGCTCCCCTTCGGCGGCATCAAGCGCTCGGGTTTCGGACGCGAGCTGTCGGCCGAGGGCATCCGCGAGTTCTGCAACCTCAAGACCGTCTGGGTCGCCTGACCCTTCCCGACCCCCCTCCTGTCGAGTCGCCAGCATCCGTCGCGTTCCAGCGAAAATTCGGACGGTTGTTGGCGACTCGACGGAGGGACTTCTCCTCCCCAGGGGTGGATGCCACGGGATAGTGCACCGGCGCCAGGCCGGCACCGCGACAGGCGAGGCCGCGAGGGCACGCTGGCGGGATGCTGCCACCTTCTGACCTGCCCGCCGCCTTCACCGTCGCCGACGGGCGGGCGTTCGGGCTGTCGGAGGGGCGGATGCGCTCGAGTGCCCTCGAGTCTCCGTTCTGGGGCACGCGCACGTCACGGGAGCTCGAGGACGAAGAGCGGCTCCGGCTGCTCTTGGCGGCCCTCCCGGGGCATGCCTTCGTCTGCGGGGCGACGGCCGGGGTCGTCCTCGGGCTGCCGCTTCCCGGGCCGCTTCAGGAGCGGGCACTGACGGAGCCGCTGGTCGGCGTCCCCCTCGAGCACAACCGCATCCGACGTCCCGGTGTGCGCGGCCGCGCTCTCGTCGTCGAGCCGGGGGATGTGGTCTCGGTGCGGGGCATGCGGTGCACGTCACCCGAGCGGACGTGGTGCGAGTTGGCGGGCGTACTCGGACTCGGCCAGCTCATCGCCGTCACCGATCGGCTCCTGTATTGGCGCGATCCGCTGTGCACGCGCGACGCGCTCGAACGCGCGCACCGTCGAGTCGGGCGAAGCCGCGGTGCCGCCCAGCGGCCGCTGGCGCTGGAGTGGAGCTCGTCGCGCGCGGAGTCGCCCCGGGAGTCCGAGCTGCGCGTACTTCTTCTCCAGGCCGGTCTCCCGACGCCGGAATGCAACGTCGACATCTTCGCCGGCCGCCGCTTCGTCGCTCGCGTCGACATGCTCTACCGGGAGGCAGGCCTGATCATCGAGTACGACGGCGACTACCACCGCGATCGGGACCAATGGAGCCGCGATATGTCGCGGCGGGCGGAGCTCGAGTCGCTCGGATACCGCGTCACCGTGGTGACGGCGCGCGACTTCGACGACCGCCCGGCGCTCATCGGCCGCATCCGCCGCCTTCTTCGCGCCCGTTCCTGACCGTCGACTCGCCACAATCCGTCGCTGTCGGGCCGGAGAACGGACGGTTTATGGCGACTCGACGGCGAGGAAGGCGTCGATGTCCGCGAGCTCGGACCGCAGTTCCCCAAGCGCTGATCGGGCTGCCGTGGCATCGCCCTCCCGCGCATGCGTCGACTCGCCAAGATCGGTCCTGAAACGCGCGAAAACCGCACGGATTATGGCGAGTCGACAGGCGGTCAGCCGTGCGGGAGAGGCCCCGCCGAGTCGCGGTCGCGCACGAACCAGATCGCGCGCACCTCGGTGTCGGAGTCGTTCCAGAACCGGTGCGGCTGCATCGACTCGAACACGATCGAGTCGCCCGGGCTGAGGTGCGCGATCGCGCCGGCCACCTCGACGCTCAGGATGCCGGTGAGCACGATGCCGTACTCCCGGCCTGCGTGATGGATGTGCTCGGGCGGCGCCGCCGTGCCCGGAGCGTAGATCACCTCGAGGAACTCCGCATCCGGCTCGCCCACGGCGGTGAGCCGGCTCCAGCGCGGACCCGAACTGAGCTTGATCGTGGGGTGGTTCTCGGCCCGCTGCACGATCCCCTCCGCCACGAGGTCGCGCGCCCCGTCGGGCGCCGGTTCCGCTGTGGTCTCCTCGGGGGCGGCGAGCAGGTCGCTCATCGACACCTCGAGCTCACTGGCCACGGCGTACAGGGCAGGCACGCTGAAGGCGCCGAGTCCGCGCTCGACCTGCGAGACGTGGCTGGCCGACAGCCCGATGCGGCGCGCGAGTTCGCGCACCGTCAGCCCCGCGGCCATCCGCGAGGCCCGCACGCGCTCGCCGACGAGGTCCCACGGGGTGTCGAGTTCGGGCACGCGGTTCAGTTCCGTCCGGGGAGGCGGCTCATCGCGTCCAGCACGTCGACGGCGTCGCGCAGCACACCGGAGGACTCGGGCGCCGACAGGGCGGGTCGGGCGTGTCCGGTGACGAACCACACGCCCTCGGCCGGGGCGGCGGAGTCGTTCACGTACAGGTGCGGACGCATCGAGTCGAAGCTGAAGGAGTCGCCCACGCCCAGCACGTAGGTGTCGAAGTCCAGCTTGAGCGTCAGCTCACCGCGCAGGATGTAGCCGAACTCCGTCCCCTCGTGGCGCATGTGGCTGTCATCGAGCGAACTGGCCGCCCCCGGCTGATACGTCACGTGCACCGCGTCGACCCCCGGCGCCGAGCCCGTGACGGCGAGCCCCCGCCAGGTGACGCCGTTGGTCATCGTGATCTCGGGCGCGTCCTCGCGGCGCTGCACCGGCTCGGCCGGCTCGCCGCGCCCGGGCGCTGCTGCTCCTCGCGGCGCCACCGAGCGGAGCGGTCCGTCGTGCAGGACGTCGTCCACCGACAGCCCGAGCCCGGTGACGATCGCCCAGAGGGTGCTCACCGACGGCTGGACTTTTCCGGTCTCCACCTGCGAGAGGAGGCTGGGCGAGATGGATGCCGCGGCTGCGGTGGCGCGCAGAGACAATCCGCGTGCCTGCCGCGCCTCGCGAATGCGTCCACCCAGTACTGCCGCCATGTCGTCCTCTCGCTGAGGGAAACCCTACCGATGACGGCTCAGTAGGGGTTCGCGACGAACAGGTCCTGCGCCGGGAATTTGGTGAGTACCTCGATCCCGTAGTCGGTCACGACGACCTCCTCCTCGATGCGGGCCGCGGAGATCCCATCCGATGCCGGGCAGTACGTCTCCATCGCGAAGACCATCCCCGCCTTCAGCTCCACCGGGTCTTTCATGGAGTTCAGCCGCGAAATGATCGGACGCTCATGCAGCCCGAGGCCGAGTCCGTGCGCGAACTGCAGCCCGAACGCGGCGAGCTCGTTCGCGAACCCGAAGTCCTCCGCCTTCGGCAGCACGGCGGCGACCTGATCCGACCCGACTCCGGGCCGGATCGCGTCCAGCGCCGCATCCATCCACTCGCGGGCCTGCTTGTAGGCGTCCTGCTGACTCTCCGTCGCCCAGCCCACCCCGAACGTGCGGTAGTAGCACGTGCGGTACCCGTTGAACGAATGGATGATGTCGAAGAAGGCCTGATCGCCGGGGCGGATGATGCGGTCGGTGAAGTTGTGCGGATGCGGATTGCAGCGCTCCCCCGAGATCGCGTTGACCGCCTCGACCTGGTCGCTGCCGTACTCGTACAGGCGCTTGTTCGCCAGTGCCACGATCTCGTTCTCGCGCACGCCCGGCTTGAGCGCCTCGGCGATGTCCTGGTAGACGCCGTCGACCATGGCGGCGGCCTGGTTGAGGAGCAGGATCTCGTCGGGGTTCTTGATGACGCGGGCATCCAGCATCGCCTGCTGAGCGTCGGCGACCCGCAAACCCTGCCGCTGCATTTCGAAGAGGAACGGCGGCTCGACGATGTCGAGCCCCACCGGAGCATCCGCGAGCCCCTCCGCCTTCAGCAGCGACACGATCTCGGCGACCGCGTCGCGCATGAGGCCAGCGCCTTCGGGGTCCACCGCACCGCGGAATCCGAGAAACCCGGCCCGGTAGTTCTCATCCGGCACCCAGTCGGAGTAGAGCTGGTGGTGCCGCACCGCCGAACCGAAGTCCCACAGGATCGGGTCGCGCCCCCGCATCAGCAGGGCGTAGCGGATCATCTTGTCGCCGAGCGCGCCGCCGATCCACGTCTGCGTCGTATAGCGGATGTTGTAGAAGTCGAACAGCAGGAAAGCTCCGCAGTCACTGGCCTCCAGCGCCGCCTTCGCCCGGTCGAGCCGGTACGAGCGCAGCCGGTCGAAGTCGACGCGCCGCTCGTAGTCCACGCCCGTCTGCCCGGGCGCCCCGATCGGCCGCACCCCCGCCGGCCGGACGGACGGACGCTCGAAGCGTCGCCCGGCCGAGCCGCCGTGGGAGTGACCATGACTCATGGCTGCGGGTCCAATCCGTCATCGACCGCCACGTTCTCGGCCTGCAGATCGATCCCGGACGCGACGGCGGCGCGCAGGATCATCGACGCGAAGTCCTGCTCGGTGTTCCCGGCGTTGACCTCTGTCGCGACGATCTCCCGGGTGATCGCCGTCACCGGCATGACGACGCCCATCTCCCGGGCGGCGGCCAGCCCGAGGTCGAGGTCCTTCAGCAGCAGCACGGGCGTGAACGTCGGCGCGAAGTCGAGGTTCACCAGCGCCGGCGACTTGTACCGGCTGTAGGGCGAGCCCATGACCGAGTCGTTGAGGAACTCCAGGAAGTCGGCCCGCTTCACCCCCGCCTTCTCGGCGAGGAGCGTGATCTCGACCATGTTCTGGATGACGACGCCGAGGAAGACGTTGTGGGCGATCTTCACGATCCGCGCCGCCTCCCCTTCGCCGACGTAGGTGACGCCGCGCCCCCAGGTCTCCAGCAGCGGCCGGACGAGGTCGAAGACCTCGCGAGGTCCGGATGCGGCGACGGTGAGCTTGCCCGCGGCGATCACCTTCGGGTTGCCCGACACGGGCGTCGCGAGGAAGCCCACGCCCCGTTCCTCTGCGGCCGCGCGGATGTGCGCGCTCATCTCCATCGAGACGGTGGACGAGTCGCCGATCGCGTGGGGCACCCGCTCGGGATCGGTGAGGAGGCCGCCGTCGCCGAGCATGACCTGCTCGAGGTCTTTCGACGCCGACACCATGACGAAGACCACGTCCCGACCGGCCAGGTCCACCGGCCGGTCCACGAGCGTCGCGCCCAGCTCCGCCAGCGGCTCGGCCTTGGCGCGCGTGCGGTTGTAGACCGCCACGTCGTAGCCCGCGTTCAGCAACCGGGTCGCCAGCTGCGTTCCCATTCGGCCCGCGCCGATCCAACCCACCGTGGGCTTGCTGTCCGTCATGTCGTCTCCTTCGGGTGATGCCGGCATGCGCCGGCAGAGGGGGGTGTGGTGTGGGTCACGCCGGGGCGGCGGCCACGACGTGGAACTCGAACCGCAAGCGCGGGTCCGTGGCCAGGCGCGTCACCTGCACGGTGGAACTGGTGGGGATGTGACCGCCGAACCAGTGCCCCTGGTGCTTGTTGACGATGTCCTGGTCGGCGTCGACGTCGGTGAAGAACCGGATCATGTTGACCACGTCGTGCCGCTCGCATCCCGCCGCCTGCAGGGCGAGATCGAGGTGATCGAAGGCGTTCTGCACCTGACCGGCGGCATCCATCGGCATCGCGTCGAACACCTCGGGGACGTGCGGGTGATCGTGGTACACCGGGGCGCCCGTGACGCCGCTGATGAAGACGAGACGGGCGTTGGACACGGTGCGGATGGCGGGGACGAAGGGGCTGACGATGGATGCGTCGTACCCGGCGTGGTGGATGATCTCGGCGTTGCCGACCCTCATCGGGGCGGGGATGGTCATGAGGGGTCCTCTCCTGCGGCGTTCTCTGCGTCGAGCACGCCGGCGTCGTGGGTGATGCGACCGGCCAGGACGGTGAGGTCGCTGCCGATGTCGCGGAGGTCGTCCTCCGCGCACGTGAACGGGTCCAGGGACGGCACGCACACGTCGCCGTCGTAGCCGGGGAGGAGCTTGCCCCGGTGCGCCTGCTCACCGGTGAACCAGGCGGCATCGCGGGTGTAGGCGGCGAGCGCCTCGGCTCGGGAGAGCCGGTGCCGCACGTCGCGCACGCCCCGGCCGCTGAGGGTGCCGCCGGTGACGAGCCACCAGATCGACGCCCACGGCGAGTACCAGTTGGCCCGCGTGGCGTCGGTCCCGGCGCCCACCACGATCCCGAGTTCGCGGAGATCCCCGAGCGGCGGGGCAGCGATCGTCGCTTCTTCGCCCCATGCGTGGACGTAGTCGCCGCCCTTGAGCAGGAGCCGGCTCTGCACGAGCACGCCGGCTTCCAGGCGCGCGAGGCGCTCGAGGTTCTCCCGGGATGCCTCGTCGGCGTGGACGATGGAGAATCCCGCTCCGCGCACGCCGCCGATCTCGCGCTCGATCTCCTCCCACGCGTCGAGGATGCGCCCGAGCGTGGCGTTCAGCACCGCGTGCACGCTCATGCGCCATCCGCGCTGCACGCACAGGCGCACGATCTCGACCAGCTCCCGGTAGGGGGCGTCGGCGATCTCGAACGCGTCGAACCCCTCCATGTCGTGGCAGCCCAGGTGGGGGATCTCGCCGACGCCGGCGACCTGCAGCATCTCGTCGCCGCTGCCGGGTTGAACGAGGGCCGTCAGCTGCTGGATGTTCTCGACTTCTCCCCCGCGGGTCCACGCCGAGATGTACAGCCGCGTACGCACGTCGAGTTCGCCGCGGCGCCACACGGCGTAGAGGGGGTCGTAGTCGCGCGGTGTGACCATCAGCCCGCCACCGTCGACGACGCCGGTGAGGCCGTACGCGGCGAACGCGGAGTTCATGCGGCGCACACCCTCCTCCGGGTTCCCCGCGTCGGCCAGGGCGAGGCCGGTCGGCACGGCGAACTCTCGCACGCCGTGCAGTTCTCCGGTGTCGGCGGGCAACCCCGCGGCGCGCAGCCCGGCGGTGTTGAGGATGCCGCGGTCGTAGAGCTCCTGCAGGTACACGGGGTTCTCCGGTGCCGCGTCATCCAGCTCGGCGCGGGTGGGGGCACGACCTTCGGCGAGCTGGCTCGAATGCCAGCCGCCGATCGCGCTCACCCACGCGCCGGGTCCGCGGCGCGTCGCCTCCTCGCGCACGCGTGCGAGCGATTCGTCGACGGAGCGCACGTCCTCCCAGTGCATCGTGCCGGCCCACGACACGCCGCCGCGCACGGCGTGGATGTGCGAGTCGTTGAGTCCGGGGAGGACCCGGCGCCCTCCGAGATCCACGACGCGACGGGCGAGCTCCGCATAGCGGGCGAGATCGGCGTCCGAGCCGATCGCCACGACGCGGCCGCCCGCGAGGGCGATGGCCTCGACCTCGTCCGGACCCTCGCCGGGCGCGGCGAAGGTCGAGATCCGCCCACCGCGCAGCACGAGGTCGACGAGCGGGAGGGCAGGGGGAAGCGTGGTGGTGGTCACAGCGGAACGGCTCAGATGCTCAGGTGGCGCTCGAGGAGCTGGTCGTCCGCACGCAACTCGGCGGGCTGGCCCGACCACGCGATCGTGCCGGAGTCGTCGATCACGATCACGTGCTCGGCGATGTCGAGGGCGAGGTCGACGTTCTGTTCGGCGATGAGGATGGACAGCCCCGAGGCCCGCAGGCCCTCGAGCCGGTCCTGGATGACGTCGAGGATGCTGGGGGCGAGGCCCTCACTCGGCTCGTCCATGATGAGCAGGCTCGGGTTCGTCATCAGCGCCCGTCCGATCGCGAGCATCTGCTGCTCCCCTCCGGAGAGCGAGCGGGCCATCGATCCCGAGCGCTCGGCGAGGCGGGGGAAGAAGTCGAACACCCGCTCGACGGTCCAGGGCTCCAGCTTCGTCTGGCGCCGGCGCGGGACGACCTTGAGGTTCTCCAGCGTCGTGAGCGACCCGAACACGCGCCGCCCCTGCGGCACGAGCGCGATGCCCGCGCGGGAGATGAGGTGGCTCGCCCGGCGGGTGATGTCGACCCCGTCGTAGACGATCGTTCCGCTGGAGACCGCCGGGGGCCGCAGACCGCAGATGGTGCGCACCAGCGTGGTCTTGCCCATGCCGTTGCGACCGAGGAGCGCGACGCTCTGTCCGTCGCCGACGGTGAAATCGACACCGTTGAGCACCTGCGCGGTGGCGTATCCGGCGCGCAGACCCGAGACCGAAAGAGTCACTTCTTGTCACGCCTTCCCAGGTAGATCTCCTTGACGGTGGGGTGGTCGCGGACCTCGTCCGGCGTCCCCGTCACGATGTGGTGACCGTTCTCCATGCACATCACCCGGTCGGTGAGCCCCAGGGCGAGGGTCATGTCGTGCTCGATGAGCAGGATCGGCAGCGTCCGGGGCAGTTCCTCGATCAGCCGGCGGAGCGTGGTCCGCTCGACCGCGGAGAGCCCCGCGGCAGGTTCGTCCAGCAGCAGCAGGCGCGGCTGGGTGACCAGCGCCATCGCGATCTCCAGCTGCCGCTGCTCGCCGTGCGAGAGGTCGGCGACGGTGTCGTCTCGGCGCCCGTACAGGCCCACCGATTCGAGCATCTCCGTGGACGTGCGGCTCACCTCGTCGCTGATGCCCTGCGTGCGCCAGAAGACGCGGGCCTTGGACGAGCCGCCGCGTGCGGCGACCCGCACGTTGTCCAGCACGCTCATTTCGCGGAACAGGTTCGACACCTGGAAGGTGCGCCCCACGCCGAGCCGCGCGCGGCGCGCCGTGCCCAGCCGCGTCACGTCGCGGCCGAACAGCGCGATCGTTCCGGCCGAGGGGGCGACGTCACCCGCGATCATCTTGAACAGCGTCGTCTTGCCGGCCCCGTTGGGTCCGATGACGCCCATCCGCTCGCCGGGAGCCAGCGTGAGCGAGATGTCGTCGACGGCCTGCACGCCGCCGTACCTCTTGCCCAGCCCGCTCACCACGAGCGCGGGGGCGGGGGCCCCGGACCCTCGCGGGTCCGGGGCCTTCGCCGTGGTCGCCTCGGTCACTACTCGAGTCCCTGGAAGGTCTGCGAGTAGGTCGGAAGCGCGAGCGCCTCCTCCGGGCTGCGTCCGAGCCACTGGTCGACGTCTTCGACCTCCGCGATCGGGACGTTGTACAGCAGGCCGTCGTCGAGCTTCTCGACCTCGCGGATGTACACCGGACCGATCGTGTTGTTGTACTCGTCCCACGAGACGCGGCCGAAGATGCTGTCTTCGAACGTGTACTCGGTGATGGCCGCCACGAGGTCTTCACCGGTGAGGAGACCCTGCTCCTCGAGCACGGAGGCGACGAGCGACGCGGTGACGTAGCCGCCGGCGGCGTAGGCGCCCGGCACGTTCCCACCGGAGAACTCCTTGTAGACGTCCACGAACTCCCGGACGACATCGCTGTCGCGGCCCTCGGCCCAGTAGCTGACCGACTTGAGACCGATGATCTGGTCGCCCATGGCGCGGAGCGTCCCCTGGTCGGCGGCGCAGCAGTTCATCAGCAGCTTGTCCATGTCCAGCCCCAGGCCCAGGTAGGCGTTGAGGAAGTTCGGACCGGGCGCGCCACCGGCGGTGGCGACGTAGACGATGTCGGCGTCGGCCGCCTGGATCTGCGAGGCGTACGTGGAGAAGTCGGTGGTGGAGTTGGGGAACCAGATCTGCTCCACGATCTCGCCGCCGTTGGCCTCGAAGCCCTGGGCGAACCCGGCGCACGACTCCCACCCGAAGGCGTAGTCGGCGCACAGCGTCACGGCCGTCTGCGCGTCGCCGTCGGTGGCCGCCCACTCGCCGCCGGCGAAGTTGGCCTGCGAGCCGCCCATCGATCCGGTGCGGACCGTGAGCTCGTTGGCGTTGCGCTGCGTGAGGTCATCGGATGCGGCGACCGGGTGCAGGTTCGGGATGCCGGCGCCCGCGGCGTACTCCGCGACGGCCAGCGCGGTGTTGGCGATCAGCGGGCCGACGATGACGTCGACCTGGTCCTGGTCCACCAGCTTGCTGGCCTTGGTGAGCGACGTCTCGGGGTTTCCGGCGTCGTCCTCGACGATGGTCTCCACCGTCACGCCGTTCACCTCGTTCCCGTTCGTCTCCCAGTACAGGTTCCAGCCGTCCACCATCTCCTGACCGGCGACGGCGAAGTTGCCCGTCGTCGGGGAGATGAAGCCGACCTTGAGCTCGCCGGTCGCCGACGCCTCCGTCGGGTCATCGCTCGGGGTCGCGGCACCCGGGGGGGCACACGCAGCCAGAGTCAGCGCCGCGGCCACGCCCAGAGCTGCGATCGCAGCCCCGCGACGGCTGCGCGTCGACATCATCGTTGAGGTCATTGCAGGTCCTTCCACTCTCACTCGTTGGTTGTTGCGGGTTCGGACACGGCGTGTCCCGGGGGTGCGCCCCGATCACCGGACTCGGGTGTCGAGCGGCGCGGGCGCCATCGGTTGATGAGCTTGCGCACGCTTCCGGCGATGCCTGCCCTCGCGAAGAGGATCACGAGGATGAAGATGAGGCCGAGGATCGTCGGCCAGCGGTCGACGTAGCTGGAGAGCACGTTCTCGACGAGAACGACCACGGCGGCACCGATGAGGGGGCCCAGCAGCGTGCCGATGCCGCCGAGGATCACCATCACGATCAGATGCACCGAGCGGTCCACACCCGCCGAGGAGGGGCTCACGAAGTGCGTGTGCCAGACCGACAGGAGGCCGGCCAGTCCTGCGACGCTGCCGGAGATCATGAACGCACCGAGCTTGTACGAGGCCACGCTGTACCCGAGGCTGCGCATCCGGCTCTCGCTGTCGCGGACCCCCCGCAGGCTCGCACCGAAGGGCGAGTTGCCGACGACCCACAGCGCCGCGGTCAGCACGACGAACACCGCCAGCACCACGTAGTAGAACATCCAGTAGGAGGACATCCACTCGGGCCGCTGGATGCCGGAGATGCCGTTCTCGCCGCCGGTGACGGAGGAGAAACGGAACGCCAGTCCGTAGATCAGCATCCCGACGGCAAGGGTCACCATGAGGAAATAGATCCCGTTGGTGCGCATGGACAGCAGGCCGTAGATCAGCGACACGATCACCGTGACGGCGAGGGCGATCAGCACCTGCATCCCCGGGTCCATGCCCTGGCGCGATGCCCACCCCGCGCCGTAGGCCGAGGCTGCCGCGATGCCGGCGTGGCCGAGGGACACCATGCCGCCCTGCCCCGCGAGGAAGTTGACGCTGGAAGCGAGGGTGGCGGCGATGAGGATGGTCGAGGTCAGCGACACCGCGAAGGTCGACGCACCGAGGTACGGCAGGGCGATGCCGATGGCCAGGACCACGGCGAGCAGGACGAGGTTGATCAGGAACATCCGGCGGTTGCGCGGGGCACCTGCGGTGCGAATGGTGCGTGTCTCGACGATGCGGTTGCTCATCACGCCGCCTTTCCGAAGAGGCCGGTCGGTCGCAGCACCAGCACGAGCGCCATGGGCAGGAAGATCGTGAAGTAGGCCAGCTCCGGGATCCACGCCTTGGCGAAGGCGTCGATGAGTCCGATCAGGACGCTGCCGACTGCGGCACCGGGGATGCTCCCCAGCCCGCCGATGATGATGACGACGAGGGCGTACAGCAGCACCTCGTTCTGCACCCCGGGGAGGATGCTCTGCACTCCGGCGCCGATGGTGCCGCCGATGGCGGCCAGGGCGGCCCCGACGATGAACATGCCGGTGAACACCCATCGGATGTTCACCCCCATCGCGGTGATGATCTCCCGGTCATCGACGCCCGCCCGCACGATCGCCCCGACCCGGGTCTTGTACTGCACGAGAGCCAGCGCGATGCCGATGACGAGGGCCACGCCGATCACGAAGATCCGGTACCAGGGGTAGACGAACCCGTCGATCATGAGGGCGCCGGGGATCTTCACCGTGTTGGGGAGGTTCTGCGGGTCTCCCCCGAAGAAGGCCAGGCACAGGTCTGCGATCACGAACGAGACGCCGATCGTCAGCAGGACCTCGGGCATTTCCTGTCCTCGCACGAAGCGCAGGAGCACCACCTCTACGAGGAAGGCGGTGACTCCGACGGCGACCATGGCGACGATCACCGCCACGAGGAGGTTGCCGGTCAGGGTCGCGATCACCACGCCGATGTAGCCGCCCAGCATGTAGAACGCGCCGTGGGCCATGTTGACGATCCGCATGAGGCCGAACACGAGCGTGAGGCCGCTGGCCAGGAGGAACAGAAGAGCACCGAAGCTCAGTCCGTTGAGCACTTGCTGTGCAAGGAAGACAGGTTCGAACACCGAGGGATCAGACCTTCCACGTCGTCGTGAATCGTCAGGAAATCGTGAGTGGGACTACGGGTATTGCTGGAATACGTGCGGGTTATCGATTACGGGTTTCGATGGAGCTAAGTGAAGCAACGGAAACTCCATCTGTCAACTTGCACTGCACAATTGTTCAGTTCACTGTTCAGTCTCGGGAACAGTGGGGTCGGACCGGCGGTCACTCCTCACGAACGCGATAGCGCACCCGCGCGACGGCACTGGTGGCCCCGAAGACGACGGCGCCGACCGCGCCGGCGGCGAAGAGCACGCCGAATGCGTCGCGGTCGAGGGCGACAGCCCCGAGAGCGGCGCCCAGTGCGCCGCCCAGCATGAGACTGATCGAGAACAGCGTCATTCCCAGCGCGCGGGAGTCCGAGGCCGCATCGGTCATCCACGTCTGGAGCGTCGTGTGCGCCAGCGCCCACGCCACCCCCATGAGCGCCGCGCCGGCCAGCACGGTCAGCGCCGACACCTGGGTCGTCAGCGCGAGGAAGGCCGCCGTGGCGCTGACCCCGCCGGCGGCCAGGAACACCCACGGCTTCACCCGCCCCACCACGAGCTTCATCAGCTGGCTGACCACCACCACCGTCACCCCGAAGGATGCGGTGACCAGTCCCGCGACGAAGACATCCTCCCCCGACTCCTGCAGGGCCACCGGGAGCAGGTTGAAGATCCCGATCAGGAGAGTGCCCTCCAGCGCCACCAGCGCGCACACCGACAGGGCCCACGGATTGCGTGCCAGACGCGAGACCTGCGCAAGGACGCGCTCGGTCCCCCGGCCCGGCGCCTCCGGCAGCAGAGCGAGGAACGGCACCAGCACCGCGGTCACGATGGCGAACCCGGCGAAGATCCACCGCCACGTGGTCACGGATCCGATCGCCCCGGCCGCGAGCGTCCCCACGGCCAGCCCCAACGCCGTTGCGGAGGCGAGGTTCGACATCGCCGAGGGCCGGCGGGCGAGGGGCAGCATGTCGCCCACGTAGGTCAACACGGCCGCGAAGGTGGCCGCGAACGCGCCGCCCGAGGCCGTTCGGGCCAGGATGAACCATCCGATGTCGGGTGCCAGAGCGCTCGCGAGATTGGCCAGCGCCGCCAGCGAGGTGGACAGCACCAGCACCCGCACACGCCCCCACCGCGTCGACAGGGGCCCCCAGATCAGCTGGAACCCCGCATACGCCAGGGCGTGCGCCGTGATGGCACCGGCGGCCACCGCGACACTCACACCCAGATCGCCCGCGATCCCCGGAACCAGCGGGAGGATCAGCGAGCGATCCAGGGTCGACCAGAAGATGACGAAGGGAAGGATGACTCCCGCAGGAGGACGACGCATGCCGGTTCCTCCGGTCCTCGGGCGTGCAGTCCGCGTCAGCTGATGCGCCAGCCGCGGTCGACGTTGAGCGTGTGCGCGCTGACCCCGCGGTTGAACAACAGGAACTTCGTCGCATCCACGACATCGGCCATCGTGGCCAGCTGACCACCGGGCGTGCGGTTCTCGTAGCCCGACAGCACGCCCTCCGGCTTATCGGCCCAGAAGGGGCTGTCGCCGATGATGCCGGGGTGCAGCGAGTTCACGCGCATGGGCGCGAGCTCGAGCGCGAGCGTGTTCATCAGGCCGTCGACGCCGCCGTTGATGCTCGACACCGTGGTCGACCCGGGGTACGGAGCATCCTTCGCGCGGCCTCCGAACAGGACGATCCCGGTGTCGACGGTCGGCGCCAGACGATCGAGCAGCGTGTGCACGGTCGCTGCGTATCCCACGAGCTTGAGCGTGACCAGGCGCACCGCGCGAGCGATGTTGTAGTCGCGGATGGTGTTGGCGTCACGCTCGATCGCCACCATCGCCAGTCCGTCCAGCGGGCCGATGCCGCGGAGCTGCTCGGCGATGCCCTCCGGCTCGGACACATCCAGGGCGACGCCCGTCGCGCCAGGGCCGATGCCGGCGGCCACCTCGTCGGCGGTCTCCTGGCTGCGGCTGGTGAGGATGACCGAGTCTCCCCCCGCCACCAGATCTTTGGCCAGCTCCAGTCCGATCCCCGACGAACCGCCGGCCACCAGAATCGTGCGTCCGCTCATGAATTCTCCTCCTCGAGTTTTTCCTGCAAGTACTCCCAGTCCCGCGCGAAGCGGTAGGCATGACGGGACGGCATCTGCGGCGACTGGGATTCCAGCCACCGCACCTCGGCGCCGGTCGCGGCGAAGGAGTGCACGCATCCCACGCCCGCCCACGCGATGTCGCCGGGGCCCAGCACGAATTCCTCGCCGTCGAACGTCGCCGCCACCTCGCCGTCGAGGATGAGATAGGCCTCCTCGAGCGGATGGTCGTGAGCGCCGGCGGTGCCGTCGGGCTCGTACTGCACCATGAAGAGCGTGCCCAGCGTCGCTCCCAGGTCGGAATCGACCATCATCTTCAGCGTGATTCCGCTGTAGACCAGAAGAGCGGTGCGCATGCTCGCCGAGACGGCGAGGAGCTCCTGGGACTGGCGGCCCGCATCCATGTGCTCGGTGCGGATGTTGCCGAACGACCGCATACGGGGGTCTCGCGTGTCGACGTCCACCGGAGCGGAGATGGGCAGTTCGCTCACGCGGTAGGTGTCGTGTCCGTGGCGGGCGCGGGCGGGCGGGGTGAGGAGGTCGGCCCACGCAGCGGCGGACTCACCGGAGCTGCGCCACGCGTGCGGCACGCCGATCGGCAGCACCCCGTAGTCCCCCGCGACGAGACGGACGGTCGCTTCGGGGGTCGCGAGGATCACCTCGCCCTCCAGGACGTGGAAGCTCTCCTCGAACGAGTGCACGTGGGTCGCGGTCCGCCCGCCGGGTTCCAGCCGCGTGATCCCGAAGTCGGTGTGGGCGGCGCCGTCGTCCTCGCCTACGCCGCGCCACCGGCTGACCCCGACCGCGCCGGGCGCGAGAGCGCCCGGGTCACGGTAGTCGGCGTCGCGGGCATGACGGACGACGAACCTCGACATGCGGGCCTCCTCGACCTTTCTCCCGCCGGCGCATCCTCGCGCGGCGGGTCCCCCTCGAGCGGGCGGCGCCCATCTCGAGTGTTCACTGTCACTAAACCCCATGTAAACGGTCACGCCCCATCGTTGTCAAGCGGAGCGGGTCGTTGCGCTCCCGGGCTCAGCGGCACGGGCGTCGTGCCGGCGCGGGGCCAGACGTCCGATCCGACGTCAGAGCCGCACGAGGGTGACGTCGCGCAGCATCCCGTCGTCGGCCACCGCCGTCAGGAAGGTGTGGTGGGGCTGGCGCCGCCGGTCGGTGGGCGAGCCGGGGTTCAGCAGTCGCAGTCCCCGTGGCGTCGTGGTGTCCCAGGGGATATGGCTGTGCCCGAAGACCAGCACGTCGGCATCGGGGAAGGCGGCCTCCATGCGCGCCTCCCGGCGCTGAGCCGGCCCCGTCTCGTGCACGACGGCCAGGCGCACGCCGTCGACCTCGCGCCGCGCGACCTCCGGAAGACGTGCGCGCAGGTCGGCGCCGTCGTTGTTGCCCCAGACCCCGAGCACGTCGCCGTGCGTTTCCAGCTCGTCCAGGACGGATGCGGTGACCCAGTCGCCGGCGTGGACGATGAGGTCTGCCGCATCCGCCGCCTGCAGAAGCGAGGCAGGAAGAGTCCGCGCCCGGGCGGGGACGTGCGTGTCGGAGATCAGCAGAAGACGCGTGGCCATGACTCAGAGCGTCCGGATGCGGCCGGGGGTCACGAGGCGCGGTCGCCGGGCGTCACGCCCTTCTCCGCCGGCGACACGAGCGACAGCGGATCGGCGATGTCCTCGAGCGATTTGCCCGCGGCGCTGACGCCGAACACCCCGGAGACGACGCCGCCGACGATCATGACGACCGAGCCCAGCACGTAGCCCCAGAACAGCGGCTGGCGATCGGTGCCGTCACCGATCAGGGCGCCGTAGAGGGCGGGGGCGACCGAACCGACGAGCTGACCGATGGAGAACACGTAGGAGATCACCTGGCTGCGCAGTTCGAGCGGGAAGATCTCGCTGACGGTGAGATACGCCGCCGACGCTCCCGCCGAGGCGAAGAAGAACGACGCGCACCAGAACGCCGTGTGGGTTCCGGCGCTCAGCACCCCGGCATTGAAGAGGAAGGCGCTCGTGAGCAGGATGAGCCCGGCGAGCACGTAGGTACCGAACAGCATCCGCCGCCGTCCCCACGTGTCGAAGAAGTGACCGAGGATCAGCGCTCCCGCGAGGTTACCGACGGCGAAGATGATGAAGTACTGCCCGGCCGAGGCCGGTGGCGTGTCGTAGAAGTTCTCCAGCACCAGGGCGTACGTGAAGAAGATGGCGTTGTAGAGGAACGACTGGGTGACCATCATCGTCACCCCCACGAGCGTTCGCCGTGGATACTGACGGAACAGCACCTTCGCGATCACGAGGAACGGCACCCGGCCATACTCCTTGACCGTGATGGCCTTCTTGTCATCCACCGGCTCGAACGTCTTCCCCTCCTCGCGGATGCGCTCCTCGATGCGGTCGACGTTGCGTTCGGCCTCGGCCTCCAGGCCGTGCGTCATCTGCCAGCGGGGGCTTTCGGGGATGTGGCGGCGGAGCCAGATGATGAGAAGCCCGAGGACCGGGCCGAGGAAGAAGCTCAGGCGCCAGCCGACGTCCTGCGGGAGCAGATCGGTGTTGAGGAAGAAGATGTTCGCCACGGCGCCGAGGGCCGCCCCGCCCCAGTACGTGCCGTTGATGGCGATGTCCACGCGTCCCCGGTACTTGGAGGGGATGATCTCGTCGATCGCCGAGTTGATGGCCGCGTATTCGCCGCCGATGCCTGCCCCCGCGACGAAGCGCCAGATGTAGAAGAACCACGGAGCGAACGCGAGCCCCGCGATGGCGCTTCCGGCGAGGTACACGACCAGCGACAGGATGAAGAGCCTCTTGCGTCCGAGCCGGTCGGTGAGACGGCCGAACACGAGGGCCCCGGCGACCTGGCCGAGGAGGTAGAAGGTGCCGGCGAGGCCGACTTCGAACGGCCCCATACCCAGGGTCTCGGCGTACCCGTTCGCCGCGACGATCTGCACCTCGAGGCCGTCGAGGATCCATGAGAAGCCGAGGCCCACGACGATCATCCAGTGGAATCGCGACCACGGCAGGCGGTCCAGCCGGGCGGGAACGAGCGACGTGACTTCCTTGACCTGCACGCCCGGCGACGACATTCGCGCACCCCTTCCGCGGGGCATCCCTCGCAACCCGCGGAGCTTTTTTACTCCCGCCGCCGATTCGGCGCCTCGGATTGACGTCCGCCACGCCGCGCGGTAATGCTGCGTCGCCTTGCTGTGGGCGAGCGCAACTGATTGAGTGAGGACATGACCCTCGCACCGATTTTCGACCGCGAGGGACGGGTCGCCGGATGGTACGAAGCCGACCGCCTGTACTCTCCAACCGGCTCCGTCGTGGGCTGGCAGCGCGACGGCGCCGTGTACGCCTCCAATGGCAGCCACGTCGGATGGCTGGAACGCGGACAATTCCGCGACGCCTCCGGATGCGTGGTGGCCTGGATCGACGGGTCGCTGGGCCGGCCGGAGAAGCCCCCGGCCGAGATGGCGGGGCGCGGGCCGGCGGCCGACCCCTCCCCGATCCGGCCGAGCTTCTCCCGACGGATGGGGCGCGTACCGTTCGTGCCGCGCTGGAGCGCGAGCGACTGGAACGCCTACCTGGGCTGACCGGCCGAAGCGGTCTAACGCCCGCGGAACGCGGGCTTGCGCTTCTCGCCGAACGCAGCGAAGCCCTCGCGGTAGTCGTCGGTGTCGCGGAGCGCGGCCTGTGCTGCGTTCTCGGCCGCCATCGCCTGCCACAGCCCCGCGCGCTCGTCGCGGAGCGCGGCGATGATGCGCTTGCTGGCCACGAACGCGGCGGTCGGACCGGATGCTGCGGCTCGGGCCGCGGCATCCGTGGCGTCCTCGACCTCGTCGGCGGGCAGACTGCGGGAGAACAGACCGAGGCGGACCGCCTCCTCCCCCGCCAGGAGACGGCCGGAATAGATGAGGTCGAACGTGCGGTGCGCGCCGAGCCGCTCGTAGAAGAGGGCGTGCCCCCCGGAGTCGAGCGTCGCCCCGAGCGCCGCGAAGGGGGAACCGACCTTGGCGGTGTCGGCGATGTACACCACGTCGGTGGCGATGAGGAGCCCCAGCCCGACGCCCAGGCACGCACCGTGCGCCGCGGCGAAGGTCGGTGCCGGAAAGGCGGCCATCCGCCGGAGCAGCGGGGCGAGCAGCCCGTCGAGGAAGCCGCTCACGTCGTCTTCGGCAGGATCCACGCCGGAGATGTCCCGCCCGGCGCAGAACGCCCGGCCCTCGCCGCGCAACACGAGGGCACGTACGCCGGCCCGCTCGGCGTCCGCGTACGCCGCATCCAGGTCTCGGAGCGCCTGCTCGTCCAGGGCGTTGAGCCTGCCGGGGTTGTTCAGCACCACGTGGGCGACGCCGTCGAGGATGTGCGAGTCGATCATGGGCGCCTCAGTTGTCGTAGTCGACCGTGACCCGGTCGGAGGTGGGATGCGACTGGCAGGTCAGCACGTAGCCCCGCTCGAGCTCATCGGGTTCGAGGGCGTAGTTCTCCGTCATCGTGACCGACCCGGTCAGCACGCGCGCGCGGCACGTGCCGCACACCCCGCCCGCGCACGCGAACGGCACGTCGGGGCGGACGCGAAGCGCCGCATCCAGGATCGACTCCCGCGCGCTGATGGGCGATTGCACGCTGGCCGACTGCCCGCCGAGCGTGAAATCGATCGTGTGGACGGGCTCGTCCTCGCGCACCACCACGGGCGGCCGCGGGCCGGAGGGGGCATCGTTCTCCCCCGTCGTGAACAGCTCGTAGCGCACGTGCTCACGGTCGACGCCCACCCCGGCGAGGGTGTCACGGCACAGCTGGACCAGCTCGAACGGCCCGCACAGGAACCACTCGTCGATCGTGCCGGGGACGACGAGTCCGTCGAGGATGCGGCGGAGCCTGTCCCCGTCGATGCGGCCCGAGAGCACGGGAGCGGCCCGCTGCTCGCGGGAGAGGACGTGATGAAGGGCGAACCGCGTGGGGTGGCGGTCTTTGAGATCGGCGAGTTCCTCGAGGAACATCACGTCCTGGGTGGAGCGGTTGGTGTAGACGAGGGTGAACTGCGCCGTCGCCGAGCGGGCGAGCACGGCGGTCGCCAGCGCCATGAGCGGCGTGATGCCGGAGCCGGCGGCGATGGCGGCCACGTGCGCGCCGTCGAGGTCGGCGAGCGTCGTGGTGAAGGTGCCCTGCGGGCTCATCACGTCGATCTGATCGCCCGGATGAAGTTCCGTTTGGGCCCAGGCCGAGAACCACCCGCCGGTGTTGCGCTTGATCGCCACGCTCACCGAGCCGGGCGTCGGCGGCCGGCACAGCGAATACGACCGCCGCGCCTCGTGCCCCTCGATGCGGGCGCGGAGCGCCACGTACTGCCCGGGCAGGTAGTCGTACTCCGCGATCAGCTCGTCCGGAACGGCGAAGGTGACCTCGATCGACTCGTCGGTCAGCGGCCGCACCTCCGCCACCCGCAGTGCGTGGAAGCGCGCACGTCTCCGCGTCGAATCCGGGGCCCCGCCCACCGCGCTGTGCAGCAGCGCGCCGGCGACCGTCTCGGAGACGGACCGGGTGGATGACGGCGCCATCAGTGCACCTTGAAGAAGTCGAACGGTTCCAGGCATGCGCGGCATTCGTACAGCGCCTTGCACGACGTCGATCCGAAACGGGTGACCTCGCGCGTGTTCAGCGACCCGCACCGCGGGCACTTCACCCCCAGCGAGACCCGCACGGGGCCGGCGGCCGCACCCGCGTTGCCGGCCGGCGGCGCGATGCCGTACGCGGTGAGCTTGCGCTTACCCTCGTCGCTCATCCAGTCGGTGGTCCACGCCGGCGCCAGCACCAGCCGCACGTCCACGCGGCCGTACCCTGCCGCCGAGAACGCGAGGGTGAGGTCGTCGCGGATCGTGTCCATGGCGGGGCATCCCGAATACGTGGGTGTGATCGTGACGACAACCCGATCACCGTCGTCCTGCACGTCGCGGAGGATGCCGAGGTCTTCGATCGTGAGAACGGGCACCTCCGGGTCGCACACCCGCGCGGCGATGTCCCAGGCACGGTTCCTCGCCGGTTGCTGAGCCTGTTCCTCCGGTTGCTGAGCGTCTCGAAGCATCACCATGTCGCCCCCGGATGCTGACGGGCGAGCACCTGCATCTCGGCGAGCAGGTAGCCCAGGGTCGAGAAGTGCGCACCGCTGCGCCCCCGGGCCATCGCCGGCGGCAGCGCGGGAACGTCGAGCTCCGCTTCGGCGAACACCTCGGCGATGACGCGGTCGAACGCCGGCCGAAGGGTCGAGGGACGCACGGCGACCCCCTGGAGCCGGTCGATGAGTGGCTCGTCGCGGAAGAGCTCATCGACGTACGGCCAGATGTCGGCCAGGGCGGCGAGCATCCGGCGGCGGGACTCCTCGGTACCGCCGGCCAGGCGCAGCGTCCACTGCACGGCGTGATCGCGGTGGTAGTCGACCTCCTTGACCGCTTTCGCCGCGATCGCGGCCAGCGTCGCGTCGGCGGACGTCGTCAGCGCGCCGTACAGCTCGAACATGTAGACGGATGCCGCCAGCTGCCGGGCGATCGTGTGCGCGAAGTCGCCGTTGGGCTGCTCCACCAGCCAGGTACTGCGGAACTCGCGTTCGTCGCGCCAGTACGCGAGGTCGTCCTCCGAGCGTCCGTCGAACGTTCCGGCGTAGCGCAGGAGCGAACGCGCGTGGCCGAGGAGGTCGAGGGCGATGTTCGCCAGCGCCACATCCTCCTCGAGCTCGGGTGCGCGCGCGACCCACCAGCTGAGCTGCTGCGACAGGATGAGTGCGTCGTCGCCGAGCCACAGCGCGTACTCCGCGACATCCGCCGAGCCGGCCCGGCCGCCCTCCCCCGTGAGCTCGGCCGAGAGTTCGATGCCGTCGACCGTGACGGATCCGTGCGGGTCGACGTCCGCGACATCCCCCGGTCCCGGAGCCCCGACCGGTCCCTGAGCCCCGCCCGGTCCCTGAGCCTGTCGAAGGGAAGTCATAGGTGCGGCACCCCCTCGGACGCGGTGTAGTACGCCGCGTGACGGTAGTTCTTGCCCGCCGGGCTCTCGAAGAACGCGCCTTTGGCGTCCGGATCGCTCGTCGTGATCGCCTCGGCCGGCACGACCCAGATCGACACGCCCTCGTTCCGGCGCGTGTACAGGTCGCGGGCGTTGCGCACGGCGAGGTCGGCGTCGGGTGCGTGCAGCGATCCGGCGTGCACGTGGCTGAGGCCGCGCTTGGCGCGGATGAAGACTTCCCACAGGGGCCACTGCTCGGCCGGGGATGCCCCAGGGCTGGCCATCACGCCACCTCGCGGGTCTCGGCTCGCTGTGCCTGCTTGCGCGCGTACTCGGCCGCCGCCTCGCGCACCCACGCGCCTCCCTCGTGCGCCTCCCGGCGGTGCTGCAGGCGGACGGCGTTCATGGGTCCGCGGCCGGCGAGGATCTCGTGGAACTCCGTCCAGTCGATCTCGCTCATGTGCCAGCGTTGCGCCCCCTCATCCCAGCGCAGTTCGGGGTCGGGAAGGGCGACGCCCAGCGCCTCAGCCTGCGGAACGAGCATCCCGACGAAACGCTGACGCAGGTCATCGTTGGAGAACCGCTTGATCTTCCACTCCATCGACTGCGCGGAGTTGGGCGATTCGTCGTCGGGCGGGCCGAACATCATCAGGCTCGGCCAGTACCAGCGGTCCACCGCATCCTGCGCCATCTCCCGCTGCGCGTCGGTGCCCTGCATGAGCGTGAGGAGGATCTCGAACCCCTGCCGCTGGTGGAAGGACTCCTCCTTGCAGATGCGCACCATGGCACGCCCATAGGGGCCATAGGACGCGCGGCACAGCGGCACCTGGTTGCAGATCGCCGCCCCATCGACCAGCCAGCCGATCGCCCCCATATCGGCCCACGTGGGCGTCGGGTAGTTGAAGATCGAGGAGTACCTGGCCTTGCCGTCGATGAGCTGCTGCGTCATCTCCTCCCGCGCGGCACCGAGGGTCTGCGCCGCCGAGTACAGGTAGAGCCCGTGGCCCGCCTCGTCCTGCACCTTCGCGATGAGGATCGCCTTGCGCTTGAGGCTCGGCGCACGTGTGATCCAGTTGCCCTCCGGCTGCATGCCGATGATCTCGGAATGCGCGTGCTGGGAGATCTGCCGCACGAGCGTCTTGCGATAGGCGGCCGGCATCCAGTCGCGCGGCTCAACCCGGGATTCGGCGGCGATGATCTCGTCGAAGGCCGCCTGCGCCTCGGCCTCTTCGTCGGGCAGCATGGTGGCGTCGGTTGCCGTCGTCATCATCGACTCCTTTACAGAACGATCGTTCAGTTACTCTACCGGCCGCCGGCGGTGCGGGCAACCGCGCACTCAGCGGCGGTCGTAGACGCGCTTGTACTTGCCCTCGCTGCGCGGCAGAGTGCCCGGCTCCTCGACCTGCACCTCGACGGAGGTTCCGATGTGCACCTTGATGCGCTGCTGCAGCACCAGGGCGGCGGCCTCACAGATCGCCCGGTCCAGATCCGGGTGCCGCTCGATCCGCACCGTCAGGCAGTCCATCCGCCCCTGCGTGGTGAGCTCGAGGACGAAATGCGGGGTCAGGGTCTCGATCCCCATCACCAGCTCCTCGATCTGGGTGGGAAAGAGGTTCACGCCGCGGAGAATGATCATGTCGTCGTTGCGGCCGGTGATCTTCTCGATCCTCCGCATCGCGGGGTAGGCGGTGCCCGGCAGCAGCCGGGTCAGGTCGCGCGTGCGATAGCGGATGACCGGGAACGCCTCCTTCGTCAGCGACGTGAAGACCAGTTCGCCCAGCTCCCCGTCGGCGACGGGTTCGCCCGTGCGGCCGTCGATCGTCTCGGGCAGGAAGTGGTCTTCCCACACGTGCGGGCCGTCCTTGGTGAGGACGCTCTCGCTCGCCACTCCCGGGCCCATCACCTCACTGAGCCCGTAGATGTCGACCGCGTCGATGTGAAGACGGCGCTGGATCTCCGCGCGCATCTGGTTGGTCCACGGCTCGGCGCCCAGCACCGCGACCCTGAGCGACGTGGAGGTCGGATCGATCCCGGCCTCCTGCATGGCGTCGGCGATCGTGAGCAGGTAGCTGGGGGTGCAGAGGATGGCGTCGGGCTCGAAGTCGCGGATGAGCTGCACCTGCCGTGCGGTCTGCCCGCCCGACATGGGGATGACCGTCGCTCCGAGCTTCTCGATGCCGCCGTGCGCACCGAGGCCGCCGGTGAACAGGCCATACCCGTAGGCGTTGTGCACCTTCATCCCGGGGCGGATGCCCGCCGCCCGCAGCGATCGGGCGATGAGATCGGCCCAGCGGTCGAGGTCGCCGGCGGTGTACCCCACCACCGTGGGGCGGCCGGTCGTTCCGGATGACGCGTGGATGCGGCGCACCTCGGCCATCGGCACGGCGAACATGCCGAACGGGTAGGTCTCCCGCAGATCCGCCTTCGTGGTGAAAGGCAGCCGGCGCACGTCGGCGAGCGAGCGGATGTCGTCGGGGGCGACGTCGGCCTCGTGGAACTTCCGCCGGTACAGCGGCACGTTCTCGTAGGCGTGCCGGACCGTCCACTGGAGTCGCGCGAGCTGGATCCTCTCCAGTTCTGGACGGGTCAGCACGTCGACGCGGTCCTCCGGCGCCGGCACGACGATGCGGCTCTCGGTTGTCGTCTTCGACATCGGGGCTCCCTCGGACGGAGATGCGGGATCAGGCGGGTCGGTTGGTGGTGAGCGAGCGGCCGCGGAACTCCGCGACGAGATCGCCGGTGTCGTCGGTGATCGACACGTCGTAGATGCCCGTACGGCCGCTGACGACCCGGCGGACGGCTGTGGCGGTGAGCGTCTGTCCGGCCGTCGTCGACTTCAGGAAGGTGATGTCGGCGCCGGCGGCGACGGTGATGCGCTCGTCCTCGTTGCAGGCGATGGCGAACGCGGTGTCGGCGAGCGTGAACACCAGGCCGCCGTGCGTGATCGCGAAGCCGTTGGTCATGTCCTCGCGCACGCGCATCGACACCACCGCCAGCCCAGGCTCGTCGCGCTCGACGACCATCCCGAGCGACGCGGAGGCGCGGTCGTTGCGCATCATGGGTCGAAGCGGGGCGCGGGTGGCGGCGTTGTCGGTCACGGCACCGTCACCGCCTCCCGGTCGACGGCCGCGCCCGTATCGGCGCGATCCTCCTTGGCGACCAGCGTGAGCACGTCGTAAGAGGCCACCAGCTCGTCCCGCTGATTCCGGATGACCGCATCCCACCGCACCTCGCCGTATTCGTCGGTCTCCCGGGGGGTGATCTGCTTCGCCGTGAGGATGACCCGGATCTCGTCGCCCGGCGAGACGGGTGTGACGAACCGGAGGTTCTCCAGGCCGTAGTTGGCGAGCACCGGCCCGGGCTCCGGGTCGACGAACAGCCCGGCCGCCCACGAGACGAGGAGGTACCCGTGCGCGACGCGGCCGGGGAAGAACGGGTTGGCTGCGGCGGACGCCTCGTCCATGTGCGCGTAGAACGTGTCGCCGGTGAAGTGCGCGAACGTCTCGATGTCCTCGAGCGTCACCGTGCGCGAGGCCGAGGCGATCTGGTCACCGACGCGCAGCTCCGCCAGCGACTTGCGGAAGGGGTGACGCCCGCCCGACACCGCAGCGGCGCCCTCGTGCCACACTCCGGTGAGCGCGGTGAGGATCTCGGGTGAACCCTGAAGGGCCGTGCGCTGCATGTGGTGGAGGACCGCACGGATGCCGCCGAGTTCTTCTCCGCCCCCGGCGCGTCCGGGCCCGCCGTGGACGAGGTGCGGAACGGGCGACCCGTGCCCGGTCGAGGTGCGGGTGTTCTGACGGCTGAGGAACAGCACGCGGCCGTTGTAGGCGCCGATCCGGGTGAGCAGCTCGAGAGCGACGTCGTCATCCGACGTCGCGACGCTGGTGACCAGCGACCCCCCGCCGAGCGCGACGAGATCGGCCGCCTCCGCGACGGTGGCGTACGGGAGGATGCTCGCGACCGGCCCGAAGGCCTCGATCTCGTGAGCGGCCGGGGTCGTGGCATCGGCGAAGCCGATGACCATCGGCGAGAGGAACGCGCCCTCGCCGGCGCGGCCGACGCTGCCGTCGGCGCGGACGACCTCGGGCGGCTCTGTGGAACCCAGCAGCAGTGCTCCGCCGGCGTCGCGGAGCACCTCGACCTGGCGGAGCACGTCGTCTCGCTGTTCGCGGGAGACGACCGGGCCCATGGTGACGCTTTCGTGATGCGGGTCTCCGATCACGACGCGCTCGTCGATCTTCGCCTTCAGCGCCGCCACGACATCGGTGACCGCATCCGCCGGCACGATCGCACGGCGGATCGCCGTGCACTTCTGCCCCGCCTTCGCGGTGAGCTCCACCAGGAGTTGCTTGACGTACGCGTCGAACTCGGGGGTTCCGGTGGTCGCGTCGGGGCCGAGGACCGAGGCGTTGATGGAGTCGGTCTCGCTCGTGAACCGTACGCGGCCCGACTGCACGTTGTCGTGTCGGCGCAGTCGGTCGGCCGTCGACGCGCTGCCGGTGAAGCCGACGAGGTCACCGAGGGCCAAGTGATCGAGCAGGTCGGGCACGCGTCCGCTGATCAGCTGCAGCGAGCCGGCGGGAAGGAGGCCGGACTCGACGAGGATGCGCACCCACGCCTCGGCGACATAGGCGGTGGGGGTGGCCGGCTTGATGACCGACGGGACCCCGGCGAGGAACGCGGGGGCGAATTTCTCCAGCGAGCCCCACATGGGGAAGTTGAAGGCGTTGATCTGCACGGCGGCGCCGGGCAGACGCGTGTAGACGTGCCGGCCGAGGAACGAGCCGTCCTTGGACAGCGATTCGACCGGGCCGTCGAGGTACACCTTCGCGTTGGGGAGTTCGCGTCGCGCCTTGGACGAATAGGTGAAGAGCACGCCGATGCCGCCGTCGACATCGCTGAGCGAGTCGCGCACGGTGGAGCCGCTGCGCTTGGACAGCTCGTACAGCTCCTGCTTGCGCTCGGTGAGGACGAGGGCGAACTGCTTCAGCAACATGGCGCGCTGGTGGAAGGTCAGGGGCCCCAGGCTCCGCTGCCCCACGGTGCGCGCGTGGTCCAGGGCCCCGGCCAGGTCGGCACCGGACGCGCTGACGTGCGCGACGATCTCTCCGGTGGATGCATCGTGCACCGTCGTCGCACCGGCGGCGCTCTCCGGCGTCCACCACGCGTCGCGCAGGTAGCTGGGCAGGATGTCGCTCATCGATCACTCCATTCATAGAACCCGCGGCCGGATTTCCGGCCCAGACGCCCCTCGGCGACCAGGTCGCGGAGCAGTTGCGGGGGTGCGAACCGGTCGCCGAGCCGGGCGGCAAGCTCCTCGGCGATCCCCAGGCGCACGTCCAGCCCGACGAGGTCGGTGGTGCGCAGCGGCCCGACCGGATGCCGGTAGCCGAGCTCCATCGCCGCATCGATGTCTTCGGCCGACGCCACGCCCTCCTCGAGCATCCGCATCGCCTCGAGCGCGATCGCGACGCCGAGCCGGCTGGAGGCGAAGCCCGGGGAATCGCGGACCACGACGGCGTGCTTTCCGAGGGCTGCGACCCAGTCGCCGGCCGCGGCGGCGACGGCGGGGTCGGTGCCCGCGCCGAGGACGACCTCGATCAGGGCCGACGCGGGGACCGGGTTGAAGAAGTGCAGGCCCAGGAACCGCGTGGGCCGGTCGAGGGCGGCCGCGAGGTCGTCGATCGAGATGGAGGACGTGTTCGAGGCCAGCACCGCGTCGGCGGCGACGACGTCCTCCGCCCGGCGCAGCGCATCGATCTTCAGAACGCGGTCCTCCGGCACGGCCTCCACCACGAGACCGGCGTCGCCGACCGCGGCGATGTCGGTGCCCGCAGAGACGGCGGCCTCCATGTCCCCCAGGGGGCGCGTGGTCGCACCGCGATCGGCCGAGCGGCGGAGATTCTCGCGGATGCGCCGGGTCGCGGCATCCGCGGAGCCCCGGTCGCGTTCGACGACGAACACGCGTGAGCCGGCGAGCGCGAAAGCGTGGGCGATGCCGGCGCCCATCCGCCCGCCGCCGATCACCCCGACCTGCGCGGGAGTTCGAGTCGTCATCGCTTCCTCCGCTCCAGGAACGTCGTCATCCGCCGGTGCTTCTCGGGACGCTCGAACAGTTCCGCCTGGAGGTCGAGTTCGATCCCGGGATGCGCGTCGGGTGGGGCGAGGAGGGCGCGCTTGGTGTACCGGGTGGCGAGGGCGTCGTTCGCGGTGATGCGGTCGGCGATGGCGTGCGCCGCATCCATGACCGTCTCCGCGGGATGCACCGCATTGAGCAGGCCCCAGGCGAGGGCCTCGTCGGCGTCGAGCGTGCGGCCGGTGAGGAGCATCTCCGCGGCGCGGGCCTCCCCCACGATCTGCGGCAGGCGCCACGTGGCACCGGCGGCGGCGAGGATGCCCAGGCCCGTCTCGGGGTTGCCCATCTTCGCCGACGGCGTGCCGACGCGGATGTCGGCGGCGTACGCGAGCTCGGCTCCGCCGCCGAGCGCGTAGCCGTCGATCACGGCGATCACGGGCATCGGGAGTTCGCGGATGCGTCGGAACGCGGTGGTGTTGATCCCCTCGCGCGCGTCGTCGGCGCGCCGCTCGCGCAGCTGGGCGATGTCCGCGCCCGAGGCGAACACCCCACCGGCACCGGTGAGGATCAAGACGCGCGGGGTCACTTCGAGTTCGGCGCACAGCAGGTGCAACTCGTCGACCATCCTCTGGTCGATCGCGTTCCGGACCTCAGGACGGTTCAGTGTCGCCACGACCCGATCGTCGCGGCGTTCGATGCGGAGGGTGTCAGGCATCCACGCGCTCCACGATCATCGCCGCGCCCTGTCCGACGCCGACGCACATCGTCGCGAGCCCGCGATGTCCGCCCTCCCGCTCGAGCCGGCCGAGGAGCGTCACGATGAGCCGGCACCCGCTCGAGCCGAGCGGGTGACCCAGGGCGATCGCGCCGCCGTCGGCGTTGACGAGGTCGGGGTCGAGCCCGAGGCGGCGGATCGAGGCGAGCGACTGCGAGGCGAACGCCTCGTTGAGCTCGATGGCGTCGAGGGCGGCGATGCTCAGCCCCGCTGCGGCGAGGGCCTTCTCGGTCGCAGGCACCGGTCCGAGGCCCATGATCTCCGGTGCCAGAGCGGCGGACGCGGACGAGAGGATGCGGGCGCGCGGTGTCAGTCCGTAGCGTCCGACAGCCTCGGCGCTGGCGACGACGATGGCAGAGGCGCCGTCGTTGAGCGAGCTCGAATTCCCCGCGGTGACGACCGAACCGCCGGAGACGACCGGGCGGAGCGCCGCGAGCGCTTCGAGGGAGGTGTCGCGGCGCGGTCCCTCGTCGGTGTCGACGAGCCCACGGCGCGTGGGGACCGGAACGATCTCGGGCGCCAAGCGCCCCGCGTCGATGGCGGCGACGGAGCGCTGATGGCTGCGCAGGGCGAAGGCGTCGGCGTCCTCGCGGGTGATGCCATCGATCCGGGCCACTTCCTCGGCGGTCTCGGGCATCGAGAAGGTCGCCTTGTCACGGGACTGCAGCGCCGGGTTGGGGAAGCGCCACCCGATGGAGGTGTCATACGTCTCCCCCGGTTTCCCCCACGCCCGATCGGGCTTGGCCTGCACCCACGGGGCGCGAGTCATGGACTCCACGCCGCCGGCGACGAAGAGGTCGGCATCGCCCGCGCGGATCGCCTGGGCGGCGAGCGCGATCGCCGACATCCCCGAGGCGCACAGCCGGTTGACGGTGAGTCCGGGGACGGTGTCGGGGAGGCCGGCGAGGAGCACGGCCATGCGCGCGACGTTGCGGTTGTCCTCCCCCGCCTGGTTCGCGGCACCGAAGTACACGTCGTCGATGCTCTCGACGGGGACACCCGCACGCGTGACGGCTTCCCGCAGCACGAGGGCCGCCAGGTCGTCCGGCCGGATCGAGGCCAGCGCGCCGCCGTAGCGGCCGACGGGGGTCCGTACGCCACCGACCAAAAAGGCTTCGGTCATCGTCATCTCCTCGTGCCCCGTCGCAGGATGCAAATCCGTCTTTGCAGACCGATCGTTCAGTAATAGTGTCAGAGGCGGGCGGTATCGGCAAGGCGCCGCATCCCCGGGAAGGCACCCATGAGCGACGCGGTCTGGCGGATCACCCCGGGAGAGCTCGACCTCAAGCTCGGCATCGAGGTGCGGGAGCAGTCGCCGGAGCGGGTGGTCGCCACGATGCCGGTGGCGGGCAACACGCAGTCGCTCGGGCGCCTGCACGGCGGGGCAAGCGCGGCGCTGGCCGAGGCGACCGGCTCATGGGCCGCGATGATCCACGCCAGCACGATGGGCCGGGTGTGCGTCGGCGTCGACCTCAACATCACCCACCACCGCGGCGCCGACGCCGGCACCATCACGGGCATCGCGACCGCGCTTCATCGCGGGCGCCGCATGGCGACCTACGACATCCGCATCCAGGACGAGGTCGGCACCCTCTTGGCGACGGCGCGGATCAGCAACCTCCTCGTCGACCCCGACTGATCCCGCGTCCCTCAACCCGCCCCCCATCCCTCGAGTGCACGAGTTCTCGCCGACTGGACGGGATGATCGCGGGCAAAGGCCGTGCGCTCGGCGGCCAGCCGTGCACTCGCGCAAGGCTGGCCGCCTCCGCTATCGTGTGCTTTACTCAACGATCGGTCAGGAATACCCGATCACCTTCGAACAACGGAGTTCACCCATGGCGTCATCGACCCGGGAGCGTCTGCCCCACGCTGCGGTCACCCGCGAGGAGCGCAAGGTTCTCGCCGGTACCCTCGTCGGCACCTCCATCGAGTGGTACGACTTCTTCATCTACGCCCAGGCGGCGGGCCTCGTGCTGGCCCCCCTGTTCCTCGCACCGCTCGCCGGGTCGAATCCGGGCCTGGCCCAGGTGCTCTCCTTCGCCACGATCGGCATCTCGTTCCTGTTCCGCCCGCTCGGCGCCGTCGTCGCCGGATATCTCGGTGATCGGCTCGGCCGCAAGAAGATGCTCGTCCTGACCCTGGTCCTCATGGGCGCCTCGACCTCGCTCATCGGCGTGCTCCCCACGTACGCTGTGGCCGGATTCGCGGCGCCGATGCTGCTCATCCTGCTGCGCATCCTGCAGGGATTCTCCGCCGGCGGCGAGTGGGGCGGTGCCGCGCTGATGTCGGTGGAGCACGCGCCCGTGGGGCGCCGCGGGTTCTTCGGCGCCTTCCCCCAGATCGGCGTGCCGATCGGCATGATCCTCGCGACGGCCACCCTGTGGATCCTGACCTCGTCGATGTCGACGGAGGCGTTCCTGGAGTGGGGCTGGCGCATCCCGTTCCTGTTCTCGATCGTCCTGATCCTCATCGGTTACGTCATCCGTCGCGCCGTCGAGGAGAGCCCGGTCTTCGAAGACCTCGTGCGTCGCCGCAAGGAGTCCTCGGCGCCGCTGCGCGAGCTGTTCCGCAAGAACTGGCGCCAGGTGGCGCTCACCGCCGTCGTGTTCATCGGCAACAACGCGGCCGGGTACCTCCTCATCGCGTTCTTCGCGACCTACGCGGTGAACGTGCTGGAGATGGATCGGCCTACCGTGCTGCTGGCGACGACGCTGGCGTCCTTCGGATGGCTCGCCTTCACGCTGTGGGGTGGGCGGGTCTCCGACCGCCTCGGGCGCGTCCGCACCTTCCAGATCGGCTACCTGATCCTCGCGCTGTGGGCGGTGCCGATGTGGTTCCTCATCGACACGGCCGACATCCTCTGGTACTTCGTCGCGCTGTTCGTGATGACCATCGGGCTGGGCCTCTCGTACGGACCGCAGGCGGCGCTGTACTCGGAGATGTTCCCCGCCAACGTCCGCTACTCCGGTGTCTCGATCGGCTACGCCCTCGGCGCGATCCTCGGCGGCGCGTTCGCGCCCATGATCGCCGAGGCGCTCTTCGGCGCGACGGGGATGTCGTGGACGATCGGCCTCTACATCGCCGCGGCGGCGATCATCTCCCTCGTCGGGGTGTCCCTCATCAAAGAGCCCAAGGGCGTCGACCTGCACGCCTGACGCGCTTCGCCCGTCGGCGCGGTGCCGCTTCGGCGGTGCCGCGCCGCGGTGGTTCAGCCCTGGCGCGTCAGGCCTCGCGCGGACGAGCGCCGTCGGTGCGGAGGCCATCCAGCGCCACGGTGAGGATGTCGTGGCCGAGGCGGTCGCCGTCGACCGGGCCGCCCGGCCGGTACCACTCCACGACCGAGTTGATCATGCCGAAGATGAGACGTGCCACCACGGCGGCGTCGACGTCGGTGCGCACGTCGCCTTCGCGCTGCGCCTCGGCGACGAGGCGCGTCACCCGCTGGTCGAACAGCCGCCGTCGCTCCAGCGCGCTCTGCTCCACGGGGCTGTTGCCGCGTACCCGCAACAGCAGGGTGACCGACGGCAGTTGCGCCACGAGCACGTCCGCCGCGCTGCGGATCACGTGGCGGAGGCGATCGATCGCTGCCCCCTCCAGCGCCCGAGCGTCATCCAGCACGGCCTCCAGGCCGCTCAGCGCCTGATCCAGCGCAACCGCGAGCAGCTCCTCCTTGGAGGCGAAGTGATGGTAGAGGGCCGACTTCGTGAGCCCGAGCCCCTGAGCCAGATCGGCGACGGATGTGGCGTCGTAGCCCTGCTCGTTGAACAGCTGCACGGCGATCGCGAGCACCCGGTCGCGGTCGTAGCCGGGGCGCCCCCGTCGTGCCGGGGCGGCCGCGGTCGTGACGGCGTCCGGCGGGGTGGTCATCGCACCAGTCTGGCACCCCGGCGCGGGATGCTACGCGGTGACGGCCCGGCGGACGAGCAACGTCACGCCATCGAGATCGTCGGCGACCGCATCCCGCGCGCGGCGATCGTGATCCGTTCCACCCACGTGGCGGGAAGGAGTGATCCGGCGAACGCGAACGCCCGGACGTTGCCGACTGCCAATCGCGCCGCCAGCCGGCGAAGGGCCCCCGGGCTCAGAGCCGGTGAGCGGACGTATCGGATCGGCGTGCGCGTCTCGCCCTGCTCGAGGCGGGCGACGGCGGCGAAGTGGCGTCCGTCCGGCGAGGAGTCGATGACGACGATCTCGTGCGGCGCGACGGTCTGATTGAGCGCGGCCGGGAGGCGCACCTCGAGATCGACGTCGGATTCACCCGCCGGGACGATGACGGATACCGCGGCGTTCTCGGTGGCGTCGAGGTCGCGCCACGTCACCCAGTCGGACCGGGTGAGGGGCGCTGCAAGCGGGGTGCGGATGGGGGATGCGTCGGCCATGGGAAGACTTTCGCAGGCGCGGCCGTCGCGCGAATCCTCCTGGAGAAGACAATCCCGTGGTACCCGGGTAGGGGGTCAGTCGCTACGCCCGGGCGACGCGCGAGCCGACCGCGGGTTCCTAACCTGCTGGCATGCGCACATCGATATCCGTCGTCATCCCGGTCCTCAACGACGCCCGGATGCTCGGCGGTGCCTCGCTTCGCTCGCCGAGCAGTCCCGCCCGGCCGACGACGTGCTCATCGCGGCATCCGGCGACATCATCGCGCGCTGCGACGCCGACTCTGTGCTCCCGCCGACCCGACTCGCATCGGCGCTGGATGGCTCGTCGGCACCCGTCCCCGTACCTCGCGGGGTCAGCAGCGACCGCCCTCAGAGAGGCACGATCATGACCGGCATCACCTCCTTCCTCGGCAAGGCCCTCCCCATCCTCGGCATCATCGCCTTCCACCTGCTCACCGCCCTCTTCGTCCTGATGTACGTCCTCATCACCGCAGTGGTGGTGTCGGTGCGCTGGTGCGTCGACGTCGCGCGCCGCGCCGGTGCCCGCCGCCCGCACCCCCGGCTGCCCTCACCGGTGCGCTGAGCGGGGGCGTCGTGCAACCGCTGCTCGATCTCTTCGCGAACGTGGACGCATTCCTCGTCGCGGCCGCCGCCTCGCCGTGGGTCCTGCCGGTCCTGCTGGCCGTCTGCGTCATCGACGGGTTCTTCCCGCCGGTTCCGAGCGAAGTCGTGCTCATCACCGCCGCCGCGGTGACGTGGACCACCCACCCGCCGATGATCATCGCGGTGGTCGGCGCCGCGACGGTCGGTGCGTGGATCGGTGACAACATCGCCTACGCCATCGGACGCCGGGTCGGGCTGACGCCCCTGCCGTGGATGAGGCGCGGACGATCCGGCGCCGCCGCAGACGGGGTACGCCGAGAGTTCCACCGTCGACCGGAGAGCATCCTCCTCACCGGACGCTTCGTCCCCGTCGCCCGCATCCTCATCAACATGGCGGCGGGCGCGGCACGCCTCCCCTACCGGCGATTCCTGGTGCTGAGCCTGGCGAGCGCCACGGCGTGGGCCTGCGTATCCGTTGTGATCGCGGTCCTGGTCGGCTCGTTCGTCACTCCCGAGCCTCTGCTGGCCACGATCATCGCCGTGACGATCGCCCTCGTCGCGGGCGTCGCGGTGGATCGGTGCCTCGCCTGGAGGCGCAGATCCGCGCTGCAAAGGACCCGGTGAGCCCCCGTCGTTCAACTCCCCACGTACCGCTCGCCCAGGAAGCCCAGAGCAACGGGATGCGGCGCACCCCTCGCGGCATCGGCGACAAGGGCGGCCGCGGCGCGCTCAGGGCAAGACCCGCGCCGCGGGGACCGACGACTCCCGCGCCGCGGGGGGCTTGGCGGAGAGACGCCGCCGCAGCCATCCCAGTCGCGCGGCGCGGGCCGCGCGACTGAGGGCCGCGTCGGGTGCGAGGGTGTCGAAGCCGTGCGCGCCACCCGGCCAGACGTGCAGCTCGGCCTCGCCCCCGCACTCCCACACCCGTGCGGCATACGCGACGACCTCATCGCGGAACGTCTCGGCCGATCCGACATCCAAGAACATCGGCGGAAGACCGGAGACGTCGGTCGCCCGACCCGGCGACGCGTAGGCGGGAACGTCTCCCCGCTCGGCACCGAGGTAGGCGGTCCAGCCGGTTTCATTCGCGGTACGGTCCCACGCCCCGATACCCGCCATCTGGTGCGCCGATGGCGTGTCGTTCCGGTCATCGAGCATCGGGCACGCCAGCAGCTGCCCGCGAACGACCGGACCGCCCCGGTCCCGCGCGAGGAGTGCCGCCGCAGCAGCCAGACCGCCGCCGGCGCTCACCCCGCTGAGGATCACACGAGTGGAGTCGAACCCCAACGTGCCCGATTCAGCGAAGAGCCACGTCAGCCCCGCATACACGTCCTCCACCGGGACGGGATAGGGGTGCTCAGGCGCGAGCCGGTAGTCGATCGAGGCCACGGCGCATCCCAGATCCCTCGCGAGAGCCGCAAGAGAAGGAAGATCCTCGTACGGTGTCCCCACCACGAGCCCGCCACCGTGCACGTGGTACAGAACGGGCACAGGGATCTCAGCGTCGCGAGGGCGCAGCACGACGATCGGCACTTCTGCCCCGTCGAACGACGGCACCACGTGCTCCGAGAAGTCGAACGCCCCGCCGAGAGTGATCTCGGCGTCGGTCGGGCGCGTGATTCCCGCCCGGAGGCCGGCGATCTCGTTCGTCCGCAGTGACGTGACGACGTCGCTTCGCGCCCGCAGGGCAGCGGCGATCTCGGGGTCGAACGGCGGCGGGGTCGTCATCGTCAGCCTTTCAGCGAGCCCTGGAGGAGGGCGGCCACGAACTGACGCTGGAAGACGAGGAACACGATCAGAGTCGGCGTGAGGATGAGCAGCGACCCTGCGCACAGCAGCGGGATGTCGGTCCCCCACTGCCCCTGGAAAGCTCCGAGGGCGCCGGCCATCGTCCGCTGGGCCGGGTCGTCCACCAGCACCACGGCGAGGAGGAACTGATTCCACGTCCACAGGAACAGCAGGATCGCGAGGGAAGACAGCGCAGGGACGGAAAGCGGAACGTGGATGCGCCAGAAGAGCTGCCACGTGGTGGCCCCGTCGACGCGGGCCGCTTCCGAGACGTCCTGGGGCATGTTGATGAAGTGCGCCCGCATCCACGTGACCGCGAAGGGCATGAACAAGCCGATGAGGGGCAGGATGATCGCCCACCGGGTATTCAAGAGCCCGATCTCACGCATCTGGTAGTACAGCGGCACGATGATGCCCTCGAACGGGAGGGTCAGCCCGAGCAGGAACGCGATGAACACGCCGCGCCCGCCAGCGGGCTTGAGGTGCCCCAGCGCGAAGCCGGCCAGGGTTGCGATGAGGATCGCGATCGGGACCACACCGAGCTCGATGAGCACGCTCGACCACAGCAGCTGCAGCATGTCGGCCGCCTGGAAGGCCAGTACGAAGTTCTCCCAGTGCGGCTCCTCGGGCCAGCTGAGCCCACCGGGGTAGGTGCCGGGTTCGTGCAGGGCCGTAACGAAGAGGCTCAGGAAGGGCATCACGGTGATCAGCATGAGCAGCACCAGGAGGGCGCGGCCGAGCCACACTTCACGCGCCGAAACGATCACGCGTCACGCCCTCTCAGCACGCGCTGCAGCGGCAGGACGATGATGAGCACCAGCACCATCAGCACGACGGCGAGCGCCGAGGCGGTGCCGATCTCCCGCTCGAAGAACGCCAGATAGTAGATCTGCAGTCCGGGCACGAGGGTGCTGTTGGCGGGGCCGCCCTGCGTCGAGATGTAGATGATGTCGAAGCTCGCCAGCGCCGAGATGACCGTGATCGTCACGCACACCGCGATCTCCTGACGCAGACTCGGCAGCGTGATCGAGAAGAACTCGCGGACCGGCCCCGCGCCGTCGATCCGCGCCGCCTCGTACAGCGAAGGGTCGATCTTGGTCATGCCGGCCAGGAGAAGCAGCAGGCACAGGCCGAACTGCACCCACGCGCCGATGACACCGACCGCGGGCAGCGCCGTCTGGGTGTCGCCCAGCCAGGCGCGCGCGAGTCCACCGAGTCCGACGACCTCCAGCAGCTGGTTGATGAGCCCGTTGGTCGACAGCTGCCACGTCCACATGATGCCGGCGGCCACCAGCGGGATCACCTGCGGGAGGAACAACACCGTACGCGCGACGACGGCGAGCCGGCTCGCCGCGATGCCCCGGATGATGTTCGCCGCGAAGAGACCGAGGATGACCGGGATGATGCTGAAGTAGATGATCAGCTCGAAGGAATTGAGGATCGAGCCCACCAGCGTGGGGTTCGCGAAGACCTCCACGTAGTTGTCCCACCCCGCCCACGTGGCGAGTTGGATGCCGTCCCAGTCATACAGCGAGTACTGGGCGGTGCGGATGATGGGTGCCACGACGAACGCGATGTAGAACAGCGCGGCGGGCACGACGAGCAGGTACGCCCGCGCCGCCCAGGCGAAGCGCCGCCGGCGCGCGCCGGGGCGGGGCGCCGGGCCTGAGGAAGGGGCTGCGACGCCGATCCGGGACACCGGCGCCGCAGCCTGCCGAGGGGAAGACATCCGTCAGTCGGCGAGTTCGTTCTCGTAGTCCGACTGGACGGAGCTCAGCAGGCCCGCAGCATCCTGCTCGCCGGCGACCAGACGCTGGACGTTGGGGGTCCAGCTCTGGGCGTAGATGGCGCCCGTAGCGTTCGCGATGAAGTCCATCGCGCCGTTCTTCTCGTTGATGACGGTTCCGGCGGCGAGGGTCGCCTCGGTCACCGACCCGGCAGCCACCTCCGGCATGAATGCGTCCGCGGGGCCCATCGGGTGCGACCCGCCCACCTCCACGGTGATCGTGCGTGCTGTCTCATCGGTCGCGACCCAGTCGAGGAAGAAGGCTGCGCAGTCGGGGTTCTCGGCAACCGCGGAGATGCCGTAGGTCAGCGGGGCGGACATCGCACCCTGTGCTCCCCCCTCGTCGACGGGCGGTACGAGGAAGAACCCGGCGTTCCCCGCCATCTGCGTGTCGAGGTTGCCCGACTCCCAGTCTCCGCTGAAGATGAACACGCTTTCCCCGCCGATGAACCGGCTCATCATCTGGGAGTAATCCAGCGAGTTCACGTCAAGGGCGAAGTAGCCGGCTTCCACCCAGCCCTGCAGGTGCTCGGCGGCGGCGAGGTTGTCAGGAGTGTCGATGCTCGCGTCGGGCGTCTGGAAGATCCAGTCGTTGACGGGCGCGGTCTCCCCGTAGGAGGCCATGAGCCCCTGCAGCGGGAAGAGCAGACCGCCTGTCGCGCCGCCGTTGAACTGCGCGATCGGAGTCAGCCCGGCGTCCTGGGCGGCCTGCAGGTAGCCGTCGAACTCCTCGAGCGTCTGCGGCGCCTGCGTCATCCCGATCTGAGCGGCGAGTTCCTTGTTGTAGAAGACGCCCGTCATGGAGAAGTTGAGGCCCATGGCGTACAGCGGTCCGTCGCCGCGACGGCCGTCCTCATCCACCCGCAGCTGCTCGAGCTGCGACTCGGGCCAGTCGGTCCATCCGAACACCTCGGCGTAGGGGTCGAGGTCGAGGAGGAGGCCGCCCTCGGCGAGCTCCGACATCTGCGGCAGGCGCATGAGATCGGGCGGCGAGTCGCGCAGCACGCGAGGCGCGTTCTGGGTGAGAACGGCGAACTGGTCTTCGCGAACGTCGAACGTGACGTTTGGATACTGACGGGTGAACTCGTCGGCCAGTTCCCCCGGCAGCGCGAACCCCGTCTCGGCATACATGTCCAGGACGACATCGTCCTCGCCGCAGGTGGGCTCGCCTCCGCCGAATACCGGGCCGGAGGAGCTGGTCGGGGCGGCGGTGCCGCCCCCGGGAGGGGCACACGCCGTGACGGCGAACACCGCGAGGATCAGCACGCCTCCCTGAGCGAGTGCGCGCGCGTGTGGATGCTGTGAATGAGACACCGGTGTCTCCCTTCGCTCCGGACCAGGATGCATGGATGCGGTGCTAAACCGCGTTAGCACGGTCATCATCTCGTTTGGACCCGCCCGCTGTCAACGGTGACGGGCGGCCGCCCACGAAGACCGACCCGGCTAGGATCTTCGCAGAGCGGAGGGCCCAGTGAGTCAGAGACGAGTCACGCTCGCCGACGTCGCGCGTGCAGCGGGCGTCTCGCGGACCACCGCGTCCCTGGTGCTCAGCGAGCGCGGCGATGAGCTGCGGATCTCGAGTTCGTCCCAGGAACGCGTCCGCCGGGTCGCGTCCGAGCTCGGTTACCGGCCGAACATCGTATCGGCGGGGCTCCGGAGCGGCTCGAGTCGCACCATCGGATTCATCTCCGACACCGTGGCCACCTCGCAACTCGCCGGCGACATGATCAAGGGGGCGCTGAGCCACGCGCACCGCAACGGCTACATGCTGCTCATCGGCGAAACGGAGGGCGATCGCCACGAGGAGGATCGCCTCGTGGACGCCATGCTCGATCGCCAGGTGGACGGATTCGTCATCGCGTCGATGTTCACGCGCGAGCGGTCGCTTCCCGGCGCGTTGCGCAACCGCCCCGCCATCCTCCTGAACGCGCTTCCCGACCCGCTCGATTCTGCCCCCGCGGTGGTCCCCGATGAATACGCCGCCGGCCGGGCGGCGGCCGCGACGTTGCTCGAGTCCGGCCACGACCGCATCCACCTGATCGGAGCGGGCCCCTCCCTGGATGACGTTCCAGGGCAGACCGTGGCCGGAAGGGAGCGCCTCGCCGGAATCCTCGCCGCGCTCTCCGAGGCGGGCGTATCGCCGGCGAGCGCGCAACTGTGCAACGTCTGGTTGCCCGAGGACGGCTGGCGAGCCACCTCGCGGCTGCTCTCGACGGGCGAACGCCGCGGTGCTCTCATCACGTTCAACGATCGCCTGGCCTTCGGTGCGTATCAGGCCATTGCGGAGGCGGGTCTCAGCATCCCCGGTGACTTCTCCGTCGTCTCCTTCGACGACCATCAGCTCGCCGGCTGGCTGCGCCCCGGCCTGACGACGTTCGCCATCCCCCACCACGAACTCGGTCACCGCGCGATCCAGACGCTGCTGGAGGAACCCTTCCCCGTCGCCCCGCATGTGGACCGGCTGCCCATGCCGCTGCGCCTGCGCGGGTCGGTGTCCGCCGAGCCGTCCTGACCGTCGAAATAAGGACGGGTGCTGCGCGGCCTCAGCCGCGCAGCACCCGTTGATCGCGCGAGATCAGCCGTTGTCGCTCACGGTGCCGCGGGCGTCGCGCGCCCGGTCGGTGACCGTGCCGGCCGCATCCGTGGCTTCGCCCTGGACGTTGGACACCGCGTCGGTCGCGGTGTCCTTGACGGCGGCCATCGCCTCCTGAGCGGGCTCCCGAAGGTGCTCCCCGGCCTCCTTGGCGACATTCGTCGCCTCATCGACGAGAGGCTGCGCCTGCTCCTTGACGGCTCCGGCGACCTGCTTCTCCTTCTCCGATGCGGGGATGAGGGAGGCTACGACGAGTCCGACGCCGAAGGCGATCAGACCGACGGCGAGCGGGTTCCCCTCCGCCTTCGACGCCAGCCGCTGACCGGCGTCGGAGACGCCCGAAGCCGCTGACGAGCCGGCACCCTGCACCGACGAGGATGCGTCGTCGGCGGCGCCCATGATGCGCTCACGGACGGACCCGAAGGCGCCCTTGACCTTGTCAGTCTGGCGCTGGGCGATCTTGGACGGCGTCACCTTGTCGGCGAGCGCGTCGACATCGAGGCCGAGTTCCTGGCGGGTGCGGTCGATGTTCGCACGGATGGCTTCCGGTGAATCGCTCATCGGTTCTCCTCATTTCTCTTCACGGCGTCGGGGATCTGCTTGAGCGTGTCCACGGTCTGCGGCGCCCCCTTGGTCTCGTTCAATTGCTTGCGGCCGGACAGGTACAGCACCAGCGCGATCACACCCCAGATCACGGCGACGATCACGGCCGACCAGCCGAGACCGACCAGCCATCCGAGCGCCCACCACAGGGCCACGGACAGGAAGAAGATCGCCATGATGGCCGCGTACGCGGCGCCGCCCAACATGCCCGCGCCTTTTCCGGCGCGCTTGGCGGACTCTCGCAGCTCAACCTTGGCGAGCTCGAGCTCCTGCCGCATGAGCGTGGAAAGGTCGCCGGTCACCTCACTGAGCAGTTCGCCCAGCGAGTTCGTCGCTGCCTTCTGTTCAGAGGGTGTCTGATCGGACATCTGTGCTCCCCTCACCGGACCCGGTGCCACGGATCTGGTCGTAGACCGGGGTCCCGACGGCCGGCGAACCGGCGGGTGCGGAACCGAACTCACCGGGAACCGGCGGCACCGGACGGACGCCGGTCGCGCCGACGGTGCCCGTGGTCGACCCCGTCGTCACGGTCCCGGACGCGGCCGATGATGCGTCCTTGTCGTCCGCCGCCTGCTCGGCGAGGGCACGCGTCAGCCGGCCCGCCGCGAGTCCTGCGATCGTGGCGGCCGCGATGAAGACGCCGGGCTTGCGGCGCGCGTACGACTTCACTTCGCTCAGCAAGGATCCCGGGTCGCGGTCGCCGATCCACGTGGCTGCGCCGCTCAGACGGGAGGACAGCTGCGACACGAGGTCTGCGGCAACCCCGGGCGTCTCCGACTTCTCGGCCATCGAGCCCAGCTCGTCCCCGAGGGAGCGGAGGCCATCGGCCACGCGCTGCTGCTGCACGGCGGCCTGTTCCTTCAGCTCGGTCTGGGTCTGCGAATAGAGGTCCTTGACCTGGGTCTTCGCCTCGCGGGCGACGGATGCAGCCTCGGTCTTGGCGGTCTCTACGACGTGGCCGGCCTGCTCCTTGGCGGTACCGGCGACCTCGCCTGCTTCGTTCTTCGCGGTCTCGACCGTGCCCGGCTGAGGCTCTGAAGCCCCCGATGCACCCGCCGACCCGCTTCCATACATTTCTGACATGTCTTCCTCTCGCTGCCGATCGGGGGACCGACTCGGTACCGGTCTATGCGACCGCGGGCCCTTCGTGCGCCTGGGTTGACGCGAGCGGCTGGACGTGTAACGCGCGCGGGCGGGCGCCGCGCCGATCGGGGGGTGAGATGACCCTTCGAGGAATGAGTCAGGCGGTGGCGCCGGGGTCGAAGCAGAAGGAATCGGCCGGCTCGAGGTCGTACGACTCGAAGTCGACTCGCGTCGGTGCCCATCGTTACGCAACCGGGTCGATGGCGTCGAAATCACGCTTGAGGTCGGGCAGGTCGTCCGGAATGCTGTCTCCAGGCCGGCGTAGGTGCGAGCGATGGAGGTTATCGGGATGACGGAGGCACGCTTGGACGTACTCATCGCCGACGGGGACCGCTCGCGCGCCGATCGGCTGCGCGCGTGGAGCAGCACCGTCCCGGGAGCTCGGGCGATGGCGGTGCGCCGCGATCCCGCCAGCGCAGGCGAGGCGATCAACTCCAGCCGACCAGGGCTGCTCGTGCTCGGCGAGTTCGAGCGTGACGGGGTCCTGTCGACCTGTCCGTCCATCGGACTCCTACGCGCGATACGCGCATCCCGGCTGGAGCTGGAGGTGATCATCGTGACCTCACAGCCGTCGGCGTACGCACTTCGGGACGCGCTGCGCCTGGGCGCCAACGACTATCTCGTCGCCCCCGTCGGCCCCGACCGCTTCATCCAATCGGTGCGCCAACTGAGCAACTATCACGGCGCGGATGCCGCGCACCTCTCTCAGACCGAGATCGACCAGCTCCGCTCAACCGCCTACCCTTCGCGCGCGTGGGTGCCCCGCGAACTGTCCGCCCACCGCCTCGAGATCGTCCGGGACCTGCTGCTCACCGAGGCGCATCCCCTCTCCGCGGCGCTCGTGGCCGCGCGGCTCGGGATCTCGCGTGTGACGGCGCGGCGCTACCTGGAGTACCTCGTGACTCTCGGCGAGATCGACGTCGAGGCCATCGCCGAATCGCGCGGACGGCCCCACAAGGTGTACAGCCGGGCTTCGTGATCAGCGCGTCCGCGAGGACACCTCCCCGTCGGGCGCGGCGCGCACGTCGGCGAGGTCGAGGCCGAACCGCTCGAACAGGTACGCGCGGGAGTCTTCGCCCGCCCGCACGAGCGCGTTCACGTCCACCCCCACGACGTCGCCGCCCCATTTGTGCACCTCACCATCGATGAAGACCGTGTCCACCGTGCCCGTGCCGCCGAAGTTCACGACCGTTCCCACCGCCGAACCCCACAGCCGGGTCGTCACGTCCTCGAGGCTGAGCAGCACCAGGTCGGCACGCTTCCCGGGGGTCACCGTACCGATCTCGTCCGAGCGACCCGCGTTCCGCGCCCCGCCGACCGTCGCAGCGCGCAGGACGTCGTAAGCCCCGTACCGGGGCGGTGCTGTCGTGTCTCCGGACAGCTCCGCGGCGAAGCTCAGCCCACGCTGCACCGTCAGCAAGGCCCTCATCTCTGCGAACAGATCATGGCCGTAGCTGATCTCGTTGTCGCTGCTGATGCCAACCACGATCCCGCGGCGCTGGGCCTCGAGGACGGGCGCGAATGCCCCGACTCCGAAGTGCGAATCCGACCGTGGAACGAGATTGACGGCGGCGCCGCTGTCGGCGATCGCACTCCACACCTCGGCGGAGAGCCCGGCACAGTGGTTGTACGTGTGGTCCGGGCCCATCAGGCCGGAGGCCGCGAGCTCATCGAGGATCGGGCTCGACGACCCAATCTCCGCACAGAGACCGAATCCGTACTCGCGGGCGAATTCCCAGTTGCCGATCGACGGTTGAACGTCCAGGAGCCGGAGCGTGACCCGGTCCTGCCCGGATTCGAAGTACTCCCGCCGCAGGCGCAGGAGATCCGCGGGCAGGTGATTCTCGTGCTCGCCGAACTGTGCACTGCCGGCCGCGTACACGGCGCGGATGCCGGTGGACAGGAGAGCCTCGATCGCCGCATCGTTGTGAGCGCGGCTGCGGGAATTGTGGCTGTTGTCCACGATCGTGGTGGTTCCCGCGTTGATAGCCTGCAGGGCGGTCAGCTTCTCCCCGATCGCGATGTCCTCCGGACGGTAGTGCTTTGCCAGGCCGCCGTGGGTGAGCGCGACGTAGTCAGCGAACTCGGCGTCGGGCGCGATCCCGCGCAGCTGCCCCTCCCACGCATGCACGTGGGAGTCGATCAGACCCGGCAGCAGCAGGCACCCCGACGCATCGACGCGAATCGCGTCGGTCACGCGCTCACCCAGCCGGGGACCGACCGCCTCGATGAGGTTGCCACGGATGAGGACGTCACCAAGGAACGGGGCGGTGCCGTCCATGGTGATGACCGTCGCCCCCTCGATGAGCACGGCGCGGTCAGGATCGTTCTGTGCGGCCATGATCCGATCACGCGCTTCCGGCTGGTTTCGCACACTCATGGGGTTCCTTTCGGGGTCACTGGTTCTCACGCTAGAGACGCAGAGCATGTGTCGCGGATTTCGATCACCGCGCCTGTACGAAAACCCCGGCCGACGTCGCGGGCCGCCCACGACACACAGCGGCTAGGGGGCACGGAATTCTTCGGCGGCATCGAGAAACGGGATCAGCCAGCCGAAGAAGCGGTCGAACGTATCGGCGTTGAGCTGGTGAAGACGACTGGCACCTCGGCGATGCTCGACCACGAGGCCGGCCTCGCGCAGGACCGCAAGATGGTGCGAGGTGGCGAATCGGCTCCGCTCCGTGGCCAGGGCGAGGCTCGTGACCGTCATGCCGAGCCCGCGCAGCCCGACGTTCTCCCGCAGCACCTCGAGGAGGTGCAGTCGATGGTCGTTCGCCAGCGCGGCGAACACCTCGCTGATCTCCGACGGCGGCTGCTCGACGACCTCGTCGCCGATCAGAGCAGAGCTCATCGTGAACGGATCCCTTCGTGCGGCCGGCGGCTCAGTCGACCCGGACCTGCACCGACCTGAGCTCGGAGAAGAGCAGCGGGCCGTAGTGAGCGCCGATGCGGAGGTGGTCCTCGTCGTCCAGGTAGGCGTCCAGCGCTTCGACGGAGTCCACGACCGCGGTGATCCCGTACCCGCGCACGCCGGGGCGCAGCCCGAGGCCCGGACCGTGGACGTACTGTCGCAGCAGCCCACCCAAACGCACCCGCATGGCGCCCAGCTCCTGGTGGAACCGCTGGATGTCGCGGTCGTCCACGGTTGGTGTGAACTCCGCGATCACGATGTGCGCGATCACCTGCTCCTCCCCTGTTCTCCGCCCGCCGGAGGACCCGTCGTCAGGACGCGAACAGGTCGCGGGCGACGTCGGCCGACTCGAACAGGTAGTCGCGCGAGGCGCTGAGATCGTCGCGCAGGCGCGCGAGGTCGACATCGAGGAGGCGACCCTTCCACTTGCGGACCTTGCCCGCGACGATGACGGATTCGACGTTGGAGCGCTCCATCAACCCCACCACGGCGCCGGGCACGTGGTTCAGCGGCGCGACGTTGAGGGCCTCCGCGTCGAGGATGACGATGTCCGCCTCTTTCCCGGGAGTCAGAGTTCCGACCCGGTGATCCAGTCCGAGATCACGCGCGCCGTTGATCGTCGCCCACCGCAGGACGTCGCGAGCGGTGAGGAGCGCCGGGGTGTCTTCCACGCCGGAGAGGATCATCTCGTGCACCTGACCACGCTGCAGTGCCATCGCCCCACGCATCTGCGTGAAGAAGTCCGCGGTCAACGTGCATTCGATGTCGGTCGACAGCGAGGGCTCGATTCCCATCGCCAGCGCCTTCAGGAGGGGAGGCGTGCCGTGGCCCATGCTCACCTCGATGGGCACCGCCGCCGAGAATCCGGCGCCCGCGTCCTTCGCCCGCTGCCACCCGAGTTCCGACATCCCGGTCATGTGGAGGAAGAGGTTGTCGCTGCCGAAGGCGCCTGCCGCGGCCAGCTTGTCGAACTCCGGCCCGAGACCGAAACTGCCCACGACGTGGGCGACGATCGGGAGACCGAGCTCGCGCCCTACCTCCCACGCCCTCTCATAGCCGGGGAGGTAGATCTCTCCTCCCATCATCATCGTCAGCAGCTGATCCGATGAGGAGAAGTGCTGCGAGCGCAGCCGGCCGGCATCCTCCGGGTACTGGTTGCCTGCTCTGCCCCCGTGACTTTCGAAGTATCCGAAGACCGCGCGGCGCCCCGAACCGGCCAGCGCTTCCACAGTCGCGTCCGAATGCTCCGGCGAATGGTGGATCTGCGAGACGTCGAGCACGGTTGTCACTCCGGCGTCGAGCTGACTGAGCGAGCCGAACAGCGTGTTGATGTGCACATCTTCGGGCCGGTACTGCGGCGCGAACCGATCCAGCACGTAGTCGACGTAGTTGACCGCCGCGTGCGGACGCCCGTCGTTGAAGAGCACCGCGTCGGCGAGGAAGCCACGCAGGGCCGTCTCGAAGAGGTGGTGATGGGTGTCGATGAACCCGGGCATGACGATGCGGCCGCGGGCATCGACGACCGGGATGCCGGACACCGCCAGATCGCGCCCCACCGCGACGATGGTGGAACCGTCGACGAGCACGTCGGCTTCCTCGAAATCCCCCACCTGCGGGTCCATCGACATCACCGCCCCGCCGCGGATCACGTACCGGTCGCCGGGCCGGCCGCTGCGTTCCGGATCCAGCGCGGGGCCTGGGTGGTTGTCGGGTGTGTTGTCGAGGTTGGTCATGTGATGTCGCCTTCGTCGAGTGCCGCGCTGAGTCAGTTCAGGATGGGGATGCCGATCTCGCTCCAGTTCTCGGGGGTGTCATCCCGTGCCCACAGATTCATCGCGTGCGGATGCGCCGACCAATCGACGGCCTTGTACGCGGCCTCGTCATCGATGCGGAGCAGGTCGGTGTAGACCTCGACGACTGCCTCCTCCGGGTCGAGAAGATAGGTGAAGATGTTGAATCCGGGTCCGTGCCTGCCCGGGCCCCAGAGGAAGTGCTGTCCGTCACGCGCGACGTGATCGGCGTAGTGGGCGATCTCGCCGATGCTCGCCATCTCGAAGGCGTAGTGATGCATCCTGCTCCCGCCGCCCGCCGGGCTCTGAGCGATGGCGATACCGTGGTGATCGGGGTCGCACCGCAGCCACGTGGCCCAGTCGCCGAACCGGTCCGACACGCGGAAGCCGAGGACATCCAGGAGGAACCTCTCGACCTCTGCCTTCTCCTCGGCGAAGAAGGTGACGTGGCCGAGTTTGCGTGCGAGTGCGGGGATCACCGTATCCACGCTGAGCGGTAGGCGCTCCATTCCGGAGTACAGCTCGAACACGATCCCCTCCGGACCGATGCACCGGATGGCCTTTTGGATGCCGACCTCCTGCACCTGTTCGCTGAGGATGATGGCACCGGACGCGATGATCCGGTCGCGCAGCGCGTCGAGGTCACGGGGATCTTCGATCTCCAGCCCGACGTGGTCCAGCCCCGCTCGATCGGATTGGATCAGTTGAAGCTCGTGATGGCGCGCGTTGGCCGACAGATGCACTTCCGTCGGCGAGGCCCACGTGGTTCGCAGTCCGAGCGTGCGCCGCGCGTGATCGACCGACTTCTCCAGGTTCGTCACTCTCATGGCGATATGACCGACGTGCATCCGCATGGTGTCCACTCCCTTGTGCCACGGTGTGCCGACTTGGCCTCGAGTCAACTATACAACAGTGAACCCAATAGTCGATAGTTAGAGATGTTCTGTTTTCGTCTCAGTCGGCGGCCGACGCTCCTCGGGTCCGCGTGCGCGGTGCGGCTTCGTCCGAGCGAAACGCGCCGATGTTCTTCACTGCCAGATCTCGCGTCTTCTCGATATGCGCCTTGAGCAACGCCGAGGCCTTGTCCGCTTCCCGGGCGATGGCCGCCTTTGCGAGCGCGTCGTGCTCGGCCGCGACGTTGCGCTGAGCACCGGGCGAAGGCTCGGACCAGTTGCGGTAGAGCTCGGCGCTCTGGAACAGCGACGCGCAGATTCCCAACAGGACGTCGTTCTGACAGCCCGCAAGCAGCTGGGCATGGAATTGGCGGTGCGCCGTGACCCAGTCGGGATTGAGGCCCTGATCCTCGAGCCGCAGCGGCGTGCGGTTGAGGGTGTGATGTGCGGCCATCACCGACGACTCCCAGGCGAGATCCCCGCTCTCGACGGAGATCCGGATGGTGATGCCCTCGACCTCGACGCGCGCTTGGACGATATTCTCGAGCCTCTCCCGTGACAGCAGGGGCACCGCGAATCCGAGGTTGGGCTCGGCGAGAACGAGCCCCTGCTCCGACAGTCGCGTGAGCGCCTCGCGGACGACACTGACGCTGACGTCATACTCGGGCCCGAGGGTGGCCGGGCGCAGCCGGGCACCGGGAGCGAAGTCGCCGCGGAGGATGCGGTCGCGGATCTGCTCGTACACGTCGACGCCGAGCGTGCGTGCGTTGCCTCTCATCGCCATGGCTTGATCGTACCGTCCGCGGATTCTTCCACCTGGAATACTCGACTGTTACCGCATCTGTCGATACGACCCGCGGTCAGCCGCGCGCAGAGCCGACCAGAGTCGTCTCCATGGCCCCCAGGCCTTCGATCGTCGACGTCAGCACCTCGCCGGGACGCAGGAAACGCTTCGGCACGCGCGCGACGCCGACTCCGGAGGGGGTGCCTGTGAAGATCAGGTCACCCGGCAGGAGCGGGGTGACGGCGGAGAGGCGTTCGATGAGGGCCGCGACGGAGAAGATCATCTGAGAGGTGCGTCCCGATTGCAGCACCTCGTCCCCGAGGCGGCTTTCCAGAGCCAGGTCCGTGGGATCCTCGAATTCGTCCGGAGTCACGACCATCGGTCCCGTGGGTGAGAACCCGGGGAAGGACTTCGCCAGCGAGAACTGGGGCATCGGGGGCAGCAGCTGCAGGGTCCGTTCGGACAGGTCCTGCCCGATCGTGAGGCCTGCGACGTGCTCCCACGCGTCGGCTTCACGCACGCGGACGGCTTCGCGTCCGATGACGACGACGAGTTCGACCTCCCAGTCCACGGTGTCGGTCGGCAGCTCCACCTCGGCGAAGGCGCCGGTCAGCGAGGTAGGGAACTTGGTGAAGGTCGGCGGGAAGGTGGGCTCGCCCTCCCCCGCCTCGGCCGCGTGAGCGCGGTAGTTCAGTCCGATGGCGAACACCTGGCGCGGGCGCGGGACCGGCGCCGCGGCGCGTCGCTCATCGAAGGGCAGGGCGGCGGAACCCGCGACAGACGGCGCCCAGGCGAGGAACTCTTCCCAGCGTTCGTAGATCGCCTGAGGGTCGGAGGAGAACCGCCCTGCACTGGCGTTCTCGACATCGATGGCGCGGTCATCCTCAACGATGACGAGGCGCTCGGCGAGGTTGGCGATCTTCATGGTGTGCGCCTTTCTGGTGCGTCGCCGCACGTGCGGCATGGTCTCGATCCAGGATAGATTAGAATCGATTCTTTAGGAACTATCGATTCCACGCATCACGTGCCGCCGAGGTAGGCAGCCCGAACCGCGGGGGTGGTGAGCAGCTCGGCGGAGGGTCCGCTCATCGTCACGCGGCCGTCGTCCAGGACGTAACCGAAGTCGGACATGGAGAGGGCGGCGTGCATGTTCTGTTCCGCGATGAGCATCGTCACTCCCTCCGTCCGCACCTCCTCCAGGAGCCGGAAGACCCGCTCGACCACGATGGGCGCGAGACCGAGAGACGGTTCGTCGAGGATGAGCAGGCGCGGACGGGAGATGAGAGCGCGCCCGATCGCGACCATCTGCTGCTCGCCGCCGGAGAGCGTGCCTGCCTTCTGCCGCGACCGCTCGGTGAGGACCGGGAACAGATGCAGTACCCAGTCGAGTCCGCCGCGCGAACGCGCACGCGCAGCGCGATCGTGCAGCCCCATCTGGAGGTTGTCCCACACGCTCAGGTGCGGAAAGAGACGCCGGGCCTCCGGCACGAGGGCGATGCCCTGTGCGGGTCGAGAACTGGACGGCGAGCCGGCGAGGTCCTGTCCCTCGAACAGGATGCGGCCGCCGCGGACCGGTTGCATGCCCATGAGGGCTTTCACCAGGGTCGACTTGCCCGCGCCGTTGGATCCGATGAGCGACACCGACTGCCCGGAGCGGATCGACATGCTCACTCCGCGCAGCGCGATCGCCTGGTCGTAGGAGACAGCGACATCCTGTACGTCAAGCATGGGACGAACTCCCCAGGTAGGCCTCGATCACAGCGGGGTCGGCGATCACGTCGGCCGGTACGCCGCTGGCGAGGTTCCGGCCGCGGTTGAGCACGTACATGCGGTCGGCCAGGCGCGTGACCGCTTTCACGTTGTGCTCGATGTACAGAATGGCCACACCGGATTCGCGAAGACTCGCGATGAGCTCCACACCCGCCTCGACCTCGGTCGGGTTGAGCCCGCCGAGCACCTCGTCGAGGAGGAGAAGCTGCGGCGAGAGAGCCAGGGCTCGAGCGATCTCGAGGAACTTGCGTTCGTGGAGCGTCAGCGTCGAGGTGGCCGCGTCCGCGTGCGAGGCCAGCCCCACTCGTCGGAGGATGTCGGCCGCCTGGGCGTCGGCATCCGTTCGAGAGGCGCGGTGGCGCCCGAACATCGCCGGGAGCACCACGTTCTCGTGCACCGAGAGGGACGGCAGCGGTCGGGGAATCTGGAAGGTGCGCGAGATGCCGCGCCGCGCACGGCGATGGGCCGACATCGTCGTGACCTCGTCGCCCTGGAATTCGATCACGCCGGCCGAAGCGAAGGTCGACCCCCCGATGGTGTTCAGCAGTGTCGTCTTGCCGGAGCCGTTGGGTCCGACGAGTCCGACGATCTCGCCGGCCTGCACCTCGAGGTCGACCCCGTCCAGCGCGAGGAGACCGCCGTAGCGCTTCACGACCCCGCGACACGAAAGCACGCTCATGACACCACCGGTCCTTTCCTCCGCCGGGATTCGAAGAGACCGCCCACCCCGCGAGGGAGGACGACGATGAAGAGCACCAGAAGCAGCCCGACGACGATCTGGGCGATCTCGGGAACCCCGAGCCCCCTGAGGATCTCCTGCAGGACGACGATGACGACGGCCCCGAGGATCGGCCCGTACCACTTGGTCACCCCGCCGAGGATCGACATCATCACGACGAACAGCGGCACGGTGAAACTGAACACCGCCGCCACGTCGACGTAGCCGAGGAAGACCGCCTGCGGGGCGCCGATGAGCCCGGCCAGGCCCGCGCTGAGCGCGAACGTGCCGACCTTGTAGCGGTAGGTGGGCACGCCGAGCGACTCAGCGACCTGCTCGTCGTCGCGGATACCGGAGAGGGCCCGCCCCCACCGTCCGCGCCAGATCACGACGGTCAGCGCGACGGTGAGCAAGGCGAGCACGACGGCGGTGAGATACAGGCGCACCGGGTCGTTGCCCACGAAGGTGCCTTCTGCCGCTTGCAGGAGTGAGACGCCGGCGCCGCCGTCGATCGCGGGGATGTTCAGGGCGATCGTGGGAACCACGAACGCGAGTGCGAGGGTGACGAGGCCGAACAGGTCGCTCCGGAACCGGGATGACGCGAACATCGCCGCGCCGAGAGCCGCGGCGACCGCCGCCGAGACGAGACCGGATACGAGGATCGTCACGACGAAGGGGAGCCCGGGGAAGGCACGCAGCAGAACGGCCGTCGTGTAGATGCCGATCCCGAAGAACACCCCGTGCCCGAAGCTGGGGTATCCGGCGGCGCCGGAGAAGACGTTCCAGCTCGTGGCCAGCACGATCCACACCATGAGCTGGAACCCGAACGCGACGATGTACAGGTTTCCCGGCACCAGGAACGGCACCAGGACCAGCAGCACGGCAGCGGCGAGGATTCCGCCCAGGGTCGTTGTGGTCTTGTTCATGCCGTCCTCCCCAGGGCGATCCGCAGCCGGCCGGCTCGCACCACCGGCTCGAGAGCCAGGTAGAGGAAGAGCACGCCGTAGGCGATCGCCGGCGACCACGAGGGAGACAGATACAGCGACCAGACGTTCTGGATCATCAGCACCAAGACCGCGACCAGCAGCGCGCTGAGGGGCCTCCCCAGGCCTCCGAGGAGACAGGCGACGAAGACGATCCCGAGCCACTGCGTGGTGAGGTGCGGCTGCAACGGCATTTTCATGGCGACGATCGTCCCCGCCACCGCGGCGGTGGCGGCCACGACGCCGGATACGACGAGCGCGAGCGTGAGGGTGCGAACACCGAAGATCTGGGCGATCGGCAGGTCCTGATGCATCGCGCGGAGTGCGCGTCCCGATCTGGTGTATCGCAACCAGGCGGCTGCGCCTCCGACGAGGATGACCGCTGCACCCAGGCTGAGCAGATCGACCGGGTGAACGGCGAGGTCCCCGAGTGCGACGGCCGTCCGCCACTCCTCAGGCAGGGCCGTCCGCATGCTGAGCACGTCAGAGCTCCAGATGAGACTGATCGTGTTCTCCGCGGCGATGAACAGGCCGAAACTGATGAGCAGCGTGGTGAAGACGCTCGCTTTGATGACGTGCAGCAAGTACTGCAGCCCTACCCCCACGAGGAAGAAGGCGGGGACGGTGATGGCGAGGGAGGCGAAGGGACTCATCTGCGCCTCCACGACCAGGGTGTACGAAATGTATGCCGAGACGAGCACGAGGGAGATGTGGAAGAAGTCGGCGACGCCGAGCAGGCCCCACTTCACCGTGATGCCCAGGGCGATGCAGCCGAACAGGCAGCCCAAGAGGGCGCCGGACACGAGCGTTTGAGCCAGCGCATCCATGTGCGGTCCTTTCGTCGTGATGGGCGGATGAAGACGGGGGAGACGGCTGCCTCCCCCGCCGGGGCGGCTACCGTGCGACCGGCTCCGCAAGCGCCAGGTCCGCCGGCGCCACTGTGACGCGCTCGCCGTCCTGGATCTGGGTGATGCGGTTGACATCTGTGCCGTAGCCGTTGAACCCGCCGAAGGTCAGTGGCCCGGCGATCGTGTCGACAGTGGCGCCGCGAAGGTATTCGATGATCGCCGCGCGATCGAGTCCGGCGTTGGCCACTCCGGCGAGCAGGGTCTGCCACGCCGCGAAACTCGCGGCGGCCTGAGTCTCGACCTGCGGGAAGAGTTCGAGCCCGGCGGCAGTCGCATGGAACCGCTCGACGAAGTATTCCGCCTGGGGGTCCCCCTGAAGGGTCGAGTTCTCCTCGAAGATGGAAAGCGTCATGAGCCCCTCGGCCTCCGACCCCAGCGACTCCAGCGCAGCGGGCGCGGCCACCGAAGCGACGAACTGCTTCGGCACGTATCCGATCGTGGCGAAGGCGTCGAAGAGGTTCACGACGTCGCCGCCGACGCCTCCCCACCAGATCACGTCGGGATCGGCCTGCTGGATGCGGAGGGCGATCGAGCTGAAGTCCGTGGTCCCGAGGTCGAACTCCACCTTCGCGAGAGTCTCGACATCATTGCCCTCGAACTCGGCCTGCACCGCCTCGCCGATGACGATCGAGGAGGGGAACTTGGGGATGCCGTAGAAAGCGGTCGCCGGGGGCTCACCGGTGCGCTCGAGCGCGTCCCACACCAGCCCAGCCATCGGCACGAAGAACTCGTCGGGGTCCTCGGTGCCGCCGCCATGCTGCCAGACGGGGAAATGGTTGTCGCCGACGAAGTCGGCCGGCGAGCCGAAAGTGTGCGTGATATACGGGAACCCCGCCCGGCCGACCGGGCCGGCCGCCGCGAGGATACTGGCGGTGGCGTACGGGCCCATCACCAGATCCACACCCTGGTTGATCAGGTTCTCGTAGTTCGCGGCCGCGTTGGCCGGAGTGGACGCATCGTCCAGGACGCTCCACTGGATCGGACGCCCGTCGATCCCACCGCACTCGTTCACCCACTCCACGACGATGTCGGCGACGGCGTCGTGGATCTTCGCGGCGGCCGCGAAGTTGCCCGTGAGACTGAGGGACCCTCCCACCACGATCGGTTCACCGGTCGGGGCCTCCTCGACGCAGTCCAGGTCGGCAATCGGGGCGACGAGGGCGACGCCCGGGCCCTCGACAGGGGCGGTCTCGGCGGGCTCTGCCGCGCCGCAGCCCGACAGGATGAGAGCGGCGGCGAGGCCGGCTCCGAGAACAGGAAACTTCTTCATCGATGCTCCTATGGGTTGTCGATCGCACGCCACTTCGCGCGCGATCGGAGGTCAGGTGAGGATGACTCCGCCATCGACGACGAGGGTCGCGCCGTTGATCCCGGCGTTGTCGGTGAGGGCGAAGGTCGCCGCGACGATGTCGTCCGTCGTGACGAGGCGCTTTCCGGGCGTCCGCTGGCGGATCGCCTCATAGACGGCCTGGCGCGCGGGTGCGGCGCCTCGGCTGGCGGGGGTGTCGCCCACCACCCCCGGGACGATGGTGTTGACGCGCACAGGCGCGATTTCCAGAGCGAGCGAGTTCATCAGACCGACGACTCCCGCGTTCGCCATCGACAGGGAGACCGAGCCGGGCACCGGCTTCCACATCGACAGCCCGCTGAACATCACCACGGAGGCCCCGACGGTGAACTTCGTCAGTGCGTGATGCACAGCGGTCGCGTATCCGACGTTCTTCATGAGGAGTGCTCGCGCGCTGTCGTCCGGTTCGTACTCGGCGATCGTGTGGCTGTCCCGCTCCACCGCCGCGAGGATCAGGTGATCGATCGGGTCGCACGCGGCCATGAAGGCCTCGATCGACGCCCAATCCGACAGATCGCACGTGGCCGCCGCGCAGTTCTCGCCGACCGACTCCGCAGCGGTCATCCCGACGTCGAGATCGCGTCCAGCGATCGTGACCCGGCATCCCAGCGCGTGCGCGCGCTTCGCCAGCTCGAGCCCGACACCCCTGGTGCCCCCGATGATGACGACATGCTGACCGTGCTGAGGCATGAGCGCTGTTCCGATCCTCTCGCCATCGTGAGCCTGACTCCCGGCGTCCGCGCCGGTGAACGACACTATACATAAGAATCTTAAGTAACGGTATTGTCGATTGTTGGAGGCGATGATGACTCGATGGATCTCGTACAGGACGGCAGAGGGCGCTCGGCCCGCGGTGGTGGTCGGGGAGCACGCGCATCCGTACCCGGGCAGCGAGACCCTGCTCGACCTCATCACCGCGGACTCGCTCTCTCGCGCCGCCACTCGCGCGCTGGAGGTATCGCCGGTCGAGCTGGCCGATCTCACCGTGGTCGAACCGCTCCGGCCGGGGTCGCTCCGCGACTCGATGTGCTTCCACGAGCACATTCGCAACTCGCTCGGGCCGGTGGACCCCATCCATTCGCAGTTCCCCGCGTTCTACCTCTCCAACGCCGCCGCGGTGATCGGCCCGTACCAGGACGTGCCGATGGCGCCGGGCACCTCCCAGTTCGATTTCGAGCTGGAAGTCGCGGCTGTGATCGGACGGACGGCCCACAACGTGCGACCTCAGGATGCCGACAGCCATATCGCCGGCTACACGATGTACATCGACTGGAGTGCCCGAGACCTTCAGTTCACCGAGATGACCACCCGCCTGGGCCCCGCCAAGGGCAAGGACACCGCCACCACGCTGGGCCCGACCTTTGTCACAGCCGACGAGTTCGCACCCCGGCGAGCCGGCAAGGGTTTCGATGTCGGGATGCGCGCATCCGTCAACGGTCGCGAGGTCGTGGCGGGCAACTGGTCGACGATCGACTGGGCGTTCTCCGACGTCGTCGCATACACGTCACGCGGAACGACTCTCCACCCCGGTGACGTCATCGGGTCGGGAACGGTCGGCGGGGGGTGCCTCCTGGAGCACTCCCGGACGAACTCCCCCGCGTTCCAGGGGTGGCTCGAGCCCGGGGACATCGTGGAGATGTCGGTGGACCTCATCGGGCGGACGCGACAGACCATCGTGGCCGCCGAGCCGCTCCATCCGCTCTCATCCGGCTGGTAACGGGCCGCTGTCCGCGCGGATGGTGTGGATGATCGCGGAGAAGTCCTGTGCGCCGCCCGCCCCGTCGGCGAACTCGCGATAGATCTCTCGCGCGAGCATGCCCAGCTTCGCGTCGACGCCGGTGAGGTCGATCGCGGCCTCGGCAAGGCCCAGGTCCTTCGACATCAGTGCGCCGGCGAAGCCCGGCTGGTAGTCGCGGTTGGCCGGGCTTGTCGGCACGGGTCCCGGGACAGGACAGTTGGTCGTGAGCGCCCAGCACTGTCCCGACGCGTTCGAGGCGACGTCGAACAGCGCCTGATGCGACAGCCCGAGGCGCTCGCCCAGGACGAACGCCTCGGCCACGACGATCTGGGTGACCCCGAGGATCATGTTGTTGCACACCTTCGCCGCCTGGCCGAGACCGGGTCCGCCGCAGTGCACGATGCGCCGCCCCATCCGCTCCAGGAGCGGCAGGGCGGCAGCGAACGCGTCCTCCTCGCCACCGACCATGAAGGCCAGGGTCGCCCCCTCCGCTCCCACGACGCCACCGGATACCGGAGCATCGAGACTGCGGTGGCCCGCCTCGAGAGCGAGCGCGTGCGCGGTGCGCGACTCGTCGACGGCGATCGTCGAGGAATCGATGAAGAGCGTGCCGCGAGGCGCGGCGGCCAGGAGCCCGGGCGAGCCCGCCGCTCCCGCATACGCGTCGATCACGTGCCGACCGCTCGGGAACATCGTGAAGACGACCTCCGCATCGGCGACGGCTTCTGTCGCGCTCGACGCGACGACGATGCCGGCCGCGCGCGCACCGTCCAGGGCAGCCGGCACCACATCGAATCCCGTCACGACGTGACCCGCACGGACGAGGTTCGTCGCCATCGGCAGGCCCATGTGGCCGAGGCCGAGGAACGCGATCGTGGTCATCTGTTCTCCTTCGGTGGGTGATATCCGGTCGCGAGGATCATCGGCGCTCCAGGAGGCTGCGGCCGACGATGAGGCGCATGATCTCATTCGTTCCCTCGAGGATCTGGTGCACCCGCAGGTCGCGCACCACGCGCTCGATCCCGTACTCCGAGAGATACCCGTAGCCGCCGTGCAGCTGCAGGGCCTGATTGGCGACGTCGAAGGCCGCGTCGGTGGCGAACCGCTTGGCCAGAGCACAGGATGCGGCAACGCCCGGGGCGCCGGCGTCCAGATCGCTCGCGGCGCGTTCCAGCAGGGCGCGCGCGGCCTGCAGCTGGGTCTCCATGTCGGCCAGGGTGAAGACGATGCTCTGGTTCGCGGCCAGGGGCGCGCCGAACGCATGGCGGTCCTGCACGTACGCCCGCGCCCGGTCGAACGCCCACTGCGCGCCGCCCAGCGAGCACGCGCCCATGTTCAGCCGTCCGCCGTTGAGGCCCTTCATCGCGATGCCGAAGCCGTCGCCCTCCTCGCCGAGACGCGCGTCGACCGGCACGCGCACGTCCTCCAGGATCACCTGGCGGGTGGGTTGGGCGTTCCAGCCCATCTTCTTCTCGTTCGGGCCGAAGCTGAGCCCCGGGGTGCCGTCGGGGACGAGGATCGCGCTGATGCCGCCTGCTCCCGGCGCCCCGGTGCGGGCCATCACGATGTAGAGGGCGGAGGCGCCGGCGCCGGAGATGAACTGCTTGACGCCGTTGAGGACGTACTCGTCGCCCTCCCGCCGCGCCGACGTGGTGAGGGCGGCCGCGTCCGATCCCGCCCCGGGCTCGGTGAGGCAGTAGCTGCCCAGCTGCGTCATCGCCGTCAGCCCCGGCAGCCATTCCTCCCGCTGCGCCGCGGTACCGAAGGTGTCCACCATCCACGCCACCATGTTGTGGATCGAGATGTACGCCGCGATCGTGGTGTCGCCACCGGCCAGCGCCTCGAAGATCGCGACCGCGTCCAGCCGCGTCAGCCCGGCGCCTCCGCTCTCCTCCCGGACGTAGACGCCCCCGAGCCCGAGCTCACCCGCCTGGGCGAGCACGTCCACCGGGAAGTGCTTCTGCGCGTCCCACTCCGCAGCGTGCGGGGCGAGGGCGGCGTCGGAGAAGTCGCGGACGGCTTCGACGAGGGCCGCGCGTTCCTCGGTCATGTACGCGTGCATGATCAGTGCATCGTCGGGATGACGAAGCTGGCGCCTTCCTTGATCCCCGACGGCCACCGCGTGGTCACGGTCTTCGTCTTCGTGTAGAAGCGGAACGCGTCGGGTCCGTGCTGGTTGAGGTCGCCGAATCCCGACTTCTTCCAGCCGCCGAACGTGTGGTAGGCGATCGGTACCGGGATGGGCACGTTGACGCCCACCATGCCGACGTTCACCCGGGTGGAGAAGTCGCGGGCGGCGTCGCCGTCGCGCGTGAAGATGGACACACCGTTGCCGTACTCGTGGTCGGAGGCCATCGCCAGGGCCTGCTCGTAGTCGTCCGCACGGGCGATGACGAGCACCGGGCCGAAGATCTCCTCGCGGTAGATGGTCATGTCGCGGGTGACGTGATCGAAGAGTGTCGGACCCAGGTAGAACCCGTTCTCGTAGCCGGGCACCGAGTATCCGCGGCCATCGGCGAGGAGCGTGGCACCCTCGTCGATGCCCTGCTGGATGTACCCGCTCACGCGCTCCACAGCCTCCCGGGACACCAGCGGCCCGTAGTCGACGCCGTCCTCCAGCGCCGGACCGATCGTGAGCGAGGTCACCCGCTCGGCGAGCTTGGCCGCGAGCGCGTCGGCGGTCGCCTCCCCCACGGGAACGGCCACCGAGATCGCCATGCACCGCTCGCCCGCCGAGCCGTAGCCGGCACCGATCAGGGCGTCGGCGACCTGGTCGAGGTCGGCGTCGGGCATCACGATCATGTGGTTCTTCGCACCACCGAAGCATTGCGCGCGCTTGCCGTTCGCCGCGGCCGTGGCGTAGATGTACTGCGCGATCGGCGTCGAGCCGACGAATCCCACGGCCTTCACCCGCTCGTCGTGCAGGATCGCGTCGACGGCCTCCTTGTCGCCGTTGACGACGTTGAGGACCCCGGCGGGGAGGCCCGCCTCGAGGAAGAGTTCGGCGATGCGCAGCGGGACCGAGGGGTCGCGCTCGCTCGGCTTCAGGATGAACGCGTTCCCGGCCGCCAGAGCCGGACCGGCTTTCCACAGCGGAATCATCGCCGGGAAGTTGAAGGGCGTGATTCCGGCGACCACGCCGAGCGGCTGGCGCAGCGAGTGCACGTCGATGCCGGTGCCGGCCCCCGTGCTGAACTCCCCCTTCAGCAGGTGCGGGGCCCCCGCGGCGAACTCCACGACCTCGACACCCCGCTGGATGTCGCCCTTCGCGTCATCCACCGTCTTCCCGTGCTCGCTGGAGAGCAGACGCGCCAGGTGGTCGAGGTCTTTCGCCACGAGGTCGAGGAAGCGCAGCAGTACCCGGGCGCGGCGCTGGGGGTTCCATGCGCCCCACGTGAGCTGGGCCTCTTCGGCGTTGGCGATCGCCGCAGCGACCTCCGCGGCGCTCGCCAGGGGCACCCGTGCCTGCACCTCGCCGGTGGACGGGTCGTACACATCGCCGAAGCGCCCGGAGGTGCCGGCGACGTGCTCGCCGCCGACGAAATGGGTCAATTCCTTCATGACGTTCTCCTTGCTCAGACGATGGTCATGGCGCGCGCGGGATCCGACAGGATCGCACCGAGCTCAGCCAGCACAGTAGACGCGAGTTCGCCGTCCACCAACCGGTGATCGACAGACAGCGCGAGTTGAGTGACCCGGCGCGGCACGATCTCGCCACCGACGACCCACGGCATCTCGCGGATCGCACCGAACGCGAGGATCGCCGCTTCACCGGGATTGAGGATCGGGGTGCCCGCATCCACGCCGAGGGCACCGATGTTGGTGATCGTGATGGTACCGGCGCTCATGTCGGCGGGGGTGGTGCGACCCGCGCGCGCGTTCTCCACGAGTGCGCCGATGGCGCCGGCCAGACCTTCGAAGGCGAGCGTGTCGGCCGACTTGATGTTGGGCACGATCAGGCCGCGCGGCGTCGCGGCGGCGATCCCGAGGTTCACGCGCCGGTATTGGACGATCTCCTGTGCGCTCTCGTCCCACGACGCGTTGATGGCGGGATGGCGGCGGATGGCGAGGAGGAAGGCCCGCGCGACCAGGAGGAGAGGGTTGACGCGCACGTCCTGGAAGGCGCGGTCCTTCTTCAGCCGCGCGATGAGCTCGACGGTGGGGGTGATATCCACGGTCAGCCAGACGGTGACGTGCGGCGCGGTGAATGCGGATCGCACGACCGCCTCCGCCGTCGCCTTGCGCACGCCGCGGATCGGGGTGCGCAGGTCGCCGTCGTCGGGCGCCGAGGGGGATGCCGCCGGCGCGGGGGACGCCGCGGCGGAGGCGAGCAGCGCGTCACGGTGGACGACGCCGGAGGCGTCGGCGGGCACGGAGGCCAGGTCCACCCCGAGCGACTTCGCCAGTGCCCGCACGGGCGGCTTCGCGCGTGGACGCCCGGGCGCCTCCGCCGACAGCGAGGAGGCGCCCGAGGCGCCCAGTCTGCGCTTGCGGGCCGGCGCCGCGGTGGGACCGGTGCCCACGAGCACGAGCGGCTTCTCGTCATCCGCCGCATCCGAAGCGGCCCCTTCGAGCTGCGCCGCCGCATCCCGGGCAGCCGCCCCGCGGAAGGCGCGGGCGCCGGGCGGAGCCTCGCCGGCACCATCCCCAGCCGCCTCCGCCTCGCTCCGGTCACCCAGGGAGACGAGGACCGTCCCGACCGGCACCGTCGTTCCCGCCTCGACATGAATGGACAGAACCGTTCCCGCCACGGGCGACGGGAGTTCCACGACCGCCTTGGCGGTCTCCACCTCGACGAGCAGGTCGTTCACGCCCACGGTGTCGCCCTCGGCGACGAGCCACGTGAGGATGTCGGCCTCGGTGAGCCCCTCTCCCACGTCAGGGAGCGCGAAGTTCATGACAGGCATGATGGGCCTTCCTAGAAGTTGAGAGCGCGGTCGACGGCGTCGAGGACCCGGTCGACATCGGGGAGGAACTGGTCTTCGAGCTCCGCGGCGGGGTAGGGCATGTTGTACGCCCCGACCCGCAGGACCGGTGCCTCCAGGTCGTAGAAGCACGCCTCGGTGACGGCGGCGGCGATCTCCGCACCGATGCCGAGGAAGGTCGATGCCTCGTGCACGACCACCATGCGCCCGGTCCGGCGCGCGCTCTCCCGCAGCGTCGGGAGGTCCAGGGGCGAGATCGAACGGAGATCCACCACCGACACGGAGAATCCGTCCTCCTCGGCGGCCTGTGCGGCGGCGAGCGCGGTGGCCACCGACGGCCCGTGCGCCACGAGCGTGCAGTCGGTGCCTTCGCGCAGCACCGCTGCCTGCGACATCGCCCGCGTCGGGTGCGCCGACACCTCGGCCTTCTCCCAGTAGCGGCGCTTCGGCTCGTAGAAGATGACGGGATCGTCGGAGCGGATCGCCTGCTGGATCATGTGGTACGCGTCGTCGGGGTTCGAGCACGAAACGACACGGAGCCCCGCGGTATGAGCGAAGTAGGCCTCGTTCGATTCGCTGTGGTGCTCGACGGCCCCGATGCCGCCGCCGGCCGGGATGCGGATGACGATGGGCAAGGCCAGGCGCCCGCCGGAACGGGCGCGGAGCTTGGCGAGCTGACTGACGATCTGGTCGAACCCGGGGTAGACGAATCCGTCGAACTGGATCTCGCACACCGGACGGAACCCGCGCAGGGCCAGCCCGATAGCGGTTCCGATGATCCCCGACTCGGCCAGGGGCGTGTCCATCACCCGTCGCTCGCCGAACTGCGCACTGAGGCCGTCGGTGACGCGGAAGACCCCGCCGAGCACCCCGACGTCCTCCCCGAGGAGGACCACCCGATCGTCGTCGGCCATCGCCTGGCGGAGCCCGGCGTTGAGCGCTTTGGCGAGGGTGAGGGTGCCCAGGCCCTCCTCCGCGGCGTCGGTCGACCCGAGCACGGCGCTCACATCCCCGCCATTCCCGCGACCCGGCGGGCTCGCTCGAGTCGTTCCTGTTCCAGGAGCGGGTGCGGCTCGGCGTAGACGGCGTCGAACAGGTCGTCGAAATCGGGGGCGGTCAGCGCGCGGCACTCGGCGCGCGTGGTCTCGGCGAGCTTCTCCAGCGACTCGTCGAGGCGGTCGAACCACCGGGCGGGGGTTCCGTTGCGTTCGAGCACCACCCGGAGCCGGATAAGTGGATCGCGGGCGGTCCACGCCTCGACATCGTCGTCGTGCCGGTACCTCTTGGGGTCGTCCGAGCTGCTGTGTCCGGAGAGCCGGTAGGTCTGCGCCTCGATGAGGACAGGACCGTTGCCCGCGCGGACGTAGTCCGCCGCCTGGCGGGTCACCTCGTGCACCGCGAGGGCGTCGTTGCCGTCGACGTGGAAGCCCGGGATGCCGAAGCCAGCCGCGCGTCGGTGCAGGGGGGACGCCATCTGGGTGGTCGTGGGCGTGGAGATCGCCCACTGGTTGTTCTGCACGAAGAAGAGGACCGGAAGGGCAGCGGCGGCCGCCCAGTTGAGCGCCTCGTTCACGTCGCCCTCGCTGGCGGCGCCGTCGCCGAAGTACACCGCGACGACCTCATCCGAACCCTCGAGCGCGATACCGGTCGCGTACCCCACCGCGTGGAGGGTCTGCGTGCCGAGGACCAGCGAGTAGATGTGGAAGTTCGACTGTGTACTGCTCCACCCTGCATGGGTGACTCCGCGCCACTGCGCCATGAGCTCGCTCGGAGAGAGCCCGCGCACGAGCCCGACCGCGTGCTCGCGGTAGCTGGGGAAGATGGGGTCGGAGTCGCGCAGCGCACGCGCCGACCCCACCTGGGCCGCCTCCTGACCCCACGACATGAGCCAGAGCTTCAGTTCGCCCTGACGCTGCAGCGCGAGGGCCTCCCGGTCGAAGCGGCGCGCGCGCGCCATGTCGCGATACAGCTGGCGCGCCAGCACCACGTCCACGCCCTGTTCCGCACCCTCGGCGGTGAGGTCGCCCTCCGGGGTGACGAACTGCGTGGGCGGGAGGGCCGGCTCCGGCCGGGCCGGAGAGATCAGTCGAGGGGCGCGGACGGCGACGGCGGTCATACGAGCTCCTGGGGGGTGGGGGCGGTGACCTCGTATCCCGTCACACCGACGGTGTTCGAGAGCGTGAGGGCGAGCGTGCGCAGCCGATGCTGGGTGGTCTCCACCGTCGCCGCCATCCATCGGTACGATCCGGCCGAGGAATAGGTGGCCTGCAGGATGTCCACCTGGCGTCGGTGGAACACGGACACCAGGCGCAGGAGGCCCTCGGAGTCACTGCTGCGAACGGTCACCGTGACGATGGATCGGTGGACGTCCTCGGTCGGCGACGGCCCACGGGCTCCTGCGCTCATTCGACAACCTCCTCGTTCGTCGGCGTCCTCTCGGCCGCGCGCATCCGCTCGCAAAAACGACTGCCCTGTCAGCTATGTTGGAAATACGTGGGCAGGGTGTCAAGTGATCTGCTCACAACTGGTCATTTCGAACATCTAGACTCGCGATTACCCCGGAGGAGGTAGGCGGAATGCCAATGATCGACCGGCTCGACGCAGAGATCATCAGCACATTGGCCGACAACGCCCGGATCGGCATCGCGGAACTCGCCGCCGAACTCGGTGTCAGCCGGACCACCGTGCAGCTCCGGCTCCGCAAGCTCGAGGAAGAGGGCGTGCTCCTCGGCTTCCAGCCCATCGTCAACCTCAGCAAGATGGGGGCACCGGTCGAGGCACTGGTGACGTTGGAGATCGACCAACGGCGCATGGGGACGATCGTGCGAGGACTGCACGCCCTGCCCGAAGTCCTCGAGGTCCGGATTCAGGCCGGCCGCGAGGATCTGCTCGCCCACGTCGGGATCGGCTCGCTTGAGGAGCTTCAGGTGCTGACGGCGGCGATCGTCGCGATCGAGGGGGTGCGCAAGACGACATCGACCTTCACGGTCTCCACCCCCGTGCGCTATCGCCTCGCACCGCTGCTTCGCAAACTCACGCGCGAATCGGGATGGGGACGCGCGAACCCCGCCCCCACCGAAACGGGCATCGCGACCGGCCCCTGAGTCAGCGAGGCAGCGCCTTCGAGCGACGGAGTCGTGCGGTCTCGGAGGGAAGCTCCCCGTAGGCCGCGCGATAGGAGGCGGCGAATCGCCCCATGTTGGTGAAGCCATGCCGGTGCGCGACCTCGGTGAGGGTGCCGGATCCCGGCGCCCTGAGGAGATCCGCTCTCACCAGCGCCAGGCGGCGCGAGCGCACGTACTCCATCGGCGTCATGCCGAGGTCGCGGCGGAAGGCGGAGAACAACGCTCTCTCCGACACGTTGGCGTAAGCGGCGAGATCGGCCACGGTGTGCGGGTCGTCGGGAAAGGCGTGGATGTACTCGGTCACGAGTTCGACGACCCGCTCAGAGGCGGCGGGTGCGGGCCGAAGGATCTCGTCACGGTAGTTGTGCTGATGGTCGATGAGGAGCGCCGACAGGAGGCAGTGCTCAAACTCTCCGATGAGCGCAGCGGATGGCCGCGCTCCACCGAGCTGTGCCGCCGCGCGGCTCAGCGAACCCATCGTGGCGACCAGCCGTTTGCCGGCACCTGCGATGTCGAGCGAATCGGAGAACTCGATGGGGTCGCGGATGGGGCGTCCGATCAGCTTCTGCAGGTGATCGGTTACGCGGGTCCGCGGGATCACGAGCATGTGATGCGTCACGCCCTGGTCGTACACCATCGCCATCGATCGCTGGTAGTCCATGACCGCTGCGCGCCGCTCGTCCGCGACGAGCGGCGCCGCACCCTCGCGGGTGACAACCGATTGCCCACCCGACACGACGCTGATCGTGATCAGGGGGATCGGCGGATCGCAGGCGATCGTGACGCCGGCACCGTATCGAGCAGACATCACCGCGACGTCGCCGATGGCGGAGTAACGGACGTTCGCCTGGAACTCGTCCAGCTCCCCCCACACCTCCATCTCGTGGGAGCACTTGAGGTAGCTCTCGCTGCGCGTGCGCGCCTCGAGGGGGTCGCGAGTGGTGAACTCCCGCACGGCACGGTGATCCCCGCCCGGACGAACGCTCAGCTCGTGATGCATATCCCAGTCACTTCCCTGTGGTGGATACGTCGCTCTCAGTATGGCGCCGAGGGGCCTGGTCATCGATCCTCGAGTGCTCCCCGAGGCTGTGCCAGGTGCGGTTGTGGTAGACCAGCGGACGCTCGGGAGGTGATCCTCCGCCCTCCGGCACCTTCGCCTGGAGGGCCTCCACCGCCACGACCGTCGATCCGCCCGCCTGCATCTTCTGCACGACACGCCCGCGGATCCACACCGGCGCGGCGGGGAAGTACGGCTCTCCCGTGTCCAGTCGGGCCCAGCGCGAGGTGTCGGCGAAACGGTCGATCCCGCTCGTGGCCCCGAGCTTGGCGATCTCGATCTGGTCGGCCCCCAGAAGATGGACGACGACCGTGTCGGCTCGGCAGATCGTGGGTGTGCTGGACGAGAGCTCGGAGACCGAGAACACCAGCAGCGCCGGGGTGACACTCACCGAGATGACACTGGTCGCCGTCAGTGCGACCGGGCCTTCCCCGACGTCTGCGGTGATCACGGCCACCCCTGCGGGGTGGTTGCGAAACGCTGCCTTGAACTCATCCGGGGTGACGGCGTCAGCCGCGCGGTGCGGCGAGATCGAGCTGGTGGCGTACGGCTCGCGGACGCCATCGGCCACGGTGCGCGGATGCGACACGATCCCTCCTTCCTCCGTCTACGTCCGGGCGCCTTCCGGCGTCAGGCCGCCCCCACCGCCGAGCGCGCGGGCTCTTCCTGCGCCTCACCGCGGAAGTGGGGGATCACTTCGCGGGCGAACAGCTCGGTGTTGCGCCGCGTCATCCAGGCGGGCATGTCCCCGATCGGGAGCATCGCCTGCACCTGGCCGAACCCGAGTTCCTGGCGGAGCTCTTCGATGCGGCGACGCACGGTCTCGGGCCCGCCGACGATCACGTACCCGCCGTCGATCATGTCCTGGTAGGTCAGGTCGTTGTAGAGCTTGTCGGTGGAGTTCAGGATTCCGCGCATTGCCCCCGGGCTCATGTACCCGGCCGGGAACACCATCTCCGAACTCTGACGCAGCCCCTTGTGGAAGAGCCACTCCAGGTGCTGCTGCCCCTCCCGGAGGGCCGAGTCGTCGTTCTCCCCGATGAAGATGGGGATCGCCAGCGCGATGTTGTTCGGGTCGACGGTCTTGCCGATATCGGTCACCGCCTTGCGATAGCCGTCGAACCACTTCTTCACCGTCGCGGTGGATGCATAGACGGAGACGTACATGTAGTCGTTCTCGGCCACCCACTTCATCGTCTCGGGGCTTCCGGCGCCGGGAACCGCGATCGGCGGGTGCGGCTGCTGAAGCGGACGCGGCCACGTGTTGACGTACCGGTACTCGTAGTGCTCGCCGATCCATTCGAACGGGCCGGTCGTCGTCCAGGCTTTCTTGATGAGGTCGTGGGCTTCATTGAACCGCGACCGCGAATCGGAGGGAGCCACGCCCGACACCCAGTGCTCCCAGCCGATCCCCCGGACGAAGCCGGACACGAGCCGGCCGTCGGTCAGGTGGTCGAGCATGGCGATCTCCTCCGCGACGCGGAGCGGGTTGCCGCGCACGGGGAGGGCGTTGCCGAGCACCATGATGGTCGCGTTCTTGGTGCGGCGGGCCAGGGCCGCGGCCATGATGTTCGGCGAGGGCATGAGCCCATAGGCCGACTGGTGATGCTCGTTGACGATCACGCCATCGAAGCCGAGCTCGTCCGCATACTCCAGTTCATCGAGATACCGGTGGTACAGCGCGTGACCGACCTCCGGGTCGAAGTTGGCATTCGAGAACGTGAGGGACGGCGACGGGTACTTCTCGACGTCGTGGAAGTCATCGGGCAGGTGGGGGTAGGGCATGAGGTGGAAAAAGTTGAACTTCATGGCTCTGGTCTCCGTCCGTGGCCTACTGGTCGAGGAAATCGACGACGCTCGTCGACACGAGGTCTGCGCGCTCGCCGTAGAGGGCGTGGCCGATACCGGGGATCACCACGAGGTCGGCGTCCGCGATCCGCTCGGCGTAACGCCGGCAGTGCTCGAGCGGAACGATCCGGTCCTCCTCCGCCGCGACGACGAGCGTCGGCGCCGTGATGCGGCGCAGGCGACGCTCCAGGCGGGGGTTGCTCAAATACGGGTTCCACCCGAACCGTCCCAGCGCCCCGAGGTCGCGGTAGACCCGAAGGATGTCGTCGACCGATGGCGGCGTGGCCAGGATCGTCTCCACGAGTGCTTCGTCGTGGTAGAGCGAGGCGATGAGTTGCGGTGGGGTCATGATGAACAGGTCGGCGATGGGCGCACCGGGAATCCGCAGACCGGCGGGCGCGAGGAGGGCCACGCGGCGGAAGCGTTCGGGCGAATGGACCGCCAGTTCCGCTGCGATCCAGCCACCGAAGGAGGCGCCGATGAGGTCGACACGGTCCAGTCCCAGCGTGTCGAGCAGGTCGAGGTAGTGGTACACGAGGTCGTCGATGGTCGTCAGTGACGGGAAGTCGTCGGTTCCGCCGAAGCCCGGGTGGTCGGGGATGATGAGGTCGCGACCGTCGGCCAGAGTGGCGTGGAACGCGGCCCACTCCCCTGACCCGCCGGCGGAGTGGAGGAAGAGGGTCGGCGTGCCGCTTCCGCGGCGCCGATAGCTCACCTGGCCCTCGCCCACCTCGAGCTGCTGCGCCTCGGGAAGTGTCGGGTTCTGCGCTGTCTGGGACATCTACGTCTCCTTCGCGAAGGGCTCCGGGTCATCGACCGCGGGGCGCCGGAAGGCGAAAGCACCGCATCCGCGGTCGCCGTCGCACATCGTCGTGCACTGCTCCAGCTCGTCTGCGCCGTCTCCGGCGCATCGACACCATGACTCTAAACAGGCAGCACCGCGGAGCAGAGCCGTCGACTGCACACTTCGAGGACGATTACCGTCACGCGGGCAGGTATCGCGAACGCGGTGCCGCACCGGGATCACGGCGCGCAGCACGGGACCCGCTTCGCGCGCCACCAGGTAGCGTGCTGGATATGAAGGCGATCATCTACTCATCGCACGGTGATTCCTCGGTCCTGTCCCTCGTCGACCGCGAACCGGCTGACCCCGGCTCCGGCGAGGTGCGCGTGCGGATCGCCGTGTCCGGCGTCAATCCGACCGACTGGAAGGCCCGCACCGGATCCACGCGCCGTGATGACTTCGCCGAGATCGTCCCCAATCAGGACGGCGCCGGCGTCATCGACGCGGTCGGGGAGGGCGTGACCGATCTCGAGGTCGGTGACCGCGTGTGGATCTACCTGGCGCAGCACCAGCGCCCCACCGGCACCGCACAGGAACTGACCGTGCTCCCGGCCGCGCGCGCCGTGCGACTGCCCGACGGGATCGACATGGCCGTCGGCGCGTCGCTCGGAGTCCCCGCCATGACCGCGCACCGCGCCCTCACCGTCCATGGGGACGGCCCATCCCGACTGCATCCCGGCGCGTTGGACGGCCGGACGGTGCTCGTGGCCGGCGGCGCCGGAGCCGTCGGGCACGCCGCGATCCAGCTGGCTCGCTGGGCCGGAGCGACGGTGGTCGCCACCGTCTCCTCCCCGGCGAAGGCCGCCCTCGCGCGTGCAGCCGGGGCGCAGCACGTCATCCACTACACGACCGAAGACGTCATCGCGCGGATCGGCGAGGTGGCACCGAACGGGGTCGACCACATCGTGGAGGTATCGATCGCGGCGAACGCCGAGATCGACGCGGCCATCGCCGCCAACCACGCCTCGATCGCGTACTACGCCGACGACGGCGGGGAGACCTTCACCATGCCCACCCGCCCCTCGTTCGCCAAGAACCTGCGAGTTCAGGGCGTCCTCCTCTACACAGTGCGACCCGCGGCGTGGGAGGCCGCAGCGGCCGACATCACCGCTGCTCTCGCAGACGGCGCTCTGCCCGTCGGGGAGGACGCCGGGCTGCCGCTGACCTGGTTCCCCCTGTCGGAGACCGCCGCCGCGCACGACGCCGTCGAGCGGGGCGCCGTCGGGAAGGTTCTCCTCCGGGTTTCCGACCTCTGAGGGCGCCTCCCCCTTACACGGGGGTGGCCGCCAGGTTCTTGGCCGCCCACTTCCCGAGCTGCTCGAGCACAGGAACCAGCTCTTCACCGCCGGGGGTGAGGGCGTACCCGACCGACACAGGCGGACCGGACTCCACCGTGCGGGAGAGGAGACCTGCTTCGACCAGCTCGGACAGCCGGTCGGACAACACCGCGTCGCTGATGCCCATGACCGTGCGGCGGAGGACGACGAAGGAAAGCGGGCCACCTCCGAGCGCGTCGATGATCATCCCGTTCCACCGCTTGCCGAGGATCGAGAAGGCGAGGGTCACCCGCGCATCGCAGGCGCGCCTGTCGTGCGTCTCGCGCGCGTCTCGCGCCTCCTGCAGCTCCGCAGCCATGGGTCCATTCTAGCGTGCTAGCTTATGCAAAGTCGCTCCGAAAAAGAGAGCACAGCACCTATCCCCCGGGAGTTTTCGTGACGTTGTTCCGCCTGGATGCCAGCATCCTTCCCTCGGCCTCAGCCAGCCGTTCCCTCGCCGACCTCGTCGAGCAGGAATGGACGTCGGCTCATCCCGACTCGGCGGTGACGCGCCGCGATCTCACCGCCGACCCCATCCGTCCCACCGCGTGGCCGGATGCCGTCATCGGAGCACAGCTTCCCGAGGACCAGCGCACCGACGCCCAGCGCGAGGCGCTCGCGCTGGGCGACCTTCTCGCGAACGAGCTCTTGGAAGCGGAGGCCCTCCTGTTCGCGGTGCCGCTCTACAACTACGGGCCGTCGCAGCACTTCAAGACCTGGTTCGATCTCGCCTACACCGTCCCGACGATCGACCCCTGGGGCACCGGTCTTCGCGGCAAGCCGGCGGTGCTCGTCACAGCGATGGGTGGGAACTACAGCCCGGGCAACCCCAGGGAGGGCTGGGATCACTCCACCCCGTGGCTCCGCCGCGTGTTCGAGGACGTGTGGGGACTCGATCTCCGCGTGGTTCAGCGCCCCCTCAGCCCCGTTTATCCGGCTACCGAGGCAGACGGCTTGACCGAGGTGGCCACCACCATCAAGACCGAAGCGGAGACCAGCGCCCGCCACCTGGGCCGGGAGTTGGCCGAGAGGCGGGGCAGCCGGCGCGCCGCCTGAATTCCGTGCGGCATGCCACCGGTCTCGTCCAGACCTTCGGGTCCACCCCGGCCCTCGCCGGGGTGGACCTCCGCATCGGCCGCGCGGAATCCGTGGCCGTCAGAGGGCCCGCAGAATGTCCTCCACCTTGGCCTTCGCGTCGCCGAAGAGCATCTGGGCGTTCTCGCGGAAGAACAGCGGGTTCTGCACCCCGGCGTACCCCGACGCCATCGAGCGCTTGAACACGATGACGTTGTCGGCCTCCCAGACCCGTAGCACCGGCATCCCCGCGATGGGGGAGGTGGGGTCCTCGGCGGCAGCCGGATTGACGGTGTCGTTCGCGCCGATGACGAGCACCACGTCGGTCCCGGCCAGGTCGTCGTTGATCTCGTCCATCTCGAGCACGATGTCGTACGGCACCTTCGCCTCGGCCAGCAGCACGTTCATGTGCCCCGGGAGCCGCCCGGCGACCGGATGGATGCCGAAGCGCACGTCGATGCCCCGCTCCCGCAGCCGCTGCACGAGATCGGCCACCGGGTACTGCGCCTGGGCGACGGCCATCCCGTAGCCCGGGGTGATCACGACGCGGCGGGCAGAGGTCAGCAGGTCGGCGACGGATGCCGCGTCGGTCTCCCGGTGATCGCCGTGCTCCTCCCCCGCGCCGGCGCGCGGGGCCTCGATCCCGAAGCCGCCGGCGATCACCGAGAGGAAGGAGCGGTTCATCGCCTTGCACATGATGTAGGACAGGTACGCACCCGAGGAACCGACGAGTGCGCCGGTGACGATGAGAAGGTCGTTGTTCAGCAGGAACCCGGCGGCTGCAGCGGCCCAGCCGGAGTAGCTGTTGAGCATCGACACCACCACCGGCATGTCGCCCCCGCCGATGGAGGCCACGAGGTGCCATCCGAGCGCGAGCGCCAGCACCGTGACGGCGACGAGCAGCCACAGCTCCGGCGTGATCACGTACCACGTCGTCAGCACCACGAACGCGACGAGGGCTCCCACGTTCAGGATGTTCTTCCCCGGCAGAAGCAGCGGCCTGGACGACATCCGCGCCGACAACTTGAGGAATGCCACGATCGATCCGGTGAAGGTCACGCCACCGATGAAGACGCCGATGAACACTTCGGCATGGTGGATGTCGCGGAGCGCTCCCTCCAGATGCGGTGCCTCGAGCGCTCCGTTCCAGCCCACGAGCACGGCGGCCAGGCCCACGAACGAGTGCAGCAGGGCGATGAGTTCCGGCATGCCGGTCATCTCCACCCGGCGCGCTCGCCAGAGTCCGATCGCCCCACCCACGAGCACGGCCACCACGAGCAGGACGAGACCGAAGAGGGCCTGCGGGTCGCCCCAGGCATCCTGCACCGTGACCCACACGGTCGCCACGAGGGCGAGGACCATGCCGGAGATGCCGAAGGTCACCCCGGCTCGCGCGCTTTCGTGGGTGCTGAGCCCGCGCAGGCTCAGGATGAACAGGATCGCCGCGACGATGTACGCCGCGGTCGCGAGGGATGCGGCGGTCATCGGTCGCCCTTCGAGAACATGGCGAGCATCCGCCGGGTGACGGCGAAGCCGCCGAAGATGTTGATCGAGGCCAGCAGCACCGCGATGGCGGCGAGGACCTGCACCGCGGGGTGGGGAACGGCCAGCTGCAGCATCGCGCCGACGACGATGATCCCCGAGATCGCGTTCGTGACGCTCATCAGCGGCGTGTGCAGCGCATGATGCACCTTCCCGATGACGTAGAAGCCGACCACGATGGACAGTACGAGCACGGTGATGTGCTGCGGCAGCGGGGCCGGGGCCACCGCGGCGAGAAGGAACAGCAGCGCGGCGCCCAGCACGACGAGCCCGCCCCGCCCGGCGGAGCCCAGAACCCGCTTCTTCGCGGGAGGCGCGCCCGGTGCCGGTGTCGCAGCATCCGGTTTCGGTGCAGCAGCGACGGCGACCGGTGGTGGCGGCCACGTCGACTCGCCGTCCCGCACGACCGTGATCGACCGCTGCACGACGTCGTCGAAGTCCAGGACGATCGCGCCATCCTTGCCGGGGGTCAGGAGGGTGACGAGGTTGACCAGGTTCGTCCCGAACAGCTGCGATGCCTGCGTCGGGAGGCGCGAGGCCAGGTCGGAGTAACCCAGGATGACGACGCCGTTGGGCGTCACCGTGCGCTGCCCGGCGACGGATCCTTCGACGTTGCCGCCCTGCGCAGCGGCCATGTCGACGATCACGCTGCCGGGTTTCATGAGCGCCACGTCGGCCGCCGTGAGCAGGCGCGGCGCCGGGCGCCCCGGGATGAGCGCGGTGGTGATGACGATGTCCACCTCGCGCGCCTGCGCCGTATACAGGGCAGCGGCTGCGGCGTCATAGGCCTCGCTCGTGGCCTTCGCGTAGCCGTCGGCCGACTCCATCACCTCGTCCACGACGACCGGGAGATACTCGCCCCCGATCGAGCGCACCTGGTCGGCCACCTCCGGACGCGGATCGGTGGCGCGCACGATCGCGCCGAGGCTGGATGCAGCGCCGATCGCCGCCAGCCCCGCCACACCGGCGCCGGCCACGAGCACGCGCGCCGGTGGCACTTTGCCCGCGGCCGTGACCTGCCCCGTGAAGAACCGCCCGAACTCGTGGGCCGCCTCGATGACCGCACGGTAGCCGGCGATGTTCGACATCGAACTGAGCACATCCATGGACTGCGCCCGGGAGATCCGCGGCACGGCGTCCAGCGCGAGCGCCGTGATGCCGCGGGTCTGCAGCGACTCGCGCACATCGGCGCGCAGCCACGGCGACAGGGTGGCGATGAGGGTGGCCCCGTCGGCGAGCAGGGCGACCTCGTCGAGAGCGGGCGGGTTGATCTTCAGGACGACCGGGCTGGCCCACGCCGTCGGCCGGTCGACGATGCGCGCACCCGCGTCGGTATACGCCGCGTCCGGAAACGACGACGCCGCTCCTGCTCCGGCTTCGACGACCACCTCGTAACCGAGCCCGATCAGCTTCACGACGGTCGCCGGCGTCGCGGCCACGCGGGTCTCCCCCGCGGCCTCGGCGACGATGCCCATACGCACCATGAATGCTCCCTCGCGCTCGTGTCTTCTGCGGGCGCGCAGCGCCCGGACCTCCTGAACACTATCGACGCGATCCGCCCGCGCCCGCCAGGTTTCCGGCCGCCGGAGGGAAGGAATCGCCGATTTTACGGATTCGAAAAGTGCACGCCGCGTGCTCCCCGCGCTGGCAGCCGGCTCCGCACCCCCACGCCCTCGCTCGGGCCGTGCGGAGAGTCGGCTCCCCACGCGCGCCACCCGCCGGAGCTGCCCGGAGGCGGCTTCGGCGGGTGGTGTCCTGCGATGCTGCGTGCGGTCAGAGGTCCCGCCGCCGGATCGCGACCGTAGCCGCGCCCAGGATGACGGCAACCCACGCGACGAGACCGGCCAGCGCTGCCAGCGGAGCCAGGGCGGCAGGAGTCGCTCCGATCGCGGCCTGGCTGAGGGTCAGCGGGAGCAGTTGCGCCCACACCGGCTGAGCGCCGCTCACCAGCGCCGCGATACCTTGCACCATCAGTTCGAGCACGACCACCCCGAGCATGATCAACACGCCCGCGAGCTGGTTGCGTGCCAGGACGCCGATCCCGAGCCCGACCAGGGCCAGCAGGGCGACGACCACCGCGCCCTGGGCCATCACTGCTGCGATATCGAGGATGCCGATCGACAACGTCGCCCCCGTCGCGGCCAGCGAGATCGACAGGGCGACGATGCTGACGATCGCGTAAGCGACACCCAGCACGAGGCCCGTGACGCCCATGGCGAGGGCCTTGGCCGCCAGGATGCGGCCGCGGCGGGGCTCGGCCAACGCGGTCGGGACGATGCCGCCGAACCGGTAGTCGGTCGTCCCGGCCAGCACTCCGAGAACCAGCACGGCGAGGGATGCGATGCCGAGGGATCCGCCGCCTTCGCTGGCGCCGAGCGGGCTCAACGCCGCCAGTTGCGCGGATGCCGTCCCGAGATCGAAGGCGGGCAGGTCGCCGCCGAGCGCGTCGGCTCCGGGTCCGATGGCGCCGCTGGCGAGCGCGGGCAACAGGATGACGAGCACGAGCTGCGTGCCGATCAGCCCGAGGATGCCCACGGCGAGCGCGACCTTGGTCGCTGCCGTGGTGCTCAGCTTGAGGAGTTCTCCGCGGAACATCAGCGCACCCCCGCCTTGGTCGCAGTGACGTCGAGGTAGAAGCGCTCGAGGTCGCCGCCGTGCGTGGCGACCAGGGACGACATGTCGCCCACGGCGACGACGTGTCCCTGTGCGATCACGACGAGGTCGTCGGCCACGAGGGCGACCTCGGACAGCACGTGCGAGGACAGCAGCACCGTTCCTCCCCCGTCCGCGAACCCGCGGATGTACTCCCGCAGCCAGTGCATGCCCTCCGGGTCGAGCCCGTTGGCGGGCTCGTCGAGAACCAGAACGTCCGGTTCGCCGAGGAGTGCCGCCGCGAGCGCCGTGCGCTGCCGCATCCCGAGCGAGTACCCCGACACGTGGCGACGCGCGGCGGAGGTGAGACCGACCTCTTCGAGTACGGCGTCGACGCGGTCCAGCGGCACCTGGATCTGGGACGCCGCGATCCGGAGGTGATCCCGGCCGCTTCGACCGGGATGCAGTCCGCCGCCGTCCAGGACCGCACCGACGGACCGGCCGGGGTGCGGCAGCGCCGAGTAGGGGTGCCCGTGGATCAGCGCCGACCCGGCGTCGGGTGAGACGAGGCCGAGGAGCATGCGGATGGTGGTGGTCTTGCCGGCACCGTTGGGTCCGAGAAGAGCGGTGACGCGGCCGCCGCGCACGTCGAAGGCGACGTCCTCCACGGCGATGTGCGCGCCGAAGCGCTTGGTCAGCCCGCGTACGGCGATGGCTGGAGTGGTGTTTTCGTCCATGCCCTCAGCCTTCTCACCCAGGCCACCGGGCACCCCCTCCCCAGGGACAGTCGACCCCTGTCCGACCGGACGGAAAGGCAGCCGGGGTCAGTTGGGCCCGGAACGACGCCGCGCCGTCCACAGCAGGTACCCGCTCAACGTCGTGACGACGGTGACGCCGGCGCCCAGCAGCGTGCTCTGCCGGGACTTCCACCGGGTATCTCCCGCGATGAGCTTGCCCACGGTGTTGATCACGGCGGCGGTGAGAACCCCGGCGACGAGCCGGTTTCCGATCCGCTCGGCCCGGGCGACGAGAGGCTCCAGCTCTGCCGCCCGCAGGTGCACCTGCAAACCGTTGCGGTCCAGGTCGTCGATCGCCCGCCGGAGGCGCGTGGGCAGCTCCAGCGCCAGGGCCCCGGCGTCGGCGGAGGCACGGGCAACACGGTTGGCGATGGCCGACGGTGCGAACCGCTCTCGCACCAGCCGCCGGGTGTACGGAGTGAGCACGGAGGTCAGGTCGAACTCCGGGTCGAGCTGGACGCCCATGCCCTCGACCATCATGAGGACCTTGAAGATCAGCGACACTTCGCGAGGGAGCTGCAGCTTCTGTTCCCGAAGCACGGCAAGGAGCTCACTGGCGAGGCGTGCGAACCCCACCTCGGTGAGCGAACGATCGGAGTACAGCGCGATGAACGAGGTCAACGCCTCACGGAAGGCATACCGGTCCACGTTGCCCCTGGTTACCGAGACCCCCTCCAGCGCGTCGGCCAGGCTATCGGGGTTGCGGAGGGTGAACGCGATGAGGAAGTCGGCGAACCGGTCGCGAAGTTCCTCCGTGATCTCGCCGACCATGCCGAAGTCGATGAGCGCGATGCGCCCGTCCGGGTGCACGAAGAGGTTCCCCGGGTGGGGGTCGGCGTGAAAGAAGCGGTGTTCGAAGATCATGCTCAGCACGATGTCGGCGCCGCTGAGCGCCAGAGCGCGCCGGTCGACACCGGCGGCGTCGAGGGCGGCGAGATCATTGATCTTGATGCCGGTCATCCGCTCGAGCGTGAGGACGCGCGACGTGGTTCTCTCCCAGAAGACCCGCGGGATCAGGACGTCGGGCCGGTCGGCGAACTGGGCGGCGAACCGCTCGGCGTTCTGCGCCTCGCGGTGGTAGTCCAACTCGGCCCGGAGGGTCCGCGAGAACTCCCGGACGATACCCCGGATGTCGTAGGCCCGCGCCGGCGCCCAGGCGCGGGCCGCGCGGGCAGCGAGGCCGTTGAGGATCTCCAGGTCTTCCTCCACCTGCCGCACGGCATCGGGTCGGCGCACCTTCACCACCACCGAGTCACCGTCCTCCAGCCTCGCGGCGTGAACCTGCCCGATCGATGCGGACGCCAGAGGAGCCCACTCGAACTCCGCGAACAGCTCCTCCGGTTCGGCGCCGAGCTCGTGCGTGATGATCTCCCGGACATCCGCGGCAGGCACCGGAGGCGCCGCATCCTGCAGCTTCGACAGCTCGATGATGTAGGCGGGCGGAAGCAGATCGGGTCGCGTGGAGAGCAGCTGGCCCAGCTTGATGAAGGTGGGGCCGAGCTCCTCGAGGGCGACGCGGACCCGCTGCGCCACCGTGTATGGCGGGGTGCTCGGGCGGGCCGCGTCGCCACCGCGTCGGGCGGGCACCCACCTGCTGACGCCGGTGGCTCCGGCCAGGAAGCCGAGCCCGTGCCGAGCCAGCGTGTCGGCGATTTCCTGATATCTGCTGAAGTGGGTCCTCACCTGCGCGCTGACCCGGTGCCGGGGAGGGACGGGAGGCAGGGGGAAGTCACCCTCGATTGCGCCATCGTGTCATTGTCGCGGACCCTCCTTTGCGCGGGCAAGGATACCCCGTGTGCCGCATCGGCGCTGCCGGTCATCGGCGCGGCTGCGCGAGGCGTAAAATCGGGATCTTGACGGAGCGGGCCAGATGGGCGCGTTCGACGGAGGTTTCGTGGCCGGAAATGCGACCACTCGCTTTGACAATGTCTCCCTGTTGTCGGTTGCGAGTACCCTGCCTGGGCGAGTGACGACATCCGAGGAGATCGAGGATCGTCTCGCCTCCGCGCTCCGGCGGCTCAGACTGCCCGGGGGTCTGCTCCAGCGGGTCGCCGGCGTGCTCGAGCGTCGGAACTGGGCCCCGGGCGAATCATCGGACGACGCGACGATCCAGGCGGGACGGCGAGCGCTGGACGAGGTCGGAGTCGACCCCGGCGATGTCGGGCTCCTGATCAACACGTCGGTGTCGCGGAAACATCTCGAGCCGTCCGTCGCGGTGCGCCTGCACCACGGACTGGGGCTGCCGAGTTCCGCCATCAACTTCGATGTCGCCAACGCGTGCCTCGGGTTCGTGAGCGGGATGAGCCTTGCCGCGAACATGATCCAGTCGGGTCAGATCCGCTATGCCATCGTCGTCAACGGCGAGGACGCCGACGAGATCCAGACCAACACGATCCGCCGGCTGTCGCATACGGATGTCGGCCGAGCGGGCTTCATGAGCGAGTTCGCCTCCCTGACGCTCGGGTCGGGCGCAGCGGCCGCGGTCCTCGGTCGCACCGACGAGCACCCCGGAGGTCACCGCATCCTCGGCGGAGTCACGCGGGCGGCGACGCAGTTCCACGAGCTGTGCGTCGGCAGCGTGGACGGCATGTTCACCGATGCGAAAGCGCTCCTGAAGGGCGGACTGGACCTCGTCGTCTCCGCCTGGAAGGAGGCGTCGGGGCCGTGGGACTGGTCGTCGATGGACCGGTACATCACCCACCAGGTGTCTTCCGTGCACACGAACGCGATCGTGAAAGCCGCGAAGCTCGACAGCGCTCGCGTGCCTGTGACCTTCCCGAAGTACGGAAACGTCGGCCCCGCCTCCATCCCCATCACCCTCGCCGAGGAGCAGAAGACGCTCGCCCGGGGCGACCGGGTGCTGCTGATGGGCGTCGGCTCCGGCCTCAACACCGCCATGATGGAGCTCGCCTGGTGAGTGGCGGCGCGACGCTTCCCCCGCCTGGTCTCCCCGGTCTCGATCCACGATTCAGCCGTATCGTCGCGGCCGCGGGAGCCGGCGTCGACGTCGGCACCACACGCGAGTGGCACTGCCTCGACACGGGCGCGGAACTGGTCCGCCTCGGCGTCCCGGTCACCGGCACCGTCCTCGCCGTGCACGGCAACCCGACGTGGTCCTACCTCTGGCGTGACCTCGTCACGCAGTCGGTGCGCGCGGCGGAGCGCGGAGAGCCCGCGTGGCGCGTCGTCGCTGTCGACCAGCTCGACATGGGGTTCTCCGAGCGCACGGGGGTGAGCCGCCCGCTGGCACAACGCGTCGCCGACCTCGGCGCCTTGACGTCGGCCCTCGCCCTGGAGACGCCGGTGGTCACGCTCGGCCACGATTGGGGTGGCGTGGTGGCGTCCGGCTGGGCGATCGACCACCCCGACTCCCTCGCCGGCGTGATGCTGCTCAACACGGCCGTGCACCATCCGCCCGAGGTGCCGATCCCGGCGCCCCTGCGGGTCGCCGGCGCTCGCGGGGTGCTCGCCACCTCGACCGTCGCCACGACGGCCTTCTTGGACACGACTCTCGCGCTCGCCTCGCCGGCACTGGATGCGGCGACCAGGCATGCGTACCGGGCGCCGTATGGTTCCGCGGCGCGGCGTCGCGCGATCGGCGACTTCGTCGCTGACATCCCCGTCGACGCACGTCACTCGAGTCATCCCGAACTGGAACGGATCGCCGCGGGGGTCGCCGGCCTCGCCGTGCCGGCGTTGCTCCTGTGGGGCCCCCAGGATCCGATCTTCAGCGACCGCTACCTCGACGACCTCCTCGATCGCCTGCCCCACGCGGCGGTGCACCGCTTCGAGGGGGCCGGCCACCTCCTCGCCGAGGATCGCCCGTACGCGGAGGCAGTGCTGACCTGGCTTCGCGAACAGGGCGACCTGCTTTCCGCCCCGGACGCGATCTCGCCGCGCCCGGACGAAGAGACCGCCCCGGCTGACGCCCCCGGCACGCCGTTCACCCCGATCTGGCACGGACTCGACGAACGACGAACCGACGATGAGACGGCCATCGTCGATATGTCCCCCACGCGGTCCGGCTCGATGAGCCGGGTGACCTGGCGGCAGCTGGATGATCGCGTCCGGCGCCTGGCCGCCGGCTTGCACCGCATCGGTGTGCGAAAGGGCGACCGCGTCTCCCTCCTGGTGCCGCCTGGACCGACCCTCTCGGCTGTGGTCTACGCGTGCCTCCGCATCGGGGCCGTCATCGTCGTCGCCGACGCCGGCCTCGGTGTCCGCGGCCTGACCCGCGCCGTCCGCGGATCGTGGCCCGACGTCGTCATCGGTGAGACCCTCGGTCTCACCGCCGCTCGTGCTCTGGGCTGGCCGGGAGTGCGGATCTCGGCGAGGAGGCTCCCGAAGGCAGCCGCCGCGGCGCTCGGTGTCCGCTACAGCCTGGGCGACATTCTGGCGAAAGGCACGGGCGAGCCCCTCCCCACGCCGCCAGGACCGGGCGACGATGCGGCGATCCTGTTCACCTCCGGGTCCACCGGCCCCGCGAAAGGCGTCGCCTACACGCATGGGCAACTCGCCGCGCTCCGCGACGTGCTCGCCGACCATTTCGGGGTGACGAAGCAGACCGGTCTCGTCACGGGGTTCGCGCCGTTCGCCCTGCTGGGCCCGGCGCTGGGAACCCGCTCCGTCACGCCGGAGATGGATGTCTCATCGCCCCGGACGCTCACCGCGACGGCGGTAGCCGCCGCGGTACGCGAGTCCGACGCGGGCATCGTGTTCCTCTCCCCCGCTGCCGTCCTCAACGTGGTGGCGACGGCCGATGCGCTCACCCCGGAAGACCGCGCTGCTCTGGCGCGCGTCCACACGTTCCTCTCCACGGGCGCGCCGATCAGCGCGCGACTGCTCGAATCGGCCGCAGAGCTGATGCCGAATGCGACGCCGCACACGCCGTACGGGATGACGGAGTGCCTTCTCGTCACCGATGTGACGCTCGACGGGGTGCGGGAAGCGGCAGCCGCCCCGGATGCGGGCGTGTGTGTGGGCCTGCCGATCGGCGCCAACCGCGTGCTGGTGAGTGCGCTCGACGCGGACGGCCGCGCAACGGGGACCCCCACGGCCGAACCGGGGGTGCTCGGCGAGATCGTCGTTTCGGCGCCCCACCTGAAGGATCACTACGACCGGCTGTGGCTCACCGACCGGGAATCCGCTCGCGGCACGGCCGGACTCGACCCCGTCGAGCCGGGCGCGCGCTGGCACCGCACCGGAGACGTGGGCCATCTGGATGCGCGCGGGCGCCTGTGGGTCGAGGGGCGGATGCCGCACGTTCTCGTCACCGCGGAGGGCCCGCTCGCCCCGGTCGGACCCGAGCAGGAAGTGGAACGCGTCGATGCCGTGCGCCGCGCGGCCGTCGTCGGCGTCGGACCGCAGGGGCTCCGCCAAGCAGTCGCGGTGGTCGAGACGCTCCCCCCGACGCCCCGGGCGGGCCTCGCCGACCCACGCCTCACAGCCGACGTGCGCGCGAGCACCCGCATCCCGTTGGTCGCGGTCCTCGCCGTCCCGCGGCTCCCCACCGACATCCGTCACAACTCCAAGATCGACCGCTCGAAACTCTCCGCGTGGGCCGAGCGCATCCTCGCCGGCGGAAGGCCGGTGTCGCCATGATCGTCCTCGTCACCGGGGCGTCGGGTTTCCTCGGACGCGCGGTAGCCGCGGAACTCGTCGCCGCCGGCAACCGCGTCCGCACCCTGCAGCGGCGGCCGTCCGGTGTCGACGGAGCGACCGACATCCTCGGCTCGATCACCGCCCCGGCCGATGTGTCACGGGCAATGGACGGTGTCGAGGGCGTCGTCCATCTGGCCGCGAAGGTGTCGCTCGCAGGCGCGAGCGATGACTTCCGCGACGTCAACGTGGGGGGGACGCGTTCGCTCCTGGACGCGGCGGAGCGCGCCGGGGCGACCAGGTTCGTGCAGGTCTCCTCCCCCTCGGTCGCCTACGCCGGCGCCGCACTCGCCGGGGTCGGTGCAGAACCGGCCGACCCGGCCCGCGCGCGCGGAGACTACGCGCGCACGAAGGCCGAGGCCGAGCTGATCGCGCTGGGACGGGATTCCCCGTCGATGCGTGTCGTGGCCGTCCGCCCGCACCTGGTGTGGGGACCGGGCGACACGCAGCTGATCGCACGGATCGTCGAGCGGGCGCGCGCCGGGCGGCTGCCGCTCCTCAACGGGGGAACCGCCCTCATCGACACCACCTATATCCACAACGCCGCCAGCGGGATCGCCGCCGCCCTCGAGCGGGCGGAGGAGGGCGGGGGCCGCGCCTACGTCCTCACCAACGGTGAGCCGAGACCGGTCGGCGACCTCCTGGCGGGCATCTGCCTCGCCGCAGGCGTACGACCTCCGCGGTGGAGCATCCCGGCAGCGCTCGGTCGTGCCGCGGGGTCGGTGATCGAACGGGTGTGGGCGGTCAAGCCCGGTGCGGACGAGCCCCCCATGACGCGGTTCCTCGCGGAGCAGCTGTCGACCGCGCACTGGTTCGACCAGCGCGACACCCGCCAGGCCCTCGCCTGGTCGCCGACCGTGTCGATCGACGAGGGGCTTCGCCGCCTCGCGGCCAGCTACGCGAGCTGATTCCGGAACGAGGTCGTCGCCGCCGACCCGATCCACCCGCTGCGCTGACGCGACGCGAGAGCGTCAGACGCGGCGGGTGGCACCGACCGGACTCAGCGGAGCAGCTGCGCCGCCCCGTGCGGACGCCGGGATGCGTCGTCCTCGCGGAGGTTGATCTCCGTGATGGAGTTGCCGGTGGGAGACAGCCACGAGGTGTGCCGCAGCGCCACCTCCGGGTCGTGGCCCGGGATGATCCGGCTGGTCTCCCCCTGCAGCTCCTTCTGGAGCGTCTGGTACAGGCTGATGAGGTTGAAGGTGTTGCCCTGCACGTAGCCGGGGGCCCACATCCCCTCGATGTTGGAGTACCAGTACACGGTGTCTCCGGCGGCGACGAACGGTCCGTTGCGGGTCTGGATCTTGAACCACTGCGATCCGAAGGTGTGGGAGTCCCGCGCGAGGCGAGCCGTCACACCGGGGAGGAGTTCCTGGTCACCGTGCACGAAGCGGATGCGTCCGTCGGCGATGCCCTGTGCGGCCTTGGCGAGGTCGGTGGGGTCGAAGGAGGAGAAGATCCACGCCTTCTGCTGCTCGGTCGACATGTTGTTCGCCATGTCGACGGCGGAGGACCATCCGGTGAATTCCTCGTACTGGACGTACAGCTGGGCGTTCGGGAACGCTTCGAAGTTGCCCATGTGATCGAAGTGCATGTGCGACACCAGGATGACGTCGACATCCTCGGGCGTGATCCCCACCTGCGCGAGAACCTGGGTCGGGCTTTCCCAGTTCGAGAATGCGTAGCGGTCGAGCCAGTAGTCGTTGCGGAAGCCGCAGTCCACGAGCGCGACATGCCGCTTGCCGCCGACCTCCCCGCCGATGATGAGCGTGTACAGCATGGGGATGCGGACGATGCCCGCGTTGCTGAAGATCCCCGAGCCCCCGAAGAAGTCGTGCGGCATGTCCGCATGACAGAATTCGAGCGACCAGATCGAGTAATCCGTGTCGGCGGTGACCGGGAACTTCGTTGAACCTGTGATGCTCATGACACTCCTTTGTCGTCGTGTGGTGCCGTGCAGGACGGCGTCGCGCGGGCGCGCTGGGTGGCGTGACGCCGCGGACACGTCGGTCGCGGCGTCACGCCTTCAGGTCTGGCGACGTCAGACTGCGGCGATGGCGTCGATCTCGATCGTCGCGCCGTTGTAGAGCGAGTACACGCCGATGACGGTGCTGGCCGAGGGCTCGGGTGCCTGCACGATCCGGTCGCGCGTCCGGCGCCAGGTGACCAGCTTCTCCTGGTCGAGGTGGGTGATGTAGACGTTCACGCGGACCACGTCCTCGTATGACGCCCCCGCGGCCGTCAGCGCGCGCTCCAGTTCGCCGTAGGTGAGTTCGATCGCGCGCTCGAAGCTGTCCGGGACGGAGCCGTCGGCTTCGAAGCCCACCTGTCCCGAGATGAACACGAGGTCGCCGCTCTTCACGCGGGTGCTGTCGGAGATTCCCGGCACGGTCGGCGAAGCGGTGCGGGTGATGCGGTCGTTGGTCATGATTTCCTCCCGGGGCTTTGTTTCACTGTGGCGGACGACATCGGGATGATCCCCTCAGTCGTCCCGCCCGTATACGACGTAATAAGGGACAACGGCTCTGGGCAGCTCGGACTTGTCGTTCAAGACGAACCACTTGCGGTCGTGGTAGACGAGCGGCCGCGGCTCGCCGGCCTCATCGGCGATCGGCTTGGACTGGATGGCCTCCACGACGATCAGCGTCGAGCCGTGCACGTCGACGCGGTCGATCACCCGACCGCGCAGCCAGGCGTTGGCGTTCGGGTAGTACGGCTCGCCGGTGGGAAGCCTCCCCCATTCGACATCGTCTCCGAAGCGCTCGACTCCGCTCCGCGCGCCCAGCTTGGCCAGCTCGAGCTGGTCGGAGGCCAGGAGGTGCACCACGACGGTCTCGGCGCGACGGATGCTCGGCGTGCTCGACGATCTCGCCGACGCGGAGAACACGAGCGTCGGCGGATCGATCGACACGGATGCCACCGAACTGACCGTCATCGCGACCGGGCCGTCGCCCGCGTCGGCGGTGACGATCGCGACGCCCGCCGGGTGATGCCGGAACGCGTGCTTGAACTCATCCGCCGATACGCACGGGTCGGAATTCGTCCCGGTCATGTCGTGTCCCTCCTCGTATCGCCGATCCTCAGACGATGGGGAGCACGAATCGTGCGTCGTCCTCCCGGCCGAACAGCGTCTTGCCGTAGGCCTCGAAGCCGCTCGCGGCAAGGGTGTGGCCGTGGCGACTCGCGGTGGCCTGGTCGCGCCATACCCGCTGCAACGAGGCGGACTCCGCGAAACCGGCCGAGCCGTGCGCGGTCATCAGGTCGTGGATCATCGTGGTGATGGTCTCCACGACCCAGCCCGCCTTGGCCCGCATCTCGATGCGCTCCGCGTACGGCGCGTAGGAGCCGTCCTCAGCGCCCCGGTAGATGCGATCGGCGATGTCGCGGGCGACGAGCTCGGTGGCATCGAGCTGCACGGCAGCCTTCGCGATCGCGCTCTGGAACACGGCCGAATCCGACTGCTTCGCGTACCCGGTGTAGGCGATCGCCTTGCTGTCGGCCTTGGAGATCACATAATCCAGCGCCGCGCGCCCCATCCCGAGGTGGGGGCCGATGAGCTTCATGAACAACGACGGCACGAACACCGTCTGGTAGGTCAACTCCTCGTTCTCGCTGAGGTAGTCGCCTTCGACCGCGGCCGTCAACGGGAAGATCCGGTGCTCGGGAACGAACACGTCCTCGGCGATCTGCATGACACTGGCGGTGGACTTCATCCCCGCGACATACCAGTTGTCCTCGACACCCAGCTCCGACGTCGGGATGAGAGCAAGACCTGCGTCCACCACCTCACCCGCGTCGTTCTTCAGCGGAACACCCAGCAGCGACCAGTCCGCGTTCACGCTGCCCGTGCCGTAGCCCCACTTGCCCGTGACCCGGTGGCCGCCCTCCACGCGCTCGGTGTCCGAGGTGGTGGCCAGCACGATCGAAATGAACGAGTCCAGGCCCTTCTCGGTACCCCACACGTCCTGCTGCGCACGCTCGTCCATCAGGGAGACGACCCACGCCCCGGAATCGAGGATGCCGTGCACCCACGCGATGCTGCCATCGCCGCGACCGATCGCGCGGGCGACCGCGTGGCACTCGGCCGTGTTCGCCGCGAGTCCCCCGAATTTGGTCGGCGCCGAGATGCTGAACGCACCGGTCGCAGCCACCGCGTCGAAGTTCTCCTGCGGGATGCGGCGCGCGGAATCGGCCTCACGGCCGCTCGCAATCAGAGTCGGGCGCAACTGGTCGAGCTGCTCGACGATCGCCGTGACCTCGGGACGGAGAGGGGTGACTGCCATGTGGGACTCCAGTGTCGGTTCGAGAGCGGGGGCGGCTCCCGCCCAGTGTTAACCTCAGCGTGACAGCGAGCGTTCAGATTGTCAACGTATGGTGAACAGTGGCGTCCACGTAGACCCGGGCAGCCCGGCTCAGTCCAGGTGATCGAAGCGGCGGAGCACGTCGAAGGCACCGGAAAGCGGCCCCTGGCGGCGGACGATCTCGGCGACTGGCTGGGGATCGAGCTGGGCCGTTCGACGTCCCATGACGAACCACACCCCGCGTGCATCGACCGAGCCGCGGTTGCTATAGGCGTGCGGCCTGGCGGATTCGAACTGCAGCGAATCCCCCGGCCCGAGGACGTACTCGTCGAAGTCCAGCTGCAGCGTCAGTTCACCCTCGAGGATGTACGCGTGCTCGAACCCCGAGTGACGGGTGAGCTTGCCACCCGCGGAGCTCGAGGCGCCGGGCCGGTAGGTCACCAGCAGGGCGTCCGCCCGCCCATCCGGGCTGCTCGCGAGGCGCTCCCAACGCACCCCGTCCTCCATCTCGATTGCGGGGTTCTCGCTCGAGCGCTGCACCTCCGGAGCCACCGCAGCAGAAGCGGGCGGAGTCGGATCGGCCGGGGGCGGTTCCTGATCGGCCAGGCCGAGCAGCTGGTCCGCCGAGGCTCCGAGGAAGCCCGCCAGCGAATACAGGATGGCCACCGAAGGGCGGCTCTTCCCCGTCTCCACCTGCGAGATCAGGCTGGGTGAGACGCCGAGTTCGGACGCGACCTTCCGCAGGCTGATGCCCTGGGATTGCCGGATGTGGCGAATGCGCGCACCGATGTTCTCTGCTGTGGACATGCTCGCTCCCGGATACCGTTCGGACAGCCTAGCAACCCCCCATCCCGGGCGTTCACAAATACTTAACACTTACCTCCCCCAGTCCCGATAGCATCGGCCGGAGGCGCGATGATCGCGCCCCGGATGATCGAGGAGGATCACCATGGGACCATCGGGCGATCGACAGGCGAACAGCGACGTGCTGGCCGATTCCCAGCGGGCGCGGGCGGCGACGACGATCATCCTCGAGCCGAGCTGGACTCTGGTGCACCGCGACGGTGACGTCGAACTGGCGGCCGATCACAGCGTCGTCGTGGAAGACGGCAGGATCGCGCGGATCGTGGAGGGCCGGGTCGCCGGCAACGACGTCCGCATCGACATGACCGGTCAGCTGCTCATCCCGGGGATGATCTCCGCTCACACGCACGTCGCCCTCGGATCGCCCACACGCGGCGTGATCGAGGGTGGCCGCTCCTACGCCGTGCCGGCCGTGATGCTGGAGCAACTATCCCGCGACGACGTGGACGCCCTGACCGCGTACAACCTCGCCGAGATCCTCCGCGGAGGCTGCACCACGCAGCTCGAGCAGTCGCTGTCACTGGAACATGCCCAGTCCTATGTGCGGGTCGCGCAGAACTGGGGCGTCCGTGGCTACCCGTCCGGGATGCTCCCCACCTTCTCCCGGATGCTGCCGGTGTGGTTCGCCCCGGAGGACCGCCTGGTGGCCGAGTCCGAGTCGGCCACGCTCGCCGAGATCGCAGCCTTCCTCGAGTGGGCTCGATCGGTGCGCGGCTCGGAGGGTGACCGCATCCAGCCGATGGTGGCGCCCCACGGCCCGGAGACGGCCACTCCTGCAACCCTCGACGCGATCGCGGCAGTCGCCCGGGAGCTCGGCACCGGCATCCACACCCACCTCGCGACGCTGCCCTCGGACGCGGAGCGTATGCGCCGGATGTGGGGCAAGGCGCCGGTGCAGTGGGTGGACGATCACGGCTGGTACGACGTGCCGTTCTTCGGCGCCCACATGGGCGGCTGGGACCCCGAGGCCGACTCGCCCTTCCTGGCGACGAAGGAGAACTTCACCTTCGTGCACTGCCCGTCGGGCGCAGGAGCCGGCTCCGGCGAGGGGCGCCAGCCGTTCATCGAGGCGCTCGGCGCCGGCATCAACGTGGCCGTCGGACTGGACACCCACTCCAACGACCTCCTGGAGAACGCCAAGCTCGCAGTGCTCTACGGCCGGCTGCGCTACGACATCATCGGGGCCTCCAGCCCGGTGCCGGTGAAGCGACCGACAGTGTGGGACATGATCAAGTCGGTCACGCTGAACCCCGCGATCGGCCTGCGGCGCGACGACCTCGGCCGCATCGAGGTGGGAGCGTTGGCCGACCTGACATCGATCGACGTCTCGGGACTGCTGGTCGGCGGCGGCGCCCCGGGCCCGGAGCCCCTGAACAATCTGCTGTACGCCAACGGCCGCATGGTGCGGAACGTCATGACTCAGGGCGTCCTGCAGGTGAGCGAGGGTCACCTGGTGGTGGATGACGAGGCGGGGGTCATCCGCCGCGGAGGCGAGGTCGTGACCGGCATCTGGGACCAGCTGGCCGCCGACGGCTGGTTCACGCCCACCGACCGCTAGCGTCGAGGCGCGCGTGCATCCGCGCGCGCCTGGGCGTCCTCGTCCACCGCTGCGTGTCGCCGCCCGCTGCGCAGCAGGACGGCGGCCACGGCGAGCGCAGAGCCCGACGCGATCACGATTCCGGCGGCGAGCACCCCGCCGCTCGGGCGGATGATGGACTGCCCGATCAGGGCCTGCACCGTGAGGTTGGCAAGAGCGGCCGAGAACGCGATGACGACGATCACGAGCACCCGGTAGCGCGCCCGGGGGGTGGACAGCGGCGCGAAGCGCCGTCCGAGGAGCTCCATCGCGAGAAGCGCGAGGGGGATCGCCTGCAGCGCGTGCATCCCGACGAAGTGGGGGATGCGGAGATCGCCGCCGACGGTGCTCCAGCCGAGGAACGGGAGCCCGGGTCCGTCGTCCGGAACGCCGACCGCGTGGGCGCCGACGATTCCCTGGAAGTCGGCGATCTGGCTCGCGGTGGGGAAGACCATCAGAAAAGCCAGGCCCATGCCGATCAGCGCGAGGATCACTCCGGCTCGCGCGGCAAGCGTGCGGGCCGGATCGGTGCCCGGGTTGCGGACGATGGCGACGGCGATCAGCAGCGTCATCACCCACACCAGCACGATCGAGGCTGCCATGACGCCCCAGACCACGGTGTGCAGCGGAGTGGTGATGTTGAAGTGGCTCGATTGCGCGAACGCCGCCAGCGTGAAGATGAGCACGATCTCCGTGGACAACCCGATGGCGACCCAGGTTCCTGCCCGGTCGGCGATCCGGCGTCCCTGCCGGATCTGTCCGATGAACCACGCCAGCGTGAGGGTGTAGATCGCGCCGGAGACGGCGAACTTCAGCGGCTTCAACCACACCCCCGCGCCGGTCACCTCCCGTGGATCCACGGCGGCCATCACGGCGGCGCCGATCGCGAACGCCACCATCGTGATGGCGAACACCAGCAGCGGCCGATGCCAGTGGTCTAGCTTCGGCAGCGGTTCCACGACGGTGGTCATCCGGAGACGCCGCGGATGATGAGACCGATGCCGGCGGCGAGCACCCCGATCGTGAGCACGATCGCGCCGATCCACAGCAGCACGATGGCACGGTTGGGGCGCACCGGATCCTTGCCGATGACCGAGACGAAGAACCCCGTCGGCATCAGGATGGCCGCGACGAACACGCCGAGGGAGACCGTCGCGAACGGCTCGGGGACGTCGTTGGCCTGCACGATCACCATCGTGAGCAGACCGAGGATGACGAGCACCGCCGCGTGGGCGTGCCCGGCCCGGAAGAACGACTTCTGCAGGTCGTTGGCCGGGAACCGTCCGGTGACCGCGGTGAAGACGAAGCGGCCGCCGTAGGCGATTCCGATGACGCTGAGAAGGATGACTCCGGCGATGACCTGGTGGACGCTGTCGAGCATGGCAGTTCCTCTCTGCGGCGCTCAACCCGTGTGTGGCCGAGGGCCTTCCTGGGCGCCAGGATACTGCGAACCGCACCGATCGGTACATAATTTCCGATTCGCAGGGAGTCCCTGCCTGCGCTACGGCATCCAGCCGCGGAGCGCGTCGGCGGCGACGTCCTCGAGCTCGGCCCGGTCGACGCCATTGGCGGCCTGAACCGCGAGTCCGAAGATGATCGTCATGAGGTGACGGGACAGCCGAACCGCCGGGGCGTCCGGTGGGAGGTCACCCTCGTCGATGGCGCGCTGGAAGCGCTCCGTCAGACGGTCGCCCGCATCGTTGCGGAAGTCGACGAGGAGATCGTGGGCAGGCCGGGATCCGTCGCTTTCTGCCAGGGCGCCCTGGACGGTCAGGCATCCATGGGGGCTGTCGGGCAGGGTGGTCGTCTGCACGACGCCGCGCAGCAGGGCCTCGGCCACCGCACGCGCGGTCGGTTCCGCCAGCGCGTGCCACACATACGCCGACGGCCCGTGGAGGTAGCGGTCCAGGGCCCTGCGGAAGAGCTCCTCCTTGTTCCCGAACGCCGCATACATGCTGGTCTTCGTGATTCCCATGGCGCCGGTGAGATCCGTCAGGCTGGATCCCTCGTAGCCGTGCCGCCAGAAGGTCTGCATCGCACTGTCCAACGCCTCATCCACGTCGAACGCTCTCGGCCGACCGGCCGCACGACTCCGGGTACTAGTCATTGGCCGATTTTACGCCCGCCCCTTGGACCGGTTCGAGAGCCGGATACGCGTGGCGCCGTGCACCCCTCGCCAGTGCTCGAGGTCGGGGAGGGTCAGCCCGAGTCCGCGGTAACCGGCGGCACCGGCCGCTTCGATCCGCACTGAGATGTCGCGCGGGCTGACCTGGCTTCTGCTCGAACTTCCGGCGACACCTCTCCGGCGAGCGTGAGATAGCTCGCCAGGATCACCGGATCACCGGATCCCCGGTCGTATCGGTCATGGCGTTGCCCGTCCCCCACGCCCGGCTCCGACCGGCAGCGCTTCCGCGTGCGGCGACCCCGCCCGGTCGGCAGGCGCCGACGACCGGCGCTGCCGCGCGACGGCCAGCCGCGACCGACCGAACTCGATCGCCACGACAGCGACCAGCAGCCCGCCCGTCACCAGCTGGGCCACGCTCGGCTGCAGGCCCTGGTCCCCCGCCCCGCTCGCGATCAGGGAGATGATCGCCACGCCCAGCGCGATGTTCAGCACCGTGCCCCGGCCGCCGGTCAGCGCCACGCCTCCGACCAGCACGGCGGTCGGCGCCGCCAGAAGCAGGGTCGTGAAGTTCGTCGGTGACGCGACGCCGGAGCTGAGCGCGATGAGCGTACCGGCCAGCGCGGCGAACGCGCCCGAAAGCGTGAAGGCCGTCACGACCGACATGCCGGTGCGCACTCCGGCCGCTCGGGCCTCGTTCCGCGCACCCCCGGTGGCGTACATCTCGTGGCCGAGGCGCGTGTAGGTCATGAAGAGCCCCACCAGGACGAACAGCACGACGGCCAGGAGGCTCGCCGTCGAGAACAGCCAGAACCTCTGGAGCAGCGGTTCGCCGAGGGAGAGATCGTTCGCGCTGATGGGGGCCTCCCCCGTCAGCGCCAGCGCAACGCCCTTGAGCATGATGAGGCTGGCGATGGTCACGGCGAGGGAGCTGATTCCGAAGCGTGTGATGAGAACGCCCTGGAACAGCCCGTAAACAGCTCCGAAGGCGACGGCGATCAGGGCGGCGGGCACGAGCCCCAGGTCGGCGAACATGATCGCGATGACTCCTGCCAGCGCCGCCATCGACCCGACCGACAGGTCCAGTTCCCCCACGATCATCGTCAGGCCGATGCCGAGGGCCACGATCCCCAGCAGGGCGAAGGATTGCAGGACGGGATAGACGGCGGAGGTGCCGCGGAAGGTCGTGCTGGAGGCGATGAAGTACCCCCACATCCCGGCGAGGAGGACGACCTGCGGGGCATACCTGAGGCCCGGGATCCGGCGCGCGCGCCGCGGCGCATTCGGCGAAGTCATCGTCCCGACCTCCGAGCGACGATCTGCATGACGACCACGACGACGAGGACGATGGCTCCCACGACGGCTTGCTGGACGCCGTTGCTCGCGTCGTTCAACAGCAGGATGTTCGTCGCTTGCGAGACGAGCAGGGCGCCGACGGCGGAGCGGAGGGGCGAGCCCACACCGCCCTGGATGGCGTTGCCCCCGATGAGGACGGCCGCGATGGAGTTCACCGTGAGGTTGGGCAGCGTTCCGACGCCTGCGACGCCGAGCTGGGCTCCCCACAGGATCCCCGCGAACGCCACTCCCAGCGAGAAGATCACGAAGACCACGAGGGCGACCCGGACACTGGAGATCCCGCTGAGAAGCGCCGTCTCGCGGTTTGCTCCGAAGAGGATGAGCTGCCGCCCCAGGACGGTCTTGCGCATGAAGACCACGACCAGCACCGTGACGACGAGGAACACGTAGACCGGGATCTGCAGGCCGAGGAACGCGGTGTTGCCCCATGACGGCCCCAGGTTTCCGAGGGAGACGTTCGTGCCGCCGGTGATGGTGGCGAGTACGCCGAGGATGACCGTCGCTGTGGCCAGCGTCGTCAGGATCGGGTTCAGCCCGCCCGAGACCACCAGGCCCTGGGCGATGCCGATCGCGCTGAGCAGGACGATCGTGATGAGGCAGGCGAGCAGGATGCTCCATCCGGAGCTGACCATCTCGATGAAGACCACCGCGGCCAGCGCCCCCGACGCCGACCCGGCGATGGAGACGAAGTGGCCGGAGAGGATCATCGGGGTCATCGCGACGGCGACGATGCCCGTGATGGAGGCGCTCAGGAGGATGGCGGCGACGTTCTCGCCGGTGGCGAATCCCGGCGTCGTGAACATCCCGGCCAGGAACAGCGCGAGGACGGCGATGAGGAGATTCACCTCCGGGGAGAAGATCCTCCGCACGGCTGACCCGCGGTCGGGGACGCCACCCGGAGGAGCCGCCACCACTGGAGCCGCCACCGGTGTGCTGGTCATGCGGCGACCTCCTCCTTCTGCATGACGGCCTTGACCAGCCGCTCCTCGGTGAGGTCTTCGGTCCGGTGGATCCCGGTGAGCTCGCCCTTGTAGAAGGCGGCCACGCGATCGCAGATGCCGAGGACCTCGGAGGTATCGGAGGAGGCCACGATGACGGCCATGCCCGCGTCGCACAGCGACGTCAGCCGCTGATAGATCTCCGCTCGCGCCCCCACATCCACCCCCCGCGTCGGCTCTTCGACGATGAGGACCGCCGGTTCCACTCCCAGCCATTTGCCGAGGGCGACCTTCTGCTGGTTGCCGCCGCTGAGGTTCCTGACCAGGGCGTCCACACGGCTCCCGTCGATGGCGAACGCGGCGGCATCCGCCCGCACGCGCCGTGCTTCCTTGCCCCGGGACAGCCATCCGCCGCGCGCGATGGCCCGGAGCCACGGGGAAGACATGTTGTAGCGGACGCTCACGTCGGCGAAGATGCCGTCGCGCTTGCGATCGGCGGAGCAGTACGCCACCCCGGCCTTGATGCCGGCGTGGCGCCGGCCGAGCGCAAGGTCACGACCGCGGATCCGCACGGCGCCCGCGGTGGCCGGCACGACGCCCGCCAACCCGCGCGCGATGTCGGCCGCACCGCTTCCGATCTGGCCGGCCAGGCCCAGGATCTCTCCGGCGCGGACCTCGAAGGACACCGGGGTCCGCAGGGTCGGAACGAGCAGGTCGGTCACCTCGACGCTGACGTCGCCGAAGGTCCCGGATCGCTTCGGATACATGGAGCTGAGCTTGCGCCCCAGCATCATCTCGACGATGTGGTCGGTGGTGAGGTCCTTGAGCGGGCGCGGTGGGCTGGCCCGGCCGTTGCGCACGACCGTCACCCGGTCGGCGATCTCGAAGACCTCCGGCAGGCGATGGGTCACGTAGATGACGCTCTGCCCGTTGTCCGCCAGGCGGCGCACCACATCCAGGACCCGGCGGATCTCGGCGTCGGACAACGCTGCCGTCGGCTCGTCGAAGATGACGATCCGGGCGTTGTCGGCGAGGACGCGGGCGAGCTCGACCAGCTGCATCTCGGCGACCGTGAGCTGCTCCACCAGGGTGGCCGGATCGACGTGGGACAGCCCCACCTCCCGCAGAAGCGGCAGGGCCTGCTGCCGCAGGCGGTGCGGCGTCCACACCGCTGGTGCGCCAGGGCGGCCCAGCGCGAGGTTCTCCGCCACGCTCCGGCAGCCGACCAGGCTGAACTCCTGCTGCACGACGGCGATACCGGCCAGGCGGGCGCGCGTGCCAGTAGACAGGTCGGCGTCGACACCGTCGATCTCGATCACGCCCGCGTCGGGACGGACGAGACCGGTGAGCGTCTTCACCAGGGTGCTCTTTCCCGCACCGTTCTCGCCGAGGAGGGCCATGACCTCGCCCGCACGGAGCTCGAAATCGACATCGGTCAGCGCTCGCACGGCGCCGTACTGCTTCGACAGGCCGCGTACGGCAAGACGAAGGGGCGGGGATGATGCGGGGGGGCGGGTCTCGATCGGTTCTGGCTCAGACATCACTGTGCTTTCTTGCCGAGGGTGTGGGGCCGGCTCTCTGCCGCCGGTGCGAGGCCGGTCAGGCCGGCCGAGTCGCGCCCGGCCGGCCTGACCGCTACTACATGGGGCAGAGCTCTTCGACGGACTTGCCCCAGATCTTCACGCTGTCCAGCTCGTCGACACCGGAGACGGCCACCACCGGCGGACTCGTGATCTGGGACGGCGCCTCCTCCAGGTCCACGGGCGGGGGGCCTTCCGGGCTCACCGGTGCGATCGTGCTGCCCGGGGTGCTCTTCCCCGCCGCGATCACCTGGAGGATCGTCTGCACCCAGATGTGCCCGCTGGCGTCATGGGAGAGGACCGCCTGCGCGGCGACCTTGCCCGTGCGCTGATCCTCGACTCCGTATCCGCTCGTCGAGCAGTCGCCGGAGACGATGGTGACGTCCTTGCCGGGTTCGATCCCGGCCTGCTCGAAGGCCTTGATGACGCCGGCCGTCTGGTCACCGTTGTTGGAGAGCACGAAGTCGATGCCCTCGTTCTTGATCTGAGGCAGGACCTGGGTGACCATCTCGTAGGTGCCCTGCGTGGCGTTGTCCTCCACACGGAGTTCGCGGATGATGTTGAACGGCTGGTCCTCGAACTGCGCATAGGCAGCGGCTTGCCGCCGCTCGTACTCGGGGTAGTTGGGCATCGCCCCCACGACCAGCAGGTTGCCCTCCGGGCTGTGCAGCTGCTTCCCGGACGCCTTGACGTCTTCGCGCACCTTCACCAGCGCCTGGCCCATCACCTTTCCGATCGCCTCGGGGTTCAGCCCGGCGAACGCCGAGATGAACTCGAAGTCCTCCTTCTCCGGCTCGATCTGCACTTGCACGACGGGAGCGACGGCGGTGAGGCTCTTGACCGAGGCGGAGACCACCTTCGGGTTGAGGGCCATCACCATGAAGCCGTCCGGCTTCTGTCCGCTGTCGATGAACTGCTGGATCTGCTGCACCTGGGCCGACTGGTCAAGGCCCGACAAGACGTACTTGACGTCCACGCCCAGCTTCTCGGCCTCGTCGTCGACGCCGGCGTACATCAGGTCCAGGCACGGACAGATCGCCCGGTCCAGCCCGAAGAAGACGATCTGCTTGGCACCGGACTCGGCGCTCCCCTCGGAGCCCCCGGCGCCTGCGCCGCTCGCGCATCCGGCCACCAGGACGCAGATCGCCGCGCCGGAGATCAGCGCTTTGCCCCCGCGGCCGATCCGTAGGCCGGAACCCCGCGCCGCGACTCTCAGCGACCGCCAGCCCTGCGCCAACCGCTTCGGCCACCTGAGTGTGCTGCTCGTCGTCGACATGGATCACTCCTTCGTGATGTGGACATCGCTGCCCGCTTGCCTCTAGGACACCGTCAGGTTGAATATCACTCTCGCGACTGCATTTTGTCAATGGGTTTGGATACGATATGTCAAACCGGTCCGGTCGCGGCTCGGTTTAGTCCGGTCGGCGCCTTTCATATATTGACGCCGAATCTTGCGGCAGCCTCCATATTTGTATATTCTAAACGCACCGTCGCGCTCTCATCCGGTCGGCCGATGCAGCAGACGTCCGCACGCGCGCCGCAGCGACTCGCCCAAGTAAGGGCGGTTTCGGCGCCCGCATCGCAGGCGCCACACCCTTGCTCGCCACCACCCAGCTGGAGGTCCCGATGTTCGAACCCTTCCCCGGGAGATACGTGTGGAACTTGTCCGTCGGACTCGCTCTGGCCGTGGGCGGCCAGATCGGTGAAGTCGATCGGGCATGCCGCGAGCTTCAGGGCCGCATCGGTGCGAACGACGACAGCGCCGCATTGGCGTTCTTCGAGGAGTGGTGCCGCCTCGGTGATCGCCTCGTCGAACTGGCGAAGGACGACGAGGCCGCCGGCAATCTCCGCAGCGCGGGCCTGAAATACGGACGGGCCTCGGTGTACTACCAGACGGCGGAGCGGATGCAGGCGCGCACGTACGCTCCGCGAAAGGCCGCCTACGCCAACGCCCTCGACACGTTCGGGCGCTTCCTCGAGCTATCGGGCGAGCCCGGCGAACGGGTGCGGGTGCCCTTCGGCGACACGGATCTCGGCGGCATCCTCGTCGTGCCCGATCGGCCGGGGCCTGTGCCGTGCGTCCTCTTCTTCAACGGTCTGGACAGCACGAAAGAGCAGATCTACGGCACCGGCACGGCACAGGAACTGGCTCGCCGCGGGATCGCGACACTGATCGTGGACACACCGGGTTCCGGCGAGGCGCTGCGCCTGGCCGATCTGCGCGCCATCCCCGAGACGGAGATCTGGGCGAGCGCCTGCATCGACTACCTCGAGACCCGCGAGGAGATCGACAGCGAGAGCATCGGCATGGTCGCGTGGTCGCTGGGCGGCTACTACGGCCCGCGGGCGACGGCATTCGAGCCGCGGATCCGATTCGGCGTGGCCTGGGGATCGAACTACGACTGGGGTGAGGTCCAGCTTCAGCGCATGCGCGATGAGGGAGACCGCCCCGTCCCGCACTACTGGGACCACGTCCAGTGGGTGTGGGGAAGCGACAGCCTCGAGGAGTTCCTCGAACTGGCTCCGAAGGTCACCCTCCGGGGAGTAGCGGACCGGATCACCGTCCCCTTCCTCGTCGTGCACGGCGAGCACGACCGGCAGATCCCCCTGCGCTACGCGTACGCCCTCTACGACGATCTCGTGAACTCCCCCGCCCCGCAGTTGAAGATCTTCACCGACCGCGAGGGCGGCGTCGAGCACTGCAGCGTCGACAACATCCCGGTGGTCCGCGACTACATCTGCGACTGGATCGACCGCACCGTGCGGGAGCTCCCGGCCTCGGACGCCCACTCCCGGTCGCGCGCGTTTCCCGAAGCCATCGTCTGAGGCCGGGGTCGTCCGACCGGGCGTCAGGCGAAGTCGCCCAGCTGACGCTCGATCGGAACACCGCCCGACACGGTGACGTCCCCGGTGTGCGCGGTGGTCACCGTCTCGATGAGGACGATATGGACCTCTTCGTCGGCGACGGGGTTGTGCCGGACGCCGCGCGGCACCACGTAGAACTGGCCAGGCCCGAGGTGGACGTCCTCGCTCCCCTCGAGCCCCACCACCCGGGGGTCCAGTGCGCTACGACGTGGTCGATCTTCGCGGCGACGTCTGTGGCAACAGGTTCGTCCACATATCCAGTGTCGTCGATCACACGCCGGCGGTGCTCACTGCAGCTGCTGCCTCAGCACGGCGGCGTCGTGGATGGCGGACATGTGCCGGAACCTGCCGTCGCGAAGGGTGTAGATCGCGTACTCGACGATCTCGAACCGCCGGTGATGGGGCGCCACCCCCAGCCACTCCTTCGTGGGCGTGCCGGAATTGAGCAGGCGCGCGCCGAGACGATCGCCGTCGACGACGAGCTCCTGCACTTCCCAGTGGAAATCGGGCACCGCATCGGTGATCGAGCGCAGGTTGGCGATGAGGGCGTCGCGCGACGCCGGCTCCCCCTGCTGCGACACGTCCTCGTGAGCGAACTCCTCCATACGGTCGAACTCGTGGGCGTTGAGCGCCTCGATGTAGCGCGCGTAGAACGCCCGTAGGTCTCTGTCGGACATCCGCGGCACCTTCCCGTCGACCCGTGGGTCATCACGCCTGCTCAAGCGGATGCTCGGCGAGCGGATGCACGTCGATGTCCATCCACGGCCACATGGGCAGAGAGCTCAGCACGTCGTGGAGGGCCGTGGCATCCGCGATCGAGTACAGGCTCCAGTTCTCCCGCCTGCCCGGCACCCGCCAGGCGCGCAGGAGAGTGCCGGCTTCGCGGAGCTCGAGTCCTCGAGCCAGTTCTCCTCGGCGCAACTCCCCCTCCACGTCCGCGGGCATGTCCGGCGGCAACTGGATGCGGATGTTCACCAGGAACTCCACGGCGATCACCCTGCCAGGAAATCGGCGATCGGCTGCATCTGGCCGACCAGCATGTGCCTGCCCTCATGGACGGCCAGCCCGCGAGCTGCCGCCGCCGCCAGGAACGGCGTGAGCTCGGCGGAGACGATGACCTCGGCCGCGACGGCGCCCGCAGCGAACCGATCCACGTCGAAGGAGACCTCCGCGCCGGGGGTCATCCCCACAGAGGTCGCATTGACGACCAGGTCGGCGTCGGCCGCACGGGTTCCGCCGACGGTGACGTCCGCGAACCCCAGCCGGTCGGAGAGCCGCTCGGCCAAGGCGTCCGCCTTGGCGAGCGTGCGGTTCTCGATGTCGAGCGAGGCGATCCCCGCGCCGACGAGGGCAGCGGCCACGGCGCTCGCCGCGCCGCCGGCACCCATCAGGAGCACCGAGCGGCCGGCCGGATCAATCCCCTGCGCGCGCAACCCGGCCACGAAGCCGGCGCCGTCGAAGGTGTCGCCCACCAGCCGCCCGTCCTCCGTGCGGCGGATCGCGTTGATCGCTCCGCTGATGACGGCGTCCGGGCCCAGCTCGTCGCACAGTTCCGCCGCATCCTGCTTGTGCGGCACCGTCACGACAGCACCGGCCGTGCTCGGGGTGGCACGCATCACGTCCAGAAAGGAGCGCAGGTGCGCGGCCGGCACATGTGCGGGCACCGTGACCAGGTCGGCACCGCGTTCGCGCCAGATCGCGTTCTGCGCTTGCGGCGTCCGCAGCTGGAACACCGGATCGGCGATCACGAACACGGTCCGGGTCATCCCGGTGATCTCCATCGGGTCGAGCGTCATCTCAGGTCCTCTCCGTGGCCGCGTGCACCGCGGCCCGTCTCATGATCGCCGCCGCCGCCGGGAACACCGGCGCGGCCGGCGCCGAGGGGCCATGACCACTCGGCACCGGCCGCGGGATGCCGCACGGGACGGCTGAGGCGCTGGTTTCGGTCAGCTGATGCCGCGGATGGCGAACGGGCTCGTCTCCAGGTCGCCCTCCGGGTTGATCGCGCCGGCACGACCGCCGGGGAACAGCTCGTTGATCGAGTCGGGAACGGACCGGTTGCGGAACGCGTCCAGCGAGCCCTGCTTCGCTAGCCAGCCGACCGGCTCCCAGTCGGGCATGTAGTTGCGGTAGCCACCGGAGAAGAGCTCGATCCGGAAGCCCGAGGGCTCGCGGACGTAGAGGAACGTGTTCTCGCCCATGCCGTGCTTGCCCGGTCCGTATTCCACCGGGAAGCCCGCCTCGATGAGGACGTCGGCGGCACGATAGACGTCCATCTCCTGGTCGAGCCAGTAGGCGACGTGGTGGACCGCGCCCGAGACGCCGGTGGTGTTGTGCAGGATGCCGAGGTTGTGGGCCTGCTCCGTGGTGGACACCATGCCGAAGAACGGCGTCTCCGGAGACTCGTCCAGCGCGGTGTACTCCATGTAGCGGAAGTTCAGCTTGTCGCGGAACCACGAGACGTCACGGAGCACATCGTCGGTGCCGAAGGTGACGTGGTCGATCGAACGAGCCGCCACTCCGAGCGGAGAGAACTTCTGGCGACGGTTGGGGTAGGTGGAGCGGAGGTTCTCGGGAACCTCCACGGACTTCAGATCCCAGAAGATCTCGTGCCCGTGTCCACCCGGCGACCGGAACTGGTACGCGCGACCGCGCCCCAGGTTCTCCCCGGTCCACTCGCCCTCGCCGCCGTCGGCGGTGAGCACCTCGACGGCGTGCTCGAGATCCTCGGCGCTGTCGGCACGCCACCCGATGCGCACCGCCTGCGCCTCGGCACCCTCGGTCAGCTGCAGGCTGTAGGGAAGGAAGTCACCCCAGGCGCGGAGGAAGATCCCCGCGTCGTTATGGGCGACCTCGGTCATTCCCAGCACGTTGACGTAGAAGTCCCGCGACTGCTGGAGCTGCGGCGTTGCCAACTCCACATATGCCAGCTGGGAAACCGTGCGGTTTGACATGGTGTTCTCCGTTCGATTGGTAAGGCGACTCGACTGCCCGACGGCGGATCTCCGTTGATGGGTGAGCGGCTCGGATACGACACATCGCTGCATCCAGACGAATCGCGTACGACTTGTATATTATAGGCCCTTTAATCCGCTATCCCAAGCAAATATGCAGTCTCAGTACATGACGAGTCCGGAAGAGACGTTCATATCCTCACCCGTCACAGACGCGGAATCGTCCGAAGCCAGGAAGACAGCGGCATTGCCGACGTCCTCCGCCGGCGTGAACTGGCCGAGGGGAGACAGGCGGAGGAACTCCGCGTGGACCTCCTCGTACGTGATTCCTCGCGTCTCCGCCTGGCCTCGCAGCATCGCATCCATGCGCGGTCCGTCCGACCCGCTCGGGGAGATGAGGTTGGCGCGCAGACCGTAGGGACCGATCTCCCACGCGAGCGTGCGCACCAATCCCACCAGCCCGAGCTTTCCCGTGGTGTACGCGGTGCGACCGTGCAGCGGGCGCTTTCCCGACGGCGAGCCGATGATGATGATGTTTCCGCTGCGCCGCTCGATCATCGAAGGCAGAAAGGCCCGACAGGTAAGGAAGACCCCGCGGACATTGACGTCGAAGGTCTCGTCCCACTCGGCGGGGTCGATCTTCCACAGCTCCTTCATCGGGCCGGTAACACCGCTGTTGTTGACGAGGACGTCGACGTGGCCGAATCGATCGAGGGTCTGCCGGGCGAGATCGTCGATCTCGTCCTCGGAGCGAAGGTCGGTCGGCACGACGAACGCTTCCCCGCCCGCCGCTTCGATCTCCGCCTGGACGGCCTCCAGGTTCGCGCGAGTTCGCGCCGCGAGGACGCAGCGCGCGCCCTCGCGAGCGAGAGCCAGCGCGATGCCGCGGCCGATGCCCTGACCACCTCCAGTGATGACAGCGACTTTGTCCTTCAAACGCATGGAACCCTCGATTCAGACGTGGGGGAACGGGCAGGTCATCCGTGAGACAGGTCCGGCGAGGGCAGTCGCCCCATCCACGGGTGGAAGAGGCCGGCCGGATCGTACCGGTGACGGATCTCATCCAGGCGCGCCAGGTTCTCGTCCGAGACGAAGCGAGCCGGTCGACGACCGAGGTTCTCGTCAGCCAGCTGGATTCCGGTGGACAGGTGGGCCATCGCGCCGATCCGCTCCTCCGCCCACGTCGCATAGCGGTCGTCGTCCGCGGGATCGTCCCAGACCCCGTAGGCGGCGATGTATGTCTCGTCCTCGACGCTGAACGCCATGGAGGGACGCTCCGGCCAGTCCCCTCCCCAGTGGTTCCACATCATGGCGGAGGGGTAGGGCGGTAGCGTCCGGGCGATCTCCTTCATCCCCGGCAGCAGGTCGGCGGCGCGCGCGTGGGTCCACATGTTGTCGACCGCGTAGCGCGACCCGGCGGGATAGAACCCGCCGACGCCGGCGTACAGGTCGCCCAAAGAGGCTTCGGTGGCTGTCACGACCTCCAGCGCCCGCTCCCGCAGAGGACACTCGGCGACGAAGGCCAGCGCTGCGGCAGCCTCCTCCGCGGTGTCGACCAAGGCAGGAGCTGTGAGCGTGATCTCGGGCTCGCCGTTCTCCGCGCGGTGGATGAAGAGGGAGAGCTCGACCTCGCGGGCGAGCGTCGGGGCGACCTGCTGCACCCACGGGAACAGCTCGTCCGCGACGTCGAAGGGGAATCGCATCAGGCTGCTCGCGATGTAGCCGGGCGCCTTGTAGAGGCGGACATGGAACGCGACCACGACGCCGAAGAAGCCGGGCCCGGCCCCGCGGGCCGCCCAGAACAGGTCAGGATGCTGGTGCTCGTCGGCGTGTACGAGCTCGCCATCGGCGGTGACGACGTCGATCGCCTGAACGCTCATGCATGCCGGACCGTGGACGCGGCCGTTCCAGCCGAAGCCGCCCTGCAGAAGGTAGCCGCCGACGCCCACGTCGAGATCGTGGCCCCCCGGGAAGAAGAGCCCGTAGGGCTGGAGTGCGCCGGCGAGCCCCTTGAACCCGGGTCCGACCACGGCGGTCAGGGCCTCGGAATCCACCTCCAGCTGGTTCAGCCGTGAAACGTCGAGCAGCATGCCGCCGTCCCGCAGGTGATTGCCCGCCCAGCTGTGCCCGCCGGACTTCACACCGATACGCATCCCACGTTCGACGGCGCGGCGCACGGCAGCCACGACATCGCCGGCACTCTCGGCGAGCACGATCTCGTCCGGGTAGCGCGCCGGAGTGCGCCCATTCCAGACGGCGTTCCGTCTGGCCTCCTCGTAGGCGGCGTCTCCTTGAGCGAGCACCACTGGTTCCGTCTTTGCCATGTCCGTCATTGGGCACTCCAAGATTCTGGATATTTTGCAGGTAAAATATGCGTTATCGAGGAAGTATAGACCCTGAAAGCCTCGGGAGCCTCAGGCCGACATTTCGACGAGACGCTGGTGCTGAGGCGGGAGGCTTTCTCGAAGATCGCGTGCGAACCGCTCCCTCTCTGTCGCGCCGCCGATCGTGCCCATCATGCGAGCCAACCGCATCCCCGCCTGGATGTGGTGGCGGGCGAGTTCGCGCGCGACTGCTTCACCGTCCCCCGCCTTTGCCGCGTCCAGGATGGCGCGGTGCTCGGTGAAGCGTTCCTCCCAGAAGCGCGGTAGCCCGGTCGCAAACGCCCATCGGTAACGGCGCACGCCGTCAATCAGGTCGGCGATCGCTCCGAGGAAGACCGGTCCTGCCGGCGCCACCAGCCCCAGGTGGAACGCGACGTGGGGGCGTTCCAGTCTCTCGAAGTCGGCATTGCCGATGTAGTGCGACATTTCGGCCATCAGGCCTTCCAGCCGCGCGAGGTCGTCCATATCCAGGCGCGGAACGGCAACCCTCACGGCAGCCGATTCGAGCGCTATGCGGGCGATCTGTATCTCCCCGAAAGCGCTCATCGAGAGCTCGGGCACTTTCAAGCGACCGTTCGGCAGCACCTGAAGAAGCCCTTCGGCCTGCACCATGCGCACAGCCTCGCGAAAGGGCGTGCGGCGGACACCGAGCAGGTCCATGACGGCGTCCTGCGAATGCAGGGTTCCTTCACGCAGGCGACCCTTGAGGACCGCCTCCCGGAGGCGGTCCCGAACCTCGGGAACCCCGACGGCACCCTGTCCCTTGACGACCGTCACCGCGGTCTCCGCTCCCTTGCCGAGGTGTTGATTCGCACCACAGACGCTCTTATATCGATTGCCACACGCCGCCCCCCGCGAGGGTCAGAGAATGGCGACCGGTCCGGGAGGAGCACCGGCGGACCCCGTGAAGGCGAGGGGCGGCGCAGAGAAGAAGACCTCGTATCGCCCCTCCTCCGCGCAGGCCTGGGACAGCCCCTCGAAGTCGAACATCTCCCCGAGCGCGAGCCCCATGTAGACCAGTGCAGGGATATGGAAGGGCTGGAACGCCCCAGGGAGTTCGTTGGGCCGGACTTCGACGCCCCAGGTGTCGCTAGCGATCGCCGCGATCCCGTGCGAGGCGAGCCACGGCACGGTGTAGTAGCTGAGGCCCGGCGCGTCGCCACCGGCATACGCACCCCACCCCTCGGCGCGGGCGCGCTTGAGCTTGCCCGTCCGCAGCAGGAGGATGTCGCCCTCCCGTATCTCGACCTTTCCGAACTCCGCCGCCGCGTCCAACTGGTCGGCGTCGATGGCGTGCCCATCCTCGAGCCACTCGACTCCGAGTGTGGCGGGCAGGTCGAGGAGCACCGCACGGCCGACCAGAGTCTCGCGCCAGAGTTCGGCCCCGCTGAACTGGGCTCCCGCGGCAGTGACCGTCGAAGACGGGCGCCCGTTGTACATGCGCCCGTCATGGAAGATGTGCGAGAGCACATCCCAGTGTGTCGCGGACTGCAACGGCATCACGATGACGTCGTCAGCGAACCCGAAGCCATGTGGCAGCGGCTCCCCCGCCAGGCGTTGCAGTCCTTCGGCATGATCGGTGCCCGTCGCCGTGGAGTATCGCAGGCAGTTGGTCCGTCCCAGCACCCCGGTCTGCGGTCCGTTCTGGTCGAACGGCAAGCCCAGCCCGACGACACGCCCTGCACGCACGGCATGGGCCGCGCCTCGCACGATCGATGGGGTGATGAGGTTGACCGCTCCGAGCTCGTCGTCGACCCCCCAACGGCCCCAGTTCGAGTACTTCGCGATGTACTCATCGATGGCCTCCGTGGTGACCAGCGGCGTACCAGCACTCATGCGGACACTGCCCTTTCGTAGTCCTCGACGTGCGGATAGATGAGGATCTTGGCGTCCTGCCCCTTGAGGGCTCGCTCCATCGCCCCGAGTCCGTCGTCCAGGGGAAAGCGCGCCGTGACCATGCTGGTCAGGTCGAGCTTCCCCGCGGCGTGCAGCGCGATGACGGCGGGGAACCCACCCCCGAGGTGCCCCAGTGTGAAGTGCATGGATGCTGCCCGGAACATCAGCTTGATCGTGTCCATTTCGACCGGTGCCATGTTCGCCCCGACGGAGACGATCTTGCCGCCCACCGCGATGATCGGAACGATCTGCGGAATCACGAGTCGACCTACGCCCGTCGCGTCCACCGCCATGTCGACACCGGCACCGCAGGTCACCTGGAGCAGCCACTCCTCCGTCCGCCCGGTAGTCGGATCGAAAGTCTCCGTGGCGCCGAGCGCGGAGGCGATCTCCCGCTTGGAAGGGACAGGGTCGATGGAGAGCACGCGGCCCGCTCCCAGCGCGTTCGCCAGTGCGACCGCGGCCAGACCGATGGGACCGGCGCCGAAGACCGCGACGGTGTCGCCGGGGCGGAAGCCCCCGGCGCGGTTGACCATCCCGTTGTATGCGACGCTCGCCGGTTCGACGAGGGCGCCGATGTCGGCCGCCTTGCGCTCGCCGAATCGCTCCGCCACATCCGTCAACGGCCAGCAGTGCCGTTCGTGCGCGACGGACATCGTGGCCGTGCCTCCGTCGAGCGTGAAGCCGCGGTCCCACAGGTTTTCGCAGGCGGCCTTCAGGCCCCGCAGGCACGCGCGGCAGGTTCCGCACTCCACCTGGGCCTCCACGGCGACGAGATCGCCGGGCTTGACGCGGGTCACTTGGCTTCCGACCTCGACCACAACGCCGGAGTTCTCGTGTCCGAGGGCCACAGGAACGCGGAAGGGCGCCGGAAGGTCCATGTACCCGTCCCCGTCAGAGATCACCATATGAAGGTCGCTTCCACAGATGCCGCTGGCGACATTGCGGATCAGGACGTCATGGTCACCCGCGAGTACGGCGTCCGGGCGCTCGGCAACCGCCAGGGTCGGGTTATGAAGAACCTGGTTCGCCAGTCGCACGCGACCGGTTCGTTCCTCCGCAGCGGTGACCCGGTAGCCCTCCTTGGGCTTCCAGTCCGCCGATACCACAAGACCTCTCATGCGCCATTGCCCTCTCATGTGCCTGGATATCCTGAACACCTTATCGGGTTCAATACACGCGAAAGTATACAACTGGCTCAATTGGCGAACAATAGCGAGACGCATGTCCACCTGGTCCCAGCCAGGGAGAACGGCGCCCCGGCTAGACGGCACGGGGCGTCACAGAGGGTGGCCCTCCGCCTACCCGAGCTTCAGGACATCCGACCGGACGCTCGGAGCAAGGCTGGCCATAACGGCCGCCTCGAATTTCTCCCGGCCGGCTGCGCCGTCGGAAGCCTGCGTCAGGTCAGCGAGCAACAACCCCGCCCTCAGGTAGTGCCGAACGAGCTGCGCGACGGCAGCTTCGACGTCCCCGGCGATCGCGGCATCCAGAATCGCCCGATGCTCCGCGGTCCGATTCACCCAGTCGTCGCGCAACTCCACCGCGTGAGCCCACCGATAGCGCCGCACGCGGTCGCTGAGTTCGCCGATCTTCGAGACGATCGTCGAACCAGCGTCGACGATGAGCCCGTGATGGAACTCCAGGTGCGGAGTCTCCACCCGATCGAAGTGATCCGAACTCAAGTAGTGCGACATCTGGGCCATGTATCCCTCGAGATGCGCAAGATCCTCAGGCCTGAGCTTCGGGATCGACAACCGGAGGGCCGCTGACTCGAGGGCGATTCGGGCGACCTGCACCTGTGTGAAATCGTCCATCGAGAGCTCGGGTATGCGGAGCCTCCCGTTCGGAAGCATCTCGATGAGCTGTTCGACCTGAACCATGCGCAGGGCTTCGCGGAACGGCGTCCGGCCCACGTCGAGGAGTTTTCGCACCTCGTCCTGCGCGTACACCGCGCCCGGCCGCAGCTCGGTGCGCAGCACCGCCTGCCGGAGTTGATTCCGCGCCTCCGTGACACCCACCGCCCGATCATCGGATTCGACAGCCATAGGCACGGTCACCTCCCGCTCTCTGCACCGGTCCAAGCAAACATACGACCAGTATGCCAGCGCAGGCGAGGAATATCAGGGAGGCTTCTGTCGACGGCACCAGTCCGGGTGCACGTACGATGTCGCCCATGACGACGATGCTCATCACCGGAGCCAACCGGGGACTCGGCCGCGAAGCCGCCCGACGCCTGATCGACCTCGGACACGATGTGTGGGTGACCGCCCGCGATTCGGAGCGCGGCCGCGAGGCGGCCGATGCGATCGGCGCCCGCTTCGTTCGCCTTGACGTCACAGACGACGAGAGTGTGAACGCAGCGGTCCAGACGGTGCGCCAGGCAGGCACCGGGCTCGATGTCCTCGTCAACAACGCCGGCATCTTCGGGCGATCGGTCGCCGTCGAGGACACGACGGGCGATGACGTCGAGGAGGTGATGCGCACGAATGTTGCGGGCATGGTCCGCGTCACCAACGCGTTCCTTCCCCTCCTGCGCGACAGCGCGGCGCCTGTCATCGTCAATGTCGCGAGTGGCCAGGGATCGATTGTTCTGACCAGCGACCCCACCCGCGACGAGAACGCGAGCAACAATGTGACGTACGCGCCGAGCAAATCGGCGGTTGTCATGCTCACGACGCAATATGCGCGCGCGCTCCCCGGGGTACGGGTCAATGTCATCGACCCGGGCTACACAGCCACCGATCTCAACGATCACAGCGGCCCGCAGACCGTCAGAGAGGGCACCGACGCGATCGTCGCCATGGCCACCATCGGTTCGGACGGGCCGACGGGAACATTCACCGACCGCCACGGGATCGTGCCCTGGTAGAGCGCGCAGGCTCCCTTGAGAACCCACGGGTGCACACGCCGCTGTAGAAGATATACTTCGGCTGTCACGGCATACTTTGGCCGGTGATCACGAGCGAAGGAGCACGCGATGCAAGGCAAGGTGATCGCCGTTACCGGCGCCGCGTCCGGGCTGGGGGAAGCGTGCGCGCACCTTCTCACCGCCCGCGGAGCCACCGTGATCGGCATCGATCGCCACTCGGGTGCGGCCCCGCGCGGCGGCAGCTGGGCGACCTTGGATCTCACCGATGTCGACGCCATCGCCCCCACTCTTCACGATGCTGTCTCCGTTCACGGCCGCCTCGACGGTCTGGTCAACGCCGCCGGCATCATGGACACCCAACGTTTCGACCGGATCACCCCCGACGCTTTCGATCGGGTGTTCGCCGTCAACATCCGCGCTGCGTTCTTCCTCCTCCAGGCCGCGGCCGCGCAGATGGCTCGGTCCGGCGGCGGAAGCGCCGTGCTGTTCTCGTCCACGGCGGGCCGCGCGGGACGCCCTCTCGCCGCCCACTACGCAGCCTCGAAAGCGGCGATCGTCTCACTCGTGAGGTCGACGTCGGTGGCGCTCGCGGAATCGGGAATCCGGGTGAACTGCGTCTCGCCGGGGCTCGTGGAGACCCCCATGCTTCAGGGTATCCGCGTCGCCCGCACGGCCCAGGGGGCCGAGTCGCCCGATGCCGTCCGGCAGGAGTGGGAGAGCCGGATCCCGCTCGGGCGCCTGGGCTCCCCCGCCGAGGTCGCCGAGGTCGTCGCCTTCCTGGTCTCGGACGCCGCCACCTATGTCACCGGGGAAGACCTCGGGATCCACGGCGGACTTCAGGGGTCCTGAGCGCGATAACGCGGGCACGGGTACGACAACGACAACGAAAGGGAGGGACCGGCGATGCGCGGACTCATTCTGACGGCCCAATGGAAGCCCAGGGCAGGCTACGAGGTCACCGCCGCTGAGGAGAGCTCCCGCCGGGCGCGCCACGGCAATCAGGTGTGGTTCAACCCGCGGATGGCGGTGGGGGAACGGCCCGATGCGGCCATCAGGGATGAGCACGACGTCCTCATTCGCAACCGGGTGTGCGGGATCTGCGGGTCGGATGTGCACATGTACGTCCCGGACGCGGACGGGTATCTCAATCATCCGGCGCAGTCGCGCGTACCCATTGCGATCGGGCACGAATATTCTGGCGAGGTCATCGCCGTCGGCAGCGCCGTCACGCGCGTCGCACCGGGCGACCTCGTGGCCGTCGAGGCACAGGTGAACTGCGGACGCTGCCGGCCGTGCCTGCGCGGCATCCCCAGCAGTTGCGACAACATCGAGGACCGCGGCATCACCCTCGACGGGGGAACAGCGACCATGTCCGTCGCCGAGGAACGCTACTGCTGGCCGTTGACCGCCGTCGCGGAGCGGTACGGGGAAGCATTCGCATTGGATGTCGGCGCACTGACCGAGCCCGGTGCGGTCGTTTACAACGGCATGGTCGCGCGCGCTGGCGGCTTCCTCCCCGGAGACACCGTCGCCGTGTTCGGCTGCGGACCCATCGGGCTTGCGGCGGTCGGACTGGCGGGCGCGCTGGGCGCGGGGAAAGTTCTCGCCCTCGAGCCGGAAAAGGTCAAACGCGACATCGCCACCCGGCTGGGAGCCTCGGCGACGTTCGACCCCACCTCCGGCGACGCCGCGTCCTGGCTGATGGATCAGACGGGCGGGGTCGGCGTCGACATGGTCGTGGATGCCAGCGGCGCCGGGTCACGCGTCATGCCGGCGATCTTCGCCTCCATCGCCGTCGGCGCCAAGATCGTCGTCCTCGGCGTCAACAACGGGCCGTTTCCGATGGACACCAATCCCCTGATGTTCCGCTCCGCGTCGATGCACGGCGCCGTGGCTCACCTCGGCGGCGGTTACCCCGCGGTGATCGCCCTGCACGCCGCCGGACGACTGGACTTGACGCCGATGATCACCGGGCGGTTCGCCCTCGAGGACGCGATCGCGGCCATGGACCGCGCCGCGACCGGACGCGACGCCAAGCTGTTCATCCATCCGCAGGGGCTGCCCGCGTAGCGGACCTCAGATGTGGAAGCCGCCGGCGATGTCCAGGACGCTGCCGCTGATATAGCCGATGCCGGGGCTGACGAGGAAGCACACGGTCGAGGTGACCTCGTCCAGCTCGGCGATGCGCCGGATGGCGTGGTAATCCATCATCGTCGATGGCACGTTGTGTGCGGCATCCGCGGCCATGTCGGTGGGCATGACGCCCGGCTGCACGACGTTCACGGTGATGTTTCGCGGGCCGAGGTCACGCGCGACGCCCTTGGCGTACCCGGCGATGGCGGCCTTACTGCCGGCGTAATCGGCGACCCCCGTGAAGGCCACACGGCTGGCGATGGCCGAACCGATGAAGACGATCCGGCCACCGTCGGCGATCACGCGGGAGGCCGCGCGCGTGACGGCCACGACTCCGAGCACATTGGTGTGCCAGAGGTGGTCCAGGTCCTTCCCCCGCAGCTGCGGGTCGTCCACCTTCTGCCCCTGGACGGTGATGGCGGCGTTGTTGATGAGGATGTCGAGCCGCCCGAAGTGGGAGATCACCGCGTCCACCAGCGGCCCCGCGGCGGTCAGGTCGGCCTGGTCACTCTGGATGGCGATCGCTCGGCGGCCGAGCGCTTCGACGAGCCGCACGACATCGCCGGCTTTCTCGGCCGACGCCACGTAGCTGATGGCCACGTCGGCTCCGCGCTCGGCGAGCGCGACGGCCGTGGCCGCTCCCAACCCGCGGGCGCCTCCGGTCACGAGGGCGACCTTTCCGTTCAGTTCATCGGTCATGAGATTCCTTTGCTTGGTTGCTTGGTTGCTTGGTTGCTTATTGGTTGGTGCGCCGCCGGACCAGGCGGCAGCGATCCGAGGGAGGAGAAGTACGTCAGGGGGCCAGTTGGGTGAGCAGCGTCTCCGCATCGTGCATCGACGAAAGGTGGAGGAATCTCCCGTCTCGGATCGTGTACACGGCGAACTCCACGATCTCGAACGACCTGCCTGTGGGCTCCGCCCCGAGCCAGGTCTTGGACGGGGTGCCGGTATTGATCAGGCGCGCGGCGAGGCGTTCACCGTCCACGGCGATCTCCTGCGTGACCCAGTGCATGTCGGGAACGGCGTCGAGGATGCTGTTGAGCTGCTCCACGACTGCCTGTCGCGTGCTCGGCTCACCGTGAAGGGTGATGCGCTCGTGCACGAATTCGTCCATGCGATGCGCCTCGTGCGCATTGAGGACTGTGATGTAGCGGTGATAGAAGTTCCGAAGGTCGTCGGCGACCATGATGTCCTTTCCGGGGGCCACGGCGCCCGCCGGCTCAATGGGGAGCTACGAGAGCGTCAGTTTCGAACCGGGTTACGCGGGGGTCGGCGTTGCGGGCTGTGGCCGAAAACACGGCCGGCGACCGTGGCGTTGAAGGCGGCGATCGGTGCCACCAGGTCGTCGTACGGCTCGTCCTCGGGGCTTTTGAGCCCCCACCCCCGGCTGTAGTTCTCCGAATAAGAGCACCAGTGCCATCCGACGAGCCAGGGCTCGTCGACCACGGCCTCGAATGCGGCGATGTAGTCATCGGCCCGGGCGCGCTGGTCGGCGAGTCCGCTCGCGCGCTGAGGATTGTGCGCCGTGGCGCACCAGTTGCCGATGTCGGCGATGAGCACGGGCTTCCCGCTGCGTTCATGCCATCGGGCCAGGTCGTCTCGCATCCGCCTACGCCCTGCGCGGTCGGCATCCGGGAAGTACTGCACCGACAGGACGTCCACGTAGGGCGCCATGGCATCCAGCACGACATCGGGGATACCCACGTTGCCGTTGTACCGGTCTCCGAGAATCAGATGGTGCGGGTCGTACGCACGGATGGCGTCGTGGATGCTCTGGTAATACCGCTTCGCGACCGCGGCCAGTGCGACCTCATCGCCCGGCTGCTGCCCGGGGAAGTACGCGCCGGTGGCATGCGTGCGCCACGATGGGATGTCGACGAAGAAGTAGCCCACCAGCAGCGGGTCATCGGCGTGGTCGGCCACGAGCGATCTGCCGATGTAGTCGCACCATTGCTGCCACTCCTGCGAGAAGACGTCCGGGAAGGCCGGGTGGAGGTTCCACTCCTCGAACGCGGCGACCGGCAGGGCGATGCAGTACGGCATGCCCGCGGTGGCGAAGTCGGCCCGTGCCCACTGCGGTGAGTGCCGGGCGTCATATGGTGCGTCGTAATCGTTGACCTTCACCTCTCCCAACGCGACGCATTCCGTCGTCCACCCGATCGTGTTGAACCCCCAGCTCGTCAGGTCGGAAACGACGCCTCGCGTGATCCACGACGCGCGCGACCCATACCGCTCCCGCCAGATGTCGAAATTGCTGAGGTACTTGAGGTTCGACTCATCCGCATGGTTGACCGCCAGGCTGAAGAACGGTTCACCCGCCAGGTCGGTGAATGCCCATCGCCCGTCGGTGTCGGCCAGCTGGAAGTACCGCGTCGTGTCCGTGTGCTCGGGTGCCATCACGGTCACAGATTCGTGTTCCCGAGCGTCTCCTGCAGCTCGCGCGGCGCCGGACGCAACGGATCCCGTCCGTCCCAACCGTCGGCGGCGACGGCCAGTGACGACCAGAACTCGTTGAACATGGGGAAGGGACGGTGCACCTCGATCGTGTGCCCGAGGAGGGGCGCATCGAACAGCAGGGAGTCGTGCGGTCCGTTGGACGCTTCGAACAGCAACTCCAGCCCCATGTCTTCGAGACGGGCCCGCTCTGCGGCGAGGTCATCCGTGACGTAGGCGACGTGATTGATGCCGGTGGTTCGCTGGTACGCAGCACCGAGCGCGTCGGCCGGCTCGAGTCGATGCACCTCCTGCAGCTCGACGGAGACCCCACCCCACTGGCCGAAAGCCGCCGAGTGGTCCCAGATGATCGGCCCGCGCGCGTTGCGGAGCAGGGCGATGCGGATGTTGGGCATCAGGAAGAACGGACCGGCCCCTGCGGTGGCCGTGAGGAACTCCACCGTCTCCTCGATGCTCGCCACCGCGTATCCGATGTGGTGGACGGGCCGACCGAGGATGGCCCCGACCTGAGCTCTGTCGACGTCGATGGAGGAAGTCACGGCGGTGCTCCGTTTCACGGTTGATGCGGGCAGGACAGAGCCGACCGTCATGGCGGTCACAGGCTCTCGGGTAGCGCGGGGACGGGCTGGAGCGCGCCGGGCTGGCCGACGTCTCCGCCGTTGATGGCCTCCATGAGGACGCTTTCGGACAGGCGGTCACCGGCGATCTCACCGACCACGCGGCCGCCGAGGAAGACGAGCACGCGATCGCAGACCGCGGCCATCTCTTCGAGGTCGCTCGAGGTGTAGAGGACCACCTTGTCACTGGCGGCCATCTGCGCGATGACCGCGTGCATCTCTTCCTTGGCCCCTACGTCCACGCCGCGCGATGGGTCGTCGAGCAGGATGACGGACGGATCGGCCTCCAGCCACTTGGCGAAGACGATCTTCTGCTGGTTGCCGCCCGACAGCGAGCCCGCCGCCTGCTCAGGCGTGGCCATCGCGATCCGGAGGGTCTGACGCCAATGCTCGGCCCTGCGTCGCATCGCCCCGCGCCCGAGGACGATCCCCATGCGCTTGAGCGGACCGCCGCGCACCGTGCTGATGTTCTCGGCGATCGACACGTCGAGCATGAGGCCGAGACGCTTTCGATCGGCCGGGATGTAGGCGATCCCGGCCTTCACGGCGCGGTTCATCGTCCGCGGCCAGGGACCACCGCCCGGAAGGGTGATGCGGCCCTGGCTGGGGCGTTGCAGTGCGAAGACGACATCGAGCACGCTCCGCGCACCGGATCCTTCCAGACCCGCCAGACCGACCACCTCACCGGGGCTGGCGACGAGATCGATCGGCTCGAGCATGCCCGTAACGGCGATGCCCTCGAGGATGAGGGGTCCCGCCGACGCCGACGCGCCGCTGAAAGCGGCGGAGCTTTGAGACTGCCTCTCCTGGACGGCCGTCTCGCCGAGCATCGCCTGCACGGCTTGTGAGATCGTCATCTCCTCCCGCGGCCGGCGCGGCACGACGACTTCTCCCGACCGCAGGATGGTGATGCGGTCGGCGACGGCGAAGACATCCTCGAGGAAGTGCGAGACGTACACGACGGCGACGCCCCGGTCCCGCAGATTGCGGACGACGCCGAGAAGCCGCTCCGTGTCGGCGGCCTGCAGGGCGGAGGTGGGTTCGTCGAGGATGAGAATCTTCGGGTCTTCCAACAGCGCACGCGCAATCTCGACGAGCTGCTGCTCCCCGAGGCGGAGAGTCCCGAGCGGGCGACTCACGTCCAGGTCCAGCCCGATCGCCTCGAGCACCGGGGCGGCCAGGCGGCGCATGGCCCCGCGGTCGATGGAGATGCCACCGGCGAGCGGTTCGCGGCCGAGGAAGAGGTTCTGCAGCACGTCGAGGTGCGGGAAGAGCGTCAGCTCCTGCGACACGATCGCCACGCCGCGGCGAGCAGCATCCCGGGTGTTCGAGAAGCTCACCGGCTCGCCGTCCAGTTCGAGCGTGCCCTCGTCGGGGTAGGCCGCTCCCACGAGGACTTTGATGAGGGTGGACTTTCCCGCTCCGTTGGCACCGAGCAGGGCGTGCACCTCGCCGGGGGCGATATCGAAATCGACGCCAGCGAGGGCCTTCACTCCACCGTAGGTCTTGTGTAGATCTCTGACCGTGTACATGAGGTCCTCGCTGACGTCGCTTCGATGATTCCGATTACTTCCAGGCGTCCGTGATCGGAGCAGCCTTGGGCATTCCGTCGGCGAACAGCTCGTCCACGAGCGGCTGGTAGAACGTCGCCGGGTCGTTCTCGCGCATGTCGACCTCATCCACATTGGCCGGCGTGAACAGCGAGCCACCGGTCGAGACGAATCCTTCCGGAAGCTCCTCGCCGCGGGCGGCCATGGTGAGCATGCGCGCGGTGGTGTAGCCCATCAGCCACGTGTTGGCGGACTGGACGGCGGTGACCAGGCCGTCCTCCAGACCCGCCACACCCTCGGCGGTGAGTTCCATGGCGCCCAGAGCGAAGTCGTATCCGCGCTCTTTCTTCAGGCGGTACAGGCTCTGGCCATCGGGCTCGCAGGTGCCGGCGGCAAGGATGGCGTCGGGTTCGGCCGTCAGCGCAGACGACCACCGGTCCTGGTTCTCCTTGACCGAGGGGGCGGTGACCACCGTCACGACGTTGGCGTTGGGCAGCAGTTCCTCGACGGCGTCGACGAAACCCGCCAGCCGCAGGGCGACGGTTCCGGTCGTGTCGGCCGTGCACGGGCCGAGAAGCACGGTGCCGGTGCTGGATTCCGGAAGGCCCGCCTCCTTGATGGTCGCCTCCATGAGCGCCTTCGACTGGCCGCGGTCGTTGTAGCCGACCGTCGTCTTGACAGCGGCGGCGGCGGCGTCCTCCTCCGCGGAGGTGGGGCGCTCACTGAACGCGATGACCTTGCCGTCCAGCTGCTCGGCGGCATCCTTCATCGTGCGCACCCACAGGTCGGGGGGCTGCGGGGTGAAGCCGACCGCATCCGGCTGAGTCGCGAGAAGGTCGCGGATCTGCTTCTGGGCGATCTCAGCGTCGTAGGCGGGCGGTCCGGTGACGGTCAGGTCGACGTTGCCATCCTCCGCACCGAAGTCCTTCGCCCCTTGCATCTCCTCCTGGTAGTACTTCGCGGCCGTGTGCAGCACCGTCATAGCGACGACGACTTCCCCGTCGCCTCCGCCCGAGCCGGCCTCCGACCCGTTGTCGCTGGCGCAGCCGGCGAGGCCGGCGGTGAGCGTCAGAGCGGCAAGGCCGGCGAGAGTGCGCGTCGTCCTACCGAAGTTGTTCCTATTCATGCGTCTGAGTTCTCCTTTGACTCGTTCGTGCGTGATCTGGGGGAAGGCGTGTCGCCGATCAGCGGCGCCGTGCGTCGCGGCGACGCCGGAGCACCGCATCCGAGCAGACGGCGATGACCACCACGGCGCCCGTGACGAAGCTCGTCCAGTTCGGGTCGACGCGGAAGAAGACCATGCCGCTGTTGATCACCGCGACGATCAGTGCTCCGATGAGGGCTCCGGGCACGGTGCCTGTGCCTCCGCTGATCGCCGTTCCACCGATGATGGCCGCCGCGATCACCTGCATCTCGAAGCCCACCCCGACCGACGGGTCGGCGCCCTGGTAGTACGCCAGGCTCAGGATGCCGGCGACTCCGGCGAGACCGCCGGTGAGCATGAGCGCGTACAGCCGGATGCGCCGCGTGGGGATCCCGGAGAACTCCGCCGCCTGGTAGTTCGAGCCGCTGGCGCGAACCATGGCGCCGAAGCGCGTCTTCTTGAAGATGAAGGTGAGGATGACGCCGAGGAGGAGCGCCGCCCACGCCGCGGCGGGCAGCCCCAGCACGTTCTCGCCGAGCACGCTGAAAAAGCTCGAATCCAGCGGCAACCCCGTGGCGGGGCTTCCCCCGGTGATCACCTGGACCAGACCGCGATACGCCGTGAACGTGCCCAGCGTGATGATGATCACCGGCACGCGGAAGATGTTCGCGAGGAGGCCGTTGATCGCGCCCAGACCGATCGCGACCACAATGGCCAGTCCCGCCGCGATCCACGGGTCGATCGACGTCATCCACTCCGCCGCGAGGATGATCGCCACGGCGTAGGTGCCGCCGACGGACAGGTCGATCTCGGTCATCGCCAGCAGGAACACCATCCCGTAGGCGGTGATTGCGACGAGGCACGCGGTGCGGAGCGTGGCCAGCAGGACGTCCTCATCGAGGAAGCGGGGCTGAAACGCACCGATGATCAGGACCAGCGCCAGCAGGGCGAGCAGCGGACCGAGCTCGTCGAACGACAAGAGCCGGCGCAGCGTCGTCTGCTGTCGGTCACGGCCGAAGGGCGCGTCGGTGCGGACAGTCGGCAACGTGTCGGTCGGTGCCGCTGTAGTACCTCGAGTCTGATCCATCTCTCCCTCGATCTCGTACGCCGTTGTTACGAGCGGGTCCCACTCATGACTTCATAGTATACGAATCCCCTATGAGTCGTCAAAGCGGGGTTCATATACTCCAAGCGGTTAGTACACCTATAAGCTCCATGATATCCGGGCGTGCATTCTTCGCACCTGACGTGAAAGTGATTGTGGCATGCATAACATTTCTGATCGCGACGGCGCGGTTGGCGGCGGCCTCGACGACCTCTCGAGCGACTCTCCTCACGAGACCGTGAGCGGTGTGTCCGTCTTCCATGTCGGCTTGACAGTGAGCGACCTGGACGCGGCGATCGACTTCTTCACCTCCTGCTTCGGGATGGAACTCGTCCACGTGCAGGTGCAGGACAACGCCTACTCGCGTCTTCTCGTCGGCGAGCCCGAGGCTCGATTCCGGATCGCTCAGTTGCGTTTCACGGATGGCCCGCGGCCCAGGAGCGGCCACGTCGTCGAACTCATCTCCTATGACGAGCCCGAACTCGCGCCGCTCGCCCTGCGGAACCCCCAGCCCGGCGCGATGCATCTGGCTTTTCTCGTGCCCGACATCCGTCCGGTCTTCGCCCGCGTCACGGCGCGGGGCGCGATCCCCCTTTCGGAGCCTGTCGCGATCACCGCGGGGATAAATGCCGGCGGCTGGGCGTGCTACCTGAGGGGCCCCGATGGCATCACCATCGAACTCCTGCAGCGCCCATCCGCGCGCGCCGAGAGCCGCACGGTCTGAGGCGGGGAGGGGACGCCGCATGGGTGATGCGACAGCCCCGAAGACGGGCGCGGAGAAGACCGTCTCCGCTGGGGCAGAGGCTGACCACGATGAATGAATTTCTCGTGCGCATGGAGGTGCAGATCCCCGAGTGGGTCTCGCCATCCGAGGTGCACCATCTCCGGCGGCGAGTTCGCGAGTCCCTCGCCGCGCTGGCGGGGCAGGGCTCCCTGCTGCGCGTGTGGGGCGTACCGAGTCGCTGGGTCACCTGGGGGTTGTGGCGCGCGAGGAACACGGCGGAACTGGATGCGATCTTGGCGACTCTGCCGCTGCGCTCCTTCACCGAGATCACCGTGCATGAGACGGAGCGGCATCCCGCCGACGCCGGCACCGAGGTGGAAGCTTCTCGCCCCGTCCACCCCGCTGTCACGGCGGAGCGCTGAGCGCAAGCGCCCGTCCTGGTCAGCGCTGAGCCAGGGCCACGTCGTGCTGGTCTCGGGCCAGGGCCGACCTGTCGACGCCGGGCGCGGCTGCGGCGAGCATCATGAGCTTCTCGGCATCGCAGTAACAGCGGACCCGGGCGAATGGCTGCGTGTTTCCCATGAGGAGCAATAACCTTCTGCGGCTCGGACCTACTCCAGCCGTCACTGAGCCGGGGGCAGACCCCGAGGAGGTGGGCAACCGCTTCCGGGTGCTCACCTCCTCGGGCTGCGGGAGATCAGCTCTTGCCGATGCGCAGGCTGGTGATCAGCACGGCACCCACGAGGACGGCGATCGCACCCACGACGAAGGGCCCGCTGGCGGCCACGTTGTCTACGAGGAGGCCGCCGACCACACCGCCGACCGCCACTGAGACGTTGGAGGTCGTGACGATGAGGCCACCCACCTGCTCGAGGCGCGTCGGTTCCGCGCGCGCACCCCAGGTGAGCATCGCGGTCGGCGTGCCCCCGAACCCGATCCCCCACAGCACCGCACCGATGAACAGCCCGAGCGTCGATCCACCCAGCACCAGGGCCACGAGGAGTCCGAGACCGATCAGGGCCGGGAACAGGAGCACCGCGACACGCAGAGCGCGATCCGCCAGCGGTCCGGCCAGTGCCGCACCGACCAGGTTGGCGACACCGAAGATGCCCAGGAGCAGGGCGAGACCGCCGGCGTCGATTCCGGAGATGAACTCGGCGGCGGGGCGGATGTAGGTGAACCCACTGAAGTGGCCGCCGAAGATCAGGAGCATCGCGAGGAGCCCGGCGAGCATCGTGCCCGAACGCAGCACCCGACCGAGAGCACGAAGACCGTGGCTCTGAGCAGGCGTCACGTGCGGAAGGCTCACCAACTGGGCGATGAGAGCGACAGCCGACACGACCGCGGCGAGCATGAACGAGCCGCGCCATCCCCAGAACTCGCCTAGCCACGCCCCGAGCGGAACCGCGATGACGGTGGCGAGCGCGACACCGGTGTTGATGATCGTCAGCGCGCGGCCCAGGTGGTCGGCACTCACGAGGTGAGCGGCCACGGCCGTGGCCAGTGCCCAGAATCCACCGAACGCCACGCCGAGGAGAATCCTCGACAGCATCACGAGTTCAAAGTTGGGCGCGATGGCCACCAGAAGGTCGGAGACGATTGCGAGAGCCGTCAGCACGATCATCACGCGGCGGCGATCGGCGCGCGGCAGGATCGCCGGGAGCAACAGAGCCGTCAACGCTGCGGCGAGGGCCGTCACCGTGACCATCTGCCCGGCGGTGCCCGTGGTGATTCCGAGGTCGTCGCTGATGCGGGGCAGCACGCTCGCCGGCAGGAACTCCGCCATGACGAACGAGAAGATCGCGACGCCGAGTGCGACGACGCCGCCCCACGCTGGCTTGTGCGGGGTCGACCGCTCGGTCGACAAGTTTGCGGTGGTCAACTTCTTCTCCTGAGTGTGAATAGGGTGGCGCGGGTTGCTGCCATCCACCGCTCGAACCGCACCCGGACGGGTTCGATTCCGCGGGAGAGGGGCCCTGCTGAACCCCCGGATACACGGGGAGCTGGTTGAGCCCGGGAGGCGCTCGTAGCTTGTCTTCTGCCCCACCCGGGCACGGAAAACAGAAGAAGAAGGAAGCAACATGTCTGACATCGAGACCATGCGTCGCTGGTACGAGCGCTATATCGCGGACCTCAACGCCCACAAGTTCGACGGCATGGATGAGTTCATCAACGACACCACGACGCTGAACGGCGTACCGGCGACCCGTGATGTGCTCCTCACCGTGCAGAAGGCCGACGTGGAGGCGGTTCCCGACCTCCATTGGGAACTGCACGAACTGCTGTTCGACGGTGACCGTCTCGCCGCGCGCCTCACCAACACGGGCACTCCCGTAACGGAGTGGCTCGGCGTCCCGGCCTCGGGCAAGTCGTTCTCCATCACGGAGTACGCCATCTACGAGGTGCGTGACGGCCGCTTCATCCACATGACGGCGCTCCACGACGCCGGCACCATGAAGCGGCAGCTCGCGGCCTGACAGCCGGAACCGGCATCGACGACCATGACCGTCACACTCATCACCGGCGGAGCTCGCGGCATCGGCCTCGAAACCGCCAAGCAGCTTCTGGGTGTGGGCCACACCGTTTACATCGGAGATCGCGACATCGCGGCGGGGGAAAGGGCAGCGGCCGACATCGGTGCGCGGTTCGTCCCGCTCGATGTCACCGACGACGCATCGGTGAACGCCGCCATCGTTACGATCTCGGCGGCCGAACCGCGCCTGGACGTCTTGGTGAACAACGCGGGGATCCACGGCGACGGGGTTATCGATGCCGCCACGGCCCTCCGGGTCTTCGACACCAACGCGGTGGGCTGGGTGCGCGTGACGGAGGCGGCTCTGCCTCTCCTCCGTGCGTCCGCCCACCCCACCGTCGTCACCGTGTCCAGCAGCGCGGGGTCGTTCTGGGCCGTCACCAACCCGGAGCGACCGGAGTACGCCGTCGCACTGCCGTTGTACTCCGCATCCAAATCGGCCATCACGATGCTGACGGTGCAGTACGCGAAGGCCTATCCCGAGATCAAGTTCAACGCCGTGGAACCCGGCACGACCGCCACGGAGATGACGGCCGCCCTGCAGGTCGACGGGAGACCGGCTGCCGAAAGCGCGCGCGTTGTCGTCCGACTGGCGACCCTCGCTCCCGACGGCCCCACAGGGACCTTGCAGGACGACCACGGCATCTTGCCCTGGTAGTCAGCGGACACGCGTGAACCTGACGGAAACGCCCGGGAGAGAATCTCTTCCGGGCGTTTTCGCGTCGACTCACCGCGCGACGTGGTCAGACGGACGGGGAGACTTGTCTCTCCGACCATGCCTGTTGCAGCGCATCCGCCATGAGCTGGGTGGGCTGCACGCCGGCCACCCCGTACCTGCCGTCGATCACGAAGAAGGGGACGCTCGTGATCCCGTAGGCTCCGGCAGCCGCTTCGTCGGCGTGGACAGCGTCCACATACTCCCCCGCTTCGATGGACCGGACGGCGTCCGCGCGATCCAGGCCGAGCTCGTCGGCGATCTGCCCGAGCGTCTCGACGTCGGAGACGTTGCGACCCTGCGAGAAGTAGGCGACGAACAGCGCCTCCTCCGCCTCGGGCTGCTTCCCGCGCGCCTTGGCGTAGTGGATCAACTGGTGGGCCAGAGACGTGTTGGTGAGCAGGGCGGTGTCGAAGTTGATGTCGAGCCCGATGCTCCGGCCGCGCACCGTGACGCGCGCCAGAAGCGCGGTGGCCTCGCTCTCGCTCATCCCCTTGCTCTCGACGTTGAAGTCGAAGACCGACTGCGTCGGCCCGATCGGGAGGTCCGGCTGGAGCTCGAAGCTGTGGAACTCGACCTCGACCGCCCGGCCCTCGCCGAAGCCGGCGGCCTCGAACGAGCGAACCGCCTCCTCGAGACGACGCTTGCCGATGTAGCACCACGGGCACATCACGTCGGCCCAGACATCCACTTTTACTCGGGGATTGCCGCGCGATGCGGCGGTGAGTGAACTCACTTCTGTTCCTCTCAACGGACGATGCGTTGTGCGCGCTGCAGGTTTCGGACGAGGTCCTCGCGGTTCTGCCCATCCACGATGTGGCGCCACATCGGTGTGCCGGGGGAACTGCGCCAGGACTCGCTCAGCGGGCTGTCGTCGACGGCATCGAAACCGAGGTCGTCGTAGAAGCGCGTCAGGAGCTCGACGGCTTCCGGGTAATCGCTCGAGACGACCAGCGCCTTCCGGTCCGGGGCGCCGGCAGGCCGGGCCAGCCGCACGATGGCCGGCAGCGCGTCGCTGGGTACGCGGATCTGGAAACGCTCGTGGAACTGGATGTGACTGAACGCCTTGACGACCATCGATCGAGGCAGCTGCTCCTGACGCAACTCATGGATCGTCTTGAGGCCCGAGTCCACCTCCGGGTAGTTGCCGTCGCGCCAGACCATGTAGTTGTTGTTGTCGATGACAACCTTCCCCGCGAGTTCCTCGACCGGAAGGATGTCATTTGGCGTGTACGGGAAGGCCAGGAACGCGAAGTCCCCAGCGGCGGCGGCTTCTGCCGCGGTGGCGGCACGCGCCTGGGGGCCGAGCTCGGCGACGAGACCTCTGAGGGTCTGGGGTCCGCGCGAGTTGGCGATGACGACGTCATAGCCCGCCCTGATGGCGACGCGGGCGAGCGTGCTTCCCGCCTGGCCGGCGCCGAGAATTCCGATGGTCGTCATGGGTTCTCCTCGCGCCGGGCACGCAGAACCGCGCCCAGCGGGTTGTTCGGGTCGGTCATGGTACGAAAGTACGGCCCCCGCGGGGCAGTGGCTCCCCGGAGAGGGGGCCCTGTCTCCCCCCTGGATCCATCCGTAGGGCTTACGTAGTTGCACGGATGATCGGTTCGCCGCTGCGGGGGTGAATGGATGAGTGCTTCCCCCGGCTGATCTTCCTCCCCTTGCCCGCGCCCGCGCTCCGCGAAAGCGGGTGCGCACGGCCATCGCTGTCGCCGGCGCCGTCGTGGCCCTCTCGTTGACAACCATGCCGGTGCCGGCCTTCGCGCTCACCCCCATCGGGCCGGCCGCGGCATCGGCGTCGGCCGAGGACGTGCCGTTCTACGTGGTCCAACCCGCCGTCAACGGCGAGCCGGAGTTCCTCTTCGCCATCGCTCAGCGTTTCCTGGGCGACGGAGAGCGGTTCCGGGAGATCTTCGCCCTGAACGAGGGCCGCGTCCAGCCGGACGGCCTGGCGATGACCGACCCGGCCGTGCTGAACCCCGGATGGATCCTGCAGATGCCGCCCGACGCACGTGGCGACGGACTTCAGATGGGACCTCCGATCTCGGATTTCCAGCCGGACAGCCCACTCCCCCCAGCGACGTCCGAGGGGACGAATCCCGGCGGCGGTACGGATGCGGGCGAATCGATCCCGGCCGAGCGGCCCGGAGCGGCAGCATCCGACGCAGCCGTTGCTCCCGCCACTGTCGCCCTCATCGGGGGCCTCATCGCGGCCGCGCTCGTGGCGCTCGCCGCCGCCGCCTTCCTCGTGCTGCGGATGCGCCGTCGCCGGACGTCCGCCGCACGGGGCGTCACACTTCGGGCAGACCGTTCGTCTTCGTGGATCGTGGACAGTGCCTTGAAGATCCTCGTGGCCGCCTGCGCGCGCGAGGGCGTGCGCTTCCCGGGGCTGTACATGGTGACCGTGGACGACGGAGCCGTCCACCTCCTCCTGACGGCGCCCGCCGCCACCGCACCCATCGGGTGGACCGCCTCGGCCGACGGGCGAACGTGGACCACGTCGCTCGCGCACCTCCAGTCGCAGCCCGTCCCACCGGGCACCGATTCATCCTTCTCGCGCCTGGTCTCCCTGGGCATGACCGCGTCCGGAGGCGTGCTCCTGGACTTCTCGCGCGCCGGCGGGCCGGTCAGCATCGACGGGCCCGCCGCAGAGGTCGACGAGGTGATCGACGCGTGGGTCGCCGAGCTCACCACGAGCCCCTGGTCCGACCCCAATCAGCGGGTCGTCAGGGCCGGCGGACGCGAGGAGAACGCAGAGCGGAGCGTGGATTCCTTGCTCGCCCGACTCGAACAGGAGGGCAGCGGCATCGTTGTGCTGGAGAGCACCCCATCCCGCGCGCAGGCGGAGGTCTTGCGGAGCCTCTTCGGCTCTCCCGACTTCTCCTGGGTGGTGCTCGTCAAAGGCGGCTTCAGCGCAGCGCTATGGCGCTTCACCGTGCGCGACGGCCTGCTCACCAGCGGCTTGCTCCCCGACGTGCGCTACGCAGCAACGCGCAGCGCTCCCGAGCCGGCCCGCTCCTGATCCCCCCGACGGCCGGCCCCAGTCCGGCCCTGAAGAAAGAAGGCACACCATGGCCAACCTGAACGTCACGTACGACGAGATGAGGGATGCATCCACCCGTCTCAAGGCCGGTGAAGAGGAGATCAACGCGCGCCTCGCCCAGCTCAAGAGCCTCGTCGACAGCCTGGTCTCCGGAGGGTACGTCACCGACAAGTCATCGGTGGCCTTCGATCGGGGCTATTCCGAATTCACCGACGGTGCGAAGAAGACCATCTCCGGCCTGGACGGGATGAGCACCTACCTGACGAAGGCGGCCGAGCTGCTCCAGCAGACCGATAACGACCTCGCCAACGCCCTGCAGAAGAAGTAACCCCTTCCCCCCCCCCCCCCC